>CAWDJC010000021.1:0-625964 GCA_963802525.1 uncultured Actinomycetota bacterium | reverse complement strand
GGCCGCGTGACTCTTTCTCGCCTGTTTCGAGACAAGCTGGGCAGGCCTCCGGACTCACCGCCGTCATGGCATCGCCTCGGCCCACCGACGCCGCCGGTTCGCCTGCACGGCAAAGTGTTTGCGTTCGTTGAGGGGAACGCGCGAGTACAGTAGCTCCGATGGCTGTCGCCCCGTCCAATGAGCGGATGATCGCCGGGGTCGCCGCGGCGTCCGTCTCGCTCGGGATCGCCCAGCTGGTGGGCATCCCGTTCGGTGCGCGGGCCGATGCGCGCACTGCGATCGGCTCGGTGGCCGTCGACCTGACACCGGGGCCCATCAAAGAGTGGGCGATTCAGACCCTGGGCTCTCTGGACAAATTCTTCCTGGCCGTCGTCGTGCTCGTGGTGATCGCGACGATCGCCGCAATCGCCGGGACCCTCGAGACTCAGCGCCGCCCGCTCGGCAGCGCCGTGATCGCCGCTGCGGGCGTCCTCGGATGCATCGCAGTGTTGTCGCGGCAGGGTGCGACGGCGCTCGACACGATCCCCACCGTCGCGGGCGCCGCCTGCGGCGTGGCGACCCTACGCTTGCTCACCCGTCGGATCTGGCGCGGCGCGGAAGACCCGGAAGACAGAGCCGACCACGACGAGCCGGATGCCGGCAGGCGCAGGTTGGTCATGTTCGGACTGCTCGGATTCGGAGTAGTGAGTGGCGTGGTGGGTGCGGTCATCACGCGGCTGGTGCATTCGGTGGCCGCCGACCGCACCAGCTTCGCGCTTCCCCGACCGCGCACACCGGCGCCACCAATACCTGCTGACGTGCAACCGAACGGCGTTGCGCTACCAAGCTTTATCACCGCCAGCGCTGACTTTTACCGGGTGGACACCGCACTAGTTGTTCCCCAACTCAGCCACGACGACTGGCGGCTGCACATCCACGGCATGGTGGACCGCGAAGCCACCTACAGCGTCGACGACCTCGCCAAATTCGACGTCGTCGAAATGGTGACGACGCTAACCTGCGTGTCGAATCCCGTTGGAGGCGGACTGATTTCGACGGGCGTCTGGACGGGCTACCGGTTGGCTGATCTGCTGGCGGTGGCCGGTGTGCACGCGGACGCCGATATGGTGCTCTCGACGTCGATCGACGGGTTCACCGCCGGCACGCCAGTGGAGGCGCTCACCGATGGCCGCGACGCGCTCCTGGCGGTCGGCCTCAACGGTCAGCCGCTGCCGATCGAGCATGGCTACCCGGCCCGGCTGGTAGTACCCGGGCTCTACGGGTACGTGTCGGCCACCAAGTGGGTCGTCGAGATGGAGCTGACCCGCTTCGACAGAGCAAAGGCGTACTGGACGCGGCAGGGCTGGGCACCGCGCGCACCCATCAAGACCGAGTCGCGGATCGACGTGCCGAAGGGTGGTCAGAAGGTGCCGATGGGGCCCGTGGTGTTTGGCGGTGTCGCGTGGGCACAGAATCGTGGCGTGCGGGCCGTGGAGGTCCGCATCGACGATGGCGCATGGCAGCCCACTGAACAGGGAGCGAGCTATTCCAACGAGACGTGGCGGTTGTGGAGCTTCCCCTGGCAGGCGAAAAGCCCTGGGAAACACACCATCACCGTGCGCGCCACCGACAACACCGGAGCTGTCCAAACTGCAGATCAGGTTGGTAGCGTCCCCGACGGCGCCACCGGCTGGCACACGGTGGACTTCACCGTGGCGGAGACGTGAAGCGCTATTTCGACGAGAGTTTCCGCCAACTGAATACCGCGATCACGATGCCGATCAGCACCGTGATCGGACCAATGATGGACCAGGTCGTGGTGTTGCTCATCGGGCTACCCCCAAGCACTCCGAACCCCTGGAGGGCCCAGATCAGACCGAACAATGCGACGATCAACCCGACCGCGAATGTAGCGACGAAAGTCCTTCTCATATAGGGATGCTACGGCGCCGGTCTTGCGCCTTGACCCGGCAGGGTCGATTGGTCGTATGCGCTCCTAGAACCTCACGAGGCGGGTTCGGGCGTGCGCGCCGCCACAAAGAACCGGCGCAGCGCATCCGCCATCCGCGCGCGCACCGGTGCACCGGAGATGACCACGTCGACCATCGACACCGACAGGTGGGTGTGGCCGCGGGCACAGACATACTCCGTCGGGACGCCCGCCACAGCGAGCGCGGCGGCGTAAGCCTCACCGTCGTCGCGCACGGGATCGAACTCCGCCGTCACCACGATCGCCGGCGGCAGCCCGGACAGTTCGTCGGCACATAACGGCGCGAAGCGGGGATCGCTTCGGTCCGCCGCGTCGATGTAGTGGTCGTAGAACCACCGGACCAGCGGCGTCGTGAGGCCATAGCCGTCCGCATTCTCGGAGAAGGACGGTCGTGTCGTGTCGCCGGCCGCGCACGGCGTCAACAACACCTGCCCGACGATGTTCGGTCCGCCCGTGTCCCGCGCCAGCTGGCATACCACCGCCGCGATCCCACCGCCCGCACTCCAGCCGCACACCGCGAGCTGCCCCGGTCTGCCGCCGAGCGCCTGGGCGTGGTCGGCGACCCATTGCACCGCGGCCATGCCGTCATCGACCGCCGCGGGGAATCGGTGCTCGGGCGCGTGGCGGTAGTCCGCCGAGACGACGATCGCGTCGCTGCGCACGCAAAGGTCCCGGCACAGCGGATCATCCGAGATCGCGTCACCCAGCACGTAACCGCCGCCATGGAAGTACACGACGATCGGGTGCGGGCCCGGGGTCGGCGGCCGGTATAGCCGGTACGCCAGATCGCCTGCGGCGCCGGGCAGGACGCCGTCGACGATCTCGCCGACGTCTGGACCCGGCGGTCGAGTCATTGACATCTGCCCGTAGAAGGCGCGGGCGTCGTGCACCGCCATTGATTCGATCGGCGGCAGATCCAGCGCCGCCACCGCGTTGAGGACCATCTCGACGTCCGGCTGCAACCGGCGCACCACTCCGTCGTTGCAACGCGACCCGTTGGGACCAGACAGCCTGAACCCCAGATAATCGCGGGCGACCACCTCGTCGCAGCCGGCGCGGTAGAAGTCGAAACCGCCACAGTAGGGCAGAAAGACCCGCGGCTTGCCCGGCACGTTGGCGCCCATGTACCACGAGTTCGCCGCCGGGTAGAGGGTGATGTCGGCGCAGTCGTTGACGTGTTGCGTCCACCCGTCTTCGGCCATTTCGGTGGGCTCGATGACCTCGAAGCCGCATGCGCTCAGGTGACCGAGGCGGTCGAGCACCCAGTCCACGTGCTGTTCGATCGAAACGATCATGTTCGACAGCACCGAGGGACTCCCGGGACCGGTGATGAAAAACAGGTTTGGAAAGCCGGCCGTGCCCAGCCCGAGGTAGGTCTGCGGCCCGTTCGCCCATTTGTCCTTCAGCGCCAGGTCGTTACGGCCCCGGATGTCGACGGCCGTTATCGCACCGGTCAGGGCGTCGAAGCCGGTGGCGAAGACGATCGCGTCCAGGGTGAACGACTCGTCGGCGGTATCGATGCCCGTTTCTGTGACCTGTCGGATCGGATGTTTGCGGACGTTGACGAGGCGCACGTGCGGCAGGTTGTAGGTGGCGTAATAGTTTGAGTCGAGGCACGGCCGTTTGGTCGCGAAGGGATGATCGGTTGGACATAGATCGGCCGCCGTCTGCGGATCGTCAACGATGGAGCGGATTTTGTTCCGAAAGAACTCGGCGAACTCGTGGTTGGCTGCGGGATTGCTCAGCACATCGGCGAAAACGTTGACTGCTTCGAACAACAAGCCGCCCTCCCAGGCGCGCTCATAGCGTTGTTGGCGTTCAGTCTCCGAGACGCTGAGTGTCGGGGTGATGCTGCGCTCCATCGGAATACCGGCGGGCGAGACCTTCGCCGTCGCGCGGTATTCCACCTCATTCGTCAGTTGTGTGAGCTTCTCGGGCGGCAACGGGCCATTGCGCGCCGGGATCGAGAAATTAGGGGTGCGCTGAAACACCACCAACTGTCGCGCTTGCTGGGCGATGACGGGAATCGCTTGAACCCCAGAGGAACCGGTGCCGATCACCGCCACCCGCTTGTCCGTGAAGTCAATCGGCTCGTGCGGCCAGCTGCTGGTGAAGTAGACCTCACCGGCGAACCGCTTGAGTCCGTCGATCTCGGCCTGCTTGGGCATGGACAGACAGCCCGTGGCCATCACGACGAAACGGGAGGTGACCTCCTCCCCGAGATCGGTGGTGACGTGCCATAGCGAAGCATCGTCGACCCAGCGTGCCTGGTTTACTCGCGTGGAGAAGGTGATGTGGCGCCGCAGGTCGTGCTTGTCGGCGACATAGTTCAAGTAGCGCAGGATCTCCGGCTGGGTCGCGTACTTCTCCGACCATTGCCAGTCCCGCTGCCAATCGAGATCGAAGCTGTACATGTAGTCGACGCTGGGCACGTCGACCCGGGCACCCGGATACCGGTTCCAGTACCACGTGCCGCCGATGTCGTCGCCCGCTTCGAATACGCGCAATCCGTATCCGGCGCGGCTGAGGCGATAGGCAAGATAAAGGCCCGCAATTCCTGCGCCTACTACGACGACGTCGACATCAGGCATCGGTCGGTCTGTCCCGGCCGTATCGGTCATCCTCTGATCATCACGCCATGCCGACCGGCTGTCATGGGTAACGGAATACTTGATTTACCGACCGGGGCCGATCACGCCGATCTGCGTCCGTCGCGGCGCCCCGGCCGCCGTCTGCGACGGCGCGGACGAGTTCGGTCCCGGCAAGCACCGCCCAGAAGACAACGTCCTGGTGCTCAACCCGACCAAGCAGCCGACCCGCACCGTCAAAATGTGTCACCGTTTCGCACTGTTAGTCCTCCTACCCGTGAGAACGGCCCTGACCCGACCGACCGCCACCTAGGAGAGACGAATGAAAACCGACCGAAACAGCGACGATGGCGAGATCCGTTATGAGTCGGTGTTTCGTGAACGGTGGCGCGACCGCCAGTCCGCGGCGACCCGTCCCGGCGAACTGATCAAGCAGCACGGCTGGGTCGACGCAGGACTTGTCGCACTCGGTGTGCTGTTGGCAGCGGGCGCCGTGGCCGCCGGCACAGTCAGCGTTGCACAGACTGAGGCGCTGCCAGCCGTCACGGATGGCACGTCGGTGACCGCGATCCCTGGCAGCGGGACGCCGCCCGCCCAGGGCACCGCCGCGCAGTTTCGGGATGCTTCCGGCACAACGCAGGGCGCGGTCGTCGTCGAGGTGACTGCGACCGAGGTGAGGGCCCGGTTGGAGCGGCCCGCTTCGGCACCGGCCGGCGAACTTGTTGTTCCGAAGGGACGGCAGCGACTGATCAGCGTGTTATTGCCGAGGCTCCGATGAGGTGGCCGGTGAGGTTTACGAGGCGCGCGATCCCGCATATCGCGCAAGCCGAGATGGCCGACTGCGGTGCCGCGGCGCTTGCCATGGCGCTCGCCTATCACGGTCGCCACGTTTCGCTCGCCGAGATGCACGAGGCCACCGGGACCGGGCGCGACGGTGTCGATGCGCTGCGGCTTGCCGAAGCCGCATCCTCCTTCGGCTTGCGGGCCCGCGGGGTGGCCACTGAACTCGATGATCTGCGGGCCCTGCCTCGCGGCACCGTATTACATTGGGGTGCAGCGCATTTCGTCGTCCTCGAGTCCACGTCACGGCGTGGTGTGACGATTGTCGATCCGGCCGCCGGCCGCTACCGACTCAGCTGGGCCGCGGTCAACGATCTCTACAGCGGCGTCGCGGTCATGCTGGAGCCCGCCGACACCTTTGCGCCAGGCGGGCGGGCGGCCCCCGGCGCGCTGCATCACGCGCGCAAGCTGCTGGCCCGATCGAGCGGAATCGGCAGGGTGCTGGCCACTTCGGTGGTGGTGCGGGTGATGGCGCTGGCGGTGCCGGTGCTGACCGGCGTGATTGTCGATCGGGTTGTGCCCAACAACGACGGGCACTTGCTGAAAGTGCTGGCCGCGGTGATGGCTGCGCTGATCGGCTATTCGGTGCTCGCGACGTATCTGCGGGCGCATTTGCTGTTGCGGCTGCGCAGCCGGTTGGACGTCGACATGACGCTCGACTTCCTCGAGCACCTGGTGGACCTGCCGTACGGGTTCTTCCTGAAGCGCTCGTCGGGGGACCTGATGATGCGATTGCGCAGCAATGCGACGGTCCGCGAGATCCTGACCACGGGCACCATCTCCGCGCTCCTCGACGGCGCGCTGGCCACCCTGTATCTGGTTGTCATATTCGCCCTGTCGCCGACGCTGGGAGTTCTCGTCTCCGCGCTGGGTGCCGCCCAGGTCGCGGTTCTGCTGGCGGCGCGCCGCCGCAACCAGCACCTAATGGGCGAGGCACTGGCCACCGAAGCCCGCTCTCAGTCCTATGCCTACGAGATGTTCTCCGCCGTCGAGACGCTCAAGGCCGCCGGCGCAGAGCGTCGCGCGGTGTCGCACTGGACCAACTTGTTCATTGCCGAACTGAACGTCTCGCTGCGCCGCGGGCGCCTTGAGGCCCTGGTGGGGACCGCAATCCACGGGCTGGCACTGTTGTCCCCGATCGCGGTGCTGCTGGTTGGCGCCAACCTGACGTCCAGCGGGCACCTCTCGCTGGGCACCATGCTTGCCCTGGCCGCGCTGGCGACCGGATTCCTTGAGCCACTGGGCATCTTGGTCGCCACCGCCCTGCAGGTGCAGCTGCTCGGCAGCTACCTCGCCCGCCTTGACGACGTGTTCAACACCCCCACAGAAACCGCCGGGCGCGAGCTACGGCATGCGCCCGAACTCACCGGATCGGTACGCGCCGAACGGCTCACCTTCCGCTACCACCCCCACGGCCCACCAGTCGTCGATGGCGCCGACCTCGAGGTGCAGCCCGGACAGGTCCTGGCCATCGTTGGGCGTTCCGGCTCGGGCAAATCCACGCTGGGCCGGCTGCTACTGGGTCTCTACTCGCCGTCGGAGGGTCGTGTCCTGCTCGACGGTATGGACCTTGCCACCCTGCACCCGCGCAGCGTGCGCTCTCAAATCGGGGTGGTCACCCAGGACCCCTACATCTTCGGGCTGTCGATTCGCGACAACCTGGTGCTGGGCAACCCCAGTCTGCCGCTGGAACGGCTCGAGTCCGCAGCAGAGCTGGCCGGGGTCGCCGAGGACATCCGCGCGATGCCGATGGGGTTCGAAACCCCCCTCGTCGACGCGGGCGCCTCACTGTCGGGTGGTCAACGTCAACGGCTTGCCCTGGCGCGCGCGCTCGCCCCGCGGCCACGGATCTTGCTGCTCGACGAGGCCACCAGCAATCTCGACACGGTCACCGAGGCCAAGGTCCACGCCAACATCGCCCGGCTCGGATGCACCGTCATCGTGATCGCGCATCGACTCGCCACCGTGATCGACGCGGACCACATCGTGGTGATGGACGCGGGCCGGGTCGTCGAGGCGGGCTGCCACCGCGACCTCGTGGCCGCAGGTGGTCATTACGCACAACTCGTAGCCGGACAACTCGTCGGCAACACACGGTAGGAGCTGGAAATGGATGCTTCATCGACGGCCGGGACGTCCGGGACGTCCGGGCTGACGGCGAGTGGCTTTTTCGTGATGCGTGCGCCGTTGCTGCCATTGGAGGAATTGGATCGCCTGCGCGCCGATTCCACGTACTGGCGCAGCCTCGTCGCGCGGCCGGAGGTTCGTGAGGCGCTGCACCTCGCCTCACCCGGGCTGATGCGCCGCTTGGCCGCCGGCGATCCGGACGACCGAGTGGTCGCCTCGGTTACCGCGTATCTGACGCGTATGTGCACCCGCTCGACCCCGTTCGGACTGTTCGCAGGCTGCTCGCTGGGAATGGTGAGCGACGCGACCGCGCTGGTGGTCGACGGTCCGGAGGGGGTCAGCCGGCACAGCCGACCCGACACCGAGGTGCTGGCGGCGCTGGTGGAGCGGCTGCTGGCGGATCCGTCGACGCGGCCGGCGATGATGGTGGAGCCCAACTCCAGCCGCTACCACGCGGCGGGGGCGATGCGGCTCATCGAAAGCCGGCTTCGAGAGGGCCGCCGCACGCATCATTTGGTCGTGATCGAGGACGACGCGCCGTTGCGGTGTGCGTTGGACGCGGCAGCCGGTGGCTGCGTTGTTGACGGGGTCGTCGAGGCCGTGGCCGCACAGACGGGGGTCGAGCGCGACGAGGCCCGCGAGTACGTCGATGCCCTGATCGAGGCCAAGGTCCTGACGCCGGTGGCCGAGCCCGCGGTGACGGGTCCGGAACCGCTGACGCAGCTGATGTCGTCCCTGAGCGGGCAGGACTTCACCGCGACGTCGGAGGCGTTGCGGCGGGTGTCCGACGAGCTCGCCCGTCTGGACGCTGCCGGGCTCGGCAATCCGCCCGAGGCCTACAGTGACGCGGCCGCAACGCTGCTCGAGCTGGCCGGCGAAGGTGACGACGCCCGGCTGATCCAAGTCGACCTGCACCGCACCGGGTCGGGTCTGACCCTGGGATCTGACACGATGCGGCTACTCACCGAGGGGGTGCAACTGCTACACCGGTTGTCCACGCGTGGCGAGGATCCGGCGCTGAGTCGATTCAAACAGCAGTTCGCGGCGCGCTACGAGGACCGCGAGGTTGCCCTGATGGAGGCGCTCGACGAGGAGATGGGCATCGGATTCGACGCGTCGACGCACCCGGCGGCCGACGAGTCGCCGCTGCTGGCCGGCATGGACTTAGGTGGCCTCCTAGGTGGCCAAGCCCCGCAGTACGCGTTCACCGCGCGCGACGCGGTCCTGCTCGATCTGCTGATGCGCACCCGCGAGGGCGGCGCTGCGAGCCTTGAGCTCGACGCCGCCACGGTCGCTCGACTTGAGGCCGCTCAATTTGGTTCGCCGTCACGGTTGCCGTTGCCCGACGCCCTCGCAGTCAACGCCAACCTGCTCGAGGACGGTGTCGAGATCGACGGCGTTCACGGGCCTTCGGGCGCAGAGCTGCTCGGGCGGTTCTGTCACGGCGATGCGCGAGTCCACGACGCGGTACGGACCCAACTGCGCGCCGAGGAGGCCCATTCGCCCGGCGTGGTGTTCGCCGAGATCATCCACTTGCCGGAAGGACGCGTCGGCAATGTCTTGGCCCGGCCGGTGCTGCGCGATTACGAACTGGTCCTATTGGGGCGTTCGGGCGCGCCCGCGGATCGTCAGCTCAGTGTCGATGAGCTGACCGTGCGTCTTGACGGTGACCGCGTCATCCTCTACAGCCCGCGGCTGGACGCCGAAGTCAGGCCGCGGCTGACCACCGCGCACAATCCGGCGTGGCGCGGCTTCGGGGTTTACCGGTTCCTCGCGGCGCTGCAAAGCGACGGAGTGGCCGGCGGGCTTGCGTGGGATTGGGGTGCCCTGTCAGGCGCGCCGACGTTGCCTCGGGTTACCTCCGGGCGCCTGGTGTTGGCCCGGGCCCGCTGGCGGCTTTCGGCGTCCGAGATCTCCCAAGTCACCGGACCCGACGCGGTGGCCGGATGGGCCGCCCTGATTCGCGAGCGGGGGCTCCCCGGGGAGCTGCTCATCGCTGACGGCGACAACCGCCTGTACGTCGACACGGCCAGCCCCGCTCTGACCGCCGCGGCCGCCAAGGTGCTGCGCGGGCGGACCGACACGATCATCGAGGAGGTCCTGCCCACCGGGGTCGCCACTGGGCCGCAGGGCCGATTCGCCCACGAACTCATCGTGCCGTTCATCCGCCGTGGCGAACCGGCACCGGCCCCCGAGTTCCGGATCCCACCCGCGGTGCGACGGACCTTCTCCCCCGGCAGCCAGTGGCTCTACCTCAAGGTTTACACCGGCACCGCGTCCGCCGATCGCATCCTCACCGACACCGTCGGACCCGTCATCGGCCAGCTGCGAGACAGCGGTGTCGTCGACCATTGGTTCTTCCTGCGTTATGCCGACCCCGAACATCATCTGCGGCTCCGGCTACACGGCGACCCGGGCGCCCTGCGCGACCACGCCTTACCGGCGCTGACGGATGCGCTGGCCGCACACCTCGGCGACGGGACGATTTGGAAGGTCGCGACCGACACGTACCACCGCGAGATCGAACGGTACGGCGGCGACGCCGGCATCGAACTGGCCGAGCAGATCCACGCCGCCGACAGCGAGGCCGTGCTGCAAGTGCTGGGCATGCTGGAGGGCGAAGACGCTCCTGACGCCCGCTGGCGGCTCTGCCTTTACGCCATCGACCGCCTCCTGGCCGATGCCGGACTGGACATACAGGAGCGCCGCAACTGGGCCAAGAGCGGCGCCGCCGGCTACCGGCCCGAATACCCCAACGCACCCAACCTGGATCCCGGCATCGGGCAGCGCTGGCGCCGCGAGCGCGCCGAAGTCACCGCGTTGCTCGATGACACCAAGGAGCACCCGCTACGAACCCGCACGCCTGGCGTTTAGGCAGCGCTCCGAAAAGATGGTGCCCTTGCTCTCCGAGCTGGCGGACCGTTCGAGGCGCGGTGAGCTGACCCAGTCGTATCCGCAGCTGCTGCACAGCTTCAGCCACCTGAACGCCGTCCGGCTGCTGCGCTCGGCCGCCCGCACCCACGAACTCATCCTGCTGAGCTTCCTTGATCGCCACTACGCGAGCCAAATGGCGCGGGCGCCTCGTCCCACGGCCCCCGGCAGCGCCAACTAAGTCGCCACGCTTTCCGCTCGCGTCCCGGTGCAGTCGATGCTGCCGCAGGCGCGCCGCCAAGAATCATATGCAAAAGTGTCACGTTTTTGCGCGGTTGTTGCTCCTACCTGTGAGCGGCCCAAACCCGGACCGCGACAACACAAATCACAGCAAGGAGAAAACAATGAACACCAACCACAACAAGCTGGCCCTACGCCGGCAGAGCATCCGCACCCTGACCGCCGACGAGCTGCGCATGGCCCACGGCGGCCAGGGCGGCAACGGCACCGGCGGCGGTGGCGGGAACGGCACCGGCGGCGGCAACGGCACGCACACCAGGCACACCACCGTGCCCACCACGGGGACCCACCGCCCGACGCTGACGTCGACGGACCTGCCCCCGCAAACGGTGACGATGGCCTAGCAATCGCTGTCGCGACGGCTGAGATCGTCACCCAAGAAACCGCCCCACAACCGATTCAACATCGGTCGTGGGGCGGCTTTCGCTGTGGCGGCAAGTCCCCCGTGCCCCGACACCGCGTGACATCGTCACGCACGCCACCCCCCGTGACCGACGTAACGGTCATGGGGCGGTGGTCGTTGCGCGTGTGCTGCTCCAGTTACCCGGGTCCGGCCTACCGGCCACTTACCAAATAGATAGGAAACCCTTCCCTTGCGCGAGTGGAATCTGGCTTCCCGGTGATTACGAATTCACTCACCATCCTCGAGCATTTCAGTCATGACTTTCATGACCACACTGCCGGAGAGCGACATCGTCAGCGACTCCGAACTCGCCCAGGCTGCGGCGGCCGGCGATCGTGCGGCGTTGGCCGGGATCTACAACCGCTACGCCGCCCCGCTTCACGCCTATTGCGTGGGCCTACTGCGCGACCGCCACGCGGCCTCCGACTGCGTGCAAGATGTCTTCTGCATCGCGACGGCAGAGTTGCCGAAGCTGCGTAACGCGGACAAGCTCAGGCCGTGGCTCTATGCCATCGCCCGTCGCAGCGCGCTGCGTGCCCTGTCCGAACGCCGCCGTGAGCCCGCCTTCGATGAGCTGCCCGACAACGCGGCGACCGGCCCGGGCCCGTTTACGCTGACGGCGCAGAACGAGCTCGCTCAACTGGTCGCCCAGGCAGCCGGCGGATTGTCCGATCGCGACCGCCACGTGCTGGAGCTTGCCTACCGCCGCGGCGTGACCGGAACCGAGCTCGCACAAACACTGGGCATCAGCTACGACTCCACCAAGAAACTCCTGCAGCGGCTGCGCGACACCATCGAACGCTCGTTGGGTGCGCTGTTGGTGGCCCGACGCGCTGCCCAGAACGGATGCCCGCAGCTCGCCGCGGAGCTGTCCGGCTGGGACGAACAGTTCACTGTCCTGATGCGGAAACGCATTGTGCGCCATATCGAGTCGTGCTCCACGTGCGACGAATACCGCCGCAGTGTCCTCAACGCCGTCGCCATGCTCGGCGGCGGGGTGCTCGACAAGGTCGTCCTAGCCACACCTCGCCGCGCGCCGAACTTTCCGAGTGCTCACTTCTGTTGCCTACCGCGGTCACGCAGCATGGAGCGGTTGACAGCCCCGAGCCGGATAGCCGCGTTGGCCAGCCGGACTCGGCGATCCCCCTCTGTGTGGATGCCGAACTTGTCGTACAGGTGTTGCAGATGTTGCTTGACAGCTGCCTCTGTGACGAATAGCTCCTGGGCCATCCGACGAACCGATGCGGGCTCAGGAAACGGGTCATCGGAGACAAAGGGACGACACAAAACCTTGAGGACCTCGAGTTCGCGCGGGGTCATGCGGGGCGGTCGCAGGATGGACTTGCCGGTTTCGGTTTCTTGATCAGCCGGTGCTTCGTCAGCATCCCTTGTCATCCAGAAGACCAACCGTGAACCGCCGAGCCGCAATTCGTCTCCAGACCGCAGGATCCGTTCGGCAGCGATCTTTTCTCCGTTGACATAGGTGCCATTGCGGCTACCTAGATCCCGCACGGACCAAGCTTGCCCGAAGTTCTCCAGGACCGCGTGTACGCGTGACACGGTCGTGTCGTGTTCGAGCGACACGGCATTGGTTGAGGCCTTGCCGAGGGTCACTCGTTCACCACTCAGCGCGATCAGCTCCCGTCCGGACGGTTTCCAGACTTCCAAATGGGAAGACACCTAGACCTCCTATCAGGCCAATTCTGACGCTGGCAAGATCTCCGAGGAAAACGCTGATCAGGGATGTCCCTCATATAACCGAGCCATCTCCACGAATATTGAGACGCCGTCACGGCATCGCCTCGGCCCACCTCATGTGGCCCTCGAAGCCCAGCGACGTCGCCGTCGCGCGGTAGCGGTCACGATGGTCGCGGTAGGCGGCCTCGTCTCCGCGGGCGCGGGCCAGCAGCGCCCGCAGTCGCAGCAGCGAGATCTCGTGCAGTACTAAGCCGGGATCGGTCGGCGCGCCCGCCAATTGATCGATTGCGCTCTCGGCCTCGTCGAGATCGCCGTCGCCGGCACGTTGCAGCAGTGCCTCCACCAGGACACTGGTGGCCAGCGCCGTCCAGATGGACCCACCGGAGTGGAATAGGTCCTCGACGACGGTGCGAGCTAATTCGATGGCACCGCCGATATCGCCGGTCCGCGCCTTTTCCCGGGCGATATGGACATCGGCTATCGGCAGATTGGTCATGGTGAAAAGGTTGTTCGCGGCCCGCTCTCGTACTTTGGCGAGCAACTCGAAGCCACGTTCGCGCGCGGGGCCATCCTGGTACGCCAGGGCGAGGCCATGAACTCCTCGAGCCAGGTCGAGGGCGAGATCGTCGCCCGATTGCTCTGCTATTGCGAGGAATTCCGCGGTGTCGCGCAGAGCTGTCACATCGGGCAACAGCACCCCATACGCGATCGCGTAGACGTACGTGAACCACATCACGCCCCCAAGCGACCCTGCGTCATTCAGGACCGCACGCGCCGTCGCGATGGCCTGGTCGAAGTCGTCTTTCCAGCCGGCGATGCCCAGGCACCACCGGGCGAGACCGCGCATGGTGGTCACGACCGTCAAAGGAGACTCGAAGATCAGGCTGCCTTTGGTCGGATCACCCTCGGCGAGGTCGATGGCGAGCTGGGCGAGCCGCAGCACGTCTGCCATTTCGGCGGTCTCGTGTTTGGCCAGCATTGCGGCATAGGCCAGCGCGACCGTCAATGTGGGATCGCCGATTGCCTCCAGCAGTTGGACGAGTTCGTCGGCGAGCTCCGACGCCTCCCGGCGGTGCGCTTTCATCGTTTGCCACGTCAGCAGGCCCACCATCCCAATCGCGAGCGATTGCCGGTCAGCCGCGGCGGTGCACAACTCACGCAGCTCCTCGAACCCGGTGTCGGCACCACTGCCGCCCATCCGAAATGCGGTCGCACACAACAGCGTTCGGGGGGCGATGCGCATGGTCAAACGATCATGGTCGTCTTGGGGCAGTCGATCGGCGACCTGTCGGGCCCGCCGCCAACTCGTCCGAGCCGCGCCCACGTCGCGGAAGGCGGACCACGTTCCGGCGCGCATGTGCCAGTCGAAGGCCGCATGCAAGTCCCCCGCCGCCTCAAGGTGTTCAGCGATCAGCGCCGCGCTCTCGTCCGCCGACTCACGCGCTTCGATCGCAGCCGCGAGTCGTCGATGTAATTGCGCGCGAACGGATTTGAGTTGCGACTCGTAGGCAACCGTGCGGATCAGCGGATGGCGAAACGCATACTCGGCATTCGGCGCGAACCTCACCTGACCGACAAGTTCTGCCTCGGTCAGCGGCGTTACGTCCACGTCGGAGACGAGTGCAACCAGCAGATCGATGTCGAATCGTGCCCCGATCACCGCCGCGGCGTTCAGTGTCCGTTTGGCCGACGCCCCAAGGCGATCTATGCGTGCGCCGATGGTGGCTTGCAGGGTGGCCGGTACGTCGACATCCGCGACGTCACCAGATCGTTGGTAGGCGCCGGGCTGGCCTTGCAGCACCCCACGTTCAGCCAGATCGCGCACGATTTCCTCGACGAAGAACGGGTTTCCGGCCGCACGGCCGGCGATCTGCGCCGCCAGTACGCCCGTCGACGAATCAGCGCCGAGTAGCTCAGCCGTTAACGCCAAGGTGTGCGGTTCGGCCAACGGCCGCAACGCTATTGACTGAGCGCCGGGAATGCGGCTGAGCGCACCGTGGTATTCCGGACGGTAGGTGATCAAAACCAACGATGGGATCTGTGGCACGACAGCCAGGAACTCGGACAGCATCGACTCGCTGATTTCATCGATCCAGTGCGCGTCCTCGATGACGTACACCGCCGCCTCGCGGCGGTCCAGTGCTCCGGCATTGACCAGCGCGGTCAATCGCCGGCGCCGTGCGTCGGGGGCGATATCCGGCAGCGGCATGGCCGAATCACCAATTCCCAGCAGGTCATCTAGCAGCAGCAGGTCTTCGGGGTCGGCCCCGGGGAACTGGTCACGTACGTGTATGCGGGCGGTGTCGGCGTCGAGTTCGTCGATTCCCAGTGCCGCGCGCAGCATCCTGGCTACCACGTGGAACGGGATGTCGCTGGCATGCGACTCGCAGTAGGTGCTGTGCACCGGGACGCCGCGACCGCTCGCAAGCGCGGCAGTCTCACGGACCAATCTGCTCTTGCCGATACCCGGCGGTCCCACGATATTGACGATGCAGCCCGAGCCGGCGATCGCCTCTTCGAGAATCCCGCTGACGGTCGTGAGTTCCCAGCGGCGCCCGACGAGTTTCGATTCGGTGCGGCGATGCGGTCGATGCTCGCCGATGGCCAGTAAGCGCCTGGCGACTAGCGTGTTCCCACCTTTGATGTGAACCACTTCAGGCTCACTTAGGACGACGGCGTTCCCCACCAATTTGGCCGTCGAATCGCTCAGCACCACCCCGCCCGGTGGGGCCACCGACTCCATCCGCTGAGCCATGCCAACTTGCTCACCGATGGCGGTGTATCCCAATGGCCCCGAACCGATCTCGCCGGCGATCACCTGGCCGGAATTGAGGCCTACCCTCAGCCGCAGGTCCACCCCGTCAAGGTCTCGGACATCGATGGCAAGCCGCTGCGCCGCCTCCTGCAGGCCCAACGCCGCCAGACAGGCACGGATTGCGTGGTCCTCCAACGCCACCGGCGCACCGAACACGGCCATGATGCCGTCGCCGGTGAACTTGTCCACCGTGCCGCCGTAACGCTGCACCACCATCACCGCGCGGTCAACCAGGTCGGCCATGATCTCGCGGAGTCGTTCCGGCCCAAGCGCGGCGGCGATGTCCATCGAGTGCACCACGTCGGCGAACAGGACGGTCACCTGCTTGTACTCCGCGACTTGGGCGTCGTGTGCCACCGGTGTGCCGCACTCGCTACAGAACTTGGCTGCCGCGCCCAACTGGGTGCCGCACGAGCCACACGAGAGGCCCGCCGCACTCAGTGCGCCGCGACCGTCGCCGTCGTTGTCCACCTCAGTATCGTGTCACCGCTGCTCAGCGATGTCCGTCATATCGCCATGCCGTCTCCGGCACGAACATTGAGGCAGTCATGGCATCGCCTCGGCCCACGTCATATCGCCCTCGAAGCCCAGCGATGTCGCCAGCTCTCGGTAGCGATCCCGATATGCTCCATACCCGATGTCATCACCGCAAGCCCTTGCCATCAGCGAGCGCAGCCGCAACAACAGAATCTCGCCGATCACCAAGCCACCTGCCGGCGAGTCCGCAAATCGAGCGATTGCGGCCTGGGCTTCCGAAATGTCTGCCTTCGCGCCACGGGCCAGTAGGACCTCGACCAACGCCTCGGTGGCCACCCTGCAGGCGGGATGTCCTCGCTCGAATAGTTCCTCGGCGGCCGCTCGCAGTCGCGGCACGACGGCATCGCGATCCCCGCGGTTGGCGAGCTGGCGTGCGGCATAGACATCAACCTGCGGTACCACCGTCAGCAGGAACCGCTGTTGCAGGCACATCTCCCGGACCTGCAAAAGGAGCTGTACACCTCGCTCGGCGTCAGGTTCGCCGCGATACACGAGTGCCAGACCAAGCGCGAAGCGGGCGCTGCCCAGCGCGATGTCGTCACCCGTCCGCTCGGCGATCACCAGCGCTTCCTCGATCTCGCGTATGGCGTCGTCGTCGGGTGGAAGCGCACCGCAGGTGATCGCCGGCGCGTAGGCGAAGTCGATGACGGCCGCGTGTGACATGGGGTCGGTCCCGCGCGCCACCGCCGCGGCTTGTTGAAGGTCCCCCCGCCACCCGTCAAGCCCCAGACAGAGTCGGGCAACACCGCGCGATACCAACGCTGCGGCCAACGGCGAACCCATGTTGACGCTTGCTCCGGTTGTGTCTGCCTCGACCAGGTCGATGACCCGTTGAGACCACCTCATCCCGTCGGCTAACTCACCGGTTTCGTACTTTATGTACAGTGCCGCGGGTGTCACCCGAACCATGAGCGTCCAGTCGCCGATCGATTCCACGAGCGCCATGTATTCGGACGCCAACCGCGACGCCTCTCGCACACGAGCGTGCTGTATGTGGTCCATCGCCAACCCGGCCATTCCGAGAACCAGCGAGGTCTCGTCCCCGGTTTGCGCCGAAAGTTGTCGCAGCTCGTCGAACGCTTCCGAGACGCTCTCGTTGACTCGCCACGCGCTGCCACACAACAGCGTTCGCGGGGCGATGCCCATTGTGGTCCGGTTGGGATCTCCCTCAGGAAGCGCGTCGGCGACCTGGCGTGCGCGGTCCCAACTCAACCGTGCAGCGCTTATGTCCCGACTCCTCGACCATGCACCGGCGCGCATGTGCCACGCGTAGGCGGCATGCAGATCGCCGGCGGCCTCGACATGTTCAGCGATCAGCGCCGCATTTGCGTCGGCCGACGAGGGGTCGCGGTTTTCGATCAAGGCCGCGACGCGCCTATGCAGCCGTGCGCGGTCGGATTTGAGCTGCGACTCGTAGGCCACCGTGCGAATCAGCGGATGGCGAAATGCGTACTCGGTGCACGATGAAATCCGTACCTGCTCAACAAGTTCGGCCTCCATCAATGGCACGACATCCGCGTCGTGGGCCAAGGCGCTCAATAGATCGGCATCGAATCGCGATCCGATCACCGCCGCGGCATTCAACGTCCGTTTAGCCGTGGGCCCGAGCCGGTCGATGCGGGCAGCGATCGTCGCTTGCAGGGTGGCGGGCACCTCGACTTCGGCGACGTCTCCGCTGAGCACTTGGGCGCCGGGTGGGCCAACAATTAGCCCGCGCTCGGCCAAATCGCGCACCATCTCCTCCGCAAAAAACGGGTTACCAGCGGCCCGCCCGGCGATAAGCGCCTTGATTCCCGCGACCGAAGGATCAGCGCCCAAGAGCTCAGTCAGCAGCACTTCGATCGACGAATCACTCAGGGGTGCAAGCAAAATCGTCTGAGCGTCCGGCATGTCCGCCAGTGCTCCACGGTACTCGGGGCGGTAGGTGATCAAAACCATGGACGAGGTTCGCGGAATGACGGCCAGGAAAGTTCCCAGCAGAGACTCGCTAACCGCGTCGATCCAGTGCGCGTCTTCGATGACGTAGACAGCTGGCCCAGTTCGGGCCCGCGATACCGAGTTGATCAACGCACTCAACCGCCTCCGCATCGCGTCCGGGTCGATCTTCGGCAGCGGCGCATCCGGGTCCCGGATACCGAGGAGGTCATACACGAGGGCGAGATCGTCATCGGTAGCGTCGGGGACGCGTGTACGCACCTGTGCTCGGGCGGCCGCGTCGTCGAGACCGCTGACGCCGGTACTTGTGCGAAGCAGTTGCGCCACAACACGAAACGGAACGTCGCGCGCATGTGACTCGCAAAAAGCGGTGAACACATCGACACCACGACTGGTTGCGATCGCCGCCGCTTCGCGAACCAGACGTGTCTTGCCGATGCCCGGGGGTCCGACCACACGGGCGACGCACCCGGTGGAGCCGATTGATCGCTCCAGAATTGTCTTCAGCAGGTTCATTTCTTTGGAGCGGCCTACCAGGGCGGCGTTCGACTTACCGATGGGCCACGCTTGTGCCGATATCGCCAGCAGCCGACGGGCAGCAACGGGAGAGTCGGTGCCCTTGATACGCACTGCTTCCGGCTCCGACAGCGCGGCTGCATCTTCCACCAGACGTGCGGTGGACGCGCTCAGCATTACCCCGCCGGAAGGGGCCACCGATTCCATTCGCTGGGCCATACCGACTGGCTCGCCGACGGCGGTGTAGCCCAACGACCTTGAGCCGATTTCACCGGCGATCACCTGACCGGAATTGAGACCAACCCGCAATCGCAGGTCGATACCATCGCGGTCCTTGACCTCGGCGGCCAGCCGGGCGGCCTCGTCCTGGATGCTCAGCGCCGCAAGACAAGCGCGCACGGCGTGGTCCTCCAAGGCCGCCGGTGCGCCGAATACGGCCATGATCCCGTCGCCGGTGAACTTGTCTAACGTGCCGCCGAAGCGCTTTACCACCCCAGCGGCCCGATCGACCAGCTCGGCCATGATCTCGCGGAGTCTTTCAGGCCCAAGTGCGGCGGCAATGTCCATCGAGCGCACGACGTCGGCGAACAGGACGGTCACCTGCTTGTACTCGGCCGACTGGGTGGTTGGGGTGAGTCGCGCGCCGCACTCCCCGCAGAACTTGGCCGTTGCGCTCGATTGCGCGCCGCAGGAACCGCAGATCAGGGCCGCAGCGGTCAGCCCGCCGTTACCGTCCCCGCTGGGATGCATCCCAGTATCGTGTCATCGCTGATCAGCGATGTCCCTCATATCGCCGCTATCTCCGAAAAGGCGGTTGTTCGAGTGTGCGATGAGGGCGGAGAATCCGCCAGATCGGGAAGTGTACGCACAGTCAAAGCCCAGGCCGCACACTCAGCACGCGATCTTTGCATTCATTGCATAGATAGCATTGACACCGGCGGAAAACTGACGATAGTCATCAGGTATGGCGCTGCTGCCAGACCCTGATCCCCGGCAGCGACAGCACGTCGTGATCTCGGTCGACGACCATGTCATTGAGCCGCCCGATATGTTCGTCGGCCGGCTTCCCGCCGCGTTGGCCGACGGCGCCCCCAAGGTCGTCGAGACCGACGACGGACGCCAGGTCTGGCTTTACGAGGGCCGGGAGTACCCCAACATCGGCCTGAACGCGGTGATCGGGCGACCCCGCGACGAATGGAGCATGGAAGCCGCCCGGTTTGATGAAATGCGGCCTGGCTGCTGGGATATCGACGCCCGGATCGCCGACATGGACCTCGCCGGCATCTGGGCGTCGCTGAACTTCCCGTCGCTGATCGCCGGGTTCGCCGGCACCGTCTTCTGGAAGAGCGACGACCCGGAGCTGGGCTTGGCAACCCTGCGGGCCTGGAACGACTGGCACCTCGAGGTGTGGGCCGGCAGCTACCCGGACCGGATCATCCCGCTGCAGCTACCGTGGCTGGCCGACCCGCAGCTGGCTCCCGAGGAGATCCGCCGTAATGCCGCGCGCGGCTTCAAGGCGGTCAGCTTCCCCGAGCTGCCCGCCCAATGCGGAATCCCGAGCCTGCACAGCGGCGCGTGGGATCCGTTCTTCACCGCGTGCGAGGAGACCGACACCGTGGTCTGCCTGCACACCGGTTCCGCGCAGTGGGCGCCAATCCCCGCCCCGGACACGCCATTTGAGACCATCGCCACGCTGTTCCCGGTGAACGGCCTGGTGGCCTGCGCGGACATGTTGTGGTCGGGCATCCCGGTGCGGTTTCCGCGGCTGAACATTACGCTGGCCGAGGGCGGATTGGGCTGGGCGGCCATGCTCGGCGATCGCGCCGATTACGTTCTGGCGCACTCCGGTTCGGGCCACGAGGGCGGGTCGTGGAAGAGCGACCTGCTGCCCAGCGAGGTGCTGCGGCGCAACTTCTGGTTCTGCTCGATCGACGACCCGCACGCGTTCGGCGCGCTGGACGCGATCGGGGCCGAGCGCATCCTCGTCGAAAGCGACTACCCGCACGCCGACTCCACCTGGCCCGACACCCAACAGGTCGTGGCGCGCAATGTCGCGGGCCTGTCGGCGCAAGACGCGGCCCGGATCACCCACGGCAACGCGGCGCAGCTGTTCCGCCACCCGCTGCCGGACGACGGGTGGCTAGCCACAGCGTAGGAGGCCTCATGCTCGACCTGCTGATCCGCGATGCGGAAATCGTCGACGGCACCGGCGCCCCCGCCCGCCACGGCGACGTCGGCGTCCGCGATGGGCGCATTGTGTCCGTCAGCCCGGTCGGTCGGGCCGATGACCTGGCCGCGAAAACCGTTGACGCCCAAGGGCAGGCGCTCGCACCTGGCTTCGTCGACCTGCACACCCACTACGACGCGCAGCTGTTCTGGGACCCGACCGCCAGCCCGTCGGTGCAGCATGGCGTCACCACGGTCTTCGGCGGCAACTGCGGCTTCACACTGGCACCCGCGGCGCCCGACCAACACGACTACCTCACCCGAATGCTGGCGCGGGTGGAAGGGATGCCGCTGGACGCGCTGCGCGCCGGCCTCGACTGGGGCTGGGCATCCTTCGGTGACTGGCTGGGCCGCCTCGAGGGCCGCATCGCCGTCAATGCCGGCTTCCTGGTTGGTCATTCGGCGCTGCGGCTGGCCGCGATGGGCGGCGACGCCGTCGGCGGCGAGGCGAGCCCGGAGCAGATCGAAAAGATGGTCGGCGTGCTCCACGACGCGCTGGACGCCGGTGCGCTCGGGCTGTCCACCTCGCAGTCACCCACACATAACGACGCCGCCGGCCAGCCCGTGCCGTCCCGCAGCGCATCGAAAGAGGAACTGGTGGCCCTGGCGGCCGGCCTGCGCGGACATCCGGGCACCACGCTCGAGGCGATCATCGCCGGCTGCCTGTCGGGCTTCACCGACGACGACATCGCGCTGCTCACCGACATGTCCGTCGCCGCCGACCGACCGCTCAATTGGAACCTGCTGGGCGTCTCGGCGGCGAACCCGGACGGGCACCGGCGGCAGTTGCGCGCCTCTGAGGTCGCCGCCCAACGCGGTGGCCGGGTGGTGGCGCTCACGTTGCCGCAGGCCATGAAGATCCGGCTGTCGTTCCTGTCCGGCTTCGTGCTCGACGGGCTACCGGGCTGGCGGGAGACGATGCATCTGCCGGTGCCGGAACGGTTGACCGCACTCGCCGATCCCGAGGCGCGTCGCCGCCTCGCCGAGGGCGCCGCCTCCAAGGAGGCGGGCATGCTGCGCGGCCTCGCCCAATGGGACCGGCTGGTCATCGTCGAGACGTTCGCGCCCATGAACGCCGACGCGACCGGCCGCAGCGTCGGCGAGATCGCCGCCGCCCGCGGTGGCGAGCCCTTCGACACCCTGCTGGACATCGTGATCGCCGACGAGCTGCGCACCGGGCTCAGCCCGCCGCTGACCGGCGATGACGCGGCTGACTGGAAGATGCGCGCGGAGGTGTGGCACCACCCGGGTGCCGTGATCGGCGGCTCGGACGCGGGCGCCCACCTCGACATGATGTGCGGCGCGATCTACACGACGTCGCTGCTGGGCCGCGGTGTGCGCGAGCACCGGGTGGTGACGCTCGAGGAAGCCGTCCGGCTGATCACCGACGTGCCGGCCCGGTTCTACGGGCTGACCGAACGCGGCCGCATCGAGCCCGGCTGGCACGCCGACCTGGTGCTGTTCGACCCGGCGACCGTCGACCACGGCCCCGAGCGCACGCGCTACGACCTGCCGTCGGGCGCGCCGCGGTTGGTCGCCGACGCGTACGGGATCACCTCCGTGTGGGTCGGCGGTGTCGAGGTCTGCCGCGACGGGGCTGCCACCGGTGCCCTGCCCGGCACCGTGCTGCGGTCGGGACGGGACACCGCGACGGTATCGGCCTCGTGAGCCCGGCAACCGACGAGTTCGACCCGGCCGAGCTGCAGGGCGGGCTGCTCATGCAGGTCGAGAACGTGCACGAGCGGCTGCGCGAGGCGCAGTCCCGACATCGGGTGATGGTGGGAAACCCCTTCGCCGAGGTCCGCGCCGGGCAGGTCGGAGATCTCGGCGTGACGGTGCTGGGGTACGACGAGTGCCAGACGGTGCTCACCCACCCCGACACCTTCTCGTCGTCGATTTACGACCAGATCATGGGCCCGGTCATGGGCCGCACCTTGCTCGAACTCGAGGGAGCCGAGCACCGCGCCAGCCGGGCCCTGGTGTCGCCGTCGTTTCGCACCGCGCTGCTGGAACGCTGGCGCACCGAGCTCGTGGAGGTGGTGGTCCATGAGCTCATCGACCGGTTCGCGCCGCGCGGGCGAGCCGAGCTGGCCCGCGAGTTCACCTTCGCGTTTCCGGTCCAGGTCATCGCCCGGATCATGGGCCTGCCGCGGGAGGATTACGTGCGCTTCCAGCGGCTGTCGATCGAGTTGCTCAACGTCGTCTACGACTGGGACTGCGGCATCGCGGCATCGAGATCGCTCAAGGCCTACCTCGCGGAGATCCTCGCCGAACGGCGGCGTCGCCCACGGGACGACCTGATCAGCACGCTGGCGGAGTCGGAGATCGACGGCGCGCGCCTCACCGACGACGAGATCTTCGCTTTCTTGCTGCTGATCCTGCCCGCCGGCGTCGAGACGACCTACCGCGCCTCGGGCAACCTGCTGGTCGCGCTTCTCACCGAGCCGGCGCTGCTGGCGGAGCTGCAGGAGGATCGCAGCACGCTCCGTGGCGCCTTCGAGGAGGCGTTGCGCTGGGAGCCGCCGATCACCACGGTGGTGCGCCGGGCGGTCCACGAGTGTGAGCTCGGCGGGGTCGCCATCCCGGCGGGAACGAACGTCAGCGTCAGCGTCGCGGCCGCCAACCGGGACCCGACGCGCTACCCGGACCCGGACCGCTTCGACCCCACCCGCAAGAACATCGCGCACCTGACGTTCGGCGGCGGGCCGCACCTGTGCCTGGGCATGCACCTGGCGCGCATGGAGGGAATGGTGGCCATCAACGCGCTGCTCGACCGGCTGCCGGACCTGCGGCTCGACCCGAGCGCCCCGGTACCGCACGTCGTCGGCGTGGCGTTCCGCTCGCCCGCCGCGCTGCCGGTCGAGTTCACTGCGGCTTGACGGCACCTATTTCCGGGCGAGCGCGTGCCATGCCATGTCGGCAATGGCCGTGCAGTAGCCGTCGTCGATAGGCTCGTCGGAGTAAAGGGCACGGATACTCAGCGGCGCCAGGATCGTCAGCACAGCAGCCAGCGTGTTTACGCCCTCGCGTAACTCGCCACGCTCCCCGGCCCGATCCACCACTGCCCGAACCACATTGAACCGCGCTGCCCAGAACATCATTCGCGTTTCTTCGTCGTGACGGTCGCGACGGTCCATAACGACCGCCCGCACCATAGTGCGACCGACCTCGGTATTGAGCCGATCAGTCAAGGCCCGAGCCAAAGCCAAAAGGTCTCCGCGCAACGAGCCCGTGTCCGCCACCGAACTCACCGTCTCGACATCGGCGATAGCCGCATCGACGATGAGTCGCTGCCGATCGCCCCAGTAACGGTAGATCATCGCGGGATCGAGGCGGTGCCGTTCCGCCATGGCCTCGATGTTGAACCGCTCGACACCCCAGCGGGCCAACTCGTCGATCACTGCCGGCATCACCCGCGCCCGGATATCGGCGGGGACAGCGTCCACAGACCAATCCGGTCGTTTAGACGGCTGCATCGATGCCCCCTCGCCCCGCCTAGAGATAGCCCGTCTGGTTCACCAACCGCACCGAAGACGCCCCGTCGGAATAAAACTCCGCGATGCTCAACGACGCCAGGTCAAGATGCAGCCGGTACAGGATCCCCGGCCCGGCGTCCAGCGCCAGCCGCAGCAGCATCTTGATCGGCGTCACGTGAGACACCACCAGCACCGTAGCGCCCCGGTGGGCTTCGATGAGCCGTTCGCGCACCCTGAGTACCCGGTCAAGCACCCCGTCAAAACTTTCGCCGCCCGGCGGCGTCGTGCTGGTGTCACGCAGCCAGCGGCGATGCAGTTCCGGATCACGTTCGGCCGCTTCGGCGAACGTCAATCCCTCCCACGCTCCGAAATCCGTCTCGATCAAGTCGTCGTCGACGGTGACGTCCAGCCCCAGCGCCTTGGCGGCCGCCGCCGCGGTGTCGTAGGCCCGCTGCAGCGGCGAGGAGACTACCGCGGCGATCCCACCGCGCTCCGCCATATACCGCGCCGCGGCCCCGGCCTGCTCGCGCCCCGCATCGGTCAGCGCCGGGTTGCCGCGCCCCGAGTAGCGGCGCTGCGCCGACAACTCCGTCTGCCCGTGCCGCAGCAACAGCAACCGGGTCGGCGTGCCCCGCGCGCCGGTCCACCCCGGCGACGTCTTAGCCTGGGCCGCAGCGCTTTTCGTGGCCTCGGTAACCACAGGTTCAGAGTCCTCGTCTTCCTTCGCCGGGTCATCGATGGCGGCCGCGGCGTCCATCGCCTCGTTCGCCAACCGATCGGCGTGCGAGTTCCGGGCCCTCGGGACCCAGGCGTAGCTGATCCGGTCGAACCGCGATCCCAGCTTCCGGGCCTGCGCGTGCAGGTCGATCAGATCGGGGTGCTTGACCTTCCATCGCCCCGATATCTGCTCGACCACGAGCTTGGAGTCCATGAAGACCTCGGCCTCGGTGGCGCCCAGCTTCGTCGCGTCGTCCAAACCCGCTATCAGCGCGCGGTATTCGGCGACGTTGTTGGTCGCGACACCGATGGCCTGCTTGGTTTCGGCGAGCACGGTCGAGCGGTCCGCGCTGCGCACCACCGCGCCGTACCCGGCCGGTCCGGGGTTGCCGCGCGACCCGCCGTCGGCTTCGATGACAACTTTCACTGCTCGAATCCCTTGACCCGCAACAGGATCGCGCCACACTCCGGACAACGCACCAGCTCGTCTTCGGGCGCCGCCGAGATTCGGGACAGTTCACCGCGGCCAATCTCAATCCGGCAGGCACCGCACCGATGCCCGAGCAATGGCCCGGCACCCGGCCCTCCCCCGGCGCGCTGCCGCTCATACATGGCCGACAGGGCGGGATCGAGCGTCGCGGTCAGCGTGTCGCGTCGCGATGAATGAAGCTGGCGGGCCTCATCGATTTCGGCGACGGCGGCATCGAGGGCCTGCTGGGCGTCGGTCAGCTCGGTCTGCAGCGCCTCGACCGCCTTCTGCTCGGAGTGCAGCTGGGCCTGCAGCTCCTCACGGCGCTCCATCACCTCCAGCAGGGAATCCTCCAGGCTGGTTTGACGCCGAACCAAGGTCTCGAGCTCGTGCTGGAGATCCGACAATTGCTTGGCGTCCGTCGCACCCGATTTGAGCATCGATCGGTCCCGGTCTTCGCGCTGCCGCACCGCCTCGATCTCAGACTCGAAGCGCGACACCTGGGCGTCCAAGTCCTCGAGCGCAATTCCTACCGCGCCCAGCCGGTCACTGGCGGCGGTGTATTCGGTCCGTATCCGCTCGCAGGCCTCTTGCTGCGGCAGGTGGGTGGCGCGGTGCGCGATACGAGACAGTTCCGCATCCAGCTTCGACAACTCGAGTAGTGAAAGCTGCTGTGCTACCTCGGCTTTCATGGACTGCCTCCCCCGTCGTCGTCGCCAAGATTCCAAGGGTCGGTGCGGATGGTGCACACCCGCACGGGCAGCGCCGCTCCGAAGCGGGACCGCAGTATGCCTGCGGCCTGCTCGCACCAGGGGAATTCGCTTGCCCAGTGCGCCACATCGATCAGGGCCACGTTGGAGGCCCGGCGATGCTCGTCGGCCGGATGGTGCCGCAGGTCGGCCGTGACGTAGGCGTGCACGTCGGCCCCGGCCGCGGCGGCCAGCAGCGAGTCCCCGGCGCCGCCGCACACGGCGACCCGCGACACGAGCCTGTCGGGGTCGCCCGCCGCGCGCACGCCCCAGGATGTCTGCGGCAACGCAGTGGCGACGCGGGATACGAAGCTGCGCAGCGGTTCCGGTTCCGCCAGCGTGCCGATGCGGCCCAGCCCGGCGTCGCTGGGCGGGGGCACCAGCGCGAAGATGTCGAACGCGGGTTCCTCGTAGGGGTGGGCGGCGCGCATTGCCCCCAACACGGCGCTCCGGGCCCGCGCGGGTGCGACGACCTCGAATCGGTCTTCGGCCACCCGCTCGACGCTGCCGACGCTGCCCACGGCGGGTGAGGCCCCTTCGTGCGGGAGGAATTGTCCGATGCCGGCGACGCTCCAGCTGCAGTGCGAATAGTCGCCGATCTGGCCGGCGCCGGCCTCAAACACCGCCTCCTGCACCGCTTCCGCGTTCTCACGCGGCACGTAGACGACCCACTTGTCGAGATCTCCTGCCGCCGCGAGTGGTTCAAGCACGGCTTTGACGGTGAGGCCAAGGGCGTCGGCGAGCGCGTCGGACACGCCCGGTGAGGCGGAGTCGGCATTGGTGTGTGCGGTGAACAATGAACGTCCGGTTCGGATCAGGCGATGCACGAGTGCACCCTTCGGCGTGCTGGCCGCCACGGTGTCGACCCCGCGCAGCAGCAGCGGGTGATGAGCCAGCAGCAGGCCCCCCTCGGGAACTTCGTCGACGACCGCCGGCGTCGCATCGACGGCGATGGTCACCGAGTCCAGCGCATCGTCGGGGTCGCCGCACACCAGGCCGACCGAATCCCACGACTGGGCAAGCCGCGGAGGGTACGCGTCGTCCAGCACCTCGATCACGTCGGCCAGCCGCACACTCATCGCAGCACCCCGGCGATCGCGTCGATCAGGAGCGGCCATTCGGGGCGCACCGCCGCCCGCAGATATCGCTCGTCCAAGCCGACGAATGTATCGCACCGGCGAATAGCAATCCCCTTGCGCTCCAGACTGTTTCGTATCTGTACGGTGTCCGGCGTACGGAACAGGACGAACGGGGCCCGGCCATCAACCACCTCGGCGCCCACTGCTGCCAGGCCGGCGACCATCTCCGCGCGCAACTCCGCCAACCGCAGCCCGTCGGCCGCCGCGTCGGCGACGGCCCCTGGGCCGCAACAGGCTGCGATGGCCGTCAGTTGCAAAGTCCCCACCGGCCAGTGCGCGCGCCGCGACGTCAGCCGCGCCAACACCTCCGGCGCGCCCAGGGCGTAGCCCACCCGCAACCCGGCCAGCGCCCACGTCTTGGTCAGGCTGCGCAGCACCAGCACGTCGGGCAGCGCGTCACGGGCCAGCGACTCGGCCTCGCCGGGAATCGAATCGGCGAACGCCTCGTCGACCACCAGGATCCGGCCGGGCCGGCGCAACCCGAGCAGCCGCTCCCGGGCGTGCAACACCGAGGTGGGGTTGGTCGGATTGCCAACCACGACGAGGTCGGCGTCGTCGGGCACGTTCGCACCGTCCAGGCCGAACGGCGGCTCCAGGACGACATGCTGCACGCTCACCCCCGCCGCGGTCAGCGCGACTGCCGGCTCGGTGAACGACGGCGCGACGATCACCGCCCGCGCCGGGCGCAGGTTGGGCAGCAACGCGAACCCTTCCGCCGCCCCGGCCAGCGGCAGCACCTCATCACGGGTTCGGCCGTGTCGCTCGGCGGCGGCGTCTTGCGCCCGGCGCACGTCTTGCAGACTCGGGTAACGCGCCAGGTCGGACAGCCGCGCAGCCAGCCGCCGCATCAGCCACTCCGGCGGTTGCGCGTGACGGACGTTGACGGCGAAATCGAGCATCCCCGGCGCCACGGCCTGATCGCCGTGATAGCGCGCCGCCGCAGGCGGGCTCGGGTTCAGAGTCGCCATCAGTGAAACACTAGTGGGCCGCCGCAAGCGCGTGGCAGGAACACCGTCGCACCAGGATGTGGCCATCTAGGACAATGGTGAGGTGACAGGCACCACCGCCGGCCCCGATTGCCCGACTCGCCCCCGCAAGCGGGTGGGGGTACCTCCCTCTGGGGCGTACCCCCACCTCACGACATCCCCCTCGCCGCTACGCGGCCGGCGGTACCCCCAGCACGTCGCGCATCGTCGTCGGGCGGCGCGGAGCTGGTGATTTTCGATCTCGACGGCACGCTGACCGACTCGGCGGAAGGCATCGTGGCCAGCTTCCTGCACGCCCTGAGCCACATCGGCGCGGCGGTCCCCGAGGGCGACCTGGCCGCGCAGATCGTCGGCCCGCCGATGGACGACACCTTCCGCTCGATGCTCGGCGAGTCGGCCGGGGACGCGATCGCTACCTTTCGGGCCGAGTACGGCGCCCGAGGCTGGGCGATGAACACGCTGTTCGAGGGCATTGAGCCGCTGCTGGCAGACCTGCGCGCCGCCGGGGTCCGGCTGGCCGTGGCCACCTCCAAGTTGGAACCGACGGCCCGGCGCATCCTCGCCCATTTCGGGCTGGACCAGTATTTCGAGGTGATCGCCGGCGCGGCTCCCGACGGCTCGCGCAAGAGCAAGGAGGAGGTGCTGGCCCACGCGCTGGAACAGCTCCGACCGCTGCCCGAGCGCGTGCTCATGGTCGGCGACCGCAGCCACGACGTGCACGGCGCGGCCGCGCACGGCATCGACACCGTGGTGGTCGGCTGGGGCTACGGGCGGGCCGACTTCGCTGACGCGATTCAGCCTCACCGGGGTGACGCATGCGGCGACGATCGACGAGTTGCGGAGGGCGCTGGGTGTCTGAACCGCTGCATGTCACCTTTGTCTGCACCGGCAACATCTGCCGTTCGCCGATGGCCGAGAAAGTATTCGCCGACCAATTGCGGCGGCGCGGTCTGGGCGACGCGGTGCGGGTGACCAGCGCGGGCACCGGCGACTGGCATGCCGGCAGCTGCGCCGACGACAGGGCCACCCGCGTACTGCGTGCCCACGGCTATTCCACCGCCCACCGCGCCGCGCAGCTGAACGCCGACCACCTGGCGGCCGACCTGGTGGTGGCCTTGGGCCGCAACCATGTTCGGATGTTGCGTCAGCTGGGCGTCGAGGAAGGCCGGATCCGGATGCTGCGATCGTTCGACCCGCGCTCGGGTGCCTACGCCCTCGACGTCGACGACCCGTACTACGGCGACCCCGACGACTTCGAGGATGTTCTGACCGTCATCGAGGCCGCCCTGCCCGGCCTGCATGACTGGGTCGACGAACGACTCGCGGAGAACGGACACGGTTGATGGGTCGCCTTGCATTCCTGCTGCGGCCGGGCTGGATAGCGCTGGCCCTGGTGGTCATCGCCTTCACCTACCTGTGCTTCATGGTGCTCGCGCCCTGGCAGCTGGGCAAGAACACCAGGACGTCGCGGGAGAACCACCAAATCGAGTATTCCCTCAACACCGCACCCGTGTCGCTGAAAACCCTTCTGCCACAACAGGATTCGTCGGCACCCGACGCGCAGTGGCGCCAGGTCACGGCAACCGGGCACTACCTGCCCGACGTTCAAGTGCTGGCCCGCTTGCGGGTCGTCGAGGGCGACCCGGCGTTCGAGGTGCTGGCACCCTTCGTCGTCGACGACGGCCCCACCGTCCTGGTCGACCGGGGCTACGTGCGGCCCGAGCAGGGATCTCATGTCCCCCCGATCGCCCGACCGCCGGCGGAGACGGTGACCATCACGGCACGGCTGCGCGACTCCGAACCCACCGCGCCGGGCAAGGATCCCTTCGTCAGAGACGGTGTGCAGCAGGTGTATTCGATCAACACCGAGCAGGTCGCGGCGCTGACCAAGGTCCCGCTGGCCGGGTCCTATCTACAATTGGTCGACAACCAGCCCGGCGGACTGGGCGTGATCGGCGTGCCACACCTCGACGCCGGACCGTTTCTGTCCTACGGCATCCAGTGGATCTCGTTCGGCATCCTCGCGCCGATCGGACTGGGCTACTTCGTGTACTCCGAGATCCGTGTCCGGCGCCGGGAAAAGCAACAAACGCCGGCAAACCCGGTGACCGTTGAGGACAAGCTTGCCGACCGCTACGGCCGCCGGCGATAAGCCAGCCCGATGAACAAGGCGGCGGCCGCCTGCACCGCCCGCGACAGCGCCACCGCGCGGCGCAGGTCGGCCACCGCGGGTTGCCGGCCGTCACCGAGCGTGGGCCGGATCTGCATCTCGTGCTGATACTGGGTGGGCCCGCCGAGCCGAACACCCAGCGCCCCGGCGAAGGCCGCCTCGACCACACCGGCGTTGGGGCTGGGATGCCGGGCGGCGTCGCGATGCCAGGCCCGCACCGCACCCGAGGGTGATCCGCCCACGACGGGCGCGCACATCACCACCAGCGCCGCGGTCGCCCGCGAAGCGACGTAATTAGCCAGATCGTCCAGACGCGCTGCGGCCCAACCGAATCGGATATAGCGCGGAGAGCGATGCCCGATCATCGAATCCAGCGTGTTGATCCCGCGGTACGCCAGCACCGCGGGCACCCCGCCCGCCGTCGCCCACAGCAGCGGCGCCACCTGGGCGTCGGAGGTGTTCTCCGCGACGGATTCCAGCGCCGCGCGCGTCAGACCCGCGCCGTCCAGCCGCGCCGGGTCGCGCCCGCACAGTGACGGCAGCAGCCGTCGGGCGGCCTCGATGTCGTCGCGCTCGAGCAGCCGTGACATCTCCAGGCCGGTGCGCGCCAACGACGTTCCGCCCAGGCACATCCATGTGGCCGTGGCGGTGGCCGCGACGGGCCAGAGCCGGCCCCCGCGTGTGATGGCCGCGCCCAGCAGGGTCACCGCACCGACCATCAGGCCTACGTGCAGCGCGCCGGCAACCTTGGTGTCGCGATAGGTGACGCGCTCCAGCATGTCGGCCGCTTGGCCGAACAGCGCGACCGGATGCCCCCGTTTCGGGTCGCTCAGTGCGAGGTCGGCCAGGTACCCGGCCAGCGCGCCCACGATGCGGACCTGCCGTGTCGTCGCAAACACCCCCGCAGCGTCTCATACGTGGTCTACTCGAACGCATGAGGCGACGTCCGCGATGAAGCGACCCGCAAACCGGATCGCCGACCTGCTGAACCCGGCGGCGGTGCTGTTGCCCGCCGCGAACGTGATCATGCAGCTGTCCCTGCCCGGCGTGGGTTATGGCGTGCTGGAAAGCCCGGTGGACAGCGGCAACGTCTACAAGCATCCGTTCAAGCGGGCCCGCACCACGGGCACCTACCTGGCGGTCGCGGCCATCGGCACCGAGTCCGACCGCGCCCTGATCCGCGACGCCGTGGACGTCGTACACCGGCAGGTTCGCTCGACATCGTCAAGTCCGGTGTCCTACAACGCGTTCGACCCCACGTTGCAGCTGTGGGTGGCTTCGTGCCTCTACCGCTACTTCGTTGACCAGCACGAGTTCTTGCACGGGCCGCTCGATGACGCCACCGCCGACGCCGTCTATCGCGACGCCAAGCGGTTGGGGACGACGCTGCAGGTGCCGGAGCGCCTGTGGCCACCGGACCGGGCGGCGTTCGACGAGTATTGGAAGCGCTCACTCGACGAGCTGCGCATCGACGCGCCGGTGCGGGAGCATCTGCGCGGGGTGGCGTCGATGGCGTTCCTGCCGTGGCCGTTGCGAGCGCTGGCGGGACCGTTCAACCTGTTCGCGACGACGGGGTTCTTGGCACCCGAATTCCGGTCGATGATGCGGCTGGACTGGTCGCAGGGCCAGCAGCGCAGGTTCGAGTGGTTGCTGGCCGCCCTTCGGCTGGCCGATCGGTTGATCCCGCACCGGGCCTGGATTCTGGGCTACCAGATTTACCTGTGGGACATGCGATTTCGCGCGCGGCGCGGCTGGCGGATCGTCTAGCGCTTGGGGGTCCTCCCCTGTCGCCGAGTGTGAACCCTGCGACGCGTAATCGGGCGCGTGTCGCGTCGTGAGATTCACGCTCGGCGAGGGCCGGTTCAGCGTACCGTCAGCGCACCGTCGCAAAGAACGCGCAGAGGTCGTCGACGAACAGCTCGGGTTGTTCGAATGCCGCGAAGTGCCCGCCGCGCGGCATGTCCGTCCAGTGGGTGATGTTGTAGACGGGTTCGCACCAGCTCCGCGGTGCCTTCAGGAGTTCCCGCGGGAAAGCGCTGATGCCGGTGGGCAATTCGACGCGGTCCATCTGGCCCCAGACGCTGAAGCTCTCCCAGTACAGGCGGGCCGAGGACGCGCCGGTGCCGGTCACCCAATAGACCATCACGTTGTCGAGGAGCTCATCTCGGGTGAACGCGTTCTCGGGGTGCCCATCGCAATCCGACCAGGCCCAGAATTTTTCGACGATCCACGCCAGTTGACCCACCGGCGAATCGACCAACCCGTAGCCCAGCGTTTGCGGCCGGGTGGACTGCTGCTTGGAATAGCCGGTGCCCCATTTCCGGTGATCGGCCAACGCGGCCGTCGCCCGTTGCTCCTCCGGGGTCGGGTTGGCCAGCGATTCCTTGGTGGGCCGCCCGATGGGCATATTCAGGTGGATGGCCGCGCAGTGGCCGCGGTTTCGGCCTATCTGTGTCGTGACTGCCGCGCCCCAGTCGCCGCCCTGGGCGCCGTAGCGGTCGTACCCAAGCCGCAGCATGAGCGTCTCCCAGGCGTCGGCGATCTTTTCGACGCCCCATCCGGTGCGGGTGGGCTTGCCGGAGAACCCGTACCCCGGAAGCGACGGGCATACCACGTGAAAGGCGTCCTCGGCGCGTCCCGACGCCGGGTTGGTCAGCGGCTCGATCACCTTGTGAAACTCCACGATTGAGCCCGGCCAACCGTGGGTGATCACCAGCGGGAAGGCGTTGTCATGCGGCGACCGTTGGTGGATGAAATGAATGTCCAGCCCGTCGATTTCGGTGATGAATTGGTCGAAGCGGTTGAGCGCGGACTCGCGAGGTCGCCAGTCGTATTTGCTGGCCCAGTAGTCGGCCAGCTCGCGGGTGTATCCCAGCGGAATGCCCTGGCTCCAGTCGTCGACGCATTCGGCTTCTGGCCAACGGGTGCGCGCCAGGCGCGAGCGCAGCTCTTCCAGGACGTCGTCGGAGACGTCGATGCGAAACGGCCTCACGAGTTCACCGATCGTCTCGCCCACACCCCTGACCTTGCCATAACCGGCTCGTCGCCGACAATGGAGCGCGGGCGTAACGCCACGGCGAATATCGGAGCGGAAAATCGCCGTGGCGTTACGCTCGCGAGAGATGGGCGCGGCGCGCGACCGGTAAGTCACAGGTCTAAGACAACGGCCTCAATGGGTTGCGCGCAGCAGATGAGGACGTTTCCGGGCGCGGGGGCCTCCAGCGGCAGCGGGTCGTACTCCACCTTGCCGGCGAGCAGCGCCGTCTCGCAGTTGTGGCAGACGCCGGTACGGCATGACCATCGGGTAGGGACATCGCACGCTTCCGCGAACTCGAGCAGGCTGGTGTAGCTAGGCCCCCACGGTGCGGAAATGTCGCTGCGCACGAACTGAACTTCGGGCCCCGGCCCGGGCGGCTGTGCCGGGATGTGCGGTGCCACCGCGGCCTGAGCGATGCCCGGCGTGAGCGCCGCAACTGCCCCGAAGTTCTCCATGTGGATGTGCCCAGCTTCGAGGCCGCACTCTTTGAGCCCGGCGCTCAGTTCACCCATGAAGGCGGCGGGGCCACAGAGGTAAGCGGTGGCGTCCGGCGGCAGGCCGAGTGGGCGGATCGCGTCGATCGACAGCCTCCCCCGCTCGCTGTAGTCGACACCCAACCGATCCACGGGCCTCGGCTGGGAGTAATACGCCCGGCATTGACTGTGCGGCAATCGGTTAAGCAGTGCGCTACTCTCCCGCGCGAACGGATGCTCGTCGCCGTTGCGCGCCCCATGCAACCACCAGACCCGACGGTCCGACTCCGCCGACGCGAGCGAATGCAGCATCGAGAGCACCGGTGTGATTCCGACACCGGCCGACAGCAGGATCACCGGAGCGTCACTTTCGGTGAGGAAGAACGTCCCCCGCGGTGCCGCGACGTCGATCAGATCGCCCACCTTCACCCGCGAGTGAACGTATCCGCTTGCCGTACCGTGTGATTCGCGTTTCACGCTGATCCGGTACTCGTCGGAGCCGGGCCGATTGGACAGGGAGTAGTTGCGCATGAGCGCGCCTCGGTCGGGGCCGGCCGGTAGTCGCAGCGTTACCGATTGTCCCGGCAGCCATTCCGGCAGGTTGTTCCCTTCCGGGTCGGCGAGCGACAGCGAACGCACGTGAAGGCTTTCGTCGTGGATCGCCGTCACCTCCAGCGGGCGAAATCCGGCCCATGCCGGCGGTGGGCTGCCGGCCGCCGCCGTCAGGCCGACGTTGCCCGCCGGCACCGACGCGCCGTCAGCTTGCCGGGCCAGGCTCTGCAGGGACATCTTCCAGCCGTTGCTGAGCGCGGGAATGCGCAGGGCCCGCTCAAGTGCGGCACGCGGGTGCCCGGGTAGGTAGAGCAGCGCGTCGATTTCGGCAACGGTCACCCGTTCCGGACCGGACGCGATTTTGACGATTTCCTGACCGGCCTCGACTTCGCCCTCGGTGATGACCCTGAAGTAGAAGCCCGGCCGCCGGTGTGACACCAGGAGCGCCGCCATCCGGGGTTCGCCGATGCGGATGCCGGCGCGATAACACGTGACCCGCGGCTGGGTGACCTCAAAGACCGCCTGGCCTATTCGGTACCGGTCGCCGATACACACTTCGTCGTCGGGCAGACCGTCGACGGTGAAATTCTCACCGAGATAACCGTGCGAGAGATCGTCGCGACCAAATTCCTTCGCCCAGTGCCGGTAGGAGGCGAGTTGGTAGACCAGCACCGCCCGGTTTTCTCCGCCGTGGCCCTCGAGGTCGCCCTGCCCGTCCCCATCGACGTTCAGTGTGCGGACCATGCGGGGCCCGGCGACGGGCTCTTTGTATGCGCCGGTGTACACCGTGCGGTTGTTCCAGGCGATATTGCGGGGCCGCCCGACATTCACCGAAATCAACGTCGCCACCGCGGTCACCCATCAGGGCAAAGCTGCGCGCGAAGCTTCTCATTCTCGGCCCGCAGCGCCGAAAGCTGTTCACGCAGGGGGGCCAGAACGGGCTCCATCTCGGCGGCGGTGAATCGGGGGGTGATGTGTTGCTGGCAATTCCAGTCGAACGCCTCGACCTCGACGACCACCGCGCGTTCCACAACGGCGTCGTAGTTTGGCTCCGCCAGATCAGCGATCAAAGCAGGATCGTCGTCGGCGGAGACGATGCGGGCGCGACCGTACATTTTGAGTCGCCGCTTCTGGGCGAAATCCAATGCGATGATGGCGACCCTGTTGTCACCGGCCAGGTTGCCGGTGCTGATGTGTTGCAGATTGCCCCTGAAATCCGCCCAGCCGATGGTGTGGTCGTCGATGACGCGAATGAAGCCGGGCGGGCCGCCCCGAAACTGAACGTATGGCCAACCGGTCGCGCTGACTGTCGCCAAAAAGAAGCCGTCGCGTTCCTGGAGGTAGTGCTTCTCGTCGTCGGTCAGCGCGTCGGTGCCCGGAACTGCCTCGGCCCGAGCACGTTTGCGATCGTAAAAGGCTTGGCTGCCGTGCTTGAGCTGCGCGGCGCGGACATCGTCGGTGAACGCGATCAGGCCGTAATGGTTGCTCACCTCCCGGCCGCCCGCAACGCATCGTCGGCGTCGACAGCGATGAAAGGCATCATCGCCTCCTTTATCGGGCGTTACCGTGCCAAGAAGCTCCAGCAGAACACGTCGTTCACCTCAACGCATTCCGGACGGACCGCCTTCCCGCTGACCTGAAACAAGCAGTGGCGGACGTAACGCCACGGCGGAAATCGGAGCCGAAAATCGCCGTGGCGTTACGCCCGCAAGCGGGGAGCACCCCCAGCTCGCGATCGGTGGGCGCGGACGGTATCGAACCGCCGACCGCTGGTGTGTAAAACCAGAGCTCTACCACTGAGCTACGCGCCCCATGCCCGCCGCAGGCTACACGCTCGGGGGCCAAGCACCCAAAACATTCAAGCCTTCTCAGGCCCGTAAAGTCGCCAGCGCGTCAGTCCACATCCGCTGGTCGCGGGCTTCCCCGGGCTGCATCATCTCGGCGAAGCGGATGATCCCGGACCGATCGACGACGAAGGTGCCGCGATTGGAGTAGCCGGCGTCGGAGTTGAACACGCCGTAGGCCTGGCTCACCTGGCCGTGCGGCCAGAAATCCGACAGCACCGGGAACGTGAACCCGCTCTCGAGGGCCCAGATCTTGTGCGTGGGCGGTGGCCCCACCGAGATCGCCAACGCCACGCTGTCGTTGTTTTCGAATTCGGGCAGGTGGTCACGCAACAGGTCCAGCTCACCCTGGCAGATGCCGGTGAAGGCCAGCGGGAAGAACACCAGCAGGACGTTCTTGTCGCCGCGATAAGAGCTCAGGGTGACGGGCTGCTGATTCTGGTCGCGCAAGGTGAAGTCGGGGGCGGTGGTGCCGACGGGCAGCATCAACGCTTCCCGGTGCGGGACTTCGGCTGTACCAGCCGGCTGGCGCTCCAGTCGCCGAGGTTGACCGACGAGGTCGGCATCAGGCCGGCGGTGGGGGCGGCCTCGGCGATCTCGGCGGGCAGCACGTGGCCGGGCTTGCCGGTCTTGGGCGTCAACACCCAGATCACGCCGTCTTCGGCCAGCGGGCCGATCGCGTCCATCAAGGTGTCCACCAGGTCGCCGTCCCCGTCGCGCCACCACAGCAGCACGACGTCGATCACCTCGTCGCTGTCCTCGTCGAGCAACTCACTGCCGCACGCTTCCTCGACCGCGGCGCGGATGTCGTCGTCGGTGTCCTCGTCCCAGCCCCATTCCTGGACGACTTGGTCTCGTTGGATGCCCAGTTTGCGAGCGTAGCTCGGGGCGTCATCCGCCGCGACCACCGTGGAGCCTCCTTAAACCATCCGCGCGCTGTGCGATGGGGATTATCGTCGCACAGCCAGAACTTGGTCCATACCCGTGCCTCTTCGGGCGCCTCAGAAGGACGCCAGGCAAAGTTTCAGTGCCTTCGTCTTGGTGTCGTTGAGCTGGTCGACCCGCTTGTTGAACTCCGGTATCGACGCGTGCGTGCCGATGGCGTTTGCCACCGCGCGGGCCGCGTCGACATAGGCGTTGAACGCGTCCCGCAGCTCCTGTGACAGCGCATCGCTGAAGCTGTTGGAGACCGTTGTGGCGCTGTCGTTGAGCGCGCCGATCGCCGGGCCCTCGGCCGGGCCGGTGTTGTGGCCCGCATTGAACGCCGAGACGTAGTTGTTCACCTTGTCGATCGCGTCCTTGCTGGAGGTAGCCAGCGTGTCACAGGAGGTGCGCACCGCCCTGGTCGTCAGCGATTGCTGCCGTTGCGACTCACGGACGCGCGACGTCGCCGACGAGGCCGACACCGACGCGGACATCGACTGCCGGTAGGCCGGGGCGACGTTGGTATCGGGCGTGGCCTTGCCGTTGGTGACGGTGGTACATCCCACGATTCCCATGACCACCGCCGCGAGACAGCCGAGCACCAGCGCACCCCGCCTGGGGATCTCCCCCGTATGCGTGCGAGGGACGGCACGCCATCCGATGAGCACGGTTGCTGACGTTACCGCGTTCCGAATCCGGCCGCGGCTACCCGCCCGCAACGTCGGTGCGGCACGATAGGAGGAGACAACGCAAGCCTTTACCCCGCCGACCACAGGAGCGGAAGTTGACCACCGAGTTCGCGCGCCACGATCTGGCGAAAACCCCAAGCAGCGCAAGCGAACCAGACCGCGTTCGGGTGATCCGCGAAGGCGTGGCGTCGTATCTGCCCGACATAGACCCCGAGGAGACGTCGGAGTGGCTGGAGTCCTTCGACGAACTGCTGGAGCGCTCGGGGCCGAGGCGGGCGCGCTACCTGATGCTGCGCCTGCTGGAGCGGGCGGGCGAGCAGCGGGTGGCCATCCCGGCGCTGACGTCGACCGACTACGTCAACACCATCCACACCGAGATGGAGCCGTGGTTCCCCGGCGACGAGGACGTCGAACGTCGCTTCCGGGCGTTTATCAGATGGAACGCGGCCATCATGGTGCACCGCGCCCAGCGCCCGGGAGTCGGCGTGGGCGGCCACATTTCGACCTATGCCTCCTCCGCGGCGCTCTACGAGGTCGGCTTCAACCACTTCTTCCGCGGCAAGTCGCATCCCGGCGGTGGGGACCAGGTCTTCATTCAGGGCCACGCCTCGCCGGGCATTTACGCGCGCGCGTTCCTCGAAGGCCGGCTCAGCGCGGACCAGCTCGACGGCTTCCGCCAGGAGCACAGCCACGCCGGCGGCGGATTGCCGTCGTACCCGCACCCGCGGCTGATGCCCGACTTCTGGGAGTTCCCCACCGTGTCGATGGGCCTGGGCCCGCTCAACGCCATCTATCAGGCGCGTTTCAACCACTACCTGCACGACCGCGGCATCAGGGACACGTCCGACCAACACGTGTGGTGCTTCCTGGGCGACGGTGAGATGGACGAGCCGGAGAGCCGCGGGCTGGCGCATGTCGGGGCGCTCGAGGGCCTGGACAACCTGACCTTCGTGGTCAACTGCAACCTGCAGCGCCTGGACGGGCCGGTGCGCGGCAACGGCAAGATCATCCAGGAGCTGGAGTCGTTCTTCCGCGGTGCCGGCTGGAACGTCATCAAGGTGGTCTGGGGCCGTGAGTGGGACGCCCTGCTGCACGCCGACAAGGACGGCGCGCTGGTCAACCTGATGAACACCACGCCCGACGGCGACTACCAGACCTACAAGGCCAACAACGGTGCCTACGTGCGCGACCACTTCTTCGGCCGCGATCCGCGCACCAAAGCGCTCGTCGAGCACATGACCGACTCCGAGATCTGGAACCTCAAGCGTGGCGGCCACGACTACCGCAAGGTCTACGCCGCCTACCGCGCCGCCGTCGACTACAAGGGACAGCCGACGGTGATCCTGGCCAAGACCATCAAGGGCTACTCGCTGGGCGCGCACTTCCAGGGCCGCAACGCCACGCACCAGATGAAAAAGCTTGCCCTGGAAGACCTTAAATACTTCCGGGACTCCATGCGAATCCCGATCAGCGACGCGCAGCTGGACGAAAATCCCTACCTCCCGCCCTACTACCACCCCGGCCCGGACGCCCCGGAAATCCGCTACCTGCTCGACCGGCGCCGCACGCTGGGTGGTTTCCTCCCCGAACGCCGGACCAAGACCAAGGCGCTGACGCTTCCCGGCCGCGACACCTACGCCGCGCTGAAGAAGGGATCGGGGCAGCAGGCGGTCGCGACCACCATGGCGACCGTGCGCACATTCAAGGAAGTTTTGCGGCACACGGGAAAAGATGGGATTGGCCACCGCATCGTGCCGATCATCCCCGACGAGGCGCGCACGTTCGGGATGGACTCGTGGTTTCCGTCGTTGAAGATCTACAACCGCCTCGGCCAGCTGTACACCGCCGTCGACGCCGACCTGATGCTGGCCTACAAGGAAAGCGAAATCGGCCAGATCCTGCACGAGGGCATCAACGAAGCGGGGTCGGTGGGCTCGTTCATCGCGGCCGGCACGTCGTATGCGACGCACAACGAGCCGATGATCCCGATCTACATCTTCTATTCCATGTTCGGGTTCCAGCGCACCGGCGACGGCCTGTGGGCTGCCGCCGACCAGATGGCGCGCGGCTTCCTGCTCGGGGCGACCGCCGGCCGCACCACGCTGACCGGTGAGGGCCTCCAACACGCCGACGGCCACTCGTTGCTGCTGGCGGCCACCAATCCGGCGGTGGTGTCCTACGACCCGGCCTTCGCCTTCGAAATCGCGTACATCGTGGAGAGCGGGCTGGCCCGCATGTTCGGGGACAACCCGGAGAACGTCTTCTTCTACATCACCATCTACAACGAGCCGTACCCGCAGCCGCCGGAGCCGGACAACTTCGATCCCGAGGGCGTGCTGCGCGGCATCTACCGCTACCGCACCGCCACCGAACAACGGGCGAACAAGGCGCAGATCCTGGCATCGGGGGTGGCCATGCCATCAGCGCTGCAGGCGGCGGAGATGCTGGCCGCCGAGTGGGATGTCGCCGCCGACGTGTGGTCGGTGACCAGTTGGGGCGAATTGAACCGCGACGGCGTATGCGTCGAGCGGGCCAGGCTGCGCCACCCGGACCAGCCGGCCGGCACCCCCTATCTGAGCCGGATCCTCGCGGATGCCAGCGGCCCGGTGGTCGCGGTGTCGGACTGGATGCGCGCCGTGCCCGAGCAGATCCGGCCGTGGGTACCGGGCACCTTCGTCACGCTGGGCACCGACGGGTTCGGCTTTTCCGACACCCGGCCCGCGGCGCGGCGCTACTTCAACACCGACGCCGAGTCCCAGGTGGTCGCGGTGCTCGAGGCGTTGGCGCGCGACGGCGAAATCGACCCGTCGGTGCCGGTCGCGGCCGCCCGCCAGTACCGCATCGACGACGTGCTGGCGGCGCCGGAGCAGACGTCCGATCCCGGCCCCGGGGCGTAACAGCGTGATCCCACCCCCTGGCTGCCCGGCGAGCGTGAAGCCAGCCGCACGCTCGTCGGCGAGCGTGAAGCCAGCCGCACGCTCGGCCGGCGGCGCTTACACACCGTTACGACGCGAGCACCGCCTTGGCGGAATGCTCCAGAATTGTGGCGTAGGTTTTAGGGGTGAATGACAACGCCTTCGCTGGTCCGTTTGCGTCAGCCCGACCCAGGTCGCCGCTCGAGCTGCTGGATACGGTGCCCGAATCGCTGCTTCGGCGGTTGAAGCAGTACTCCGGGCGGCTGGCCACCGAGGCCGTCTCGGCGATGCAGGAGCGATTGCCGTTCTTCGCCGACCTGGAAGCGTCCCAGCGGGCCAGCGTGGCGCTGGTGGTGCAGACGACCATCAACAACTTCGTCGAGTGGATGCACGACCCGCACAGCAACGTCAGCTACACCGCGCAGGCCTACGAACTGGTGCCCCAGGAGCTACAGCGCCGGATCGCGCTGCGCCACAGCGTGGACATGGTGCGGGTCACCATGGAGTTCTTCGAGGAAGTCGTGCCGCTGGTGGCCCGCTCCGAAGAGCAGCTGACCGCCCTGACGGTGGGCATTTTGAAGTACAGCCGCGACCTGGCGTTCACCGCCGCCTCGGCCTACGCGAATGCCGCCGAGGCGCGGGGCACCTGGGACAGCCGGATGGAGGCCAGCGTCGTCGACGCCGTGGTCCGCGGCGACACCGGGCCCGAACTGCTGTCGCGTGCGGCCGCGCTCAACTGGGACACCACCGCGCCGGCGACGGTCGTGGTCGGGGCCCCGGCGCCCGCCCGCGACAACGCAAACGGCGCGGGCGCCAGCGAGCGGGCCAGCCAAATCGTCCGCGACACCGCCGCGCGGCACAGCCGGGCGGCACTCACCGACGTGCACGGCACCTGGCTGGTGGCGATCGTGTCCGGCCATTTGTCGCTGACCGATAAGTTCCTGGGCGACCTCCTGAATGCGTTCTCCGACGGCCCGGTGGTCATCGGGCCCACGGCGCCCATGCTGACCGCGGCCTACCACAGCGCCAGCGAGGCGATATCCGCGATGAACGCCGTCGCCGGCTGGCGCGGCGCGCCACGGCCCGTGCTGGCACGAGAACTGCTGCCCGAACGCGCCCTGATGGGCGATGCGTCCGCGATCGTGGCGCTACACACCGACGTGATGGGGCCGCTGGCCGACGCCGGGCCCACGCTGATCGAGACGCTCGACGCGTACTTAGATTGTGGCGGCGCGATTGAAGCTTGTGCCAGGAAGTTGTTCGTTCATCCAAACACGGTGCGCTACCGGCTCAAGCGCATCACCGATTTCACCGGGCGTGATCCCACCCAACCACGCGATGCGTATGTGCTGCGTGTGGCCTCGACGGTCGGCCAGCTCAACTACCCCGCGCAGCCGTCCAGCGTTGCCATCAACTCCGTGGCGCCCGTCCCCCTGCCGGTCAGGAGCGGTATCGGCGGCCCATCCGAGCGATAGTGATCCAGGCAACAGATCGCGGCGCGGTATCAAACATGTAGCTTACGGAGCCGTTTTGTAAGGTGTATACAAAAACCTAAGACGAGGTTCATAATCTGTTACACCCGCCAAAACCGTTTCCACAGTGTTCTCTTAGACACGTGATTGCATTGCTTGCGCCCGGACAGGGTTCGCAGACGGAGGGGATGCTGTCGCCGTGGCTGGAGCTGCCAGGCGCCGCCGACCAGCTGACCCTGTGGTCGAAGGCCAGCGGCCTGGACCTTGTGCGGCTGGGGACCACCGCGTCGACCGAGGAGATCACCGACACCGCGGTCACGCAGCCCCTGGTTGTCGCAACCACGCTGCTGGCTCACCAGGAGCTGAGCAAGCGTGGCCTGCCCACCGATGGAGAATTGATCGTGGCGGGTCACTCCGTCGGAGAAATCGCGGCCTACGCGATCGCCGGCGTGCTGGCCGCCGATGACGCCGTCGCGCTGGCCGCCACCCGCGGCGCCGAAATGGCCAGGGCATGCGCCATCGAGCCCACCGGCATGTCGGCGGTGCTCGGCGGTGACGAGGCAGAGGTGCTCAGCCGCCTCGAGGAGCTGGAGCTGTTCCCCGCGAACCGCAACGGCGCCGGGCAGATCGTCGCCGCCGGCCCACTCACCGCTTTGGAGAAGCTCGCCGAAGACCCGCCGGCCAAGGCGCGGGTGCGCGCCCTCGGTGTGGCCGGAGCGTTCCACACCAAGTACATGGCCCCGGCCCTGGATGGTTACGCCGCAGCGGCGGCCGCCGTCGTCACCGCCGAGCCCACCGCCACGCTGCTGTCCAACCGCGACGGAAAGCCCGTCGCCTCCGCGGCGGCCGCGATGGAAACACTCGTCGCCCAGCTGACCCAGCCGGTGCGCTGGGACCTGTGCACCGAGACGCTGCGTGAACACAATGTCACGGTGATCGTGGAGTTCCCGCCCGCGGGCACTCTCACGGGTATCGCCAAGCGCGAACTTCGGGGGGTTACGGCCCGCGCCGTCAAGGCACCCGCAGATCTGGACGAGCTGGCAAACCTTTAAGCTGCCGGCTTCTGCCAGAACAATAACAAACAATAACAACTGCAAACGTGAATCCGATTTGCACACAACACATTACGAAGGGAACAGGCCGTGGCCGTCACTCAGGAAGAAATCATTGCCGGTATCGCCGAGATCATCGAAGAGGTGACCGGTATCGAGCCCTCCGAGGTCACCCCGGAGAAGTCGTTCGTCGACGACCTGGACATCGACTCGCTGTCGATGGTCGAGATCGCGGTGCAGACCGAGGACAAGTACGGCGTCAAGATCCCTGACGAGGACCTCGCCGGCCTGCGTACCGTCGGTGACGTTGTCGCCTACATCCAGAAGCTCGAGGAAGAGAACCCCGAGGCCGCCGAGGCGCTGCGCGCCAAGCTGGAGACGGACAACCCCGAGGCCGTTGCCAACGTCAAGGCGAGGCTGGAAGCGGACAGCAAGTGACCAAGCCTTCCACTGCTAATGGCGGTTACCCCAGCGTTGTGGTAACCGCCGTCACGGCGACGACATCGATCGCGCCGGACATCGAGAGCACGTGGAAGGGTTTGTTGGCCGGCGAAAGCGGCATCCACGTCCTCGAAGACGAATTCATCACCAAGTGGGACCTGCCCGTCAAGATCGGTGGACACCTCAAGGAGCCCGTCGACAGCCACATGGGCAGGCTCGACCTGCGGCGCATGTCCTACGTGCAGCGGATGGCAAAACTGCTCAGCGGTCAGCTCTGGGAGACCGCGGGCAACCCTGATGTCGATCCGGACCGCTTCACCGTCGTTGTCGGCACCGGTCTGGGCGGCGCCGAGCGGGTCATCGAGAGCTACGACCTGATGAACGAGGGCGGCCCCCGCAAGATCTCGCCGCTCGCTGTTCAGATGATCATGCCCAACGGCGCCGCGGCGGTGGTGGGTCTGCAGCTCGGGGCCCGCGCCGGGGTGATGACCCCGGTGTCGGCCTGCTCGTCGGGCTCGGAGGCCATTGCCCACGCGTGGCGCCAGATCGTCATGGGTGATGCCGACGTCGCCGTCTGCGGCGGCGTGGAAGGCCCCATCGAGGCGCTGCCCATCGCGGCGTTCTCGATGATGCGGGCCATGTCGACCCGCAACGATGAGCCCGAACGTGCCTCGCGTCCGTTCGACAAGGACCGCGACGGCTTCGTGTTCGGCGAGGCCGGGGCGCTCATGCTCATCGAGACCGAGGAGCACGCCAAGGCCCGCGGCGCCAAGCCGCTGGCCCGACTGATGGGTGCCGGCATCACCTCGGACGCCTTCCACATGGTGGCGCCCGCGGCGGACGGCGTGCGTGCCGGTCGGGCGATGACACGATCGCTCGAGCTGGCGGGTCTGTCCGCCAAGGACATTGACCACGTGAACGCGCACGGGACGGCAACGCCGATCGGTGACAGCGCGGAGGCCAATGCAATTCGGGTTGCCGGTTGCGAGCAGGCCGCGGTGTACGGACCGAAGTCGGCGCTGGGCCACTCGATCGGCGCGGTCGGCGCGCTCGAATCCGTTTTGACGGTACTGACCCTTCGGGACGGCGTCATACCGCCCACGTTGAACTACGAAACCCCGGATCCCGAGATCGACCTCGATGTTGTCGCGGGCGAACCCCGCTACGGCGAGTTCCGTTACGCGATCAACAACTCGTTCGGATTCGGCGGCCACAATGTGGCGCTCGCCTTTGGGCGTTACTAAGCACGAAAGGAACCCTGGCAAGACCCATGACAGAGCTGGTTACCGGGAAAGCGCTCCCGAATGTAGTCGTCACCGGCGTTGCCATGACGACCGCACTGGCGACTGATGCCGAGTCCACCTGGAAGTTATTGCTGGACCGCCAAAGTGGTATCCGTGTGCTCGACGATCCGTTCGTGGAGGAGTTCGACCTGCCGGTCCGCATCGGCGGGCATCTGTTGGAGGAATTCGACGCCCAGCTGACCCGCGTCGAGCTGCGCCGGACGGGCTACCTGCAAAGGATGTCCACCATCTTGAGCCGGCGGGTGTGGGAGAACGCCGGCTCGCCGGAGGTCGACAACAACCGCCTGATGGTGTCCATCGGCACCGGCTTGGGCTCGTCGGAAGAGATGGTCTTCAGCTACGACGACTTGCGCGCTCGTGGGATGGCGGCGGTCTCTCCGCTCGGGGTGCAGAAGTACATGCCCAACGGCGCGGCCGCGGCAGTTGGGCTGGAACGGCACGCGAGGGCCGGGGTGCTCACTCCCGTGTCGGCGTGCGCGTCCGGTTCCGAGGGCATCGCCCAGGCGTGGCGCAACATCGTCTTCGGGGAGGCCGATATCGCCATCTGCGGTGGCGTCGAGACCAGGATCGAAGCGGTGCCTATCGCGGCGTTCGCCAAGATGCGCATCGTGATGTCCACCAAGAACGACGACCCGGTCGGTGCGTGCCGCCCGTTCGACAGGGACCGCACCGGCTTCGTGTTCGGCGAAGCCGGGGCGTTGATGGTGATCGAGACGGAAGAGCACGCCAAGGCTCGTGGGGCCAACATCCTGGCCCGAATCATGGGGGTCAGCATCACCTCGGACGGCTACCACATGGTGGCGCCGGATCCCAACGGCGAACGCGCGGGGCATGCGATGAGCCGGGCGATTCAGCTTGCGGGCCTGACCCCGGGTGACATCGACCACGTCAACGCACACGCCACCGGCACCTCGGTGGGCGACGTGGCCGAGGGCCGGGCCATCAACACCGCGCTGGGCAGCAACAAGCCTGCGGTATACGCACCCAAGGCCGCGCTGGGCCACTCGGTGGGCGCGGTCGGCGCGGTGGAGTCGATCCTGACGGTGCTCGCGTTGCGCGATCAGGTGATTCCGCCGACACTGAACCTGGAGAACCTCGATCCAGAGATCGATTTGGACGTGGTAGCGGCTAAGCCGCGGCCGGGCGACTACAAGTACGCGATCAACAACTCGTTCGGATTCGGCGGCCACAACGTGGCAATCGCCTTCGGGCGGTACTGACCCCGCTTCATAGCCCGAGCACCCTCGGAACAGGAGATTTGCGATGACGATCATGGCCCCCGCGTCGGTTGGCGAGTCGCTCGACCCCCGGGACCCATTGCTGCGTCTGAGCAATTTCTTCGACGACGGCACCGTGGAGGTCCTGCACGAGCGCGACCGCTCGGGCGTGCTTGCCGCCGCGGGGACCGTGAACGGCCTGCGCACCGTTGCGTTCTGCACGGACGGCACCGTGATGGGCGGGGCCATGGGCATCGAGGGCTGCACGCACATCGTCAACGCCTATGACACCGCCATCGAGGAGCAGAGCCCGATCGTGGGCATCTGGCACTCGGGTGGCGCCCGGCTGGCCGAGGGCGTCCGGGCCCTGCACGCGGTCGGCTTGGTGTTCGAGGCCATGATCCGCGCGTCTGGCTACATTCCGCAGGTCTCGGTGGTCGTCGGTTTCGCAGCCGGCGGCGCCGCCTACGGACCGGCGCTGACCGACGTGGTCGTGATGGCGCCGGAGAGCCGGGTGTTCGTCACCGGGCCCGACGTGGTGCGCAGCGTCACCGGCGAGGACGTCGACATGGCATCGCTCGGCGGCCCGGAGACCCACCACAAGAAGTCGGGGGTGTGCCACATCGTCGCCGACGACGAGCTCGACGCCTACGAGCGCGGCCGCCGGCTGGTTGGATTGTTCTGTCAGCAAGGGCATTTCGACCGCAGCAAGGCGGAGGCCGGTGACACCGACATCCACGCGCTGCTGCCCGAATCCGCCCGCCGGGCCTACGACGTGCATCCGATCGTGACCGCGATCCTCGATGACGACACGCCGTTCGACGAGTTCCAGGGCCATTGGGCGCCGTCCATGGTGGTCGGGCTGGGCCGGCTGTCGGGCCGGACGATCGGCGTGCTGGCCAACAACCCGCTGCGCCTGGGCGGCTGCCTGAACTCCGAAAGCGCCGAGAAGGCAGCGCGTTTTGTGCGCCTCTGCGACGCGTTCGGTATCCCGCTGGTGGTCGTCGTCGATGTCCCCGGTTACCTGCCGGGCGTCGACCAGGAGTGGGGCGGCGTGGTGCGCCGCGGCGCCAAGCTGCTGCACGCGTTCGGCGAGGCCACCGTCCCGCGCGTCACGCTGGTGACCCGAAAGACTTACGGCGGGGCCTACATTGCGATGAACTCCCGCTCGCTCAACGCGACCAAGGTGTTCGCCTGGCCGGATGCCGAGGTCGCGGTGATGGGCGCCAAGGCCGCCGTCGGCATCCTGCACAAGAAGAAGCTGGCGGCCGCGCCCGACCACGAACGCGAAGCGCTGCACGACGAATTGGCGGCCGAGCACGAGCGGATCGCCGGTGGGGTGGACAGCGCCATCGAGATCGGCGTCGTCGACGAGAAGATCGACCCGGGGCACACCCGCAGCAAGCTCACCGAAGCGCTGGCCCACGCGCCGGCGCGCCGCGGACGCCACAAGAACATCCCGCTCTAGTCCTTAGCCACACCAGCCACAGCGGTCACTCCAGCCCCGTCAAGCTTGTCATGGGGTGAATCGCGAACGCGCTATCACCTGCGCTAGCGCTTTTGGCATTCGGTTATGCCTCCGCCGAGCCTAGCGGCACAAGATCGCCGAAAGCGCTTGCCGTAGTTCCCTTTCCGGGTCTGCTGGGACCTCTTCAGCGCGCCAGCCGACGAAGTCGTCGGGGCGGACCAATAACGCGCCTTCCGCCCCGAGCCCCGTGGCGGCCGCCCACTCATCGCCACAGATGCACCGCACGGTGATCGGGATGCCCAGCGCGCCTGACGCCGAAGCCACTGCGCCGCGCCATCTCTCGTCCCCGGTGAGCACGGTGAACCCGGGGCCGACCAAGTCCAGCGTCGAAACACCTTCCCGCACCCACACGTGCGGAATCCGGGTGCCGGGTTGACCGCGCAACTCCTCCACCAGCTCAACGCCATTCGGGTCCACCAGAGGGTCACCGGTTACAACCGCCGCTGAACGGTACCGATAACCGATGAGCAGCGAGAACATCGAACACTCCTCGTCGGCGGGCAATTGCGGCCGGTCGTCGCCCACCGGGAGCACGGCAACCGTCGGTCCGGTGAGCGACTGGCGGGCGGCGAATCGCCCCACCGGGTGACGCTCGGCGTGGTAGGTATCCAGCAGTGCCGGATCGGCGGTCCCGTCCAAGACGGCAGCAAGCTTCCAGGCCAAATTGTGTGCACTCTGGATGGCGGTGTTGGCTCCCCCGGCCTTGAACGGCGGCATGGTGTGCGCCGAGTCGCCCACCAGAAAGTTTCGCCCACAACGGAATTGGTCGGCCACCTGTTCGCAGGGCTGCCACGCCGCGACCTCGATGATGTCGGTGTCCATCGGCTCGCCAAATGCCTTGGTGAGCACCTCGCGGCATCGCTGCGGCGTGAACTGGTCCACCGTCTCACCCTTGCCGGGGAAATACATGGTGATGAACATCCCCAGCTCGCCTTCCACCACCAGAAAAATGCCGTCGACGTCAGCGTTTTTGATTTGCACGGCATCGCCGTCGGCCAAGTGCGAGACGAACTTCGTCCAGGGCGCGCGGAAGTAAATGAAGACGACATAGATCGGCAGCGCGCCATAGCCAGACGTGCTGATGTCCAACCAGTTCCGGATCGGGCTGTGCACACCGTCCGCGCCAACGAGATAGTCGGCGCACACGGTCTCGGACTGCCCCGAGTCGCGGTCGTGCAGCACCGCGGTGACACCGGCGTCGTCCTGCTCAAGCGAGGAAAGTTCGGTCCCGTAACGCACCTCGCTGCCCCGTCGGCGTGTTTCGGCGAGCAGGATCGGTTCGAGCCTGCTCTGGGGGCAGTACTGCGCCGCGGGCTCCGGGCTGAGCTGGCCGAGGCCTGCGAATATTGCGTCGATGTCTATGGCCAGTCGTTCCTCTGGGCTGTTGAGCGCGGGCTTGACCATCATGGCCGAGACATGGTCGGCGACCGCATGCACTTCGTCGCTGAGCCCAAGGCCGCGCAGGATTTCCAAGCTGCGAAAACTCAGATTGCGGGCCTTCGGATAGATGAAAATCTCGCGCCGCTTCTCGACCAGCAGCGAACCGACCCCGTGCTTCGCGAGCAACGCCGACGCGGCCAGTCCGCCGGCGCCGGCCCCGACGATCAGCACGGGCACTCGTAATGTGGAAGTCACATTTAAATGATAGCTGCTGTCACTTCTCGACGCCAGCGAGGAACTCCTCGGCCACGGCAACGACCCGCTCCCGGTCACGCGCCACCAGGCCGATCCGGGTCCGCCGATCCAGGATGTCCTCGGCATTCAGCGCGCACTCATGAGTCACCGCGTACTCGAACTCCGCCCGGGTCACGTCGATGCCCTCGGCGACGGGCTCAGTCGGCCGCTCGCACGTAGCGGTGGCGATGACGTTGGACGCCTCGGCGCCGTACCGCTGTACGAGCGACGCGGGCAACCCGACGGCCGGCCGGCAAACCGGGCCGCGATTGCCCGGCGCTCCGATCAGCGGCAGGTTGCGGGTCCGGCAGTCGGCGGCGCGCAGGTGTCGCCGGCCGATCGCGTAGTCCACGACATCCTCTGCCATGTAGCGGTATTCGGTCAGCTTGCCGCCGATCACGCTGATGACGCCGGACGTCGCTTCGAAGACGGCGTGCTCGCGCGACACGTCGGCGGTGCGGCCTTCACCGGTGTCTATCAGCGGCCGCAGGCCCGCGTAGGCACCGATCACGTCGGCGGTCCCAAGCGAGGTCCCCAGCGCGGTGTTAACCGTGTCCAACAGGAACGCGATCTCCCCGTCGGACGGTTCCGGCACGTCGGGGATCGGGCCGGGAGCCGCCTCGTCGGTCAGGCCCAGGTACACCCGGCCGAGTTGCTCGGGCATGGCGAACACGAAGCGGTTGAGCTCACCGGGAATCGGAATGGTCAGAGCCGCAGTCGGATTACCGAAGGTAGCGGAGTCGAAGACAAGGTGGGTGCCGCGGCTGGGCCGTAGCCGCAACGAGCCGTCGATCTCGCCCGCCCACACCCCGGCCGCGTTGATCACCGCGCCGGCCGAAACGTCGAAGGACTGTCCCGTGCGCTGATCGGTCAACCGCACCGAGGTGCCGGTGGCCTCGGAGGCCGCGACGTAGGTCAGGATGCGGGCGCCGTGTTGCGCCGCGGTGCGCGCCACCGCGGTGACCAGTCGTGCGTCATCGATCAACTGCCCGTCGTAGGCCAGAAAGCCACCGTCCAGGCCGTCACGCCGAACCGTCGGGGCCATCTCCACGACGCGCCGCGCCGAAACCCGGCGCGATCGGGGCAGGGTCGAGGCCGGCGTCCCGGCAAGCATCCGCAACGCGTCGCCGGCCAGGAATCCGGCGCGCACCAACGCCCGCTTGCTGTGGCTCATCGACGGCAGCAACGGCACCAACTGCGGCATCGCGTGAACGAGATGAGGGGCGTTGCGCGTCATCAGGATTCCGCGCTCGTTGGCGCTGCGCCTGGCAATGCCCACGTTGCCGGTCGCCAGATAGCGCAGGCCGCCATGGACCAGTTTGGAACTCCAGCGGCTGGTGCCGAATGCGAGGTCGTGTTTTTCCACCAGCGCCACCCGCAGACCCCGCGACGCGGCGTCCAGGGCGATCCCGACGCCGGTGATGCCGCCGCCGATGACGACGACATCCACCGGCTCGCCGTCGGCCAGGGCGGTCAGGTCGGCCGCGCGGCGCGCGGCGTTGAGAGCGGTCACGACAGGTATCCATTCAGCGAGTAGGCGAGTTCGGCGGCGAGCGCGTCGGCATTGAGAATCGGCCGGACGATCCTTTCGGACTGAATGGTCGACTGGGCGATGAGCAACACCATGGTGGCCATCTGCAGCGGGTCGCCGGCGCGGACGCTGCCGTGGCGCTGCGCCACGCGGAGCCGCTCGGCAAGGGCGTCGATCAACATCTGCTGGCTGGCCCCGAGGCGTTCGGTGATGTAGATGGGCGCCAGCTCCGAGTGCAGCACCGACATCACCAGCTCGTCACGGCGCAGCAGGTCCGCCACCGTAACGATCTGTCGCACAAGCGATTCGCGGTCATCGCCGAGCAACGGCGCATCGCGCATCACGCCGGTGATGTGCCGGGTCAACAGCGCCGCGACGATCGACTTGGTGTCCGGCCAGCGGCGGTACACGGTCGGCCGGCTGACACCCGCCCGTCGCGCGATCTCCGCCAGGGTCACCCGGGCCACCCCGAAATCGACCACACAGCTGGCCGCCGACGCCAGGATCCGGTCCCCGGTATCCGAAGGTGCGTTACTGATTGACAGCATATGTAATACTGTAACGCATGACGCACGCCGAGGAACTCCTTCCGCCGATGAAATGGAACGCGTGGGGAGATCCCGCCGCGGCAAAGCCCCTTTCCGACGGGATCCGCTCGTTGCTCAAACAGGCCGTCGGCCTGCAGGATGCGGATGCGGCCGAACTCGACGCCGACCAGGTGCAGCTGCGCCCGTCGACGCTGTCGGAGGCCGATCGGGAAGCGCTGGCCGGCATCGTCGGCGCCGAGTATTGCCGCACCGCCGACCGCGACCGGCTGCTGCACGCCGGCGGCAAGTCGACCTTCGACCTGCTGCGTCGCAAGGACTCCGGGGTCCAGGATGCGCCCGACGCTGTGCTGCTGCCCGGCGGCCCCGACGGCGAAGACACCGTCTTCGAGATCCTGCGCCACTGCTCCAAGCACCGCATTGCGGTGATCCCGTTCGGGGGCGGCACCAACGTGGTCGGTGGGCTCGATCCCACCCGCGGCGAGTTCGGCGCCGTGGTGTCGCTCGATTTGCGCCGCTTCGACCAGCTGATCTCGCTGGACGAGGTGTCCGGCCAGGCCGTTTTCGGGGCCGGCGTCACCGGACCGGACGCCGAACGCCTGCTCGGCGAACACGGCTTTTCGCTCGGCCATTTCCCGCAGAGCTTCGAGTACGCCACGATCGGCGGCTTCGCCGCGACGCGGTCCTCGGGCCAGGACTCGGCGGGCTACGGCCGGTTCGACGGCATGGTTCGCGGCCTGCGGATGGTCACTCCCGTGGGCACGATGGACCTGGGCCGCGCGCCGGAATCGGCCGCGGGCCCCGATCTGCGCCAGCTCCTGCTGGGCTCGGAGGGAACCTTCGGCGTCATCACCCAGGTGCGGCTGCGCGTGCACCGGGTCCCCGAGGCCGTCCGCTACGAGGCCTGGTCCTTTCCCGACTTTGAGACCGGGACCGCGGCCCTGCGCGCGGTCACCCAGAATGTCACCGGCCCCACCGTCATTCGGCTTTCCGACGAGGTCGAGACCGGGGTCAACCTCGCCACCACCGAGGCGATCGGCGAAAGCCAGATCACCGGCGGGTGCCTGGGCATCACCGTGTTCGAGGGCACCAAGGAACACGTCGAGAGCCGGCACGCCGAGACCAGCGCCCTGCTCGCGGCCCGGGGCGGCACTTCGCTGGGTGAAGGACCGGCGCAGGCGTGGGAGCGGGGCCGGTTCGGCGCGCCGTACCTGCGCGACTCGCTGCTGTCGGCGGGCGCGCTCTGCGAGACACTCGAGACGGCCACCGACTGGTCCAACATTCCGGCGCTGAAAACCGCTGTCACGCAAGCGCTCACCAATGCGCTTGCCCAGACGGGCACCCCGGCGCTGGTGATGTGCCACATCTCGCACGTCTACCCCACCGGCGCTTCGCTCTACTTCACCATCGTCGCCGGCCAACGGGGCAACCCGATCGAGCAGTGGCAGGCCGCGAAGAAGGCCGCGTCGGACGCGATCATTGCCGCCGGCGGGACCATCACCCACCATCATTCGGTCGGTGCCGACCACCGGCCCTGGATGCGTGACGAGGTGGGCGAGCTGGGCGTGCAGGTGTTGCGCGCGGTCAAGGCGACGCTGGACCCGGCCGGAATCCTCAACCCCGGCAAGCTGATTCCGTGACCCGGCGCCGCCGCGAAATCGGCAAGGTGACCGCGCTGACCAATCCCGTTTCGGGACACGGCGCCGCGTTATGCGCGGCGCAAGTCGCGATCGCCCGGCTGCAGCATCGGGGCGTCGAGGTCATCGAAATCATCGGCGACGACGCGCAAGACGCGCGCTATCTCGCCGGTGCCGCTCTCGAACGGGGCACCGACGCGCTCATGGTCACCGGCGGCGACGGCGTCGTCTCCAACGCGCTGCAGGTGCTGGCGGGCACCAACGTTCCGCTGGGCATCATCCCGGCCGGCACCGGCAACGATCACGCTCGTGAATTCGGCATTCCCACAAAGAATCCCGAGGCCGCAGCGGACATCGTCGTCGACGGCTGGACGGAAACCGTCGACCTGGGCCGGATCAGCGACGCTAACGGCGTCCACAAATGGTTCGGCACCGTCGCGGCCGCCGGATTCGACTCCCTGGTGACCGATCGCGCCAACCGGATGAGCTGGCCGCACGGGCGGTTGCGCTATTACATCGCGATGCTCGCCGAACTGTCGCAGCTGCGGCTCTTGCCGTTTCGGCTGGTGCTCGACGGCACCCGGGAGATCGACGAGGACATCACGCTCGCGGCCTTCGGCAACACCCGCAGCTACGGCGGCGGGCTGCTGATCTGTCCGAATGCCGATCCCACCGACGGTCTGCTCGACATCACCATGGCGCATTCGGCATCCCGCACCAAGTTGGTCCGCCTGTTTCCCACCGTGATGAAAGGCACGCACGTCGACCTCGACGAGGTGACCACGGCGCGCGCCAAATCCATTCACGTCGAGTGCCCCGGCATCAACGTCTACGCCGACGGCGACTTCGCGTGCGCGCTGCCCGCCGAAATCTCCGCGGTTCCCGCCGCGCTGCAGATCCTGCGTCCCGCCCAGCCGTAGATTCGGGCACGTGCGCCGACCATTACACGCTTTTCGAATGCGCTAGCGCATGTGCTATCGCGTTTGACAATCGCCTAATGGTCGACAGACCTGCACCTAGCCGACGCCCCGGTTGAGCCAGGTCACTTCCCCGGCGTCGCCGCCGTCGCGATAGACCTCGAGTGCCTCGTCCCACGCGGTTCCCAGCACCGAGTCCAGCTCGGCGGCCAGCGTGTCGGCGCCCTGGACCATCATCGCCCGCAGCCGCATTTCGCCGACCATGATGTCGCCGTTGGCGCTCATCGACCCGCTCCACAGGCCGAGCTGCGGGGTGTGGCTGAACCGCTGGCCGTCGACTCCCGGGCTGGGGTCCTCGGTGACGTCGAACCGCAGCACCGACCAGGAGCGCAGGGCGTTGGCAAGCCTGGCCCCGGTGCCCACCGGCCCGACCCAATTGGTAACCGCGCGCAGTTGTCCGGGCATCGCCGGCTGCGGTGTCCACACCAGGTTGGCCTTGGACTGCAGGGTCGACGACAACGCCCACTCGACATGCGGGCATACTGCCGCGGGCGAGGCGTGGACGTACACCACACCGGTCGTCACGTCGGCGAATTGGTTCGACGCACGCATCTCCTGCTCCTTCGGTTCCACGAGGGACGTCTTCCCCAACGACCTGGTAGACCCGTGAAGCGGGATGCTTGTGAAAAATTGTGTTCTGCGTGTCTATTGTGCCTTGTGATACCCCTGTTGCGCTAGTGTGCGGTGCGATTTAGCGGTACTCGGATATCACGGCGTCGGAAATCGCTGGCCACGGCTTGAGCGCCCACTCGCCGAAATCGCGGTCGGTGAGGGCCACCAGCGCGACCTCCGCGTCGGGATCTGCCCAGATAAACCCGCCTGCCTGGCCGAAATGGCCGTAGGTTCGCACCGAGTTGCGCGCACCCGTCCAGTGTGGCGATTTCGCGTCCCTGATCTCGAAACCGAGGCCCCAATCGTTGGGCCGCTGCACGCCGTATCCGGGCAGCACCCCGTCCAGGCCGGGAAACTGCACGGTCGTGGCCTCGGCGTGCAGCTTTGCCGAGACCGTCGACGGGCGCAGCAGGTCACCGGCGAAGGCCGCCAGATCGGCGACCGTCGACGTCGCGCCGAACCCGGCGGCCGGGGCGCCGCCGTCCAGCCGGGTCGCCGCCATGCCCAGCGGTTCGCACACCGCCTCGGCCAGGTAGCGGCCGAATTCGATCCCCGACTCCGCCTCGACGGTCTGGGCCAGCACGGTGAAGCCATGGTTTGAATACATCCGTCGAGTGCCGGGCTTGGCCAGCACGTGATCGGAGCTCAACGCCAGGCCCGACGCGTGCGCCAACAGGTGGCGGATCGTGGAGCCGGGCGGGCCGGCCGGGGTGTCCAGCTCGACGACCCCTTCCTCGATGGCGACGTGCACGGCCCGGGCCACCAGCGGCTTGGTGACCGACGCCAGCACGAAGACCCGCTCGGTGTCACCGCGGCCGGCCAGCACCCCGTCGGGTCCGATGACCGCGGCCGCGGCGGCCGCAACCGGCCAGTCGGCTATGGCGTCCAAGGCGTCGGAAGCGGCCATCACTTCCGGGCGATGTAGTAGCTGTTGATCGGGTCCGACTCGACCTCGGCCACCCGGACGTCGTCGAACCCGGCGTCGCCGAGCATCGCGGTCGCCAGCTGGGTACCCCAGGCCGCGCCAAGCCCGGCGCCGTCCAGCGCCAGCGACACCGTCATGCAGTGCATCAGCGAGGTCGTGTAGAGGTAGGTGGTCATCGGGACGCCGACGTTCTCCTCCAGCCGGCTCGATGCCTTGATGTCGGCCATCAAGAACACGCCGCCGGGTCGCAGCGCCCGGTAGATGTTCTCCAGCACGCGTGCCGGCTGCGCCTGGTCGTGGATGGCATCGAACACGGTGATGACGTCGTAGGCCTCGACCTTGTCCAGCTCGGGCAGGTTGTGGCTTTCGAAGGTCGCGTTCGTCAGGCCGAGTTGGGCCGCTTCGCGGACGCCGACCGCGATCGCCTCGTCGGAGAAGTCGATGCCGGTGAATCGGCTCGCCGGGAACGCCTGCGCCATCACGTTGATCGCGTGACCGCTGCCGCACCCGAAATCGGCGACGTCGGCTCCGGAGCGCAAGCGCTCCGGCAGGCCGTCGACCAACGGCAGCACGACGTCGACGAGCGCGTTGTCGAACATGGCGGCGCTCATCTCGGCCATCAGCGCGTGGAAGCGTGGGAACTCGCTGTACGGCAGCCCGCCGCCCTCCCGGAAGCAACCGACGATTTTCTGCTCGACCTCGCCGAGTTGCGGAACGAACAGAGCCACCAAAGCCAGGTTGTCCGGTCCGGCCGCACGGGTCAGCACGCCCGCCCGGTGGGCGGGCAACGAGTAGGTGGCGGTGTCGGCGTCGTAGTCGATGACGTGCCCGGTGGTCATGCCGGCCAGCCACTCGCGCACGTAGCGTTCGTTGAGGCCCGCGGCCTCGGCGATCTGTGCGCCGGTGGCGGGCGGAAGCCCGGCCATGGTGTCCAGCAGCCCGGTCTGATGTCCAATGCTCAGCAGGATTGTGAGGCTCGCGCCGTCGATGGCCGCGACCATTCTTCCGGCGAATTCCTCGGCGCTTTCGCTAGCCGTCACGCTGAGCGACGCTACACCGGCACGGCCAGACGCCGAGTCTGCGTCCACTGCTACCAATTCGCCCGGGCTGGCACCACCAGCGCAGAATCGGCGCCATCACCGCAGGCTCGACGGGCCCAGCGGGCGCGGCGCACAACGCCCAACGATAGGTTGGAGGTCATGAGTCAGACAGTGCGCGGCGTGATTTCACGCAAGAAGGGCGAACCCGTCGAGCTGGTGGACATCGTCATCCCGGACCCCGGGCCCGGTGAGGCGGTGGTCGACATCATCGCGTGCGGGGTGTGCCACACCGACCTGACCTACCGCGAGGGCGGCATCAACGACGAGTACCCGTTCCTGCTCGGCCACGAGGCCGCCGGCACGGTCGAAGCGGTCGGGCCGGGCGTGACGGCGGTCGAGCTGGGCGACTTCGTGATCCTGAACTGGCGCGCCGTGTGCGGGCAGTGCCGGGCCTGCAAGCGCGGCAGGCCGCAATACTGCTTCAGCAGCTTCAACGCCGAACAGAAGATGACGCTGACCGACGACACCGAGCTGACACCGGCGCTGGGCATCGGGGCGTTCGCCGACAAGACGCTGGTGCACTCCGGCCAATGCACCAAGGTGGACCCCCAAGCCGACCCGGCGGTCGCCGGCCTGCTGGGCTGCGGCCTGATGGCCGGACTGGGCGCCGCCATCAACACCGGGGCGGTGACCCGGGACGACACCGTCGCCGTGATCGGCTGCGGCGGAGTGGGCGACGCCGCGATCGCGGGGGCCGCGCTGGTCGGCGCCAGGAAAATCATCGCCGTCGACACCGACAACACGAAACTGGACTGGGCCCGCAAGTTCGGCGCCACCCACACCATCAACGCCCGCGAATTCGACGTCGTCAAAACCATCCAGGACCTCACCGAGGGCTTCGGCGTCAACGTGGCGATCGACGCCGTGGGCCGGCCCGAAACGTGGAAGCAGGCCTTCTATGCCCGTGACCTCGCCGGAACCGTTGTGCTGGTTGGTGTTCCGACCCCCGACATGCGGCTGGACATGCCGCTGCTGGACTTCTTCTCGCACGGCGGGTCGCTGAAGTCGTCGTGGTACGGCGACTGCCTGCCGGACCGCGACTTCCCCACCCTGATCGACCTGTACCTGCAGGGCCGGCTTCCGCTGGACAAGTTCGTCTCCGAACGCATCGGGCTCGACGACGTCGAGGAGGCATTCCACAAGATGCACGACGGCAAGGTGCTGCGATCGGTGGTGATCCTGTAGTGGCCGGCATCGAGCGGCCCATAGAGCGGGTCGTCACCCACGGAACGTTCGAACTCGACGGCGGCAGTTGGGAAGTCGACAACAACATCTGGATCGTCGGCGACGACTCCGAGGTGGTGGTCTTCGACGCCGCCCACACCGCCGAGCCGATCCTGCAGGCCGTCGCCGGCCGCAACGTGGTCGCCGTGGTGTGCACGCACGGCCACAACGACCACGTCACCGTGGCCCCCGAGCTCGGCGCGGCCCTCGACGCACCGGTGCTGCTGCACCCCGGCGACGACGTGCTATGGCGAATGACTCATCCGGACAAGGACTTTCGCACGGTCTCCGACGGGGACACGCTCAGCGTCGCCGGCACCGAGTTGCGGGCGCTGCACACCCCGGGCCACTCCCCCGGATCGGTGTGCTGGTATGCCCCCGAGCTCGGTGTCGTGTTCAGCGGCGACACCCTGTTCTCCGGCGGCCCGGGCGCGACGGGGCGCTCCTACTCCGACTTCCCCACTATTCTGCAGTCCATTTCGGAGCGCCTGGGCAAGCTGCCCGGCGACACCGTCGTCCATACGGGTCACGGTGACAGCACCAGCGTCGGCGACGAGATCGTCCACTACGAGGAGTGGGTGGCGCGCGGCCACTGAAACCAGTGGCCTGTGACGGGCGGGGGTCCGCAAGGTAGGTCCGCGCCGAAATTGACATCGCCGTCCGTGTGACCTGACGCGCCGCGGCCACTCACGAGGCGGCCAACACCAGCACCCTGCTGCGGGTCTGAAGATTCGTGTAGCGATCGGAGTTCGTAGCCTGCGGTGTCGGGGCCGGATGCGACGATCGGTGATCAGTCGAATCCGCGTTTGGAAGGTCACGCCATGGATGTGCAATTCATCACGAGCGTTGCAGTGATCACCCCTGAGCCGGCCGTCAGCCGAAGGTTGTACCTGGACGCGCTCGGCCTGCCACTGACCGCGGAAGCCGACGGCTATCTGCACAGTGAAGACATCGACGGTTGCAAGTCCTTCGGCGTCTGGCCCCTGACTCAGGCAGCGCAAGCGTGCTTTGGCACGCCTGACTGGCCAGTTGAGCGGCCGGTGCCGCAGGCCAGCGTCGAGTTCGAGGTCGCGGCCGCCGACACCGTCCAAGTCGCAGCGGAAGAGTTGAAACAGAAGGGCTTCACGCTGCTGCACGACGCACATACCGAGCCGTGGGGACAAACCGTCGCTCGACTGCAGTCCATCGAGGGCACGATCATCGGCATCTCTTACGCACCTACGATGCATTCGTAAAAAAGAGAAGGGGCTTCTGCGTGTTGCCGGTGACCAGCTAAGCGGCATCGCGCAGTGTGACGACGCGATCGTCATTCGTTCCCGGGCGGTCGAAGGCCGAGAGCGCCCAGAAGTTCCTCGCGCCCCCATGGCTTGCTGATGGCAGCCTCGCGAAGTTCCTTCCGCCATTCATCTTTGTCTCGAAGCCCCAACCGCAGCTTTCCGCGCAACCCCCGAAGGCTTGGTAGGCGAAGGGGTAGGGCAAGGGGCGGTGCCGGTTTGCCGTGGTCGGCATGAGCCGGGTGCGCCGCATCGCCCGGGTGCGTCGGGTTGGCCTGGTGCAGCGGTTGCGCCTTGGGTGCCGTTGGTATGGCCGGCTCAGCCGGCAGGGAGGCCGCCGCGGCGGGGGCCGCCGGCGCCGCCGGTTCACTCAAGCCGCCGATGGCGGCGGTATCGCCGCTAACGCCGCCCACGCCAAGCCCCGCCAGCCCCGCCGCGGCTGGGTAGCCACCCGCTATGACGGCGGGCGCCCCCGGCGCCGTCGCTAAGCCCGGCACCCATGAGCCAGTCGGCGCCGCGGGCACCGCCGGCCCCCACGCAGTCGGGACGCCGGTGCCCGCGGCACCGGCTCCGCTCGCGCTGAAGGCCCCGGCACTAGCGCCACGCGGGTCAGCGACCTCGGCCCCGCCCCCGCCGCCGTTAGTCACGCCGCCGCCGCCCCCGCCACCGTCACCGGCAGGGACACCGTTAGCGCCGCCGCCGCCAGCATTGCCGCCTTGTGGGCCACCGATCGCGGCCGCGCGACCGTCTGCGCCGGGCCCGCTGGTGGCTCCATTGCCGCCCAACGGCCCCTCAACGCCGCCTTGTCGCCCGGTGCCCATCGCCCCATTGGCGCCGTTGCCCATCAGGTGCCCGGCGGAATTCTGGCTGGTCGCTCTGACCATGCCGCCCACCTTCTGCAGGTGCGAGGCGTTGGCTGCCTCGGCACTGGCATACGATCCCGCACCCGCGCGCAGGGTCTGCACAAACAGGTCGTGATAAGAAGCCGCTTGGGCACCAGCGGCTTGATAGGCCTGGGCGTGCACGGCAAACAGCGCCGATACGAACGCCGACACCGAATCGCCACCCGGGGCCTTCACTCCCGCGGTCCCGGCCGCTACGGTCGCATTGGCCCTGCTGATCGTCGAACCGATCGCGGCCAAATTCCCGGCGGCATCCGCTAGCGCCTGCGGCGTCGCACTCACATGTGACATGGGCCAGCTCCCTGTGGCTGCCAAGCGTTGTGGTCGGATCGTCATCAGTCCACGTTGTCAGGGCAGATCGTATCGCGGTCGGTCCGGGATCGACACCCTCTAGGGTCCAGGCAAAATCTACGGGCAAGTCAGCCAGCACTCGCGGCGGCAACCTCGACGTCGAGAGCTTGAGCGAGCGCGCGCAGAATGTCAGCCGTACCGGCGTGTCGGTGTGCTGGAGGCACCGCCCGCTTGCGGGGGAACACGCACACTCGCGGCCAAAAACCTCAACCCCCCTTGAGGATCCGGCGCTTCTCGGCCTCGAACTCGTCCTCCGTCAACGCCCCGGAATCCCGCAGCGCCGCCAGGGTTTTGAGTCGCTCGAGGCGGACCCCCTCGTCGCCGGGCTCGTGCGCCACCGGTGCCGCTGGCGATACAACGGGTGGGTGGAAGTAGGGGTTGGCCGCCACCACCGCCCTGCGCCGGGTGCGGGCCAACCACCAGCCGGACGTGATCGAACCGACCAGTCCGACAACGAACAGGGCGACGAACAACCACACCAAAAAGCCGTAGGAACTCTTGTGGCCGAAGGCCAGTCGCGGGTTGATGTATCCGTTGACCTGGCCGTCGGTCGTGACGTTGTAGGTGCCGCTGACGGGAATCTGAGCCACCCACACTCGCACGTGCGCGTCGTTGTTGACCGTCGTTGTGCTGCCGATGTTTTCGGTCATCGCCGGTTGTGTCACACCGTCGGGCGGCGCGATCGTAACGCCGAGCGGTGGCACCGGCAGGCCGCCGTTGGGGCTGCCGACCACGACGGTGTGCAGGCTGACGGTGACTTCACCCGCGGGCAGGTACAGGTTCCTCGACCCGGGGACCGGCACCTCGCCGTAGGCGTTGTACCTGTCCAGGAAGAAGGTGTTGAGCACCAGCGCGACAATGAAGCCGCCCACCGACAAGACCATCATCACGACGGCAGCGGCCAGCGAAATCTTTGCGAGCCGTCTGCTGGTCATCCAGGCAGTGTGTCACTGCGAGCCAGGCGATGCCAGCGAAAGAACGCAAAGCCGCCGAGGATGACGAACGCCAGCACCGGCACCCAGTCACCCAGCCGTTGATACGGCGTGACAGTCGATTCCAACGGCACGCCGACCACCGTCACGCCGCGGAAGGCCGACGGGCACCATGCCAGCCGGCGACCTCGCGCGTCGAACACGGAGCTGTCGCCGGACAATCCGACGTGTACCGCCGGGCGGCCCGCCTCGACGGCGCGCACCGCGGGCTGGGCTGCCAGCTGCGGCTGCGCCCAACTCCCCTGGAATGACGAGGTGGAACTCTGATACACCAACAGCGCCGCACCGAGCTGCGCCTCCCGGCGGGCCAAATCGGAGAAAAGGGTCTCGTAGCTGACCAACGGTCCGATGGACAAGGCGCCCGCGCGCAGCACCACGGGGCCGGTCCCCCGTTGCCGGTCCTCGGCGGCGGCCCTGCTGTGGCGGGTGATCCAGCCGAAAAGCGGTCGCAGCGGGACGTATTCGCCGAACGGCACCAGCCGGGTCTTCTGGTAACTGCCCAACAATCCGCGCTCGCCGACGAGCACCGCCGACTTGTAGATCCCGCCATCCGGTGCGGGCGCGTCGACGTTGACCAGCAGGTCCGCGCCCACCCGGCGGGACAGCTCGGTGAGCCGGGCCAGGACCTCGGGGTGGCCGGCGAGGTCGGATCCAACGCTGCTTTCTCCCCAGACCACCAGGTCCGGCCGCTGGCCGGCGACCGTCGCGGTGAGCGCCTCGCTGGCGGCCTGGCGGGCGCCGGAGTCCGCAATGTCGCCGGGTTGCACCAGCGCCACGCGCACCGTCGGGCCGCCGGCCGGCGAAGGGCCCAACAGATACCAGGCCGGGCCCACCGCCGCGCAGGCCACCGCGCACGCCAGCGCGACGAGACGGGCCGACGCGTCGCGGTGCACCAGCACCCCGACGAGCGCGGTATTGGCCGCAGCCACAAGGAGACTCGTCAGCCACACCCCGCCCAACGACGCCGACGCCAGCGTGACGGGCTGGGCGGACTGGGACGCGCCCAGCGAGGCCCACGGGCCGCCCAGCGGCGGCCAGGACCGCACGACTTCGGCCGCCACCCACGCGCTGGGCAATACCGCCATGGCGGCGACCGTTCGCCCCATGCCGACGGGCGCGGACAACAACCGATGCGCCAACCACCCCCACGGCAGCCAGAGCGCGCCGAGCCCGAGGGCCATGACCAGCAGCAGCGGGCCGATGCTGCGCATCAGCCAGTACTGGGTGGCCAGCACAAACCCGGCGACACCGAGCCAGGCCCGCACGGACGCCTCCCAGGGCGTGGGCGCGGCCCGCACCACCAAGAGCAGCGGGACCAGGCCAAACCAGACCAGCCACCACCACGCCGGCGCGGGAAAAGCGAGCGCGGGCAGCGCGCCGACGACCAACGCGGCGGCCCGACCGCGCAACCGCTGGCGAGGGGCCATGTCGATCAGAATGCCGCTCGGGTTCGCTGACGGCGCGGAAAAGAGCGGAAAAGAGCAGACTAGGACGGGGCGCATACCGACTAAGGAGTGATACGCATGGCCAACGATCTCGTCGCCACGGTGCCCGACCTGTCGGGGAAGCTGGCAATCGTCACCGGAGCCAACAGCGGTCTGGGGTTCGGGCTCGCCCGGCGCCTGTCGGCCGCCGGCGCCGACGTCGTCATGGCGATCCGCAATCGTGCCAAGGGCGAGGCGGCGATCGAGGAAATCCGCACCACGGTGCCCGACGCCAAGCTGACCATCAAATCCCTCGACCTGTCGTCGCTGGCCTCCGTCGCCGCGTTGGGCGAACAACTCAACGCCGAGGGTCGCCCGATCGACATCCTGATCAACAACGCCGGTGTCATGACGCCGCCGGAACGCGACACCACCGCCGACGGCTTCGAATTGCAGTTCGGCAGTAACCATCTCGGGCACTTCGCGCTGACCGGACACGTGCTGCCGCTGTTGCGCGCCGCCAAGGGCGCGCGCGTCGTCTCGCTGAGCAGCCTGGCGGCCCGCCAAAGCGGCAAGATCCACTTCGACGACCCCCAATTCGAGAAGTCCTACGCCGCCATGTCGGCCTACGGCCAATCGAAGCTGGCGGTTTTGATGTTCGCCCTGGAACTTGACCGCCGCAGCCGCGCCGCCGGCTGGGGCATCGTGTCCAACGCCGCCCACCCCGGCTTGACCAAGACCAACCTGCAGGTCGCCGGGCCCTCGCACGGCCGCGAAAAGCCCGCGCTGATGGAGCGCCTGTACAAGGCGTCCTGGCGTTTCACGCCGTTCCTGTGGCAGGAGATCGACGAGGGTATTCTGCCGGCGCTGTACGCGGCCGCCGCGCCGCACGCCGAAGGCGGCGTGTTCTACGGCCCCCGCGGGTTCTACGAGCTGGCCGGCGGCGGCGTGCGGCCGGCCAAGGTGCCCGAACCCGCCCGCAACGAGGACGACTGCCGGCGACTGTGGGAGCTTTCCGAGCAGCTCACCGGCGTCAGTTACCCGACGCCGGACTGACTATCGTTGGTACATGCGGCCGGAACCTCGTCTGCCCCAGTCGAGCATCGTGGTCCGGCCAGAGCCGACGGAAAGCGCGACGTACACCCAGTCGTCGCGGCTGCAGGCCGCCGGCCTGGCCCAGGCCATCGCGCTGTTCGAGCGGACCGCGGAGCAGGTGCCGCTGCCCACGGCCCCGCAGCCGATCGTCATCGCCGACTACGGCGCCGCCAACGGCCACAACTCGTTGAAGCCGTTGTCGGCCGCCATCGCGGTGCTGCGCCGTCGCACCCGTCACGACCACGCAATCCTGGTGGCGCACACCGACGTACCGGACAACGATTTCACCGCGCTGTTCCGGACCCTGGCCGAGGACCCGGACAGCTACTTACACACGGACGCAACGAGTTTCGCCTCGGCGATCGGCCGATCGTTCTACGGCCAGATCGTGCCGTCCAAGACGGTCAACCTCGGCTGGACGTCGTGGGCGACCCAGTGGCTGAGGCGGATCCCCTGCGAGGTTCGCGATCACGTGCACGTCGCATACAGCGATGACGACGCGGCCCGCTCGGCCTACGCCCACCAGGCCGCCCTGGACTGGCACGACTTCGTCGCATTCCGCGGGCGCGAGTTGGCCCCCGGAGGGCGGCTGCTGGTCATGACGCTGGCTGCCGACGAGGACGGCAGGTCCGGATTCAAAGCGCTGCTCGAAGCAATCGTCGCGGCGCTGGCCGATCAGGCACGCGAGGGCCTGCTGAGCAAGGATGAGCTGCGCCGCATGGTCATTCCCACATTCGCCCGCAGCGAGAGGGACCTTCGCGCTCCGTTTGCGCCGAGCGGGCGGTTCGAGGGCCTGACGATCGAGCATCTCGAGACGTTCAACGCCGAGGACCGATTCTGGGCTCGGTTCCAAATCGACAACGACGCAGAGGCTTTCGGCGCGCAGTGGGCGGCCTTCGCGCGGGCCGCGCTCTTCCCGGCGTTGACGAGCGGGCTGGACGGCGGCGCCAACGACCCGCGGGCGGTCGAGTTCGTCGGGCAATTGGAGGCCGCCGTGGCCGCAGGTTTGTCAAGCGCGCCCGAGCCGATGCGGATTCCGCTCGCCTCGGTGGTGCTGGTCAAGCGCGAACGATCGGGCTAACGAGAGTTTCGACACAACGCTACGGCGGGTAACCCCCGGGGAAGGTCGGAACTGCGACTCCAAGGGGGTAGGTGCATGAGCGTGCAGGACGACAACGTGGCTGGTGAGAAACAGGATCAGCAGCCAACGGAAAAGCCGGAGCCAGACGAGGAGGACAAGAAAAAGGCCTCCGAAATAATGAAGGCCTACCAGGACCAGCCCACCCTGGTGCTGCCGGGTTCCGGCGGGATGGTGTCGGGCACGGCGGTCAACGAATGGCTGGATGAGGACGGCAACCCCAAATACGGCGTGCCCGAGGATGCCAAAGACGATGACGCCATGAACGAACAGATCGAGAAGGACAAGGCCCTCAATGAGGAACTGAAGAAAGCGTCAGCGGCGGAGAACAAGGGCGAAAAAGACTGAGCATCAAGCCAATTCAGCCGAATAGCTCAGTGCCCGCGCGGAGCAATCTGGCTGACTAGGTCCGGAATTCCCGGGAGACCGGGGATCGGGGCGTTGAACCCGGGGATTCGTGGGAGGGGTGGGATCGCGGGGATTCGCGGGATCGGCGGTATCGCGGGCACAGCCCGGGCGGGCGGCATGGCCGGGGCGGGTGGCGCCGGAGCCTCAGCCACCGGACCCTGTGGAGTCGCCGGCGGGGCCGCGGGCGTGGGCGCATCGGTCGTGGCCGGTGGGTTGGTGTCCGTGTTCGACGGCGGGGGCGGCTGCTGGGTGGCCGGCGGGGGCTGGGATGTTCCGCCATTGACAGGTGGCGCCGGGGCAGCCGGGGTCGTGCTCGTGCCCGGCGTCGTCGCCGGCTTGTCGCCGGAGCCCAACCCGATCGCCAGTGCGGTCCCCACCAGCAGGACCGCCACCACGGCGCCGATGATCGCCACGGCCGGCAGCCGGCGCCAGGGAACGGCCGAATTCTTGGATTCCTCGGGCGGGGTTGCGCCTGGCTCGAAGTTCATCGCCGGACGGGCAGACGTGTGGCCGAAGCCAGGTTTCGGCCACGTGCCGGCGCCGTCGGGCATGGCGCGCGAACCGTCACCGGCCTCCGACCAGGCCACCGCTCGCATCATGCCCGGTCTCAGCGCTTCGGCCGTCGCGGTCCCACCAGCATTATGAGCCGGCTGAGCCTGCGCCACTGGCGCCAGCGCCCGCGCCGTGGCCGTTGCCGGCGCCGCCGGGGTCAGCGCGGTTGCGCTGTTGTCGCCGGGACCGCCCGCCGCGCGCAGGGCGCCGCCGATCGCGCCCATCAGTTGCGGGCGCGGCGTCGTGACGACCGGGACCCCGAGATGTCCCGACAGCATCGTGGTGACGGCCGGGATGTTCGCCCCGCCGCCCACCGACACCACCGCGACGAGATCGCGAATCCCATTGCGCCGCAGGGCCTCGTCCAACACCGCCACGAAGCTGTTCAGCGGTCCGCGGATCGCGTCGTCGAGCTCGCTTCTGGTGAGCCGGATGTCGCCGCGCGTCCCCGGCAGCTCGTCGGTGAGGGTGGTCGCCGTGCTCGACGAGAGCTGTTCCTTGGCGCTTCGGCATCCGGTGCGCAGCCGGCTCAGTGAGCCGATCGGCGAATTGCCGGACGGGTCGAACGGACTCGTGGCCGGCATGTTGTCCATGACGGCGGTCAGCAACGCCTGATCGATCATGTCGCCGGAGAAGTCGTGGTGCCGCACGGTCGGGGCGACGGGCTGGTAGTCGCCCGCGGCGTCCATCAGCGTGATGCTGGTGCCGCTGCCGCCGAAGTCACACACGGCCACCGTCCCGCGGGCGGGTATGCCCGGATCGGCCCGCGCGGCGAACAGCGCCGCCGCGGCGTCGGGGATCAGCAATGGCGGCCGCGCACGATTTGACCATTCAGACACCCGGTTCAGCGCGGCGCCCATGGCGAGCACCGACTTGGCGGACCAGTGGGCGGGATATGTCACCGCGACGCTTTCGGGCAGGGGGCGCCCGCCGGTGGCGGCGTAGGCCAGGGCACGCAACCCGTCGGCGACCAGTGCCTCGCTGCGGTGTAGGGAGCCGTCGGCCGCCGCGATTCCTACCGGGTCTCCGACCCGGTCCACGAAGTCGCTGATCACCAGGCCCGGCTCGTCGAGCTTCGGGTTCTCCGAGGGCACGCCGACCTCGGGCGCACGTCGGCGATACAGCGTCAGGACCGGTTTGCGGGAGACCGCCACATCTGCTGTTACGGCGGCCAGGTTGGTGGCACCTATCGACAAGCCCAGCGCGGGCCTAGCTCTGTCGGCCATGTATCCAATCCCCGTGTTCAGCGGCGCCGAGCCTATTGCGATCGCCACCGCCCGAACGCAATTGTGCCGCTAGAACCTATAGCCAGTCTCAGCGCACGCTATGCATGAGCTGTATAACGACACAGCCAAAGCTATGCCGCCCGGTCAGCGAATGGTGCCGGCCCCGGCAATCAGCGGGAGGTCGAGCGGGGTGACCCAGCCCGGCCGCAGCTCGTTAACCGCCGGCACCGCGTTGAGCGCCCGCATCCCAGTGGCCAGGCACCCGGCCGTGGCCGCGTCCCGGCCCGAGCCGTCCGTGAACCGGAACGCGGTTTCCTGGAAGATGCTCGGGGTCCCCTCGATGTCCACGCGGTAGACGTCGTTGTCGTGGCCCGACGGCCAGTCGGGGGCGGCGTCGTGCCCGATGCGGTTGACGTGTTCGAGTTGGATGCGCTTCTCGCCCTTGTAAATCCCGTTGATGGTGAACCGGACGGCGGCGACATGCCCGGGCTTGATGACGCCCTTCGCCGTCGTGCGCTCCGTCGGGGTCACCCACTTGTCCCAGGTGGTGGTGATCTCGTCGAGCATGATGCCGGCGGCGTGCGCGATCATCGGGACGGTGGCGCCCCACGCGAAGATGAGCACACTGGGGTGTTCCAGCATCGGGCTGTATTCGGGCTCCCGGCCGATGCCCATCTCGACCTCGTAGTCGCCTTCGTAATTGGTGTAATCCAGCAGCTCGGAGGCTCGGACCCGACGCACTTCCGAGCACACGCCCATCAGGGTCATGGGAAACAGGTCGTTGGCGAATCCCGGGTCGATGCCGGTGGTGAAGCACGACGATCCGCCCAGCTCGCATGCCTCGGTGATCGGCTCGATCCAGTTGGGCGGGTTGAGGTGCATGGTCGGCCAGACCCACGGTGTCATCGCGGTCGAGCAGACGTCGATGCCGGCGCGCAGGAAGCGCGTGATCAGCGCGATGTTGGCGTCGGCGTGTGCGGCGGTCGGGCCGTAGTGCACCAGGGCGTCGGGCCGCAGCGCGATGAGGGCGTCGATGTCGTCTGTTGCGGTGATGCCCACTGGTTCGGGCAGCCCGCAGATGTCGCCGACGTCGCGGCCGACCTTGTTGGGGTTGCTGACGCCGACGCCCACCAACTCGAACAGCGGATGCTTGACGATCTCCGCGATCACCATCCTGCCGACGAAGCCGGTGCCCCAGACCACCACACGCTTTGAGCCGCGTTCCGACATGCCCACCTTCCGATCATCAGCCCCCGGTTCCCGGGTTCACCCTAAGCATGGGAAGTTCCATCTAGGAACCCGCTTCCCTGGCGTCTTGCGCGGTGACAAGATCGGGAACCATGACCAGTCATCTCAGCGGGCCCTCGATCCTGTTCGCGGTCGGCATCGGGTTCGCGAACATGTGCGGTGGGACGGTCGCCGGCGTGGCCAGCGCGAACGACTTTCCGCAAGTCCGCTACGAGGTGAGCGGTCCCGGTGTCGCGGAGTTCATCTCCTACCAAACGGACACCGGACAGCAGCGCGCGGTGAATGCGAAACTGCCCTGGTCGACGCAGTTCACCGCCTTTGGCGGCCAGGTATTCGTCCTCAGCGCCCAGGGACCGGGACCCATCAACTGCAAGATTCTGATGGACGGCAATGTCGTGAGCGACGCGACGGCATCGGTGGGAACGCCCGCAAGAACCGTCTGTACGCACTGACGGCGGTCTAGGCTCCCCAGTGTCACCTCTTCAACGAAGAAGGAGGGCCTAGGTGAGCCTCACGACAGGTATCGCGACCCGAGTGAACGGGGCACCACCGCCCGAGATCCCGCTTGCCGATATCCATCTCGAGTCGCTCGACTTCTGGGGGCTCGACGACGACATTCGCGACGGTGTTTTCGCCACCTTGCGCCGCGAGGCGCCGATCTCGTTCTGGCCCGCGATCGAAATGGAAGGGTTTGAGTCCGGCACCGGGTATTGGGCGCTGACCAAGCTGGACGATGTGCACTACGCCAGCCGTCATCCGGACGTATTCAGTTCCAGTCCCAACATTACGGTCAACGACAATGCGCCGGAGGTGGCCGAGTACTTCGGCTCGATGATCGTGCTCGACGATCCGCGACACCAGCGGCTGCGTTCGATCGTCAGCCGGGCGTTCACCCCGAAGGTGGTGGCCCGCATCGAGGCGTCGGTGCGCGAGCGGGCCCACCGGCTGGTCGCATCGCTGATCGCCAATCATCCCGACGGCGAGGCCGATCTGGTCAGCGAGCTCGCCGGGCCGCTGCCGTTGCAGATCATCTGCGACATGATGGGGATCCCAGAGGAAGACCATCAACGGGTGTTCCATTGGACCAACGTGATTCTCGGGTTCGGTGACCCCGACCTCACGACGGATTTCGAAGAGTTCCTTCAGGTTTCGATGGACATCGGCGCCTACGCCACCGCCCTGGCCGAGGATCGCCGCGTCAATCACCACGATGATCTGACCACGAGCCTGGTGGAGGCCGAGGTCGACGGCGACCGGCTGTCGTCGTCGGAGATCGCGTCCTTCTTCATCCTGCTGGTGGTGGCCGGCAACGAGACGACGCGCAATGCGATCAGCCACGGCGTGCTGGCGCTGTCGCGCTATCCGGAGCAGCGCGACAGGTGGTGGTCTGACTACGACGCCCTGGCCCCCACCGCGGTCGAGGAGATCGTGCGGTGGGCCTCCCCGGTGGTCTACATGCGACGCACCCTGACCCGGGACTTCGAGTTGAGCGGCGTCAAGATGGCGGCCGGCGACAAGGTCGCGCTGTGGTACAACTCGGCCAACCGCGACGAGTCAAAGTTCGCCGATCCGTGGACTTTCGACGTGGCCCGCGACCCCAATCCGCATCTCGGCTTCGGCGGCGGAGGTGCCCATTTCTGTTTGGGCGCCAACCTGGCCCGCCGTGAGATCAGGGTCGTCTTCGACGAGTTGCGCCGCGAAATACCCGACATCGTCGCGGTCGACGAACCCGCCCGGCTGCTGTCGCAATTCATCCACGGCATCAAGAGGCTGCCGGTCGCCTGGACTCCGCCACGGGGTTAGCCGCTGTCCGAAGGGATATCGCGCTTTGAAACTTGATAGCGCATGCGCTATCAAATCCGGCACGAGGGTTACCCGCCGCCCGCGAGGGTTGCCGCTCCCCGAAGGCATGTCGCGCTTTCAAAAGCGATAGCGCATGCGCTATCAATTCGGGTTTATCGTGACCAAGGTGACCAACGTGACCATTCCGGCCTTTCCCGCTCCCGAGGTGCTGGCCGCCCGCCAAAAACTCGTGCTCGACCACTTCCACGACGAGGTCCGCCACGCCTGGGACGACGTGTTGGCGACCTTTCCGCATCCGCGCTACGAGTTGATCCCGCAGATGGTCGTCCACGACGGCGACGAGGCGGTGCGCGGCTACTACATCTACACGCGGACCGCGTTCCCCGACCAGGGCCACGAGATCATCGCGCTGCGACACAGCGCCGACGCGGTGATCGTCGAGTTCTGGCTGATGGGCACCCATCGCGGCTTCCTGGGCAAGGTTCCGCCCACCGGCAGCCGGTTCCGGGTCCGGATGACCGCCTACTTCGTGTTCGACGACACGGAAACGCTTGTCTGTGAACGCATTTACTTCGACACGCTGACCATGATCAAGCAGCTGCTGGGCGGGCTGGACATGAAGAGGCCGGCCAACTGGCTGCTGGCCGCGCGGTGCGTGCGCGGGTTCCTTTCGATGTCTTCCGAAAAGCCGGACCCGGCACTGACTTCCGCGTAAGCTGCGGCGCTAACCGGTCCGATCGAGGAGGCTAGCGATGCGGGTCCAAAGTATCCCCAGCCTTTCGGCGATATGCGGCCTGGCCGCTAGCGCATTGCTGGCCTCCTGCACCACGGTGACCGCCGCCGCCGCTCCCGCACCGCCCGGCCCGCGGACCGAGAAGTGGATCGACCTGCAGGTCGGCGAATGCGTGGCCGACCTACCGCCGGCCGACCTGAGCCGCGTCACCGTCAACGTCGTCGACTGCGCGACAGCGCATTTGGCCGAGGTGTATCTTCGCGCCCCGATGACCGTCAACGCCGCGGTCGCCAACGTCGCCAATAAAGAGTGCGCCGCCGGATTCGCCCCGTACACCGGCCGGTCCGTTGACGGCAGCCCGTTTTCGATCACCTTTCTCATCGACTCGAATCAGGATCGAACCGGCCCCAATCCCACGCCGAGCACCGTCATCTGTCTGCTGCAGGCCGCCAGCGGTCAGCCACTGACCGGGTCGGCGCACCATTAGCCGCCGAACGTCGACTTGTTGGGCGAAATCAGGCGCGATTCTGGCGCAACGACTCGACGTTCGGCGGCCAAGTTAGAGTGGGTCGTTAAAATCTGCGGCATCGAAACGCTTGACCCCATACGCCTGCGAGGTGGTTCGTGGCCGAAAACACCGATACCGGGCCTGAAGAGCGCGAACCCGACTACCGCTTCACCTTCGCCAACGAGCGGACCTTCCTGGCGTGGCAACGCACCGCGCTGGGTCTGCTCGCCGCGGCGGTCGCCCTGGTGCAGCTCGTTCCGGAGCTCACGATCCCCGGTGCACGCCGCGCGCTCGGCGTCGGGCTCGCGGTGCTGGCGACGCTCACCAGCGGAATGGGGCTGGTGCGCTGGCAGCAGGCGGAGCGCGCCATGCGTCGCGGTGAGCCATTGCCCCGCCACCCCACACCGGCCTACCTCGCGGTGGGTCTCATCGTGGTCGGGCTGGTCGCGCTCGGGTTGGTGATCGCCAAGGCGGTGATCGGATGAGCGACTCGACCTCGACGGGCGATCCGCGGGCGAACGAGCCGGCCGATAGGACAGCGCTGGCCTGGACGCGAACGTCCTTCGCGTTCCTGGCCAACGGCGCGCTGCTGATGATCAGGAACCTGCACGGCCCCGTCGGGCCGGCGGCATTCATTCCGGCCTTCCTGGCCGCCGCCGTTGCGTTGGGCACCTACGCGATCGCCCTGCAACGCCAGCGCACACTGCAGCGACACCCACTCCCGCCACGGATCACCGCGCGCCGGCAGGTGTACGCCATCGGGACCGCCGTGCTGGCGCTCATCGTCGTGACGACAATTGCCCAGCTGATTTAGCGAAAGTGTCGCGGCGACAAGAGAAACCATTTGTCGACGCGCGTCGGAAGACTTTCGTCCCTGGCGTGCCACCGGGTGGCGGGTGGCTGCTAGCCGGTCGGGGCTTTGGAGTTCAGATACGCGACTATCCCCTGGGTGACGGCGGCGGCGTAGCGTGCCCGACCGTCCGCGCTTTCCATCCGCGCGGCCTCGTCCGCATTTTTCATGTTGCCCAGTTCGACGAGGACTGCCGGGTACTGGGCCAGATTGAGCCCGGCGAGGTCGTCGCGCCCATAGAGGCCGTCCGAGCCGATGTAGGTGGACGGGTGAAAACCCGCCTGCACCAGGGCGTCCCGCATCGTGTGCGCCAGCTGGACGGCGGGGCCGGCCTGGACGTCGTTCAATGGCGGGCTCGAGTAGTTCACGTGAAAGCCCGAGCCGGACGCCGGTCCGCCGTCGGCGTGGATGCTGACTATCGCGTCGGGGCGCATCGCGTTGGCCAGCGCTGCGCGTTGATCGACGCACGGCCCGGCGGAGCTGTCGTTGTCCCGCGACAGTTGGGTGTGCACGCCCATCTGGTTGAGCGAACCGCTGATCAGCCCCACGACGGCCCACGTGAACGCATGCTCCGGGTAGCCGTCGTCGGCGGAGGCGCCCGAGTTGTTGCACGGCTTGGTGCCTCCCCGACCGTTGGGGACCTGTTGATTGATCGAGGCGTCGTTCACGGCGTTGTGTCCGGGGTCGAGGAAGACGCCCATGCCGGCAATGCCGGCCCCCGCGCGGGGGGCATTACCCAATGCGGCGACGCTGAGGACCGCCGGCACAACGCCGGCGTACTTCAAGACGTCGCGCCGTGAAACGGATCGCAGCCAACCGCGCGGATCACTCATCCGCGCGATGGTAACAATCGGCCCGCTGACGCCGCTGGTGGTACCGCCTCACCTCACCCCGCTCCGGATAGAGGTAGTCCATGAGTTCGGCGCCTTCGACGCCGTAGAACCCGCGGTCGTCGCCCTGCATCACCCAGTTGTGCTGCTGATCGGCGCGGATGCAGACGGCGGCGCGATGGGCGGCGCGGAGATCGGCGCGCCTGCGGCCCTCACGCACGATGGCCCGCGCAAGGAAGAAGAGGCCGACCAGGGCCGCCGCCCCGGCAATCCACCAGATGAGCTTGACGATGATCCAGATGATCAGCGCCACCCCCAACAACGCGCCGAACCCGCCGCCCGAGCTCGCCCTGGACTTACTCATGCCCGGAAGGTACGTGGGGCCACCGACAAGATCCGGTTCGCGAGCAGTCGCCGCAGGCCTTGTCAGAGCGACCCTGACGCCGTAGCTTTGTCAGGCAACGCCTGACAAAGGAGCGCCGATGAGCCCCACGGCCAACAAGACCGCACAGATCTGGTGTTCGTTCTGCGGCAAGTCCAACACCGACGTCGACAAGCTGGTCGCCGGACCGGGCGTGCAGATCTGCAATGAATGCATCGACCTGTCGGCGGCGATCATCGACGAGTATCGCGACAAGCCGAACGAGCTTCGGCTGCCGATCTGGGAGGCGTGGAGCGACGAGCAAATGCTCGACCACATCCCCCGCATGGCGGTGGTGGCCCAGCAGGTCGAGACCGACCTGCGGTCCTGGGTGCGCGAGCTTCGTCGCCGCGGGGTTACCTGGGCGAAGATCGGCCAGACCCTCGGCATCACGCGGCAGTCCGCGTGGGAGCGATTCGCCGAAGAGAAATAGAGCCTGCGCCAAGCGGATTCAGGCGTCAGTCAACGCCTGCGCCGCGGTGCGGAACATGGTCTGCTTGATCGCGCCCAGCGTGCCGGGGTCCTTTCCGGCCAACGGGCGCAACAGGTCGGCGGCCAAGGCGGTCACCGCGCCCTCACCCGCCGTGTCATCGACGATGCCGAACTCGGCGGCCTCTGCCCCACCGAACCGCCGCCCGGTCGTCATCGAGGCCACCGCGGCCCGAGGGGTGAGTTTGGCCTGAATCAACGCCGCCATGCCGTCGCTGAACGGAATGCGGATATCGACCTCGGGAAAACAGAAGTACCCCCGATCGGCGCGCATCACGCGCACGTCGTGAGCCATGGCCAGCATGGCGCCCGCACCGAAGGCGTGCCCCGTGACCGCGGCGGCGGTCGGCATCGGGAACGTCAGGACGCGGGCCAACAGGGCCTGAACCCGGGCGATGTAGGACTGCGTCTGCTCGGCGTGGGCGGCCAGCCAGTCCAGATCCAGTCCGTTCGAATAGAATTTGTTTCCCCCGGCGGTGACCAAGCCCTGCGCGCCGGCGGCCTCGATCTCGTCCAGTTGAGCGTTGATGGCGTCGAGAAACTCCGGTGAGAATCGGTTCTCATCCTCGCCGAGGTCAAGGACGGCGATCTTGTCGTCCCAGGTCAGTGTCGATGTCATTTCAGGCTCCTTTCTCTGGTTCTGCGTCGCGACGGCGGCGCGCCGACGGCCAGGACGGCGCGGACCGCTTCGCGCAGTCGTTCTCGCGCGTCTGGATCGTCGATTCGGTTGCGGCTTAACAGAATTGCCGTTGGCAGGTCGACGATGCACATGGTGATGGCGTCCACCGCCGCGCCATCCTTGCGACCCCACACGGCGCTGGCCAGTCGAACCATGCACTCCACCAGCAGTCTGTCCAGATCACGCAGTTGGTCGGCGATCTCGGTCGGTGTCTCCGGGCCCAACAGCTCGTCGCGGCGCACCGTGAGCAGCAACCGCGAGGAGTCCGGATGCTGCTCGGCGAACACCGCCGGCGCCTCGGCCGCCGCCACCACCGCGGCAACGCCATCGCCGTCGGGTGCGGCGTCGATCAATTCGCCTTGCGCGCTGAGGAATCGGTGCCCGGCCCGCAACCAGGCGCGACCCACCAAACCCGCGCGGGAACCGAACGTGTGATACACCGCGCCGTTGGACACGCCGATCGCGTCGCCGATCGCCCGGATCGTGACCGCGGCCGGCCCGGACTGCACCGCCAACTGTTCCACGGCATCAAGAATCTGATCCTGGTCATGAACGCGAGGGCGGGGCACACCGGCAGCATAACAGAGCGATTGCTCTGTTATCTACGTACTAAAAAGTATGTTACGGTCGGCGGCATGGCCGCGGTCGGGAGCCGCCCGGTGCACGGGATCACCGACGAATTCATCGCGCGGCTGGCCGAGCGCGCCGGGGAGGCCGAGCGCCTGCGCCGGCTGCCCGCGGCGACGATCGACGAGTTCCGGCAGACGAACTTGCTTCGGCTGTTGCTGCCGACCCGGTTCGGCGGCATTCAGGCGTCGTTTCCCGAACTGCTGGAACCGATTCGGCTGATGGCGCACGGATGCGCGTCCAGCGCGTGGACCCTGGGTTTCTATGCGCTGCACAACTGGATGCTGTCGCTGTTCGACCCGCGGGCGCAGGAGGAAGTGTTCGCCTCGGGGCCGGTGCTGGCGCCGGCTCCCCTGGCCCCGACCGGCCGCGGCACCCCCGACCGACGGCGGGGTGCGCCTGACGGGCAGGTGGTCGTGGGCGACCGGCGCGATGGAGGCGGATTGGATGATCGTCGGGGCGCTCATCGAGCGACCGGACCGGATCGATCCGGCGCTCGTCGTGGTGCCCGCCGACCAGGTCGAGGTCGCCGATACGTGGCACACCGCGGGCATGCGCGGCACCGGCTCCCACGACGTCATCGTCACCGACGTGGTGATCCCCGAACACCGCATCGTCGCGGTGGCCGACATCTACGGCGGGACGGCGCCGGGAGCGCGGGCTCACGACGCGCCGACGTATCGGTGGCCGCTGGTGCCGGCCCTGGCGCTGACGGCGTCGATGCCGGTGCTGGGTGACCGAACTCTTCGCCGAAAGGCTGGGCGGGCGCGTGCTGGCGTATAGCGGTGTGGCGCAAAAGGATCAGCCCGCCGCCCAGATCCGGCTCGGGGATGCGCGGGTGCGGCTGCGCGCGCTGCGGGCGCTGATCGCCGACACCGCCGACGGCATCGAGCGGATCGTCGCCGGTGGCGAGCGAGTGAGCCGGTCGATGCGTGCCGAGGCGCGGCTGGCAGCGGCCCACACGGTGCATGAATGCCGCGCGATCATCGCCGACCTCCTGGGGGCCTCCGGTGCCAGCGCGCACTTCCAGTCGAGCCCGTTGCAGCGGGCTAAGCGCGACGTGGACATCGCCGCGGGGCACGTCGTGTTCGATTACGACATGAGCCGAGAGTTGGCCGGCGCGTTGGCGATTGGCGCGAAGATCTCTCCGATCGCGATGGTCTGACGCTTCAGGAATCGCTCGGCGCGCGTTCCCGTTGTGCGGCAAACAGAATCGAGCCTGCGGTCAGGAATGCCACCTTGTTCTGGTCCGCCGCGTTGATGGGCAGATCGGCGGCGCGGCGGAGCACCATCTGGGCGAGCGCGCTGTTGGTCGCATAAGGGATGATCAGGAGGTTCGCACAAGCATCCCACCCGCTGACGGTCATCACGTGCTGGCGCTTGTGTTCCCATCCTGCCCAGTTCAAGTCGGGCGGTCGTTGTAGCGGTGACCAGTTGACGTTGATGGAGGTGATGTCTCCGAGCAGCGGGGTGAGCACTGCAACAAGGGCGGGCAATTCGTTCGCGAGCCGGTCTACGCGCGGCCACCACGCACCGTCGATGTCGTGGCCTAGTTCGCGCGCCACGCAGAGCCTTATCGGGTTGCCTGCGCGCCCGCGCCCCATGCGATGTAGCGCCACCTGTACCAAGTCCACCCCGGGATCAGAACACTGCGTGGTAGCACCTCGATCAGGTTTGACGGTTTCCACGGGCAGTTCCTTCACGGTCGCCATCGACCGCCCCAGGCGCGGGGCGACGGAGGAATCACATTGCCTGTGGGTGTCATCGCGGGGATGCGGTGGACCACCGCTGACAACGAAACGGCTCGTGGTCGACGCTACGCCAGCCCGTCGCCGCGCCGCAGCGTGGGTCCGTTTTCAGGATTCCTGAACGGGCTCGGCCAGCATGAGGTCCAGAAACCGTTCGCGTTGGGCCTTTTGCGCCTGCTCAGCCGAGCCGGCGAGATGTAGCAGCCCGATCCCGGCCGCAAAGGTCAACTCCGCGCGCAGCTTGGCGTCGGCGGCGCTGAAACCGTAGTCGCTGTAGGCCTTGGTGACGGAGTGCAGCAAACGTCGGTCGGCCGCGCGGATATTGGCGGCGGCGGCAGGGTCCGTGCGCGCCCATTCGCGCATCGCGCGTTCGAGCATCCAGTGTTGGGGGCTGACCAACGCAATCATCATGGCGGACAACCGTTCCCGCGGCGGCAGCGCATCGAGTTCGGCCAGCGATTGGCGGTCCTTGTTCAGGAACGTGTTCCACGATTCGATAAGCGCGGCCCGATAGCTGTCCATGTCCGCGAAGTGCCAGTAGAAGCTGCCGCGGGTGACACCCGCCTGCTGGCAGAGGCGTTCAACTTTCAGTGCGCGCACCCCCTGCTCGGCGAGCACCGCGTAGCCCGCCTCCAGCCAGTCCTCGACTGACAGGCGGGTGGAGGGCTTCCGCGCGGCCACACCGTGAGGCTACGTGTCGCTGCCGCCCGACCGGGGAGGGTGAGGCGATTCCGAAAAGTGCTAGCGCATCCGCTACCAAGTTCGCGGCGAGCCACCCGCCGCGCAGAACCGGGCGATCAGCGCATCGACGCGCTCGCGCTCGTAGTCCGCGCGCAGCCGGCCACCGCGGCTCAGGGAGACGAGCCCGTGCAGTGCCGCCCAGAACACCTCGGCAAGGGTATCGGCGTCGTCGGCCATCGCGGACATCGCCTCGCGCAGCTCATCGAAGGCGGCCACCAGCTCGGGCGGGGTGTCGGGCTCGGCGAAGCGCAGCGTGGTGCGGTCGGTGAACATCGCGTCGTAGACGGCGGGGTTGTCGCGGGCGAAGTCGAGATAGGCGCGCGCGATCCGGGCCAGCGCGGCGTCGGGCGTTTTGGCCTCGGTGCGCGCCGCGCGCAGCAGGTCGCCGAGCTCGGCGAAGCCGTCGAGGGCGACGGCCGCGGCGACCGCGTCCATGCCCGAAAAGTGTTTGTAGAGAACGGGTTGGCTGTACTCGATCTCGGTGGACAGCCGCCTGGTGGTGACGGCGTCCCAGCCCTCGGCCTCGGCGACCTGACGGGCGGTGTCGACGATCAGCTGACGGCGCGCGGCTCGCTCCCGGGCACGGCGATCTTCGGTGGCCATGCCGCTGATTATAGCATCGCTAGAAATTCTAGCGGCGCTATTGACGAAGCTGCGCCCAGGGGTTAGCGTTGCTAGCATGAACAACACCAAACAGCGCCTCGCCGAGGCCTACATCAAGATGCTCAACGACCACGACCCCGACCTGGTGGACACCTTCGTGGCCCGCGACTACCGCAATCACAACGCGTTCGTCGACGACGGACGGGAGGCCAACCGGCGGTTTTGGACCGGATTCTTCGCGGCATTGCCGGACCTGACCGCGACCATGGAGGATCTCGTCATCGCGGGTGATCGTGTGGTCGGCCGCTTCGTCTACCGCGGCACGCATCTGGGCGACTTCATGGGCATTCCGCCCACCGGACGACGCATCGAGATGCGCTCCATCGACATCTGGCGGGTCGCCGACGGCATGTTCGTCGAGCACTGGGACGAGCTCAACACCTTGCAGCTAGTCCAACAGCTGGGCGCGCTCCCCCAGGCGGCATCATGATCGAGCTCGCGCGCGCGGCCGCGCTGATCGGGGTGCTGGGCACCGCCGTGGTATTCGGCACCGACGCGTTCTGCGCGATGGTGCAACGACCCGCGTTGGCCCACATCGACGACCGGGCGCTGGTCGCAGTGATGGGCAATGTGCATCGCTACGGTGATCGGCGCATGCCGCTCCCCGGGGCGGTCGGGTTGATCGCCGCGGTGGCGAGCGCCGCGCTCGCGGCCGTGGCCGGCCGATGGACCACGGCCGCCACGGCGGCCACAGCGGTCGCCCTTTTGTTGGTCTGGCTCGCGCTGTACCTACGGGTGAGCGCACCGATCAATCGACAACTCACCGCCGCCGCCCAAGCCCATGACGTGCCCGCCAATGCGCGTGCGCTGCAGGCGAACTGGGACCGGATAATCAATGCGCGCGCGACGCTTCAGGGCTTGGCCGTCGGTGCGCTGTGCCTCGCATTGATGGGTTGACGGACCATGTTTCAGTTGAGGATCTACACCCTGCGGTCGGCGCAGGCCTTAGATCGCTATGCGACGGTGCACTGGGCTCGCCATGTTCCCAGCCTGGCAACCTTCGGCGTGACGACCCTCGGCATCTGGACGCAGCGCGGCGACGACGACCACCGGCTCGTCGCGCTCATCTCCTACCCGGACGGCGCCGACCCCGCAGCACTGGCCCGCGACTTCATGGCCAGCCCCGAATTCGCCGCCGACATGGCAGGTTTCGACCCCGGCGACATCGTGGCCGTTGACTCCATGCTGCTGGAGCCGGCGGCGTCGTCGCCCGTTCGCTGATGCCGTCAGCCCTGCTGAATGTTGTTGGAATTGCCCGAATCGGTGACCTTCGGCGAACCCGAATGGTAGGTCACGTTGTTGTTGTAGCCGGAGACGATGATGCTGTCGACGCTGTCGACGGTGACTTTGTTGTCGTAGCTGGTGATGGCGAGGCTGGAACAGTGGCCGGTGACGTTGAATGCCATTGAGTAGCTAGACAACTTCAGGTTGCCGTTGTTGCACGCGCGGTCGGTGATCGTGTTGCCGTAGCCGGTCGACTCGAGGGTGTCGGCGCTGTCGACGGTGAGGTTGTTGTTGTAGCCGCCAACCAGCAGGCTGGCGCAGTGGCCGGTGACGGAATACTGGCTGCCGTAGCCGTACAACGTGAGCGCGCCGTCGTTGCAGGCGATCGTCTTGGTCTCCATGTTGCCGCCCACTCGCAGCTCGCCGCCCTGGGGCACCGCCGTGGGACCGCTGGACACCGTCGTCCCCGGACCGTTGCTTCTAGGGGTCCTGCCCGAGGTTGACCTCACGGAATGCATCACGAGGCTAATGACCGTCGGCACGACAAGGCCCACCAGTATGAGGACAAGGAACCAGGGGTACGGCCTGCTGCGCCGCGGCGACGGGACGCCGAAACCGTACGGCGAAGGCGCACCACCCGGGTACGTCGGACCCCCCGGGTACGGCGCACCACCGGTGTACGGCGCACCACCGGTACCTAACGTCGCACCGCCCGTATACGTCGCACCGCCCGTATACGGCGGAGGATTCTCCGTGTACGTCGCACCCCCCGTGTACGGGGGCGGGCTCTCAGGGGTCCGCGTGACGTCGGCAAGCTGTTGTTCTAACTCGCGGATCCGCTTTTCGGGATCGTCGTCTTTCATTTGCCAAATGGTTCCACATCCGCAGTTAGCGGGGTAGTCCCGAATTAGCCACCGACATATTTGGCATCCCCCCGCCTCGAGCAGGGCCCACCATTCCGTTGGACAGGTCGTCGTATCCGTCGACGGAGCAGACGCTGTATCGGCACTGTCGGTCGTGCTGAATACAGGGGGCCTGGGCCAGATCGGTGACATCATCCACAACTTCAGCACGGCGTTGTCGTGACACGAGAACGAAGTCGGCGAGCCACTGACGCGGCTGGACGAGTTCGTCGGGGGTCTTAGATCACCAGCGCGACAGGATCATTGCGTGGGTGCCGGCTACTTCGTCCCGGCGATCTCGTCTCCGACACCGAGGTCCGGGACGACAATGTAAGAGAACACCCTGCCGCCCAGCGTTGTGCCGTCGTCGTGCTGTCGGTACAGCTGCGACCACTCCTCGTCCCGGGTGAATTCCTACCGAACAGACGGCGAGCCGGAGGGGTCGGGTGGAAACATGGGTGTAACGTCCGCACTCGGTAGCCGACAAATACCTGCTAACTCTCGGCCTGCCTTGCTTGCATGCCGACGGATTATTAGGGGTGCCATGAGCACATCCGAGATGTCCGACGTGTCGGCAACGACCGATACCGACGAGGTCGTCGTGTCGTTCCAGGACGAGGCCCTGCTGCTTGGCGGTGACCCCGCCGCTGTCGAGTCCTATCTGACGCGGCTGCGGGCGATCGCCGGGCAAGCCGTGCGAGTCGCCGGGATCGACAGCGCCGCGCTCGCGAACGCGGCGAGCAGGCTCGCCGGGCTGACCTCGCTACTGGCTGACTCCGGCAAGTACGTTCAGCTGCATCGCGACAGCCTGAACGCGTTGAAGGATGGCAATCTAGTTCCCGTCAGCGAAGGCTTCTTTCGGATGACGGCGAGCGCTGACACTGGCCAGCTCCTCGCACCCCTTCAGTGGCGACCGGCAGTGCTCGGCCCAGAAGCGATGGTGTCGGCGCAGATGATCGCGGTGCAGATGGCGTTGACGTCCGCGGTTGCTCAGGTGGAAGACGCCGTCCGGCGCGTGGAGGACAAAGTCGAATCCGTGCTCGAAGTTGCCCGGGCACAGCGCGCCGGCGACGTTCTAGGCAATAACCTGACGATTTCGCGGATGGTTGACTCATTGGAAAAGTACGGGTCGCTACCCGATGCATACTGGGATTCGGTGGCCGTTCTAGGGCCTCCGCTTAACGTAACTGTCGAGCAACTACGCAACCATGTCAGGCGCATCCTGGCGTCTTTCGATCACACCCTGGCCGTGCAGCACCGCGCCGAGAAGTTGCGAAACGCGGTCAACGACAACCGGCTTGGTGACACCCTGAGCCTGTTGGTGATCGCGGAAGAAGGGCTGCACAAATGGCAGCGCCTGAACCTCGCGCGAATCGAGTCGACACAACCAGAGCAGTTGCTGCGAGCGATCGATGAAGCTCGCGAGCTCGTCGACCATCATCTCCGCGAAGACGTCCACATCTACGGGAACGCGAAGGAAATACTCGACCGGTTCGCGAAGCCCGCGGCCCTCGACGGCTTCCGGTTCTTGGCGGTGCGAGAGCTGGCCAAACAGCGCTGCGCCCTTCGCGACGAGCTCGACAGTTTCGCCAAGGCGCGCCAGCACCAGGTCGAGACCTGGGAGGACTTCCACGTTCCGAGCCTGCTCGATGCCGCCTTCGCCACCATCGAAGCCGCCGCAACCACCACGAACCGTGTACTCGCGGCGGTCGGCCGAGGGCTCGTTTGCTTGGGCGCGCAGCTAGCAGAGCCGTTACGGGACAAACGCACCGAAGAACAACGAAACATAAGCCAAGGCAAGGACTCTGAATGTCAGGCCGGCAGCGCCGGACTCGAGGAACCCGATCCGTCGTGCTGAACAAACGGTCACGCTAGTCACAGCGCTCCCGTCCAACTGATTCTAAGAAGAGGGCCGCGTCGCCGGTCTGCCGGCGCAGGACCAGCGGATTTACTGGATACATGACCACGGCGACCGTTGACATATCGGAAGCGAGAAGCCCGTAAGGGTGATCTCGCTTGAGGAGCATTTCGCCACCTGCCGGCGTGGCGGGAGATGGATCCCGAATACCAGGACCTTCCGCAATTTCACCGGTGCAGGTCGTGCAGGACAGTCGCACTCTCGATGATCTCGCGTAGTTCGGCACCAAAGCGAGCCGCGGGCGCGCCGTCGATAACGTTGTGATCGATGGTCACAGTCAGATCGAGCATGTCGCGCACCTCAATCTGACCGCGAACGACCCGCGGGCGTGGACTCACACCACCGACAACGATCTGAAGCGGCATAAGGGTCAGCGGCGCGATGGCAAATCCCCCGCCCTGGGCGAACATTCCTACCGCGGTCTCTGCCACAGTGCCTGTCAGCTGTCTGAGCCGAGGCGACCGCGCCATGAGGGCGTACATCGCCGCAAAGAGCCCTGGCACGTACGCGGCAATGGGTGCGTAACGGGCGACCCACCTTCCGCTGCTGCTCGCCGATGGGTCGGTCTTGACAGTGCGAAGCTCGCTGGTGAGGTCCGCGACGTCACGGATGTCGGCGTCGCGGATCGTATGCGCCAGTGCGAACGGGTCCTGCGCAGTGGTGATCTCGATGATCGTGGCGACATCGGCGTGTCGGTGCCAAACAAGCTGCCCGCGCCAGTTCCGATACGCATGGACCTCCGGGTGTCCGGCAGCAGCTCGAGCAACGCTGGCGATGACGAACGCGGTGAACGACAGGGCCGGCTCGTGCTCGGCCACGAGACGCTTCGCATCGGTCACGTCGACCTCAATAAGGCCGTGCATTGGCGTTGTTCGTTTGCCGACCCGCAGCGCGGCGGCAACGACGCGACGATTCCACGGAAATGGTCGCACTTCGACCTGCCGTGGGCGATTCGTAGTCACAGCACGACTCTGCCACGGAGGTCCCGAGATCGTGTCCGCACCCGAGGTGTAGCGGTTGGCCGGCATGGCGGTATGGGTCCGCCAAGCGGCCCTGCGCGGGGACAGTCCTATTCGGCGGTCTTCGTCGGTGACTTTGGCCTCTAGAGCGGCACTTTCGGTGACGGAACGATGATCAGACGAGAGCAGACCTCATCAGTTCAGGAGGAGATCGTGATCGAGCTGCTGAAGGACTTTCCCGATAACGTCGCTGCATTTGCGTTCCATGGGCATGTGACCAAGACCGATTACGACACGGTGCTGATACCAGACTTTGAGGACAGACTGTGCCGGCACAAAAAGCTGCGGATCTACTTCGAGATGGCCCCTGATTTCGCCGGATTCGAGCCCGGCGCGGTCTGGGAGGATACCAAGTTTGACTTCAGTCACTTCTTCGACTGGGAACGCTGCGCGCTGGTTACCGACGTGGAATGGGCGAAGCATGTGGCGAAATTCAGTGAGTTCTTCAACTTTCTGTGGCCTGGAGAGTACCGGGCGTTTCCGGAAGCTGAAGCCAGCAAGGCGCGCGAATGGATCGCTGAAGCCCAACACTAGCGGCGGGTCACCGAGCTGCTCCCCTCGGCCGCAAGCATGTTGGGCTGCAGCCTCTTTGGATGGCACATCGCGTTGGCTTCACCGCACACGACACGCGGTTTCACCGCGACCAGATTGCGTGTGTCATTCATGTACGTTGCCCGGGCGGGCGACGATGACCGGTGTGCGGGTCGCCTGTATCACCGCGGCGCTGACCGAGCCGAGCAGCAGCTCGGTGAATTCGCCATGGCCGCGGGTGCCGACCACGACCAGCTGGGCGGTTTTGGCCTGCTCGATGAGATGGTGCGCGGGCCGGTCGAATACGACCAAACGACGCACACGAACGTCGGGGTAACGTTCCTGCCAGCCGGCCAGGCGCTCGGCAAGGGCTTCATGCGCTTTCGGCTCAACGTAGGCCCACTCCAGCTCGTGAATGCCGAAGGGATCGCTGTCGCATGCGGCGTGCAGGGCCACCAACTCCACGCCACGCCACGAGGCTTCGCCGAAGGCGATCGCGGTGGCCAATTCCGATGCCGGCGATCCATCGATGCCCACCAGCACAGGCGCATGCATAGACGTCGCCTCTGCAGGGGATTCGTCATGGATGACCGCGACAGGGCAGCGTGCGCGGTTGATCATCGCGGTGCTGACCGAGCCGAGCAGCACGCCCGCCACCGACGACCTACCGCGTCGGCCTACCACGACGATCTGGGCATCGTTGGACAGCTCGAGCAGCGCGGGTACGGGCGCGCCAGCGATTGCCTTGGTCTGGATGTGCAGGCCACTGGCGGTGTCGTTGGCCGTCTGGGTCGCGTCGTCGATCAGGCACTGGGCCTGTTCTTGCTGCGCGCGCACCGCTTCTGACGGGGTGGGCGCCGTCCAGACAATGAGCGACGACCCGGGCACCAGCGGCGGGTAGCCGTGAACGATGGTCAACCCGATATTGCGCATCGCGGCCCAGCGTGCGGCCCACCGGACCGCCGCGGTCGAGGCCGTGGATCCGTCGACGCCGACCACAGCTCCGAGATGTTCTGACTGGTCAGGCATTTCGGTCTCCCCTGCGGTCGTCAGACCGCCCACCAGCCAGGGATCTGCTCCGACAAATGCGACGAAGGGGCTGATCGATTACGCCGATCACATTAGGGGCTTGGCCGCCTACGCCTGCTGCGCCGGCTTCAGCACGCTGAACACCGCACCCTGCGGGTCGGTCAAGACAGCCGACCGCCCCACCGACGGTATGTCGAACGGCTCGACCATGACCTGCCCGCCCCCCTCGGCCGCTTTGGTCGCCGTGGCGTCGGCATCGTCGACGGTGAAGTAGACATGCCAATGGTTAGGCACACCTGGCATCGGCGGTTCCGTGCAACCGCCGACATCGTTTCCACCGACCTTGAGCAGCGTGTACTTCTGACCTGGTGCCATCTCCACGGCGGAGTGCGTCAAGCCGACCACGGCCTCATAGAAGGCCAGCGCCGATTCCGGCTTGTCCGTGATCAATTCGTTCCAGATAGGCGCGCCTGGCTCACCGACCAGCGTCGCGCCGATGTGGCGGTTGGCCTGCCACAGCCCCACGGCCGGGCCGGTCGGATCGGCGACAAAGGCCATCCGGCCGGCTTCGCCGATATCGACGGGTGCCATCAGCACCTGCCCGCCCGCGGGTCCCACCTTGTCGACCGCCGCATCGACGTCGTCCACCGCGATGTAGGTGTTCCACATCGGTGGCCTAACCTGTGGTGCACCCGGCGGCATCGGCGCGATCGCCGCGACAGTTTCTCCGTTTACCGTGGCCATGGAGTACACACCGCCTTGCGGCATCGGGTTGTCGTCGTAACTCCAGCCCAATAACGATGCGTAGAACTGCTTAGCCGCGGACTGATCGGTGGTTTGCAGGTCGACCCAGTTCGGCGTGCCCTGGGCGTATTGGCTTAACTTAGGCATGATTCACCTTCCATCTGGCGAATGAATCGGCACGGCCGGTGTAGCAGACGAGTCGATCGAGGATTCCGGCATCGGGCCCGGTAGCAACGGTTCGGCGAAGGTCGGATAGCCACGCCTTCCGGCGCGACGAGCTTGCGGCAAACCCCCAGCACATACCCGGACACCGGCTTTCAGGCTACCACCTGCCGACCGGTAGCAATAGCGAAATCCTAAGTGTGGAATCGAAATTCGAGGGGGAGGATGGCTGCTGGCGTGACTTTCGTGGCGTCCGCATCCGGCCGGCGTTGGTCACCTCCGTCCCACCAGTCACGCTGCAGAAGCACTACGCGAAATACCCGCCTAGTAGCGACTTCTCAACGACAAGCGTCTGTGTCGACGAACTCCACGGCGGCACGGACTGCATCAGTGGCCGATTAGGTCGGAACCGCGCCATAGTCCCGACCATGCAGCACACGGCATCGTCAGCGTCGAGGTTGCTGCCGTTGGTCAGTGCCTGCTGAGCGTTCTGCGCTTGCTCGACGTGGCCCTGGTTGGACGGTCCGCGGGGACGCCTTTGACCTTCCTCGCCGCCCGCACCGGTGGACGTTCGACCGGTCGAACATCGAATGTCAGGCCGACTGGTGCGAGCATGTTGACCAGGGCGTCCAGGCTGAACTTGCCGATCTTTCCGTTCAGGAGATCCGAAACTCGGGGCTGGGTCACGTGAAGACGCGCGGCAGCTTCGGTCTGCGTCCAACCTTCTTCCCTGACTCGCTGCTCGATGGCGATCATGAGCAGGCCGCGCGCGGTAAGGTTGGCCGCCTCTTCTGGGGTCTCAGCGAGGTCGTAGAACACGCTGTCAGCCATCTCTTGCCTCTCGATAGCGCTTCTTGGCGAGATCGATATCGGTCTTCGGTGTCCTCTGCGACTGCTTCGTGAAGACGTGAAGGACGCAAATCGTGTCGTGGAACTTCGCGACGTACATAAGCCGCGCAATGCCGTCGGCGTCCTGCACTCGTATCTCGTACGCACCGGGGCCCACGGCGCTTATCGGTTTGTAGTTGTTGGGCATCAGCCCCATCTGCACTCGAAGCGCTGCTGGCCGAACTCATACCGGATGGCCGGACGTTGCTCGCGGATGTCGTCGCGAGCTGTGCCAAGCCATCTGACGGGCTTCAGATCGATACCCATCTTATATCAGAACCAATATACATGCCAGACCAGGTCCCAGGCAGAGGCGACACCCGGCACGTGAAGCCGACGGCCTCGCTCCGCGCGGAAGCACCTGTACCACAACCCGCAACCATGACCGCATCTAAGCGCCGGCCACCGACAGGATGGCCGACCACGACGCGTCGACGATCGAGGAACTGCTTGGCGGGTGTCCGCTCGCCGGTATTTTCGCCGCGGGAGATCGGCACGATCGCGGGCCGCAACGCGTTGAACGCATTTACCGCGTCGATGGCACTATTCATCCAAGACACGAGAGGAGCCGCTATCGGGGCGCTGCGCCCACTGGGGCGCGTCACGTCTGTCACACCAGTCACCGCTGGCGATCTACGATGCGAAATGCCCGTCTCAGAGCGACTTTTCAGCGACAAGCCGGGGGCGCGGTGATCACGGAGGCGTTGGCGGGTCCTGGCCTCGCCCTCATGCCAAGAAACGCGTGGAAGCGCTGAGCACTCACACGCCGCAGCGCCTACGTACTACAAATATGTAGTACGATTGCCGACGTGTCCGAGGTGCCGGTGCGTGAGCTGAACCAAAATACTGCCGGAGTGCTTGCACGGGTCAAACGCGGCGAGCCAATCGACATCACCGAACGCGGAGCCGTCGTGGCCCGCCTGGTCCCGGCCCAGGAAAATCCGCTAGCCGAAATGATCAGCGCGGGAAGGCTTCATCCCGCCACCCTCAGCGGACCGGCGCCACGTCCATCCGGACCGGTGAAGACCGACCATGAGGCCGGCCAGCTGCTGCGCGATCTGCGAGACAACGAGCGCTATTGATGCTTTATCTCGACACGTCGGCCCTGATGAAACTGATACGGCGCGAACCTGAAAGCGATGCCCTCGCCGACTGGCTTGACGCGCAAACACCGGCGCCGTGGGTGTCGTCGACGCTGATCGAGGTTGAACTTCCTCGCGCCCTGCGCCGGGTAGAGCCCTCGCTGCTCGCCGATGCTCCCGCGATCCTGGCTCGAGTGGCGCGCTACGAAGTCGACGAGGTGGTCCGGGCCACCGCCGCGGCGTATCCGGACACCACGTTACGGTCACTAGGCGCGATCCATCTCGCGACCGGGGACGCGGTGTTCGGCACCCAGTTGACTGCGTTCGTCACCTACGACGAAGGCCTCCTCACGGCGGCCGCGGCAGCCGGCCTGCCGACCGCTGCTCCGGGCCGCTGAGAGTCGTAACGATTTCATCGGATTCACGCTCGGACCTCGTGGCGCTCGACGAGACTTCGACGACGCGGATGGTGCGACTACGCCCGGGTGGCTGAGACGGGCCGTATGCGGATCGGGCGCATTGGGTCGTCATTGACAGCGGTCGAGACTGTCTCGATACTCCACCAGTACGGCCGTCGGCCATGACTGGTCCGAGGCTGACTGGTTGGGGCGCAATGGAGGTCGGCCGTGATCGATTTTGGACTATCCGGTAAGCGTGCTGTTGTGTCGGGTGCGGGCTACATCCCGGAGCGCGCGGGCCATGGCTGGTTCACGTCGTTGGCCCTTGCCGAGGCGGGCGCCTCGGTGGCCTGTATCGATATCGACGAGCAGCGCGCGAATCGCATTGTCGGCGAGATCGTCGGCAGGGGAGGCGATGCCATCCCGATCGTCGCCGATATGACCGACCCTGCGCAGGTCACTCGGGCGATCGACGAAGCCGTCGCGACTCTGGGCGGTGTTGATGTCTGCGTCGACATTATCGGCGGTGCGACCTGGTCAAAAGTCGAGGACTTCACCACCCAATTGTGGGACGCGGCGATCCACTACAACCTGACCCAGGTCTTCTATCTTTTTCAAACCGTGGCAGGGCACATGATCGCGCAGCGCAGCGGTGGATCGTTGGTCGCACTCGCCTCGGTCGACGGCATTGCGGCGGCGACCTACCATGCCGCCTACGGCGCCGCCAAGGCCGGCGTCATCTCGCTCGTGAAGACCTTCGCAGACGAACTGGGGCGCTATGGCATTCGCGCTAACGCGGTCGCGCCGGGCAATGTGGGCTCCGGCAACGAGGACCAGCCGCCACACGAGTACGCCGTCAATGGAATTAATCCGCTGGCGGCGCCCCGCGCGCATGACGTCGCCAACGCCGCGTTGTTCCTCTCCTCCGAGCTGGCTGCCCGCATCACCGGCCAGACACTCGTCGTCGACGGCGGTGCAACCATTCAGCAGCTATGGGGGCTGCCCGAATCATCGATCCCGCCGAACCCGGAGGACGCGATGCCGGAATTCACGAGACCCGGGCGATTGGGCAGCAGCTAGCGCCACTGGCGCTGTTGACGTCCTCCACCGGCTTAACCCGGTGGATTCTAACCCCGTCTCGCCTAGGCGGCAGGAGAACTGAGTTGAGGTTCACGGTTCACAGACCGGCTAGCGCCGAGGTCTCCCCGTGCTGTCACCGCCCGTCCGGCGGCGATGTTGCGTGCAGCGTTCACGTCGGCATTGCACGGCCCCGCACCGCAGGCCACGCACCGGAAAACCGCTTGGCTCTTGCGGTTTTCCGGCGCGACATGCCCGCAGTAAGAGCATCGTTGCGACGTATACGCTGCCGGGACGAATTCCAGCCGCCCGCGGGCTTTGTGTTCCAACCGGGCCACCAGCAGCCCCCAGCCTTGGCGGCTGATCTGGCGGTTGAGGCCGCGTTTCTGCACGACGTTGCTGCCCGGGCACTCAGCAGTGCCGCGCGCCGAGCGGGTCATCGCGCGCACCTTCAAGTCCTCGACACAGATGGTGTCGAAACCGCGCGCCACCTCGGTGGTGGTCTTTTCCACCCAGTCACGGCGGCGATCTGTTTCGCGGGCGCGCAACTTCCCGATGGCCAGCTTGGTTCGTGCACGCCGGTGAGATCCGCGTTGCGCCCGGGCCAGACGCCGCTGCAACCGGCGCAGCCGCTGGGTTTCGCCCCCACGAAGGCCAGGAGCATGCAGCAGCTCCCCGCTGGACAGGGCAACCGTGACCGCTACGCCGCGGTCAATACCAACGACGCTGCCGTCATCGGGTCGCGGGATGGGGTCGGGGATCACAGCAAAAGCGATGTGCCAACGCCCCGAGCGATCCAGAGTGACTCGGTAGGACTTCACCGTGTCGGCGATGGCGCGGGTCCAGCGGAAGCGCACCCACCCGACCTTGGGTATCCATACCTGCCCATGGCGGCGGTTGAGCCGTTTGATGTGGCCCGGTTTGACTCCAACCTGGCGGAATCCTTCATGCGTGCCGGCCTTGCGCCAGGTCGGGCGACGGTGGGTGCCGTGAAAAAAGTTGCGCATCGCTTGGGCGAAGTCCCGCAAGGCTTGCTGCTGTACGGTCTGCGATCCGGCTTGAAGCCAGTCGTATTCGGCGCGAGCCACGGTCAATTGGGCGCATTGCTCGTTGTACCCGGGTGCCTGGCGGCCTGGCTGCCAGTGCAGTTGCTGCTCGACGGCAAGGTTCCACACAAACCGGGCATGGCGACAGTGTTCGGCCAATACTGCCGCCTGCTCAGGGCTGGGAAGCAACCGAAACCTGCACACACCAACAACCTAGGCAAGACCACCGACAACCTATCCAAGGAAAGGAGGCGGCGTTTCCTCCCCCGGCTAAAGCCCAGGTTTCCACTCGCGCTGATGAACCAGCGGCAGGCCTGGCACCGAGCTTCTCCCCTTGAGCACATACGGGGTCAGGATCGAACCGATGTAGACATCGCACATGTCCTGCCCGCCCCAGGCGATACTGGTCGGGCCGCTCAACAACGCACCGTCGGGATCTTCGACCACCACCGTCGCCCGGCCATCCGGGCTGATCGCCATGATCCTGTTGGGGAAAACAAAAGTCACCCAAAGGTTTCCATCGGCATCGAACGCACAGCCGTCGGCAAACCCCCACCGGCGAGACAGCTGCGGGTCGGCCAGGGACTGGGTGTGTTGCGGGCCGAACTCGTCGGGGCGCCGTCCGCCCAGCGGCGGGCCGAACCGCTGTTGGGGGCGGAGTGTTTCGCCCCGGATCGGAAACCGCACCACGTCAGCGGCTACCGTGCGGACCGCGTACAGATAGTCCTCATTGCGATCCAGCGCCATGCAATTCGGGAAGCTCACCGCATCGGCGACCACTTGCGCCGATTGGCGATCCGGTGTGACCCGAAAGATGAACCCATCAGCGGTGCCGCGCGCGATGGTATCGACAAGATCGTCTGCCATCGTGCTCACCGAACACCACAACGCCCCAACGGAATCCACCAGAACGAAGTTCAACCACCGCAGCGGCCGTCCATCGAGTTGTCCGCCCAGCACCGCCGTGATCGCGCCGGTCACCGGGTCGAGATCCTGCAGCACACCCAAGCCGAAATTGGCGATCAGAAAGTGGCCGTCGCGGTCGAGCGCGATCCCGTTCGGCTCGCCGCCCGCCTGCCCCATGCGCCGAACGGTGTTCTCATCAATGAGTTCTGCGACAGCAGAGGCCTTATCGGAGGCGAACACCCGACCATCGCCAGCCACCACAACCTGTTCCGGGCGATCCACGCCGCGCCCGACGGGGTGCAAACCGGTCACCCGCGATGGTGGTCTCGCCCGTTTCGCTCATCGATGCCCCTCGTGGGCTTGTAGCAGCCCAGTGTCAGGCTAGCGGAGCCGGATAAGCATCCAACGCCGTCCACGCACCAGTAAAGGGCGCATTATGGAAGTGTGCGGATCGCAGTCGGGGTTTCCACCGCGCCCGACGCACGGCAGGCCGCGGTGGAGGCCACAGCGCACGCGCGCGACGAGCTCGCGGGTGAGGCGCCGTCGCTGGCCGTGCTGCTCGGATCGCGATCACACACCGACGAGGCTGTGGACGTCCTCGACGCGGTGCAGCAGATGGTCGAGCCGCCCGCGCTGATCGGTTGCGTCGCCCAGGCGATCGTCGCCGGCCGCCAGGAGATAGAGGACGAGCCCGCGGTGGCGGTGTGGCTGGCGTCCGGCCTGGCCGCCGAGACGTTCCAGCTGGACTTCGTGCGCACCGGCTCGGGTGGCCTGATCACCGGTTACCGCTTCGACCCGACCGCGCACGACCTGCACCTGCTGCTGCCCGACCCGTACACCTTCCCGTCGAGCCTGCTCATCGAGCACCTCAACACCGACCTGCCGGGAACGACCGTGGTGGGCGGCGTGGTGAGCGGTGGGCGGGGACCGGGCGACACCCGGCTGTTCCGCGACCACGGCGTGCTCACCTCCGGGCTCGTGGGCGTGCGCCTGCCCGGGGTGCGCGGTGTGCCGATCGTGTCGCAGGGCTGCCGGCCGATCGGCAACCCATACATCGTCACCGACGCCGACGGCGCACGAATCACCGAGCTGGGCGGCCGACCGCCGCTGCAGCGTCTGCGTGAGATCGTCGTGGGGCTGCCCCGCGACGAGCAGGAACTGGTCAGCCACGGCCTGCAGATCGGGATCGTCGTCGACGAGCACCTGGCGGCTCCAGGTCAGGGCGACTTCCTGATCCGCGGCCTGCTCGGCGCCGACCAACCGACCGGGGCGATCGAGATCGGCGACGTTGTCGAGGTCGGCGCGACCGTGCAGTTCCAGGTCCGCGACGCCGCGGGGGCCGACAAGGACCTGCGCCTGGCCGTCGAGCGGGCGGCAGCCGAGCTGCCCGGGCGTCCGGTTGGCGCGCTGTTGTTCACCTGCAACGGGCGGGGGCGGCGGATGTTCGGGGTCGCCGATCACGACGCATCGACGATCGAGGAACTACTGGGCGGGATTCCGCTCGCCGGTTTCTTCGCCGCCGGGGAGATCGGCCCGATCGCGGGCCGCAACGCGTTGCACGGATTCACCGCGTCGATGGCGCTGTTCATCGACGACACCAGATGAGCCGCTACCTGGGCGCGGGCCCACTGAGGTGTGCGCATCGCATCTGTCACACCAGCCCCCGCTGGCGATCCACTATGCGAAATGCCTGCCTCTTAGCGACTTTTCAGCAACAAGCCGGGCACGGTGACTGGTGAAGTGACCCGTCCAATTCGTATGGGTACTCGGGCTGGTAGGCACGTGCTGAGATCACGAGCGTTGTCGCGGCGTGACCCGTTCCCACCAGTTGATGGTTTCGCCTTCGGTGGCCATCTGATCGAGGAGGTGGGCGATGATCTCGATGTGCGTTCCACCGCCGCTGGACCAGCAGAACTTCCACAACTCGCGGGCCGCTTGGTGATAGTGGTGGATCGTCTCGTCGACGGCATAGGCGTCGATCTCGCCGGTACGGTAGCCGTCGACCGCGGCCGTAAGGTACTCGATGAGGTCGCCCAGTCGCGCCTCGTGGTAGGCGGCCACGCGCTCGCGCGCGGCGCGGCGTTCGGCCTTCGTCCCCATAGCGGGACGATACCGCCACCAGCCGTCGCCGCGACCAATCACGTGGTAGGTGACTTCTCCGACGGCTGGAAGCCGCCGGCTTCTTTTCACCCCGCTTGGGCGTGAAGGGCCAGTCCAGCCCGCAGGATGTTGCGTGCGGCATGTTCGTCTGCCGGGGCGCGATGCAAGCATCGTTGGCATTCGAAATCCGCTTGCGTGACGCGGTTTTCGGCGGCTGCATAGCCACACTTTTCGCAACCATCCGACGTGTGCCGGGGGTCGACCTCAATCCAAGTGCGCCCAGCATCTTCCGCTTTGGCGCGCAGAATCGAGACGAACTGACCCCATCCAGCGTCACTGATACTCCGATTGAGCCCGGACTTCGCCCGGGCTCCGTTAGGCAAAAACTGCCCCGGATTCTCCGGGTCGAGCACGACTTTGGCCCGGCGCAGCATGTTGGCGATCTTCAGGTCCTCCACCACCAGCACGTCGTAACGTGCGGCAAGCTCACGGGCCTGCTTGTGGTGAAAGTCCTTGCGCTGGTACGCGATCTTTCGATGCCGGGCGGCCACCGTTTCCCGCTTGCGTTCACGGTTCTTCGATCGGCGTTTGGCCCAGGCCAGCCGCCGCTGCGCCGCGGTCAACCTTTCAGCCGCTGCCCGTCGCCAACGCGGATTGTCCACCTGCTTACCGTCGCTGGTGGTCGCGAAACTGACGATCCCGACGTCAACACCGGCTTGGCGGCCGGTCGCCGGCAGCGGATTCGAGGAGACGTCATCACAAGAGAGCACCAGCATCCAGCGCCGCACCACTCGCTTGATCTGAATCGTCTTCACTCGGCCCGCCACCTGGCGGTGCATCTCGACCTTGATTTGACCAATGCCCTGCAGATACACCCGCTTGGCCTCGGGCAGCCAGCGGGCGCCGTCGCCGTCTTTGGGCCACTCCACACTGTCGAACCGGGCCTTGCCCTTAAACCGCGGATACCCCGGCTTGACGCCGGGCTTGGCTGCCTTGGCCCGGCGGAAGAATCCGGCGAACGCTTTGTTGAGCCGCCGCAGGGTAGCCTGCTGACTCGAAAACGACCACACCGCCACATCCGGGCGCACCGAACGGATCTCGGTCAACTGGGCCGACTGGTCCCCGTAGCCAATGCGGGTCTTACTGCACGCCCACGCATCCCGACGTTCCTGCAACGCCGCGTTGTAGAGCTCGCGATGCGACTCCACGCACGCCGCCAACGCGATGTGCTGGCGCGCGGTCGGGCGCAACCGAAAGACATACGCGCGTCTCATGACGCCATCACCGCGTCCCACTGGTGTTCGATGTAGCGGCGCACCGTCGACTCTCAGATGCACCCGACCGAGGCGGCGAAATACGACGGCGACCACAAGACCTTCGCGTAGTTACGCAGATCCGAAACTCCTGACGAAGCACACGATCGGGCATGACGTCCTTGGCCACGATCAGCCAGGCGTGCTCGTCAGCGATCTGCTCTGCCAGCTCGCCCAGCCGGCGGGCTCCCCACCCACCCAGAATCCGGCGCCGGTACTTCGGGCACCACATCACGTGCAGCCCCAACGACGACACCCCTCCCGAGGTGCGACGAAACCGACGCTCCGACATACCGCGCACCCTACGAAACGGGACCGACAACACGAACGATCCCATGCTGTTCGCCTCACCCGATTCCCCCGACGGCTGAAGCCGCCGGTCCCCTCGGAGTGCACTGATGGATACCAGGGCGTCCTACGGCATCCCGTTTCCAGTGGATCGCCTTCGCGCACAACGGGGCATCCTTGGCTTAGTAGGCAGTGCCGAGGGGGTTAGAGCTTGGCGGGGTTCAATCACCCCTGAGAATCACGCGCGCGTCCTTGATCAGCAGCATCAGATGCAGCGGGTCGGTCGGCGAGGGCTCGAAATCAAAGTGTGCGTAAAACTTGCGAGCATCGTCGTTGAGAGCATGAACCAGCAGAGCCCGAGCTCCGATGAGGTCAGCTGCCTCGACGGAGCGCACGATCGCATCCCGCAAGAGGTCCTTCCCGAGGCCAACTCCCCGGTCCTTGCGGTCGACGGCCAACCTGGACAACAGAATCGCCGGCACTGGCTCAGGCATGTTGCGACGCACCTTGCCCGGCGCGTCGCGATGCTGGATCGAGGCGGCGGCTAGCGCGTAATACCCAACAACCCGGGCGCCGCGGCAGGTGACATAACAGCGCGACGCACCCCGCAGATGATTTAAGAGCGCCCTCGTTTGCAGATACGTGTCCAGACTCGGCTCACCGCTGTCGAAGCTGGCGGTCTCGTCGTCCTCGCGGATCGGTTGCGGTCTGCTGTACCCGCTCACTCGGCGTCAAAAATTGGCGCTTGTGCAAGCAGCTTTTTCAGTCGCGGCTTATGCGCTACAGGACGGTCCAGCACTGCGAGGAACTCCGTCCACGCGGCATCGTCGAGCAAAAATAGCCGCCGGTCAGCGAGAACATCTCGCGCATGCGCCAGCGCCGCCGTCACGGTGAAGTTGGTGAGGTCGGTCCCCTCCGCCTCAGCAGCGCGGCGGATAAGTTCGTCCTGTTCGGAAGTCAGGCGAACCGCAATACGTGAGTCTTTCGCCATAGCACAGTGTGCGCCTAATAGGCGTACAACTCAAGATCTACGCATGCCCCAGGGTTGTTAGTCAGACCCGAATGATCGTCAGGTCGGGGGCGCCATCGAGGGGGGCGAAGTCGTCGTCCTGGGTGACGACGGGCAGTGCTCGCGACGCCGCGATGGCCGCAATCCACAGATCGTTGATCCGCACTCGCCGACCGGTCTCGGCGAGATAGATCCGCAGCCGCGCCCACATTCGGGCCGCTTCATCATCGACTGGCAGTGTTTCGATATCCGCAACGGATTCCAGTGTCGCGAGGCGTTGCGCCCTGATCTCCGAAGTCGTCGCGGCCAGCACACCGACGTGAAGCTCGGCGAGGGTGACGACGGTGGTAGCGATCTCGTCGGGGACCAGCGCCTCGTCGAGTTGCCGGCCGGTTTCGGTCGCGATGAAGACCGAAGTGTCGAGCACCCCGGCCGCCCGCGTCGTGCTCATCAGATCGGCCCGAGATCCTCGGTCGTGTCGCCCGCGAGCATCGCGAGGTCCTCGCGTAACCCGGGATCGGCTTGAGCGCGGCGCAATCGCGACAGAAACTCTGTTTTGCTCAGCCAGCGCCGGCGTTGGGGGCGAACCGCGGTGAGAACCGCGACGGGTCGGCCGTTGACAGTGATGGTGACGTCCTCCCCTTCCCGCACCCGCCGAAGCACTCCCGCCGTATCGTTGCGCAGCTCACGAGACGCCACCTCAGACATGCTACGAGCGTAGCGCAATTGTAGCGGCCGTACACGTCTCCGGTGACTCGCCGAGTCCGGCCTTGTCGGTGGGTGGGGGCAGACTTCCAGACATGTCCGAGTCTCTGCAGACTTATGGCTTGCCGTGATCGGGGTGGGGGACGGTTCGTAGGTCCAGGCGTGGGATCGCGTCAAAGTCTGACGGATTGCAGCTGTACAGCGGTAGGTCATAGGCAATGGCGCTGGCGGCGATCAGTGCATCGTAAGCGCGTGTCGCCGGCTTTCGGCCGTTCGCTCGTAACGATGCGGCAACTGACCCAAATGCGCGCGCAGACTCGGCATCGAACACCAGCACGTCGAAGTCCGACTCCGCCTGCTGCAAATGCGCCTGGCGTGCCGCGCGCTCTTCGTCCGTACGGGCGACATGCGGCGCCACCGACAGCTCGGCCAACGTGATCGCGCTGATCACGGCTTCGTCGGGCAGATCTGCGGGGTCGTCGATGCGCCCAAGCAGGATCACCGTTGATGTGTCGAGCATCCCTCTCGACGCCCGCTCAGGGGTCACAGCGTTGGATCAATGACGGCGTCGACGTCACGTCGCAGCATGTCGGGGTCAACGCGAGGCAACCCTTTCCTGCGCTCAATGAGTTCGACAGGTCTGGCGCTGCGGCGCGGCAGCGGGCGTAACTCGGCGACCGCGCGCCCGTCCCGGGTGACGATCACACGTTCGCCGCGCTCCACACGGTCCAGCACTTCTCCTCCTCTATTACGGAGGTCGCGCACGGTTACTGACTCCACAGCCGTAGTGTATCACCGGTGAGACAGACGAACCCAGCCTGAACAGGCGCATGTGACAACGCCACCACCATCCGTGTACCTGAGACTCATCCCCAACACCCGGCACTGGCCGATCGGGCTTGCCCCCCGGAGCCCCACCTTCTAGCGAGCGCCCGCGGCACGGTGGGCTAGGCACAGGCCTTGACAGACACAATGGCGTCGACTGCCACCCTGTGCCAGATTCCTCAAGCCCCAGCATCCCGTCCGCGGAGGGTGAGCGCACGTCGCTGGGCTGCAGGGGACTGGCCGCCTGGTCACGCTTTTAACTCTGCCGAAAACGGCTACTCTCCCACGGTTCGGCGAGCACGCCGAGTATCTCGGGGGCCGAAGGAGAAGTTGATGAACGTCATGGCAGCCAACGAAATTCTCGCCCGTTCCACCACGCTGACCAGCGTGGGCTGGGTCGGCTACATCATCATCGGGGCGCTGGCGGGCTGGATCGCCAGCATGATCATGAAAACCAAAGAGGGCCTGCTAATGGACATCGTGATCGGTGTCGTCGGCGCGCTAATCGGCGGGTTCCTCCTGAGCTTCGTCGTCGATACCGCCAGTGGCGGTTGGTGGTTCACCCTCTTCACCGCGATCCTGGGAGCGGTCATCCTGCTCTGGCTGCTGCGGCTGTTCCGCCGGGCGTAGCCGGCGATGCCAACTGGAGGCGGCGCATCCGCGGGCCGACGACGGAAATGCCTGTCCCTCCGTCGATCTCGCTTCTGTTTAGCAGGACCCATTCGCGGGACGGTTGGAGTGGAGAGTCCGTCGAGGGCTTGCGGGGCGCAACCCTTGCCGGAGGTGCCAGATGGCTGAAGACAAGACCCGTACGACCGAGCGGGACAGAGCGGCCGAGGGTCGTCATGATCTGGTCGGCCAACCCCACTCCGATGAGGAAGGCCCGGTCGCTGCAGCGGAGATGCTCGCGGCGAAGATGAGTTCCGACGAGCAACCCCTCGGGTCGCTGGGTCGTCGATTCAACCGTCGATCCCCGTTCTACATCGGGTTGACCGCATCTGCCGGAGTGGCGGTGACCTACGGGGCTGTCCGGCTACTCGGGTCGCTGTCATCGGTGCTGGTGCTGATCGGGGTCGCGTTCTTCCTCGCGCTCGGACTCGAACCCGCCGCATCGTGGTTCGTCAACCGCAAACTACCGCGGTGGGCAGCCACGACGCTCGTCTTTGCCATCTTCCTCGCAATGGTGGGGGCCTTCGTCGCCGCTGCCGTCCCCCCGCTTGTGCAGCAAGCCAGCGAGCTCATCAAGCAGGCACCGCATTACCTTCAGCAGGCCCAGGACCACTCCTCGGCCATCGGTCGGCTCAACGAGCGCTTCCATGTGCAACAGCGCATCACCGACACGATCAACGGCTCGGGAGGATCGGTAGTCAATCATGTGGTCAGTGCAGGAAGCGCGGTCTTCGGCGCGGTAGCCGACTCCTTGGTCGTCATTGTCTTGACCGTGTACTTCCTGGTCGACATGCCGCGTATCCGCACCAACCTGTACCGGCTCGTGCCCCACAGTCGTCGGCCCCGCGCGATCCTCATCGGCGATGAAGTGTTCGCCAAAGTCGGCGCCTACGTACTGGGCAATGTATTGATCTCGGTGATCGCCGGGGCCGCCACCTTCGTCTGGCTGATGGCGTTCGATGTCCCGTACCCGTTGTTACTGGGCATTTTCGTCGCTCTGCTCGATCTGGTACCTGTCGTCGGATCGACCATCGCTGGTGTCGTCGTCGCCGCTGTCGCACTGACAGTGTCGCTTCCGGTCTGCATCGAAACGACCGTGTTCTTTGTCGTCTTTCGCCTCCTCGAGGACTACCTGCTGGTACCGAGAATCATCGGCCGTGCGGTGAAGGTGCCCGCCCTGATCACCGTTGTCGCCGTCCTCATCGGTGGCGCACTGCTCGGGATTGTCGGGGCCCTGGTAGCCATTCCGATCGCCGCCGCAGTGCAATTACTCACCCAGGAAGTTCTGTATCCCCGCCTCGATGAGGTCTGATAAGACCCACCCGGGCGCCGGGTCGCGTTTGGATATTCGTGCGCAGGATGCAGACGCCCAGAGCGGGCGCCTTCGGTTGGTCGCACCTTCTCGCCCGTCAGGCGGAGCCGTGGTGCGCCGTGACGTTGAGAAGACAGCGTTAACCACCGCTTCGCTGCCCGAAGGTCAAGGCCCTTGTGCGATCTCGAATCGTGGACGCTGAATCCAACCAAAAGCTCGCGGAACTCCTCGGGACGCTTGCCATCGAAATGCAGGCGCACTCTTCAAATCTGATTCACCTGATTCTGACGCTCGGGTGTCGAAAGTGGGTTAACCTCGCGGTGCTATGAGCACCGAAGATGAACTCAACGAAGAGTTAGGCAGCTACGGCTACAAACTCGACACGTTTGCCCTGAAAGACAGCAACTACCAAGTCAGTCGCCTCGACGGCTACGGCGGTTACGCGGCGACGTTCAAAGACATCCAGGATTTGCGAACGTTTCTCAAGCACCTTGCCGACAGCGATAACCTCTGGTGTATCCATCTCGATTTCGGCAACGTCGATGTGGATAGGTCCACGGGGGAAGTCACGCCTCGCGACGGGGGGCCGTTGTTCAACCTCCACGACTTGCACCCCGACGAGTGGTCAGGCGCTTCTGACGACGCTCCCCGCAGTATCGGCTCGGCCACTCTGATGACCGCCCATCAAGTCTGTATCAGGTCCGATTCTCGACCGCCCTACGGCGGATTGTGGTTCAAGCGGACCTAAAGACAACCCAATTAATTCGTCGCGCGCTTCGCCCGAAAAATCGCTGCGGCGGGCGAGGAATCAGCTGAAGTACCGCTCTTCCCTACGACGAGCCATGGGGCTGGATGCAACCGACCCGCCACGCCAGTAGTCACTCGCGTTCCTTCTCAGATTTCGAGTATGTTCACGCAACATAGTAAACGTTACCGTCTACAATCATTGCGGCATTATGTTCGCGGCTCCGCAACGTCATGATCCAGTGGCGCTGATCCTTTCAGGCGCTAGCACCGTGTGAACACGGGTCACGAATACTTCGAACGCTTCTAGGAAATTGCGTAAGAACTGCTCGGTCGACTGGTCGGTGACCTCCCCCAGTTCGGTGATCAAGCCGGGAGTGAACTGGATATAGGCCTCCGGCGCCCCCATCAGTGGCGAATTGCAGGCGTTCAGCGCGCTCCGCAGACTCTGCTGCCCGACAGCGGTTCCTATCTTCCCCGGGGAGGCGCCGATCACCGCCGACGGCTTATGTGCGAATGAGTTCGTTCCATACGGGCGGCTCGCCCAGTCGATAGCGTTCTTGAGGCAGCCGGGGATGCCCCGGTTGTACTCGGGGGTTACGAATAGCACCGCATCCACCGTGGCGATCGCGGCCTTGAGCGCCTTACCCGCCGGCGGGTAATCGGTGTCGAAGTCGCGGTTGTACAACGGAAGGTCCCGTATCGGGATCTCCACGAACTTCAGATTTTCCGGTGCCAGCCGAATGAGCGCTTTGGCCAGCGTGCGATTGATTGACTGGGTTGAAAGGCTGCCGATCATGTAGCCAACTCGATAGCCGCTCATAGGTTTTCCGCTCCTGGTCCGTTCTGTACGATCGGCTCAAGTCTTCTGGAAGCCGCCGCCTCTTGTCGACATTGACGTACACAACGCCGGTGACATTTCACTGTGCCGGTGAACAACGGCGCTGTCCCACCCGAACGCTTGCGACTCTTCTCCGGAATGCGGCATGGTGTCCGAATCAGGGTGCAAATCCACGTTATTCACGTATTGCAATGTTCGCGATGACTCTAACCAACCCACTGACGCTGTTCGGAAGCACGTCGACGGCTGACGATCCGAAGCGGCGACGCGAGGCCGTCGAGGCCTCAGATCCCGGTTTCTTCGGTGCGTATAGGGGCTGGGTCGGGCTCGTGGGGCATCAGGGCATCAGCCGGAATCTGACCGAACAACCCGGCCTCGAAGTCCTCCAGCGCCTGGCCCAGTTCGGCTCTAGTGTTCATCACAAAGGGCCCATACGCCGCGACAGGTTCGCGAATGGGCTGGCCACCCAAGATAAGCAGCTCCAAGGCCGGACTTTGCGAGTCTTGGTGGTCATTACCGCGGACCTCGAACCAGTCGCCGCGGCCGAACACCACCAGCTGACCGTCACGGACCGGTCGCCCCTCGGTACCCACGCGTCCAGCGCCAGCAAGAACGTAGATGAGCGCATTAAAGGACGGATCCCACCGCAATTGCAATCGCGCCCCCGGCGAAACGGTCGCATGGACCATCGTGATCGGCGTGCGCGTCGACCCCGGGCCTCGGTGGCCACCCACTTCGCCGGCAATTACCCGAACCAACGCGCCCGCATCGGCGGACACCGCCAGCTTCACCGCGGCGGCGTCGATGCCCTGGTAGGCCGGCGGGATCATCTTCTTCTTTGCGGGCAGATTCACCCACAACTGCACGCCATGGAACAGGCCACCCGACATCACCAAGTCCTCCGGCGGCGTCTCGATATGCAAGATCCCCGAACCGGCCGTCATCCATTGGGTGGCTCCGTCCTCGATCATCCCACCGCCGCCATGCGAGTCCTGGTGCTGAAAGCGACCGTCGATCATGTAGGTCACCGTTTCGAACCCCCGATGTGGATGCCACGGTGTGCCTTTGGGCTCACCGGGCGCGTACTGCACCGCGCCCATCTGGTCCATGTGCACGAACGGATCAAGCAGCGCACGTGACACCCCGGCAAAAGCCCGGTGGACGGGAAAGCCTTCGCCTTCGAGTCCAGTCGGCGCCGTGGTCACGCTCAGCACCGGACGCTCCAAAGCATCCCGCGGCGGCCCGTCAAGCCGGGGCAACCGCAAATAGTCGGCCGTTACAGCAGGCATGATCAACTCCCGTCAGGTCGGCGGTTCATAACGATCCGGCGCGGACGCCATTTTCGGCGCGATCGCCGAGGTCCTTGTCGACGTTGCACCAATACTCGAAGGCGCGTTGCACGACGGGTTCGGCGGCCCCGTTGAGCGGGTGCCCGACGATGTTGTTCACCAAGCGTTCCCGCAACGTCTGTTCCTGCCCTATCGCATTGACCACTTTCGAGAACACCAGGCTGACAACGAAATTCGAGACCGAGTTCATGGTTTCAGCCATTGCGGCTTCGATGAACCGTGCGGCTCCAAGACCGTTCGGTATGACTCGTTCGTTCGCGACATGACCACCTGGTCTGTCATTTCCTGGTAGATACTCGGTTCCTTGGTGGTGATTGCGTTATCCGTTTGGTTAAGTCGTTGCCCTGGCGCGATCAGCTTCCTTGTCCGCCAGTGCTGCGTTCGCGCCATTCGCTCGCAGCCTAAGAAGTCCGATTATTACCTCGTTCTCTTCTCGAGCGAGCTCGTCGACGGAGTGCCCTCCGGCTTCGCGCATCACGCCGTCCACGACGGTTTGCTTGAGTTCGGGAGTTACTTGGGGATTTCCAAGGGTCTTCATCATTGCCGCAAGCGGGTCCATGAGTTGCTCCATGAAGTGGTTGATGCCGCCCGCTCCGCCGCCTAAGTGCCATTGCAGGCTTTGGCCCATCACGCCCCAGCGAAGTCCCGGTCCGTAGCTAACAGCGGTGTCGGCTTCCTCGACGCTCAGCACGCCTTGCTCAATGAGATAAAGGATCTCTCGATACAGTGCTGCTTGCAGCCGGTTGGCCACGTGTCCGGGCAGTTCCTTACGTAAATGTATCGGCTTCTTGCCGATCGATGCGTAGAAACGCATCGCGTGCTCGATGGCTTCAGGCGATGTCTTTTTGCCACCCACCACCTCCACAAGAGGGACGATGTGCGGCGGGTTGAACGGGTGGCCGACTAAGACCCGCTCCGGGTGCTTACACGCCGATTGAATCACGCTTGGGGTTATTCCCGACGAACTCGAGGCGATGATCGAATCGACGGGCGTCACTTCGTCCATGTCCGCGAACAACTTCATTTTGAAGTCAGGTCGTTCGGGGCCGTTTTCCTGGACGAAGTCGGCCCTCGCAAGCGCCTGCTTCGAGTCTTTGGTGAAGCTCAAGCGGTCGCGCGATGCGCCCGGCGACAGGCCGATTTCTTCGAGCTGTCCCCAGGCTTCGTCGACATATTTGCGCAAATTGGCCTCAGCGTTTGGAGCGGGGTCGGTCGCAACGACGTCTAACCCGCGCGCCAAATACTGAGCCGCCCAACTGGCGCCGATCACTCCCGTACCGACCACGGCAACACGACGAATGGGTTTATCGAATGACATGATTACGTCTCCGTTCAAGAAATTTCGGAATAGGCGATGCCGGTCAGGTTTCCTTGAGCGACCAGCAGGACCTTCTTGTCCGACCCATCGAGCCTGGCCGAAAGGACGTCGCCCCCGAAGTCGGTGATAAACATTCGGTCGCCCTTCAGATCCAGGGCGATGCCGATTCCTTCCATCAAGTGCGTGAACACGATCTCGGGAGCGGGGCGCCCCTTCGCATCCGCATCCATCGGCGCACGATTAACCGTGTTGCCGCGCGGCGGATCGCCCCGGTCGGTCCAATACATGACGCGATTGTTGAGATCGAGCTCCAGATCGATCGGCTCGGGGAGTCCGTCATAGAGAACTTCGATATCCGCTCGATTAGACGCCGTCTGTCCTGTGGGAATTTCGATGCCGGCGCGGAAAATGCGGCCCTTGCCGGCGTTGTCGGGACCTTTTTGTGTCCAGTAAACCTTCCCGCCATCGACATCGACGGCCACGCCCACGCACCACTTCGTCGCATCGGGGCCTGGTCGCGCGTCGCCCTGGCTCGTGTCCACGAGCGTCTCGATGTTTGAACCGTCGAGGTTGGCGCGCATCAGGCGCATGCCCTCGCGGTCGCACCAGTACAGCTTTCCGCTGTTCTTTTCGAGCTGCAGCTGCTTGGGAGTGAATGTGCCGCCCTGGGGAACGATCGTCTTGCGATCCCGCCCGTCGAGGTCAGCTCGCTCAATGGAGCCGTCGTTCGTCGTGGGGTTCCCCATATTGGTCCAGTAAATGTGTCCCGCCGCGACATCGACCGCGATGCCATCGGGGTATCTGCACTCGGTGACGAGGACCTTGCGGTCGGAGCCGTCCGGATTCAGCGAAACGACACGGTCGTCGCTAAGGTCGAGAAGGAACAGGCGGCCGATTGTGTCTTTGTCGCGGGACGCACGTCGCGGTTCCTGCATTTGTGAACTAACCATGTACTTTTGCTCCAGGCAATCAGTTGGTATCCGAACCGGATGGCGGATTCACCGCTGTGCGAAGTAATTCCATCGTTGAGCGAGCTGCCGTTGGCGTCGTTGTGATAGGTAACAGCGATCGGCAGCGAGGGCTGTGCCCATGGACAATGTCGCTGCGCCGCCCCGCACACTCGCCGGGATGAGCTGGGTTGAGTTGGGTCCGCTCTTGATACCAGAATATTTTCGCCCGACGTGAGCACTGATCGTTTCGGGAATCGAACTAGCCCCAGCTCGGGACTCCCCTCGGCGACCCCGCGATTTCACGGGCCGCTTCGCGGGTACGGGGCACGAGCGGCCCGGGTGGGCCGGGTCGGTCGAGTTAGTTCGAGGCGCCGCCCCCGCCCGGCAGCCTGCCGTACGCCGGGGTGCGGGGCGCAGTCGGCTCGCAGCGCGTGCTGGTTACCGCCGCCTAGATCCGTGGGTGTTTAGCTTGCGGTATGGAAAAGCAAGCTCGGTCACGCTGGCAGACGAACGTCGTAATCCGGCTGATGGTGGCAGTACTGGTCGGTCTCGTAGTTGTGGTGCTGCTCGGTTTTACGACGGGATGGACATATGCACCGGCCGTCGGGTGGATCGCTGCGGCGTGTGTTTATCTCGGGTGGACGTGGATCGTCGTTTTGCCCATGGACGCCGACCAGACGCGCGATCATGTTGGGCCCGAGGACCCTCCGAGAGGATGGGTCACCGATGTCATCATCCTGTCGGCGAGCGTGGCGAGTCTGGCTGGTGTCGCGCATTTGCTTGCCGCAGGTTCGAAGGCGGGATTCGAGAAGAATGTCGCTGCGGCGGTCGGGGTGGTCGGTATTGTCGCCGCGTGGTGCGTTGTCCACACGATCTTCAGCGTCCGCTATGCCGACGTCTACTACTCGAACTCGGCCCGCGGGATCAGCTTCAATGGAACAGAGAATCCGCGGTTCGTGGATTTCTTCTATGTCGGATTTATCATCGGCATGACCTACCAGGTGGCCGACACCAATCTAAAGACAGGACAACTCCGCGGTATCGCGCTGTGCCAGGCGTTGCTCTCCTACTTCTTCGGGGCCGTGATCCTGGCGGTCACAATCAATTTGGTTGTCGGACTGAGCAACTCGGCCGGCTGATGGAAAACTCAGCGCAAGCCTTCGCAAGCTAGCCAGCTCGCCGTATTGGACGGGCCCTCCTGGTCGCCACACACCTTGCTCGAAAGCAAGGACTAGGGTCGAGTTCTATCTCGTCGAACATCCACGGCTGCCACGCCACGACGCCCTGAAGATCCTGCCGCCCGCAGATTGTGGTCGAGGACCAGCGGCACGAGCGGCACCGGCGGGGAGCCGTGCCGGTTGAAGACACGCTGACCTTCGTCGGTGAAGACGTAAAGGCCACCGGTTTCGTCATCCTTGAGGGCCGCGAGCAGCGGGCCCACCATGCGTCGGCGAAATCCTGGGCCTCGTCGACGACGATCGAGTCGAATCGGTGGCCGGGCTCGAGTTGCGCTGCCAGATCAGCCATTTGAAGTGGCAGGTCGTGTTCCCAGAATTGCACGGTCTCCTCGGTGCGCACGGATTCGTCGGGTCCTTCGGGCGCTCCCCACCGCACGCCGAGGGCGGGACTATCAAGAAAGATTCCTCGGTCTGGCGGAGCGTTACCACGGCCTCGCAACGCCGAGTCGCTACGCAGGGCTCCTTCGCGACCTGGCGCACTTGATGGACGCGCCGCTAGCCGGGTACCGCAAGTTCATCAACGAGTTTGTGGAGCGCGTTGGCGACATGCCGGCACTGCTGCACTACGGACGCGGCACAGTCGAATTAGATCCGGTGCTGCTACACATCGAAGCCGACGACGACCTGCTCGAGCGGATCAGCAAGCAGCTCAATCAGATTTCAGCCGACTAAGACACATCATCGGCATGGCCGGTGGTGAGAAATCGTCGTGGAATTCGACGACTTTCCGCCTTCATCTTCAACCCACCAACGAACGAGGTCTTCCTGATCCCGCTCCAGGGCCGCCTGCATGCCCGTGAGCACATAGCTTCGCGTGCTCTCAACAGACTCTTGGGGCGAGGCGTCGACGTATCCGATCACGGTCGTGTCGATCACCTTCTGTTGGTCTCCAAGAAGTAGGAGATCCTGGTCTTCGCTCCGAACTTCGGCTGTCTTGGTCTTACGACGCAAGTTCATAGCCATCCCATTCGACGACCGTCCGGAGTGATGGTCACGGCGCAGTCGGCGCCTGATCCGCGTTTTCGAGCCAAACCCGCATTGCGAACTCTCCCCGTTCGACGCGCTTGCGTCGCGCGATGTCGACGATGCTATCGAGGGTCGCCCCGTGCTCGGCGACGATCGCGAGGAGGACCTCGAGGACGTCAGCGGCCTCCTCGACGACTGCATCTGCGTCGCCCGCGGCGCGCAGTTCGGCGACCTCTTCGACGAGTTTGTCGCCCAGCGCTGCCCGAAAGTCCTCGGTGTCCAGTGCCCTTACGTCGGCAACGCGTCCTACACCTCGAATGATGCTGGGGATGCCGTCCCGCACTAGTTTGCCCACGAAGTCTCTCCCCCTTGCAAGAATGCGCTGGTGCAGTTCTACCGCCGGCCACTGACATCGGGGGAGCGCTATGGACAATGACCCGTTGCTGCTCGGCCAGCGTGTGGTCGCGATCCTCGAGACCGGACTACGCACAGCCACGTACAAGCTGGCGACATTGATGGCGCTGATCGAGCACTGCATTGAGAACTTGCCCGAGCAACCTGACGACACGCTGCGAGTACCACTACCTGCGCTGGCACATCGAGTGCTGGAAATCTACTGGCAACAGGTTCAGCCATTCGATGGCAACGAGCTGCGCCAGTCAACAGGGTCGCGCGCGCGAATCCTGAGTGCCACAAAGGAGCTCCGTGTGGCCTCAGGTCGAGCGACCGGTTCGGTCGATGTCGCGCGGTTGCGCGCACCTGCAGCCTACGATCGCGCCATCGACGACGTGGTGTTGTGTCTCGCCCAGCAACCGTTGCACCGGCTGCAGAAAGTGCCCGGTTTCTCGACGAGCGATCAATTCCTCTACGACGACTCGTTCCTGCACGACCACGTGTCACGGTCGACGCTGCGCGCGCATGGCGACGCCATCGAACTTAAACCCGGCGTCGCACAAGGTCTCGCTCGACTGGCGGGGCTGCTGAAACCGGCACTGGAAATCATGTGGGTCGACGATGTCCGCCGCATGAACAAGTTCCTCGACGCCGAAGTTCCCGATATTGCGGGACATCTGTTCGGGCGAGAACGGGCCGCGTTGGCCACTGTTCGCCAGCCGTTCAAGGAGGCGTTCGGCCCGCACTGTTTCTACTGTCGGACGCACCTGCCGGCCAACAACCCGATCGATCATGTGCTGCCCTGGTCGCTTGTCGGTATCGACGGGCTGTCGAACCTGGTGCTCGCATGCGCGCGCTGTAACGGCGACAAGAGCGGAGCCTTACCTGCGGTGGGGATCGTCGACCGGGTTCTGCGGCGTGAGCGTGACGTCCTCGAAGAGATCGCCTCTACTTTGCAGTGGCCGACCCAGCATGAGCGCGTCGTGGCCGCTGCCCGGGGGATCTATCGCGGGCAACCGGCGGGTGCTCCGACATGGTCGGGCTACAAGCGGACCGCACGGCTGGACATCAGCTTTCTTCCGAGGTGGGTGTAGCCGGATTCACGATTGCGCGCCTCAGCTCCTTTAGTCGGTGGCATACCGGCGTGGGTTGCATGCTCTGCAGGTTGAGTGGCGGATCGAGCCGTTCAAGCACATCTCGTTCGAGGCGCCCTAAGACATCGCCGTCTTCAAAAGGGATCGTGACAATCCGCAGGTGGTCGTTCATCCACTGCGTGAGTCGCACTTCGTCGATGCGCGCCGCGCCGGTGGCCTCAGCCAGAATGGCAACCAAAGTGCGCCGAAACGTGGAGAATTCGTGATTTCCACCGAGGTGCATGGTCATGACATGCGACCACAGGGTGTTGTTCGACCGCTTACCGCTGGGCCAGCGAGTGGCCCCAGCAAGACCCGCGTAGATGAGACCGCACTCGACGAGCAAACCGACGCCACGACTCAAATCCTCTGCGCCGGCGTGATCAACCCACCAGCTATAGAGGCCGGGTCGGTCGACGGTAGCCTTGCCTCGATCGGCGAACGCTTCGGGTGAAACAGCCGAAGTGCTGTCACGAAGGGCCTCAACGAGATGGTCGACGCGATTGGGTTCCTGGGCTTCCTCGGCTATTTCCTGATCGATCGACCCGTACCAGGCAAGTCGCTGCCCCAGGGATAGGCCATGCAACGGGTCAACGACTCTCGCACCGAGCCTTTCCAGGTGGGGGCGAATCGCGTCGAGGTATGTTGAGCCTGCGTGAATCTCGACGACCTTGTCACTGAGGGGCCCAGCGAGTAAGTCGAGCCGAGCAGCGACCCAACCACCCCACGCCGATCGATAGTAGGCGGTGGTGTCGGCCAATTAGCGCTCATACGGCGCTAACCATTCGTCTGGCGCGACCAAGCCGTGCTCTGCCGACAGAATGAACCACGGAACTCCGGCACGCTCAGCGTATGCGCGCTCCTTTCGGAAGAGTGCCGAGTTGTATAGATCCTTAGCCGCAGCCGGCCGAGTCCCCTTAGATTTCACACACGCCACCAAGACGATGTGAACGTCTCCGGTGAGCTCGGTTCTGGTCATGCCACGGCCACCGTGGACGCCTGAAATACCTCAGTCGGCATCGGCTGACGCAACCGCCAGGTGATCGCCATCGGCCGGTCCCCTTCGTGTGAAACGTAGTCAGCCGGACCCAGGAACACATATGGCGACGTGCCAAGCTCGTTGGTTTTTGCTTGCCGCACGAAAAGCAGGATGTGGGAACCCCGTTCCCGATGATGGATGTATCGCTGCCCAGTCGGTGAGGTCACTGACGTGGTCGATTGCGATTCCCAGTGAAAAAGGCTGCGGCTCAATGCGAAGTCACGGTACATCGTCGTTGGCGAGTAGTCGCGGTCGGACTTCTTCAACGTAATCAAGAAAGCATCGGCGTCGACTTCCTCACACCACGCCACTCCCTCCCGCATGGTGCTGGGCGTGCGACTCAGCGACGCAAATCCCAGTGCCGCAAGGATTTCCTCTCGCGAGTAGCTCGCGTGGACCTCGAGTGGTACCTGGGTGAGCCCGGGGGCGAAGCTTCCCAACTCGTAGGTGCTGCGGCGAGCACTGTCGAATGCGATGTCGATCACTTCGCGCAGCTCGTTGACGACCGCTTCACCTTGGAGCGCATCAAGTCCTGCTGCAGCACTGACGAATCCGCCGCCATTCGGGTTCAACGAGTAGAACAACATCTCGGCAAGGCGCCGCTCCATTGGACTGTCCATGTCAACGGTGCCGTCGAGGATCGACCGGTAGGCCCTCCACCGACGACGGTCGTCGACGTGGGCGACCGCGCGAACACGTTTGACTAGCTCTGCCTCGCGAGGCCCGATGTCCGAATCGAGCTTGCCGGCATCGCGACACAGCGACGTCCACGATCGATTGCTCTTTAGCACGTCTTCCAGGCGACGTCCGAACGAATCGAGATAGGACGCCAGCCGATTGTCCGGATGTGCACGCACCTCGGATACCAGCGCCGCCCATCTCGGAGCGACCTGCTGTCGGATGTTCTCTAATACAAGATCCCGCGCGACTGGGTCGAGCACGATCTGACTGCCCGACGGCAGGAACGGGAAGCCCTCCTCGACCTGACGCTGCAACGCCTTCCCGCCAACGCCGCTCATCGCGCGAAAACGTTGATCGAAACGGAACTCGCGGCGTTGGTGCCCAACAAAATCCAGCGCGGTCAGTACGGTCTTACCTCTGGTAAGCCGCAGGCCGCGCCCAGCTGCTGCAGGAAGACGGTCGCGCTCTCCGTGGGGCGCAGGAATAGCACGGTGTCGACCTCGGGAATGTCGAGGCCTTCGTTAAAGAGGTCGACCGCGAAGAGAATGTTGATCTCGCGGTTGCGCAGCGCGGTAAGTGCGTCGCGACGGTCGGACGCTGAAGTCTCGGCGGACACCGCGCGGGCAGGAATACCAGCTTCGCCGAATCGCTGGGCCATATAGCACGCGTGCTCAACGCTGACGCAGAAACCTAGCGCACGCATGGCCGCAACGTCGGCCACCTTATCGCCGAGCTCCTTCAGCACGATGCGGGTGCGGGCATCGTTCCCGGTATAGACGCCGCTCAGAGCTGCCATATCATAGCCGCCACGTCTCCACTGAACGGTCTCAAGATCTGTTCCGTCGTGGATGCCAAAGTAATGGAACGGGCACAGCAGGTTCTGCTCCAGTGCTTCCCATAACCGCAGCTCGGCGGCAACCCGGCCACCGAAAAACTCGCGGACGTCGACGCCGTCGGCACGCTCGGGGGTAGCGGTAAGTCCTACCAGTTCGATTGGACGCACGTGGTCAAGCAACCGCCGATAAGACGCGGCTTCGGCATGGTGGAACTCGTCGATCACCACAACGTCGAAGTGATCCGGTGCGATGCCGGAAAGCCTGGCCTGCGAAAGGGATTGGATGCTGGCGAACACATGGCGCCAGTTGGCCGGTTCCTGTCCGTCGACGAGCAGCTCACCGAAGGTGGGATCAGTGAGGACTTCTTGATACATGCGCCGCGCTTGCAGCAGAATCTCCTTGCGGTGAGCCACGAACAGCAGTGTGAGGTCACGACCGAGGGTGTCGCGGGCGAGTCGGCGGTAGTCCAAGGCTGCGATGACGGTCTTCCCTGTGCCGGTCGCTGCGACGATCAGGTTGCGATGACGGTCGTGAATCGTGCGCTCTGCGTCAAGTTCTTCGAGTATCTCGGCTTGGAACGGCTTGGGGTGAACCTCGAGGCCGGACAGGGTGACGGTGATCCCATCACGCGCTCGACTTCCCGATGCGGTCTCGAGCGCCGCGCGCAAGCGGTCGCCGTCCTCCGACGGCCTGTACAACTCGAATTCCCTATTCTCCCAATAGGAGTCGAAGGTGGCCCGAAACTTCTCAAGAAGGTGGGGTGTCGACATCGCGGACAGCCGGACGTTCCATTCCAGTCCGTCCACGAGCGCCGCATGGGACAGATTGCTTGATCCGACGTAGGCCGTGTGGAATCCGGTGTTGCGTCGCAGCAGCCAAGCTTTGGCATGCAGGCGGGTGCGGTCGGTTTCGTAATTGACGCGGACTTCGGCCCCGAACTCGTTGACAAGAGCATCAAGGGCGCGAGCGTCGGTGGCGCCGAGGTACGTCGTTGTGATGACACGGAGCGGGATGCCGCGCCGACGCAATTTGTCGAGCTGATCCTCGAGCAGTCGAAGGCCCTGCCATTTGACGAAAGCACATAGCAGGTCGACGTCGTCGGCGCTCGCGAGCTCGGCGCGAAGCTCGGCGGCCAGTGTCGGTTCATTGCGCGCGTTGGTCATGAGCGCGGCATCCGAAAATGGGGTGGCGGGTCGTGGCAGACGAGCACGACCAAGGGCGCTCGAGCTCGCCACTTCGTCGAGCCGGGTGATCTTGCCCGGCTCGACCCGGTGCAGCGCCTCGCCGGCAGCTTGAGCGTCGGGCAGGACCTCGAGAATCCGCCGAACGAGTTCTACGCGGTCCTCAGCGCTGCCGGTGCCACGCATTGCACGTTCGATGATCGGCGCAAGATGGCGCGCGATCGTCAGCGCCTGCTCGGCCTCGTCAACAGTGCCGTACTCGGCCTGCAGGTCGTCCCGTTGCTGGAGCTCCTGATTGAGCTGATCCGTCAGCAGCGACTCGTATATCCCCCTGTACACGAGCCGGACTTTAGCGGACCGCGGCGACAATGCTGGGCAATGACCGTGATCATCCAGTTGACGAGCAGGTCCTCTTCGTCGTGTCACAATTTGGAAAGCCGCTGTTGGACGTTGCGGTGGACGCGGACTACGTCGAAGGTCGAGTTCACGACGACCGGCGCCACGTCCTCGCCGCGATCGCCGGTGCAGAGGCCACTGTCCTCAGCCTAGGCGCGAGGAGATGCCTGCATCGGATCGCGGAGTGGGTGTCGGCTTTCGGCGCGATGATGGAGTGGTGACGGAGGTTCAGGAGCCCATCTTGCTGGGCGGATATGCGGCCAAGCAGTGCCCTGTGCGGGTGCAGAATGACTTCCTGCGATCGCGTCTGAAGGACGCAAATTCGGTGTGGGGCTGGTGGTGTCGAGCCAGCGCCCGGCGCGCGTGAACAAGGACGTCCTCAATCAATGCAACACCCATGTGGTTTTTCGCGTGCCCAACGTTGAGGATCTCTCGGCGCTCGCCGGGAGCTTCGAGGCAGCGACTCGACCGCTGCTCGAGGAGCTGCCCGGATTTGACACCGGAGTCTGCGTTGTCGGCGGCACCGCGATCGGCATGCTGACCCGCGTTGCGGTGCCGTTGTTCGAAAGTGTTGCCGCGGAGAATGGGTGACCGCTTGTTTTTCCCGCCGTCGCCGTGAGGAGGTTCGGCCCCCCGAGAACTACTCAGCGGCGTTAGCGACGTCCTCCGAAACCAGCGGCGCGACGGTGGTGTCCGCATTGGTGAAACTGTCGAGATAGCGCACTAGTTGGTCAGCAATCCGGCGCCTATCAGCAGAACGGGCCTCGGCTGGCCGGACCAGCCGCAAGATGGCCTCCCGCGCCACAGTCGACGTCGGCAGTCCCCGGCTAGCCGCGACGCGCTCCAGCTCCTCCAGCTCCTCGGGGTTGAACCGGATCTGCAGCGTCTTGCTGCGGCCGTGGCCGCGCGTCACAGTCGTCGCGTCGGTGATCGGGGCGTCGCGGTCAGCGTCGATCGCCTCGGCCTCCTCCTCGAGGAGCGCCGCAATGTCCTTCTTCGTGCGTTTCTTCGCGGTCATGATTCCTCCGTGTATTCATAGCGTCGCTGGTCTTTCGGGTTGGCCTTCCAGACGTTTACCCCATAAGTGGTGCCCTCCTCGTCGAGGACGATCACGGTCAGCACAGCCTGTGCGGTGATCGAGTAGCCAATGATGCGGACACCGCGGCCTGACTTCGACGCCGGGTCAGGGTTGATGACCACTCTGTCGGGGTCGGCGAGCGCCTCGTCGGCTTCATCCGGTGTGACGCCGTGTTTGGCGATGTAGTCGCCGCGGTGCGACCAGTCGGCGGTCTCGAACACCAACCTAATGTACTACAACGTAGTACATACCCCCAACGCTCGTGGGTGGCTCGGATCGGGAAGCTACTTCACGCGCGGCGGCGCCGGGTATCACCCGCTTGCTCATTGCGGCCAGCCAGTAGCCGCCCCCATCCGCTTGTCAGCGTCGCGAATGCGGTTACGCCGGCTACCCATATCGTCGTTTCGTCCGCCGTGGCGGCTCAATCACCCCTGAGAACCGCGCGCATCCTTGATCAGCAGCATCAGCATCCATACTGTGAAACGCGGTGGCCGGCAAGCTGCGCGAAGAGGTCGGCCGAACTCACCACTGCTTTAGAGCGGCACACGCCATCATCGAGGAAGCCGCAGACGCCGTCGGCGATCGGGGCGCCACCCTCGATAGCATCCTCGATGCCGCACGCTCACGGAGAGGAGGGTTCCGCAAGCGGCCTGGCTGGACGGCGTTGATCAATAAACGGGGGCAATCGCCGGACGCTCGGACGCATATTCTCCGACGACGATGCCATCAGCCCGATCCAGCGACTGCACTTGACGGCTCGGCCAGCAGCTCCATCGGAGATAATCGCCCTCGTGTCGGCGAAACGAATGAACCGCGAGCAGTTCTTCCGCGTGGTGTCGGAGCTCGACGAGGATCGCCTGCGGAAGGCACTGTGGAACCTCTACTGGCGCGGCACGGCGAACGTGCGGGAGCGTATCGAGGTCGAGCTTGCAAGCGACGGGCGCGGTCGCCCGCCGCGTCCCGCGGAGGCTCCGGTCGATCCGGAGACGGTGCGGTACGAGGTCGACGACTTCGTGGCGCTGGCGCGATCGGGCGCGTACCTGGGCGGGGACCGGCGGGTGTCGCCGCGCGAGCGGTCGCGCTGGCGTTTCACCTTTAAGCGGCTCGCCGCGGAAGCCCAGGACGCGCTGCGAGCCGTAGATGCCGGGCCGGCAGCGTCCGCGCTGGAGCAACTGATCGACCTCGCGTGCGAAGCCCACGATTACGACTACTTCCGCTCCGACGATCCGGTGGCAGCGGCGGCCTTCGTCGTGTCCGATGTGGCGGCGGTGTTGTGGGCGTCCACGTGGGAACGCCACGGGTTCCAGGCATTCGCCGAAACCGCTGCGCCGCAGTTGATTCGGTGGGAGTCCAGGCACGGCTGGACCCGTTACGGCGAGGGCTCGGTGGCGGCGAAGGAGACCTCGCTCGCCGTCGTGCTCGCGCGCATGCTGCGCGTTCCGGACACGTGGGAAAGCTTCGCCGAGCAGTACGTGCGGGCGCTGGATGGGCTGTCCGACCGCGTCGCATCGACGCGCCGAATACGGCGTTTCGACCAGGCCGCGCCGGAACGGTCGCGGGCGCTGGCGGAATGGCACGGCCTCCTGCTGGAGAACCTCGCGAACACCGAGGGCGGCCTGCTCGACAGGATCGTCACCCACGCCGCCTTGGGCGGTCCGGAGCAGACGTTTCTCTCCGCACGGCTCGAGCACCGACGCGGAAACACCGACGTCGCCCGCGACCTGATCGCGCACTGTCTGCGAAAGCTGCCCGGCCACAAAGACTTCCACGACTTCGCAGCCGAGATCGGTGCGGCCGCTCCGCTGTGAACGCCGCCCGCTACCGCAGGCCGAGCGCGGCGCGGAGCCGGTCGGCATCCATGCCGCCGCGGGCGGCTTCACCGGCGGGAAAGGTGTCCAGGAGTTTGATCAGGTCGCCGCGTCGGGTGGGGTCATCGGCGGCCTGCCGCGGCGTGTGGCCGTCGAGCGCGGGGATGGGCTCATCGAGCCACTTGGTCTCGTAGTCGCGGACGAACTCGTCAAGGAACGCGGCCAGCTCGGGGTCGTCGGGGTCGAGCGCGTCCTCGCCGGCAACTGGCAACTGCTTGGCCAGCTCGGCGGCCTCGCGGGCGTCGCGCAGCGGGCGACGGGAGTCGTCGAGCACGTTCATCGCGGGGTCGAGGCGTGCCAGCGTGGCCAGCACGCGGTCCATCCGCTTTTCGCTGTTGGCTTCCACCCGCAGCATGTGGCCGTCGAGGACCAGCGCGGCGCGGATCCGCAACATGCCCTGGGTGGTGACGTGCTCGAACCACCGCGGCGGCTCGTCGCCGTCGACCCGGTCGTAGGTGTCGTCGAGCGCGGCCTCGATCCCGGCCGGGTCGCCGACATGCACGGTCGCCTCGCAGATCGCGAACGGATCGCCCTCGGTGTTGGCCAGCGTCGGCGGCGCGAACCGGCGGCTCAGCTCCGCCACCAGCGTCACCGCGTCGGGTCCCGTGTCGAGCAGGTCGATCAGCTGCTCGCGCTCGTGCAGCGCGACCGGTTCCAGCCCGCCGAAGAACTGCATGGTTTCCCCGGCGGGCACCACGCGTGCACACACCAGCTGCCCCGGCTTCAGCTGGCGGCTGGCCGCCCGCTCACGCACCTCGTGCGTGTCGCCGGTGCGCACGTCGCGCACGGTGACGCCCTGGCCGCGGTGCACCTGCTCGACCTCGAACACCGACCGCTCCACCAGCAGCCATTGCTCCGCCAGCAGCCGCTCGTCGTCGGGCAGCAGCGACCCGCGAATCTCGAGGAACTCCGCGAACGCGCCGCCCTCGAACAGCACCGCGTCCATCACCAGCGCATCATCCAGTGCCGCGTCCAGCGCGTCGGGATCATCGACGTCGTAGCGGCACCGTTCGTAGCCCGCCTCGATCAGCAGGTCGTTCCAGCCGTTCAGCTGCGCGTGCTGGGCCGCCTTCGCGTACAACCAGCCCGCCCGCTCGGCCAGCGGCAGCTGCTCGCGCCCGAGATGGCATTTCTTGTACTTGCGGCCGGACCCGCACCAGCACAGCTGGTTTCGGCCGAGGTCGCTGCGCGGCTCGGCCCGGCACCGCGTTAGTAGCCCCACAAGCGGGTGGTCCGGCGCGGCGCCGGCGCGGCGCAGCAACGCCAACCCGCGCTCGACGTCGCCGCGATCGGAGGCGAAGCGGGCCAGATCGAACAACGGCAACGGCCAGTCCGGATCCATCGACTCGGCCGCCAGCAGCTCGTGTTCGGAAGCGTCGATGTCGCCGATCCGCTCCAGCGCCACCGCGCGCAGCCAGCGAAACGCCACCCGCGCCGCGCGCGGCACTTTCGGCTCCAGCACCTCGGCGAACATGCCCAGCGCGGACGCACCGTCGCGGCCGGTGCCGATCGTCTCGGCCAACAGCAGCTCAGCCAGCAGCGGATCGGCAAGCGCAGTCCCGAGCTCACCCACCAGATCGACGAACCGGTCGGCCTCGGGCTCTGCTCCGTCGGGCCCCGTCGCGCCCTCGGCAGCGGCGGCCAACGCATCCTCCAGCGGCTCGTCGGCGTCGGCGGCGGCGATCAGCAGCAGCGACATCTGGTCGTAGAGCTTGACTAGGCTGTACAGCGCGAACGCGTCGTCGGGGTCGAGGTCATGTCGCTCGGCCAGCGCTGCGCACCCGCGCTCGAAATGCCAACGGTCGAAATCGAACCCGTGGGGTGCGAGCCACTCGCCGCGGTGTGCCAGACCGTAGTCGTCGACGATCTCGCACAGGGGCGGCAGCGGCTCGGTGAACACCGCCGGGTCCTCGACGCACGCCGTCCATACCGCCGCGTCGAAGTACACCGGCTCGTCGGCGTCGAGCATCGCCGCCAGCCGGGCGCCCACCGCGGAATGCGCGAGCGACGCCGGTGACCCGCTCGACCACGAGTCCCCGCGCGGTCAGCCGCACCCCGACCAGGTCGCCCTCGGCCACCCCCAACGTCCCCAGCGTGCCCGGGGCCAGGAGCAGCGCCCCGAGCGGGTCGACCGCCCCGGCCGGGATGCCCCGCTGCTCGAGCAGCTCATCGTCGAACCCGGCCAGCACGACCCGTGCCGCCGACCCGTCGGCGAGCCGCCGGTACTGCTCGTGCTCGCAGAGCGCGGTGATCGGGTCCAGGTTCGGGGTCACAGTGAGTATGTCGTGGGCCGCCTCGTCTGCGCCGAGCCGGTGCGTGAACACCCGCCCGGCTAGCACAGTCGGCAGCCACACCCACCGATCGTCAACCAACTGCCTTGCCGGACACTCGGTTTCGTCGAGAACCTCGTCCAGTACGGCATCCGGATCGGCCACGCCGCTGTCCCGCAGTCGTCGCGCGATGTCACCCTCGTGCAGTGGGCCGTGTTCGGCCAGAATTCTCGCAAGGGTCCGCATCGCGTCGAACGCTTCCGCCACGGCGACTACCCTATGCCGCGGCTAGCCGAGTCGCGAAGTCCGCCACCAGCCGACGAGTTGGATCGAGACTGGACTGGCCAAAGTCTCGATGCCTCCCCCGGGCGAACTGCCGTCGACGACGGGGCAGATAGCCCGCAAGGACGACAGGATTCGGCTGCGCTACAGGCAACATTTGCGCGAGTGGTAATGTTAGGATTGCGGTTAGGAGGTACATGATGGACAGCACTGTGGTGCATCCGTCGTCTGCTGTCGCGGACGCCTGGGAGGCGGCATACAAGGAGTCCGTCATAACGCCGCCATGGGAGCAGGCGCGTCACCTGATTGGGTCCGTGGGGGTGCGCTACACCACCGCCGCTCTTGGGTTGAAAGATGCCCGCACTGTTCGCAACTGGGTCGAGCGGCAGGCCGAGCCCCGCGAGCATGACATCGTCAGCCGACTCGCCGTGTTGTTTCGCGCAGTCAGGGCTATCGAATCCATCTACAGCCCGACGGTAGCAGGTGCCTTTCTCAGGTCGTCCAATCCTCAACTCGACGACGAAGCGCCATTGGTCGTGCTCGCCACCCAACCCGTCGGCAAAGCCGAACAGGCGGTGCTCGCGGCGGCACGGGCATTCCTCGAAGGGTGACCCGCCTGCTTCCCGTGCCGTTGCCTCGTTCGGGCGCGGTTCGGGTGCACCCTGCGCCCGAGGCGCTTCCGCAGCTGCGTCACGAGGGTCCCGGGCGCAATAGGTTTGATGATCCGCACGGAAGTTTCTTGATGCGGTATACCGCCGAGAACCTTCGTGGCTGCTTGGTCGAGACTATGGCGCGGTTCCGGCCCAATCCGGCCGCTGACGCGCTCCTCGCCGCGGTGGAGTTCGTCGACGCAGACGCTGACCCAGCAGTGCCAACCGTTCAGGCCGTCGCGGACTGGCTGGCCGAGCAACGTGTCGGCCAGGTAACTCTCGTCACGCCGCAGCCGCTTCTAGTCGACGTCGAAGCCGCCGACCTCTTGGTCGATCTGGACACCCACCTGCTGGTCCGTGGGGCCATCGACAACTCCCCGCTTCGCGACGGTCCTGCCCCAGTTCATCTCGACGCGGCACTTATTCGGCTGGGCGGGGACGTCGGCCGTCCCATCACGCAGGCCGTCTCTCGCGCACTGTATGAGCTGCATCCGGAAGTGGACGGTATTGCCTACTGGTCGAGGATCGATCCCAGCGAGCGATGCTGGGCAATTTACGGTCACGTACCGGTAGATGTATCGATCACAGAGTTGTCCGCCGAGAACCCGCTCCACCGTCGCGCCGTTCAAGAGGTGGCGGATTTACTGAGAGTCCCACTGCCGCCAGCCTGGCGGTAGTGCCCGCACTGTCGCGTTCAGCGACTCTGTCGTGCAGGAACTCCTCGGCGGTGCCGTTGCCGCAGCCGGTTCCGTCGGCGAGAGAGCGTGGTCGGCAGCAGCACGCATAGCGCGCGGAACCGTGTGTTCGGGTGCCTCGCAGCGAATCTCGAGCCACAACACTTCACCGGTCATCACGCCCCGGCTTGTTGCTGAAAAGTCGCTACGAGCCTTCAGGGGGCTGCGCCCCGGTGTGGGGAGATGAAAATCGCGTGCCGGTGCGGTTGGGTGCGTGGTTGCGTTCGCCGGGGTGCGGGTTGACGCTTAAGGGGTGTTTCGGCGACCCCGTCCGCCGGCGCACCGCTCGCGCGCCTGGACGGCCGCCGCACCGCCGCGATTGCCGCTAGGCCACTCGTCGGTCGGGCTGACCGCCTCCGGCCGATGACGGTCACCGCCAGCCCTTGGCTCCCCGACGTCGCCTAACACCAGCGGGCAGCCTACTCACCAGCTTCTGGTCACCTTCAATTTTCGAGTGAGGCGGGCATTTCGCATAGTGATTCGGCAGCGTGACTGGTGGGACGGAGGTGACCAAAGCCGGCCGGATGCCGACGCCACTGGATCATTTCCTTCTTCGTCAGCGCGCGCCTTCGACGAGTATGCCAATGGCGACGACAGGACCCGCCGGGCGGGTCCTCGGCCGACTCAACCAGGCGGGCCTGGGACTTTGGCAAGTAGGCGGCGCACCGAAGAGCGCGGTCCACCGTTGTCTGCGCCGACGCTGCGCACCGCCGACCTCATGGGGGTGGTCGGCGCCGGGCGACCTGACGACGGGACTTCGAGTGCAACGAGAAACGGGCGCCGAATACCGCCAAATTTTTAGGACCGACGAGCGCCACGTTCTCGTTAGTTTAGTTAGGTGCCGATAAGCCCCAGCTCGCATGATCCAAAAACGGAGATAAGGACGGGCAGCTCATGAAAGCAGTGCGATTCGATCGCTACGGCGGCATCGACGTCCTCGATGTACGCGAGGTTCCCCGCCCGCAACCAGGCACCGGTGAAGTGCTGGTCGAGGTGAAGGCAGCTGGCGTCAACCCGGGCGAAGCGATGATTCGCCAGGGTGTGTTCGACGAGATCTTCCCAGCGACATTTCCGTCCGGGCAGGGCAGTGATCTCGCCGGTGTCGTCGCTGAGGTCGGCACCGGCGTCGATGCCTTCTCAGTGGGCGACGAGGTGCTGGGTTTCACGAACGACCGAGCCAGCCACGCCGAATTTGTGGTGGTGCCCGCCGATCAGCTCACGCCCAAGCCCCCGGCAGTGTCATGGGAAGCCGCAGGGGGCCTGTTCGTCGCCGGCACCACGGCATTCGCCGCGGTCCGCTCGGTCGAACTGAGGCCGGGTGACACCGTCGCCATCGCCGGCGCCGCCGGCGGGGTGGGCACGATAGCCGTGCAGCTGGCCAAACGTACCGGCGCGACCGTGCTCGGCATCGCCGGCCCGTCCAACGACGAGTGGCTGGCTGCGCACGGCGTGATCCCCGTCAATTACGGCGATGGTCTCGCGGGCAGGCTGCGGGAGGCGGCACCTGACGGCCGGGTCGACGCGTTGTTGGACTTCTTTGGCGGCGGCTACGTCGAATTAGCCGTGACCGAGCTGGGCATCGCACCGCAGCGCATTGACACGGTCATCGACTTTCCGGCGCTGGAGCGATTTGGGGTCATGTTCGTCGGCAATCAGGACGCCGCCGACGCCGCGGCGCTGGCCGAGCTCGCCGCACTGATCGCCGCCGGCCAATTGGAAGTACCGATCGCCGAAGTTATTCCGCTCGACGAGGTTCAGCGCGCCTACCGCACCCTGGAACGGCGCCACACCAGAGGCAAAATCGTCCTGCGACCGTAGTGCTGCCGATCGCGAGCCGGTTCGCTCTCGGTGGTTCTATGCGCCACACCGGGTTCGTACCGGGAAAGCCAGACCCGCTGCGCCAATTAGAGGTCATCCCTTGACCATGGCGCGCTCGAGGATGGGAGCGAGATCCAGTCCCGTCGGCAGCGTGCCGAACGCCCCTCCCCACTGCCCGCCCATGCGGGTGGCCAGGAAGGCCTCGGCGACCGCGGGATGGCCGTGGCGCACCAGCAGCGAGCCCTGCAGTGCCAGGCTGATGTCCTCGGCGATCTTGCGGGCTCGGTACTGGATGGTCTCCAGATCCTCCAGCGCGGCTCGCAGCGCTGCGACGTGAGCATCCAGCCGCGCATCATGGCCGGCGGTGGTAGCCAGTTCGTCGAAGAGCACCTGGATACACGCCGGCCGAGTTGCCATGGCGCGCAAGGTGTCCAGCGCGCTGACGTTGCCCGACCCCTCCCAGATGCCCATCAGCGGGGCTTCGCGATATAGCCTCGGCATGCCCGAACCCTCGACGTAGCCGTTGCCGCCCAGGCATTCCAAGGCTTCGGCGGCGTGCGCGGTGACGCGCTTGCAGACCCAGTACTTGCTGGCCGCCAGCCCGATCCGGCGCAGCAGCGTCTCGCGCTCGTCGCCGCGGACGACACCGTCGGTGGCGCCGGCCATCCGCATCGCCACGATGGTGGCGGCTTCGGCTTCCACGGCCAGATCGGCCAGCACGTTGCGCATCAGCGGCTGGTCGATCAGGTAGGCGCCGAACGCCTTTCGATGCTGGGCGTGATGGATGGCCCGGGTCAGCCCGGTGTGCATGCTGGCGGCGCTGACCAGCGTGCAGTCCAGCCTGGTGAGGTTGACCATCTCGATGATGGTCGGCACACCGCGCCCCTCCTCGCCCACCAGCCACGCTGTGGCGCCGTCGTATTCGATCTCACTGGACGCGTTGGCGTGATTGCCGAGCTTGTTCTTCAGCCGCTGCAGGAACATCCGGTTGCGGCTGCCGTCGGGCAGCACTCGCGGCAGCAGGAAGCAGGACAACCCGCCCGGGGCCTGGGCTAGCAGCAGGAAGATGTCAGACATCGTTGCCGAGGTGAACCACTTGTGCCCGACGAGGGTGTAGCTGCCGTCGGCGTTGGGCGTGGCCTGGGTGGTGCCGGCCCGCACATCCGAGCCGCCCTGCTTCTCGGTCATCGACATGCTCGAAGTGATGCCGACCTTGGTGGTAGCCGGCTTGAGTTCGGGGTCGTATTCGCGGCTGGTCAGCAACGGCTCGTAGACCTTCGCGAGGTCGGCGTTATGGCGCAGCGAGGGAACGACGGCGTAGGTCGCCGAGATCGGGCACACGTGACCGGGCTCAGGGGTCCAGACCAACATCTTCGCCGCCCGCACGACATGGGCGCCTGGCCGGTCGTCGGCCCAGGGGGCGGCGTGCAGGCCGTGCCCGATCGCCGTGCGCATCAGCTCGTGATAGGCCGGGTCGAATTCGATCTCGTCGATGCGGTGGCCGTAACGGTCGTGCGTGTGCAGGATCGGGCGGTTACGGTCGGCCAGCTCTCCCCAGCGCTGGGCCTGCGCGCTGCCCGAGATTGCGCCGAGTTCGGTGACCTCGTCGAGGCCCCACTGCGCGCCCTCGCGGATCAGTGCTTCGACGAGCACAGGCGACGTCGCGGGGTTGTGGTCCGCCAGCGGCGGAACCTGGTTGGTGACCAGATGCGTATCCGGCATCTCGCCACTGTTACATTTCGTCGACAGTCGCACAAGACTATGTAATGGCCGTACGGACTCGAGTTGCGGACTAGACCTGCGATCTAACGGTCGCGCGCGAGTCGGCAATGCCACTCCTTCATGCCGCCCTGGCCACCCGTCTCACCGCCCGACCCAACGCCGGCGCCCCCACTAAGGCCGCGGCGGCAAAGCCGAAAGCCATTCGTCCGAAAGCAGTTCCAGCAACTGCCCATCAGGATCCCGAATCATCGCCGACAGCGCAGACACCGTCCCGTCGACCACCACTCCCCCGAACTCCGCAACCTTCTCCAACACGCCATCGAGATCGGACACCGAAAACGAGACGTGCGTCAGCCCCACCTGGTCCATGACGCGTTCCGGTCCGGCATGGACTTCACGCTTCGAGTAATCGAGGAGTTCGAGCACAAAGGCGTCCCGCACCAGGTAGGCCGCATGCGTTCCGAGCGGCTCGGGAAGCTGCACAAGCTGGGCGGTGCGATCGTCGGGCGGTTCGATTTCCCACCAGAACTTGAACCCGAGCAGACCTTCGTAGAAGCGGCGGGACCGCTCACGATCCGCGACGCATAAGCCGACGTGGTTGAAAACCGTTCGATGACCAGCCATTACGACCTTCCGTAGCGAGTCCGGGCGCGCCGATCGTGGCCCTTACGGACCGATCATCGATGCCGCTATCTCCGCGAAGTCAAAAGCGTAATAATGCAAAGATAGCCTAGTAAGCGGCACCAACCGCTCGATAAGCCAGGCTCGTTGAGGGCTTTCGATGACTACACGCCCCGACGTCCCACGCTGTAGTCGACTTCGACCATCATTCCGACGCCTTCAACCTCGACGAACTGGCAATCAACGCCGACCTGCGCCAGAAATGCCCGGTCGCGTGGAACGAGAACTACGGCGGATTCTGGTTCCTCAGCAGCTACGAAGCGGTCAGCCAAACCGCCCGCGATGACGCCACCTTCACCCACAAATACGAACCCAACGCCGAAAACGGCGTCGACTACCAAGGCGAGATGGGCGTCCCACGTCCCGAAGGCCAGCCGGCCCTGGGCATCGGCGAGGTCGACGGCCCCTACCACCAGGCCCTACGACATGCCCTGGCCCCGTTCTTCTCCCCTGGCGCGGTCCAGAAGCTAAAGCCATTCATGGAAGAACAGGCGCACGACTTCCTCGATAAACGCATAAGTGACGGGCAGATGGACCTGGTGCTCGACTACGCCAGCCCGGTCCCGGCCATCCTCACCATGAAGCTGATGGGCCTGCCATACGACAACTGGCACCTCTACGCAAACCTCTTCCACTCCGTCATGGCCGTCCCGCAAGACAGCCCCGAGTACCTAGAAGCCATCGCTCAAGTCCCCGCGATGATGCAAGGTGTCCTCGAGCTTCGCCGCCACAGAAAAGCCAATCCGGAAGACGACCTGACCAGCTTCCTCATCCAGTTCGAATTCGACGGCAAGCGCCTCACCGACGAACAGCTGCTCAACATCCTCTGGAACCTCATCGGCGGCGGCGTCGACACCACCACGTCGCAGACCGCGCTGACCCTGCTGCACCTGGGCACCCACCCGGAGCTGCGCCGACAACTCATCGACCACCCGGAGCTCTACCGCACCGCCACCGACGAATTCCTGCGCTACTTCTCGGTCAACCAAACCCTGAGCCGCACGGTGACCCGCGACGTCGAGCTCAACGGCCAACACCTCCGCAAGAACGACAAAGTCGTCATCAGCTGGCTGTCCGCCAACCACGACGAGCGGGAATTCGACCGACCCGACGAGATCATCCTGGACCGAACACCCAACCGCCACCTCGCCTTTGGGCTCGGGCCGCACCGCTGCATCGGATCGCACCTGGCGCGGCTGATGTCCGAGGTGATGGTCAGGTCGGTCCTCGACCGCATCCCCGACTACCAAGTCGACCTCCAAAACGTCCACCAATACCTGGGCAACCCCAGCATGACCGGGCTGGGCAAACTACCGGTCACCTTCACCCCCGGAACCAAGCGAGGCTAGATGCCCGACACCGAGCACCGCCGGCCGGCGAGCAGCAACCCACTGGCGCAGGTACTGGGGCCGTTCACCCGAACCGGAGGCTTCTACGCCCGCTCCTGGGGCGCCTACCTCGACCGTCAGCCCGACGAGCTTCCGGTGGCCCGGCCCACCATCGCGCTTGCGGCGCAGGCCTTCCGCGACGAAATCGTGCTGGCGGGGTTCAGCCTGCTGCGGTCGGCGCCCGACTTGACCACACTCGAACGGATCGATCGCGAAGTGCTTGCGGCGCAAGACTTTTACGGTAACCAGGGCTGGCTCGACAATCCCGAGGGCTTCTTCGCCCCACCCCCACCGCCGGCCGATGTCACGGTCAGGACCATCGACAACCTGGGGCGCACCTATCAGCGGCTGTTCTTCGACAGCGACTATGAGCCCTATGCCAACGAACCGGGCCGGGAACGATGGCTGAGCTACACCGGAAACAACCGCGAGTACGGCCTGATGCTGCGACACCGCGAGCCGCGACCCTGGCTGGTCTGTATCCACGGCGCCGAAATGGGACGGGCCGCGCTCGACCCGATGCTGTTCAACGCCTGGCATCTCCACCGCGACCTCGGCCTCAATGTCGTGCTGCCCGTCCTTCCCATGCACGGCCCCCGTGCGCGCGACCTGCCGAAAGGCACCGGGTTCCCCAGCGAGGATGTCCTCAACGACGTCCACGGCACCGCGCACGCGGTGTGGGACATCCGGCGCCTGTTGTGCTGGATCCGCGCGCAGCAGCCCGACGCCGCGATCGGGCTCAACGGCCTCTCCCTCGGCGGTTTGATCTCGTCGCTGGTCGCCAGCCTCGACGACGGCCTCACCTGCGCGATTCTCGGCATCCCCGCCGTCGATCTCGTCAATCTGGTCGGCCGCCACGCCGGGCTCAGCGGCCACCACGGCCTGCGTCAGACGATGACGTTGGCCCAACCCATCGGCCGGATGATCTCACCGCTGGCCCTGACCCCCCGCGTGCCCATGCAGGGCCGGTTCATCTACGCCGGCATCGCCGACCGGCTGGTGCACCCCCGCGAGCAGGTCACCCGGCTCTGGGAGCACTGGGGCAAGCCCGAGATCCACTGGTACCAGGGCGGCCACACCGGGTTCTTCCGCTCGCGCCCCATCCAGCGATTCATCGACGACGCGCTGGTGCAGTCCGGGCTCGTCGACCCGGCACGGATACGCCGCAAACGCTGACGCGCCTTAAACAGCGGTGGCGCGGTTTGACTTGGGCGACACCAGGGTTCCCGTATGGGGCGTTTACATAACGCCGCTTCGCGCGTCGCTCACCGCCAGGACCGGCCAGGGGTCGCGCACGCCCTTGAGTGCGTGGCTGCCGCGGTCGTCGAAGGCGATCCTCGATCCGAGGAGCAGCGGCGGGATCGCACCCGACACGAGCACCTCCCCAGGCCCCGCGAGCGCCATGATGCGCGCAGCAATGTGGACCGCGATCCCGTGCACGTCGCGGTCGATCATCTCCACCTCGCCGGTGTGCAGTCCGGCGCGGATGTCCAGTCCGAGGTCTTGCACCGCATCCCGGATCGCGCACGCGCAGGTGATCGCACGCGCCGGCCCATCGAAAGTGGCGAGCGCGCCGTCGCCGGTGAACTTGATGACTTCGCCCCGCGCGCTGGCCACGTGCTTTTCCACGACGTCGTTGTGCACGTCGAGCGCGGCCGCCCAGGCCTCATCGCCGAGAGCCTCGGCGCGTTCCGTCGATCCGACGATGTCGGTGAACAACACGGTCGACAGCACGCGGTTCGTCGGCCGGGCGCGTGAACCGGTGACGAACGATTCGATCTCGTCGAGCACCCGGTCGGAGTCGCCGGCAAACCACACGTTGTCGTCCCCGTCGAACTCCACCAAGCGCGCGTTCGGGATGCGATCGGCGAGATAGCGGGCGTGTCCGCCGGTCACATGGCGATCACCGTGGCGGTGTAGCAGCAGCGTCGGCGCCTGGATGCTGTCGAGCGCGGGCCGGACGTCGGTGCGCTCGACACTGGGTTCGTCGTTGTATTCGGCAACCACCCAGGGCGACGATGCGGGTAGCCCAGTCGAACGGGGGCCGCTGAATAGAGCACCAGGCACGGCCATGACATCACCGGACATCGTATCGGGCCGGTCTGTTGGCTTAGGTTTTCAAGGTGGGGGTAAGCGCTGAGCGCAGAATGTCCGCATCGCTTGTTGCTAGGGTGAGGTTTCGCCGAGCGGCCTGGGCGACGAGCACACGGTCGAAAGGGTCTTTGTGTTCCCAAGGCAGGCGGCCGGCCAGGATGGCATCGCCCGCGTCGATCGCCAAGTCGGTAGCGTTCATGTCGGCAATGATGTCCGACCACGCTGACAACAGCGGCTCCCCATTCAGGCGACCCAGCCGGGTCTTGATCGCGATCTCCCACGCCGACGCTGCCGAAACCATGATCTCGGTGCTCGGATCGCGGAGCAGCTGACGCGCCGAATCGGAAACCTTCTCCGGCGCACTGACCAGCCACAGCAGGGCATTTGTGTCCAGGAGAACAGCCAGCGGCGTCGACGTGGGCAGCTGGGCAGTCATGAATTGCCTTCCCACGCAGCGATTTCGGCTTCGGGAAGCGGTTCGTCGAAGTTGTCGGGCACGACGAGCGCCGGCAGCTGACCGAATTTCCGCGGCCGGGGTTGCACTGGCGCGAGCACAGCCACCGCACGTCCGTGGTTGGTGATGGTCACCGGCACCCCGGTCCGCTCGACCTCTGCCAGGAGTGCATTGAGCTTAGCCTTGGCCTCAGTGCTCGTGACCGTCTTCATGCGTCCAGAATAACGCCATCACACCATCCGAACTAGTGGGACTAGTCCGATAGGTCGGCAGGCCCCCTGCAGACAACAAAGCGTCGACATCATGCACACGTGCGTGCGATGCCGGCGCTTCGGAGCGGTGGATCGAATGTTGTGGACGAGTGCCTGGGCGTGCGCAAAGCGTCCGTGACGGGAGGGACCAACGGGCGGGGAACTTTCGTCACGGCAGACTCCCAAACCTCATCTCCACCACTTTCGCGTGTCGCCGCGGCGTGGTTGGGCCTTCTTGTCGGACCGGGTCGTTACGGTGCGGGCGTGCAGTCGCTGATGTATCCGTCGATCGACCTTGCGAGCGCGCTGGAGCTGGTTGGCGGCGATAGCTATCGCCGTGGCGTGGCCTATGCGCGGGAGGGACGGGTACTGCGTTGCCTGTGGGACCCGGACGTTTACAACCTTGTCGGCAATGTTCGCGGTAGCCAAGGCCGCACCTACACCACAACGGTGCAGCTATCTGCCGGTAGACATCGATACCTGGAGTGTCGAAAGCGGGTCCTGCAGCTGCCCGGTGCACGTGAACTGCAAGCATGTCGCGGCAATCGTCATCGCCGCCGCGGGGGCCGCAAAAATGCGCGCCCAACCTACGCCGCCTCCGCCAGTTCCAGCGGCGTGGCGGCAGTCGCTGGACGCGCTGCTTCCCCCGGTCTCGACGAACGATCGCATCGGGACACCACTGGCGATCGAGCTGAGCCTGTCGGTGAGCGGGCCGTCGCCGACTCTCGACGCGCGGCTCGTGCGGCCCGGAAAGCGCGGCGGCTGGGTGGCAGGCGATCTGAGCTGGGGCAAGGTGCACATGCTGCGCCACTGCGGTTATCCCGACGCTCAGGTTCGGCTGCTGCAAGAGCTCTATGCGACCTACCGAGCGTCGAGCTCGAATTCGACTGGCTATTACCGCTATTCGTACGGGGGTTATACCTACGGCGATGTGAAGACGATCTCGCTGCTGCGATTTGATTCCCCGCAGCTGTGGCCGCTGTTGGACGAAGCGCGCCGAGTCGGGGTGCAGTTGGTGCAGGCGCGGCCACAGCGGGATGTGCCGACGTACGCGACCGCGCAGTTGTGCCTGGACGTCACGGTCGACGAGAGGGGCGATCTCACCGTCGAGCCCGTGCTTCGGGTCGACGGCGCAGGGGCACGGCCGGTGGCGTTCATTGGATCGTCAGGTCATGGCGTGGTGTATGCCGACGGCGGGTTGCGGCTCGCTCGACTGGACAAGCCCGCCCCTGAGGCGTTGCAGCGCATGACAATCAGTGATGAGCCGCTGGTCATACCCGGGGACCAGGCGGGGCGGTTCGCCGCAGAGTACTACCCGAGGTTGCGCCATATCGCGGCCGTCACGTCGTCGGACGAGTCGTTCACGCCGCCCGAGATCGTCGGGCCCACACTGGTCCTGCGGGCCGACTACCAGGCCGAGCACCAGCTCGAGTTGACATGGGAATGGGCATACCGGGTAGGCGACAACGACCTTCGCGCACCGGTCGGCACATCGGAGTATGTCGCATACCGCGACCTGGAGGTGGAGAACACGCTCGCCTCGAGCATCGAAGCGCCGTTGGAGCAATTGGGGCTCCGCACCGCCGAGGGCACGCTCATCACCGGGGCGCGACTGTCGGGCCTGGAGACGATGCGATTCGCCACCGAAGTTCAACCACTGCTCGCCGAGCTTCCCGATGTCGCGCTGGAGGTGATCGGCGACCCGGTGGACTACCGGGAGGCGGGCGGCTCCCTCGTCATCGCGGTGACCACCGACGCGGTGGCCGGCGAGACAGACTGGTTCGACCTGGGAGTCACGATCAGCATTGAAGGCAACCAGGTTCCGTTTGTCAGCGTGTTCACCGCGCTCGCGGCCGGGCAGTCGCACCTGCTGCTTCCCGACGGCGCCTACTTCGCGCTGGACAAGCCGGAGCTGGTGAAGCTGCGCCAGCTCATCGACGAGGCCCGCGCGCTCACCGATGCCGAAGAGGGGCCACCCCGGATCAGCCGATTCCAGGTCGGGTTGTTCGACGAACTGGCCGAGGTCGGAGTCGTGACGCGGCAAGCCGACGAGTGGCGGCGCCAAGTCGACGGGCTGCGCGCGCTGCAGGGTCTGGAACCGGCGGCGGTGCCAACCAGCCTGCGCGCTGAGCTAAGGCCGTATCAGGCCGATGGGTTCTCGTGGCTTGCGACCCTACACACCCACGGGCTCGGTGGAATCCTCGCCGACGACATGGGCCTGGGCAAGACCGTGCAGTCGCTGGCGTTGATCTGCCAAGTCCGTCAACAGAATCCGGGCATGGCACCATTCCTGGTAGTTGCGCCGGCCAGTGTGGTGGCCAATTGGGTCACCGAGGCCACACGGTTCGCGCCTGAGCTGTCGATCGTGCCGATCTCCGACACGCTGCGCCGCGCCGGCGCCGACCTCGACGAGCTGGCGGCGGGTGCCCACATCGTGGTCACCTCGTACACGCTGTTTCGGCTGGACTTCGACGCCCACGCCGCCCGAACGTGGTCCGGGCTGATTCTGGATGAAGCCCAATATGTGAAGAACCATCACGCCAAGACCTACCAGTGCGCACGCAGGTTGGCCGCACCGTTCAAGCTGGCGATAACTGGCACACCGATGGAGAACAACCTCATGGAGCTGTGGTCACTGCTGTCGATCACCGCCCCCGGGTTGTTCCCCAACCCGACGAAGTTCGCCGACTTCTTCGCCAAGCCCATCGAGAAGACCGGCGACCCGGAGCTTTTGGCCCTGTTCCGCCGCCGCATCAAGCCGTTGGTCAAGCGCCGCACCAAGGAGCGCGTGGCCGCCGAGCTGCCAGCCAAGCAAGAGCAGGTCCTCGATATCGAGCTGCCGCCGCGGCACCGCGCCCTCTACAACAAGCGACTGCAACGAGAGCGGCAGAAGGTGCTCGGCCTGCTCGATGACATGCAGCGCAACCGGTTCACGATCCTCAAGTCTCTGACGGTGCTGCGACAGATGGCGCTGCATCCCGGGCTCGTCGACCCCGCACACGACACGCTGGCGAGCGCGAAGATCGACGCGCTCGCTGAGCATCTCCGCTACGTCGTCGACGGCGGCCACCGCGCGCTCGTGTTCAGTCAGTTCACCCGTTTCCTCGGCCGGGTCCGCGATCGCCTCGACACCGAGGAAATCGACTACTGCTATCTCGATGGGCGAACCCGTCACCGCGCAACGGTGATACAGCGATTCAAGGACGGAGACGCACCGGTTTTCCTGATCAGCCTCAAGGCCGGTGGGTTCGGGCTGAACCTCACCGAGGCCGACTACTGCTTTCTGCTCGACCCGTGGTGGAATCCGGCCGCCGAGGCCCAGGCCATCGACCGGACACACCGCATCGGCCAGACCCGCAACGTAATGGTGTACCGGCTCATCGCCCACGACACCATCGAGGACAAGGTAATGGCCCTCAACGCCCGCAAAGCCAAGCTGTTCGCCAGTGTCATCGACGACGGCAATGCGTTCGGCTCCACCCTCACCGCCGACGACATCCGCGGACTGCTCGCCTGAGCGGACAACCGGGCGGCATCGCTATTGCTCGCCCAGGGCATCCAAGTCGAGGCGCAACGGAACGGGAGCGCTGGTCGTGAACGTGCCGGTGACCGCGGGTGATTCCTGGTAACCGAACTCGCCCGCGAGACGCAGCGCGGTGAGCGTCACGGGCGGGCCAAGCTCCACGATCCAGTAGTGCTCGATCGTGGCCTCGGCGTATTCGGACCGCTTGGTGACGGTATCGGTCCGTCTGGAGCCTGGGGAAACCACTTCGATCGCCACCAGCACATCAGGTCCGTCCAGCCTTCGTTCCGACCCCTCTTTACGGGTGATCACGACATCCGGAATTCGGACCGTTGGCGGGTAAGCGGCGTCGACACAGACCTCGAACTCGATAATCGCTTCGAGATCGTCGGGCAGTTGATCATCGAGTTGCTTCGCAATGCGGAACGCCGCCAGCGCATCGCGGCCGCAACGGCCTCGGCGTCACGATGAGCACGCCCTCCTGCAACTCGATGTGGGCGCTGTTGTCCTCCGGGAGCGCGTCCCAGTCCTCAATGGACAGCAGCTTCGGCAGGTGAACGCTCGTCATCGCCTTTCCGCCTCCTCCAACGTCGCGCTTTCGAGTCAAGCGTAGACGTTGCAATCGTCGACACAATTCATCAAATGAGCCCGCGTGCATGGCATGGCTTTCCCGTGGGTACCCGCATTTGACCCACCGCCCCGAACCAACTGTCCAGGGCAAGCTGCCGCTCGCCTTCACCCCGGATCGAAGGGAGCCTAGGCGACTACCGCCAGGACGGGCCAGGGGTCGCGCACGCCCTTGAGTGCGTGGCTGCCGCGGTCGTCGAAGGAGATCCTCGATCCGAGGACCAGCGGCGGGATCGCACCCGACACCAGCACCTCCCCGGGCCCCGCGAGCGCCATGATGCGCGCAGCAATGTGGACCGCGATTCCGTGCACGTCTCGGTCGATCATCTCTACCTCGCCGGTGTGCAGGCCGGCGCGGATGTCCAGTCCGAGGTCTTGCACCGCGTCGCGGATCGCGCACGCGCAGGTGATCGCACGTGCCGGCCCATCGAAGGTGGCGAGCGCGCCGTCGCCGGTGAACTTGATGACTTCGCCCCGCGCGCTGGCCACGTGCTTTTCCACGACGTCGTTGTGCGCGTCGAGGGCGGCCGCCCAGGCCTCATCGCCGAGCGCCTCGGCGCGTTCGGTCGATCCGACGATGTCGGTGAACAACACGGTCGACAGCACGCGGTTCGTCGGCCTGGCGGCGCGTGAACCGGTGACGAACGATTCGATCTCGTCGAGCACTCGGTCGGAGTCGCCGGCAAACCACACGTTGTCGTCCCCGTCGAACTCCACCAATCGCGCCTTCGGGATGCGATCGGCGAGATAGCGGGCGTGGCCGCCGGTCACATGGCGATCACCGCTGCGGTGTAGCAGCAGCGTCGGCGCCTGGATGCTGTCGAGCGCGGGCCGGACGTCGGTGCGCAGGTAGAGGTCGAAGATGGCCTTGAAGTACCCGGGGCCGCCGGCCAGGCGCTCGCCGCGAGCCCACCATCGCCGCTTCCCGGCATCGCCGGCCCAACTCGGAGCCAATTCATCCGCGACGGCACCCGTCCCGACGGTGTCGCCGAAGGCGTCGACATACCGGGTGAAGGCCGGCTCGGGCATCCCGCACGGGTAGTCGTCGGCTCGAAGATAGCGCGCGTACGGGCTCCAGAGCACCAGCGAGCGCACGCGCTGGGGATGGGTTGCCGCCAGAAGCATGGCGGGAAGCGTCGACTCCGACATCGCAAAGACCGACGCACACTCGCTCCCAACGGCGTCAAGCACCGCGACGAGCCCATCCGTCCACGTCTGCATCGCCGGACGGTCCTGGATCGGCACCGCGTCTGAGCTTCCCATCCCGAGCAGGTCGGTCATGATCAGACGGCTGAACGACGCCAATCGACGCAGGTGGCGGGCGACGGTGGGCTCGTCCCACAGCAAGTCGATCGGGAACGTAGCGGTCGGGACGAACAGGAGATCTGACCCGTGGTCAGCGCCGACCTGATACGCGAGGTGCGTATCGCCGTCTCGCGCGTAGACGGTTTGGGGCGCGACCGCCATGTAAGAAGCATGCCACTCGGCATTGGCCCGCATCGCGTCGTAAAGCGCCAAAGTTTGACCATCATTGCTGTCCGGTGAGGCCTTGCCTCCCGCGACGGGCCTAAAAATACTGAAGCAACTTCTGCTGGCGCACTGTGTGCGCAGACAACGGTGAGACAGCTGGACTGTCACCGCAACCGACGACAGCATCGTCGCGACGCTTCGACAATGGAAAACGGACTCGGGTTGGCGAATCGACCCGACACGAGAATGGAGCGCTTGATGAAATCTGGAGCAAGGACGGCGATCGCGCTGTTCGGTGGCACGGCTGTGCTCGCTTTAGCGGTCGCGATGCGGTGGTGGAGGCGGTAAGTCGGCAAGCAGCACAACGCCGACAACCACGCCGACCTCCTCGTCCAGCGTGCCGTCGACGCCTGTCACCCACGAAGGGCGGTTGTATTGGCGGCCTCAACTGTTAGTCCCCGACCTCGCAAGGCCGTTGGGGTCGTCAACATAATGCTGTCGCCAGAATCCTCGGCCGCTGACGAGAAATCTAAAGTCGCCGTACCTAGCTGGCGGAGTGGCTGCGGCTAGCAGCTGTTCGCGGTGGGCTTCCCCACCCGCTCGCCCTGGCGATGACCAACGCGATCACAGCTCATGATCCCCTACTCCGATGGCGTTCCGGTCCAACGGTTCCCGTTAGTCACTGTCGTGCTGATCGCCGCCAACTTCGCGGTGTTTTTGTTCTACGAATTGCCGGACCTTAACGCGGCGATCAGCCACGCGTCGTTCTATCCGTGCAGTCTTCGGAATGCCTGCAGCACACCCGAACCCTGGGGTGTCGGCTGGATCACAGCCATATTCCTGCATGCCAGCTGGGGGCACATCCTGGGCAATATGCTGTTTTTGGCAATCTTCGGTAAGAACGTCGAGGACACGTTCGGTCGGCTCAGCTATCTGATCTTCTACTTCGCGGGCGGATTCGTCGCGACCATGGTGCAGGCCGATATGACCCTGATCAGCACAGCGTCTCGCGCGCGGGACCCTCCCTCGGCGCCAGCGGCGCGATAGCCGCCGTGCTGGGCGCATATTTCGTGCTGTATCCCAACTCACGCGTGCACCTGCTGGTGCGGTGGTTCCCGGTCAGGATCCCGGCATGGTTGTACCTCGGCGGCTTGTTTGTGTACCAGTTCATCGTGGGCAATTACGGGCTGGTCAAGGCGAATTCCGGTGGCAGCGGTATCGCGTTCTTCGCTCATATCGGTGGATTTGTGTTCGGTGTGCTCGTGGCGATAGCTCTCGTCCGCGCTGGACGAATCACGGCACCGGAGGCGCGGTGGTACGGACGGCAGGTCGGTTGAGGCCGGTCCTCGAACGGCTCGGAATGCCATACATCACAAGAAGTTCGGGATATGCCGATGTGCCCGCCTCACAGTGAGCGACAACCCGGGGGCTCATCGGCGCACCGCCGTACGTTGTCGCTGCGAGCGAGGCGGGCAAGAAGTGCGTCACCTCTCCGGTGAGATTCGTGATGCTGATGTGACTTACCCGGCAAGGATACTGGTGTGACCTTGCCGCCACCTAACGCCGGCTCCGAAGACCCGGTCAAGGTCGACGCGAACTGTTATTGATTGCCCCTGCGTGGACCGCCGGAATCATTTATGGCGCGGAGTTCATGTGCCCATTGGGTGTCGCGCATGCGGTCCAGACACGACCGCATCAGGATCAGCGCCAATGCGGTTACCACCATGGCCGACAACAGTATTGATACAGTGCACCGCAGAGCGCATCAGGCGCCGCCTGCGTTGTCGAAGTCGGCGGAGGCACGCAATTTCCGTCGGCGTCTACCCAAATGCTCAGGGGGTCACCGGATGTCCCCGCCGTGTCGAACGAGAGCGAGCCGATGCCCTCTTCGCCCGCCGCAGTCCATCCGGCCTGAACGGACGCGGGTGCGCTACAACGGCCGGCCGTTGCAGCGGTGCCCTCGACGACCGTAGCGACGACGCGGTGCCTGGTCAGCGCCTGCTCGGCGTACAGACGATGCCGGCCGTCGTAAATCGCAGTGCCGACCACACCCGCGATGGGAACAACCAGCAGCCAGCCGACAATCACGACGAGGATTAGTAGGGCTTCCAACCGATCCGCTGCACGAAGCAGCGGATTGCGGCCCAAAGGACGAGCGATCCACCATCGCCCGGGATCCAGCGTGAACGCCAGCATCACAACTCCCCAGCCGTTCTGATACGCCCATCGAGGGCAGGTCCGAAGGCGCCGCGCTATGCGGCCATTCGCTGAGACACTGAGTCGATTGTCTGGCGTGCGGCGTTGGCATCCCTGCGGATCTGAAATGACTGCACGACCTTGCCCAAACCGCTGATGACCAGCCATACACCAGTGACGATGGTTAGCACGACTATCGAATCGAACGGCCAGATAAGCACGACAACACCGGCGATCACCGAGAGGATGCCGAGAACGATGTCCCAACCGCGGCCCGGCATCTGCCGCTCGCCGATCCCAGAGGCTACGCCCGAAATGCCCAGGAAAATAAAGCTGATTCCGATCCACAGGGATAGCAGCAGGACTGCATAGGCATCACCGAAGTGGCGGAACGACAGAATTGCGAAAACCAGCGACAACGCGCCGCTGATAAACAGCATGACGCGCGTGGCGGGCGACCACGGCAGGGTGAACGCAACAAACAGTTCAACCAGCCCGGTCGCCAGTAGGTAAACGCCGAACAGGGTTGAGGCAACGAGGATGGTTGGGCCGGGCCAAGCCAAGACGATGGCACCCAAGAGCACGGTCAGCGCGCCCGCTGCCAGCTTCCATTTCGAAAGCTGTTGCCCAAGAGTATTATTCACGGTCCTCTCACTTTCGCAATAGGGTGATCCCGCCAACCACCTGCTGTGGTCGAGGGCGCGCGAACATGGTTGTCGGCCGCCCTATTTGATCGTTGAACGGGTCGGCGTCGACGTCGATGTTCTGGAGGACAACGCGGCGTGCTCACCGATGTCGCCAACGACGCATCCAGTCATCGATCGGCGACGTTGTTCCCGGAACAGCGGTACGCAATCCGCATTGTCGCTCGGTCCATCAACAAGCCCACACACCAGTCCCATCATTGAAGCGTTGATCTGTTGGGAGTCGCGATGACCAATTTGAGCGTATTTCTCAGCGCGTCAGCGGAGATGCGTCCCGGTGCGGCGGCGCTGCGCTGCGGCGACGTGCCGACGAGCTTTTCGGTGCTCTCCCGCGACGTCGCGCGGTTTGCCGACTACCTCATCGACGGCGGCTTGCGGCCCGACGACCGGGTCGCCGTCATGCTGCCTAATCGTCCCGAGCTCGCCGTCGTGTTTTACGGCGTGCTGCGGGCCGGCGGGGTGGTGGTGCTGATGAGCCCATCGCTGAATGCCCGTGCGGTGGAGTTTTGCCTGACGATAACGGGCGCGAGGACCCTGTTCTGCACCCACCCACATGCAGTCGCAACCACGCTGGCGGCCACCACCGCAGGTACTCAGCCTGTTTCCATCGGCAGGCATGGAATTCGGCCACTAACTGCCGGCTTCACCGGTCGTACGCCGCCCGTGCCGCGCGCTGACAATGACACCGCGGTCATCCTGCAAAGCTCCGGCACCTCCGGTCAGCACGAAAGCACCGAGCTCACCCACGAAAACCTCACCTGGAATCAGGCAGTCGCGGCGCGAAGCTTACTGAACCTCAGGCCGGATGACCTAGTGCTGACCTGCGTGCCGCTGTATGAGAGGTTCGGCCTGACGTGCGGCCTGCTCGCCACCGTCTACGCCGGCGTAACCCTCGCGCTGCTGCCTAGCTTCGACCCCGCCAAAGCGCTCAAAATGATTTCCTCAGAACGAGTCACGGTCTTCGAGGGCACGCCGGCGATGTACACGGCGATGCTCAGGGCGGCCGACCGGTATGACTTGGATTTCAGTTCACTGCGCTTGTGCATTTCGAGCGCGGCGATGCCGGCCGATACGCTGCGCCGATTCCAGTACAAGTTCGGCTCCATCGTGCTGGAGCGCGACGCCTGGATTTCCGCAGGCGGCGACCGGCCGCTTGGAGGTGGACGGCGATTCCTACGTCCTTGATCACAAAAAGACATGATCGGCGCCGGACTGACCGAGGTCGTGCTGCAGGAAATCTGCCCAGCGCTGCTCAATCTGACGACATTCAACGAATTCTATCAGTTGTTTTCGCGAGTCCTGCGGTCGGTTCAGGTAGTTATGTTTCAGTCTCGTCCACGACGTACACGACCGCGCCCCACGGAGCCCTGACGAACAATCCACCAAGGTGGTCCTGGGCAGCGTCGGGGTCTGCTTCAATGGCTCGTCGAGTGTGGCGCGGTACACAGCGAAATCGGCATGCCTGGCGGCGATCCCACGCGCAACGTCGAGCCGCGTTGTCGCGTATGTGTATTCCTTGCCATCGAGCGGGTCCAGCGTACGGGTCGTCGCGTCTCCGGGATTAAGACCCTGCACATCAGCACGGTAATAGGCCGTGTCATTGCTCATCTCGTCAACCCTTCCATTCGTCTGTTCACACCAACCGGCGCCACAAACTTATCGGCCCAGTGTGTCAACTGCTTCTTCGCGCAACTCGATTTTTCGATGAGTGCGTGGGTCTGTCAATGTCGCCGAGGACAACGTGGGACTCGTTTTCGCCCAGCCGCGAACACCGTCGCTTCCCGGCGGGCCTCGCGCGACGGCACAGCGCGACCACAGACGCTGTCTTGGGCGGCATTTCATGGTTTCGCTGCTTAGCGGCAAGTCGGTTTTCTCCGCCTAGGTGACGGTCTGCGTCGCGACGGTGTCAACGGTGACACCAAAGGCGACGCCACGTTGTCCGGGACAACATCGACGACGATGGCGGCCCCGTCCACGATCGAGGGGTGACCTTTTGACCTTGGCCTCGAGCCGGGCCGTGCAGTCGCGCAGGACAGTTCAGTCTTGCGGGTTGACGACATCGCGGGTCGAAGGGTCGCGACCAGAAAGATGCCGAACCTTGTCGTGAAGCAACGCGTTTTCGGCGCTCGCGAGTCGGGGCACCAGCGCAACTTCCATTGCCACCGCCAGAACAATCGATAAGGACAGCAAGTGACCCACACCGACCACGACCGGAGGTCTCATGATCTCATCACGGAATTCGGCTCAGCCTCGGGCGCGCACGGCTACGCCGTCCTCGTCGTCAAGCGCGGCCCTAACGCCGGTTTCCGATTCCTGCTCGGTCAGACGGTCACATCCGCAGGCCGCCATCCGGGCAACGACATCTGCCTCGACGACCTGACCGTCAGCCGCCGCCACGCCGAATTCCAGCTGCGAGGCAGCGAATTCCATCTCGTCGACTTCGGCAGCCTCAACGGTACCTACGTCAACCGCGAACCGATCGACTCGATCGTGCTGGCCGATGGCGACGAGATTCAGATGGGCAAGTTCCGGCTCGTGTTTTTGAGCGACCCCGGCTGGGAACGCCACTCGCCCCGGTGAGGCCGTGCTCACGCCAGCCATACGGGGTTCGTCAACGCAACCATCGCGCCGTGCCGGCGCCGTTGTGCCTCTCGTACCTCCAGCCGCCCGAAGCGCGCCGACGCGGCATCGAGTTCCCATCGCGCCATAGTCCGCGCCGATCCGGCCACCGTCGCCCGCCCTGCGCAGCCCGCTGCGGTGATCAGGGCGGCGGTCGTGCCGGGAGCTCCGGTGATCATGGCGGTGACGGTGACGGGCGTGCCGGGCGGCACCCGCAGTGTCTGCCCGGGACCGGCGTCCCGGCCCGGGCAGGACGCGGTGAGTTCCACCGTGACGGCCCGTGATCGGGCGATGTACGAGCGGCCGCGACGCAGCCCGTCGACGATCGCGGGTGTCGACAGTTCCCGCGCGTGCACGACCGTCTGCGGCGAGCCGACCGGCTGCTGATGAGCATGAGAGTCACTGCCGCCGACCGCGACGACACGACGGCCCTCACACAGCAGCCGATGCCAAATCCGAAGCGACACTTCGTCGTCCAGATTCCACCGGCCGTTCCACACCTCGAGCGCATCCACGTGGTCAAAACCGAACTCCCACAACGACCCCGGCACCGGCGCCGCGGGATGTGCGGCGACCACCAGGCCGCCGGCCTCGCGGACCTCGGCGGCGAAGCGCGGGAACACCCCGTCGCGCGGGGCGTATCGCCAGTCGACCCACGCGTGCGGCGGCAGGCCGACGGCGAGCCAATGCCCGTGCCTGGTCGTGACCTCCTCACCGGGAATCACCAATAGCCCTCCTGTGCGGCATGCGGGCCACACCCGGTTCGCGGAGTTGGTGTTGTGGTCGGTGGAGACGATGAAGTCCAGCCCGCCGGCGTGCGCGGCCGCCACCAGTTCACCGGGATTTCGCTGGCCATCGGAGTGAACGGTGTGCAGATGCAGGTCCCCGCGGTACCAGCCGGCACCGCGCACCGGCGGGGGCGGATAAGCGATCAGGGGCGCGCTTTCCGTGTCGGGGTGCCCACGTTCCAGGGTGATGCGCGCCTGCCAAGCCATCCCCCATGGGCTCAGCACCACCGGACCGAGGGCCACCGCCCACAGACCCGGCTCGATGGGGCCCGCAAGATAGCCCGGAGTGGCATGGCCGCCGGCGATGACAAAGCCGTCGCGGGCTCCGCCGGACCAGCCCCGGAACCCGGCCGCATTGCCCAGGTCGTGGCCGGCCGGGCCAAAAACGCCCAGATCCAACACGTTTCGGATCGGCCCGCCCACCGCGAAGCGGTCATGCGAGGTGGTGACCCGGATTCGCCGCACGCCCGGGGGCACCTCGAACGGCAGGTAGGCCCACTGATCGATCCCAAAGCCAAAGCGCCCCGAAAACGTTAGGTGGATCGTCTCGCCGTCGCGCTCGCCCGGTGATGGCGCTGGGCGCGACCATCGCGACGCTCACGGCCGTCCTCCCCTATCGGTACACCGCCCAGCATTCGGCACGAAGGAGTAACCACCCTTACATCGACACGAACTCCCGCCGTCGGGCCACTGTCATTTAGAAGCTGAATCACTTGACCAGTGGTCAAGATGGGTCCAGGGTCTGGGTATAGGCGCGGCTAGCTCCCATACCGAGCATCCTTGGGAAGGACACGTATCGATGAGCATCGATGACGAGCCCGTCACGACGCTGGACGACCTCAGGAGCGATTTGGCGGGCCGGCACAAATGGACACCGAGCAGCGGCGCCTCCGTCGACCCCGCGATCGTCGACGCCGACATGGCGGCCCTCGACCGAGACGGCTACGTCATCTGGGAGAACCTGCTCGGCGCGGACGAGTGTCAGCAGATCCGCGATGTAGTCGGCCCCTGGCTCGGGCATACCGGACGCAACACCTTTGAAGGACGGTGCACCCAGCGCATCTACAGCGTGCTGAGCAGGACGCGCGTGTGCGACCGGCTTGTCGATCATCCGCGGGTGCTGGCGGTGCTCGATCGGCTACTGATGCCCAATTACCTGCTTTCGGCGTTGCAGGCCATCAACATTCAACCTGGAGAGTCCGCGCAGCTGCCTCACCATGACGACGGGTTCTACCCGATTCCGCGGCCGCGGGCTCCCTTGGCTGCCGCGACGATCTGGGCGATCGATGACTTCACCGCCGACAATGGCGCCACCGTGTTGATGCCCGGCAGTCATCGCTGGGGCAGGCGTCCGCCTGGGCCGGACGATCCCGCGCTGCCTGTCGTCATGCCTGCCGGCTCGTGCGTCTTTTTCGTGGGAACCCTTTGGCATGGCGGCGGTGCCAACACGACCGCCCACGCGCGGCTTGCCGTCACGGCCCAATACTGCCAACCGTGGCTGCGACCGATGGAAACATTCACACTCTCGATACCGCGCGACGTCGCTCGGACGGTCTCCGATGACATTCAACGCATGATCGGCTACAGCATCCACCCGCCGTTCGTCGGCGCCGTCGACGGCTTGCACCCGCTGCGGTTGTTAGAGCAGCCGCAGGCGTGATGACATCGATGAGCGACCTGACGGCGCGGTTCGCGGAAATCGTCGGGCCCACAACTTGCTCACGGGCGACGCGATCCCCGACGACTACGCGCACGACGAGGAGTTGACGCAGCCGCCGCAGAAGCCGGCGTACGTGGCCAAACCGGCGACCGCAGAAGAGGTTTCGCAGCTGCTGAAAGCCGCCTCGGAAAATAATGTGCCGGTGACGGCCCGCGGATCCGGCAGCGGCCTGTCGGGCGCGGCGATCCCGCGGAAGGACGGGTTGCTGATCTCCTTCGAGCGGATGAACGCGGTCCTCGAGGTCGACACGACCAACCAGGTCGCCGTGGTCCAGCCCGGGGTGACGCTGACGGAGCTGGACGCCGCGACGGTCGATTCCGGGCTGAGCTACATGGTGCACCCGGGCGAGCTGTCCTCCAGCGTCGGCGGCAACGTCGGCACCAACGCCGGTGGGATGCGCGCGGTCAAGTACGGGATCGCCCGCCACAACGTGCTCGGGTTGCAGGCGGTGCTGCCGACCGGCGAGATCATCCGCACCGGCGGCAAGATCGCCAAGGTGTCCACCGGCTACGACCTGACCCAGCTCATCGTCGGCTCCGAGGGCACCCTGGCCCTGGCCACCGAGGTGATCGTCAAGCTGCATCCGCGGCTCGGCCACAGCGCCACCGTGCTGGCCCCGTTCGCCGACTTCGACCAGGTCATGGAGGCGGTGCCCAAGGTCCTCGCCAGCGGGCTCGGGCCCTACATCCTCGAATACATCGACAACATCACGATGGCCGCCCTCGTCCACACCCAGAACCTGGAGCTCGGCATTCCCGACCAGGTTCGCGACAGCTGCCAGGCGTATCTCGTTGTCGCGCTTGAGAACCGGAACGCGGACCGTCTGGACGAGGATGTCGAGCGGGCCGGCGAGCTGGTGGTCGAGCTGGGTGCCGTCGACGCCTATGTGCTCGAAGGGGGCTCGGCGCGCAAGCTGATCGAGGCGCGGGAGAAGGCGTTCTGGACGGCCAAGGCGATCGGCGCCGACGACATCATCGACACGGTGGTGCCGCGCGGCTCGATGTCGAAGTTCCTGGCCGCCGCGCGTGGTTTGGCCACGGCCGCGGGGGGTGCGGCGGCCGGCTGCGGCCACGCCGGCGACGGCAACGTACACCTGGCCATCTTCTGCAAGGACCCGGAGAAAAAGAAGCAGCTGATGACCGACATCTTTGCGTTGGCAATGGAATTGGGCGGCGCGATCTCCGGCGAGCACGGCCTCGGCCGCGCCAAGACCCCCTACTTCCTCAAGCTCGAAGACCCGGCCAAGGTCGACCTCATGCGCCGGATCAAGCAGAGCTTCGACCCGGCGGGCATCCTCAACCCCGATGTTTTGTTCGCGGCCGAAGCGTGAGCTCCATCAACCACCGCTGCCTTCACCGACAACCTCGATCTCGCAATGCACGCCGGAAGCGCGCGAAAGGCGGGTGTCAGCGGTGACTAGCACGACGTTCAAAGCTTCGGCGAGCGCAATGTATGCGGCGTCGTAGGGCGTAACGACATGGCGCAGTTCCCATATGCGTTGGAGCAATGGCTGGTGTGAGGATCGACGTAGAGGCAGATCCGCCAGGTCCGCCACCGCACTCGCGGCTCGCCGAGCAGGCATCAGTTTTGCCGCAACATGGCGACGCCATACCGAGACCACCTCGAGGTCGACGAGTTCGGGAGCGACCAACGTCTCTTCCGCTAAACGCTCCCTGGCCTGCCTGCCGTCTGTTCCGTCATCGCCCAGGGCTACAACCAATACGCTTGCATCAACGACGATCACGGTCCGCCCGAACGTAATCGACAGCGGCCCCAAAAGATATGCGCCCGCCACGGTGTGCGCCGACGCGGTCCAAGACTTCATCCAGAGTGGGCTGATTGGCCTCGGCGATTAGACGACTTCGAAGGTATTCCTGTAGGGACTGGTGTGCGCGCGCGGCTCGCTCGCGCAGCACTCGGTGGGTGTCCTCAGGAACATCTTTGATCTGGACGCTAGGCATGGCGCCATTATGGCGCCAACAGCGCCAAAGTGCAACCAGTAGCCATCCCCCGTCGACTCGGAATCACATGCGTCACAAGAAGTTAGGGGTGCACCGATGTGCCCGCCTCGCAGCGACAACCGAAGGCCCCTCGACGCAGCAACGCAGTCGCTATGAGGCGGGCACATCGTGTGCCGCCCGGGCCAGGGAATCGTGTGGCCGATGTGACTTGAGCGGCCACCGACTCACATCCCGAAGTGCGTGCGACGCACCGCCGCGACGGCCTCGGGCGCTCCGCTCACGTCGACCTGCGCCGCGGCCTGGCGCCCAAAGACGAACATGAGCAGTTCGCCCGACAGACCGCTGAGCCGAGCCGCACCTGAGCCAGATCGAACCGTCGCCCGCTCGTTACCCCCGGCCCACTCAATTTCGAGCCACAACCGTGAAGCCGCGCGATGATGACTACGGAGTGGCTATCGAAAAGTTCCCGATCGGGCGCGGCGCGACCCTGCGTGAGCTGCAGGCGGACCCGCACCCGCTGCTAGCACGGCTGCGGACGGCCGAGCCGGTATCGTGGCTCGCCGTCCGGGGCGGGTGGTTGGTCACTCGGTACGACCTCGCGGTGAGGGTGATGCGGGATTCCACCACCTTCACCGTCGACGATCCCCGGTTCTCCACTTCCCGGGTGGTCGGCGCGAGCATGCTCTCGCTCGACGGCGCGGACCACACGCGGCACCGGGAGCCGTTCGCGCATCCATTCCGCCCGGCGGGTGTACAGGATCGGTTCGCCGGGTTCGTCGAGGCGGAGGTCGATCGGTTGATCTCGGCGATGCGGCCCTTGGGCAGCGCCGAGCTGCGGCGCGAGTTCGCCGGTCCGCTCGCGGCGGCAGTGGTTACCGAGGCGCTCGGGCTGCGCGATGTCAATGTCGACACGGTGTTGTCCTGGTACGCCGCGATCGTGGCGGCGGTGACCGAGGTGACCGCCGGCAGGCCGGTCAACACAGCGGGCACGGATGCGTTCGCCCGGCTGCGGGCGGCCGTGACACGGACTCTCGGCTGTGCCGACGCACCCTCGCTGCTGAGGGAGACCGCGCGGGCGCCGGAAGGGCTGAGCCAGGACGAGGTCGCGTCGAACGGAGCGGTTTTGATGTTCGGCGGTATCGACACGACGGAGGGCATGATTCTCAACGCTGTCCGGCATCTGCTCGGCGACACCGGGATGCTCCCGCTTGTGCGTGACCACGCCGATCTTTTGCCGAACGCGATCGAGGAGTCGATCCGGTTGGAGCCGGCCGCCGCAGTCGTCGACCGCTACGCGACACGCGATATCGAGCTGGGGGGCAGTCGGATTCAGTGCGGTGACCTGGTCAGCGTATCGATCGCCGGCGCCAACCGAGATCCGGTCGTGTTCAGCGACCCCGACCGGTTCGACATCCGGCGTGCTAACGCCAAGCTCAACCTTGCCTTCGCGCAGGGTCCACATTTTTGCCTGGGCGCACAGCTCGCCAGGACTGAAACCACGATCGCGGTCGGTAGACTCCTGGACCGCTTGCCTGGGCTGCGGCTCGACCCCGACTATCGCAACGCGCCGCGAGGTCTAGTGTTCCGCAAACCGCCAACGCTGCAGGTGCGGTGGACTGTGTAGCTCGCGCGATGCACTCACATCCCGAAGTGCGTGCGACGCACCGCCGCAACGGCCTCCGGTGGCCCGCTCACATCGACCTGCGCCGCGGCCTGGCGCCCAAAGAGATAGAGGAGAAGTTCACCCGGCGGGCCGCTGAGCCGCGCCGTCGGTGAGCCCGGCCGAACCGCCGCCCGCACGTCGGTCCCCGCCCACTCAACCTCGAGCCCGCAGCCGCCAAGCCGACGACCGAGAAACCGACCGCCGCGGCGCACGTTTCGCCAAAACGCAGCGTCCATCGCCGGCGCGTGGCGACGGGGCCCACGTCCATTTGCCCTGCGCACGTCCTCGTGATGCACAAAGAACTCGTTGAGATTCGCCAACGAACGCACCCACCCGATGCGGAAGAACCCGACGGGCGGGCCGGATCGGATCCGCGCGACCAGCCCCGCAAAGTCTTCGCGGCGGGCCAACCCGGCCCGACGCCGCTCGGCGAACCGTTCGAAGGGCCCAGGTAAAACCAGGCAGGGGCCGGCAATGAGGTCGTGTTCGCGCAACACCAGGTGGGCGGCTAGATCGTGCGCGGTCCAGCCGTCGAGCAGCGTGGGAACGGACGGGCCGAGCTCGTCGAAAAGATCGCAGAGCTCCAGGCGCTCTTGCGCATCCAGTGGGACATCAGCCATATCTATCTCTTATGTGAAGCCGCCGCGAGTTGGCAAGGCTAAGTCGAGAAATACCAAGCGGTTTAGCTGAAGGCATTCCGCTGATGGAATCAGATTGTCGAAATCTCGGGCAGAAATCCAGGGCTGAGAACCCTTGAGCGCGGTTGCAATGCATTGGAACATGAAAACTGAGAGCGCCTGACATGATGCGTCACCTGCTCTGGACAGCGGATCCGTCCCAAGGTCATTCCTTGCGCAACGACGGAAGGGCCAGTTCGTCTCAATTCATTGCCGACGTCGCAGATGCTGCGCGCCCCGGCAAACGAAAACGCTTGCGGCCGGATTCGCTTTCCGCGCCCAAGGCGGGTGAAAAAGAAGCCCGCGGTTTCAACCGTCGGAGAAGTAACGACATCCACTTAAGGAGGCGTTCATGTCTTTCGTGACCACACAGCCTGAAGCGTTGGCATATGCGGCGGGCAAGCTGCAAACTCTCGGCTCTGCTATGGCCGCCGAGAGCGCGGCCGCAGCAGCACCGACCACAGGAATGGTTCCCGCAGCCGCTGACGAAGTATCAGCGCTGCAAGCAACGATTTTCGCGGCGTACGGCAACCTGTACCAATCGGTCAACGCTCAGGCCGCAGCGATTCACGAGCTCTTCGTGAACACCTTGGGGGCCAGCGCCGGTTCCTACGCGGCCACTGAGTCAGGCAACTCAATTGCAACCGCTTCGCCCTTGTCGCAAGGGATCTCGGGTCTCTTCAGTTCTGCCGCCAATGCGGCTGCAGCTGACCCGCCGGGTGGCAACCTGGCCAACATCCTCAACATCGGGTTTGGGAACTGGGACTCCGCTTCGTCGGACCTGCTCGGGATGTGCGGCGGCAGTCTTCTGCCTGCTGTTAACGAGACCGGCGACACCGCCGGCGACGCCGCCGGAGCGGTGGCCGGCTTGGATGGAACAGTTCTGACGGGCGCGGCGGGGCCGGCGGGCTCTGCAGGCTTAGGCGGGGTTCCGATGGTGCCGGGTCTGGGTCAGGCGGCCACGGTCGGCGGGTTGTCGGTGCCGCCCAGTTGGGCCGCGGGGGCTGCCCCGGCGGCGGCGAGCCCGGGAGCGGTGACGACCGCGGGCTGGACCGCCCCGGCGGCGCAGAGCACGCCGGTGACAACCATGCCGGCCGCGATGCCCGGGATGGCCACGGCCGGGAAAGCCGCCGGCTTGGGTGCGCCGCGGTACGGCGTCAAGCCCACCGTGATGGGACGGCCGACGGTCGTCTAGGGACCGCGGCGCCGCCGATTGACAAGAAGAATTTTTAGAAGGAGAGGGATACAGAAATGGATTTCGGAGCGTTACCCCCAGAGATCAACTCCGGACGCATGTACGCCGGTCCGGGTGCGGGACCGATGATGGCCGCCGCAACGGCGTGGAACACGCTGGCCGCCGAATTGAGTTCGACGGCTGCCGGCTACGAGTCGGTGATCACGGAGCTCACCGGCGAGCACTGGCTGGGTCCGGCATCTGCGTCGATGGCCGCCGCAGTCCAGCCGTACCTGGCGTGGATGAACGTCACCGCGGCGCACGCTCAGCGTGCGGCTTCGCAGGCGATGGCATCCGCGGCTGCGTTCGAGACGGCCTTTGCGATGACGGTTTCCCCGGCGGTGATCGCGGCCAACAGAGCCCAATTGGCGGCACTCGTCGCGACCAACTTCCTGGGGATGAACACGGCGGCGATCATGGCGACCGAGGCCCTCTACGCCGAGATGTGGGCCCAAGACGCCGCCGCCATGTATGCCTACGCCGCCTCCTCGGCGAGCGCCGCGACGTTGAGCCCGTTGACGCCCCCGGCGCCGACTGCCAACCCGGCCGGGCTGGCCGGCCAGGCCGCCGCGGTCGCCCAAGCCGGTGCCGCCGCCGGCGCGCAGGCGGGGCTGATCCAGACGATCTCCAGCTTGCCCAATGCGGTTGCCGCACTGGCCTCCCCGGTCGCCGCAGTACCCGCCCAGGCTACGCCTATCCTGGGCGTCCCGTTCGTGGCGAATACCATCAACGGGTTAGTGAACAGCGCCGCTTGGTGGGTCATGAACACCATCCCGAATTCGGTGTTGCTTAGCCACGCCATTAACGGTGCCTCAGCGACTGTCCCCTTAGCGACCAGCGCGCACACTGTCGCGAGCAGCTCTGGGGTAACAGCCTTGGCGGGCGCGGCGGGGCCGGCCGGCGCTACCGGCGTCGGTGGGGCGCCGGTACTGGCGGGTTTGGGCCAGGCATCCACGGTCGGTGGTCTGTCGGTACCGGCCAGTTGGTCTGCGGCCGCCCCGGCGGCCAGCTCTGGCGCTTCGGCGTTAACGGCCGCGGGCTGGGCCGTTGCCCCGGAGGAAGCGGCCCCGATTGCGGCGGTGCCAGCCGGGATGCCGGCGATGGCCATGGCCGGGACATCCCCCGGCTTCGGCGGCCCGCGATACGGATTCAAACCCACCGTGATGCCCAAAACGGTCCTCGTATAACAAAAGAGGCGCCCCAAGTGGGGTCAAGCTGCCTTGAGTTGTATCTGGTTGGTTTGTGTGTATCCCGGCGGTCGGCCGCAGGCTGCCTGCATGTAAACCTGTTGATCTGTGCCTGCCAGGGTATTTGGATCCCACGTTAGGTGGGCGTTCGCGGCGTAGGAAACTCTAATACCGTCCGAGCACCGTATGTTGTCGAACATGTCTAGTACCCATTGACCGTCGACCAACTGCGCTCGGCTAATTCCAACCCCAGCTTTTATGTCGGCGCATCCATCACCGCAGGGATTGACGTTCCAATTCGTGACAAACTTTTGGCCCGCTGGGTTGGTCTCGGTAAGGACGTAATCGCCGATCATCGCCGGAGCGCCGGACGCGGGTACAGCTGCTGCTTCGGCAGCTACGGCGGCCAAGGTCGCGACTGCGGCGATCGCGCGCGTGATGTCCATGCTTTTCACCCCGCTTGGCCGAATATTCGATTTGCTTGGTTACCTCTGGTTTTTACTCGCCATGGCGCCGACTTTCGAGAGGTGCGGAGCGTCCGAGTGGCTTACGCCCCGTGAGATCACCGTTTGCCCACCTCGTAAGGTGACCGCATGCAGAAGGAACGACTCATTCACCACATCCGGCAAGTAGCGTCGCTGGTGGTCACGGCGGTAACAGCCACGTCCACCCTCAACGCCTATCGACCCCTGGCGCGCCGCGGGAACCTGTCGCTGTTCTCGTGGATGTTCGGCCTGGTGGTCACCGAGTTTCCGCTGCAGACGCTGGTGAGCCAGGTCGGCGGGCTGGCGTTGACGGCCCGCCGCCTGACCCGGCCGGTGGGGACGCTCGCGTGGCTGGTCGCGGGCATCTCGGCGGCGGGCCTATTGAACTTCAACCGCGCCGGCCACAAGGCCAATGTGCCGCTCACCAAGGCGCTCGACGAGGGCCTGGGCCCGTCCCGCCGCACCGACTCGACCAACCTGTGGCGCCGGGCGACCGGGGACGGAACCGCCAAGACGCCCGGACCGCTGCGCATGCTGCGGATCTACCGCGACTATGCCCACGACTCCAACATCAGCTACGGCGAATACGGCAGCGCCAATTACCTGGACATCTGGCGTCGCCCCGACCTCGACCTAAACGGCAAGGCGCCCGTGCTCTTCCAGATTCCGGGTGGCGCCTGGACGACGGGAAACAAACGCGGACAGGCGCATCCGTTGATGAGCCACCTCGCCGAGCTCGGCTGGATCTGCGTGGCGATCAACTACCGGCACAGCCCCCGCAACACCTGGCCCGCCCACATCGTCGACGTCAAACGCGCCCTCGCCTGGGTCAAGGCGCACATCGCCGAATACGGCGGCGACCCCGACTTCATCGCCATCACCGGCGGTTCGGCCGGCGGGCACCTGTCGGCGCTGGCGGCGCTGACGCCCAACGACCCGCAGTTCCAGCCCGGATTCGAAGACGTCGACACCCGGGTTCAAGCGGCCGTGCCGTTCTACGGCATTTATGACTTCACCCGTTTCGACGACTCGCTGCATGCGATGATGCCGGGCCTGCTCATCAAATCGATCATCAAACAACGGCCCTCGACGCACCTGCAGACGTTTGCCGCCGCGTCGCCGATCCACCACGTAAACGCCGACGCTCCCCCGTTTTTCGTGCTGCACGGCGCAAACGACTCGCTGGCCTTCGTCGAACAGGCGCGCGCGTTCACCACCAAGCTGCGCGAAGTCAGCAACCAGCCGGTCGTGTACGCCGAATTGCCCTACACCCAGCACGCTTTCGACATCTTCGGCTCGGCCCGTGCGGCGCACGCCGCGGTCGCCGTCCAGCAGTTCCTGGCCGAGGTGTACACGGCGCAACTGAAGGCCAATGTGGCCTAGTCGCTGAGCAATTGGGCCACCACGCCCGCGATCATGGCCTCGGGGTCCTGCAGGATCCCGACGGCGCTCAGTTCGCCGCCGATGGCAAGCGAGGCGACGCCGTGCACCAGCGACCAGAGCGGCCCGGCAACCGAACGCGGGTCGCCGGCGTCGACGATCCCCGCCTCCTGGCACCCCGTGATCGCGTCGAGCAGATCCCCGAACGCCTCCTCCGCGGCGACGGCCAGGGCCGGATGGGCCGCCTTGTCGATCTCGGCCCCGAACATGACCCGGTAGTGGTCCGGATGGGCGACGGCCCAGCGCACGTAGGTGCGGCCGAGTTCGGCCACCCGGGCCTTCGGCTCCGTTACAGCGACTGCGACCAGGTCCGCGTGCAGGTCGCGGAATCCCTGTTCGGCGACGGTGGCCAACAGCTCGGCCTTGTCGGCGAAGTGCCGGTACGGGGCCGCGGCGCTGACGCCGGCGCGGCGTGCTGCCTCGGTCAGGGTGAAGCCCTTCGGCCCCTTCTCGGCCACCAGCGATAGCGCGGCGCTGGTCAGCGCCCGTTTGAGGTCGCCGTGGTGGTAGCTGCTCCGCCGCGCGGCAGTTGTGGTTCGTGCCATGTTGACGACATTAACATTCTGATCTATGTTAATGCTATTCACATCTGCGGAAGGAGCAGAGACCATGACCACCGCAATCGACCGCGTCGGCGACCGCGACCGGCAGAAAACGGCCGCGCGCCTCGGCCAAGCGCTCGCGCAGGGCTACCTGGACCTGGGCGAGTACGAACAGCGGGTGCAAACGGTGTACCAGACCAACACCACCGGGGAACTCAAGGAACTCCTCGCCGACCTCCCGCTCGACCGCATCCGGCGCGCCGACCCCCGGCGCCGCGCCGCCCGCATCGCCGCGGCCCGCCGCGGCGTGCGCATCCACCTCGGCGCCTTCCTCGCGATGACCGCCGTCGTGCTCACCGTCTGGGCCGCGACCGGCGTCACGTACTTCTGGCCAATCTGGCCCATCCTCGGTGCGGCGATCGGCCTCGTCAGCCACGCGCTGGCGGTCCACCCGATCGCGAAAACAACTAGTTATCAAGGAGTTTAGAAATGTCTGTGGCCGTGATTACCGGCGCCAGTTCCGGTCTGGGCGCCATCTTCGCCGACCAACTCGCGCAACGTGGCCATAAGTTGGTGCTGGCCGGGCGGGACCAAAACCGGCTCAGCGCCGTGGCGCAACGGGTCGGCCAGAACGCCGAACTCGTCGTCGGCGACCTGGGCACCGACAAAGGCGTGGACGCCCTCATTACCCACCTGGCCGATCGAGACATCGACGTTCTCGTCAACAACGCCGGGTTCGGCACCTATGGCCCGTTCGCAGAGATCGACGCCGAGCGCGAGCACGAACTGGTCGCGGTCAACGTCGACGCGCTGGTCCGCCTCACCCACGCCGTGCTTCCGGGCATGCTGGCCCGCGGTCGCGGCGGCATCCTGAATGTGGCCTCCACCATCGCGTTTCAGCCCGGCCCCTATCAGGCCACCTACGGCGCCTCGAAGGCGTTCGTGCTCTCGCTCAGCGAGGCCCTATGGGCCGAGACCCGCAAATCGGGGGTCACCGTGACGGCGCTGTGCCCGGGGCCCACCCGCACCGGGTTCGTCGACGCGCTCGGGGAAGACGTCTCGCACACCGCGGTCTACCGGCACCTCGCCGCGCCCGAACCCGTCGTCGCCGCCGGGCTGAAAGCCCTGGACAAAGGCCACGCCGTCGTCATTCCCGGGTGGCGCAACCGGGTGACGTCCACCTTCGGACGGCTGACGCCCGGGTCGCTCTCGGCGCTCGTGACCGGACGGATGCTGCGACCCGCCGAGGTGGCGTGAGCGCGAACCGGTCTGAATCAATGGCGGTCGCACGAGATGAGCGGATCTCGGGACTGACTTCCCCACCGTGAAGAAAGACGATGGCAGGCACCTCGGCGGGACCCCATTCGCGCACGAACAGATCCATGACCGGTCCCGTCGTCCATATCATGGGTGCGTTGACTGACAAGGTGTTGGCTCCTACTTACATACCACCACGTAAAGGGCGGCGCGCCTCGATACCGTCCAACGCCCTACGTGGCGTGGCAGCGCGCCGGTGACCGCCACATATCTGCGATGGCTAGCCGAGGGCGCCGCCAAGCCGCTGGTCGACACCTATCGGCGTACGGGTGCCGATGTACCTTTCGGCGATCCGGTGCCGTCACATGGGTGCGAAATGGAGGGCTGGTTCTGGCGCCTCACCGATTCCGCCTCGGGTCGCGTCGTCGTCGCGCTGTGCAGCGTGAACCAAAACCGGGAGGGGAACTGGACGACTGTCGCAGTCGCCCTGCACCCTGGCGGCATTGTGCACTCGGCGGCCTTAGTGGGGGCCCAAACCGAGCTGTCCCGCTTTACGGTCCACGCTGGAACCGATCCGACGGGCCATGTGTCGGCGGGCATCGACCGGCTCCGAATCGATCTCGATGACATTCACGTGGACCTGCGATTCGACGATCCGTTCATGTGGCCCAAAGCCTTCGGCGGCGGCGGCCTCTTTTCGTCGATACCCTTCCTCAACCAATACTGGCATCCCTACCGCCTTGGCGGAAAAGCCAGCGGCACCGTCGAATTCAGCGGCGGGACCTGGACGTTCGATCACGCGCAGCTGTACGCGGAAAGGAACTGGGGCGCGGGCTTTCCCGAGCGCTGGTGGTGGGGTCAGGCACACGATTTCGGCGGCGCTGACGTCTCGGTCGCGTTCTCGGGCGGCCTTCTTGAACTCGGCCCGATCCGCCGGGATATCACCGGGGTGGTCGTGCGACTCGGTGATCGCGTGATCCGCATGACGCCGCCGGCGCTGGTGCGATCGCAGATTAGCGACGGGCACTGGACGGTGCGAGCCCGCACACCGCGCTACCAGATCGATCTAGACGGCGACGGCGCTGGCCTGGACCCGCACGTCTTGCCAGTGCCACTGCCCGCAGAGCGGCGCAACGTCGACACCGACTTCGAGCACCTTGCAGGTCGACTCCATTGCACCGTGCGCAAGCTCGGTCGGGTGGTATTCGACGGCACCTGCGAGCTGGCCGGGCTAGAAATTGGCAGCCGGCCATAGCATCAACCGTGACTGCGATGAGGACAATCGGCCCTACGCCCGGTATAAGAAACAAGTAAAGACTCGTTGGTGACTGGAGTGTGACGCATCGGGGTCCGCCAGTAAATGGACGGGTCTCGTGATCGAGGGAGCGGGACGGTAATGACCGAGGACGACATGACCCAAGGCGACCCCACGGTGGTTTTGCATCGAAGCGGCGTGCCTGTGTCCACGCTGCCACAGGCCTTTCAGGAGACCGCAGCCCTACAGCCTGACGCGGTGGCCATCCGCACGGTCGGCGACAAAGTGGTCGTCACGTGGCGCGAATACGCCGATCGGGTCCGGAAAATCGCCGGCGGGCTCTCGGCACTGGGTGTCGAACGCGGGCACACGGTCGGTCTCATGCTGCGCAACCGTCCCGAGTTCCACCTGACGGACACCGCGGCCGTGCATCTCGGCGCGATCCCGTTCTCGATCTACAACACTTCGGCGCCCGAACAGATCCGCTACCTGTTCACCAATGCCGACAACAAGATCGTGATCACCGAGAACGAGCTCCTGCCCGCCGTCCAGGCGGCCGGTGTGGACCTTGCTCAGGTGATCGTCGTCGACGCCGACGTCGACGGCTGCATGACCCTCGGGCACGTCGAATCCCTCGGAACCGAAGCCGATTTCGATTTCGATGCGGCGTGGCGCGCGGTACGACCAGATGACGTCGCGACACTGATCTATACCTCGGGAACCACCGGCCCGCCCAAGGGCGTGGAGCTCACCCACGCCAACGTGATGGCCGAGTTCTCGGCGATCGTCGATCTCATCGGCATGCAACCAACCGACCGAATCACCTCATACCTGCCGCACGCACACATCGCAGACCGGGTGTCGGGGCACTACGCCAACATGGTCCTGGGCGTGCAGGTGACCGACGTCGCCGACCCCAGGGCGATCGCGGAGGCGCTACCGGATGCTCGCCCCACGGTGTGGCTCGGAGTGCCCCGGGTGTGGCACAAGATCAAAGCCGCGATCGAAACGAAGCTGACCACCGAACCGAACGGAATCAGGCGGCGGTTGGCGCTGTGGGCGATCGACACCGGCATCCAAGCCGCCCGCCTGACGTTGGCCGGCAAGTCCGTGCCCCCGTCACTTGCCGTCCGCCACAAGATCGCCGATCGCCTCGTGCTGGCCAAGGTGCGCCACACTATCGGCCTGGATCAGTTGCGCTGGGGAGTAATCGGTGCGGCACCGTGTCCAGTCGAGACGATCGAATTCGTCTGGGGCCTGGGCATTCCCGTCTACGAGGTATGGGGATTATCGGAGTGCGTGGGCGGCGCGACGTCCAACCGACCCGGCGCGAACAAGGTCGGTTCGGTCGGCATAGCGCTGTCCGGCGTCGAGGTCTCGGTGGCCGGCGACGGCGAGCTGTTGATACGCGGGCCGGTCGTGATGCGGGGCTACCGCCACCAGCCGGAGAAGACCATGGAAGCGATCGACCTCGACGGCTGGTTGCACACCGGTGACATCGGCACCATCGACGAGGGCTTCGTCACGATCGTCGACCGCAAGAAGGAGTTGCTGGTCAACGAGGCGGGAAAGAACCTCTCCCCCTCCAACATCGAGATGGCGATCCAGGCCACGTCAGTGTTGATCGACCAGGTGGTGGCGTTCGGTGACGCCAGGCCGTACGTAACGGCTCTCGTCGTCCTCGAGCGCGATGCCGTCGCCGCACATGCCACCGTCCTGGGAATGGCCGACACCTCGGCGGCCGCTTTCGCGCAACGCCGCGAGGCGAGGGAAATGCTCACCGCCGCCGTCCTCGAGGGAAACGCCAAACTGTCCCGCGTCGAGCAGATCAAGCGGTTCGTCATCGTCGGCACGCCGTGGGACCCGGGCGGAGATGAGCTCACGCCGACGATGAAGCTCAAACGCAAGCCCATCGCCGAGAAGTATTCCGCCGAAATCGACGGGCTCTACGCCCAGAAGCCCGGGCCGGACGTCATCGATTTATCTGACTGACGGCCGGTCAACGACCGAGTCGGCGCCGCCAGTCTCGAGCTCCGAGGAACCTGCCCATCGCCGCGACGATCTTGCCCTTGGTGCGGCTGTAGGGGTACCAAATGGGATCCTTCTTCATGAAAATCCGTTCGTCCACAATGCTTTTGGGGCGGCAATACTTCCGGATTCCGTCGGCGCCGCCGGAGCGGGAACCAATGCCCGACTCCTTCCAGCCCCCAAACGGAATCGGGAACTGGAAGACGCTAGTGAGCACGTTGTTGATGCTCACCGATCCGGTGTTCATCTGCCGGGCCAGCGCCATCGCCTTGACCTTGTCGCGTGTCCAGACGCTGCCCGACAACCCGAACCTGGAGTCGTTGGCCTTATCGAGCGCCTCGGCCGCGTCGCGCACCTTCATCACCGGCAACGTGGGGCCGAATGTCTCCTCCCGCATGCAGTCCATGCTGTGGTCGACATCGACCAGCACCGTTGGCTCATAAAACAGCCCGGTGCTGTCGCCCGGCTTGCCACCAGCGAGCACCTTCGCGCCCTTGCTTACCGCGTCGTTGACATGCCGCGACACGATGGCCAGTTGCTGCTCGGTCGCCATCGCGCCGACGTCGCAGGAATAGTCGTGTTTGGCGTCCATCCCGAGGCGCAGCTGCGAGGTCTTGGCCACCAACTTCTGCACGAACTCGTCGTAGACGGGCTCTTCGACGTACACCCGCTCCACCGATATGCAGGCTTGCCCGGAGTAGACGAACCCGCCGGTTACCGCGCCGTCGGCGGCACGGTCGATGTCGGCGTCGGCACAGACGATCATGGCGTCCTTGCCCCCGAGTTCCAGGCTGCACGGGATCAGACGCTGCCCCGCCACCGCGGCGATGCGGCGCCCGGTGTTGACCGATCCGGTGAACATCACGTAGTCCACGACGTCAACCAAGGCGGCACCGGTTTCACCCAGACCATTGACGACGTCGAGCACGTCGGGCGCGCCGATCTCCTTCCATCCATCGACCGCCGCCTGCCACGCGAGAGGCGCGAACTCCGACGGCTTCGACAGAACAGCGCACCCCGCCATCAATGCCGCGGGGATATCCAGCAGGGGCCCCGACAACGGGCCATTCCACGGGGTTATGACCCCGACCAGCGGGTACGGCTCGTACACGATGGTCAGTTTTTTCAACACGTTGGCAGCGCCGGAAGGGTGCACCGACTGGTCCGCCAAGAAATCGGCGGCGTTGTCGCTCCAATAGTTGATGAGCAGCGTCCCGAGCGAGATCTCGTTGGCCGTATCGCCCCAGGACTTGCCCGATTCGAGTTGCACGAGGGTGAGCAGTTCGTCGCTGTGGTCGAGCATCCAGTCGCGCCACTTGCCCAACCAGCTCGCGCGACCCTCGACTCCCAACTGCTGCCATGCCGGCTGCGCCGCTCGCAGCCGAGCCGCGACGGCTTCAACTTCCGCCGCCATCGCGACCGGGACGCTGCCAACCCGCTCTCCGGTGGCCGGGCACTTCACCACCACCTCGCGCCGCGCTTCCGCGCCGACCTGATCTCGTCGAGCTTCTGCGTCCGTACTCATCGCAATCACCTCAGCCACCCGTGTTTGCTAGCTGGCAGGAACGATACGACTAAGTTCAACCCTCGTCACCCCTCAGGCCGAGGGTCCTTTCCGCCACAGACCAAAAACAATCTCTGCAGAAGAAGTCGGCGGCAGGGTCAGCCGAATATCGGGAAGCGGCGCTTGGCCGCCAGCGAGTCGAGGCCCTTCTGCATCAGGCCGCGCACCAGCGCATCGAGGTGCTCGACGTCGGGAGCATCGCCGAATTCCGCGGCGATGTCGATTGGCGGCAGCACCTCCGTGACGATCTTGGTGGGCAGCGGCACGTTGACCGGCGCGAGGACACTCAGCCCGAACGGCCACCCGAAAGTTATTGGCAGGATGTTGGTTCGGAAGAACTTGTGTTCGAAACTGGTGAGTCGAAGCAGACGCGAAAGCCACGTGCCGCGGCTCAGGTACAGCTGGCCTTCCTGCCCGCCGATGGATACCGCGGGGACGATCGGCACCCCCGCCTCGATGGCCGTGGTCACGTAGCCGGTTCGGCCGTCGAAGTTGATGACGTTCTCCCGCATGCTCGGCCGGTATACGTCGAAATCCCCGCCCGGGAAGACCAACACGACGGCGCCGGAAGCCAGTGCCTTCGCCGCGTTCTCGCGCGTCGCACGGATCACCCCGGTGCGGTTGAGGAATTCGCCCGCCGCTCCGCCGAATAGCGTGTCAAACCCGAGCGCATACAGCGGGCGCTCATAGCCGTATTTGTCGTAATAGTCGACGGCGAACACCGACAGGTCGAAGGAGGTAAGGCCACCGGAATGGTTCGACACCACCAGCGACGCGCCGGCTGGGATATTGTCCAGGCCCCGCACTTCGGAACGGAAATAGCGCTTGACGATCGGCCGGGTCAGCGCGACGACGTGCTCGGTCAGCCCGCGATCGAATTTGTCGATGTCGGTCGAATCGGTATGGATGTCGCTCATTCCCCGATTTTCAGCCGCCCCCGCAGCGACGAATAGGGCATTTGGTCAATTAGGACTTTGGACGCACCCCGGCGGCGCGATAGACGAACACCGGCTCCACCCGAAACCGCAGCGTCGTCGTCGGCAGCTTTTGCAGCACATCGTCGGGAATTTTCTTCTTGTAGTTCAGCCTCATCGAGCCGGAAAAGGCGGGATCGACCCCGTGCAAGTCGATTTCGAGTTGCAGGCCTTTCTCGGTGATGGTCGCCCGCGCCGGGCCCTCGTCGGTGTCCCAGGAGCAGTCGATGGACCGCAGCTTGGCGTCCCCCCGCGTGGGGAAAGTGGCGACGACCCGCGCCGTGCTGAAGCCGAACCCGCCCGTATAGCGGGAGACGCCGGACGCCGAATAGACGCCCGGGACGTGGCCGCTGAAGTGTCGGTTCACCCCGACTTTGCCGGCGGTGAAGATGACGTCCTCGGCGTCGAGTTCTTCGCGCAGCTCTGCGGGCAGCTTCCCGATTTCGGACCAATTACGAAGAAGGCCAAACACACCCAGACCGTAGCCCGACGCGCCGCCCGCGCGCAGTCGTTTGCCAGAGACGTTTACTGCACCGTCACGTTCGCCGTATACGTGCACGCCGGTTTGGTGTCCTTGCCCACGATGCTCGAGTAGGAGGTGCTGATCGTCGTCGTCCCGGGTGTCAACGCCGTGAACGTCCACACCTCCATGCCCGGGGCCCCCAGCCGGTCGGAGGTCGGTTGCACAAACTCGTGACCGGTTTGCTTCACGATCGACGGATCGCCGATCTTCGTCGCGATCGCCCACCGGTACGGGGTGGAGTAGTTCGAGCCCAACTTCACCGTCAGCGTGTTGCCGACCGCCAGCGTGGCGTCCTGCGTGATGGCGCTCTGCTTCAGCACGTCGCCCATCGGGACCTCGAGGGTCTTGCTCGTCGGCGGGTTCCTGGACGCGAATGTGCAGCCCGCGGCCGTCGACGCCACGAGCACGGCGACTGCCAGCAGCAGCCTGATCTTCACGAATATCCCCCTTCGGTTCGCCTCCGCATCCCAATATCCCAGGCCTGCCTTCGCAGCGCCGCTGAGCCGGCTTGCCGTTTAAACCCCCACGTTTGCTTGAGCTCGGGTACCCAAGACGTGCAGGATATTTACGACGCGATCCCCGTCGCCGAGAAGCACCTGTACTGGATCGAGGGCACCGACCGCCGCTTCGACGGCTACAACTTCTTCGGCGTGCACCCGGAAATTCCGATCGAGTGGTTCGACAAGCACATCAACTGAGATGCGATAGCGCATGCGCTATCGCTTTTGAGATTCGGATGGCACCCCGCAGACGGGGCTGACCCCCCTCACCGCCCAAACCCCAAGCCGCGCAAACCGCGCATGTCCGGCAGGATGGGCTGGTGTTTGGCCTCGAACTCATCGTTGCGCTCGTCTCCACCGTCATCCTGGGGACGGTCATCGGCCGGCGCTATCGCGTGGGTCCCCCGGTGCTGCTCATCCTGCTCGGCGCACTGCTGGGTCTGATTCCCCACTTTGGTGATGTCCACATCAATGGGCAGCTCGTGCTGCTGCTCTTCCTGCCCGCGATCCTCTACTGGGAGGGCCTGAACACCAGCTTTCGCGAGATCCGTGCGAACGCGCGCGTCATCGTTTTGCTCAGTGTTGCCCTGGTGATTGCCACCGCGGTCGCGGTGTCGTGGACGGCGCGGGCGCTGGGGATGGAACCCCACGCGGCGGGGGTCCTGGGTGCCGTGCTCTCCCCCACCGACGCCGCCGCCGTGGCCGGCCTCGCGAAAAAGCTGCCACGCCGGTCGCTCACCGTGCTGAAGGCCGAAAGCCTCATCAACGACGGCACCGCGCTCGTCCTGTTCGCCGTGAGTGTCCACGTCGCGATTGGCGGGGCCGCGATCAGCCCGGCCGAAGTGACCGCCCGGTTTGTCGGCTCCTACCTCGGCGGTATCGCCGCCGGGCTGCTCGTTGGCGGATTGGCGACCCTAATTCGCAAACGAATCGACGCGCCGCAGGAGGAAGGAGCCCTGAGCCTGCTGACGCCGTTCGCGGCGTTCCTGTTAGCCCAGGCAATCGACTGCAGCGGTGTGGTCGCGGTCTTGGTGTCGGCCTTGGTGCTCGCCTACGCCGGCCCGGTGGTGATCCGGGCCCGTTCCCGCCTGGAGGCCTTCGCATTTTGGGACATCGCGACATTCCTGCTCAACGGCTCGCTGTGGGTGTTCGTCGGAGTCCAGATCCCGGGCGTGCTGCGCGGTGTCGCCCACGTGGACGGCGGGCTTCGCCACGCCGCCTACATCGCCCTGGCCGTCACCGGTGTCGTGATCGCGTCCCGCATCGTCTGGGGAGAAATCACCACGGTACTGATTCGCCTGATTGACCGCCGCCAGGCGCAACGCGAACGTCGCGTCCCCTGGCGTCAGCGTTTCCTCACTGTGTGGGCGGGATTCCGCGGCGCCGTGTCGCTTGCCGCGGCGGTGGCCGTCCCGACGACCACGCTCAGCGGCGCGCCATTCCCGGACCGCAGCCTGCTCATCTTCATCGTGATCTTCGTCATCCTGGTGACCGTCCTCGTTCAAGGGAGCACGCTGCCGGCCCTGGTCCGGTGGGCCAGGATGCCCGACGACGTCACGTACGTCCAGGAATTGGAACTGGCCCGAACCCGGGGTGTTCAAGCGGCCCTCGACGCACTTCCAACGGTCGCCGACGAAGTCGGCATCGGCGACGACCTGCGGCGGCGGCTGCAAAAGGAGTACGAAGAAAAGGCCGCGCTCGCCCAGGCCACCGAGGACGGTTCGACGAACAGCCGCCTGGTCAAGGGCAAGGAGAAGGTCCGGCGGGTGCGCCTGGGCGTGCTCGAACACAAGCGGCGAGAGATCATCTCCCTGCGAAACCAAAAAATTATCGACGACATCGTGCTGCGCGAGTTGCAAAACGAGATGGACCTCGAGGAAGTGCAACTCCTCGACGCCGCCGACGAGGACTAACCGTGCGCTTCATGCTGCAGACGGTCGCCATCCGCGGCTACCGCTCGCCGTGGGGCAGACGTTAGGGCCGCCCGCGCGGATAGCGGCGCCAGCGACCAGACTGGGCTACATGGCCCCCGGGAAGCCCGGCGCACCGGTGCGCAGCGCGCAAAAGATCGTCGACGTGCTTTCTGCGCAGGGCGTCGAGTACATCTTCGGTGTGCCCGGCGCCAAGATCGACGCCGTCTACGACGCCCTGGTCGACGGCGGCCCAAAACTGGTGGTGTGCCGCCACGAACAAAACGCGGCGTTCATGGCCGGGGCGGTCGGTCGCCTCACCGGCAACCCCGGGGTGGTGCTGGTGACTTCCGGCCCTGGCACGACCAACCTGGCCACCGGCCTGCTCACCGCCAACACCGAACAGGATCCCGTGGTCGCCCTGTGCGGCGCGGTGCGCCGCGAGGACCGGCTCAAGCGCACCCATCAGTCGATGGACGCCGCCGCGATGCTCAGGACGGTCACCAAGTTCACCGGCGAGATCGACCACCCCGACAACGCCGTCGAGGCCACCATCGGTGCTTTCCGTGCGGCGGTCAGCGAGCCGCGCGGGGCTGCCGCCGTCGTGCTGCCCGCCGACGTTCTGGCCGCGCCCACGACGGCGGGGATCACGGCCAGGCTGCCGATCCCACCGTTGGCAAGCGCGCCGACGACGGCAATCACTAAGGCGGGCAAGCTGATCCGCGCCGCGAGCCGGCCGACCCTGCTGGTCGGTATGCGCGGCGCTGACCCGGACAGCTGCCGGGCGCTGCGTGCGTTGGTGGCCGCAACCGGGTTGCCCGTCGTGGAAACCTTCCAGGCCGCCGGGGTGATCTCCCGCGCGCTGGAGGGCAACTTCCTCGGCCGGGTGGGCTTATTCCGCAACCAGCCCGGCGACGTCATCCTCGACCACGCTGACGTCTTGGTCACCATCGGCTACGACTCGGTCGAATACGATCCGGTGCAGTGGAACAACGACGTCGAACGCACCGTCGTGCACATCGACTCGATTCCCGCCGACATCGACAACCACTATCAGCCGACGGTCGAGCTACTCGGCAACGTCGCGGCCACCCTGACCGCGTTGAACGACAACCTGGCCGGCCTCACCCTCAGCGACGACTACCAGAAGCAGATCGCCACACAGCGAAAAGCTTTGGCCGACATAGACACCACCGCATGCAATGACCCCGACGGGCCCGGGCTCAACCCCGTCGCCCTCGTCCTGCGCCTACGCGAGGAACTCGACGACACCGCCACCATCACGTGCGACATCGGCTCGGTCTACATCTACATGGCGCGCCACTTCCGGGTCTACGAACCCAGACGGCTGCTGTTTTCCAACGGTCAACAAACGTTGGGTGTGGCCCTACCGTGGGCGATGGCCGCCTGCCTGGTGCGGCCCGGCACCCCCGTCGTGTCCGTCTCCGGGGACGGCGGATTCCTCTTCTCGGCACAGGAACTCGAGACCGCGACCCGCCTGGGTTTGACGTTCACCCACATCATTTTCCGCGACAACAGCTACGACATGGTCGGCTTCCAGGAGGTCCTGAAGTACGACCGCAGATCCGGCGTACAACTCGGCGACTACGACATCGTCTCCTACGCGGCGGCTTTCGGCGCCCGCGGTTACCGGGTGAAGACCCTGGACGAGTTCAGCGCCACACTGCGCCAAGCGCTGGCCGAGCAGGGACCCTCCCTGATCGACGTTCCGGTGGACTACAGCAGAAACACCGACCTTGCCGCCCATCTGCACGACGACCCCTTCGAATGAGCACCATGGACAATCATTCCGGCGCGTACGAGCGCTTCCGCGACTGGGCCACAACGCTTCTCAAGCAACGGCAGGCCGTGACCGGTCACGACGACGAGGTGTATCAGTTCTCCACGATCGGCGCCCTGCTGGAAGGCGTCTACGACGGTGACGCCACCGTCGCCGACATCCTGCGTCACGGCGACTTCGGTCTGGGCACCTTCAACCACCTCGACGGCGAGATGGTCATCCTCGACGGCGTTTGCTACCGGTTGCGCGCGGACGGAACCGCCAGCCGGGCGGCGCCAACCGACCGAACGCCGTTCGCGGCGGTCACCCGGTTCCACAGCGACTTCGAGATCGATATCGAGACCCGCACCGGGCGGGCCGAGGTGACCGCAGCGATCGATCGCCAAATCCAGAGTCCCAACCTCATTTACGCGATCCGGATCACCGGGCAGTTCGCCGAACTGCACACCCGCACGGTGATGGCGCAGAAGCCGCCCTATCCCCCGTTGACGCAAGCGACCGAAGAGCAGGCCGAAACCGTGTTCACCGACGCGTCCGGCACGGTGGTCGGGTTCCGCACCCCCGACTTCGAACAGGGCATTTCCGTTGCCGGATACCACCTGCACTTCCTCAACGATGACCGCACCGGCGGCGGCCATATCCTCGACTTCATCCTGGAGCGCGGAACGGTAGCCGTCAGCGGCGCCTCGCAGTTGCATCTGAGCCTGCCCACCTCCGGTGCGTTCCTGGGTGCGCAGCTGTCCGGCGACGACCTCGCCGAGCGGATCGGCAAAGCCGAAGGTGGGGATTCTACTGGGCGACAGTGATTGTCGACGATCGCGCCCGTGGTGCAGCACGTTGTCGCTCTGAGGCGGGCAGATTGCGAGCACCCTTCCCGACAGAGGCCAATGTGACAAATGTGCCTAAGGCGTGTCGGTTATCGGCGGCAACGAATTCATTGACTGTTCAGGCCAGCGTCGATTCCACATCGTTGGTTGCACACGCGAACCGCGTGTCCTCACGTTATGCGCGTTGTACAGGTCGCCAACTTCTACGGCCCTCGGTCCGGTGGCCTTCGCACCGCGGTCGATCGGCTGGGCGCGGAGTACTGCGCGACCGGGCATGAGGTGTACCTGATCGTCCCCGGTCGAAACGCCGAACGTACCCAGCTGCCCACGGGCGTGGTGCGAATAACGATGCCCGCCCGGTTGATTCCCTTCACCGGAGGCTACCGCGCGGTGATGCCGGGACCCGTCAAGGCGCTGCTGGAAGCGCTGAAACCCGACGCGCTGGAGGTCTCCGACCGGCTCACGCTGAGGTCACTGGGGCCGTGGGGCCGCGAATACGGCGCCAGGACGGTGATGATATCCCACGAACGCCTGGATCGCCTTGTGGGACAGGTGCTTCCGCGCCGGGGCGCGGAGAAGTTCGCGGACTTCGCCAATAGGCGCACGGCCGCCAACTACGACACCGTCGTATGCACCACGGCGTTCGCGCGCGAAGAATTCGACCGGATCGGCGCGACGAACACGGTCACGGTCCCACTGGGCGTGGATTTGCACACATTTCACCCGCGCCGGCACTCTTACCTGGTGCGGCGGCGCTGGGCTGCACCGCAGCAGATGCTGCTGGTCCACTGCGGCCGGCTGTCGGTCGAAAAGCGCGTCGACCGCAGCATCGACGCACTGGGCGCGCTGTGCCATGCGGGCGTCGACGCCCGACTGGTCGTCGTGGGCGAGGGACCGATGCGGGCGAGGCTGGAAAGGCAGGCCTCCCGCCTTCCGATCGACTTCACCGGTTTCATCAACGACCGGCACACCGTCGCCGGGCTGCTGGCCACGGCCGACGTGACGCTGGCGCCGGGGCCCCACGAGACATTCGGGCTGGCCGCACTGGAATCGCTGGCGTGCGGGACGCCGGCCGTGGTGTCGCGCACCTCGGCGCTGGCCGAGATCGTCACCCCGGACAGCGGCGCCCTGGCCGACAACGACCCCTTCGCCATGGCGTGGGCGGTCGGGACGATCGTCGGCCAACCCGAACACCACCGCCGCAGCTCCGCCAGGCGCCGCGCGGAGAACTTCACCTGGGAACGGGCTGCGACGGGGATGCTGGCGTCGTTGGGAACTCAAGAAACCGCCTAGCGCTCAAACACATTCAGAAGCGGTAGCGGACCACTACCGTGCCGATCAGCCGGGACACCCACGCGCTGGGCGCCGCCAGGCGCGCCGTCAGCCGCAGCATCAGCGGAAGCCCGGCAACCTCGGGTGCCCGCGTGAGGAAGATTTCCTCCGCCAGTTTGAGGCCGGCGACCCAGCGCTCGGGTTGACGGGGGTCGTCGAAACCGGGGTTGACCACGCCGCCCGCGATGACGGCCATGCCCGGAGCGTGCTTCACCGCCCAAATGGCGTAGCGGGTATAGAGATTGAATGCCAGCTCCCCACTCGGGAAGTGGCGGACGAGTCGGTTCAGCAGGGAGACCAAGCCGTCCTGGGTGAGGAAAGCGATGAGTCCGTCGGCGACGATAACGGCCGGCCTTGAGCTCGGCACGTCGTTGAGCCAGTTCGGATCAGTGAGGTCCGCGGCGATGCTGTGGGCGTTCGCGTGGTGCGGAACCACGCGGGAGCGCAGGGCGATGACGTCGGGGAAGTCGATGTCGTACCACGACACGGTGGGCGGCGGGTCGATGCGGAAGACTCGGCCGTCCAGCCCGGCGCCCAGGTCCAGGACCAGCGCATCCGGATGGTCGGAGATGAAACGGCGCACCAGATCGTCAAGCGTCCTGGCCCGCACCGCGATGTCGAAGACCCTGGATCGCCGATCGAGGAATCTGGTTGTCAGGGCGGGAAACCGGGCCAGGTCGTAGCCGACTTCGGCGATGATCTCGTCGGCCATGGTGTCACCGAGGAACGGGCGCGGTAAACGGCTGTCGAGGGCCCGACCGCCCAGCGTGAGAAACAGACTTTCTTGCGCGGGCGTGAATTCCGGAAGCCCCATGCTCATACCGTATCTCCCGCCCAGTTCCGTGGCAGTGCCGCGACCAACGCCTCGACCTGCCCGCGCGTGAGCGTGGTGATACTCCCGTCGGGGAGCCCGAGGATACGGTCGATAGCGAGCCCGTGCAGCTTGAATCGTGTTGTCAGGCAGTCTATTGCCCGCTCACGGTCGGATTCGTCGGCGGCCCGCAACACCTCCACAACGTTCGAGTTTGTGCGCGCCGCAAGACCGTAGATCATGTCGGCGACGCCTTCCGGGTCGAACGTGTCGAACAGCCCGTCGACGACACCCTCAGATATCAACCGCGTCAACAGAGGCAGGAACAGCGCTTCCTCGACGGCGAGGATGCGCGCGTACAGGTGCGCGTTGTCCGGACGCAACAACGACACCATCGCCGCCAGCTGCTCCGGCCCACCCATATTCATGTTCACGTCAAATCCCGCACGCAAGACCGCATTTAGCCGAGCCAAGGCGTCGCCACCGCACCCGGCGACGGCGTCCTCGACAAAGGCGAATGCCTCAGAGGCGCTGCGCTCGGCCAGGGCTGCTATGAGTGCGTCCTTCGACGGGAACCAGTGGTAGAACGCGCCTTTGGACACCCCGGCGTCGGCGATGAGGTCGTTGAGGCTGACGTTGTCGTAGCCGTGGCGTAGAAACAGCCCGGCCGCCCGATCGAGCAGCTCCGCCCGGCGGATATCGGGATGCTTAACTACCCGCGGCATGCGGGCGATCCTCGGTCGGGCTCGCCACGGCTTTCAGCGTGCCGCGTTCCGGCTTCCAGCCAACGTAGGTCAGGTAAAGGCCCGCCGAGGCCAGGCAGATGAACAACACCCAGATCACCGCCGACGCGCCCGAGCGGTAGATGGCGTTTCCCGCCGCATCGTAGGCCTGGGGAACGGTCAACAGGAGCAGCCCACGTATCGCGAAGAACCAGCCGACGACCGAGACGATGATCGCCGCCGGGCTGCGCCAGTACTGGTGGAACGCGATGATGAAAAGGCCGCCCGCCAAAAGAATGGCGCCGTAGAGCCACGGCCACATCGGGTTGGCCTTGAACTCGTTGAACAGCGCCTCCATGTAGTGCCCGCGCACCGCAACGGTGGTGGGCACGATGGTCAGGAACGGGCCCATGACGCGGGCGAACATGCGGGTCCGGATTTGGGATTGCTCTGGTGTGCTCATTGCTCTACCTCCGTGGTCGCCCTGGAAGTATAAGCAGACCAGTGGTCGGTATACCAGACCGAAGGTCGGTAGCGCGGGCGCACCGACTGCTTAACGGCAGGTCAAGTGCCGTGCGAACAGGTTGCGATGCTGGTCGGCGGAGCCGCCGTTAGCCGCCGGGCTTGTTCGGGCTGTGTTTGCCCGGGCAGTAGTCGGCGGTGGCCGCGCCGATGAACGTCTCGGCCTGCGCCTGGGTCAGCCTGTGCGCTCCCGTCAGCTGGTCCACCTCGTCCTTCTGCGAGTAGCCCGCCTCGAGGTCCTGGCACATTGTGCGCGCCATGTTCGCGGCCTGGGCCGGCGAACCGAAATTGATGCCATGCGACGCCAGGTAGTCGGCGAAGTCCTGGTCCGTCTGGTCGGCGTGCGCGACGGCGACGGGCATCCACATGACAGCCAGGAGCGTGCCAAACGCGCATGCGCAAATCTTCTTTTTCATTTCCCCATCACTTTCGAAGCTTCACACCAACCTCGGGCTAATACGAGGGTTCGACGTCCACTGTAATGAATCGCAATAAATCGTCGCGCGCGAGCAGGTGCCCGGTCAATAGTCCGCTGGCAGTACGGCCCGTCGCAGGCCAAAGTTCAATCCGCCGTTCAGTTTTAGTTCTGATCGAGTTTAATTCCGATCGCGCGGCTGACCTCGCTCGCATCAGCAAGAGTTCACCTCTAGTTCCGATGGCGTTTACCTCCCTCTCGCGCGGCTAGGCTCGCTATAAAACCGCAAGGAGGTACACTAGTGGAGCCACGGGATCAGGTGCTGATCACGGCCACCGAGCTCGCGGCCCTTATCGAGGCCAGCGACCCGCTGACGACACTCGACGTGCGTTGGCGGCTCGACGATCCCGATGGCCGCGCGGCGTACCTGGAGGGACACCTACCGGGCGCGGTGTATGTGTCACTCGAGGACGAACTCAGCGACCACGGCATTGCCGGCCGTGGCCGTCACCCGCTGCCGTCCGGGCGGAATTTGGAAGCAGCGGCGCGCCGATGGGGAGTCCGGCAAGACGATTTGGTCGTGGTGTACGACGACTGGAATAGAGCCGGTTCCGCGCGAGCGTGGTGGGTGCTGACCGCGGCGGGGCTCGAGAAGGTGCGCGTCCTGGACGGCGGTCTGTCGGCGTGGCGCGCGGCCGGACGGAGTCTCGAGACGGGCCCGGTCAATCCGCCCCCCGGGAATGTGACCGTGCCACACGACGATCTGTATGCCGGCAGTCGACCTACGTTGACGGCGGGGCAAATTGGCGAGGCCGGTGTGACGCTGCTCGATGCGCGCGCACCGGAACGGTTCCGCGGCGACGTCGAACCGCTCGACCCCGTCGCCGGTCACATCCCCGGCGCAAAGAACCTTCCCAGTGGCGCCGTCCTGGCGGGCGACGGCACGTTTATCGGCGATTACGCGCTCACCCAACTGCTGTCCGACCGCGGCATCGCTAGCGACGGCGGCGTGGGCGTCTATTGCGGCTCGGGTGTCACCGCGGCCATCACCATCGCCGCGCTTGCCGCCGCGGGCCGAGAAGCCGCGCTGTATCCGGGGTCATGGTCGGAGTGGTGCTCGGATCCGGCCCGTCCCGTCGACAGGGGTTCCGAATAGGCCCCGAATAGGCTGCGGGCCAAATCAACTCAGACTCCGGCCCAGCTCTGCAGGAAAGCCGCGGCCACCCGGGCCGCGTTCTCCGCCGCGATCTGCTTGTAGAAGAAGAACTCAAACGGGAAGCCCGGCAGGTGGAGCGGGTCGCCGGCTCCGTCCGAAATGCCGCGGATCCCCAGGAACGGGATCCCGTGCGCGTCGGCGACCGCCTGCACCGCCGCCGTCTCGTTGTCCGTCGCATCGAAGGCTGGGTTCGACGTCGACGCGATGTTCAGGTTGCTGATGAGAGCATTTTGCAGCCACGGCCCCGCCGCCTGAAAGAAGTTGCCGGTGTAGAAAAGTGAGCGATCCGGTGCGCTGCATGGTTGGCATCCGAAGACGTCGCCGCCGTTCGGGACGCACGGGAATGCCTGGCCGTTGTTGTTGTCCGAGCTGGATCCGTCGCCGCCGACCACCAGTCGTGGCTGGCGCTTCAGATCGATCAGCCTGATGCGGGGAGCGTTCTTGCACAGGCAGATCGGATTGCCTAGGCGATTGACGCTTTCCAGGTCGACACTGAGTGCCTGCGCCGCCGCCAGCATGCCGGGATCGACCGGGTGAAATGTGGCGCCGTTGTCCAGGGTCCATCGGGCCGGTACCGTAACGTCCCCGATGTTGACGCGGCCGCCGCCACCGGCGACACCCGAGAACATCACTGCGCCAATGGAAACGGATGACGCGCAGGTGAAGCGGGCGAAGGCGGTCTGGGCGGTCTCGGTCGCGTTCACCAGGCCGATGCCGGTCATCGCGACGATCACCTTCTTGTCACCGATCGTTCCGAGGTAATAGTGCCGACGGTCAGCCCGCACTACCGGGTGGCGGTCGAGCGTGGTGTGGGACAGCACCGCATCCGCTTCCGCCGGGAAGGCGGACAGCACCAGCGCGCGCTGTTGGCAGGAATCCGTCGTCACGCCCGGCGCGTCCCCGGGTTCGGCGGCGGCCACACCGGCGCCCACCGATAGGGCAACCGCCAGCAAAAGGGCGACCCGAAAAGGCTTGAGCACGTTCCCCCTGGTCTTTTGTCGGTCATGAATGCCGAGACTCGCTGCCTTATGGAAGTGACGAATGTGATGGCTTCGATTTTCGCCCATCGGCGGCGCGGGTGAATATTCGTTACCGTTCTTTTTGTTTAGCGATTTCGTGTCGTTATTCGCGCTAGTCTCAGCGGCGTGCTCGAAGTGATCGATCGGGAGCCTTCCGGCGACTCTCACAAAACGCCCTTGGTATTCGTCCACGGTGCCTGGCACGGCGCCTGGTGTTGGGACGAGCATTTCCTGGACTTTTTCGCGTCGAAGGGCCACCGGTCGCTGGCGGTGAGCCTCCGCGGCCACGGAGAGACCCCGGCAGCGCGGCCCATGCAGTTCTGTTCGATCGCGGATTTCGTTGACGACGTCGCATCGGTCGCCGACAGCCTGCCCACCCGACCGGTGATGGTGGGCCACTCAATGGGCGGCTTCGTGGTGCAGAAATACCTGGAGTCGCACGACGCTCCGGCCGCCGTGCTGCTCGCCTCCGTGCCGCCGAGTGGGATCACCGGATTCTTGCTGCGCAGGTTCAAGCTGCACCCGTGGAGCACCGCGCGACACCTGGCCATAACCAAGTCGTTGGGCAGCCTTGCCGGTACGCTCGAATTGGCGCGCGAAAGCTTCTTCTCCGACTTCACTCCCCACGCCGACGTGGTGCGCTACGCAGCCCGGCTTGGCGAAGAATATCTGGGAAAAATCGAGGTCGACATGTTATGGCTCAATCTGCCCAGGCCTGAACTCGTCACCACCCCGGTGTTGGTCTTAGGGGCCGAACATGACATTCTTTTCACGCCGCAGGAAGTGCGTGCGACCGCAAGTGCGTATCACACCGAGGCAGAATTCTTTCCCAAAATGGGTCACAACATGATGCTGGAGCCCGGCTGGGCCACCGTGGCCGACCGAATCCACGCTTGGCTCGAAACCCGCCGCCCCACAACATTGCCGCAATGACGGGCCGGCTTGACGGCAAGGTCGCGATCATCACGGGGGCCAGCACCGGTCTGGGACCGGTGATGGGCTCGCTGTTCGTCGCAGAAGGCGCCCGGGTGCTGCTGGCCGCGCGGCGCGAAGAGCTGGTTCGCGATGCCGCGAACGCGGCGGGTCCGGGCGCCATCGCGATGCGCGCGGACGTGACTAACGAGGACGACGTCGCGGCCATGGTGGCGCGGGTGGTCGACGAGTTCGGCCACGTCGACATCTTGTGCAACAACGCCGCCGCGCCCGGACAGGACCGCTGGATCTGGGAGCAGACGCTGGACAACTGGAACGCCACCATCGCCATCGACGTCACCGCCGCCATGCTGTGCACCCGCGAGGTGCTCAACCGGTCGATGTTGCAACGCCGCCGCGGAGTCATTCTCAACTTCTCCTCGACAGCCGGCTACTCCGGCATCGTCCGCAAGACCCACTACGTCACCGCCAAGGCATCGCTTCGGGCATTCACCAAAGCCGTTGCGCTAGAGGTCGGCCCGTACGGCATCCGGTGCAACTGCATCGTGCCTGGCGCCATCGACACCGAGCTGTGGCGCAGGTGGGTGCAACGCACCGCCGACGAGCAGGGGATCGACTTCGCCACCCAGCGCGCGAAATCCCTCAAAGGCGTTGCATTGCAGGATATTTCTTCACCCGAGGACGTCGCCAACCTGGCGTTGTTCCTGGCCAGCGACGAGAGCCGAACCATCACAGGGCAATCCATCCCCGTCGATGCCGGAGGGTACATGCAGGGATGAGCACCCGTCTATCGGTAGCCACACCCGTTGTCACCATGTTGCCGCAGATCAGCGGCGACTGGGAGAAAAACGCATCCATCGAGGACCTGGCCCAGATTACCGAAGCCGCAGACCGACTCGGCTACCACCACCTGACCTGCAGCGAGCACATCGCGCTGCCCGCCGCCGAGCAGAACCGCCGCGGCGCCCGCTATTGGGATCCGCTGGCCACATTCGGCTACCTAGCGGCGCGCACCCAACGAATACGCTTGGCCACCCACGTGCTGGTGCTCGGGTATCACCACCCACTCGAAATCGCCAAGCGTTATGGGACCCTGGACAAAATCAGCAACGGCAGGCTCATCCTCGGCGTCGGCGTCGGCAGCCTCAAGGAGGAGTTCGAGCTCATCGGCGCCCCTTTCGACGACCGCGGAGCGCGCGGCGACGACGCGGTGCGCGCGCTTCGCGCCTCGCTGTCGGTCCCCGAACCCGACTACCACGGCGAGTTCTACTCGTTCGGCGGCATGGTCGTCGATCCGTGCGCCGTCCAGGATCGCGTCCCCATCTGGATCGGTGGGCGGACGCTCCGATCGTTGCGCCGGGCCGCAACCCTGGCCGACGGCTGGGCTCCCTTCAACGTGAGCCTACGGCAGACCCGAGACTGGTTGAGCCGCTTCGAACTTCAGCCCGGATTCGAGGTCGTTCTGCCGCCCCCGGCGCCGCTCGACCCGATCAGCGAGCCGGAGCGCACGCGGGACACGCTCGCCCAGATCACCGCGCACGGCGCCACCATCGTCAGCGCCATCTTCACGCACACCTCGCTGCAGCATTACCTGGAGAACCTGCATGCGCTGGCCGACCTTACGTCTTAGCGTCTTGTCAGAAAGGGCTCCCATGTCGAAGGCGATCCGATTGCTGACCATCCTGGTGATGGGTTTCTTAAGTGTTGCGGCATGCGCTTCGCAGCAGCCGTCGCCACCCAAGGCAACCGCTCCCAGCACGACCAAACCACCGCCGACCACCAGCACGACCGTTCCGCAGGCTTCGCCGGCCACGGCTACCAGCACCCCGCAATGCATCGGGCTATCGATATGTCCACCACCGCCGCCGGACGCCGAGGGCAATCCGGGGTGTTACTACGCCGACGGCTTGCAAGCCTCAGGAGCCGGGATAGAAGTGTGGTACTTCCATGAGCCACAGAACCTTTCGAAGCCCGACAAAGTCACCGCTGTGGTTCGCAAGAAGGACGGCACCAGCGAGTCGCAGGACGCCGGCATCGACGCGGGCCAGCAAGTACACCGCTTCGAATTTCCGACCATCGACAAGTCGGCCGTGCAAGAGGTGCTGCTCACCACGAGCAATGGCCGCTGCTTCGTGATCGGACCGGGCACGTGATGCGGGTCAAGGCAGGCTTTTTCAGCCTGACCGCTCCCGCCCCACCTGGCGACGACGCCAGCTACCTGCGTTGGCACCTGCTGGATCACATGCCCGAGCAATACCAATTGCCGGGCATAATCCACGGGTTGCGCTGGATCGCCGACGGCGACTACCCCGACCACCGGTTTGCCGCCGACGGGCCGCTGGGACAGGTCGGCAACGCAGTGCACTACCTGATCGGCGATCCCGTTGAAGAAACCTTCGACGACTTCGTGGCACTCGGCCGCTCGCTGCGGGAGAACGGCCGCTTTCCCGTCGCGCGACCGTCGCTGCAAGTGGCCGGCCTTCGGCTGCTGCAGTGGCAGTCCTCTCCCCGCGCGCTCGTCTCCGCCGAGGTGGTGCCGTTCCGGCCGCACCGCGGCATCGTCCTGCTCGTCGAGGAACCCACCGGCGGCCGCCCGGACGAGTGGCTGCAATGGCTGCACGCCGAGCACTATCCGGCGCTGCTCGCCACGCCCGGCACGGCCGGGGCGTGGACTTTCGGTTCGAGCACCGGATGGAGCCACCTACCCCCGGGGTGGCGAACCGACCACCAGTACGTCACGGTCGTTTACCTCGACGACGACCCGCTGACCACCGCCGATGCCCTGGCTCCCCTCATCGAAGAGCGGTGGCGGTCAACCGCCGTGCGGCCCATTTTCGCGGGACCGTTGCGGACCATGGTCAGTTGGGAGGCCTGGCGGTGAACCGGCGGGGCTGCAGTTCGACGGGTCGAAAGAGAGGCGAGAACTTCCCGAAACGAGCGGGTCTTATAGTCCTCGTGACGACCAAGCCGAAGGAAGTGAGATGACCAATCCCGTGCGCACGCCGCGGCGGCGCCTCGTTCTCGCTGCCGCCGGGTTCGGCGTGGTCGTGCTGGGGGCCAGTCTGCCGGCCTGTTCCAACAAGGGTGGTCAGCCACCTTCTACCCCGAGTTCGAGTGCGGCTCCTTCGAGCACGACCGTCATGATGGGCGGCAACAAACACACGCTGACCGCGAAGGTCGAGTGCAATAGCTCGGCGGCGCAACCGAGTGCAACGCCCGCGGAGTACGGCGACCTGACCACCCGAATCAGCGTTCACGACGATTCGGCATCGGTGTCACTGGCGCTGTCCGACGAAAAACCGCCCAGTGTCGACGGCTTTGCCATTTCGCTCAAGGCGGGATCCGGTCAGTATCAGCTGCCCTATCAGGCACCCCAGTCCGCAACCCAAGTCCAGGCAACGAAGGACGGCAAGAGCTACACCGTGACCGGGACGGGCCAGGGGGTGTCGCCAAATCAAGGCGACGTCCACCAGGTGACGTTCGGGATTCACGTGACCTGCCCGTGAGTCGCCCGGTCCGCCGCGCATCCACGGATTGTCCGTCCGCATCACCGAGCCCCCGTCTGTCACTCGCGTCACCGAAAGTTGGACGCGTGGCGTTTTGCCCGCCTAACAGCGACAAATATCGGGGCATCATCATCCCCGCCTGCATCGCTGCGTTGTCGCTGCGAGGCTGGCAAATTGGCACACTCCGAACTTTCCGTGCCCGCTGGGGACCTTGAACCGGAAGGGAACCGCCATGGTCCGGTTCTCGCCGCGACGGTGGCCGCACAACGCTCGGCGTGTAATTGCGTTGTGCGACTGGATCATTCGCCGCACACCCGCCTAGGACCTTAGGAATCGGCTGCGGCCCCCTCCACCGATACGGCGGTGACGACCGCCTGCAGCAGGCGGGCCAATTGCGCGGCGTCGTTGATCGTGCGGTCGCCGGCCACGAGCCGGGCGAACACGCCCGCGATGAAGGTGGTGACGGCGGTCATCTGCGCGTCGAGTAGGGCACGGTCGTGCGTGTCCGGCTGAAGGTGGGCTATCGCGTCATGCGCCAAGGCGGTGATCCGAGCGACGAAGGCTTGCGATGTCTCAGCCAGATCGGGATCACGGGCCGCCCCCAACAGCAGCTCATGGCGCGCCCGGTTCAACATGAGGCCGGGTCCGTCGGCCTGCATCATGGTGAGCTCAGCCAGGTGCGCGAACGGCGAGTCCGGGTCGAGCGGGCGGTCGATCACCGATTGCAGGTTGGCGACATCGATTTCGGCGACACGCTTGCCAACACCCCGCAGGAGTGCCGCCCGGGTCCGGTAGTAGTACGACGTCGTGCCGTCGGGGACCGCCGCGTAGCGGTCGACCTGCCCATGGGTCAGCCCGCGGGATCCGTGCTCGGCCAGCACGTGAATCGCCGCATCGCACAGTGCCCGGCGGCGTTCGTCGCCGTCGCGTTTCCGTGGTGCGGTGATGGCCATGAGTCAGCGCAGAACCGTGCCGCCGTCGATGCTGATGACCTGGCCGTTGATCCAGGCGCCTTCCTCTGACAGGAGAAAGGCAACCAGCGACGCGATGTCGTCGGGATCGCCCACGCGGGTTCCACGAATGCGTTTCAGTGCGGCGGCTTGCAGATCCGGCCATTGCGGAACGGAGCGAATGGCCTCGGTCGCGGTGAACCCCGGCGCGACCGCGTTACAGCGGATACCGTCCTTACCCCACCGCGACGCAACATGCCGGGTGAGCGCGCCTATTCCGGCTTTCGCGGTGGCATAGGCCGGCCGTGCGGGCTCGCCCTGGAATGCGGCCGCCGAGGACATGTTGACGATCGCTCCACCGCCGCTAGTGACCATCCTCGGGATGGCGTATTTCATGGCGGCCACGTATCCGCGGAGGTTTACCGCCATCACGCGATCCCATACGTCGAAATCGATATCGACCACATCCGTATCCGAACGGATCGTGCCCATGTCCGCACCGACGTTGAACAGAAGGTCGACCCCGCCGTAGGTAGTGGCGGCGGTCTGGATCAGGCCGGCGACCGACTCGGGATCCGACAGGTCGAAGGCGACGTGAGCCGCCGTCCCGCCCGCCGCGACTATGCGCTCAGCCGTCTGCCGTGCGTCGTCGGCGGCGATGTCGCCGATGACCACTTGGCAGCCTTCCCCGCCGAGCCGTGCCGCCGTTGCCGCGCCGATGCCGGTGGCACCGCCGACCACGACCGCTACCCTTTCGGCCAGTCCGCGCAGTCCCATGGACAACCCTCTTCTGACGATCCTTCGTCGGGATATTGACTTTACCTCTAGAACTATAGAGGATCACCTCTACAGTCCTAGAGAAAAGTGTCGGTCGAATCCGTGACAAGAAGGGACTTCATGGCTGGGATCCATCGGGAGCGTCCCGGAGCCGCCGATCTCGCGGCGGCGACCGACACTCCCGCGATACCCCTGGGCAACCAGATCTGGATGTCGCCCGGCGTCTCCAACTCCTACGCGGTAGCCACCGACGACGGGCGAGTCATTGTCAATACCGGGCTGGTATTCGAAGGTCCGTTGCACCGCAAGGCTTTTGCCGACGTCGCGGGCCCCACGCGGGCCATCCTCATCACCCAGGGACACGCCGATCACTGGGGCGGAGTGAGCTCGCTGCGCGACTCCGGCACAAGCGTCGTCATGCACCGCAACTACCGATACTGGCGCGACGACAACGAGCGTCTCATGGGCTACCGCGTGCCCAAGACGTCGTTTGCCTTCCAGAAGTTCTCCGACGCGGTGCTCGAGCATTTCAAGACCATCGATCCGGCCACGATCGATTTCTCTTTCCCGGAGCCGACCACGACGTTCGACCGCCGCCACGCGATAACGGTTGGCGGGCGCACCTTCGAGCTGGCGTGGACGCCGGGCGGCGAGACCACCGACTCGATCGTGGTGTGGCTCCCCGAAGAGCGGATCTTGTTCAGCGGCAACCTTTTCGGGCCGCTGTTCGGCCACGTGCCCAATCTGATGACGATCCGCGGCGACCGGTATCGCGATCCGATTCTCTACATCGAGTCGTTGAACACGGTCCTGGCATACGGGCCCGAGCGACTGATCACCGGCCACTTCGCTCCGATCGACGGCGCCGATCGCATCGCCGAGGAAGTCACCGCGATGCGCGACGCCATGCAAGCCGTGCACGACCGCACCGTCGAACTGATGAATTCCGGCGCCTCTGGTGTTGACGTCTACACCGCCATGCGCAAGGTCAGGGTCCCCGAGCATCTCGATATCGGCGAGGGTTACGGCAAGACCTCCTGGAACGTGCGTGCCATCTGGGAGACGTACGCCGGTTGGTTCCAGCACCGCTCCACCACCGAGCTCTACGGTGTGGCGCCGGCGTCGGTGGCCGCAGACGTGGTTCAGGCCTCCGGTGCCGACGCGCTCGTCGAGGCGGCCCGGGCCCATGTCGCAAGCGGGCGGCCGGTGCAGGCGCTGCACCTGACCGATCTGGTTCTCACCGCCGTTCCGGCACATGCGGCGGCGCGTGCGGTGGCCGCCGACGCTCACGAAGCGCTGCTGGCCGACACCGAAAACTTCTGGGAGAAGGCCTGGCTCACCAAATCGATCAACGAATTGAGGACGGCTCCATGAACACCGTCAGCTTCGACTTCACCGGCAGCAACGTCCTGGTGACGGGCGGCACCAGCGGCATCGGCCATGGGATTGCCACCGATTTCGCCAAGGCCGGCGCGGCCGTCACGGTGACCGGGACCCGAGGGTCGGCGGCGGACTACCCCGAAACGGACCTGGGCGGCTTCTCCTACCGCCAGTGCCGCATCCAAGATCCCGATTCCGTTGACGCCCTGGTGGACTCGCTGGGCGAACTGGACATCTTGGTCAACAACGCGGGCGGCCCCTACCCCGCGGGCGACGAATACGACCCGGATGGCTACATCGCGTCGGTGGCACAGAACATGTTCGGCCCCATGCGGCTGACCATGCGCTGCTATGACCGCCTCAAGTCGAGCGACGCCCCCGGCGGCGCGAGCGTCGTCAACGTTGTTTCGATGTCCGCATTCCGTTCGGCGATCTTCGTCCCCGGGTACGCCGCATCCAAGATGGGACTGATCGCATTGACGATGAACCTCTCCCGCCGGTGGGCCAACGACGGAATCCGTGTCAACGCCATCGCCCCCGGGCTTATCGACACCCGAATGACGCATCCGGCCATGAGCATCCCCGAGGTTATGGACGTCGAGATCGGCTTTCACACACCGCTGGGCAGGCCCGGAACACCGCAGGACTGCTCGGGTGCGGCGCTGTTTCTGTGTACCGATGCCGCGTCGTACATCACCGGCAGCACCATCGCCGTCGACGGCGGATACCTGACGGTTTGAGCCATGGGCGAATACGACAACATCTCGACCCCGGACGACGTCCTCAAGCTGGCCGCGCAACGCACCGGCCTCACCGAGGTCGATTCCGACTCCTGGCGTGAGGGATTGGCGATCATCCTCGACGACCTCAACAGCTCACCCGCGTTCACTCCGTTCGGCCGTGAACGAATTCTCAATGACGCCACCGACGCGTTGGGGCGCCGCCTGCAGATCCACGACCACATCCAGTCACACCCCGAAGTCCTTGACGCGCCCGTCGAGCGGCCGCTGATTGTGCTCGGCATGCCGCGCACCGGCACGACGGTCATCAGTTACCTGCTCGACCAAGATCCGGCACGTCGATCGCTCATCCACTGGCAGTGCGTGCACCCGATACCGCCGGCCAGCACCGAGACGCTGCGCACCGATCCGCGATGCCTGGCCCTGTTGGAGGAACAGCGAAAGATCCTGGAGATGGTCAAGCAGGCGAAAATGCCGCTGCCGCACTGGGAAGACGCCGACGGCCCGACCGAGGACATGTTCATCCACAATCAGGACTTCAAGGGCCTTTCCTGGGACTCGTTCCTGTCGACCTCGCGCTACGCCGAATGGCTGATCCTTGAAACGGACATGACCACCACCTACGAGTACCAGAAGCGCTACCTGCAGGTGTTGCAGTCCACCGCACCGGGCACCTGGAGCCTGAAGATGCCGTCGCATTCGGTGCACATCGAGGCCTTGCTGAAGGTGCTTCCCGACGCCCGGCTCATTTGGGCCCATCGTGACCCCTTCAAGGCGACGGGGTCGCTGTGCAACCTGTGGAGGCTGCCCAAGGGGATGGTGATGCGCCCCGACGCGATCGACCTGAATGCCATGGGGCGCAACGCAATGGCGCAGATGCGTTACCACGTCGAACGGCCGCTGCGGGCGAGGGATCGCATCGGCGACGAGCGGTTCTTCCATATGTACTACCACGAGATGATGCGCGATCCGATGGACGTCATGCGCCGCATCTACGACTGGGCCGGTGACCCGCTCACCGCCGAAACCGAAGCGCGCATGCAGAAGTGGCTCGCCGGGCATCCGCAGAACCTGTTCGCGCCCAACGCCTACAGCCTCAACGAATATGGTCTGACGGTTGAACAACTCGAACCGATATTCGCCGAGTACCTTGACACCTTCGACATCGAACTGGAGGGCACGCCATGAGAATGTCAATGGTCACCGGCCCAGGTAAGGCCGAGGTTGTCGACGCGGACCGCCCTCAGATCGGCCCCCGCGACGTACTCGTGCGGATGCGCGCCTGCGGCATCTGCGGTTCCGACGCGTTCTACATCACGATCGGCGGTATTCCTCCTCGCCAAGGGCACACACCGCTGGGACACGAGCCGGCCGGGGAAGTCGTCGAGGTCGGCGGTGACGTGTCCGGCATCGCTGTTGGGGATCATGTCGTCATCAACCCCATGGCCGCCCCCAGCGGCATCATCGGCAACGGCGGAGCCGCCGGGGCCCTCGCCGACTACTTGTTGATCGAGAACGCCGTCCGCGGAACCAGTTTGGAAGTCATCCCCAACCACATCCCGTGGGAAGTCGCCGCGCTCAACGAGCCGATGGCCGTCGCCCGCCACGGCGCCAACCGTTGCAAACCCAAACCGTCGGACAAGGTCGTCGTCTTCGGCGCCGGCCCGATCGGACTGGGCGCAACGCTGGCCTTCAAATCCCTTGGCGTGAGCCATGTCGTGGTCGCGGACCTGATTCCCGCCCGTCTGGACAAGGCACTGCAGATCGGCGCCGACGCGGTCATCAACTCAGCCGACGAGGACGTCGTCGGTCGCCTCGTCGAACTGCACGGCGAGGGCGAGGCTGGGGTTCCCGGGTTGCGCGGCAAAGCCGGCACCGACATTTACCTCGACGCCGCGGGTGCGCCCGCCGTCGTAAACACCGCGCTGGCCGCCGCCAAAAAGGGCGCTACCGTGGGAATCGTCGGCGTCCATAAAGAGCCGGTGCCCGTCGAGTTCGTCAACGTGATGAGCAACGAAATCAACATCGTCGGGTGTATGGGGTACCCCGATGAGATCTTCCAGGTGACCAACGATCTCGCCGCGAACTGGGAGAAATACGCGCTGATCGTCAGCCACACCATCCCTTTCGACAAGCTCGGTGAAGCACTCGAACTGGCCAGCACGCCCGGTGCCGCGGACAAGGTCGTCGTGACGTTCCCCTGACCGCGCCCCTAACGGCGCGTGGTTGTCGAACCGCGACGACCTCTGCGATGCTGGCAGCTTGGACATCTTCGCGGAGTGGCAAAACGGCGGGACCGAACTTCGCTGGCGGTCGACCACCGCCGCCAACGACGGACAAGAAGTCGGCGTGTTCAGCCGCCGGTGCGGCACACCCGGGGCGCCCGCACTGGTGCTGGTGCACGGCTTCCCGACGTCGAGCATCGACTATTTCGCCCTGGCCGGCGAACTGAGCTCCGAGTTCGACATCTTCCTGCTGGACTTTCCGGGCTACGGATTATCCGAGAAGCCGCCCGCGCCGCACGTGTATTCGCTGTACGACGACGCGCGTCTGCTCGTCTACGCGATCACGGAGGTGTGGGAACTGACCGACTTCCGCATGCTCACCCACGATCGCGGCAGCAGTGTCGGCATGATCGCGCTGGAGATGTTGGCGACCCAGGACCCGCCCGTCGTACCCGTCGACCTCATCCTGACGAATGCCAACATCTATCTCCCGCTGTCGAACCTCACCGTGTTCCAGACCGCCCTGCTTGACCCCGCGACCGGGCGAGACACCGCGGCGGCGACGACGCCGGAGATGCTGGCGGCGGGCTTGGGGTTCAGCACCTTCATGCCACGGCGGAGCCCGGAAGACCCGGAGATCGCGGCGCTGGCGAAGTGTTTCGCCCACAACGACGGAATCCGCGTGCTGCCGGACACGATTCAATACCTCAACGAGCGTGCTGCGGATGAAACCGGTTGGCTGGAAGCGCTTTCCAAGAGCCACGTCAACATCACGGTGGTGTGGGGCCTACACGACAACGTCTCACCCTTGCGCGTCCCCAACTACGTCTGGCAGACCTATCTGAAGAACAAGCCGGGCCGTAACCGCTACTGGGTGGTGCCCGGTGCCGATCACTACCTGCAGTGCGACGCCCCCGGGCAACTGGCCCAGATCGTTCGCCTCACGGCCGGGGGTGACGACATCGCGCTCCAGACGCTCGGCAATCAGCCCGACGGCGCCGTGCTGGTGGACGAAAGCGCCTCATAGCCGCCTCGAAGGCTACCCGGCAGTGAAGACGGGCAGGCGCGCCCACCCGCGCACGCTTGCGGTGTGCGCGCGTTCGGCGTTGGCGTAGTCGACTTCCCACTCGGGCCAGCGTTTGAGGACCTCTTCGAAGGCCACCCGAGCTTCCATCCGGGCCAGCGCCGAGCCGAGGCAGAAGTGCAGGCCCTGCCCGAAGCTGAGGTGGCCGCCCTGACGGTGGATGTCGAAGCGATCCGGATCGGGGAATCGACGTTCGTCTCGGTTGGCGGAACCGTTGAGCAGCAACATGAACGAACCTTCCGGCACGACGCGGCCGTAGTGCTCGGCGTCGTGGGCGACGTAGCGGGCCTGCACCGGCGACGGCGGTTCGTAGCGCAGCGTTTCCTCGACCGCGCCCGGGATCAGCGATGGGTCGGCGACGAGTTCGCGGCGTTGATCCGGGTGATCCGACAGCAGTTGTCCCATGAAACCGATCAGCCGGGCGGTGGTCTCGTTTCCGGCGCCGGCGATCATGGCGGTGTAGGCCAGCACCTCGGTCCGTGACAGGGGCCGACGCGTGCCGTCCGGTTCCTCGATCTCGGCCTGTAGAAGATCGGTCATCAGGTCATCGGACGGATGATTGGCCCGCCACTCGATGTACTCGGCGAACATGACAATCGTGTCCTCGAAGAGCTTCGGGTTGACCTCACCGGGCTTGCGCCCCTCGGCCATTTCGATGAAGGCCCCGTTGCGATCTCGGATGTTCGCTTGATCCGCTTCGGGGATGCCCAAGAGATAACCGATGGTCCGCATCGGCATCATCGCCCCGAGATCCGCGATGAAATCGAAGCCGCCGGCACCGATCAACGGGTCCAGTGCCCGGGCGCAGAATCCACGCACCATAGATTCCACGGCCAACATGCGCCGAGGCGTGAAGACGCGGGACAGCAGGCGGCGGTGCAGATCGTGCAGCGGCGGATCCTCGAACAGAAGAATGCCGGGTGGCACCGGCACGTTGTTGAACAAGATGTCGGCGGTGGTGCCGCGACCGGATCGGTAGGTCTCCCAGTTCGGCAGTTCGCGTGCTACGTCCTCGTACCGACTCAGCGCGTAGAAGTTGTACTTCTCGTTGTAGTACAGCGGCGCTTCTTCGCGCATGCGTTTCCACGCCGGATATGGGTTGTCGTCGATTTCGGCGTCGTACGGGTCGTAGTACAACTCGATCGCACTGCTGCCTGTCATGATCACGTCCCTTGGACTAAACGGCGGTGGATTGCGGACCAAATATTTGACTGCCCAGTTCTACCGGTGCAGGAAGCCATGCAGGATCGCCTGGACGAGTTCCTCAACGATCACCTCCCTCGACGGCTGCCTGGTTCCGAAGTAGGTCGATCGCAATGCGGCCATGCCGGCGATCATCGCCACCGTCGAATGGGCCGGCATGTCCGGATGATCCGACCGCATCCCTCGCAAATGCATGCCCTCGGCGCTGATCCGGCTGAGCACCGTGAGTGCCCGCCTGATGTCGGCAATGCCGGCGTCGGCCTGTTCCTCCTCGCTGAGAGCCTCCGATGCCATCAGGGTCAAGAGCAGACCCTGGTGTTCGACGAACACGTCGTAGAGCTGCCCGACGAAATGCCCGGCCAGCTCCTCCTCGTCGGTCTCGTCGGGGACGACCGACTGCCACGTCCGGCCGAATTCGTCGACGAAGCTGGTGAAGGGCAGGACCAGGGCCTCGCGAAACAGCGCGGCCTTCGAGCCGAAGTTGCGGAACAGCAGGTGTTCGGTGACGCCGGCGGCCTGGGCGATTTCACGCGTCGTGGTGCTGCGGTAGTCCTGGCGGGCGAAGAGGGCCCGGGCGGCGTCGAGCAGCAGCCTGCGCGGCTCCCCACGGGGCCGACGCGCCACCGTAGCCGGCGCTTGTACCGGAATCGGCTGCTTCGTTGCTCGCTGGGGCACCGGTGTCCACTCCTCGAAACGGGTTTCGCGGTCGACTGTCTTGGGGATAGCATCCACTATCTACATAGGATAGTATCCGCTATCTTAAAGAAGCGCATCATCGAAAGGGTGACACCATGGGCGCTGTCATCATGCTTGGCACGCTGTTCGGCCTGATCGTCCTGATATTCGGGCTGGTACTCCGCTTCGATCCCGAGGCGCGCCGCGCGCCGAGTGAAGAGGGCCGCCAGTGAACACCGAAATGACGCCCCAGATGGCAGGGGCCATGTACTTTGCCTACGTCAGTAGCATCGCGTTCATCGTCATTGGGATCTATCTGAGCTACCGCCGCCGACGCATCCACCCACTGCTTCTTCTGAGCATCTCGGCGATCTCGTTCTCTTGGATCGAGTCTCCGTACGACTGGGCGATGTATGCCCAATTTCCGCCCGCGCTGCCCCGCATGCCGTCCTGGTGGCCGTTGAACGTTACGTGGGGCGGGTTGCCTTCGTCGGTGCCCATCGGCTACGTCTCCTACTTCGTGATTCCCGCCCTGACCGGGGCCGCCCTCGGACGTTGGCTGAGCTCAAAGTTCCACTGGCGCAGGCCAATCATCCTCCTCGTGGTCGGCCTCGCCGTCGGATTCTGCTGGGCTTTCTTTTTCAACGCCTTCACGGGGGCCCAGCTCGGCAACTTCTACTACGGCTACGTGATTCCCGGCCTCGCGATCTTCGAGGGGACCAAGCACCAGTACCCGCTCTACGACTCCCTCGCCATGGGCATCCAGATGATGGTTTTCACCTACCTCCTCGGACGGACCGACTCAGAAGGACGAAATGTGATCGAGATGTGGGCCGACAAGAGGTCGTCAAGTCGCCTGCAATCGTCGGTGCTGTCCATCGTCGCCGTCATCGTCATCGGAAACCTGCTCTACGGCTCGGTTTTCGCGCCCCATCTCGCTACGAAGCTGGGGGGTTGGGTGACCGCGGGGCCGACGGAACAGCTGTACCCAGGCGTACCGAACCAACCCAAGTAAGCCAGCAGGAGATCCAGTGAGTTACGAGAGCGCCGCCGAGCCCGTCAAAATTGGCTACCTGATGGACTTTCTGCTGCCCGAGGGCTTTCCCAAGACGTATTTCGAAGACCTGACACAACCTTTCGATCTCGTCTTCAAAAAGGGCGTCGAGCAAGGGCTGATCGACCGGCCGATCGAGATCATCTACCGCGAGGTGGAGGGGCTGCCCAAGGGATCGGTCAAAGCGGTCATCGACGCCTATGGGCAACTCTGTGACGAAGGGTGCCTGGCCGTCTTCGGTCCGAACATCGGCGACAACGCGATCCCGACCCGGGAAGCGATCGAGGAGCGTTTCAAGGTCCCCTGCATCAGCGTGACGGGATCGGACGTTGCGCTCGGCGAATGGTTCTTCGCGTTTCCGATGGGCTCGCACACCGACGAGCCGATCTTCTGGTCCGACCTGCTGGCCAAGGGCGGACACACCGAGGTCGGTGTGCTCGAGGAGCAGTCCCTGGTCGGCGAAACGTATCTCAACAACTTCCGGGATGCCTGTAAGCGCAAGGGCATTCGCATCGTGGCCGAGGCGTCCATCGCGCAGACCGCCGCCGACGTGACGGCTGCCGTCACCGCGCTGCACGAAGCCAAGGCACAGGCCATCGTGCACTGCGGGTTCGGCTTCGGGGTGGTGTTCGTGAATCCGGCGCTGGAGGCGTTGGGGTGGGATCCGCCGCGGTTCTGCGGGACGGCCTTCCAGAACGCCTGGCTCAACCCCATCATGTGGAACGCCTTCATGGGCTGGACCGGGGTCGATCAGTACGACGAAGGCAACCTGGTCGGCCAGAAATTCCTGGACGAGTACAACCAGACCTACGGCCGGCGACCGGAATGGTGTGTGCCGGTGGTCAATAGAGACGTCGCGTGCACCTTGCTACGGGCGCTGGCCGACGCCCACCCGCTGAGCCCGCGGGGCGTGAAGGAGGCGCTCGAGCGGGTCAAGATGATGCCGGCGGCGTCCGGCGCTCCCGGAACACGGGTGTCGTTCGGTAACTGGACCCGTCGGGCCTGGATGGGAACGGGGTATCTGGTGGCACGTCGGCTCGACGCCGACGGCGTCAACTCCCACCTCGTCGACCGCTTCGGCGTGGAGTAGCCCCTCCGGCGTCGAACGTCGAGTTGTTGAGCGAAAATGCGCGGGTTTCACCCAACAACTCGACGCTGGCGGCCGACCGTTGCGCAACCTAGCCGGTGAAGACGGGCAGCTTCGCCCATCCCCGCACGCTGGACGTGTGGGCCTTGCGCGCGTTGGCGTAGTCGACTTCCCAATCGGGCCAGCGCTTGATGACTTCCTCGAGCGCGACCCGCGCCTGCATGCGCGCCAGGGCCGATCCGAGGCAGAAGTGCAGCCCGTGGCCGAAGCTGAGATGGGTGGCGCCGCGATGGATGTCGAACTTCTCGCCATCGGGATACCGGCGCTCGTCGCGGTTGGCGGATCCGTTGATCAGCAACATGATCGAGCCCTCGGGAATTGTCGCGCCATGGCATTCGACATCGCGGGCGACGTAGCGCGCCTGCACCGGCGAGGGCGCTTCGTAGCGCAGGACCTCCTCGATGGCCATGGGAATCAGCGACGGGTCGGCCACGATCTGGCGACGTTGATCGGGGTGTTCGGCCAGCAGCTGGCCGATGAACCCGATCAGGCGCGTCGTCGTCTCGTTACCGGCACCGGCGATCATGCTGGTGTAGAGCAACACCTCGGACCGGGTCAGCCGCCGCGTCCCCGCGTCGTCCTCGACCTCGGCGTTGAGCAACTGCGTCATCAGGTCATCGGAGGGATGGTCCACGCGCCAATCGACGTAGTTCGCGAACATCTCATGGCTGTGCTCCAAAAAGTCTTGCGGCACCGCCCTGAACGTGCCCTCCTTCAGGGTGAGTTGACTGCCACCCTTGTCGCGGATGGCTGCCTGGTCGTCTTCGGGGATGCCCAGCAGGTAGCCGATCGTACGCATCGGCACCATCGCACCCAGGTTCTCGACGAAGTCGAACCTCCCCGAGCCCACCAACGGGTCAAGCGCACGCACACAGAACGCACGGGTGAGCGGTTCGATCGCCTCCATCCGCCGCGGCGTGAAAACCTTTGAGAGGACGTGGCGATGCACATCATGAATCGGCGGGTCCTCGAAAAGGATGACGCCGGGCGGAAGCTCGATACCGCTCATGATGATGTCCATCGTGGTACCGCGACCCGACCGATACGTGTCGAAGTTCATGAGCTCGCGGGAGACGTCCTCGTAGCGGCTCAGCACGTAGAAGTTGTATTTGTCGTTGTAATACAGCGGGGCGTCGTCGCGCAGCCTCTTCCAGATCGGGTACGGATCGTCGTCGATTTCGAAATCGAACGGGTCGTAATAAACCTCGGCCGTGCTTGCTCCGGTCATAGCGGTGTCTTTCTCTCGGACAGAGCCTCGGGCAACACGACGTCGCCCACGCGCTTGAGATAGGGCCATGCGACCTCCGGCGGCAGCCCACCGCACAGCGGCGACAGGTTGAGTATCTGGCCGCCGCGGACCCGCGAAATCGCTTCCGGGACAGAGATAATCACGTGCGACGCCGACGCGTCGCGCAACTCGGCGACGGTGGTCACGTGCGAGAAACCCGCAGAGGTCTCGTTGCCGGGATTCCACGCGGCATAGGTTTGCACGTCGTGCAGAAGATACTCGCCAAGCTCCGACCAGGCCTGCTCGACGTCATCGGCGACGAAGACAACGGACGGGTGGTTACGGTCTGGAAGCAGTGTCGGCCCCGCCTGGTGGCCGTGCTCGCGGCAGGCTGCTTCGTAGGCCTCTTGCATACCGGCAACGTTCGCGTTGGCCAACAGGCCGAGGCCGTATCTGCCCGCCCGACGGGCCGCCGCCACGGTTCCACCGCCCCACATCAATCCCGGGCCACCGGCGGTCTGCGGGCGCGGCGTCACCGTGATCCGTCGTCCGTCTTGACTGACCGTTTCACCGGAGAGCAGCCGGCGCAGCAGCGCGAGCTTCTCGTCGGCGAGGCGGCCGCGGTCTTTCAGCGTCAGCCCGAAATGCTCGAACTCCTCGGGCCGATACCCCAGGGCCAGGATGTACGACGCCCGCCCACCGCTGATGATGTCGAGGACTGCCATGTCCTCGGCGAGGCGCACGGCTTCATAGAACGGAAGAATCAGGATCAGGCTCAGCGCCAGGCGCCGCGTTCGCGCGGCAACTGCCGACGCCAGCAGAAAAGGCGACGGCAGGTAGCCGTCCTCGGACCCGTGGTGCTCACAGAACACCGCGGCGAGACCGCCATGATCCTCGGCCCACGCGCACATCTCGGGCACGGCGCCATACAGCGCGACCGGCGGCGCACCCCATGACGGGGCACGCATATCGAAGCGCAGCGTGAACACACCCAGCTCCTAGACAACCTAATATTTGTCCACGTACGCTACGTCCGGTCCGAGATTCGCGTCAATGTTTAGTCAAATACGTGCCGCGGCAACGTCGTCGGAATGTCCAGCGAGCTGAGCAGGCCGGCCGGCGCGCCGACGACGTAGGGGATCGCGTTGACCACCCGCATGGCCGTCGAAGCCATGGCGGCATGCCCCGCGCCGTGGCCCTCGGCCTCCCCCAGCGTCATCACGCAGTGGATATCGGGATCGCCTTCGATGTCGACCCGATAGGTCGCGTCGCACTCCGATGTCGGCCAGTCGGGTGCGACGTGGCGCGCCATCCGGATGACGTGCTCGATCACGATGGCCTCGCGGCCGTTGACCACGCCGGCGGCCCGGGTCCGCACCGCACCGCAGGTACCGGCCTTGATGGTTCCGAACGCCACCTCGATGTCCCGATCGGTGAGCTCCCGGTCCAGGGAGCCGTTTACGCGCTCGACCTCAACCCCGAGTCCGCTGGCTATCAGGTGTATCGGCGCCTTCCACGCCATTTCGATGAAGCCGGGCGTCTTGAGCATGGGTTCGAAATCCAGCGGACGGCCGAAGCCCATTCCGTCCATCATCACGTCGGCCACCGGGTAATGGTCGTTGAGCGCGACCTCGCTGGCCGTGATGGTGCGGATGTTCTTCGACTGCGTCGTCATGAGCAGGGCCAGCTGATCGGAGGCGAAGCCGGGAAAGATGCCCGAAACGTAGAACGACGCGCCGCCGGACTTGGCGGCCGCCTCCAGCTGGTCGCGCCAGTCCGGGGCGAAATACGACGGCGGATACACCAGACTCGTCGACGACGTCGACACGACGTTGACGCCCGCCTCCAGGAGCCGCAGGTAGTCCGGCACGGCGGCGCCGTCGCGTTCCGGACCGCTCGCGGCGTACACCACGGCGTCGGGCGCCAGGGCGATCAGCGCATCGGCATCGTCGGTGGCCGTCACGCCCAGCGGCTCGATGCCGGCCAGCTCGCCGGCGTCCCTGCCGACCTTCTCGGGCGAATGCACCCACACGCCAACGAGTTCCAGATCCGGTCGGCGGCTGATGGCATCGATCGCGATCGCCCCCACTCCCCCGGTGGACCATACGACGACTCGTGTCACAAGCCTCTCCTTACTCGTGGGCCCGGGCGGCGGCGGCCGCGGCGCGTTCGAGGTATGGCCACGCCACGTCGGGTGGCACGCCGCCACACAGCGGGTGCAGCGGAAGGGGTCGCCCGCCGCGGACGTACTCGGTCGCCTCCTCGGACGTGAAGATGCGGTACGGGCCGCTCTCCGCGCGAAGCGCGGCCACGCTGTCGGCGCGGGTGATGCTGGCCACCGAATCGTCATGAACCCGGTACGACGCCGCCGTCACCGCGTCGTGCAAGAGATACGGGCCCAGGACGTCCCAGGCCTCGTCGGTGGCCTGCTCGTCATCGGCGACGAAAACCGCTGTGGGAGCACCTGGGACGGGGAACTGGATCAGTCCGGGTTCATGTCCGTGCGTGCGGCACTGTTCTTCGTAGAACTCCTTCAGACCCGGCAGGTCGGTCTGGGAGACGAACCCGAGGCCGAAGGCGCCGGCGCGTCGGGCGGCGGCCTTGCTGCCGCCGGCAATCAGCACCATCGGGCCCGCGGGCGACCCGCAAGGCGGCGTGACGCGGACCGTGCGCCCCCGGTATTGGACGGGCTCGCCACGCACGAGCGGGCCCAGCACGGCCAGGATCTCGTCGGCCACCCGACCGCGCGTGGCCATGTCGATGCCGAAGTGCTCGTACTCCTGACTTCGATGTCCGACGCCGAACGCGTAGGACACCCGCCCCCTGCTGATCAGGTCCAGGACGCTCATCTCCTCGGCGAGCCGGACTGGATCCCACAGCGGAATTGTCACCGCGGCCAGCAGAATCGCCAAAGTCTGCGTGCGGGCCGCGATCGCCGAGGCCAACGTCAGCGGCGCGGGCAGATGACCGTCGTCGGCGCCGTGGTGCTCAGACAGGACGGCGAGCACCGCACCTCGCGTCTCCGCCCACGCGCACATGTCGATCGCCGCGGCGTAAAGGTCGGCGGCCGGCCCGGCCCAGTCGGGGGCTCGCATGTCGAACCTGAGCGTGAACATCAGCAGCACCCTAACCTAAAATTTGTTCTACGAGGAGGCTCCCAGCTCTTGACCCTCTCGATCCCCGGCTGTAGCTTGCGGATCAACCATTGGGTAAAGCTCGTCACCCGCAGCCGAAAGGACCCAATGATCGAGACCGCGTCCGAGCTGCGTCCCGCCGATGACGATGCGCGGTCAATTGTTGAATGGTCAACTGCCGCGACAGCTTTCAGTGCTTATTGAGGCCTATTGAGCAATCGAACCTGAGGAGGAACGAGATGGCAGACGGTGCCCACCGCGTGGTGGTGTGGGCGACGGGTGGCATCGGATCGATCGCGATCCGCGCCATTCAGCGGCGCCCCAATCTGGATCTGGTCGGTGTGTGGGTGCATTCCGACGACAAGGTCGGCAAGGACGCCGGCGAACTCGCCAACGGCGAGCCGATCGGCCTCGCCGCCACCAACGACGCGGACGCGCTGATCGCCCTCAAACCCGACTGCGTGATCTACGCCGCCAGCGGCCCGGAACGCGACGCGCTGGCCATCCCCGATTACGTCAAGCTGCTCGAGGCCGGGATCAACGTCGTCACGACGAGCACCACCCGATTGGTCAACCCGCACGGGTACGAGCCCGCGGAGTGGCGCGACCAACTGGTCGCCGCGGCCAAGCAGGGCCAGGCGTCGCTGTATGCGTCGGGGATCGAGCCCGGGTTCGCCGCCGACTACCTGCCCTTGGTGTTGTCCACGCAGTCGTCGTTCATCGAGAAGATTCACTCGTTCGAGATCGGCCTGTACGACGACTACGGGGTTCCCGACATCATGAGCGACGCGTTGGGCTTCGGCCGGCCTCTCGACTATCAGCCCTGGATCAGTTATCCCGGTGCGATCGCAGGCGAATGGCAGGGGCAGATCCGGTTGATCGCCGACGCGCTCGGTGTCGAAGTCCAGGAAGTCCGCGAGCATTTCGAGCGCGCGGTGACCGACCGGACGCTGGAGGTTGCCATGGGCACCGTCGAGGCCGGGACGTGCGGCGCGCTGCGGATGCGGGCGACCGGCGTGGTCGACGGCCGCGAAGCCATCGTCATCGAGCACGTCACCCGGCTCGCGCACGACGTTGCCCCCGACTGGCCGACCGGGATCGGCGATCTGTCCTACCGCGTCATGATCACGGGCGACCCCGACATCGACTGCACCCTCGCGGCGACGCTGAAGGATCCACGCAAGGCCGGCGTCGCGGGCATGACGCTCGGGAGCGGGCGCGATGGTCGCCACCGCGATGCGCGTCGTCAACGCCGTTCCGTACGTCGTTGCCGCGGAACCCGGGCTGTTGAGTTCGGTGGACTTGCCGTTGACGATTCCGAAGTACGCGTTTGCCACCTAGTCTGCCGGAGTGACGCTTAACCCACTCGAGGAACTCACGCTGAAGCAACTGCGGCTCCGTACCAGCATGAAGTGGCGTGCGCACGCGGACGACGTGCTGCCGCTCTGGGTCGCCGAGATGGACGTCAACCTGGCGCCGACGGTCGCCGACGCCCTCCGCAGGGCCATCGACATCGGCGACACCGGATATCCCTGCGGCACTGCGTTCGCCGAAGCGGTCGCTGAATTCGCTTCGAAGCGTTGGCAATGGCACGACCTCGAGGTCGGCCGCACCGCGATCGTTCCCGACGTCATGCTCGGTGTCGTCGAGATGCTGCGCCTGGTCACCGACCGCGGCGACGCCGTCGTCGTCAACCCACCGGTGTACGCCCCCTTCTACGCATTCGTGTCGCACGACGGCCGCCGGGTGGTCGAGGCGCCACTGGGTATCGATGGCCGAATTGACTTGGGCGCCTTGGAGGAAGCCTTCGCGCGTGCCAGCGCCTCGGGCGGCAGGGTCGCGTACCTGTTGTGCAATCCGCACAACCCGACGGGGTCGGTGCCCACCCTCGAGGAACTGCGCGGCGTCGCCGATCTCGCCCGCCGGTTCGGTGTCCGCGTGGTCTCGGACGAGATCCACGCGCCGATCATCCTGTCGGGGTCGCGATTCGTCCCGTACCTGACCGTCCCGGGTGCGGAGGACGCTTTGGCGCTGACGTCCGCCTCGAAGGCGTGGAACCTCTCCGGGCTGAAGGCGGCCTTGGCCATCGCCGGTCCAGAGGCGGCCGCGGACCTTCGCCGGATGCCGGAGGAGGTCAGCCACGGCCCGAGCCACCTGGGCGTCATCGCGCACGCCGAAGCGTTCCGCAGCGGCGGCGACTGGCTCGACATGCTGCTGGACGGCCTGGACGCGAACCGGACGTTGCTCGGCGATCTGCTCGCCGAGCACCTTCCCGGCGTGAAATACGTACGGCCACAGGGCACTTACCTCGCCTGGCTCGATTGCACAGGGCTCGGCTTGAAAGACACGGTGGCCGAAGAGGCCACCGATGGACTGGCGGTGGTAGCCGATCTGGCGGGGCCGGCCCGCTGGTTCCGCGACCACGCCCGCGTCGCGCTCAGCTCCGGCCACGTCTTCGGAACCGGTGGAGCCGGTCACGCGCGGTTGAACTTCGCCACCTCGAAAGCCATTCTGGGCGAGGCGATATTGCGAATGGGTCGGGCACTCGTCAACGCCCGACGCTAGGCGCCAAGCGGGTGTTTCGGACACCGAGATCGACGCTAGCGTGGAGCCCACTTCTTCGCGCCAGCGTCGATCTCGACGAAAACCCGCGGCACATCAGTTCGATGCGAGTTACCTTCCCGGACAAGCATTTCGGCTATGCGGGAACGTCCTCGGCGCCGCGGTCCAGGTTGCGGAAACCCTCGGCGGGTTTCTTGATGCGCAGGAGGAACGGCAGCGTGCTGAACTCGAACCTCGCCGTCTTCCCCACCCGGCCGAAGAAGCTGCGCCCGGGCGGCACAGATGGCACCGACGGCACCTCCGACGTGGCGAGGTCGATGTAGTGCGTCGACGTTTCCCCGATGCCCTCGAAGTCGTGGATCAGCGGCTTGCAGAGCCCGCGCATCGGCTCGTCGAGGCACGCCGCGACGGGATCGGTCATCAGCACGTACTCGGCCACTGGCACCGAGTTTTTCAGCATTCGGTGCACCAGGATGACGTCGACCCCGGCGAGTTCAACGTGCCGCTTCACCCGTTGCTCTGCGACCTCGCCCTGGTGGATGACGAACTTGAGCGACAAGTTGTCCAGCTGCGAACAGCTCGCGCACTCGCAGGCAATGTCCCTCTTGAACCGCTCGCGCTGTGCGAGGAACGATTGGCGCATCCCTGACAGCCGGTCGCACACCAGCACTTTGGCGTTACCGTCGGGGGCCCAGAAGAACGCCGCGTCGCCCTCCAGCTTGGCCAGCTTCATTCCTTTGCCCGCGTCGATGACGGCTTCCAACAACCCGGCCACCGTCAGCTGAGCGTGTGCCAGGTGGGCCCGGTTCCAGTGCATGTAATGCGTGTATCCGCCGATGTCGGCGATGAGCAGAACCGCGTGCCGGATGGCCATGATGTGGGCAGTTTAGTGGTTGCCGGTCACTGCCTCAACGAATCTCCCTCTGGACGAAATCGCGCCGCCGCGAGAGGCTTGCACAGGTGCCACCCACCGGAGGAGTCGAATATGGATGTGCTGCGAACCCCGGACTCCCGATTCGAAAACCTGGAGGGCTATCCGTTCGTAGCGAACTACCTCGACGTGGCGGCAAGCGACACCCGGCCGCTGCGCATGCATTTCCTCGATGAGGGTCCGGTCGATGGACCGCCGATCGTGCTGCTGCACGGCGAGCTCACGTGGAGCTACCTGTACCGCACGATGATTCCGGCGCTGGCCGACGCCGGGAACCGCGTGTTCGCGCCGGACTTGATCGGCTTCGGCCGCTCCGACAAGCCCAGCCGGATCGAGGATTACACCTACCTGCGGCACGTCGAGTGGGTGACCTCGTGGTTTGAGCAGCTCAGGCTGAAGGACGTCACGCTGTTCGTGCAGGGTTCGCTCATCGGCCTGCGCATCGCCGCCGAGCAGGATGACCGGATCGGGCGGCTGGTGGTGGCGAACGGTTTTCTCCCCGCGGGCCAGCGGCGCCCCTCTCCCGCCTTCTTCGCATGGCGCGCCTTTGCGCGCTACTCCCCCGTGCTGCCCGCGGGTCTCCTGGTCGCCGCCGGCACCGTCCGCAGGGTTCCCCCCAAGGTGCGGGCCGGCTACGACGCCCCCTTCCCGGACAAGACCTATCAGGTCGGGGCCCGCGCGTTCCCTCAGTTGGTGCCGACGTCGCCTTTTGATCCGGCGATCCCGGCCAATCGGAAAGCTTGGGACGCGCTGGGCCACTGGGAAAAGCCCTTTGTGGCCACCTTCGGCGCTCACGACCCCATCCTCGGACAAGCGGACCGCCCCCTGATCAAGCACATCCCGGGCGCGGCGGGCCAGCCGCACGCCCGCATCAACGCCGGCCACTTCATCCAGGAAGACGCCGGACCGGAACTGGCCGACCGCGTGCTGTCCTGGCAGAAGGCCCTGCTCTAAGGGGGCCTCACCGGATGTTTACGAGTCGCACGACGCCTCGCATGACCACTCTGCGTGCTGTGTGACGTACCTGATCGAGTGCTGAGCCGGCGTGTGGCGGCACTGCTGCCCCGAGACGCGGGAACAGCGCCAGCGCGTTGGTGCGATCGATCGCTGCGCGGCCGTCGGCGTCGAGCCCGGGGTAGGTTTCCAGGCCGGCGGCGTTTATCTTGCCGGCCGCGATCGGAGCGAAGGGCCAGTCGGAGCCGAAGGTGACATGTCCGGGTTTGGCGAAGGCGAGCAAGCTCGGCAGCGCCGCGGCGGTGCAGGACAACGCGGTGTCGAAGTAGAACCCCGCGAAGTCATCCAGCGCATCGGCCACGCTGCGTCCGGTCTCCATCATGATGCAGCCCGCCATTCGGAACGAGGCGTAGGGCACGAATCCGCCCGCATGGCTGAGGATGAACCGGATATTGGGGTACTTACGGCGTATCCCGCTGCGGACCAGCAAGTATGCCGCGCGGGTGGTATCGAGAAGGAAGTCGGCGGCGTAAGGTGCAATGCCGGCCACCGCGGGGCCGGGCAGTTCGTGGGGATGGATGAACGCCGCAGCCGAACGCGCATCGAGGGCAGCGAACAGCTCGTCCTGACCGTCCTGCCCGACGTAGACACCGGCCGCGTTCGCCAACAGGACAACGCCGTCGGCGTGCAGTTCGTCGAGGGATCTCACCACCTCGGCGACGGATTCCTCGACGTGCGGCATTGGCACGGTGGCGAAGAAGCCGAACCGATCGGGTTGCGCGGCAACCACGGTGGCCAGGTAGTCGTTCAGGTCACGAGCCAGCGCGGCGGCGTCGGCGGGGTTTGGCAGGAACGTGGTCCCGGGCGTGGACACCGACAGAATCGCAGTCCCCACACCGAGTTCGGACATTGTCTGCAGCGACCCCTCCGGACTCCACTCTGGTATGGCGCGTCCACCGGCGTCGATTCCCGCCTTGCGCAGCAGGTTTCGGTAGTCGCTGGGGACGGCGTGGTGGTGGGTGTCGATTCGTAGCATCGCTGCTCCTATCACTGGTCTGGAATACCGGCGCCGGCGAGTGCCGGGACTACGTCCTCATCGTGTATCAGCGACGCGGCGCCGGTCTTGAACTGGGTGAGTTTCTCGATGATCGTCTGGCCCTCTGGAGTGTGGCCCCAGATGCTGATGGGGAGGACATGCTCGTCGACATCGCCCTCGACCTCACCGGGTCGCGCTGACGCGTCGTTTCTCTGTTGTGGCGCGCCTTCAGATGCAACGATCAGCGCATGGACGGGGCGATGATGGGCCTGCTGGGCATGGTCGTGGGCGCGTCGGCCGTTGGCGCGGCGGGCGTTGCGAGGTCGGTCGCCGACACCGTTCTGCCTCGGATGGTGGAAAACACCAACCACAAGCACCAGATCAAGATGCACCTGCACACACAGCGCCACGAAGCGGTGCAACGGTGGCGCACCGGCTTGGCGCAGGCGCGGGATGCCTACCGGCTGTGGGCCTGCGGACCGCGCACCGACGATGCGCCCAACGTGGTCGGCGACGAGTGGTTCGAGGCCTTACGGCCGCACCTTTCCACCACCGGCGACGCGGCAAAATTCCGCGCCGCGCACGAAGTCCATTGCGATAACGCGACTCTCACGCAGCTCTCGCTCGAGATCGGGCGCATCGAAAGGGAGTGGATCGAGGAGGCAAAGGGCCGCCGAGGCCGGCGCGGGTGACCCCCTCAACGCCGAGCGTCGACTTGTTGTCGTGATTCGGGCGTGATTGGCACAACTACTCGACGTTCGGCGCCATTAGCCGGTCACGGCGAGGACGGCGTGGGCGAGTTCGGGACGGCAGACCACCAAGTCGGGCAGCTTGGGGTCCGGCTGGTTGTAGGCCAGCGCCGACCCGTCGATGCGGGTGGCATGCAGGCCGGCGGCCCGGGCCACGGCGACCGGGGCGGCCGAGTCCCATTCGAACTGGCCGCCGGCGTGTACGTACACGTCGGAGAGACCCTGGACGATCGAGGCCACTTTGGCTCCGGCAGAACCCATTTCCACCAAAATGCCGTCCAGCGCGTCGCGGACGGTCAGCGCGATGGCGGGCGGCCGGGTGCGGGAGACCACGATGCGCGGCTTGTCTGGCGCGGCGGGTGGCGCCGCAACGTGAGGCGTCGCCAACGTGATGCCCTGCGCCGGCAGCGCCACCGCTCCGGCGACGAGTTCACCGGCCTGCCAGAGCGCCACGTGCACCGCCCAGTCGTCGCGTTCGAGCTCGGAGAATTCGCGCGTCCCGTCGAGCGGATCGACAATCCACACCCGCTCCGAGCGCAACCGCACCGGGTCGTCGGCGCCCTCCTCGGACAGCACCGCGTCGCCGGGCTGCTCGTTGGCCAGCGCCGCCATCAGAAAGTCGTGGGATCGCTTGTCCCCCGCCGCTTTCCGCTCGCCGGCATCGGCGTCGGCGAATTCGTCCCGAACTCCGAGCAGCAGCTGTCCCGCCTCGGAGGCCAGCCGCGCGGCCAGTGCGTGGTCATCATTCATCCGTAGCTCACAATCCTCAATAAGTTGGCAGCGTTGACCAAATTTACCGGGCGAAGATTCTTGTGGCGGTCGCCACCCGTGTGACGTTTCTGCCATAACCTGGTGAACGTGAGCGGCAACGTCTCGTCATCGAGCCGGCTGCGGTTTCCGGGGGGACGCCTGGGGATGGTCGGCGTCGTCCTGGCTGTTCTGCTGATCGGTGGGCTCAGCTTTATCGGAGTGAAGCTGACTCAGGGCAACGAAAGCGCGCCTGCCCAGACCAGTACCCAGCCGGCGCCACCATCGAGCTTCGCCATCCCGGGCTGTTACAACCCGTCGGTCCCGCCGGTCGAGCGTCCGAAGAAGCTCAACGTCCTGGGATGCGCCAGCGTGGCCGTTGCGCTGCAAGACATGTCGTGGACCTCTTGGGGACCGCAGGGCGCTGATGGGACCGGTACCGCCGTTTTCAAGATCTGCGATCCGAATTGCGCGGCCGGGTATCAGCTCACCGATCCGGTCGTCGTGCACGCGTGGAATGCGCAGCCGCCGCGGCCCGATGCGGTCTGCCAGTCGGGGCTGAAGATTTTTGCCGACCTGGTCCTGGCCTTCCCCAAAGCGCCGCCGCCACCCACCGCGCAGAAGATGAACAGCCAGTACAACGGACTGCCGGCGGTGCATTACGTGAACTATTCGGGCGCCAACGCCCGCGACACCCAGTTCATCGGCTACACGTTCTGCAATTAGCCGTTTGCTCAGACCTCGATGATGACGGCGCCGCCCTGGCCACCGCCCGCACACATTGCGGCGACGCCGATGCCGCCGCCGCGGCGGGCCAGCTCATAGGTCAGCGTGGTGACCATGCGTGCGCCCGAGGCCGCAATGGGGTGGCCGAGGCTGCAGCCGCTGCCGGAGAAGTTCACCTTCTCCTCGTCGATGCCGTATTCGCGGCAGGCCGCGATCGGCACGGAGGCGAACGCCTCGTTGATCTCCCACAGCGCCACGTCGCCGACCGACAGCCCGGCCCGCTGCAGCACCTTGCCAATCACCTTGACGGCGCCCAGACCGGTGTCCCTCGGCGCCACTCCCACGGCGCCCCACGCCTTGACGGTGCCCATCACGTTCAGCTTCTCGGCGACCGCATACTCGCGGTCGACGAGCGCGACCGCCGCGGCGGCGTCGTTGGTGCCACTGCTGTTGCCCGCCGTGATGGAGAATCCCTCGATCTCGGGGTGCAGCACCTTGAGGGCGGCGAGTTTCTCGGCGGTGGTGTCACGCCGGGGGTGCTCGTCGACCGAGAATTCCGTCACCGAACCGTCGGGCTGGGTGATCTTCAGCGGGACGATCTCTTCGAGGAACTTGCCCGCATCCATCGCCGCGATGGCGCGCTGGTGCGACCGGGCCGCCCAGGCGTCCATCTCCGCGCGGGTGATGCCGACCGCCTGCGCGGTGTTCCACCCCACGGTGATCGACATGTCCTTGGTGGGCGCGTCGGGAGCCTCGACGTGCGTCGGCGGCAGCCACCGCTCCTCGAACTTCAGCTCGGGCCCGGGAATCCGCTGGTTCATCAGCGGCGTCATCGACAGTGACTGCACGCCGCCGGCGATCAGCACCCGCTCCATGCCGGAGCCGATCTGGGCCGCGGCGTTGCCGATGGCGGTGAGGCTGCCCGCGCAGTGCCGGTTCACCGCCTGGCCGGGAATGTCCTCCATGCCGGTCGCTGCGGCGGCGTACCGCGCCAAATCGCCTCCACCGTAGTGTGATTCGGCGAAGATGATGTCGTCGATGGCCGAGGGGTCGATGCCGGATCGGCGCGCCACCTCGGGAAGCACCGTGGTGATCAGCGTCTCGGGCGGCGTGTTGACGAGCGTCCCCTTGAAGGAGCGGCCGATCGCCGTTCTGGTGGCTCCGACGATCAAGGGTGTGGCCATGTTTTCATCCTCGAACTGTTGCGTGGGATTACGGGCGGAACAACGCGGCGAATCGTATCAAATACTGTATGGGCAATAGTAACGGGCTAAGTTTGACAACCATGAAAACCAAAGGCGCCTTGGTCTGGGAGTTGAACCAGCCGTGGTCGATCGATGAGATCGAGATCGGCGATCCCCGCCGCGGCGAGGTGACCGTGCAATTGGAGACGGCCGGTTTGTGCCACTCCGATCACCATTTGCTGACCGGCGACTTCCCCATCCCAAGCTTTTCCGTCCTGGGCGGCCATGAGGGCGCCGGGATCATCACCGAAATAGGTGAGGGCGTCGAGAACCTGGCCGTCGGCGATCACGTGGTCATGTCGTTCATCCCGTCCTGCGGGAAATGCACCCCCTGCCAGGTCGGGCTGCGGAATCTGTGCGACCTCGGCATGGGCCTGCTGTCGGGCGCATCGGTATCGGACGGGTCCTTTCGGGTGACGGCCAGGGGACACGACGTGGTGCCGATGTCTACCGCGACATGCTCGAGGGACACAACATCCGCGGCATCATCCGCTATACCGACTCCGACCGCGCGTAACTGGTGAGCCGGATCGCCGCGGGCGTAACGCCACGGCGAAAAATCGGGCGGCATCCGACCGTGGCGTTACGCCAGCGCACGGCGACTGAGCCCTGGCCACCGCACAGGACACAATGGGTCCATGACCACCACACCCCTCGTTGAACGCGACACGACCCAGACGGCCGCATACCGAGTGGGGGCGATGCTCATGGGCATCGGCACCGTCCACTTTCTGGCACCCAAACCGTTCGACACGATCGTGCCCGCGGAGCTGCCCGGAAGCGCGCGGCTCTACACCTACGCATCGGGAGTCGCCGAGATAGCCATCGGAGCGTCGCTGCTGCCGCGACGCACTCGGCGGCCTGCCGCGCTGGCCGCGGTCCTGCTGTTTATCGGAGTGTTCCCGGCCAACGTCAACATGGTCCGGTTGTGGTGGGACAAGCCCTGGCCGATGCGCATTGCCGCCCTGGCCCGGCTGCCGCTGCAGGTTCCGATGATCATTACTGCGCTCAAAATCAGGGCCAACAGCTAACGCGTCGCCGGCTGTCACATCCGCCACAGGCGTCCCCTGTCGGTGGGCGTGCTCTTTGTGCCCGCCTCACTCGAAAATTGAAGGTGACCAGAAGCTGGTGAGTGGGCTGCCCGCTGGTGTTAGGCGGCGTCGGTGTGGGGTTGGAGGGTGACGGTGTATCCGAGGGCTTGCAGTTGTTTGATGGCTTTGGCCTTGGTCCGTGCTGGGTGGTGTCGGGTGTAGTAGTCGGCGCCGGGGTCTTGGTAGAAGGTGCCGTTGACAAGCATGTGCCAGGCGCAGGTGAGCATCTTGTGTTCGAGCGCAACGACGGCGGTCTGCCCGGCGGCGGACTGGCGGCGCGACTTGTTGGTTCCGGGTCGGGCTGGTCGACGGCCGGCGATGCGTCGGAAGCGGGCGCCGAAGTAGGTGTTGGTGCTGCGCGATGCCGACAGGGCGGCCACCCCGAGGGCGGCTTTGAGGTGGCGGTTGCCGGGGCAGGTTTTGGCTGATTTGATCCGGCCGGCTGATTCGTTGCTGCCGGGCGCGACCCCTGCCCAAGACGCCAGGTGCTCGGCGGTGGGGAACACGTTCATGTCGGCGCCGGTTTCAGCGATGAACACATCGGCGACGACTTGTGACCAGCCCGGGATGCTCACGAGCAGGTGTCGGGCGTGTTGAAAGGGGGTGATCGCTTCCTCGATGCGGGCATCTAGGCGGGATATGTCGGCCTCGTGGGCGTCGATCCGATCCAGATACAGCCGCACCATGAACGCGTGGTGGTCGTTGAACCGTCCCTGCAGCGCTGCGGTCAGTGCGGGGATCTTCTTGCGTAGCTGTCGTTTAGCCAGATCGGCCAGCACGGCCGGGTCGCGTTGGCCAGCGATGAGCGCTTCGAGCATCGCCCGCCCCGAAACCCCGGTGATCTCGCAGGCCACCGACGACAGTTTGATCCCGGCGTCTTCGAGCAGTGTCTCTAGCCGCCCAATCTCTTTGGTGCGGGCCTGGGCGATGGCGGTGCGGGCCCGGGTCAGATCCCGCAGCACCCGGATGGGTTCGGGCGGCACGAACGAGGCGCGGACGAGCCCATGAGCACCCAGCTCGGCCAAGCCAGGCCGCATCAGAGACGTCGGTCTTGCGTCCGGGCACGTTGCGGGCGTGGCGGGCGTTGACCAGCATCACGTTCAGTGCGTCGTCGAGCAGAAAGTAGAACGGCCTCCAGTACGCCGCGGTCGACTCGATCACCACGCACGTCACCCGTTCGGCGATCAGATGCTCCCGCAACGCCAGAACGCTGCTGGTCATCGATGTCCACGTGGTCACCGTCGACGACGTGGCTTTGCGGCCGCGGCCTTGGATGCGCACGCACACCTTGGCGTCCCTTTTCGACACGTCGATGCCCGCACACCGCGGATGGATCACCTCCATGACAGTTCATCCCCTTTCGCACTCAAATCTGTCGTTATGGAAGGTGTTTCGGGGAGAGCTGAAATGAAACAGAAGTCTCACTCGCGTGCTCACAGGCAACAATGCACATCCCTCGCATAACCGCTCAGGGAACGCCCTCCAGCCCCACGCTCTGCAGGCGTGCTCCCCGGCAACAAGGCGGGACGGGGTCGCCGAAACACCCCTTAAGCGTCAACCCGCACCCCGGCGAACGCAACCACGCACCCAACCGCACCGGCACGCGATTTTCATCTCCCCACACCGGGGCGCAGCCCCCTGAACGCTCTTAACGACAATGCCTGTATTGCAGAGCTTCCCGCTGGCATCGCCAGTGTTGTCACTCTGAGGCGGGCAAACTGTGTGCCGCCGGCACAGAGACTGTTGTGGCGAATGTTGACTACTGCGACCTGACCGGGCGCGTGCGCGTGGGGCTCACAACTATTGCGGTTCGGAATTCGCCGCGCCGTCGAGCACCATGTCAACGACGCGCTCGGGCAAGTCATCGTCGATGGGCTCACCGGTTAGGAGCAGTCGACCGTGTAGCGGCGCCACCAGGGTCTCCAGCAGCAGCCGTGGGTCGGTGTCGGCGCGCAACTCGCCACGGTCGAGGCCGCGATGCACCACCGGGCACAGGGCCTCCAGCCGGCCCGACCAGAAGGCGTGGCGAGCGTCGGTGTAGGCGTCGTTCACGGGCAGCAGGGTCGCATGCAGGATCGCGCGCCCACCCGGGGAGGTGATGTATGCGGTCACCGCACGCGCGATGGCCAGCAGATCACCGCGGATTGTGCCGGTGTCGGGAAGCGGAATGGCCTGGGCGCTACGGCTCAACATGGCATCAACGAACAGGTTTTCTCGCGTGATCCAGCGACGGTAGATGGTCGTTTCGTGCACGCCGCTGCGGCGGGCCACCCCGGCGACGGTCGAGCCGGCGACCCCGTATTCGGCGAGTTCGTCAAACGCCGCGGCCAGCACGGCCTGCCGGACGTGTTCGCCGCGACGATGCGATACCACAGCAGTCACACGCACATCTTATCGCAAGTGGTCTTGCGTTAGCAGGAACGACGTGCCAAGCTAATGCAAGTGAACTTGCGTTAGGAGACGATCATGGACACCTCGGCACCCCGCATTGACTGCACGGGCACGACGGCGCCGTTCGGTTACAGGCAGTTCCATCGCGACGTGGGTATCAACTTCGAGTGCAACCGCTGGGCGGAGTGGATCGGCCCGTCGGCGATCGACGAGGTGGCCCGGCTGGCCGCCCATGCGAACAGCTACCCGGAGTGGATCTCCGGATTCCTTGACCTGGCCGAACAAGCCCGCGCGGCCGACCGGATCTTCGCCGCCGCCTACTACGACCGGGCCGCCGAGTTCTTCATGACTGTCGACGACCCCCGCCGTGGCGCCGCTCGCGGCAGGTTCCTGCAGACCATGCGAACCCTTTACGACGTTGCGCCCGAGCACATTCCGTTCGGTTCTGGAGCGCTACCCGCCTACGACCTTCGCCCACAGCGCCAGGTCGGCCCGACCATCGTCATCTTCGGCGGATACGACAGCTACATCGAGGAATTTCTGCCGATGCTGGCCGCGATGGTCGATGCGGGACGCCGCGTCGTCGCCTTCGAAGGACCCGGCCAAGGCAGCGCGCTCGAGGACTACGGGCTGCCGTTGATCGCGGAGTGGGAGCGCCCAGTGGCCGCGGTCCTCGACCACTACGGGCTCGAAGACGTTACCGCGGTGGGCATTTCGATGGGCGGCGGACTCGTGATTCGGGCCGCCGCCTTCGAGCCGCGGATCACCCGCGCCGTGGCTTACGACGTGTTCGAGAACCTCTTCGACATTGTGGCGCGCCAACTCGGCCGAGGACCTACCCTGGTGCTGCGGGCGCTCCTGGGCGTACGGGCCCGCCGGACCATCAACGCGCTCGCCGGTCGCGCCGTGTCGCGCCGGCCCGTCGCCGAGTGGGGATTGGGCCAGGGTATGAAGATCACCGGCACCAGGACGCCCTATGACTTCCTGCTGGCGAGCACGAAAATCAGCACCCGGGGCATTTCGCAGCGGGTCACCGCCGACGTGTTGCTGCTCGCCGGTGCCGACGATCACTTTGTCCCGCTGAAGGTGCTGTGGCGCCAGGCCGCCGCCCTCACCCAGGTCCGATCGCTCACCACCCGCACGTTCACGGCAGAGGAACAGGCCAGCAATCACTGCCAGTCCGGCAACTACGCTGCGGCCGCGCGTGTGATCGACGATTGGATCAACGAGGCGGCGGCCCTGCATCCGGAGCCCGCCGGTGCCCTCTCCCCCGCGTAACACGCGACCGACCGCCGAGACAGCGGGCCTCGACCCATAGTCTGCCGAGGAGCTGCGCGCCAGCGCCGTTCGACCGCTGGGCGATGACGAAGCCACCTCTCATTGCACCGTCGGCGCCGCTACCCGCTACTTTGGCTTACCGACGCTGATTGCACAGGAGGTCCGCGTGGGTAAGACGGGCATCGCGGCACTGCTCGCACTAGCTGCTGCCCTGATGATCGGCATTGGAGACGTCCTCGAACAGCGATCCGCCCAGCAGGTCACAGACAAACCGGTCGGCACCTTAGCCCTGTTTCGCCGGCTGCTGCGCGATCGACGTTGGTGGGCGGGCAGTCTCGTCGCCGCGGCTGGGTTCGGTCTGCAGGCCGCGGCACTCGGCCTGGGTTCGGTGGTGCTCGTGCAGGCGCTGTCGGTGACCTCGTTACTGTTCGCAATGATCATCAGCGCGACCGTGAACCACCGCAGAATCACTCGCTGGCAAGGGATCTGGGCCGTGCTGCTCGTCGCAGCCGTCACGGTCGTGGTCACTGTCGGCAACCCGCAGGCCGGGACCCCACGGGGGTCACCCCAGACATGGACCATCGTGGCCGCGGTCATGGGCCCCGGCCTGATCCTGTGCGTGATCGGTGCTCGCAAGTTCTCGGGTTCTGTCAGCGCACTGTTGTTGGGAGTGATGTCAGGCTCGCTATGGGGCCTGTTCTCGGTTTTGACCAAGGGCGTGGTCGACCAGCTTGGCCATGGCATTCTGCCATTGCTGCGCACACCTGAGCTGTACGTGTGGGCGGTGCTGGGCATCGCCGCGACGGCCTGGGAGCAGTCGGCGTTTCGGGCCGGCCCGCTGACCGCGTCACTACCCGCGGTGACCGTCGCCGAGCCCATCGTCGGATCGGTGCTTGGCGTCACCGTGCTGGGTGAGACGCTGAACACCAACGCCGTCGGCATGGTCGCACTGGGCGTGTCGGTCGCGGTAATGATCGCGGCGACGGTGGCGCTGGCTCACAGCCAGGCCGCTGGGACCCCAGCCGCCGACGAGAGCCCGAGGCCGACAACCGCACCCGGCTGACAAGATGCATCAATGCAGGTCTTTGAGCGCCGTGGGACGTGATGAAACCGTCACAGCGGTGTTTGTTGCCCAATGGCTGCCCCACGTTTACCTGGTGGCTGTAGCCACTTGCTGCGACCAGGGCGTACGCTCTGGCGGCCGAGCCGCTTAAGCGACGATACTTGCGCCATCCCTGAACTTGACTGTAAGCCCATACCCGTACATGGCATCGCGACACATTGTCTCGTGCAGCCAGCTCGCAAGGGTCTATCGCACAGCGTTGAGGAGGACAAGTGAGCACATCAGAGACAACGGCTGAGCGCGACGGAGGGCGGCCGGTAATCCATCTCTCAGAGCTGCTGCGCGCGCCGGTGCTGGCCCGCTCAGGTGAGGCGGTGGGCCGGGTCGAGGACGTGATCGTGCGGCTGCGCGGCGCCGACGAGTACCCGCTGGTGACCGGGATCGTGGCCGGGGTCGGCGGGCGGCGCGTGTTCATCGGCAGCAAATCCATTCACGAGTACGCCCCGGGCCGAGTTGTATTGGCCAAGAACAAGGTTGACCTCCGCGGTTTCGAGCGCCGCGAGGGTGAGGTGCTGCTAAGGGCCGATGTGCTCGGGCACCGGTTGATCGATGTGGCCGCCGTGGAACTGGTGCGCGCCTACGACGTCGAGTTGGAAGACACCGGCGCGGGGTGGGCGCTCACGCGGCTGGACACCCGCCGCCCACCAAGATTCTTCGGGCTGATCAAGGGCTCCGGCGGGCACGCGCCCCGCGATTGGAAGGCATTCGAACCGCTCATCGGCCATGCCCGCTCCGATGCCGTGCGCCGTCACTGGGGCCGGGTCGGCGGGTTCAAACCCGCCGAGATCGCCGATCTCCTCGAGGAAGCCGACAGGGCCGAGGGCGGCGAGATCCTCGATCGGGTCCGTAGCGACCCGGAATTGGAAGCCGACGTCTTCGAAGAACTCGACCCCGATAAGGCCAGCCGGCTACTCGATGGCATGCCCGATGACGAGGTCGCCGCGCTGCTGGGCCGGATGCGCGCCGACGATGCCGCCGACGCGATCGCAGACCTGCGCCAATCACGGCGCCGGCGCGTGCTGGACCTGATGCCCGCCCCCCAGCGCACCAAGGTGATCACCCTGATGGGGTTCAACCCCGAAAGCGCCGGCGGGCTGATGAATGTCGACTTCGTCTCCTGCGCCACCACCGCAACCGCGGCCGACGCGCTGGCGCTGATCGCCGCGGCCCGCAGCATACAGCCCGAGGCGCTCATCAAGGTGAATGTTCTCGATGAGGACAAACGCCTCGCCGGTGTGGTGTCAGTGATGACCCTGTTGCATGCGCAGCCCTATGAAAGCGTTGGGGCGCTCATGGATTCCGACCCGGTGCGGGTCAGCGCTGACGCCGATCTGACCGACATCGCACTGTTGATGGCCGACTTCAACCTCTACTCGATCCCCGTCGTCGACGACCAGGACCGCGTGCTCGGAATCGTCACCGTCGACGACGTCCTCGAAGCCACCATCCCGGAGGACTGGCGCCGCCGCGAACCCGCCCCCCGCCCGGTCCGCGAAATCACCCAATCCGCGGGCGACGGCCACGCGCCCGTGCCTGGAGGCGAGGCACCATGACCTCAAGCGCCGACAAGACGACCGACCGCGTGGCAGCGGCCGGCAGCGCCGAACCGGCCGAGGCCCGGCACAGTGCGGTGCTCGACAGCGCGCACCTGGGTGATATCGAGGGTGCGTTCGGGCGCATCAAGCTCAGCGAGGTTGACCATCCGCGGACCTGGAAGACCCGGCTGCTGACGCTGCTGGCCATCGTCGGTCCCGGGATCATTGTGATGGTCGGCGACAACGATGCCGGCGGGGTGGCCACCTACGCGCAGGCCGGCCAGAACTACGGCTACTCCCTGCTGTGGGTGCTGTTGCTGCTCGTCCCGGTGCTCATCGTCAACCAGGAAATGGTGGTCCGGCTCGGCGCGGTCACCGGGGTCGGGCACGCCCGGTTGATCAACGAACGCTTCGGCCGCGGCTGGGGCTGGTTCTCGGTCGGCGATCTGTTCCTGCTCAACTTCCTGACGATCGTCACCGAGTTCATCGGTATCACCCTGGCCGGCGAGTACATCGGCGTCTCCAGATACATTGTGGTGCCGATCTCGGCGGCGGCGCTGGTCGCGATCATGGCAACCGGCAGCTTCCGGCGCTGGGAGCGGGCCATGTTCCTCTTCATCGCCGTCACCCTGCTGCAGATCCCGATGCTGCTGATGTCGCACCCCCAGTGGGCGCATGCGGCTAAGTCCTTTGTGGTGCCGAGCATCTCGGGCGGCGTGAGCTCGGATGCAGTACTGCTGATCATCGCCATCGTCGGCACCACAGTGGCGCCCTGGCAGCTGTTTTTCCAGCAGTCCAACGTCGTCGACAAACGCATCACCCCCCGGTTCATGGCCTATGAACGCGCCGACACCGTCCTGGGGGCCTTCGTCGTGATCGTCGGCGCCGCGGCGCTGCTGATGACCGGCGACTGGGCGGCGCGTTCCACCAACACGATCGGTGGCTTCACCGACGCCGGCGCCATCGCCCACCTGCTCGGCCAACACAGCGCAACCCTCGGCTCGTTTTTTGCCATCGTGCTGATGGACGCCTCGATCATCGGCGCGGCCGCGGTGACCCTGGCCACCAGTTACGCCTTCGGCGACGTGTTCGGCCTGAAGCACTCGCTGCACCGCGGATTCGCCGACGCCAAACAGTTCTACCTGTCCTACACCGCGATGGTGGTGCTGGCTGCGGCCATCGTGCTGATCCCCGGCGCCCCGCTCGGGCTGATCACCACCGCGGTCCAGGCCCTCGCCGGCCTGCTGTTACCCAGCGCCAGCGTGTTTCTCCTGCTGTTGTGCAACGACCGGGAAGTGTTGGGGCCGTGGGTCAATCGGCCCTGGCTCAACTGGCTCGCCGGGCTGATCGTCGGCACCCTGCTGCTGCTGTCGGGGATCCTGATGGCCACCACCATGTTCCGCGACCTCAACGTCGTCGCGGTCGCCGGCTACCTGGCCCTGGCCCTGGTAATCCTCGCCGCCGCCGCGGTACCGGTGTTGCGGTGGATGGCCCGCCGCCAACCCGCCCGACCGGCCGCACAACTTCCGGCGCGTGGAGTCGACCGCAACACTTGGCGGATGCCGCCCCTGACCCTGCTCGAGCCGGTCACCTGGTCCCCCGGCACCAGACTCGGCATGATCGCCCTGCGCGGCTACCTGGTCGTCGGCGCGCTGCTGCTGGTGGTCAAAGCGATCCAGCTCAGCCGCTGAGCTACTTGTCGTGCTGAAGTAGACGAGCGGCGTTTCGCCACAGCCAGTCCTCCAGGACTTCCCGCTGCAGCGGCAGCGCGCGCATCTCGTCGCACAACTGCGTGTAGGGGCGGTTGATGAGAAAGGCACCGGTCCCGTAGATGATCTTGTCGCGGATTGTGGTCTGCCCAAAGCGCATCAGCGGCTCCCATCCCGCGCCGGGCGCCGCAAAATACTTGGGGCGGTGCGCGGCCAATTCGAGATACACGTTGGGGTGTTTCCATGCGATCAGGCATGCCTCCAACACCCACGGGTAGCCGCCGTGGCTCATCAGGATCGTCAGCTCGGGGAAGCGACAGGCAACGTCGTCGATGTGGTGGGGATGGCCGAGATCGCTGGGCCGCGTCCGAGTCCAGTTGGCGGAAGTATGGATGGAAAGGGGGACGCCGAGTTCGACACATTTGGCGTAGAAGGGGAAGTAGGCGGGGTCGGTGGCGGGCCGTCCAATCATGAACGGCCGCAGGCTCAGTCCTCGGAAGCCGTGCTCAACCACCCACCTCTCGAATTCATCGACAGCTGCGCTGCCGACCATGATGTCCGCGCCGGCGAAGGGGATGAACCGGTCGGGATACCGGGCCGCGAGGGCGGCCACCGGAGCGTTGTTCACGAAAGTGACACCGCACGTTGACTTTTCGTCGAACCCCGTGATCAAGCTTCGAGTGATGCCGGCACTGTCCAGGGAGTCCAGGAGTTGGTCGTCGGTCCAGCGCCGTGTCTCCACGTAAGCGCTGAATTGCTCGGCGCTGATCGTTGCCTTGGTAAAGACCTCGAAGTACGACAGCAGCTCGGCGGGAAAACCGGCCCGTAGGTCGTCAATGATCTCGGCAGAAGGAACGAATGGTGCCCACATGTCGATGACGGGCACCCGAGGTTCGGCAGTCATGAGTCGGATGCCGTTGTCCGAGGGCCGACCGGGCCCAGCAAGAACTCGTCGAAGACCGCGTCGTGCTCCACGGCGAAGGCCTGCTCGAACGTCGCGCTGGGGCTGCTGATCAGGTATCGCTTTGTACACTCGATCGCGGCCTGGGGAGCCTCGATGATGGTGCGCGCCATCGCCAACGCGTCACCGAGCACTTGCCCGGGCTCGCTGATGCGGTTAACGAGACCGATGCGCAGTGCCTCGTCGGCACCGATTCGCCGCCCGGTGAGGCACAGGTCGCGCGCGATACCCACGCCGACAATCCATTGCAGCGGCGTAAACAACGGCGGCGCACCGAATTTGATCTCGGGATGCCCGAATACCGCATTGGCCGAGGCGATCCGGAAGTCGCACAGCACACAAAGGTCCATGCCGCCGGCCACCGCGGGGCCGTTAATGGCGGCCAGTAGCGGCTTGGGAAAGTGCCACACGGCGAGGTGATAGCGACGCGAGCTATTCCGAATGGTTGGCGCGAGATCGGCTTGCGCGAACTCGTCGAGATCGAAGCCGGCGCAAAACGTCGATCCCTCCCCGGTGAGGACAACCGCGCGGACGGCCGGATCCGTCGCCCAAGTATCGAGCTGATCGCTGATCTCGTCGCGGAGCTTGATCGATAGCGCGTTGCGTCGCTCCGCCCGGGCCAGGGTCAGCGTCGCGACGCCGTCGTCGGCTACCTCTGTGGCAATGTCGCGGCTCATCGCTCCTCCAAGCCAGATGCGTCAAGAAATGAACATGTGCAAAGTTACGCCCGGGCGGCCCCGCCCTGGCCGCGCACCCAACGGAGTGAACCCTGGGGGCTTGCCCCCCGGCTATTCGCCTTGTCCGCCTCCGTCATTGGGGCAGCGCCTCGCCCCGGGTCTCGGGCGCCAGCGGGATGACGAAAAGCCCGATGACGAACGCGATGGCCGTCAGCGCGACGGGCAATCCCAACGTGTGCGTGTGCAGGACTGCCGCGCCGAGCAGGAAGTTCACGCCGGCGCCGACAAAGCGGCCGAACGAGGTGCAGAACGCGAACGCCGTCGCGCGCACGCGCGTCTCGAACTGCTCGGGCAGCCAGAGGCTGAAGATGGCAAAGTTGCCGCCGAAGAACCCGAGCACGAACAGCCAAGCGATGAACGGCGCGAGCCCGTTGGGCAGGTAGAACGCCCAACCAAAGCTGCCGGCGATCGAAACAGCCATTCCTGCAAAGTAAATCGCGAGCGTCTTTCTGCGCCCGATGCGCTCCGAGAGCGCCGGCACGATCAAACAACCCAAGATGGTGCCGATGGACAACAAGCCCGTGGCCCACGATGCGGTTCTGGTTGCGCCGCCCTTGTCGAAACCGGCGTGCTGCGCCAACTGAATCACGGCGGTCGGCTCGTAGACCGCGGCGGCCCACAGGCCCAGGATCGCGATCGTCAGCAATGCGCAGGCCACCCAGGTGCGACGGCGGTAGCGCGGCCCGAGAATTTCCCGCAACGGCTTCGCGCGGACCGTTGGGTCGGCCTCGAGCTTCTCCCACTTCTCGGTTTCTTGCACGCGCGTCAAGATCAAAATGGCGACGACGATCGGCACGGCGCCCGTTAAAAACATTGCACGCCAGCCGAAATGCACTCCGATCGTGTAGTTCAACGCCGCCGCCAGGAAGAATCCGGCATAGTAGCCGGTCTGCAGGTAGCCCGCTCCCATCTTGCGCCGGTCCTCGGGCCACGCCTCAGCCACGTAAGTCCCCGCGAGCGCCCATTCGCCACCGATACCGACACCCGCGATGAAGCGGAAGGTCGCGAGCTCCCAGACGTTTTGCGCCGCGGCCGAAAGCCCGGTGAAGATGGCGAACGTGAAGATCGTCGCGGCCAGCACCTTGGTCCGCCCGAAGCGGTCGGCAATCGGCCCCCAAATGAACGACAGGCCCCAGCCCACCAGGAACAGGGCAAACAGGATCGATCCGGCGAGACCGACATTGGTCGATGTCGCGGTGAAACCCGAACGCGGCAGCAGCTCGGTCAGCGCGGGGGCGAGCACGAGCGCGTAGATGAACGAATCCATTCCGTCGAGCGTCCAGCCCGTCCACGCGCCCCAGAATCCCGCGATCTGGGAACGATTCAGCGGCGTGCGACGTCCGGTGCGACTGGCCCGTTCTCCCGTTGAAGTCATCTGGCGCCTCCGTTGACACGGTTCACCGACCGCTGGAATCCGCTTACGCGTGAGCTACTCGGCACCGGCGAACTGCTCCATCATGTCCTTCGCCAAAACGCCTGGGCGGGCAGCCCCAACCGAAAATGTCGCGCCGGTAAATTCTGTCCGACAGAGATTTGAATCATCGCGCGGTGCCGAATTCAGCGCCGCGACGGACGGTGGCTCGCCAAGGCGGTGAAACCTTCGGTGTCATCGAAGAACGCCCACCGCCCGTCGTCGTCGACCTCCATGCGCCAGCCCAGCTCGGTGCTGCCCGCGATGGTGTCGGTGAACCACGCGTGAGCGGCCTCCGCGCTGTCAAAATGCTTGGTCGCCACCATCCCGCCATGTGGGTCGATGATTCGGAACTTGGCCATGCGATGTGATTATCCCTTCCAGTCGGGATTCAATCGCATTAAATGTCTGCTGACTAGTGTCTTGCAGGGCGAAACCCCCTGGTGAGTCCATGGCCAGCCGGAATGCAGACCACGACCGCTCTGTTGGCGCCGCGATTCGGCGGCGACGCGAAACAGCGCTCAGACCGTGCGAGCCAGCCGGTCGGCGAGCAGCTCGGCGAACCGTGCCGGGTCCTCGAGCGCTCCGCCCTCAGCGAGGAGCGCTGTGCCGTAGAGCAATTCGGCGGTCTCAGCGACCACAGCGAGCGCAGCATCGTCGCCCGCCTTCTTCTGCGCGTCCCGCAGGCCGGTGACGAGCGGGTGATTCGGGTTGAGTTCGAGGATCCGCTTCCCGACCGGGACGTCCTGCCCGGACGCGCGGTAGAGCCGTGCGAGCGCCGGTGTGATCCCGAAGGCGTCGGTGATCAGGCAGGCCGGCGACTCGGTCAGGCGGGTCGACAGCCGCACCTCCTTGACGTGTTCGCTCAAGGTCTCCTTCAACCAAACCAGCAGGTCGGCGAACTCTTTTTGCTGCTCTTCGCGCTCGGCCTCGCTCTTGTCCTCTTCGGAGTCGAGGTCGACCTCGCCCTTGGCCACCGACTGCAACGGTTTGCCGTCGAACTCGGTCACGGTTCCCACCCACACCTCATCGACCGGGTCCGTGAGCAGCAGGACCTCGTAGCCCCTGGCCTTGAACGCCTCGAGATGCGGCGACTTCAGTAGCTGCTGCCGGCTCTCGCCGGTGGCGTAGAAGATCTGCTTCTGGCCGTCCTTCATGCGCTCGACGTACTCGGCCAGTGTGGTGGGTTCCTCGTCGCTGTGCGTCGACGCGAACGAGGACACCCGGAGCAGGATGTCCTGGTTGTCGAAGTCCGATAGGAGGCCCTCTTTGAGGACCCGGCCGAACTGGGTCCAGAAGGTGCGGTAGTCGTCCGGCCGCTCGGACTGCAGTTCCTTGATCGTGGTCAGGACCTTCTTGGTCAGCCGGCGGCGGATCGCCTTGATCTGCCGGTCCTGTTGCAGGATTTCGCGAGACACGTTGAGCGACAGGTCCTGTGCGTCGACAACGCCCTTGATGAAGCGCAGATACACGGGCATGAGCTCGTCGCAATCGCCCATGATGAACACGCGCTTGACGTACAGCTGGACCCCGGTCGCGGCATCCCGGTTGAACAGGTCGAACGGGGCGTGGGAGGGGATGAACAGCAAGGCCTGGTACTCGAAGGTGCCCTCGGCCTTCATCGCGATGACCTCGAGCGGATCGTCCCAGGCGTGCGCGATGTGTTTGTAGAACTCGTTGTACTCCTCGTCGGAGACCTCGTCTTTGGGTCTGGCCCACAGCGCCTTCATCGAGTTGAGGGTCTCGGTTTCTTTTGCGACGGTCTCTTCGCCACCCTCCGCCCCTTCCTCTTGGGGGGCCGGGGTACGTCGCTCGACCTCCATCCGGATGGGCCAGGCAATGAAGTCGGAGTACTTCTTGACCAGGTTCCTGATTTTCCACTCCGCGGTGTAGTCGTGCAGCTCGTCCTCGGCGTCTTCGGGCTTGAGATGCAAAGTGACCGAGGTCCCCTGAGGGGCGCCGTCGACGGATTCGATGGTGTAGGTGCCCTCACCGCTCGATTCCCACCTGGTGGCTTCGCTCTCGCCGGCCTTGCGCGTCAGCAGCTCAATCTTGTCGGCGACCATGAAACTCGAGTAGAAGCCGATGCCGAACTGGCCGATCAGTTCCTCGGAGGCCGCTGTGCTCTTCAGGTTCTGCGCCTCCCTTAGCTGCTGGCGCAGCTCGGCGGTACCCGACTTGGCCAGCGTGCCGATCAGGTCCACCACCTCCGCGCGCGTCATCCCGATGCCGTTGTCGCGAACCGTCAGGGTGCGCGCGTCCCTGTCGGCCTCGATCTCGATATGCAGATCGGAGGTGTCGACGTCGAGGTCCTTGTTGCGGAACGCCTCCAGCCGCAGCTTGTCCAGCGCATCGGAGGCGTTCGAGATCAGCTCCCGCAGAAATGAATCCTTGTTGGAGTAGACCGAGTGAACCATCAGATCCAGCAGTTGCCGGGCCTCCGCCTGAAACTCCAACTGCTCGACATGCGCATTCATGACATTCCCCGCACTTTCCCTTCAGGACATGACGTTGCAAATTTACCGAGACGCGGATGGTCCACGTCCACCGGCTGGCCCTACCCTGAACGCATGTCTGTCGCGCAGCGAGAACGCGCCGCCCTCGTCGAAACCCTACGCAGCGTCGGGCCGGATGCGCCCACCCTATGCGAAGGCTGGAAGACCCGAGACCTGGCCGCCCACCTGGTGATTCGGGAGCGCCGCCCGGACGCCGCACCCGGCATCCTGATCCCGTTCTTCGCCTCCCACACCGCCAAAGTGCAAGACGAGGTGGCCGGGCGGACCGATTGGGACGAGCTGGTGGACAAGGTCGCGTCCGGCCCGCCGGCCTACTCACCGCTCAAACTGCTCGACCCGGTCGCCAACGTCGCCGAGATGTTCATCCACCACGAGGACGTGCGCCGCGCGCAACCGGGCTGGGAGCCGCGCGTGCTCGAACCCGCCCTGGCCTCCTCGCTGCGCCGCACGCTGTCGTTGATGGCCCGGCTGACGCTTGCGAAGGTCCCCCGGCGAGTGGCGTTGCGCAACCCGGAGGGCAAGACGGTGCTCACCGCGGGCCCCGCTAAATTTCAGGGCCCGGCGGTCGTGGTGACTGGGGCGCCGGAGGAGCTGCTGCTCTTCTCCGTCGGACGGGAGGCGCGGGTCGAGTTCGACGGCGATTCGGCGGCGGTGCAGGCGGTCCGTGACGCGCCCAAGGGGCTGTAGCGGCGGGCGGTCACGCCAGCCACTTCAGCACCATGACGAAGTGGTGACTCTAATCGGAAAGTCGATAGCGCATGCGCTATCACTTCAGCCGAAGGCGTCGCGCAGGTCCTTCTTGATCACTTTCCCAAACTGGTTACGCGGCAGTGCATCGACGATCACCAGGCGCTCGGGGTGTTTGTAGCGGCTGAGCCCTTGCGAACGGCAATGCTGCACTAGGGATTCCAACGACACACCGTCGCCTGACGTGGGCACCACCACGGCGCACACCCGCTCGCCGGTGCGCGGGTCGGAGACCCCGATGACCGCGACATCGGCGACCGCGGGATGGGTGGCCAACGCGTTTTCGACTTCCAGTGCCGAGACGTTCTCCGCATTGCGGATGATCGCGTCCTTGATCCGGCCCGTGACGCGGACGTTGCCGTTGGCATCGATCAGCCCGAGATCGGCCGTGCGCAGCCACCCGTCCTCGTCGAACGCGTCGGCGTCCAGCGTGGCGTCCGCGTAGCCGAGGAAACATTGGGGTCCCTTGAGCCGCAGCTCACCCTCCTGCCCGGCGGGCAGTTCGATTCCCCGCTCGTCGACCACCCGGACGTTGACGCCGGGTCCGGGCGCGCCAACGGTGTGGTCGAGCACCTCCGGCGCGGCGGTAAGCGACGGTGAGGTGGCGACCGGGAATTCGGTGAGCCCCCAGGCGTTGGCGATGCCGGGCAGGCCGAAGGTTTCGCGGACCTGATTTCCCAGTTCGGCGGTGATCGGTGCGCCGCCGGCCAGGCCGCCTCGCACGAACGGGAACAGCGGCTGGTCGCCGTGGGCCCGTTGGGCTTCGAGGAATCCGAGGAAGAAGGGGGTCGCCATGCCCAGGAACGTCGGATTGTGCGCCGCGATGGAAAGCGGTGTGGTGGCCGGATCGAATACCTCAAACAGCGCTAATCGCATGCCGGTCAGCAGCGCGGCGGCCAGCATCACGGCCCCGCCGATATGGGCGATCGGAAAGGCGATCGGATCCACGTCGCTGCTGGTGATGCCGATCATGCCCACCAGACCCGTTGCGGGGGCAATCACCGAGGCGTCGGTGTGGCGAATCCCTTTGGGCGCCGCGGTGGTGCCCGATGAGTAATAGATCCATCGCGGGTCGCTCGCGGATTCCGGCGGCGTGGTGAGGGAGTCGGCGCTCGCTGTTGGCAGCCGAAGCTCACCGGCCACCGGCGGTGTCGCCAGATCAACGGTGATGACCTCGTAGCCCCTATCCGGGGCGAGCGCTCGCGCCAGCCCACCGTAATCGAATTCGTGCCAAAATTCCGGCACCACAAGGAATTCCGAAGACAGCTGCGCGGTGATGAAGCCGACCTCGTGTTCTCGCAGTATCGGAATGATCGGGTTTTGGACCGCGCCAAGCCGGGCTAGCGCCGCCATGACGACCGTGGCCTCGAGCGTCGTCGGTAGCTGCCACGACACGACGGTTCCCGCGCCGATCCCCCGTTCGGCGAACGCGGCAGCCGTCGCGCACGCTGCATCGTGGAACTGGCGTGCGGTCAGGCTGCGTCCATGGTCGTCGGCGAGCAACGTCCGGTCGGATCCGCGCCGCGCCGCGTCGGCGATCAGCGCCCAGTAGGTGACGTCACCGACCGTCATCCGGCCGGCGGCTCGACGGATGACGGACGAAATCCGGAGTGCGCGATCGCGACAGACACAGCACTGCCTATCGCGCCCTCTTGGTCGACGAGAACGGCCGAACCGGTGGCCACCCCGTCGTGGCTGTAATGCGTAAGCGAAGCAAGGCCGATGTGGGGCCCTTCCGGCAGCCGGCTCAGCGTGAGGGTGTAGTCGACATTGATGAACTGCAAAGCGTTTGTGCCCCAGTTGGCGAGTGAGGCCGTGATGTCGGCGGCCATGGCTGCGCGGATAAAGGGGCTGAGCGGTTCGCCGTCGATCAGCGAGCGCGTCTCATGCAGCCAGGTGTATTTCGGTCCGGAGGTGTTGGCCCATTCGGGATCGGGATTCTGAATGCCAGCGCCCCAGCCGTAGGTCCGCATGAAAAGCGACGGTTGGGCGCCGTCCTCGATGGGTAGCGGCGGCATCTCCACTGACGGTGACCACACGTGGCCCTCGGGTTGTGGGCCGCGCCGCAGGAACAGTGCGCTCCCCCGTGCGACGGGGGCACCACGCTGGATGAGCACGGCCTCAACGAGCCGCAATCGCCGACGGTCATGGTGCACATGCGTGTGCACCTCGATCGGTTCCAGCGCGGTTGGTGCGGGAAGGTCGACGGTCAGCCGCGCGGGCTGCAGTTGCGGGTCATCGACGGCGCGTTCGACCGCCCAGCCCAATAGGCCGCCGACGACATGGCCGCTGATTGACGGGCCCCATCCACCGCGTGCGATTTCGTTTGGCACGAAACGGCTTTCATCGCGCACGAAGTATGGCATCTGCGACGCTGAATGGATCTCATCCGGCGCGATATTCGTTTCGGTCAATGCGCGACTCTTTCCTGTGAGGATGGCAACAGTAGATATTACAGTTTCTGTTGCAGTCGCGATGCGTGGCGGTAGGCGGTAGGCGTAGGCCCGAGATCGACGTTAGCGCGTGGCTTACTCGAACTTTTCCGCGCTGTCGTCGATCTCGGTGGAGCCTGCGTGAAGATCATGCGATCGCGGCGCCCACCAAATGGCCAATCGCGTAGGTGATCGCCAACGCGAGAACGCCACCTATGACGTTGCGGATCATTGCGCGGCCCTGCGGTGCACCGCCCAGCCCAGCCGACACCGCGCCCGTGAGCACCAACGCGAGGAGCACCGCGACGACGGTGGCCGGGATTCTCCACGCCGTCGGCGGCGCCAGGATCACGATCAGCGGCAATAGGGCACCCAACGTGAAAGCCACCGCCGAGGACAACGCCGCGTGCCACGGGTTGCTCAGCTCCTCCGGGTCGATACCAAGTTCGATCTCGGCGTGGGCGAGGAAAGGATTGTGGTCGGTGAGTTCCTCGGCCACGGTGCGGGCGGTTGCCGCTGACAGACCCTTGCCTTCGTACAGTTCGGCAAGCTCGTCCAATTCCTCGGCCGGATTGTCGCGCAACTCGTGAAGTTCTTGGGTCAGGAGCGCCTGCTCGGTGTCGCGCTGGGTGCTGACAGAGACGTATTCGCCCAGCGCCATGGACACGGCTCCGGCGGCCAGACCGGCGATCCCGGCGGTCAAGATCGGGCCGCGTTGCACCGTCGCCGCCGCGACACCGACGACGATGCCCGCAATGGACACGATCCCGTCGTTCGCGCCCAGCACCCCGGCGCGCAGCCAATTCAGCTTCGACGACACCGAACCGACATGGGGTTCGGCAGGATGGGACGTAGTCGACACGGCCGCCACGATATACGCGAAAACCGTTGCTTACCAGCAAATATAGCCTTGCCTTAGTCAGCTTAGAGCTGGTGCGCGTGTGTCCCCTGGGGCGTGAGGTGCCGCGCAAAAGTTCCGCATTGGCCCGTCACAGCCGATCCATAGAAACGCTATCTAGCCTGTGGTTGTCGGGGGGTTCTAGGAACTCACTTATGGACAGGTGAAGGACCATGAAACTGAAGCAACTGATTGCCGGGGGCACCATCGCCGGTGCACTTGGCGCTGCGGCGCTGGGTATGGGCGCCGGTTCTGCGTTCGCCGCGCCAGGACCACCGCCGCCGGCACCCGGCGGTAACCACGGCGGGCCGGCGCCCGGGGACTTCCACGCCCCGACCGGTCCCAACGACCCGGGCGGACCCGGTGGTCCGGGCGGACCCGATCACCAGGGCGGACCCGGTGGTCCGGGTGGACCCGATCACCGGGGCGATCCCGGCGGCCCGGGCGGGCCCCCGCCCGATCATCCGGGCGGACCCGGCGGACCGGGTGGCCCAGGCGGACCTCCGCCCGACCATCCTGGGGGACCCGGCGGGCCCGGTGGCCCCGACCATCCTGGGGGACCCGGTGGGCCCGGTGGCCCTGGCGGGCCATGGCACGGCGATCCCCAGCGTGGCTATTTCCACGGCGCCCCATGGGGCGACGGACCCGGACCTTGGGGATATGGTGCGCCGCCACGGCCGGCGTGGGACAGGCCGCTCCCGCCCCCCGGCGCGGCATGGGGGTACGGCCCGATTAACTACTTCGGCTACAACGAAACGCCCGTCTGGGACCGCGGGTTCAACCAGTGGGGGTTCTGGTTCTTCGGGGTTTGGATCCCGCTGTAAGAGCCCGATACACACGGTGCCCGCCTCGCCGATCGGTGAGGCGGGCATCGGCGGGATCGGTTGTCGCTAGCCCACTTCGGGCTTGATCTCCTCGATCACCCATTGGGCGTAGTCGAGGTATTCGTCGATCCCGCGGACGGCGGGAACGGGCACCGCGCTGAAGGTCACCCCCTGCTCGGCGAGCCAATTCAGGCGATCGATGATCTCCTGGGCGCTCATCCCGGCACGTGCGCGTGGATCCTTGAGAACGCGATGCCCCTCACCGACACGCGTGGTGCCCAGCCCATGCATGACCTCGAACGCGCGCCCGTCGTAGGCGGCTTGGCTCTTGATGAACTCGACACGTTCGGCGATCTTGTCCGGCGGAGTCAGGAATGGCCACCAGCCGGAGGCGAATCGCGCGGCGCGCTTGAGGGCCGCATCGGCGTCACCTCCGATCCAGACCGGAAGATGAGGCTTTTGAACCGGTTTGGGCTCGAAGGCCATGTCGTGAAACGACACGTATCTGCCCTCGAAACGAGGCGATTCGCTGGTCCACAGTTCGATGATCGCCTCGAGATACTCGTCGGCAATGCGCCCGCGTTCGCGGAAGGCCACCCCGAGGAAGTCGAATTCGCGTTCCAGCCAACCTGTTCCGAAGGTGACCATCATGCGCCCGCTACTCATCCAGTCGGCGGTCGCCAGCGCTTTGGCCAGCACGATCGGATGCTGCAGCGGCAGCACCGTCACGCACGAATTCACCCGGATCTTTTCGGTGGCTCCCGCGATGTAGGCCTGGGCGACCGTCGACTGTAGGTAATGCGGCCCGGAGAGTTCGACGTGGTCGGTCGGGATGACGAAATGCTCGGGGATCGCGATCATGTCGTAGCCCATAGCCTCGGCGTGCTTGACCATTCGGCTCTGATCGGCGCCGGTGACGCTGGCTTCCCAGGGCTGGGTGATTGCCTTGAGGCGCAGCATGTGCGGTAGGGGGAAGGCGAATTTCACTTTGGCTCCTGGCGTTGCTCGACGACCGCTCTCGCATTCTGACCGGTCAAGTCACCAGGGCGCGAGGCGTCGATACCGCGCGCCCCGATTCCTAGCCCTTGATGCCCACGGTGACCAGGTCGGACACGATCCGGGTCCAGAGCGGTCGCGGGATACGGTGCTGATCGCTGACGGTGAACCCCGCGCCTTCGAACAAACTCGCATTTCGGCCGGCGACGCGTTGTGCTGCGGTTTCCACCGATTGGACGCGGGCGACTGCAGCCGCGGTTGCCGCGTGCTCAACGCCGCGACGGCCACCAGTCCGCCGGGCGCCAATATGCGGTGGAACTCCCGTAAGGCCGCCGGCTGGTCGAAGAAGTGAAACGCCGAGGTCGTCACGACGGCATCGAGCGCCCCGTCGTCGAAGGGCAGCTGCTCGGCCGGACCGCGCAGCCACTGCACCCGGTTGGACCTGGCACGGGCTTGGGCGAGCATGCCGTCGGACATGTCGATTCCATAGATCTCGTCGGGATGCAGTTCGCGCTCGATCCGGTCGCTGAGAATACCTGTGCCGCAAGCTATATCAGCGATTTTGCGAGAGTTGTGGGCGCGCAGCTGCGCGATCACCTCGTCGTGCGGAGGGCGGTAAACCCACTGCTGCAGAAACGGGAGGTCGTAAGCCGGTGCGAGGAAACTCCACACCCGGGTGACCGCGTCGTTGAGCCCGCGGCGTTGCGCTGCCGTCATCTGCTCAGTATGGAGGTGCAGTGGATGGTGCCGGCCACCGACACCGAGTCGTTGGTCTGCGGGATCGCGGCAAGACCGCTGTCGGTGACTAGTGGCGACCGGGTCCGCCCGGGCCACCCGGTCCGCCGGGACCGGCCGGTCCTCCCGGCCCCCCAGGTCCGCCGGGGCCTCCCGGTCCCCCGGGCCCACCGGGTCCGCCGGGTCCATTTGCGGCCGGAAGCCAGAACACGCATTGATTCAGGTCGGTGCTCCACACCCAGCCCGGAGCACAAGGATCGTCGGCCCTGCTGATCGCCGGCGCGGCGATTACGGTCAGCGGCAAAACCGGCACCGCAACAGCGAACGCGCCGATCGCGCAACGCGTTAGGAGATTCCTCATCGCAGGCCTCATTTTGTTCGCGTGCGCTGCAGTCGCCTCGGTCATGTCCGACCTCCTCCCGGCGTATGGCTCGATGCCCGCCAACTACTGATTTAATCGCCGCGCGAGCGTGTCGAGCAGCGTTTTCTGATTTTCAGGGACCAGTTGAAGCGGTCACCCGACGTCGGCTGCGGTGGTGAAGGTTCGGCGGTAGGAGTCCGGAGTGGTGGCGAGCGTGACCCGAAAGTGCCGTCGGAGGGTGGCTGCGCTGCCGAAGCCGCACTCGGTGGCGATGCGTTCGATGGGCAAGTCGGTGGTTTCGAGGAGCTGTTGTGCCCGAGCTACGCGTTGGCCGTTCAGCCAGTCGAGGGGCTTGGTCCCGGTCCGGGAAACGAGTTGTCGGTGGAGGGTTCTGACGCTCACGCCGGATCGTCGGGCGAGCTGCTCGATGGTCAGGGGTTCGTCGAGATGCGTTAACACCCAGTCCATCGTGTCGCCGACGACGTCATTGCTCACGGCGTCGGGTATCGGGTTCGCGTACTGGCGCTGGTGCCCTTCACGGTGCGGTGGCGCCACGAGCCGTCGTGCGACTTGATTCGCAACCGTGGCGCCGTAATCCAGTCGCACTATGTGCAGGCAGAGGTCGGTGCCGGCGGATTTCCCGGCCGAAGTGAGGACGTTGCCGTCGTCGATGTAGAGGGCCGCCGAGTCCACGGAGATTTGCGGGTAGCGCTCGGCAAGAGTGCCTGCGTGCATCCAGTGGGTGGCGGCGCGTCGGCCGTTGAGGAGACCGGCGGCGGCAAGGACGAAGGCGCCGGTGCAGATCGATGCGATCCGGGCGCCCCGCTGGGATGCCAGTCGGATTGCGTCGACCAGTTCTTCCGGCGGTTCCAATGCGTCGTCGTGGCATGCCGGGACGATGACCGTGTCCGCAGTGACGAGGTCGGCGTAGCTGTAAGGCGTTGCCGCCGTGAACCAGCGGTCCACCAGTGTGCCCTCGGACGGGCTGCACACCCGCAGGTCGTACCAGTCCTCGGTCGACTCCGACCGGTTGGTGCCGAAGATCGCGCACGGTGCCGCGAGCTCGAAAATCGGCACTTCGTTACTCAGCGCGACGGCGACAACGTGGGGCATGACCGAAATTGTACGGTCTGTGTCATATCGGCCACTGGCCCGTTGGTGCGTTCGGGCAGATGCTCAAAGACATGACTCAGAGAAACCCCGGTGAAGACACGGGTGCTGTCGGGCGAGGCTGGTTGCGGCCGGCCATCGCGGTGGCGGCGATCGGCTGGGGCGCAAACCAATTCGCGCCGATGATTGTTCTTTATCAGCAGCACGGTGTGTCCGTCGCGGCAACCGAGGTGATGTTCGGGCTTTATGCGGTGGGTCTGGTCCCGGCGCTCATGGTGGGAGGTCGTTGGTCGGATCGCGCCGGGCGTCGCGTCGTGGTGATGACAGCGTTGGTGTTGTCGCTGATCGCCTCGGTTGTCTTGATGGCCGGTTCGGCGTGGCATGGCCTCCTGTTCCCTGGTCGTCTGCTTGCCGGAGTCAGCAGCGGGCTGGCGTTTGGCACCGGTGCCGCGTGGATCAGAGAGCTGTCATCGATCGAAGCTCATCACCAGGCGGGGACCCGGCGCGCGACGATCGCGATGACGATCGGATTCGGTGGCGGCCCGCTGATCGCGGGCCTTGTCGCACAAGGGGTCTCACGTCCCGAGTTGTGGCCCTACCTGCCACAGGTCGTGCTCAGCGTTCTTGCGCTTCTCGCGGTTAGCGGAGCCGGCGACTCGTCGGGCGACTTGGCGCGCACGCCGAGCACCGAACCTCCCGTCGAACACGACGAGTCACTGTCGAAACACTTGCTCTTGGTGTCAGCGCCTTTCGCGCCATGGGTGTTCGGAACCGCCGCCATCGCGCTGGCCTACCTGCCGGCGCTGGTCGCGGATCGCGCAGGTTCGCAGCCGCTGACCTTTGCGGCGGTCGCGACGGCTATACCCGCGTTAGCCGGGGTGATCGTTCAGCCACTGATCACTCACCTGCGCCCCAGCGCCCGAATCGGTCTCCTCAGGCCGGCGATGATGGTGGCCGTCGGCGCGCTGATCGTCGCCGCTTGGGCCGCGTCAACGCTGAGTGTGTGGGCGGTCCTGGTCGCCGCCGCCGTGCTGGGCGCCGCATATGGCGTCACGCAGTTCGCGGGGCTCGCCGATATCCAACACGTCGCCGAGCCGGCCCGGCTTGGAGTCGCGACGTCCGCCTATCAAGCCTTGAGCTACGTCGGATTTGCGCTGCCGTACCTGCTCACACTCGGCCACGCCCGCCTCGGCTGGTCTCCGGTGATGGGATTGTGCGCGGTGTTGATCCTCGCGGTCGCATCACTGCTATGGCTGAGCGTCAGCGGCCGTCGGGGCGGGCGGCCAGGGCATAGGGCCATGATCTCGACGCCGCGGTCGCGACGGCCTCGTGAAGGCATGGAAGTGTGCGCCGGGCGCTGACGGCGGTCGGAGGATGCGTCGACGCGAGTACTTTGAGCAACTCCTGCGGGAGCGACGATGCAACAGGTCACCTCATACGTATCGGCAAACGGACGGGTGATTAACCGCCCTCAGGCGTCGATCACCACGCGGCCGCTTTTCGCCCGCGAGACGCAGACCAGCATTTCGTCATCGCCCTCCACGGTGCGCCCCCGGCGATCAACCTCCCCGGTCAGCACCTTGACCTTGCACGTCCCGCAGAACCCCTGCTGGCACGAATACGCGGTCGCCGGATCGCGATCGAGCATCACGGCAAGCGCCGACCGGTTCGCGGGCACGGCGAGCACCCGCTGCGAGCGCGCGAGTTCCAGCTCGAACGGGATACCGTCGACCACCGGCGGCGGGCTGAACCGCTCGTAATGCAATGGCGCATAGTCGTGTTCGTCACGAGCCGCACGAACCGCTTCCAGCATCGCCGTCGGCGCGCAGACGTAGACGGCCGTCTTCGGGCCCGCGCCGGCCAGTAGCTCATCGGTGGTGGGGAATCGGCCGTGCTCGTCGTCGGCCCACACGGTGACCCGCTCGGCGTCCACCGCCATCACCTCGTCCAGCAGCGGCATGTAGTCGCGGCTTCTACCGGCATAGATTGCGCGCCAGTTGATTCCGTGCTGTTGAGCCACCTGGATCATGGGCAGGATGGGCGTCACCCCGATGCCGCCGACGACAAACAACACGTCCTGCTCGTCCGTCACGAGATAGAAGGCGTTGCGGGGACCCTCGAACACGAGGGTGTCGCCCACGTCGAAGGTGTCATGCATCTCCATCGAACCGCCGCCGCCGTCGGCGATCCGGCGCACCGCGATGCGGTAGTCGGTGCGCCGCCCGGGTGGACCGCACAGCGAATACTGCCGGCGGCGGCCCGACGGCAGCCGCACGTCGATATGCGCGCCGGGGGTCCAGGATGGCAGCAACCCGCCGTCGGGATCGGCCAACGTCAATGCGACCACGTCGGGCGTGAGTAGCTCGCGTTTCGTGACCACCGCGGTGTTGGTCCGCTGCACCGGCGACACGCGCGATGGCGTCCACCGCGACGCCGACGCGAAGGCACCGAACACTGCGCCCACGCCCCACAACGCCGTGTAAAGCCGGTCGCGCTTGCGGCGACCGTAGAGGTCGGCGGGTCTACTGCCCCAAATGCTGTGCGACACAATCATCCTCACGCCTCGCGAACGTCTTGGCGGCCGGTGTCGAGGTCGACCCACTCGCCGGTGAGCCGGGCGATGACGTCGGGATGCGAGGCCACCACCCAGTGCCCGCCCTCGATCGGGAGGACCCTGCTGCCGGCCGGAATCGAGCCGGTGAACCGCTGCAGGGCAGGCGTCACAAAATGGTCCTGACGCGCTACCAGCACCTGCACCGGGACGGTCGCCTGCGGCAACTGCGTCCCGGGCGCCAGAATCGGCCCGGGCATGTTGGCGCGGTACAGGTTGAGCCCGTTGATGTAGTCATCGACCGATCGGAGCGACGCGGCACGGCGCGGGCCGCAGGTGCTCGAGCGGCCGATACGTTCCACCGCCTCAAAGACTTTCATAGTTGCCCCGGACCGGATCGCTATCTCGGGTGCGACCGGGCACAGGAAGAACCAGATGTAGCCGGACGCCAGAAACTGTCTAACCACGTCGGCCACCGCGCGCGGTGTGCGCGCTGACCGCAGAAACCTGCCCGCATAGTTCAGGTGCGGCCCCGAAATCGAGGTGTAAGAAGCGATCTTGCCCATCACCGACTCGTCGGTGACCGCCGCCCAGCCCTGGATCGAGCCCCAGTCGTGGCCCAGCAGGTGGACCTCGTTCACCCCCAGGCTGTCGATCACCGCGCCGACATCGGCGACCAGCTGGGTGAGCCGATATCCGGATCGGTCTGCCGGCGTTGACGATTCGCCGGCCCCGCGCACGTCGTAGGCCACAAAGTTGAATTTGGCGTTGTAGCGCCGACTCAGCTTCGCAGCGACCCCGTCCCACACGTGGTGGTTATCCGGGTAGCCGTGGATGGCCAGGATGCTCGGACGCCGCTTGTCGATGTCGGTGTAGGCGTGGACCGCCAGGGATACGCCGTCGGAGGCGGTCACGGTGGTGGACTGGGTCATCGTTGAGTTCTCCGTCGAAAACCTCAGTGCGACGCGCGGGCGGCGGGTGATCTGGCCAGGTAATCGACGGCGCGTCCAACCCCGCCCAGCTTGGATGGATGGAAACTCGGCGTGTAGTAGGCGCCGATGACTCCCAAGAATTCGAATGGCCCGGGCACCAAACCCCGCCGCGCCGCGGCGAAGTAGTCGCGCCAGCGCGGTTTGGTCCCCGGCGCCAAGTGCGGGTCGACCGAGTACATGAACCGCACGCCGCGGATGAACAACCACAGCAACGACGGCGTCACCAGCAGCTGGGTGCGCACCTGCCGCCAGTACCCGGCGCGCAGATGCTTCATGGTGTCGAACGCGACCGCCTTGTGTTCGACCTCTTCCGCGCCGTGCCAGCGGATCAAGTCCAGCATCACCGGGTCGGTACCCATGGCGTCGTGTTGCGGGGTGTCGAGAATCCATTCGCCCAGAATCGCGGTGTAGTGCTCGAGGGCCGCCACCATTGACACCCGCTCGAGCAACCAGCTCTCCCGTCGGCGCCGGCTCCACCGGGGCCGGTCGCCGATGAGCTTCTGAAACAGCCAGGCCATCTGGTTGGTGAACGGTGTCACGTCGATGCCCTTGGCCGCGAAGTGCCCGAGCACACCCGAGTGCGCTTGGGAATGCATGGCCTCCTGGCTGATGAATCCCTGCACGTCCAGCCGCAGCTGATCGTCCTTGATCAGCGGCAACGTGTTCTTGAATGCCTCAACGATGAACTCCTCGCCCGCCGGCAGCAACAAGTGCAAGACGTTGCAGAAGTGGGTCGCGAAGGGCTCGTTGGGCACGTAGTAGAACGGCAGCTTCGCCCAGTCGAATTCGACGTCACGCGCCTGGAGGACGATCCGCTCGTGATCCAGAGACGCGTCGTGCGGACCCGCTGCCTGGTCATCGACTGTGAACATCGTTAACTCCTCGGAGTCATTAGGCACTGCGTTGCGCCTCGGCATCAGCCTCGGTGATGAGACGCTCGCGCCGCAAGAAACGCACGAGATTGTCGACCGTCTTCGTCAGGGCCGGTTCTCGCAGATGGACCTTGGCCAGCGCGCGTGCGTGCCGGTATTGGGTGTTGTCGTAACGCTTGTCCCGCATCGCCGCGATCTTGTCCGTCGAACGGGTGAGGAAATCGACCAGCGGATAAAGCTGATCGCGCGGCGTGCACCGGCGGTTCAGCTGCTCGGCGAAGGACGGGACGTCATGGTAGTCGAAGTGGTAGCCGTGGCGTTCGGACAAGATCCGCGTGACATCCGTCAGGTTGTAGTAATCGTCCGCGGTCATATTGAAAACACAGCAGACGGTGTCATCTTTCGGGACGCCCATCAGCGCGACGATGTGATCGGCGATCAGGTCCGCCGGCAGCAGGCTGACCTGGTTGAGCGCATTCACGGCCAGCCCGTGCTCGATCATGAACGCCGTGAGGCGCACCAGGATGTCGTCCTCGCTTCCAAAGCCCGCTCTGGTGGGCGAGATCAGCGACGGCCGGTAGATGCGTACGTCGAGGCCTTGCCGCTGCGCCGCCAGCACCAGCTGCTCGGCGACCCACTTGGTCTGCGAGTAGCCGAAGTCCAGGCCGCTCATCTCCTCGTTCGCGTCCCACTCCCCGACTACCGGCAGGGTGCTCCAGCCATAGATGAAGGTGCTGGAGACCAGGTGGAAAGTCTTCCGGTGAGCGGTCATGGCCAGGCGCAAAAGCTCATGCGTGCCGGCCACGTTGGCGGCCCGCAGCGCGTCGTACGTCCGGACGTAATTGACCAAGGCGCCGTTGTGGACGATGGCGTCGACGCTCTCCGCCAGTCGCTGGAACGCCGCCTCACCGATTCCCAGGTGAGGCTCGGCGAGGTCACCGCAGACCACGCGCACCCGCGCCCGGACCTCGGCTTCGAGAACCGGCGACCAGAGCTGAGCCCGGTGCAGCGAGGCGATGATCCGGTCCAGGCCGTGGGCCGCATCCGTGGCGCGGATCAGCGCGTGGAGGGTGTGGGAAGTCTGCCCCAGCAGGCTGTTCACCAAGAACGGTCCCAGGAACCCGGTCGCGCCGGTCAGCAGGATGTCGCTCGCCGCGCCCGATCGCGCCGGTGGTAGCGCCGGCAGGGGCAGCCGCGCGTCGGCGCGCATCTGCTCGGTCTCGTGCGCCTCGTACTCGGCGGAGATCTGATCCAGCGCCTGGCGCAGGGCGTCCAGGGGCTGCCCGGACCCGTCGCCGAACTGCCGCATGAGCCGGAAGAACTCGGCGACCGTCAGGCGCTGGAGCAGACGCGTGTTGACATCCTCGGCCAGCTCCCCCGCGCCGTGCTCTTCCAGCAAGGCCTGCAGGTCCGCACGGAGCTCGGCCAGGGCCAGCGAGTCGATCCCGAGATCCGCGAAGGAGCAGTCTTCCTGCCCGGTGAGGTCGTAGCTCTCGATGAGGTGGCGGAAGCGTTCCAGAGGGCCCGCGCTGGCGTCCGGCCCGTCGTGGGTGTGGTGGGCCGTCTGGTTAACCCAGCTCGCCAGCGCGGGCAGCTTGTCGTCCAGCCACAGCTGGCGGGTCTCCGAGCGCCTGATCTTCCCCGAGGTGGTCTTGGGGATACTGCGCGGCGGCGCGAACACGATGGTCTGCGGATCGATGTGGCCGTGCCTGCGGATCGCACGCGCCAGGGCCTTGCCGTCCGGGAGGTCGCGCTCGTCGCGCACCTCGGCCACCACGACCAGCGCTTCCTTCTCCTCGCCCTCGACCGAGAAGGCGGCGACACAGCCGTGACGGATCTGCGCGGCCGACCGTTCCACGACGGCCTCGATGTCCGAGGGGTAGCAGTTGACGCCGCGGACGATGATCAGGTCCTTCGTCCGGCCGCAGACGAACAGCTCGCCCTCATACAGGAAGCCGAGGTCGCCCGTCCGCAGATAGGTGTGCTGGTCATCGCCGGCGATGCGGGCCCCGAAGATTTCCGCGGTGACATCGGGGCGGTGCCAGTAGCCACCGCCCTTGGACGGTCCGTCCAGCCAAATCTCGCCGATCCGGCCCTCGCCCAGGGCCTGCCTCGATTCGGGATCGACGATCCGGATGACGTTCCCGGCAACGGGCTTGCCGCTGCTCACCAGAGGGGTCTGGTTGTGGTTCTCGGGCAGGGCCTTTTCGACCCGCACGAAATTCTTCTCGAGCGCTCGCTTGTTCACAGCCAGGGTCTGGCGCCCCCGTCCGGACACGCCCAGGGTATTTTCGGCCAAGCCGTAAGCGCCCGTCAGCGCGTCGGGCCGCAGACCGTACGGAGCAAAGCGCTGCCGGAAGCGTGCGAAGGTCTTGGCCCGGAGAGGCTCTGCCCCGACGAATACGGTGTCCAGAGTGCTCAGGTCGATCCCGGCCAGCTCGGACGCGGGGAGCTTGTCTTCGCGCACACAGTACTCGAGGGCGAAGTTCGGCGCCGGCGTGTCGGTGGCGCGTACTTGGCTGATGAGCCGGAGCCAGGACGACGGCCGCTGGAGGAAGTCGAGCGGTGACATCCCGTGCGTGGTCCCGCCGAGCACTAACACGAACAAGTAAGCGGAGATCAAGCCCATGTCGTGGTGCTGCGGGAGCCAACTGACCGCCACCGGGCCGCCCGTGACGGCCGAGCTGTTGGCGATGACGTTGGCGTGGCTTACGATCACGCCCTTGGGATCACTGGTGGAACCGGAGGTGTACTGCAGGAAGAGCACCGGCCCGGGTGTGTCCGCCACGGGGGAGCCGCCAAAGTCCTGCATGTCGTCCGTCGCGAGCCAGCGCAGCTCCGGTGGCCGCTCGGCGTCTGGCCAGGGCAGCGCGCTTTGTCGGTGGCCGAGCAGCAGGCGGTAGTCGGACTCGAACTGCTTGGTCGATAGCACCGCCTTGGCCTGGCAGTCCCGAGCGATGAAGCCGAGCTTCGCCAGCCCCGATTCGAACGACATGGGCAGAGGGGGGCTGACCGGTACGGCGATCACGCCGATGCGCGCGCAGGCGTAGAACGCGGCCACCATCTCCAGACCGGGCGGGTAGACCAGCAGCGCCCGATCTCCCGGCTTGAGCCCTGCCTCCACTGACAAGTACGCGGCCAGCTCGCGCGTCCGCTCGGAGAAGCTCTGGTAGGTGTAGTGCTCGAGCTCCCGGCCGTCGACATCGACGAACCGGTAGAGGGTCTGGTCCGGTCTCCGCGCTTCCCACATCCGCAAGTAATCGATAAGCGTCTCCATCGTAGGAGTCACGCCCCCTTCCAGGTCGGTGGTCGGTCTCAAAACCGAAATCAAAACAACAACAACTACCTACATCGCAATTTCTAAAGCCATGATAGCGCTGCCAATCAATCTCAAGCAAAGCCATTTTGGCGCTACACATCAATTTCACAGTCTCATCCAGGCTACTACGTGATCCACCACACAATGGCCCCGGGATGACACCATTTACCTGCCGGTCAAAAATAACTTTTCGTAGCTACTGGTATCAGTACTTCAGTACAGTCGCATCCGGCGTAAGTCCAGGTGGAAGCGACACTACGCCGATACTGACCTACGGATATGCACGGTTCCGTAGTCAATGATTATGCCGCTGATTTGACCCAAAATATCGACGCTCGTTTCATAATGGCAACAAAACGCCGAATCTGCGGACAATCAGCCGATAGGGTTCGTGTCCTATATTGCAGAAAGCCCGGCATTATGGCAACCGGCGTCCGAAGGCAACAGCGAAAATAGCCACCCTGCGACGGTCCTAGGTAGCGGCGGAGACGCCTCTTCGCCGTCTGCACCCGCACCGTCCCCGAAGCGGCCTCGACAGACGACAACAGCAACTCATCTCCGGCGGAGCAGCTAATGGCACCGTCGCACCCTGGACAACTGGTGCGGGGCACACGGGGCCCCATCGCCACCCGCGGCGCGACACAGGCAGGACTCATAATCTACGGATATACTGAAACTGACTTACTGATTACCGGACATACTGGCTTCCAAGAGAAAGCCGTCTCCCGATGAGCACAGCGGACCGCATCAAACCCGACGCCGGAGAACCTCACCCGTACAGCCCGGCAGTCACACCCTCGGTCGCCGCAGCGCCGACCGAACCCTTCTTCGCGGTCGGACGAACAACCAGCCCACGAACGCGAAGAACGGTCGACCTTTCGCCCGCCCAGCACCGAGCCCTCGACATCTGGCAGCGAGAAGCCGCCGACCGCCTAGGTGTCGCGCGCGTCACGGGACAAGAAGTTCTCACCGCGCTCATCGACCAACTACTCAGCGACCCCCGACTTTCCGCCCAGATCACAAGGACCATCCAGGCCCGGCGGTAACCCCCAGTCAGGAATCGGAACTCCGCGGATCGATTCCACTCGACGTTGCGTCACGTACCAGTCGCGCATCATGCGCGGACGGCAGCTGTCGACCAATCTGGGCGACGCGGATTCGCGGCCCTGCGCGGGCCACAAGCCTGACGATGCCGACGAAACGCTCGCCGTCGATGATCGGCGACAACGGCTCCTCCTCAGCCTCGATGATCATCTCCCGGCCGTTGACGTCACGTACCCGATCGCCGCGAAGCGTTCCGTTGGTCAGCGCCGCGGGGAGCTGCGCAACGATCCTCGAGGGCCTCAGCTCGCCGGCTTGAAAATTCAGCGCGCCGGGTTCGCTCGCCTTGGGGAAGAGCCGAAACGGACCGCCAATGCGGAGGTCGATCGCGCCGGCGTGTAGCAACCTGTGTGTCCGCGTCGGGACCTCCTCGCCGTCGATCACGACGCGGGCGCGGCGTCGGAGTGAACAGCACGGACGCATAATTCGGCGTCTTCACGCGGCCGGGGGCAACCTTGGAGGTTATGTAGTCGCCGAACGAGCGAGCGATCACTCGTGCGACGGCCAGGCGGCCATGGTCCGGGGAGTCGTAATACCGGTCATAGAACCGGTTGCCGACACCTCCGGCGGCCAGGCCGAAGCAGAGGCGATGGAACGCCGCGCCGTCCGCGGTTTCACCGTTGAGTTCCAGGGTGTCGAGGCACACCTCGGGCGGAGGCCGATCCGCCTCGGCGGCAGCGGTCAGTGCGCGAATGATCGCATCGGCCCGCCCGCGCACGCGCGCCTTGCGCGCGACGGCGTTGACACTGCCGCCGTTGGTGGGCACGAATGTCGGCCAGCGTTCCGCATCGGTGACGGATTGCTCGATTTCATTGACCAACCAGTGCAGCGCGCCGTCCCCGCCGTCGCCCACGAGGTGGGTGACCCGTGGGCAAATCTCCCGCACGGTCTTTCGGAGATCCTCGACGGAGGCGGTTTCGTGCACCTCACCCCACGGGCCGACGATGCGACGCAGGTCGGCGCCGCGATCCGGCGAAGCACGATTCTTGCGCGCGAGCGGATTGACGATGACGCCTAAATACATGCGGAGATCCCCGACACACGCGTGACAGATACGCTTCGCCGTCGTGCCAGGCGGCGACGATTCCAGGAACTCGACGAGCGGCCGGAGCGCCGAGGTGGGATTCCGCTGGCCATCTCCGCACGATACCCGCGACGTCCGTGTGGGCGAGTTCACGCCGGAACGCTGCAGGTCCCTTGGCCGCGGTCGACGGGTATCGGTGTTCGCCGCTCGCACGAGGCCATTGTGTTGGCTCGGAGCAGCATCAAACCCTGTCAGAATCCCTCGCAATTTCGAAGCTACTGTGGCTGCCATGTCTGGTTGGACCGCCGCGGACCTGCCCGTGTTCGGCGGACGCACCGCGATCGTCACCGGCGCCAGCGGGGGGCTGGGCGAGGTGACCGCGCGCGAGTTGGCCCGGGTCGGTGCCCACGTCATCCTGGCGGTGCGCAACCCCGAAAAGGGTGGCGCCGCGGCCGCGCGCATGACCGGCCAAGTCGAGGTGCGCCAACTCGACCTGCAGGACCTGTCCTCGGTGCGACGCTTCGCCGACGACATCGACAAGGTCGACGTTCTCGTCAACAACGCCGGCGTCATGGCCACCAATTACGCGCTTACCGTCGACGGGTTCGAGGGCCAGATCGGCACCAATCACCTCGGTCATTTCGCGTTGACCAACCTGCTGCTGCCCAAGCTCACCGATCGCGTGGTGACGGTGTCCTCGCTGCTGCACCACATTGGCTACATCAGCCTCAAAGACCTGAACTGGCAGTCCCGGCCGTATTCGGCGTGGCTGGCCTACGGCCAGTCGAAGCTGGCCAACCTGCTGTTCACCAGCGAGCTGCAGCGGCGCCTGGATACGGTCGGTTCTTCGCTGCACGCGCTCGCGGCCCACCCCGGCTGGTCGCACACGAACCTGCAAGGCAACTCCGGCCGGAAATTGGGCGACGCGTTGGTACTGGCCGCCGACCGCATCGTGTCCACCGATGCCGACTTCGGCGCACGGCAAACGCTGTACGCGGCATCGCAGGACCTACCGGGCAACACGTTCGTCGGCCCACGCTTCGGCCTCTACGGCCGCAGCCAGCCGACCTGGCGAAACTGGCCGGCCAAGCGCGCAACCACCGCCGCCGCACTCTGGGAGCTGTCCGAACAGCTCACGGGCACCAAATTCCCGCTCTGAAGCTGCCACTTATGCTCGCGGCGCCGGGCCGGTAGCTCGAGCGCGTGGCCGTCGACGCGCCCCTCCCACGAGTCGCGGCTAGATTGGTGAGTAGTCAATCAGGCGCTTGGGCGCGGACCCGCTAAGGAGAGCCAGCTAACAGCGCACGCAGCGGCCGCAAAGAAGCGCGAGTGGATGAGGGTGAGGAGGTCATGCCGTGTCGCATACGCATGAGGCTGTTCTTCTCGCCCTGTGCGCCGCGCTGGCATCCGCGATCGGCAATGTGATCCGTCAGCGGTCCGCGCAGGAGGTCACCGACAAGCCGGTCGGCCACCTGGCGCTGTTTGGCATGTTGTTGCGTGACACCCGCTGGTGGATGGGCGGTCTGGGGGACATCGCCAGTTACTGCCTACTCGCCTGGGCCCTCGACGAGGGCTCGGTGTTGTTGGTCATGTCGCTGCAGGTGACGGCGCTGCTGTTCGCCCTACCCATCTACGCGCGGGTGACGCGTCATCCGGTAACCCGCGGCGAGTGGCTGTGGGCGGTCTTGCTGGCCGCGGCGCTGGCGCTGGTCATCGCGGTCGGACAACCGGCGGGCGGCCAGGAGCATGGCGCGCTGGGGGCTTGGCTTGTGGTGGCCATCGTGATCGGTCCGCCGTTGTTGTTGTGTTTGCTGGGCGCCCGGATCTGGTCGGACCGTCCGGCCGCGGCACTGCTGCTGGCGGCGGTGGCGGGTTCGTTGCTGGCGGTGTTCTCGGTGCTGATGAAGGGCGTTGTCGACGTGATCGAACACAGCGCCGGCCAGTTGTGGCACACACCCGAGCTGTATGCCTGGGTGTTCGCCGGCGTGGCCGGGATGATCTTTCATCAGTCGGCCTATCGCGCCGGTGCGCTGACCGCCTCCCTGCCGACGATTATCGTCGCAAAGCCGGTCGTGGCGGGGGTACTCGGAGTCACCGTGCTCGGCGAAACTTTGCACACCGACGGCCCTATGTGGTTTGTGCTGGTGGTGGCGGCGGTGGTGGTGATGATCGTCGCGACGGTGGGCCTGGCTCGCGGCGAGGCTGCCACCATGGCGGCCGGCGCAGGGCGTGACGTGAAAGTCACCGACCGGCTGAAGGCGACGTCGCAAGCTTGAGCGGCTGACGCCGTCCCGGCACCCGCGGCAGTCGGGCGGACTGTCCGAAGAAGATCTTCAGCTTCCACAAATTTCGAAGGTGAATTCATGGCCGCAGATGCAGATGCGGTCGCCATCGGCCAGCGTCGCGCTGGTGCGGATCCGTTGATCCGCTACATCGACCCCATTGGCCGACTGCAAATCGGTGATGACAAAGCTGTTTCCGGTGTCGACGATCACCGCGTGGTAGCGGCTTACCGTGTCGTCGTCGATGACGATGTCATTGTCGGAGAGGCGGCCGATCCTGGTGGTCGCTCCCCGCAGCGGATAACGACCGCCGACGCCGTCGCGCAAGTGAGCGACGGCGGACTCCCGGGAGGCTTCGGTAGGCCGCCGGAGGGTCGCGACAACACGTTTCGCCGTTGCGCGGGCCACCTGTTTGACGTCCAGCGGCTCTTGGCGAAGGATCCGCTGGTGCAGACCCCGCAATGTGGGCCCGGGGTCGATGCCCAAATCGTCGTCGAGCGTCGTCTTGAGCCGGCCGTATGCGTCAAGTGCATCGTATTGCCGTTCGGTCAGGTAGTAGGCGGTTATCAACTGTGCCCACAACGGTTCTCGGTAAGGGTGCTCGCCCACCAGCGCTTCGAGCTCACCGATAACGGAATGAGTTCGCCCGCAAGCGATCTCGGCTTCCGCCCGCGCGGTTAGTGCCACCAGCTTGTCCTCCGCGAGTCCGGCGGCGAAGGCCTCCACGAATTCGAAGTCGCGCAAATCCCCCAGCACCGGGCCGCGCCACTCGGCCAACGCGGCCGACAACTGACGGCTGGCCTGTTCGAACCGGCCGGCGGCAGCGGCCAAAATTCCGGCCTTTTGTTCGACGGCGAAACGGCCGACGTCGCAGGCCTCGTCGGGCACGTTGAGCCGATACCCCGGCTGGGCGCTGACCAGAACGGCGGCGGCGTCCACGCCGGCGCTGCCCACCAGTCGACGAAGCCTGGACACGTGCGCATGCAGGCTCGCCCGAGCCTCGGGCGGTGGGTGCTGCTGCCACGCCGCGTCGATCAACGAGTCAATCGGAACGGTGCGATTCCGATTGATCAACAGCGTCGCCAGCACCGCCCGCTGCTTTGCCGCGCCCAACGGCACGTCAGCGCCATTGACACTCATCTGCAACGGTCCCAACACCCCGAACCGGAGCGCGCTGTGGGCCATCGCGGTAGCAATCCCTTCGGCTCGGCGGTGCTTCAGAACCATTGTGGGGTGCCGGCCCGCGTCGTCACCACAGGTACACGCGCGCGCTGCTGCCGCCGACGCAGGTGATCCAGCTGTCGCCCGGGTGCTGCTGGCAGTGCATAAGGAAGTTCGAGCCGGTGCACAGCGCGCCGGGCACGGTCTTGCAGTCAACGGCGCCCGGCGCCGAGACGGCCCGCGGTAGCGGACTGGCGTTGCCGTATTCAGCCCAGTACGACGTCAGCACGCTGTTGGCGAAAAGGCATGAGGTTTCGGGAGTCCCGCGTCCGGCGTGGGTGCCAAAGCCCGTTGCCGATGGCAACGCGAAGCCTTGGTCGCAGGACTGATGCAGGCTGCTCAGGTCGGGTCCCGTTATCAGTGGGGGCTGGACAGCGCGCGCGGGCGGGTTCTGCTCTTGCCCGGTCGTCCGGTGCGCGATGAGGCCGATGGCCACACCGATGCCCGCAAGGATCAGCGCCGCCGCGACCCCGATCACGGTCGGCAGCACCCATCTCCGCCCGCGAGCGCTTGAGTCGCGATCACGGGGCTCCGCCGCGGTGAATTCGTCCGTCGCGCCGCCGGAGGCCGTGGCCTCTCGCATTGACGGGACCCCGACCGCGAACGGTCGAGTGCCGTCCCCGTCGGCCGACGAGCTTCCCAACGCGCGCTGCGCCGCGCGGGCGAGGCCGCCCGTCGTTGCGTACCGGTCGTCGGGGTGCTTGGCCATGCCGCGGGCGACGACTTCGTCGAGCGCGGCGGGAACCCGCGGATTCGTAACGCTTGGCCGCGGGGGCGGCAAGGCGAGGTGGGCCGCCACCAGGTGCTCGAGACTGTCACCGGCGAACGGGGCGTCTCCGGTCAGCGACTCGTACAACACGCACGCCAGCGAGTAGACGTCGACGGCAGGTGTCGTCACCTTGTCGTTAAACCGTTCGGGTGCCATGTAATTCAACGTGCCGATCTGCGTCCCGACCGTCGTCAGTCGGGGGTCGCCTTTGGTCTGAGCGATTCCGAAGTCGACGAGATACACGAAATCGGCAGGCGTGACGATGATGTTCTGCGGCTTGACGTCGCGATGGATCAATCCCTCGGCGTGTGCCGCGTCCAGGGCGGCGGCGACCTGACTGATGATTGCCACCGCCCGTGCGGGCGCCAGCGGGCCGTCCGCGATCAGGTCCAGCAGCGTCCGCCCCTGCACCATGCGCATGTCGATGTAGAGACTGCCGTCGATCTCGCCCCAGTCGTGGATCGGAATGACGTGTGGTTCCTGCAGCATTGCCGCGGCCTGTGACTCTCGCTGGAACCTTGTCCGAAACGTGGCGTCGGTCGAAAAGTCTTCGGCGAGGATCTTCAGCGCGACAGTTCGCCCTTTTCCGGTGTCATAGGCCTCGTACACCACCCCGCCGCCGCCCTTGCCGAGCAGGCGCGTGATGTTGTACTTGCCGAACGTCGTACCGACGCGCGAGTCCACCGCCACCGCCTCGATTTCTCGGGTACCGACGCAGTATCTCCCCTGGCGGCCAAGCATGCAGCTAATTGCTGCCGAAGCCGTCAGGCGCGGGTCGGCGACCCGCGCAAGATTCGCGCAAGAAACACGCAAGGCGTGCGCCGCAGCCTCTAGATGACCGGGCAACCGAGACCCGGACATGTTTCTCAGGGAGCCCGATATGACCACAACGTCGCACCACGCGCACCGCACGCCGCGCAGCAGCGGCGCTCGTAAGGCTCGGCAGCGTGCAGGGCTCGGACGAAGGATGGAGATGACGGCGCTCGCGCTGATGGCAACGGCGACGGTCGCGGCAACGATCACCCTCCCGCCAACCGCGCACGCCGAACCCGACAATTCTCAGCCCATGGCGGCCCACGGCGTCGAGGCCCCGCTCGGGGCCCTCCCCTGGTCGCAGGTCGGTCCGGGTTGGATGCTGGCCATGTGGAGCCCGGTTCCCGGCTTGCACCCCGGCGAGTCACCGCCCGCCGGCTCACCAACCTGGGAGACGGCCACCACGACGCTGTACCTGGTCGACCCGGCGGGTGGCCGCTACCCGATCACCACCTTCCCCCCGCCCGGCGACGGTCCGGACCCGAAGTTGGTCGACTGGTCGGGCGACGGGACCCGCGCCCTGTTCTCCACTGAGGAGAAAGGCCACACGGTCCTCACCGAGGTCGACCTGCGCAGCGGCACGAAGACCACGTTCACCGTCGAAGGCACCCGGCCGACCCCTCGCTACACACGCCCCGACGGCAAGGCGATACTGCTGGACACGTCCACGGGCTCGGGGTCCGGGTCGCTCGAACGAGTCGACCTTGCTGGCAACCACCAGCTCACCTACCCGGTGGGCCAGCACTTCGACGGGTATCTCGCGACACCGGACGGCAGGCAGCTGGTGCTGGGGACGCCGTCCGGCCTCGCGCTCATGGGCAACGACGGGGTGGCCGGCAAGGAGTTGCCGATCGCCGCGCAGAAGAATTGCACACCGATGCGGTGGTGGGACGCCGGGCTCGACGATCGCCCTCACCCGCTGCGGTAGCTCCGCCGGGTCACAGCTCTGGCTGGTGCCCATCGACGGCGGGACACCGACCGCTCTCACCGCGCCGAACGACGGGCACACAGGGTCCCGACTACGGCGACTTGAACGCGTGGCAGGTCCCCGCCGGCACTTACGTTCAAGCCGCGGGCGCGTGCGGCGTCATTTACCTCGCCAAGCTCAACGGCGACGGCACGACATCACGGGTCTCGGTGCCCGAAGCGGCCAGCGGCAGCATCGTCGTGGTCGGCGTCAACGGGGGCGATCTCGACCTCCGAGCCAGGGCCGGGTGCGGGAGCGGCCAGGCACTCATCGACTACAACCCCGCGGCCGGCACCTCAACCGTGCTGCTCGGGCCGCCGGTCAACGGCGGCGGCGTCATCAGCGCAGTGCCCTACCCGGGCCAGAGGTAGTGAGCGGCCCACCACTGAAAGTCATTGTGCCCGTAGAGATCTCGCACCAGACATCATCGAACGAGGACAGAAGGCCAGAGATGAAACCAAATCAACGCGTTCACAGTCGAACTCGGCCGAGGCTGTCGGTTTTACTCGCCATCGTGATGGCGTCGTTCGGTGTTGTCATCGCGCCGCCCGCAATCGCGCGCGCGGAGTGCGGGCCGGGTGGGCCACCGCCCGGCGCGGCGAGCAAGGACATCAGCGATGCCTACGGCCAGCCCGCCACGCTGTGGATCACCAACACGATCGTCGGCATCACTACCGCCCAGGGCTATGGTGAGGCAGAGATACAGAGCGCCAGCCCTATTCGGCGCTCCGCGCTGCTGATCGACGCCCAACAGGACGGCAACCACCAGATCATCGTTGACGCCGGCCGGGAGGCAATCCTCTACGCGGTGTCTGGCTGCACCATCACCCCGGTTGTCGATCAGCACGGCGCGTCGTTCCGGTTTGACCGTGGGCACCGCAGGGGCAATGGCGACGGCATCGGTTGCAGCGACCTCGGCGACGGCCGTCGCCTGGTCGGGTTGCTACAGCTGCGGGACGAACAAGGCACACCCCTTTTGGCCGTGCGCCGCACCGAGATCGACCTGAATGGCGCAACGGCGACGATCGGCCGCTCCGATACTGTCCCCGCACTGTCGGATCAAGACCCAGCATGGACCACGGCCGGCAGCATCAGCTGCGGCGACCTGACCATGAAGCGGGACGGAGTGCAGGCACCTGACTGACGTGGACAGGATCGAGCCGTGCGTGGTCGTGACCCATCACCGCGAACCCGGCACAAGATTCACGCAAGGATCGCGCAAGGCCTCCGCCGCAGCCTTTAGGTGACCGACCACCTTGGCCGACACCAACGAGAAGGAATACGCGAATGAAAGCGACGAAGACCACGGTGGTCGCTGCGGTGTGGATGGCAAGCGCCGCGGCAACATTCGGTTTGGCGGCCCCCGCGCACGCCGATGCGCCGGTGAATCTGACGGTGACCGATGACGTCCGCGACCAGCTGGTCGAGGCGGGGGCTGTTGTTACCGGCAGGCCCGCGATCGGAGTACAGCGGTTTGCGGCCTGGCAAGACCTATTACGCCTATCAGCCAGGCAGTGTTGAGGCGACCTACTGGGCGGCGGCCGCCCTGGACGGCCCGAAGACGGAGTTGGCCGGGATCAGACTGCAGGACCAAAACAGCTACATAATGTTCCACAAAGACGGGGATCCGGCAGCGACCTGGGTTCCAATCGCCGCCGGCTTCGGTGCCATACCCGCGGGTCGAAGAGCCCTGCCCAATCCCAGAGTCCATCCGCGACCTGTGGCAATGGCCGGCAGGCAAGTGCTATCCGCCGCCGCAGCCATGACATCAATTTCAAGCAGCCGAGGAGCCGTGTTGAAACGCAACCCTTTTATCGCCCTAGCCGTGACGGTCGGGATCGCCACGGCGGCAATGTCAACGGCGGGATGTTCTACAACGACCACTGGGGCGCCGGCGGCCGCGACGTCACGGAGCGCTACCCAGCCGCCGCATCCCGCGACCTATTGGCAGCAAGTCGAGCTGCCGTTCGGCAAGTTGATCAATCACCTCGCCGGCGTGGCGGTGGACGCCGCGGACAACGTGTACGTGCTCGACTTGTACTACGGCCAGGTGTGGGAGATGGCGGCGGGCACGAATAACCCAGAGCCGCTGCCGTTCAAGGACCTCGGCCAAGCCCTTGATGCGGCGGTAGACACGGCGGGCAACCTCTACGTCACCGACGGTTTCCACAAGCGGGTGCTGAAACTGACGCCGGGCACCACGACCCCCACCGTGCTGCCCTTCACCGACCTCAACGTGATCGCGGGCGTTGCGGTGGACACCGCGGGGCAACGTCTACGTCAGCGACTCGGGCAATAACCGGGTGTTGAGGCTCGAGCCGGGGTCCACGAGCCCGACAGTGCTGCCGTTCAACGGCATTCGACGCCGACGGTGTGGCGGTGGACAACAGCGGCAACGTCTACGTCGTCGACTCGGGCGGCAAGCAAGTGCTGAAGCTAGCGCCTGGCGCCAGCGGCCCAAGCGTGCTGCCGTTCAACGACCTTCGAGCTGCCGACCGATGTGGCGGTGGACATCCGCGGCAACGTCTACGTCATCGACCTCGGCGCTGACCGCGTGTTGAAGTTGGATGCGGGCGCGAGTAGCCCGACCGTGCTGCCGTTCACCGACCTCGACAAGCCGTCCAGTGTGGCGGTCGACAGCAAGGGCAACGTGTACCTCAACGACGACCTCCACTTCCGCATCCTCAAGCTGCCCGCCCAGTGACGGACACCAGCATGGGAACCAAGTTGGGCCGCCAGACCATCTGGGCGGAAGTAAGATTCGCCTGATTTCCATCGCGGCCGCGGCGGTGATCGCCGGTGCGGCCGGGTGCGGCACGACAAGTAGTCGCGCACCGAGCCACATCGACGGCGGCGTCGGCGACGGCGACCACATCACTTGCCGCGCAAGGGCAGTCGGTGTGCACCGACCTCGACGGAACCGTTGGCCCCGACCAGATTTGCCACGTCCGCAGTGCCACCTCCACCTACAAGATCGAGATGACCTTTCCCCTCGACTACCCGAACCCTGCGGGCGGTAACCGATTTCCTAAAACACGGGCGCGACGAATTCATCGACTGGGTCGCCAAGTTCGGGTCGCGCGGTGGGCGCGGTCGGCCGTATGAGTACGTCGTCACTGCCAAGACCTACCGTTCGGGAACGCCGGACTCCGGCACCCAAAGCCTCGTGCTCAAGGTCGACAACGACACCGGCCTGGCCAACGAAGGTCATCCGAACACCACCTTCCAGGCGTTCAACTTCGACCTCGCCAAGCAATCTCCGATCACCTTCGACAGGCTGTTCAAGCCCGGGGCGAAACCGCTGGAGGTGCTCAACCCGATCGTCGAGCGCGAATTGGACGCGCCGTCTGCCGATCTCAGCGAGAAGACGTACCAAGCCTTCGCGATAACCGACGACGCGGTGATCTTCTTCTTCGGCCAAAACCAGGTGGTGCAGGACAACAGCGGGCCGCACAAGGTCACAGTGCCTCGCACCGAACTCTCATCGCTACTCCCCTAATCCGAGAAAGGAAACGAATCAGCATGAACCACAAACACATTCGAGGCAGTCGGAAGCGATTCGCACGCGCCACGGCATGGCGCGCTCAGGTGGGCGTCGTCGCGCTGGCGGCGGTGCTGGCCGCCGGGTGCTCCTCGTCGACCGGATCGACCGCGGCACATGGCCCGTCGAGCAGCCCGGCTGCGGTGGCGCAGCCGGCGGCCCATGGTGTCGAGGCCACGATCGAGACCATCCCCTGGTCGCAGGTCGGCCCGGGTTGGATGCTCGCATTGTGGAGCCCGGTCATCGGCCATCGCCCAGGCGAGAAACCGGCCCCCAACGAGCCCACCCGCGACGAAGTCACCACAACGCTGTACCTGGTCGACCCGGCCGGTGGGCGCTACCCGATCACCACGTTCCCGACCGGCTCCACCGCCTGGTTGATCGACTGGTCGACGTGACGGGAGCCACGCCCTCTTCCGCGCGGCCAAGCCCGGGTCGGTGAACGACGACACGGTCATCTCTGTCGACCTCCGCAACGGCAAACAGACCACGTTCGCCGTCGTGGATGGCAGCCCCACTCGTTACGCGCGCCCCGACGGCACGGCGGTGCTGATTGCCAAGGGCCACTACGGCGAACGGCCGTCGCTCCAGCGTGTCGACCTTGCCGGCAACCAGGAGCTGATGTACCCGGTGGGACAGGACTACAAGGGCGGGGCCCTTCCGACACCCGACGGCGCGCAGGTGGTCCTCGGCGCAACCACGGGCCTTGCCCTCATGGGCAACGACGGGACGCCCGGCAGGGCGTTGCCGGTGCCCGGGAATCTTTCCGCGTGCTCACCGGTTCGGTGGTGGACCTCAACAGTGGTCCTCGCCCGCTGCACCGACGGCGCCCGTTATTCCTCGACAGGTCAGCTCTGGCAAGTGCCCGTCGACGGCGCGACACCGACCGCGCTCACCGCGGTCAATTCCGCTCAGGGAGACGATCCTGGATTCAAAGGCGACTACGGCGACGTCGACGCGTGGCAATTGCCCAGCGGCACGTTCCTTCAGTCCATCGGCGCGTGCGGCACCGTGTTCCTGTCCCGCCTGACCCCCGACGGGCACACCACGAGGGTCAACGTGCCCGGCCTGTCCGACAGTGTGATCGTCAACGGCGTGAGCGGCGACAAGCTGGTGCTCGTTGCGAAGGCCGGCTGCGGTCCCGGCACCTCGCTGGTGGCCTACGACCCGGCGGCCAACGCCTACACCACGTTGCTCGGGCCGACTGTCAACGGCGGCAGCGTCACTCAGGCGATCGTCTACCCGGGCCGGAAGTGACGGGGTGACGCCAGACTCGGGTTCATGCCCAAAACGCATAGATAGTTCATAACCGGCATTTCACAACCGTTTTTGCTGTTCCTAACGTCATACTTGTGGGCCCACCGGGCCAAAGAAGGCGACATCGTGAATTTAAATCTCAATTGCGGTGTTGTGCGGTTAGACGACCGGGCAGGAGAACAGCAGATGACTGCAACATCAGTGACGGCATCCGAACCCAACGGTGTCGGTGCCGGGCGCACGCACCGCACCGTGGCCGCCGTGCGCTACATCATCGTCGCCACGGCGGGCCTGTGCCTGATGCTCACCGGGTGCGGCGTCTCCACCACCGGGCGCCCGGTGGCCGCTCCCGACCTTGGGCATTGGCAGCCCGCGCCGATCCTCAACGCCCGCCTGGACAACCTGCTGTTGAGCGCCAATGACATTGACGCCGTCGGGCAAACGACCAACATGGCGTTGCGCAGACCGATCTCCGAGATGTCGCACAGCGAGGACGTGGTTTCCGATCGGAATTGTCTGGATGCCTATTCCCCGATCGAGGCCGCCGTCTACCGAGACACCAGCTGGGTGGCGCTAGAAGGGCAGTTCCTCGATAACGCTCACGCGCGAGCCGCTCAGCGCAAGCACGCCCTGCTCCAGGCCGTGGTCAGGTTCCGCGACGCCGACCTAGCGCAGCAATTCTTCAACCAGGCCAAGCCGCGGTGGTCCACCTGTGCGAACCGGCCGCTGACCGTCACCCAACCCGGCGATAACCCGGTCACGTGGACTTTGGGCGGGCTGGCGGCCACCGACACCACGCTGAGCATGGTGCAAACCCTGGGCGGCGGCACCGGCTTTGCCTGCCAACGCGCTGTCGGAGTGCGCAACAACATCGTCATCGACACGCTGTGGTGTGGTTTCGACACCACCAACCAAGCCGACGACGTCGTCACCAAGATCGCCGCCGCCGTCCAAGCCTGACTAGTGTCGTGAGTCATTGATTTCGGAGCGTCTTCTGCGCCGCGATGAGTTTTCGTCGAGATCGACGCTGGCGCGGAAAAGTTCGAGTGACTTGCACGCTAGCGTCGATCTCGGTGTCCGGAATACCCAATTGGCGCCGACCCTTCGGCCGGCGGAGTGTCGACGAATTAATGACTCACGACACTAGTTGAGCTGGTCGTCGCTGTAGCCGACCGAGCTACCGCCCCCGGTCAACAGCCCCGTGAGAAACAGCCTGTTGCGCGAGCTGGACGCGGGAAGTCAGACCCAGCTTGGTGTACACGTGGGTGAGGTGCGTTTCGACCGTACGCGGTGAAATGAGTAATTTCGCACCGATTTCTTTGTTGGCCAAGCCTTCTCCGACGAGCCGCACTATGTCGAGCTCGGTGGGAGTGAGTGACCCCCAGCCGCTGGATGGGCGCTTACGTTCACCGCGACCACGTTTTACATAGGCGATTGCCTCGTCGATAGACAATGCCGCACCCTCGGCCCAGCCAGCATCAAAGTCATTGTCGCCCATCGCTTCACGCAGCTTGGCGACCCCGGTCTCGTAGCCGGCGTCATAGATTTTGAACCGGACCGCACCCATCTGACGCCGCATGGACTCCGTCGCACCGAAGATTCTCGCCGCGTCGCGGTAATCGCCCGAACCGCATGCCACGGTGGCAAGACACTCGAAAATATCAGGAACACACCGGCGCGCACCAATGGATTCGGCGACGCCGAGTGCTTCGTAGGCGTCCGGTTCGGCTTCGTCTCCCTGCCCCAGCGCGATCTTGATGCGTGCACGCGTCGTCAGCGCCTCCGACAGATAGCAACCCTTTGATACCGACGCGGCCTCGTCCACATGGCGGCGCGCCGTTGCCACGTCGCCGCAGGCCAACGCGGCGTGGGCCGACCAGATGATGAAGAGCCCCGGGGCCCTGGGATGCGCCCTGAGGCGCTGCAGCGAGGCCTCGCTGGCCTCCCATGCCGCGGCGGCATCGCCGGCGGCCAGGCAGGAAGCGGCGACCATCCCGTAGGCAACGCCCTGACGGTATTCGCCAAGCTGGGTCGATTCTTCCAGGACCGCGTCTGCCGCGGCTCGGGCTGGACCAGCATCACCGTGGTAGATGTACGCAACGACCAGCGTTATCAAGCCATTCACCCGCATTAGCGCGTCGTGCGCCGCGGTGGCCTCGGCGATCACCTGGTCAAACAGGGCGATAGCACTGGCCAGATCACCCTGCATTGATTTCGCACATGCGACAGCCCAACGGCAGTACCGAGCGTTGAAGCGGTCGCCTATTGCCTCGGCAATCTGGAGTCCTTCTTCACCGGCCGCACCCGTCGCGACCGGGTCACCCACGGCGACGCCGGCATTGGCCTGCCAGCCCAGGATTTGGCTTAGTCGCCATAGGTCGCCTAGTTCGCGGGCAAGGCGGGCGGCCTCGGCGAAATAGCGGCCACCCTCGTCGGCGTTCATATAGTTGCAGCAACACGCGGTAAGCGCGCGGACCACCAACGCTGGGTCGTCGAGTTCCCTCGCCCTGGTCAGGGCTCGTTCCGCCAATTCGATACCGTTCGGTGCGCCGATCCAGCCGGCCAGCGTGGACTTGTCCGCCAGCGCCCGTACTCGCTCAACTGACATATCGGCATCGTCGGGATCCGCGTCACCCAGGGCGGCGTCGAACCATGCCAGCCCTTCCATAACCCGGCCGCGCGTCACCCAGAGCGGCTGCAGCCATGAGGCGAGCTCCAACGCATGTCCGACATCGCCGGTTTCCAGGCTCCAGCCGAACGCGCTTCGCAAGTTGTCCATCTCGACTTCGGCCTGCTCGATGCGCTGGTAATGGTCTCCGCGTGCCGGCGCGTCGAGCACGGCCGCCATGCGCGTGTAGTAATCGCGGTGACGGGATCGGACCGTTCCGGCTTCGCCGGACTCGCCGAGTTTCTCCAGCGCGTACTGGCGGACCGTCTCGAGCAACCGGTAACGCGTTCGGCCGCCAACGTTTTCGGCGACCACGAGTGACTTCTCAACCAGCAGGCTCAGCTGGTCGAGGACCTGATAGCGCTCGACCTCGGCGCCGCCAGCGATGGCTTGGGCGCCTTCTAGGTCGAATCCGCCCAGAAAAACCGCCAGCCGGCGAAAGAGTACGCGTTCGGCTTCGGTCAGCAATGCATGTGACCAGTCGACCGACGCGCGCAGTGTCTGCTGGCGCCGCACGGCGGTACGAGCGCCGCCTGTGAGGAGCCGGAAGCGGTCATGCAGGCTGTCGAGGATCTCGGTCAGCGACAAGGCTCGCACGCGCGCGGCCGCCAATTCGATCGCCAGTGGCATGCCATCGAGGCGCTCACAGATCTGCGCCACCGTGGCGGCGTTGTCGTCGGCAGCGCGAAAATCAGGGCGGACGTGTCGTGCGCGGTCTTCGAACAGTTCCGTCGCCTCATCTGCCAACGACAGCGACGGCACTGGCCAAGTGACTTCGCCGGCCGCCCGGATCGGCTCACGGCTCGTGGCCAACAGCGTTACCCCGGGGCACGAGCCCAACACCGCGCTCACCAAGCTCGCGCATGCATCCAGGAGATGCTCGCAGTTGTCCAACACCAGGAGCATCCGACGATTGCGGAGAAAGCCGACGAGCGAGTCGGTTGTGGACTGTCCCGGCTGATCGGGTAACCCCAACGCGCGAGCCACCGCGACTTGCACAACATCTGGATGGGTGACGGAGCCAAGTCGACGTACCAGACGCCGTCATCGAAATCCGTGACGGCCCGTGCTGCAATCTCGACGGCCAGGCGTGTCTTGCCCGCTCCTCCGGCGCCGGTCAAACTCACCAGCCGATTGCCCGCCAAAAGCGTTCGCAGTTCGTCGATCTGCGCCTCCCGGCCGACAAAGCTGGTCAGTTGGGCCGGAAGGTTATGTAGTGCAACGCTTCTGGATTTTCGCAACGGCGGGAACTCGTTGCGAATATCGGGATGGCATAACTGGACCACCCGCTCGGGCGCGGAACACTGCGCAGCTCGTGGCTGCCCAGATCGGTCAACCACACATCGGTGGGCAACGCGTCGCAAACCAAAGCCTCGGTCGTGCCTGACAGCACCGTTTGGCCGCCGTGGGCGAGATCGCGCAGCCGCGCCGCCCGGTTGATCGTTGGACCAATGTAGTTACCTTCATCGCGGAGCTGCACGTCACCTGTATGCAGGCCGATGCGCAACCTGATCGGGGCGAGCGGCGCGCGCTGCAACGCCAGCGCGCACGCCACCGCATCGCCGGCGCGGCCGAATGCGATTACAAAGCTGTCGCCCTCCCCTTGCTCAACCGGCCTTGCGCCACCGTTGGCATCGACGAGATCTGAGAGCGTCCGATCCAGGCGTGCGAAGGCCGCCGTCATCTCCTCGGGCCCGGTTTCCCACAACCGCGTCGAGTCCTCGACGTCGGCCAGCAGCAACGTCACCGTTCCGGTCGGAAGCTCGCTTACGCCCAAGTCGCTCCAGTTCAATGGCGGCGTGTCCGCGCGGGGATCAGGTGAGATCATGGTAGCCAGCATGCGGATGTGAGAGCCCGGAAACATCGGGGAAAGCCCGTAGAACCGTCGCAGCACACACGCGGATTTGCTTCCGTTGCTCTTCATAAAGCTTGAGCGAAGGCTCCCATTATCAGAAATCCCAGGTGAGACAGCTTTTACTCGATCTTGACTGCTTGTTGAATCGTCTCACCGACGATTGCGGACGTGACTACTCTTCTAGACGTGGAACTGGGGGTTTTGGGACCTCTGCAGGTCCAGCGTGATGGCGCGCCGGTCACGATCCCGGGCGCCAAGCCTCGCGCCATCCTCACGATGCTCGGTTTGCACGGCGGTTCGGTCGTGTCGGCCGACACCCTCGTCGAGCTGCTCTGGGGCGACGATCCGCCGCGCACCGCTGCCAAGGCCCTGCAAACCCACATCTCCTTGCTGCGTCGCATTCTCGGCGACGGCTTTGTCTTGACCGAGGGAGCGGGTGGACCCTGGCCGGGGCGGAGGTTGATGCCTCGCGCTACAAAGCGGCCGCACGGATGGGTCGAGATGCCGCCGCCGCCGGCGACACCGGCCAAGCGGTGGCCCGCTTCGAGGAGGCCCTTGCCCTCTGGCGCGGAATCCCCGAACTGCCCGATGGCCGGCGGGGAACATCCGAAAAGACGCGGTGGATCGAGGGCCATGCCGCGCTTGTGGAGGATCGCGCCGATGCGCTGCTCGCGACGGGCCGCGCCGCCGAGATCGTCGGCGAGCTCGAGTCCGCGGTGACCGATGCGCCGCTGCGCGAGAGGCGATGGGGCCAGCTGATGCTCGCCCTCTACCGCGCCGGCAGGCAGGGTGAAGCCCTTGGCGCTTATCAGCGGGCGCGGGCGCTCCTTGCCGATGAACTGGGGGTCGACCCCGGACCGCACCTTCGCCGGCTCGAGGCCGCGATCGTCGCGCAGGACGCCGCGTTGGAAACTCCTGTGGCACAGAATCTTCCGGCGGTGAGTCGCGCGGTCACCTTCCTGCTCACCGACATCGAGGGCTCGACCGCCGCCTGGGAGACAGACGCCGACGCCATGGCGGCGGCCCTCGCAAGACACGACGAGCTCGTCGAACAGGTCGTCACCTCCCGCGGAGGACGGCTGATCAAGACGCGGGGCGAGGGCGATGCCACGTTCTCGGTCTTCGAGCGGCCGTCGGCGGCTGCAGCCGCCGCGATAGAGCTGCAAGACGCGATCAGTCACGAGCCGTGGGCGCTGCACGGAGCCGATGCGTATCCGAGTGGCACTGCACACCGGCGAGGTCGAGTTACGCGACGGCGACTACTTCGGTCGTTCGGTCAACCGTGCCGCCCGCCTGCGGTCGCTGGCCGGGGGTGGCCAGATCCTCTGCTCGGGTGCGACCGCCGAGCTCGTCATCGATTCACTGCCCGACGACGTTGTGCTCGCCGACCTGGGGATGCGCGAGCTGCGCAACCTCGCGCGCCCCGAGCACCTTTTCGAGCTCCGACTGGAACCACCGACGACGCACCCTCGACGGCCCACCGATGAGCCCGATGGAACGTCCCGAGCCTCCCCGCGGTGCTGTCGGGTCCCGGGCCGTTCGTCGGGTCGCGGCCCCGAGCTCGGGCAACTCCGGTCCGCCTGGCAGACGGCGCTCGCTGGGGGGATGCGCGCGGTGCTGATCGCGGGCGAACCCGGGTGTCGGCAAGACCCGTCTGGCCGGCGAATGGTCTCAACAGGCCTACGGGCAGGGCGCCGTCGTGGTTTACGGTCGCTGCGACGAGGACCTCGGTGCGCCGTACCAGCCGTTCGCCGAGGCACTCCGTTCGCTCGTGCCGTGCGTCGGCGCCGGCCGACTGCGGGAGTTGCGGGGCGTCGAGGCACTGGTTCCCCTGGTCCCGGGGCTCACCGACCTGCTGCCCGATCTGGCCGCACCCCCCCGTGCTGACCCGGACACCGAACGCTACGCACTTTTCGATGCTGTCGTCGCACTGCTGGAACTCGTCTCCACCAACACTCCGGTCGTCCTGATCCTCGACGACCTGCACTGGGCGGCCAAGCCGACCCTGCTCCTGTTGCGGCACTTCCTGCGCTTCGGCGAGCACGCCCGCGTGCAGATCATCGGCACGTACCGCAGCACCGATCTCGACCGCTCCCACCCGCTGGCGGCGATGCTGGCCGACCTGCACCGCGACGGCACCGCCAACCGGCTTGCGCTCAACGGCCTCGACGAAGACGACGTCAGCGCATATGTGGCCGAGGCCGGCTACGACGACGAAGAGCTGGCCCGGGCGTTGGCGTCGGTCACCGGCGGCAACCCTTTCTTTCTGATCGAGGCCCTGCGACACGTCGACGAAAGTGGCGGACGTTGGGACCAGAGCACCCTCCCGCAGGGGGTTCGAGAAGCCGTGAGCCGCCGCCTTTCCCGGCTTCCCGACGAGACCAACAAGGCGCTCGCGGCGGCGGCGGTGGTCGGTAGCAGTTTCGCCGTGGACCTGGTCGAGCGAGTGGTCGACCGGGACCTCGTCGACTCGTTCGACGAGGCGTGCAGGGCCGGCATCGTCATCGAAGAGCCGGGCGGCCGATACCGGTTCAACCACGCCATCGTGCGGCAGTCGCTGCTGGCCGAGCTGGCGTCTATGCGGCGCATGCGGCTGCACCAGCGCATTGCGGCAACATTGGAAACCCAGCCCGGCGTCGGCAACGAGCTGCTGGCCGAACTCGCTCACCACTACTACGAATGCGCGTGGGCCGGGAACGCGGCGAAGGCCGTCGAGTATTGCCGCCGGGCCGCCAACCAGGCGATGGAGCGACTCGGCTACGAGGCGGCGGCCGACCTCTACGACCGCGCCCTGCACGCACTCGAGGAGGTCGACGACGAACTGCCCGACCGCGACGACCAGACCGCCGAACTTCTGGTTCTCCGCTGTGAGGCGCTACTCGCCGCCGGAGACGTCGCTTCGGCGACGGGCGCGGTTGCCCAACTGCACCAGAGCGACGCACGGTTCAGACCGACTCGCAGCATGGTCGACCTGCTTCGACGGCCAACTCTCGATGCTGGTTCATCCGGATCGACTGGACGACATCGAAGCCGCGGTGAGTGCGGCCGCCGACAAGCTGGCCCAGTTGGACGATGCCGCAGGGGAAGCCAAGGCGCACACTGTCCGAGCTTCCTGCCTGGCCCGGCTCGGGCGCATTGGCGACTGCGAGATCGCGCTCGACGATGCTCTCACCGCGGCGCGACGTGCGCGTGAACACCGCCGGGTGAACGCAGTGCTGGCGGGCGCGCCGCTTGCCGCGCTGTGGGGACCCAACCCCGTTCCGCGCGCGGGCGGGCGGTGTCTGGACGTGGTGCGGCTGCTCCGGATCACGACTGACTCTCCGGCTGTCGAGGCGACGTCGACGCGGTGCCAGGCCGTCCTGGAGGCGTATCGCGGCCACGATGCCGCGGCACGACGGATGATCGGTTCGGCCCGGCGCACGGTCACCGAACTCGGCTTGCGTCATGCGCTCCTCGAGGTCGAGCACTTCGCCGGCATCGTGGAACTCGTCCTTACCGATCCGGCTGCGGCCGAGCCGCATCTGCGGACAGGCCTACAACGGTTTTCGCCGGATGGGCCTTGACGCCGACACCGCCGAGACCGCCGCGTTGCTGGGCCGCGTCTGTCTTGCGCTCGGTCGAGATACCGAGGCCGGCGAATTGTGCGCGGAGAGTGAGCGGCTCGCCGGCCACGCGCTGAAGGCATCGATCGCGTGGCGCACGCTTCGGGCGCAACTACTTTCACGCCGCGGTGATCATGACGAGGCTCGTCGGATCGCTGAGGCTGCCGTCTCGTTGGCTGAGCGCACCGACTTATTGGTCGACCACGGCGACGCGTGCCTTGCACTGGCGACGGTTTCGGGCGCAGCGGGCGACGCTGCGGGGGCACGAGCCGCCGCCGAGCGAGCGGCCGGCTTGTACGAAACGAAAGGTGCTGCGGCACTGGCGGAGAGGGCGCGCGGCATTCTCGGTGAGCGCCATATCCCGACGGCAACGGCTCCACCCGAGGCGCAGAGCAACGGACTGGACAACGAATGCCTACGAGCGATCGACCGCCTCGATGCACTTCTCGCGCACGATGCCTGGCATGAGGTCGAGAACCTGTTCGCAACCAGCATCTCCGTCGAGAACCGTCGGAGGATAGTCGGCTATCCTCCCCTCGTTTTTGCGTCTCGCGAATGGGCACGGGAGGTAAGACGTATTCGCGAGTTGGGCGCCCGGCATCGCTACACTGCCGTCGCGGTCCGAGGCGAGCGCCTCGCTCTCACCCGACTAGAAGTCGGCACAGCAGACGAAAGCCCGGGAGCACCGCACGATGAGATGCTCCAGTTGTTCGGCCTCGACGACGACGGTCGAATCGCACTGCAGGTGTGGTTCGACATCGAAGACAAGGACGCCGCCATCGCCGAGCTCGACGCGCTGCACGCCCGGTTCGAGGGGGAACGTCCCCGACGCCCGCTCGCAAACGCCGCAAGCCGCGTCAGCGATCGGCTCAACGAGTTGTTCGCCGGCCGCCGTTTTCGACGAGATCGCCGCGCTATTCTCCGACGTCAACCTCTGGGTCCAAGACCGGCGGCGGGGCTTGCGCCGAGAAAGCAATGACCGCGCCACGGAGGTGGCCAACATTCGCGCGGTCGCCGACTTGGGCATCGTGAGAATCTCGGTGACGCCGCTCGCCGTCAGGGGTGATCGGCTGTGCCTCGCCCACGTAACTCTGCATCGGGAGCCAACGGACATTCCGCACCGAGCGCTCCGCCATCACCGAGTCGAAACGCCGGGTCGATCGTGACCATGATCGCATTCGACTTCGACGACTTCGACGCCGCCATCGCCGAGCTCGACGCCCGATACCTCTCCGGCGAGGCAGCATCGCACGCGCGCACATGGTCACCCATCGCTGGTGCGTTGGCAGCGATCAACCGGCACGAATCCCGGCTGTGACAGACGATTATGTGATCGTGGACCACCAGCTCCAACACGCGACGATCGAGGCGAGCGGCCTGAATGATTATCTGCAGGCCTCATGGGAGCTCACGCCGATCTTCGCATGTACATCGAGGCCGTGCATCAGCTGAGCGACCTCGGGGCGGTCATCACCAACGCGATACACGGGTCCTCACCCGCGGGCTTCGACGCCGATTGGCGGATCATCGAACTTCTCACGACGGAAGGAGATTGGGCAAGCGCTGCGAGATCTTCCACGAGTCAGACCTCGACGCCGCGCTCGCACGTTTCGAAGAACTCGGCCGACCGACGTCCCGACTCGAAAACACGGCAAGCCAAGCTTACGAGCGCTTTTGGACGTATTTCGAGGCGCGCGACTGGGCCGCGATGGCGGCGGCATTGGACGACGACATTTTTGCCGTCGATCGTCGACGGGTGGTGAACGTCGGATCCGCCGCGGTCGAGAGACCAACATCGCGGACCACCGGGCTCTCGCCGACCTTGGGATCAAGAACGCGACCTCGACCGTCATCGCAACCCGTGGGGAACGCCTCCCTCGCCCTCGGGGGGTTGGCTCCGAGGCGTTCAACACGTATGTCCTGAACGTCGTCGAGATCAACGCCGACAACCGAATCGCCGCGGTCGTCGGGTTCGACCTCGACGACATCAACGCCGCGTTCACGGAGCTCGATGCGCGGTACCTCGCGGGAGAAGCGGCACCGTACGCGCGTGGCTGGCAGCGTCTGACGGACATGTTGGGGGAACTGAACCGTCACGAGCGGGGGCCGATGAGCAGCGGAATCGTATATGCCGACCATCGGCGAGTCCCGTTCGCAACGGAAGACTTTGGGCGGGCGGTCGAGGAGCTGTGGACGCTGGTGCCCGATGCTCGCTACCGGATGAAGTCGGTGCATGCTCTCGACGCCCACGGAGGCGTCGCCACCCTCGTCATCGAAGGCACTGACGAGCACGGAAACGAATTGGAGTGGGCCCGCATCATTTCCTTCGGTTTCCGCGAACGTCGGGTGGAACTGTACGAGGTTGATGACCTCGACGCCGCACTCGCCCGCTTCGAGGAGTTGCAGCCGGCGCCGCGGCGGGTCGCAAACGCGGCAAGCAAGGTGACCGAGCGCTACATGGCGCACTTCGCAGCGCGCGACTGGGACGCTCTCGCGCAGGTACTGGCCGACGACATCTCTGTCGACGATCGCCGGCGGGTCGTGAACGCAGGGATCAAGCACGGTCGGGATGCCGAGATCGCAAACCTGCGGGCGGCCGCCGACGTCGGGATCACCTACTTCACGGCTGTCGTCATCGCAGCCCGTGGGGAGCGCCTCATCCTCGCGCACGTCTCGGGCGGCGAAGGCGGGTCCGGGAGTTCCTCAACGAGGTACTGGGCGTCGTCGAAATCAACTCCGACAATCAGGTTGCGGCGATCGTCTTGTTCGAGCTCGACGACTTCGACGCCGCCATCACCGAGCTCGACGCGCGTTACCTCGCCGGCGAAGCGGCCGCCCACGCGCGCACCTGGTCGGTGATCACGCAGGGCCACGCCGCGCTCGGCCGAAACCAGCTGCCGCCCCTTACACCGGACTGCGTGAGCATCGACCACCGCCGGGGCACATCGTTCGCGCCCGGCGAGCTGACCGCATACTTCCGCGCCGGCTTCGATCTCGACCAAAACATCCGCTCCTACGTCGAGGTTGTGCATCGCCTGAGCGACCTCGGAGGGGTCTGTACCCCATGCGGCGCATGGGGTCTCGAAGGAGGGCTTTGAGGCTGAGTGGCGGGACGTCGACCTGCTGATGGTCGAAGGCGACATGGTCAACCACTGCGAGGTATTCAGGGAGGCAGACCTGGACGCCGCGCTCGCGAGGTTCGATCAGCTCAGCCGGCCGGCAACGCGCCTGGAAAACACGGCAGGCCAGGTCTACGACCGTGTGAACGCGTACTTCTCGGCCGGTGACTGGGCGGCGCTGTCAAAGGTATTGGCCCAGAATATGATCGACGACGATCGTCGACGCACGGTAAACCACGGGATCCGACGCGGCCGGGATGCCGAAATCGCCAACAGTCAAGCCGTCGCGGAAGCCGGCGCCGATCAGCTTACGTCGACCGTCATCGCGACCCGGGGCGGGCGCCTCGCGCTATGTCGTTCGTCGATCCTTCGGCCGAGATCAGCAACCTGAGGCATTCTGCATCGAATTTCTGAGCGTCGTTGAGATCGACGCCGACGAGCAGGAGGTGGCCCATGTCGCGTTCGACCTCGACGACTTCGAAGCCGCCATCGCCGAGCTCGACGCGCGCTACCTCGCCGGCGAAGCGGCCGCCCATGCGGGCGCCTGGTCAGTAATCGCTGGTGCTTTCGATGCGCACAATCGGCGCGAAGTCGCAGCGACGACACCGGATGCGGTGAGTATCGACCACCGCCGGGTGGCAGCGTATGCACCCGGCCAAGGGATCGAATACATCCGTGCCGGGTGGGACCTCGGGCAAAACGTCCGTACATACATCGAGGCCGTGCATCGACTGAACAACCTCGGAGCGATCGTCACCTACGCGGCCCACGGGACCTCGCAGGAGGGTTTCGACGCCGAGTGGCGGGGAGTTCAAATCCTGACGGTCGAAGGTGACGTGATCAACCGCAGCGAGCTATTCGACGAGGAAGACCTCGACGGTGCCTTCTCACGAGATTCGATCAGCTCAGCCGGCCAGCACCGCGGCTGGAAAACGCGGCAAGCCAAGCGGCGGAACGTCTCCGAAGGTGTTTTGCGGCGCGTGACTGGGATGGCCTGGCCGAAATATTGACCGAAGACATCCTGGCTGACGATCGCCGTCGGATAGTGGGCACTGGTATCCGATGCGGAAGGGAAGCCAACGTCGCCGACATCCGGGCCGGTGCAGAGGTCGGGGCCGAGGACATGGCGGCCGACCGTTATTGCAACCCGTGGAGAGCGCATCGTCCGTTGACCGCGCCCTCTTTTCGTCTGAGCGATCAGCAACCCGAGGGCCCTAAATTCTTGAGCTCAGCACTTCGCATTGTCGAGATTCTTGACACCGACAAGCCGCCATCAGCAGGTCGCCGTACTGTTCGACGTTGACGACATTGACGCCGCCTTCGCGGAGCTCGATGCCCGATACCTCGCCGGCGAAGCCGCTCTGTACGCGCACACGTGGTCGTTAATCGCAGGGATCTACGACGCGTTCAACCGCCGCGAGCTCGCCGCGATGGACGGGGCGACAGTTGACCACCGGCTAGGTACACCGTTCGCGTCCAGCGACCTGATCACAAGCATCCGGACCTCCTTGGACCTCACGCCGGACCTGAACATCCGCATCGCGGCGGTACATCGGCTCAGTACTTTCGGCGCGGTCGTCACACACACGGCGAATGGGACCTCACACGAGGGCTTCGACGCCGAGTGGCGAGAGGTGAGCCTTGTGATTGCCGATGGCGACACCGGTCAACCGCCTGCGAGCTGTTCGACGAGGCAGACCTCGATGCCGCGCTCGCCCGCTTTGGGCGAACTACAGCCGCAGGCACGGCGATTGGAAAACGCGGCGAGCCAAGTGGCCGAGCGTTATTGGGCCTACTTCGAGTCCCGCGACTGGGACGCGATGGCCGAGCTCTTGGCTGACGACGTTTCCACCGAGGATCGTCGTCGGGTGGTGAACTCCGGCCTCCGAAAGGGCCGGAACGCCGTTTGCGCCGAAATTTCGGGATTCGCCGAAATCGGGGTTACAGAGGTGACATCAGACATCATTGCGACCCGCGGCGGGTATCTCGCCCTCAGTCGTGCCCGATCTTGGGGCCATGACCATCGGCCTGAGGGCTTCCACGCCGAAGTCCTGCACGTCATCGAGATCGATGCGCACGAACGGATCGCGGCGATCCTCGCGTTCGACCTGGACGACATCGACGCCAGCCTTCAAGGAGCTCGACGCCCGATACCTTGCCGGCGAGGCGGCCGCTGCACTCGCAGACATGGTCAGTTATCGCGGCTAACTACGCCACAGTCAACCGGCGCGAAGTTCCTCCGACGACGCCCGATTGGCGCATCGTTGACCATCGGCCGATCGGCACGTTCGAGGCGAGTGATCTGGCCGCATTCCTCGACGCCACTTGGGCTCTCACGGTACAAGCCAGTATCTACATCGAGGCTGTGCATCGGCTGAGCGACCTCGGAGCCGTCGTCACCCACTCATCGCATGCGACATCGCAAGAGGACCTTGACGTGGAGTGGCGCGACATCAACCTTGTGACCGTCGACGGGGATCTGGTTGACAGCTGCGAGATATTCGACGAGGCAGATCTCGACGCCGCGATCGCGAGGTTTGAACAGCTCAGCCGACCGGCACCGCGGCTGGAAAACACGGCAAGCCGAATGGTCGAGCAATTCCTAGCGCATTTTGCGGTCCGGGACTGGGACGCCATGGCAGAACTACTTGCCGACGATTTTTCCTCAGACGATCGCCGTCGCGTCGTAAACGCTGGGATCCGACGCGGTCGAGATGTCGAGATGGCGAACTGGCGGGCCACCGGCGACATCTGGATGACCAGTGCGAGGTCGACCGTGGTTGCGACGCGCGGAGAGCGCCTCGTACTCTTTCGTATCGCCTTCCTAAGCCAAGACCCGCCAACGGAGGCGTTCCCAGGCTGCGGCGCTCACAATCGTCGAGATCAACGCCGACAACCAAGGCGCGGCGAACGTCGTGTTGGACACCGACGCCTTCGAGGCCGCCATCGCCGAACTCGACGCCCGATATCTCGCCGGCGAGGCGGCCCCCCACGCGCACACCTGGTCGGTGATCGCGGGTGGCCACGCCGCGGTCAACCGCCGTGAGCTTCCGCCGACCACACCGGGCTGTGTGAGCATCGACCACCGTCAGGGGACGGCGTTCGCGCCCGGTGAGCTGATCGCATACCTCCGTGCCGGGTGGGACCTCGACCAATACATCGAAACGTATGTCGAGGTTGTGCATCGGCTGAGCGACCTCGGGGCGGTCTACACTCATGCGGCACATGGCGTTTCGCACGAGGGCTTCAACGCCGAGTGGCGGGGAGTCGATCTCTTGACCGTCGAAGGCAACATCGTCAACCGCTGTGAGGTTTTCGACGAAGCAGACATCGGCGCGGCGCTCGCGAAGTTCGATCAACTCAGCCAGCCGGCGCCGCAGCTGAAAAATGCGGCAACGCGGGTATACGAGCGGCTGGAGGCGTACTTCGCGGCCCGCGACTGGGACGCGATAACCGAGATGCTGTCCGACGACCACTACAGCGACGATCGCCGACGGATCGTGAATGCCGGGATCCGACACGGTCGCGATGTAGAAATCGCGAACATGAAGGCTGGCTTCGATGTCGGGACCAATAACATCAAGTCGGTCGAAATTGCGACCCGCGGAGCGCACCTCGCCCTCAGTCGTAGCCGCTTCTCGGGGCGCGACCAGCGGCCCGAAGCGTTCCAGACCGAAGTGCTCAACATCGTCGAGATCGACGCCGACGAGCGAATCACGGCGTTCGTCACGTTCGACCTTGACGACATCGATGCCGCCATCGCTGAGCTTGATGCCCGGTACGTAGCAGGCGAAGCCGCCGCCTACTCACACACGTGGTCGGTTATCGCGCAGGCCTATGCCGCACTCAACCGACGCCGGCTTTCCGCGACAACGCCCGACTGGAGAAGCATTGACCATCGGCGGTTCGGAACGGTCGAGGCAAATGCATTGACCGCGAACATCCGTGCATGGTGGGACATCACGTCGGAAGCCAGAATCAACATCGAAGCTGTGCATCGGCTGACGGACTTCGGAGCGGTCATCACCCACGCGACGCATGCGACCTGGCAAGAAGGCGTCGGAATCGAGTCCCGTGAGATCAGCATACTGATGGTCGACGGCGACAGGATCAACCGCTGCGAGCTATTCGACGAGGCCGACCTCGACACCGCGCTCGCCCGCTTCAGGGAACTTCACCCGCAGACGCGGCGGCGGCTGGAAAACACGGCAAGCCAAGTGGACCAACGCTTCTGGAGGTACTTCCCGGCTCGCGACTGGGACGCCATGGCGGAGATTTTATCCGACGACTTTTCGCTTGACGATCGTCGTCAGGTATTGAGTGCCGGCATTCGACAGGGCCGGGACACCGAAATCGAGAACCTGAAGGTCATGGCCGATGTCATCGGCGGCGTAAACATAACGTCGAACGCCATTGCGACCCGCGGTAAGCGCCTCGCCCTCCGTCGTCTTCGCTTTTCAGGGCAAGACCAAGAGCCCGAGGCGTTCTATAACGAGATGCTCGGCGTTGTCGAGATCAATGCTGACAGCCAGCTCTCGGCGCACGTCGTGTTCGACCCCGACGACATCGGCGCCGCCTTCGACGAGCTCGATGCCCGCTACCTCGCTGGCGAAGCGGCCGTCCACGCACGCACCTGGTCAGCGATCGCGCGGGCTTACGCCGGATTCAATCGGGGCGAAATCCCCGCGACGACTCAGGACTGGGTGAACATCGACCATCGGCATGCTGCCGCAATGGCGCCTGGTGAAGGAGTCGCATACTTCCGCGCTTCGTGGGAGCTCGCCGCGGACCTGAGCGTCTACATCCAGGCTGTGCACGGGCTGAGCGACCTCGGAGCCGTCTTCACCCATGTGGGGAAGGGGATTTCGCGAGAGGGCTTCGAGGCCGAATGGCGGACCGTCGACATCATGACGGTCGAAGGCGACCTGATCACCCGCGCCGAGCTATTCGACGAGGCCGACATCGACGGCGCACTTGCGAAATTCGATGAGCTCGATCGGCCGACGCCGCGACTGGAAACAGCGGCAAGCCAAGCGGTTGAGCGCCTCCTCGCGTGCTTCCCTGTTCGCGATTGGGAGGCGATGGCGGAAATGCTTCCCGACGACTTTTCTATCGACGATCGCCGGCGGACCGTAAACGCCGGGGTCCGACACGGCCGAGATGCCGAGATCGAAGACTTGCGCGCAGCCGCCGACGTCGGCTTCACGAAACTTACGTCGACCGTCATTGTGACGCGAGGCGAGCGCCTTTTCCTCACGCTCATTGGAGCCTCGGGCCGCGACCCCGAGGCGATTCAAATCGATGCCCTTCAGGTCGTCGAGATCGACGCCGAAGGACGGATCGCGGCCGTCGTCGTGTTCGACCCCGAGACATCGACGCCGCCTTCGCCGAGCTCGACGCTCGTTACCTCGCGGGCGAGGCAGCGCCCTATGCGCGCGTCTGGCAGGGTGCGATGGACGCCATCGGCGAGCTCAACCGTCACGAGCGAGGCCCGATGATCGCGGGACTGATCTATGCCGATCATCGACGAGTCCCGTTCGCGTCGGGGGAAGACTTTCAGCGCGGGGTCGAGGAAATGTGGGCACTTGTTCCCGACGCTCGCTACAGGGTGAACGCAGTACATGCGCTCGACGCCCACGGCACCGTCGTCAATCTCGTCATCGAAGGCACGGACGCCCACGGCAACGAATTGCAATGGGCCCAAACCATTTTGTTCGTTTCCGACGGGCCGCGGGTGAGGCTTACGAAGAGGGCGACGTCGGCGCCGCGCTCGCACGGTTCGAAGAACTACGCCCGCAGAGGCGAAGGCTGGAAAACGCAGCAAGCCGAACGTACGAGCGCTTGAAGGTGTGCTTCGCAGCTCGCGACTGGGCCGCCATAGCCGAAATCCTGGCCGGCGACATTTCCACAGAGGATCGTCGTCGGGTGGTGAATGCGGGTCTTCGAAAAGGTCGCGACGCCGCAATCGCCGAGATCTCTGCATACGCCGAAATAGGAGCTAAAGCAATAACGTTCGACGTCATCGCGACCCGCGGGGATCGACTTATCCTAACCCGTGGCCGACCTTTGGGTCGCAACGGTGGACCCGAGGCATTCAGCAGCGAAGTGTTCGACGTCGTTGAAACCGATGCCAAAGGACGCATTCTGGCACGGGTTGTCTTCGACCCGGACGACTTCGACGCCGCCATCAATGAGCTCGACGCCAGATACTTTGCCGGGGAGGCGGCAGCCCACTCGCATACATGGTCGGTTATCGCACGGGAATGCGCCACATTCAACCGGCACGAAACCACCGCGGCGGACTGGGTCACCATCGACCACCGGCCGCTCATAACGGCCGACACCAGTGATCTGCCCACATTAGTCCGCCGCGTTTGGGACCTCACGCCAGATCTCCGTGTCCACATCGAGGCGGTGCTTCGGCTCGGCAGTTTCGGAGCCGTCGTCACCTATACGGCGTATGGGACCTCGCCAGAGGGCTTCGACGCCGAGTGGCGAATGATCCAACTTCTGATTGTCGACGGCGACAAGATCAACCGCTGCGAGATCTTCGACGAGACAGACATCGACGCCGCGCTCGCCCGCTTCGAGGAACTGCGCCAGCAGACGCCGCGGCTGGAAAACGCGGCAAGCCGAGTGGCCGATCGATATCAGGTGTGCTTCTCGTCCCGCGACTGGGCCGCGATGGCGGAGCTACTGACCGACGACTTCTCTAGTGACGATCGCCGTCGGATCGTGAACGCCGGGGTCCGACCCGGTCGAGATACGCAGATCGCAGACATGCGAGCCGCCGCCGAGGTCGGGATCGAGAACATAACGTCAAGCGTCATCGCGACCCGCGGGGAACGCCTCGCCCTCGCTCGTGTCCATTCCTCGAACCGCGGCCTGCCTCCCGACGAGCTCGGCGCCGAGGTGCTCGACATCGTCGAGATCGACGCGAACAATCGGATCGCCGCTTTCGTCATATTCGACCTTCAGGACATCGACGCCGCTTTCGAGGAGCTCGACTCCCGATACCTCGCAGCCGAAGCGGCCGTCCATTACCACACGTGGTCGGTCATCGCCGGCGTCTACGCCGCGCTCAGCCGGCGGGAACTCCCACCGACGACGTCGGACTGGGTCAACATCGACCGGCGACGACTTCTGGCGAGCGGGTCGGGTGACCTGATCGCATCCGTCCGTGCTATGTGGGATCTCGCGCCGGACTTCGCCATCCGCATCGAGACGGTCCATCGGCTAACCGACCTCGGAGCGGCCTTCACGTATGCGGCGCATGGGACCTCGCGAGAGGGCCTCGATGCCGAATGGCGGGGGATCGCGATCCTGACGCTCGAAGGCGGTCAGATCAACCTCTGCGAGCTGTTTGAAGAGGAAGACACCGATGCGGCGCTTGCCCGCTTCGACGAGCTGCACTCGCAGACGCGGCGACTGGAAAACGCAGCAAGCCGAGTGGCCGAGCGATATCAGGCGTGCTTCTCGGCCCGCGACTGGGCCGCGATGGCAAAGCTGCTTACCGACGACATTTCTAGTGACGATCGCCGTCGGGTCGTGAATGCGGGCCTGCGACATGGTCGCGATGTGCACATCGCGGATACGCGGACCGCCGCCGAGATTGGAGCCGAGAAAGCAACGTCGAGCTTCATCGCGATCCGCGGGGAGCGGCTCGCCCTCGCTCGTGTCCGTTCCTTCAACCGCGGCTTCGCGCGCGACGAATTCGTCGCTGAGACGCTCGGGATCGTCGAGATCGACACCGACAATAGGATCGCGGCTATCGTGCTATTCGACCTCGATGACATTGACGCGGCATTCGAGGAGCTCGAAACCCGTTACCTCGCAGGCGAAGCGGCCGCCCATGCGCACACATGGTCGGTCTTCGTCAAGTCCTACTCAGCTGTCAACCGGCACGAAATGCCCCCAACCACATCGGATTGGGTGACGATCGATCACCGGTGCGGGATAGCCTTCCCGCCCGGTGACCCAGGTCCGCAGATGCGTGCCTCCTGGGACCTCACGCCGGATATCCGCTACCGAATAGAGGCCGTGCATCGGCTGAACAACCTTGGAGCGGTCGTGACCCACCTCTCCAAGGGGACTTCACAAAAGGGCTTCGACGCCGAGTGGCACGTGATCAATCTATTGACGGTCGAAGGCGACCTGCTGACCCGCTGCGAGATGTTCGACGAAGCAGACATCGACGCAGCGCTCGCGAGGTTCGACGAGCTGCAGCCACAGGCGCGGCCGACTGGAAAACGACGGCAAGACCGAGCAGCTGACCGCTTCTTTGCGTATTTCGCGGCCCACAACTGGGCGGGCGATCGCCCCGAGCTGCCCGGCCGGACGACAGTTGCATCCGACGATGCGTCCGTCGCGTGGTGAAGTCGCCGGGTTCTGGGACGGTCGCGATGTCGTGGATCGCAAACATGCGAGCCCTGGGACGAGGGTGGGGCAAAACGTGGACCGCCATAGCGACCACGCGGGGAACGCCTCACCCTCCACTCGTCATCTGTTGCCTCGAACCCCGCTGACCCGCGACATGGGGAGAGTTCGGCGTCGAGATGCTCGGCATCGCCGAGACTCAACAACGACGAGCGGATCGCGGCGCACGCTCCTGTTCGACCCCGACAACATCGACGCTGCGTTCGAAGAGCTCGACACCCGCTACCTCTCCGGCGAAGCGGCCGCCCACACGCAGACGTGGTCGGCCGTCGCAGGGGCCTACGCCGCAGTCAACCGGCACGACTTTCCCGTGACGACGCCCGGCTGGGCGCATGGTCGACCACCGCCCGGTCGCCACATTCGAGGCGGATGATCTGGCCGCATTCCTCGATGCCACATGGGATCTCACGGCGCAAGCCAGCATCTACATCGAGGCGGTGCATTCGCTAAGCGACCGTGGAGCGGTCGTGACGCGGACGGCGCACGCGACCTCGCAAGAGGGGCTCGACGGCCGAGTGGCAGGCGGTCGACCTCTTGACGGTCGAAGGTGACCTGATCACCCGCTGCGAAATCTTCGACGAGGCAGACATCGACGCCGCGATCGCGAGGTTCGACGAGCTCGATCAGCCGGCATCACTTGAGAACGCCGCGACCCGGACCTGGGCACGTCACGGCCGACGCGTTCAACCGTCGCGACTTAGACGATTTTCTTGCCCTCATCAGTGTGGACGGTCGAATGGAGGACCGGCGAAAGGGCCTGCGTGCCTTGTTCGAGGGTCCAGTACGGCGGAAAGCCGCGCGGGCGATGTTCGAGCGCGCCGGACAGCTGGCAGTTGGACGTGGAACCCATCGCAATCAGGGGCCCTCACCTGTCGCTGACCCGCGTGTGTTCGCGCGACACCGATGAGGCCGACCGACCGATCGCAGTCGAGCTCTTGGCGTCACGGAAATCGGTGACGACGACCTACATCCACCGCACCGTCAGCTTCGATCCCGACGACCTGACCGACGCGTTCGCCGAACTCACGGATCGATGGATCGCGTCTGGAGAGGTCGCACATCCCGAGATCGTTGAGGAGATTCGCCGGCTGAACGAGATCATTAACCGTCATGACTGGGATGCGTTCGCCACACGCATCGCCGGTGCCACGTACGTCAACCATCGGCAGCTGGACCCACCAGACGCCCAAACGATCGCCGACCACATGTCATCGATCCGGATGCTGGCGTCGCTCGTACCCGACTATCGGGTCGAACTCGCCGAGGTTCTTGCGCAGTCGGCGACGGGCCTCGTCGACCACGAGGTCTTGAGGGGCACCTCGACCGACGGCGTCGCGATCGAGATTCCGCTTGTCGTGCTCATCCTGGTCGACGGCGGCCGCCTGACGCGGTTGGAGGTCTTCGATGCCGACCAGCGCGATTCGGCCCTGGCCCGATTCGAGGAACTCAATCGGTCCGGCTAGCTTCGCCTCAGTCTGGTGCCGAGCTCGCGTCACCGCTCGATGCTCGCCGGAAAGGCCTGCGGCGCAGCACCAAGACGACAACCAACGCCAGCACGGCCAGCACCGGTATCCACGGGATGACGAATCCAACCGTCACCACGACGCCATGGACAGCGGAGAGCAACGACTGCCACCCGCGTTGGAGCGCACCAACGAAACCACCGTGCGTCACCGTCGGTTTGGCCGAGAGATTGACGTTGATCGTCGCATACGAGATCTGGTCGCCAAGTGCGGCCCGCTGCGCCCGGAGCGAATCCAACTCGGCCTGCCGCTGGGTCAGCGACGACTCCGCCGCGAGCAGGTCGGCAACGTTACCCGCCCGGCCCATCAGTTGGAGCAGCCGATTGACCGAGGTCTGTAACGCCTCGATACGGGCATCGAGGTCGACGCGCTGCGAAGTGACGTCGCTGCGGCCGATCGACATCGACTCGACGGTCCCGAGTTTCTTGGCGTCGGCCAGGACCCCGTCGAGCTTGTCAGCAGGGATGCGTAACACGAGATCCACTGTCGGCGAAGATGATCCGGATCGCTCCGATCGCGAGTCCACTCGCCCGCCCGCATCGGTGACCGCGGAGACGAGCCGGTCGGCCGCCTGGGTGGGCTCGGCGACGATCATCTGCACCGACCCCGTGGTGACGATGTCGCGTTTGAAGGTGCTGTCCTGAGGGGCCTGTGGCGGCGGGGGTGCCTCCGGTGCTGCGACCGTGTTCTCCGGAACACCGCCCCTCGTCTCGCTCGCTGCGCCCGTATCCCTTGATGCTGGAACCTTGCCGGCCACGATGCCGTCGTGCGTCGGAGGCGAGACCCCGTTCCGGCTGAGCGACCAGGTCCAGCCGCCACCGATGAGCAACGCGGTGGCCGCCGCCACGGCAATCACGTTGCGCAGCTTGACCGTTCGTGCTTTGGATTCTCGCGATGGCGCCTTGGCGGATGGCGCGGGTTGGCGAGGCATCGCGGCCGCGGCGTCAGCCGAAGCAGACGGCATCGGCATCGCCAAGGAAGCTCGCCTCACACCAGCAGCGCCTTGGGACAGCGGCGCGGCCGCAAGCGGGATGTCGGCATTGCGTCGCGTCCGCGGCGGGCCCCATCCAGCCGGCGCCTCCACGGGTTGCATCACGCGGTGCTGCAGCCCATCCTCGGCAACGACCCGACTGGCCCGCTTGTCAATGGCGACGTATGCGGTGAACCTGCACAACACACCAAACCGCAACGACGTGGCGATGATCCGCTTCTCCAAGTCCTCCCTGGAATCCCGCAGCCGAGGCGTAGCGGTCCTCCAGGTCACGCAAGTGGGACCGCGCCCACTGAGCGGTCACTGCCGGGGCCTCGCGGCGCTGTCCGGAGACGGTCGACGACCAGTCCCCGCCTTCGCGCGTCGTGCCGTGCAGGACGAGCGAGCCGGCCGCGCTTCCCCGATAGCGGCCGGTCACCACCAGCGGCACCCCCGGGAACAGGTCGGGTATCCGAGCCGGACTCGCGGTGTCCTCGATGGTCGCGAGTCCCTCGGCGCGCAGGGCCAGCGAGTACGCGAGCGGCGCGCCGATGCGACGGTGAATGGCATCCATTGCCTCGTCGAGGCGGTCCTCGCTTTCCACCAGCTCGCAGCGCCCCCCGCCGACACTGGCCAGGCGGCCCAGGAATCCGGCGTTGACGGCCTGGTCGATGCCAACCGTGTGCACCCGCACCCGCTGCAGGTCGCCGGACAGTTCGCGCAGTAACTGGTCCTCGTTACCGACCTGCCCGTCGGTGACGAGGATGACGATGGCATCGCGGGCGTCGCGGATGTCGCCGTTGCGCGACCCGCCAACTAAGGCGAGAGCCTGCCGCAACGGCGCGACCATCTCGGTGCCGCCACGTGCGTCAACGCGGGCGAGGTGCTCGACGGCGCGGTACCGATTGCGGTCGCTGGCCTCGACCAACCCGTCGGGCAGGCCGGCGGGGCGGTCGATCCGATCGTCAAATGTCAAGACCGCGAACCGGTCACCGCCAATGAGCGTGTCGACGATGCGCGCCGCGGCGCGGCGAGCGGCCACCATCTTCCACCCGGCCATGCTCCCGGAGCGGTCCAGCACCAACACCAAGTCCCGAGGGCGCGGCGGCGCACTCGACGCCGGCGGCAGAACGGTGAGCTGATAAGTCCCCTCGTCGCCCTTCGCATCGGGAACCAGGACGAGCGAGTCGGTGAGGCCTTCGGCGCCGTAGCGCAGCCGCAGAACGAAATCCCGGTTGGCCCGCTCGCCGGGTTGCACCCGTATCCGACCGTCCTCGGTGGACACTGCGTGCAGACTTGAGCGCACCTCCGACAAGGTGAGACCGGCGGGGTCAATGCCGACCTCTATGGCCAGCGGAACCGGGTGCGGGAAACCGGGCAGCAGCACGGGCGGGGTGATGCGCGACGCGTCGGGAACCGATTCGGTGTCGTCGGCATAACCGTCGCCGACGGCGATATCCGCAAGGGCGCCGCCCGGGATGTACCGCGGCGCAACAACAAGCGGGAAGCGGAATGTCGCCTCGCCATCCGCGTAGGTCAAGGGGCTGACGAGAGTAAGCGCGATGCTGACCCGTTCACCGGGCAGGATGTTGCCCACCCGCATGGTGAAAACGTCCGGGCGCTCCTCCTCGGCGATGGATGCTCGCCGGCCCGACGCGATGGCCTCGTCGTAAGCCTGGCGGGCGGCTTCCCGTTCGCGTAGCTCGGCCTCAACGATCCGCCCGTCGGCGGTCATCTGCATTCGCGTCACCGCACCCCGATCCGGCAGTGGGAACACGTAGGTGGCTTCCAGAGGCACGTCGAAAGCGTTGACAAACTCCTGCGTCAGCTCCACAGAGCTCGTGAGGCCGGTGATCTGCGCCCGCACGTCGATGCATTCGAGCGGCAGATTGCCGCGCTCGGTGCTCAGCGCACCCAGCCCAGCCTCGTCGGCGGTCTCGTCCGTGGCCACGCGAGTCGTTTCCGCGTCGGTCATCGACGTGATGCGGACGGTCATGATGGGCTCCGTTCATCAAGGGTTAGCAGGCCGCGCTCGGCCAGCAGTTCGAGCAGCGGCCGAGCGGCCGCCTGGATCGCATCGATGTCGTCTTCGTCTGGTCGGCCACTGTGACCAGGTCCGGCGGGCAGCAGTAACAGCGCTCCGCCGGGCAGACTCACGGCGGCCAGCTTGGTGACAATGTCATCGCCGCTGCCATTAGTCAGCGGTTGCGCGGTAGCAGGCGGCTCGGCCCAGAACCGCCGTCGGCGACCGGGGCGCTCCGCTGCTGGTGGCTCCTGGGGCCGCGCCGGCTCCGCCGCGAGGAGTTCGTCGGGAACGGCGGCGACGTCGCGCAGTGTTCGGTCTGTCGCTCCAGCCAGTTCGGCCTGAATCTCGGCAAGCGAGCGGCCCTCGGCCTGGCGCCGTTTGACGGCGACGATCTGCCGCAGGTGCCGGGGGCCGTATAACGCTGTGCGCCCTTGCATGGCAGGCCGGTCGACGAGCCCGGTCGTCGTGTACCACCGCACAACCCGCCGATCGGGCAGCTCCCGGACTCGCCCGTTGGGCGCTCCCGGGTACGCGGGACCCGCCAGGCTGGCGGCGACCCGCCGCACCAGCTCGTCCAGCGTCCACGACGCCACCTCGGTCATGCATCGATACTGACACTGTCACGATGACACTGTCAATGTTTTGGGCGCTGGCTACTCCTGGCAGACCGGACTGACGCGTGGCTGTGTTGCCGATCCGTTGAAAACGCACCTGCCGCGACAAGACATGAATACGCTTCAAGCGCACACGGATCGTGATTGTCGCGGAGGAACTGCGTGTCACTTTTGGTGGTGGCCCCCGAGTTGTTGACTTCGGCCGCAGCGGATTTGGAGAGCGTTGGCTCGGCGCTGACCGCGGCGCATCTGGCGGCTGCTGCTCCGACCACTGGGTTTGCGGCGGCTGCCGCGGACGAAGTATCAGCGGCGGTGGCGGCTTTGTTTGCCGGCTACGGTCAGGAGTTTCAGGCGCTCAGCAGCCAGGCCAGCGCGTTTCAACAGCAATTCCTGCAGGCTCTCGGCTCGGCGGCCGGCACGTACGTGGCCGCGGAGGAAGCGGGCGCGTTGCTGTTGCAGCAGACGCAGCAGAATTTGCTAGGTGCCGTTAATCCGCTGATCGGCAGTGGGACTGCCGGTGGCACAGGCGTAGTCGACACGGCGATCAACGACGCGAACCGGCTCATCCAGCGCGAGTTGGACATCTACAACTTTCGCGACTGGCGCGGATGGGCCGCCTTTTTGTTGGATTACACGTGGGGGTTGCCGGGTACGGCGCTGGGCTACGGCGTTCAAGTCATCAATCACTTCACGCCGAACTCCAACTACGACCCCGCTCTCAGCGAGCTCGTGGGTTCGCACGTCTACCGCGGCGGGATCGGACTGCCGGGCTTTGCCACCACGATGGGCAACGTCACCACCCATCTCGGGACCGGCCCGGGCGCCGACGACGTCATGATCAATCACGAAGAGGTGCACGTCTGGCAGAGCAGGATCTTCGGCCCGCTGTTCCAAACCAGTTACGTCGGCTGGCTGGTCGGCGGCGCCTTCGTGGGGACGGGCTACTGGTTGGTCCACCCGAACCAGGACTGGTTCAGCCTGGTCGAGACGGCGGCGTACTACGACAACCCGTGGGAGGTGTGGGCCTACGCCAACGACCACAACTGGCCGCCGCCGGGGGCGAACCCGGCGCTGCTCTGGCCGTCGTGGACGTACCCGGTGCTGCTCTCCCCGCTCTGGGCGGAACCGGTGGCGCCGTTCTTGTAAGCAATTGGCTTCGCCAACCACGTGGTCCTCAGGGGCACGTCGACCGATGACGTCGCGATCGACGTTCCACTTGTCGTGCTCATCCTCGTCGACGGCGATCGCCTGACGTGTTCCGAAGTCGTCGATGCAGACCGTTCGCTCTCCAAAAGCGCTCAGCTAGCGCTTGCTTAGCCACGCTCAACTTCTTCGCGAAGACGCGCCAAGGGTCACCCGAAGTAACTGTCAAGCACTCCTTCCGCCCGGATTCTGTTGTCGGGTCGGTTCATGCGCCGAGCGCTAGTGCGAGCGCGGCGACGTTGAGACCTACGAAGCCGTTCGCGAGTGCGAACTGTGCGCTGTAGTCGCGGGCGGTGATGTGTGTGTAGACGGCGCAAACGAAGAACAGCACGAGGCCGATCGCTGCGGCCACGCCTATCGGGTGCAGCCCCAGCAAGCCCACCGCCAGCCCGATCGCACCCGCGCTCTTCAAGGTTCCTATAGGGAAGGTCAGCCACGATTCGGACACGCCGGCTTTGGCCATGCCGGGCAGGATGGGCTTGAAGTGGAGCAGCGCGGCCACCCCGGAAAAGCCGTTTGCGGCTATGGCGATCAGTGTCACGGTGACATAAGCGGTGGTCACTGTCGGTTCCTAATCGGTTAGTAGGGACGGGTTACTGGCCGCAGGAATAACCGAGGACATGGCGGACGGCACGCCCAGACTGTCGAGCAGGGCCAGCGCGTCGGCGGCGTGCTGCCCGACCGAGGCCGATCCTGCCGCGGCGCGGCCATACCCACGCCGGTGGCATCGCAGCAGCCGCAGCCCTCGCTCATGGCGCGCGAGTGCGGCGGCAAGCGGCAGCAGCCCGGTCGCGAGATTGGACCCGTGAATCATCATCAATAGCGCGCCAGTGCCGCTGAGTTCGTAGGCGAGCTGGGCGCCGTTCACCTGCGCTGTCCTCACTGCGTCAACTCTTTCGGCGCGGTGGTCACTGGGTCGGCAGTTTGGCTGCGATGACATCGGTACGTTCGAAGTTGGGCGGTTGGGCCAGCAGGTCCTGCGCCGCATGGGTGAGCGCATCGGCGTTGGCGGTCAGATGAGCGTGCCGTCCTGCGTCGTCAGGAAACGCGTCGACGACCGCGAACGAGGTCGGCCCGAGCCTCAGCGCCAGCCAAATGGTCGTCGCTTCTTCTTTCTCGACCTTCTCGACCGCCGCGGTCAACATGGCCTCGACCTCGTCGACCTTGTCGGGCTTGGCCTCAATACGAACGAGTAGACCAACTTTGATCATGATTCCACTCCAACGTGCTCAGACTTTCGTAGCGATCGTGTGATCCTCAAGACGGCAAGCTTTCTCGATCTGGCAGCGCTGACCAATCCTTCTTGCGGTTCCAGCGGTGAACCCTCGCGACACGAATCCCTCGAGCGTGCAACGGGTCTCGGGCCGCTACTGCCTCTGCCGCCGGCAGCGACGCCGCCCGGAGCACATAGATTCCGTTTCCCGAGTTTGCTCCGTGCGGCGTTTCGAGGGGTCCGCCGGTCACGAGCAATCCCTCACGGGCTAGCTGCGATAAGAACGTCAGGTGGTCGGCGAGTGGTCCCAAAATTGCCCGGGGGTCATCACCGGCAAGTTCGCTGTAGACGAGGTATAGCACCTCATGGCCGTCGCCGAGCGCCGAGTGCTCTGTTACCGAACGCATATTTGTCTCCTGACGATCTCCGATGGCGGTCCGTCGCACTGGTCGGGCTGATGTGAATCGCTACACAGGGGCTTGGGCCCAAACCCAAGACTGGGCACGTCACCGCGGTATGCGGACTCGAACGTGAAAACTTGTGGTCCGGTCATCGATTACTCGCATTGTTATCTGGTGAACAGAGCCCGATGCTCGGCGATCCAGTCGGCGAACGATTGCGCCGGGCGGCCCAAGATATCGTCGACCTCACGTGTCACCGCAGCGGGTTTGTCAACAGTGGCCGAGAGAAACCCGATATACGCATCCGCGAACGCAGCGGAAAAGCCCAGTGCGACAAAGCCTTCGTGCACCTGTGCGGGCGGGACCTCCTGATAGCGCAGACGCCGGTCCAGCACGGTGCCGATGATCTGCACCAGTTCAGCGTTCGTATCCGAGTGCGGGCCGGTCAACGCGATCTTTTTGCCGACCAGCTTGTCGGTGAGCAACGCTTGAGTCGCCACCGCCGAGATGTCTCGGTCGACGATGGGTGCGCTGGACGCGGAAGCGAACGGTCCCCTGACCACATCACCGGCCTGCAGTTGTGGCGACCACATGCCCGCGAAATTGGAGGCGAAAACCGTGGGCCGCAGGCTCACCCACTCCAGACCGGAGTCCACAGCTAGCTGTTCGACCTCCTTGTTGCGGTCGCCGCGGAAGCGTGACGGCTGAATCGAGAAGTCGTCGTCGGCGTTGATCGCGGAGAGCGCCACCAGCCTTGTCACCCCCTCGCTGCGGGCGCGGTCCACGACCGTCTCAAGGTCATCGCCCAGCGCGCGGGAATTGAGAAACACCGCGTCGGCTCCCCGCAGCCCATCGGCGGCTGCGGTCACCAGCTGCACGGCGGCGGGCAAGCCTGCGCTGCCGGGGTGACGCGTGACCGCGCGGACGGTGACGCCGGCGTCGACGAGATCGGTGACCAGCGGACGCCCGACATTGCCGGTTGCACCCGTGACGAGAATTGTGGTCATGGTGTTGTCCCTTATCTGTGTTGGGGACCCCCGTAAAGGTTGGGATCCGTTGGTTGTATTCGTTGTTTGGCTCGTTCCGGGCCATGTGCCTTGTGGCGGTGGACCGCTGTCGGGGGTCGAGGTGGAGCGCCCGCAGCGCAGCGAGGACGAACGACCTCGATGCCGACAAGGATCCGCCGCATACTGTGGCCGGCCAGGACGAGGTAAACACGTTGTGGTTCAAGTCATCTGCGGCCTCCCGTTGAACGGATGGGTGTCCACGTTGCGCGTGCCGGCGCCCAGCCTTATCTGGGTCCACGGACGAGGGTCCGGCGACATGATGATTGATGGGGTGCCCGACGGGCGGGCTGCCGAAGGGTGCGGCCGCTCATTCTTTCCAGGAAGTCCACCCCACAGCGGGGTGGCGACAGGGACACTGCGGGAGCTGGCCGCGGGCATCAGCTGTTGTGTGGGCAGGGCACGTGCGCAACGCATGGTTAGGCGGCCACCTCCTGCGGCGGGAACGCCAGGGCGGCGTCGCCGAGCTCACGCAGAATGTGATAACAGCGGCGCAGGATTTTGCGCTCCACCGCCAGGGTCGGGTTCTTGCCACTGTGCGGGCGGGCAGCCAGCTTGTGGTAGTAGGCGTAATCGGGGGAACCACGCCGAGCGGCGCACTTGGCCGCCTCGAAGGTGGCCCAGCGCAGCTCCGGGGAGCCCTGCCGGGACAGATGCCCCGGTGAGCGTTTGCCGTCCGAGGAGTACACCGTGACGTCCATGCCGGCAAAGCGCACCAACTTATCGGAGCGGGCGAACCGGCGCGCATCGCCGATCTCGGCCCAGATGATCGCCGCGCATAACCACCCGATGCCGTACTGGCGTGCCTGCAGCGCCTGACAGCCACGTTGGTGTCGGGCGAAGTTCACCAATTGGGTTCGCAGCGGGTCGATCTCGGCGGTCAGCTCGTCAATGCGCCGCAGCGCCGTGTCGACGTACTGGCGTCCGGCCGCCGACAGCTCGGCAGAAGCGAGCGCATCGCGGCCGGCCGCCGACAGCAGCGCGGTGATCGGTGGGCAGCCCTGGTGGAACAACTGGGCATGGATGCGCTGCTGCCAGGCGCGCCGCTCGTCCATCAGGGTGCAGTACAACCGGCCCAGGGTGCGCACCTCGAGCACATGCGCGGGCGGAACCCACGACTCCGGGAACCGACCCTCCAACAGCAGCGTGCGCAACAGCCGGGCATCGGCGCGGTCGGTCTTGGCCCGCTTCTTGGGACCCCGCAAACCCGCGATCTCGGCCGGATCCCCCAAATGCGCCACCACCCCCGCGGCGGCCAGCTCCTCGCTCACATACCGCCATCCGGTGCAGCCCTCCAGCGCGAACTCCGCGTCGCTTTCCGGGCAGTGCTCACCCAGCCAACCACGCAACACCGCGCGGGTGGCCGGGCGGATCTGACCCCACCGCACCAACCCGTCGTCATCCACATAGTCGAACGTGATCTGCTTCCGATGCACGTCAAACCCGCCTACCATCGTCATAGGGACCTCCTCAAGCTCCCGAAAAAAACTCCGACGCAAACTCAACGAGCGTCTGAGCTGAGGGGGTCCCCATCACATTTCATCTTTCCTTGGTTGAGCCCGAGTGGCGTTGCCTTGTCGGCTTCTTCGGCTGGTGGTCACCGCGGCCAGCAGCACAAACGCCAGGGCGGCGGTGCTGGTGCGGGCAACATGCGCCAGCTGCCAGCGGTCCCGCACGCCCGACCAGTCGCTGGGCGGCGCTGCCACCGACCAGCCTTGTTGCGCGGTGTTGATCGGAACGTTGATCGCCACGCTGAGGGCAAACGCCGTCAGCAGCAACAACAGCGCCGTCAGCGTCAGCCACCTGCCCGCACCGCGCCGACTGAACGCGGACCATGCCAGCGCCGCGCTGGCGATGATCGCGGGCATCAGCAGGATGGTCGCCAGCCCGCCGAGCCGGTCCAGCTCGATCAGACGCACCTGCGTGTAAACCGGCGCTGCAAGCCCGCGCATACTGCTTTCGAGGACGGCCACGGCGAGGAGCATGCCGGCGAACAACCCGCTGAAAACCACCGCGGCGGTGGCCGTCGCCTCAAACAGCCGAGGGATTGGTCGCGGTGAACGCCCAACGTTGGTGGAATCGGTGCGCGTGGGGCGGGTGAAAGAGGATGCCGTCATCGTTTTGTCTCCTCGTGATGCTCTTGGCAGTCAGGCACTCTCGGCATCGGATAGGGGTGCCCAGTCGGTATTGGCATGAATGTCACAGGGCTGCAGCGGATGCGGCGGGGTGGTCCGAACCGGCTTCCTGGCGGATCATCTGCCACAGACTCGGGGTGTGCTCAGTGGTCGAGATGATGACCGTCTCGCCCGCCGTGGACGAGTCAGCAGCCAGCGCCACCAGATAATCGGCCAGGTCGATCCGAGCGGTGTACGCGCCGACCGGGTCGACGTCGCCAGACAGGTAGTTGGTTCGTTCGTCGAGGTCGAACAGACCCGACGGGCGCACGATGGTCCAGTCCAGCTGGCTGGCCCGAACGATGGTTTCCATGCGCCGGATGTCGTCGTAGACCGTCTTACCGATCGTGCGGGTGAGGATTGGCTCAACGAGCCGAAGCGAGAGGGGTGCCTTGCTGCGCCGGGTCGGGTACGCCGCCGTGGAGCTGACGGCCACTAACCGCCGCACCCCGGCGCTGCTCATCGCATCCACGATGGCGCGGGTACCGACCGAGTACGTGTCCACCGGCTCCCGAGTGAACGACACGCCCAGAACCGACACCACGGCGTCCGCGTCTTCCACAATCGGCGCGACCGCGGCCGCGTCACGCGCGTCGGCGGCGGCCACGGTCAATCCCCGCCCGGCAATCGGAAACTCGCGCGGGCGACGGGTCACCGCGGTGACCTGGTGCCCCGCAGTCAACGCCAGCGCGGTGACGAGACGACCGGTCTTGCCGTTGGCTCCAAACACCACGAGATTCATGACTTCCTCCAATACGATCACCATCCGTGATAGTCACAATAAATGATAATCATAGGCCGTGCTAGTATTAGTGACATGGATCACCACCCGGCCGGGATCGCCTCCCTCGATGAGCGCATTCCGTTCCTGCTGTCCCAACTCGGGTCCCACGTCGCCGCCGAGTTTGACCGGGCGCTCACCACCACCGGGGTGGATCCTCGGACATATGCCGTGCTGATGGCCCTCGCCACCGAAGACGGTCAATCCCAGCGCCAGCTGTCGGCCCGGCTGGGCATCCACCGCAACGCAATGGTCGCCGTCATCGACAGCCTCGAACGCCAGGGACTCGCCGAACGCAGGTCCCATCCCGAGGATCGACGAGCGTTCGCGGTGACCTTGACCGCCAAGGCGCGCAAGCTGTTACCCGACCTGGATGCGCGGGGCCGCGCCCTCGAGGACGACATCACCTCGCCGTTGTCCCCCGAGGAACGGACCACCCTGCGGCAGCTGCTGCAACGGGTGGCCGCCACCGCGGAACTCATCCCCGGGGTTCATCCCCACTTGGCGCGATCCATCAGCAGCAGCTTTCAGCAGGGCGACGGCGGGGATCGCGACACCAGCTAAATCATTGTGCCCTAAGGCAATTCGCCCACCACATCGAGGCTGAATAATCAACGCGCCTGGAGCAGTATCGAGGATCAGCCGAAGCAACTGTCAAGCATCGACCGAAACACTGTCAGGCATCACCCGAAGACGAAATGTCAAGCATCAGGCGAGGTCATACATATCTTCGGTGGGGCGGGCGGGACTCGAACCCGCGACCAACGGATAATAAGTCCCTAGCGGGCCGCTTCCGCGATCAGGCGAAACGGCTAACTGAAACAACCCAAATCGCCTGAGCGGCTATGCTTTTCGCCTTTGCCGGTACGCTGCCGGTACGCCTACGGTATGGCCTGAATTCCCCCTTGGTCGCGTATGTCGCGCGTACGCGCGCGAGTTAGCAAGCCGCGCGGCTTAGCACTAGTTCGGACAGCAAAGAATCCGGGCCCTCTGGCTGCTGCTCGCGGGACTTTCGGCACTGGGTGTGCAACATCATCCGGCGGCCTAACTCGAACTAGTAGGGCTGGGCAGTTTCTGGAGGAGCTATGAGAACAAAAGAGGAATTGCTGGCCCACGCCGAGGCCCGCATCGTAAACAAGTACAACGCCAGCTTTCCCGACTCCTTCGAAATGGGCAGCAGCATGGCAGGTTGGTGCGAAAATGAGGGATGCCGCATAAGCGCACGCCACCCCGCCCCGAAGATGCGCAGGCCGACGCGGAGGAATGGGCGCGCTTCTTCGATTACTTCGGGCATGCCACGGTGCGTCGGGGTATACGAATCCTCTCCAGGCTCCCGTCTGCCCCGCGGTGTGAGGCCTGTGGCAGCCCGTATACGGGATTCGGCGGCTGGCTGATGCGACGCGCGGGCAAAAGCCCGTCGCGAAAAAACCCGCGCTGGTGTCAGGCCTGTTTCGAGAAGGCGCCCACGGGCGGCGTGACGCTGCCGGTCGGGGTTCTCTTCGCCGACGTCCGCGACTCGACCGCGCTAGCGGAGACCTTGCCACCCGGCGAAATGGTCGCGGCCCTCAATCGCTTCTACTCGAAACTGACGCAGGTGATCGTCCAGCACGGAATCGTCGACAAACTCATCGGCGATGCCGTCATGGGCCTCTACTTTGCGCCACTCACGTCCGACGGGCGCTATGTCGATTCAATGGTGAGCGACGCTCACGCGATACTGCGAGCACAGGGCTACGGCACCCCCGGGGGTCCGCAGCTGGAGGTGGGCATCGGTCTTGACGTCGGCCCGGCGTACGTCGGGATCGTCGGCGAAGGCGAGATCCGCGACTTCACCGCGATTGGCGACGTCGTGAACACCGCGTCGCGGCTGCAAGGCGTTGCAAAGGGCGGAGAGATCGTCATGTCCGAGGCCGTAGCGCGCATCGCATCCGTCGACGGGGGTGAGGTCGTCATGCTCGACCTAAAGGGCAAGGCTGAACCCGTGACAGCGCGCCGGATCACCATCGCGAGCTGAACGGACACCCACCCCCGAGACGACGGCCCTCGTGCGGGTCAGAACCGACCGCCACTCAGCGCTCGCCGATGGTGATCCCACCGATCATCGCGTAGATGCGGTGCCTCGACGTCGTGGCGTGCGGTGCGCTGCTAGGACGTCTGCGTTTGCCAGCGTTTGTGCCTGAGCGGCCAGCGTCGATGCCCTGTTGGCATAGGCAATTGCTTCGGGCTCGTTGCTTGCTTCCTTGCCGTGCGCCGCTGCCAAATGCCGTTTCGCCTCTTCGAGCCGGGTCTGGGCCTCGGCGCCGATGCTCTCGCGATACTTGGCGGCGTAGTCGGAGATTTGGCGCAATCTGGCGTCCGCGGTGGACAACGCCTGCCCCAGCGAATGATCGCGCCCTTCAATGCTCGCCTGCCCATCGCTGGGGTCGACCCGTCGCGCGGCGCGCCGGCGGCGGCGCGCGCGATAGAGCATGAGAATCACCACGACTACGACCACGACGGCGATGACGCCGATCGCGATCGGCAGCCAGCTCCGCTTTGACGAGCTTGCCGATTTGTTCAACCCGTCAGCCGCAGCGACCGCAGCACCGCTCCAGTCTTTAGCGCCCACCGCCGGTTCAATTTGTCTGCTCCGCAGACTGTTTAACTCGTCTGCTGTGAGGCCCTGCACCTTCGGCGGCACGGAGAACGCGTACAACTTGGTGTTCGTGGCCACGGCCAGCAGCGCGTCGTGGTCGCCCATCCCGCTGGCGCTGCGGGTTTGGTCGGCCCAGTTGTCGGGTTTGAACCTGGAGAAGTTGTCGACGTAGACCACCCACAGTTGAATGTGCCGATCGCGGTAAAGCCGGTCGATTGCCGAGCTGACGGCCGCCCGACCGGAATCCGTCAACACCCCGGTGCTGTCAGTGATGTGATCCGTGAGCTTGGACGGCGGTTGCGCGCCTGCGGAGGTTGTCAGCAACAACCCCGCCGTGAGGACCGTCAGGACTACACCGAACAGGCGAACAATGCGCATACGGGTAATCTAGCTCGCCGCCAGCCGCGATCCAGGGTTGCGTAAGCCACTGCACGAGGCAAGGCGACCTACATGTATGCGCCGCACCCATTTGCGTGGGTCGGTCCGTCCGGCGTCCTGCCGGGCAGACTGTGGGGCGGTGATCACGAATCAGGACGACCCCTACATCGACGTCGACCGCGAGCGGCGGGTTGGCGAAGCGCCGAAGACTGCCGAGCCGAGTCCACCTCGCCGGATGTGCACATCGCGGCGACGGGCGCTCGAACGACGCGAGCAGTGTTAGCGTCATCGGCGTGACCCTCAAAGACATCGCCCTGAACACCCTCGACGGCAAAACGGCCACGCTAGCCGAATTGTCCGACGGCGCAACGCTGGTCGTGAATGTAGCCTCCAAGTGCGGACTTACTCCGCAGTACACAGCATTGGAGAAGCTGGCCAAGGACTATGGCGACCGGGGCCTGACGGTCGTGGGCGTCCCGTGCAATCAGTTCATGGGCCAGGAACCGGGCACAGCCGACGAGATCCAGGAGTTCTGCTCGACAACCTACGGGGTGACGTTCCCATTGCTGGAGAAGACCGACGTCAACGGCGACGACCGCCACCCGCTCTACACCGAGCTAACCAAGGCCGTCGATTCCGATGGCGAGGCAGGCGACATTCAGTGGAACTTCGAGAAATTTCTGGTCGCGCCCGACGGTGAAATGGTCAATCGGTTTCGGCCCCGGACCGAACCAGACGCGCCCGAGGTCATCAGCGCAATCGAGGCCGTGCTGCCCCGATAGGCGGCGTGCCGTTCGCGCTCGCGTGCGTCTAGGGTCGTAGTCGGACTCGTCGCAGAGCACGATCTCCGGCTCCATCATCGCAGCGCCGATGCCAGGACGCGCACCATCTCGCCGCGAAAGCGCGTCATCGAGGGCGCCTTGCCGTCGAGGAACACGTCGGCGGCGTGATACATCCCGGGCTCCACGTGCACCTGGCACGCCACCCCTGCCGCTTCGAGCCGGCGGGCGTAGTCGGCGTCCTCGGGGTAGAAGAGATCGATGTCGCCAACGCCGATCCACGCGGGCGGGAGCCCCCGCAGGTCCTCACGTCGTGCCGCCGCGATGTACGCACGGTCGTCGTTCTCACGAGGCGGGCGCCCGAGATAGGCCGTCCAGGCGTAGCTGTTAGAGCGCGGCGTCCAGGTGTACGCGCGGTCCTGCGGCGCGGCCCGCAGGACGGTGCGGTCATCGAGCATCGGGTAGGCCAACAGCTGAAAGCAGACCGGGCTCCCGGTGTCGTGGGCGCGCTGGGCGAGCACCGCCGCAAGCCCGCCGCCGGCGCTCGCGCCTGCCACCGCGATCCGAGCCGGATCGACCCCGAGCTCACCCGCGCTGTCGCACAGCCAACGCAGCGCGGCATAGCAGTCGTCGAGCGCGGCCGGAAACGGATGCTCAGGCGCCAGGCGATAGTCGACACTGATCACCAGCGCCCCGAGCTCGTCGGCCAGACGAGCGCACCATGCATGATCCTGACGCGCGGCGCCCATCACCGTGCCCCCATCGTGCACCCACAGCAGCGCGCCGCTCGGCCGGGCTCGCGTGGGCGCCTCGTACATGAACACATCCGGCCCCGCACCAAGTGTCCGCTGCTCCATTCGGATGCCCGGCCTGACGGTGCCGCGGTGCCGCGACCACACGCGCCGGGCGACGGCCAGCGCTGCTGGACTGCTCACGCTCAGTTGCAGATACAACAGCGGGATCCGCAACTCGCGGGGGATCGGCGCGAGCCGCCCGCGCCGCCTCGCGATTCCGACGCCAAGGAACAAGAGCGCCGCCAGGGCGCCAACGCCACCGAGGAACGATCCTCGCGTAGTAATAGTCGTGAGCATCATGGCTACAACGTCGCCGGTAATCGTCATCGCGCCGGACGTTTTCAATCCCGCGGCGTCTCGCCGCTCTCGGCGAGCCGGGCGAGCTGGTCGATCCAGCGCTGGTGCTGACGCAGCATCGCCGGCCGCATCACAGGCCGGAGCAGCCTCGGCAGGAATCCGCGCTGGGTCTCCTCGGTCACGAGCTGCCACTCGGGCCCGCTGGCGTCGAGCAGCCACGCGTGATGCGCGGTCGCGCCGAGACCGGCGCCAGTCCAGGCAAGGCGCTCATAGGGCTCGAACTCGGTGATCTCGGTGGTCACGCGAGCCCCGAAGGTGGTCCACGAGAAGCGGCTCCCGAGCCCGAGTCGCGGCCACGGGCCGGAGCGGTGGCGGATGCGCTTGGCGTTGGCGTAGAAGCGGTGCCACTGCTCGGGGCGGGTCAGCCATTCCCAGACAAGCTCGGGGTCTGCGGTTGTCCGAGTGCGGTTGGCGACGTGGATCGACGCGAACTCGGGAGCGTGGGCCATGGGCCAGCGCACCGCGAGTGCCTTGTCATTGATTGTCATATGAGTTCCTTTCTTTTGGGTCTGTGTGGTTTCGATCAGTTCCGGTTGGTGAGCGCGAGCACGGCGTGGCCGCGCAGGCGGCGGGCGAGCAGGTGCTCGATCGCGTTCTCGGTGAGCGTCCAGTCGCCGAGGAAGCCGATCTCGGGTGTCAGACGACCCGCTGCGGTGAGATCGACGAGCGTTGACAGGTCCTCCTGGATCCCGTCGACGGGCTCGAGGTAGTGGAACTTGCGCAGGTCGCGTTCAGGCCGCCCGTCCAGTCGAAGAAGTCGAGGGTCGACGGGGTCCTGCTCGCCTGTCCGAACCAGACGAAGGTCCCCTCTGGGGTGAGCGTGCGCCAGGCCGCCTGCGTCGTGTCCCCGCCGACCGAGTCGAGGACGACCTCGAACGGACCGCGCGCGAGCTGCACGTCGGTGACGATCGCGTGCGCGCCGAGCTCAAGAAGGCGCTGACCTCGCGCCCGGCTGGCCGTCACGGCGGTCACACGCGCTCCCTGTGCGGCGGCGAGCTCGACGAAGAAGTGGCCGACGCCACCGGACGCACCGGTGAGCAGCACGGTGCGGCCGTAGAGCGGTCCCGCCACCCGCAGGAGTCGGAGCGCGGTCAGGCCTGCGAGCGGAAGCGTGGCCGCATCGGTGTGCGAGACGCGTTCCGGGAGCTCGACCAGACGATCCGAGCCCACCGCCACCAGCTCGGCCCAGCCGCCCGCTTCGAGGTGAGCGACCACCCGCGCTCCGACGGCCGGGCCGCTGCCGTCTGCGCACGCGGCGACCACTGACCCCGATATGTCCTTGCCGGGACGCCAGCCGGCGCGCTCGCGCTCGAGCAGGAACGTCTCGCCTCTGTTGACGGAGAACGCGTTCACGGCGATCACCGCCTCGTCGGGCCTCGGAGTTGGTGCTTCCACCTCGATCATCTCGATCGCGGGAGCGTCGTCCCGAGCGACAGCGAATGCCTTCACGGTGGGAACCGTATGCGACAAGCTCTCTATCTGGAAGATAGCACTAAAACGTGGTATAGGTACCTAATGGAAACCTATTGTCCGATGGGACGCGCTGAAGGCGCGCTGCCCGACGCGCCAGGTGATCGCCCGCATCGCCGACAAGTGGGCGATGCTCGTCATCACGGTGCTCGAGGGCGAAGAGGCACTGCGTTTCTCCGAGCTGCGCCGTCGGATCGAGGGCGTGAGTCAGAAGATGCTCACGCAGACGCTGCGGGCACTCGAGCGCGACGGGCTCGTGAGCAGGACCGTCTACCCGACGGTGCCAGTGACGGTCGAGTACCGGCTCACGCCCCTCGGGCAGAGCCTGACGGACGCGATCGACGCGATCCGCGACTGGGCGTACGGGCACATGTCCGAGATCGAGCTCGCGCGCGACGCATTCGATGGACGCGCCGCCGAACGCCCGACCGCGACGTAGCGAGCCAGCGGGCCGGTGTTTTTGGCCGTTGACGGAAAATTGTGGGTAATCTGTTCGGGCACAACGTGTTTAACTATTGATTGACCATGGTCGATAGCGGCTGCTATTGGGCGCTCTGCGGACTGTGTGCGGACTGGAAGCAGATCCCAGGAGCTGCCCGTCGGCAACGCTTGCCGGCGGCGTACATCGCTTCTCAGATGACTTATGATTGCGAGCCCCGGTCGGAATGCCTGACCGGTCTCATGGGTCACTGATCGGCAAATCCTTTCGCACGTTAGTGGATAGTCTCCGGCTCGGGTCAGCGGTTCCGCGTTTCTGCGGAGTTCGGCACGGCTGACGGCACCGGTGGCTTGGGCGTGCCACCACCGCGTTCGAAGCGATGGGCGAGGACCGATCGGGATATTCCGGGTCGACGCGGGTCATCTCGGTCCAGGCTGCCCGGCCACAGACGCGCGTTGATTTGTGTGTGCTGAACCCTGTTGGCAGCACTACGAACCCGCCGTATTCAACCGTATTCGGCTGCGGCGGGTCGCGTTACGAATATTGTTACCGCGGGTTACCGTGTTGCCGATGCCTAATTGGTGCGGGTGCTCAACGTCACCGTCTGTTTCGCGCCGTAATGTCCTCAAATACGTTGCGGCCGCACCAATTATGCTGGGTTTGGGCACCGCCGCATCAGGGCTGGCCCAACCCCCGAGCGCGAGGGCGGATCCGGCCTTGGTTGCGGCGGTCGAAACGCCCGGGCAGGCGCCCAATATCATCAGTCGCGCCCAGTGGGGCGCCGACGAGTCGATTCGCGGCCGAGCACCGACGTACGACAACGGAATCAAGGCAGGCATCGTGCACCATACCGCCGGCGTAAATGATTACGCGCAGCAGGATTCGGCGGCAATTGTGCGGTCGATCTACGACTACCACACCCGTACCCTGGGCTGGTCGGACATCGCCTACAACGCCCTGGTCGACAAGTACGGTCAGGTATTCGAGGGCCGATTCGGCGGGATGACCAGATCGGTTCGGGGCACCCACACTGGCGGGTTCAACCGCAACACGTGGGCGGTGTGCATGATCGGCGAGTTCGACACGGTGGGCCCCACGCCGGTTCAGGTGCACACCGTCGGGCGTCTGCTCGGGTGGCGGGTGGCCATGGATGGCATCGACCCGCAGGGCAGCGTCGCGTTGACATCGGACGGGGGCCCCTACACCCGTTTCCCCCAAGGCGCCGCCGCGAGCCTGCCGTGCATTTTTGCCCACCGCGACGTCAGCGATACTGATTGTCCCGGCAACCTCGGATATGCCTTGATGAACCAGATTCGCGACATTGCCGCGCGGTTCAACAAACGCCCCAGCGCCCAGAATCTGGCGCAGTCGCTACAAGGTACTGCTATCTATGACCGGTGGCAGGCGATGGGGGGCATGAACAGCGCACTGGGCGCACCGACGTCGCCGGAATCGCAAGGGGCGGGAGCCACGCGCTACGTCATCTTCGAGAAAGGAGCGATGTACTGGTCACCGGCCAGCGGGGCCCAGCCCGTCACCGGCGCCATCTACGCCGCGTGGGGCACCCTGGGCTACGAACACAGCGCGCTGGGGCTGCCGACCAGCGCCGAAATCCAGGAGCCCGAGTGGGTCGTCCAGAATTTTCAACACGGCACTTTGAACGTTGATCGGGGGAGCCGGGCAGTCTTGAGCGTGATCGACGGTGTCGCTGGACTGGTGCCGCCGCCGTCAGCAGACGGGCCGCCCGTGCAGCTTGAGCGGTTTTCGCCGGCGCGCAACCGAGTTTGACCGGGCGCGCAGTCTCGAGAAAATCACCTCAGAGTGTGCGGGCTGTTGCCGCAGCGCCGCTGGACCGAAATGATCGGGCCGAGGGAAACACTGGGCTGCAGCGGCCCGCGCTGGCACGGTAGCGGTTCGTGCGGGTGTGGCTGAGTGGCTAGGCAGCGGCCTGCAAAGCCGTATACACGGGTTCGAATCCCGTCACTCGCTCCGCGAAAGCCGCGCCACTCGACGACGGCGGAGCGCCGCACGTGCAGTTAGGGGCGGGCGTGCGGAGTCACGAGGAACTTCTCTCCGGTCGCTCGCTTGACGTATTCGTTGAACGCATCGGGATTGAGCATGCCGGCGAGTGAAACCTCCCGGGTGTAGCTACTCGCGAACGTCGTGGTGAGCTCCGCGGCCACCCGAGCGCGCAGCCGGCCGAACGTCTCGGCCCCTGCGCCCTGAAGAAATGGGGTGAGCAGCCATCCCCCGACGCCCCAAGCCATCCCGAAGTTCCTGGTGAGCACCGTCGGACTGGTGTCGAGTGCGCCGTAGATGTACACCTGCTTGTGGACGTTCGACCCGTAGCGTGAGTACTCCGCCGCGGTTGCGTTGGCCGCCTCCTCCATACCGTTGAGGATCTGGCTTGCCAGCGTTCCGCCACCCGTGGCGTCGAAAGCCAGCGTCGCGGATGTCGCTTTGAGAGCCTCGACGAGGTCTGTCGAGAACGACGGCGATGCCGAGTTGCAGACATAGGCTGCGCCGAGCGACCTCAGCAGCTCCTCTTGTTCGGGCTTGCGGACGATATTGACCAGCGGTATCCCGTCTTTCTGACAGAGCTTGACCAGCATCTGGCCGAGGTTCGACGCCGCGGCGGTGTGCACGAGGCCGGAATGTCCTTCGCGGCGCATGGTTTCGGTCATTCCGAGTGCCGTCATCGGATTGACGAAGGACGATGCCCCATCCCTCGCTGTAGCCCCGTCGGGCAGGACCAGACATGCGGACGCGTCGACCGCTCGGTATTGCGTGTACATCGCGCCGCCCGCGATCGCCACCGTTTTTCCGATGAGGGCCTGGGCCGCTGCGGACGCCCCCGCCGCCACCACGGTGCCTGCGCCCTCATTACCCACCGGAAGCGACTTGTCGAGTCGCGCCGACAGCGCTCCCAGGGTGGCCTCTCCGACCGAGGCGGTGACGACGGGACGCTCAGGCGTGCCCGCGACCGTCGCAGTAGTCATGTCCGCGCTTGCAATGAGAAGGCCCAAGTCTGACGGGTTGATCGGCGAGGCTTCCACACGCACCAGAACCTCATTGGCGCCGGGGGCTGGAACCGGAACCTCGTGCAGCGAGAGTTCGAGCGTGCCACCAGACGTCACCAACGAACGCAGCTCTAGGGCAGTATCAGGCAAATCTCCGGTCATGGGTGGTGCCTCGTTCCTGTCTCGGACGGATGCTCAGAGACCGCCTTCTACGGTTCGAACACCAGCAGCGGTTTGCCCCCGTGTGCGGGAGCCTCGGCCAAATAGACGGCTTCGCTGAACTTTTCGACGGGGATCGGCTGGCCCTCCGGCACGCGCAGCGCGCCGCTGTCGGCGAGCTGAAGCGTCCGGTCGATCGCTGCGGCCATCCGATCCTTCGGCGTCTCGGTGAACCAGCGGAACAACCAGAACCCCCGAACGGTCTTGGTTTCGTAGATCAGTGAGCGCGCGAAGATGGGGATGGTGAGTTTGTCGGGATCGGTTTGGCGGTGCGTGGACAGCGCACCGTAGACGACCAGCTCACCGTCCGGTGCCAGCGCACGCGACACGTCCGCACCCACCTGACCGCTGACACAGTCGATCGCCTTGGACACGCCGTCGTGGCCTGCTATGTCGGCCACCCGTTCGCGCAGGTCCTCATCCTCCGTGCAGATCACCGCGGTGCCCCCCAACGCGAGGATGTCCTCGACAGCGGATCGACGGCGGACCACGTTGAGGGTCTTGAAACCGACGTGCGCTCCGAGTTGGATGACCGACTGGCCCACGGTTGAACCGGCCGCCGTCTGCAAGAGCCATTCACCCGGTCGAACATCGAGTTCATCACCGGTCAAGATCACGGCGGTGAGCGGATTGCTGAGAAGCTGGGCGGCCGTGGAATTGCTCATGCCGACGGGAACAGGCAAGACCCGATCGGCATCGGCAACGACATACTCCTGCCACGTGCCCCTGACTCCAACCGTGATGACGCGTTGCCCGACGGTCAGACCGTCTGCGCCGCTACCGAGTTCGTCGATCACACCGACGGATTCGATTCCGGGCACGGTGGGGAACTGCGGGGTGAATCCGTATCTGCCGCGGACGGTATGCAGATCGCTGGCATGGACAGGCACAGCTGCCACCCGGATCCGGACCTGGTCGGGACCGGGCTCCGGAATCGGGCGGGTCTGCAGGTGCAGAACCTCGGACGGTTCGCCTAACGTGTCGGCGACGACAGACCGCATGGTTCTCATCTTCCTGACGCTCCTCAAATCGGATCCAGATCTCACAGCGGTTCGGTAATGCTCCCACCACGGCGGCCCTGTTGGGGTGTAGATGCTCAGCGCGGATCTTCTCGCGCCGGTGCATGCGTCGGCGACTCAAGTAGCCGGCATAATCGCCATAAATCGTGTCTGGCCAGGGCATTAGGGGGGCTCGAACCCGCGACCAACGGATTCTCAAATGGCCAATCTCGCCATGTCCCGGCAATGCGCAACTGTTCTGTGTCGCAATCGATTAAGTATCTCGGCAGCGCCACCACAACCGAGCAGATCTGATCTATTCTCAGTCATTCGCGATGAATAAACGATGACTGGTACGCCGTTTCCAAGGCTCGCAAACACTCACTGAGCCTTAGGCATTACTCATTACTCGGGCGCAGGGGTGGATTCGGGCCAATCCCGCCTTGCCAGCTGGCCTTCACTACCCGGCTCCCTCGGTCGCCTTCGACCTGCCCACTCATCCTCCGAATTTCGGGTCAGACTGACCTAGCGTCGACACCGACGGGCACCACAGCCGATCTGATAACGAAGCGGCGGCCGCAGCGACGGTTTGAGCCGGCAATTCACCTTGTCCTTGACAAACCAACCCCCATATCAGAAGTGGTGCTCTTCACATTCCTGGTTCTTGTCAAATACAGTTAGCGGTTCGAGCCGCCCCGTTGATTTGATGGGAGCCGCAGATGTCGACTTTGCTGATCGCAGCACCTCAGGCTTTGGCCGCGGCGTCGGCGGATTTGACCGGGATCGGGGAGACGATCAGGGAGGCTACGGCGTCGGCGGCGCCGGCGACCACGGGGATTGTGGCGGCGGCCGCCGACGAGGTGTCGGGGGCGATTGCGCAGTTGTTCGGCAGCTATGCGCAGGAGTATCAGGCGCTCGGCGCCCAGGCGGCGCTGTTTCAGGAGCAACTTGCGCAGGCGTTGAGCGCGGGTGCGGGCTCCTACGCGGCCGCTGAGGCCGCAAACGGAATCTCGCTGCAGATCCCGGGGCTGCAGAACCTGGAGCAGAACCTGCTGGGCGCGGTGAATGCGCCCGTTATGGCGTTGACCGGGCGCCCGCTGATCGGCAACGGCGCCAACGGGGCCCCCGGGACCGGGGCGAACGGGGGGGCCGGGGGCTGGCTGCTCGGTGATGGCGGGGCCGGCGGGGCCGGCGGGGTCGGCGCGGCCGGCGGGGTCGGCGGGGCTGGTGGCCCTGCGGGCCTGATCGGCACCGGCGGGGCCGGCGGGGCCGGAGGCACCGGCGGGGCCGGCGGTCCGGGCGGGCAAGGCGGATTGCTGTTGGGCGCCGGCGGGGTTGGCGGGGCCGGCGGCTTCGCGGCGGTCGGGACCGGCGGGGCCGGCGGGGCCGGCGGGCCAGGCGGGTTGTTCGGCGCCGGCGGGACTGGCGGGGCCGGCGGGTTCGCGGCGTCCGGGATCGGCGGGGTTGGCGGGGCCGGCGGGGCCGGCGGGCTGCTCGGTGGGCTCGTCGGCGCCGGCGGCGGCACGGGCGGAGTCGGCGGACCCGGGGACACCGGGGGTGCGGGCGGGGCCGGCGGGGTCGGCGGCCCGCTGGCCGGTGCTGGCGGCGGCGGCGGCACCGGCGGGTTGGGCGGCGTCGGGGGCGGCGGGGCCGGCGGGGCCGGCGGCGCGGCCGGCCCACTGTTCGGTAACGGCGGTCCCGGCGGCACCGGGGGCACCAGCTATCAAGGTGACGGCGGGGCCGGCGGTACCGGCGGCCACGCCGGCTGGCTGGGCTCCGCCGGCTCGGGCGGCGCCGGCGGCAACAACTTTGGCAACGGCACCGGCGGCCACGGCGGGGCCGGCGGCGACGCCGGCCTGATCGGTTTCGGCGGGACCGGTGGGGCCGGCGGGTTCGCGTCGTCCGGGGCCGGTGGGGCCGGCGGGGACGGCGGGGCCGGCGCCCTCCTGTTCGGCGACGGCGGTGCCGGTGGACCCGGTGCACAGGGCGCCACCGGACTCGCCGGCGGGGTCGGCGGGGCCGGCGGCAGGGCCGTGGTGCTCGGCCTTGGCGGGACGGGCGGTACTGGCGGAATCGGTACGCCGGCGGGCAGCAACGGCGCCACCGGCGCCAACGGGCTGTTGTTGCCGGCGGCGGCGCTCAACGTGATCAACGCACCCAGCCTGGCCCTGACCGGCCGCCCGCTGATCGGCAACGGCGCCCCCGGCGCCGCGGGCAGCGGGGCCAGCGGGGCGCCCGGCGGGTGGTTGCTCGGCGACGGCGGCGCCGGCGGGTCCGGCGCGAACGGCGTGCCCGGCGGGGCCGGCGGCCCAGCCGGGCTGTTGGGCAGCGGTGGGGCCGGCGGGGCCGGCGGGTTTGGGTCGTCCGGTCCCGGCAGGGCCGGCGGCATGGGGGGCAGTGGCGGGTGGCTGTTCGGTAATGGCGGTCCCGGCGGGGCCGGCGGGGTCGGCGCCGCCGCCGGGGGCGACGGGGACGGCGGGAGCGGCGGGGCCGGCGGGCCTGGCGGGTTCTTGGGCTCTGGCGGGGTCGGGGGGACCGGTGGGTTAACCGGTCAGTTGAGCAGTGGTTTACGACCCGGCGCCGGCGGGGCCGGCGGGGCCGCTGGGCCGCTCAGTGGGCTGGTCGGCGCCGGCGGCGGCACCGGCGGAGTCGGCGGATCGTCTATAAACTCCGACGGCGGGGCCGGCGGAGGCGGCGGCGCTGGCGGGCCTCTATGGGGTAGCGGCGCGGCCGGCGGCGACGGCGGCTCCAGCAGTAACGGCGCCGGTGGGGCCGGCGGGGCCGGCGGGGGCGGCGGCTCGCTGTTAGGCTCCGGCGGGTCCGGTGGAGCCGGCGGATCGATTCTGGGAACCGGATCGGGTAGCGCTGGTGGGGGTGTCGGCGGGGTCGGCGGCACCGCCGGCTGGCTGGGCTCCGGCGGCGCCGGTGGCGGTGGCGGCACTGCGGCAACAAGCCTCGGGCCAGTCCCCGGTGGCCGCGGCGGGGCCGGCGGCAACGCGACCTTGATCGGCGGCGGCGGGGCCGGCGGGCCCGGCGGATTTGCCGCGACGGGCCCCGGCGGGGCCGGCGGCCATGGCGGGGATGGCGGGTCGCTCTTGGGTAATGGCGGTCCCGGCGGGGCCGGCGCGGATGCCGCCCCCACCTCGCTCTTCAGCGGCGGAGGCGGCGGCACTGGCGGCAGTTCCATCCTGATCGGCGACGGTGGCAACGGCGGCAATGGCGGCAACGCCGGGACCGTCACACTGATGGGCGGCCCCGGTACCGTTGGGACCGGCGGGCTGCTACTGGGCCGAAACGGTATCCCTGGATTGCCGATGAGCCAGAACTTGCTGGTCAACCCCGGCTTCGAAGTGGCCGACCCGTCCGGGTCGGGCTACAGCGGGGTAACCATTCCGGGCTGGACGGTGACCGGCACCCCGACCGTGATCGCCTACGGCACCCCGCGCGGTTATCCGGGGCCATTTTCCATCCCGGATCTGCCGGGTTTCCTAGGCTTCCCAGGCACCCCGCCCCCGGGCGGCGGCAACAATTTCGCCGGCGGCGGACCCGTGGGCTCGTCCACCATCAGCCAGACCGTCAACCTCTCCGCTGCAACCGGCAGAATCAACACCGGCACAACGCCGTACACGCTCAGTGGAATGCTCGGCGGCTACCTTCTCGACCCGTCCTCGACCTCAGTGCAGGTCACCTTCCTCAACTCCAATGAGGTCGTTCTGGGCACCGGATCGATCGGGCCGGTCACAGCGCTGGGTCGCTTGGGACTCACCGGGTTTCAGCCACGGGACATCTCCGGGACGATCCCGGTGGGCACCACCTCCGCGGTCGTGACCGCGACCTTCGCCGACCACAACCCGGTCCTCGGAAACTACAACAACGCCTTTGTCGACAACCTGTCGTTCACCGTCGGCGATCCAAGCCTCACCGCGGCGCCGCTCACCCCACCGACGTCCCATGTCGGCCAACTGGATCACGTCTTCCTGATCTATATGGAGAACCACGGCGTCGGCGACATCCTGGGCAGCCCCAACGCGCCCTACATCAACGCCCTGATCAACACCTACGGATATGCGAACAACTACTACGCGCTGAGCCACCCCAGCGACCCCAACTACTTCCGAATCCTGGGCGGATCGGACTTCGGCATCGACTACAACCCGCCCCCGAACTCCATCAACGCGCCCAGCCTCATGCAAGAAATGGATCAGACGGGCGTTACGTGGGCCGGCTACGCGCAGAGCATGCCCTTCCCGGGTGACATCGTGTCGTCCGGTGACTACGCCGTCGACCAATTGCCCTTTGCAAATTTCAGCTACGTCTTCAACAACACCCCCGCCTACCTGCAGACACACCTGCTCCCGCTGACGCAGTTGGGCCCCGATCTGCAGAACCCGAGCACCGCACCGCGATTCGCGTGGCTGGCCGCCAACGAGGCCAACAACATGGAAGGCCCCGTCAGTTCTCCTGGCGACATTGCCAATTTCATTGGCAGCCAGCTCACAACGCACCAGTACAACGTCGCGGCCGGCGACCAGTTTGTCCAGCAACAGGTTTCCACCATTCAGAGCTCGCCAACGTGGACTGACCCGACGCAGAGGGACGCGATCATCATCACGTGGGACGAGGACTACAACAACCTGTCACTGGGCATCGGAAACCAGGGCAACAACGTTCCGATGATCGTCATCCCGAACCAGGGCGCCGTGACGCTTGGGGGGATGCAATCCGGCCACTTCATCGCCACCAACAACTACAACCAGTACGGCCTGATGGCCACGATTGAAGACGCCTTGAGTCCTACGCCGGGAGCTCTGGCCCCGCTCACTGACAACGACATGTACGCCCAACCCATGAACGAATTCTGGAGCTGATGGCCGACCCGGCTGGCGCGGCCGCACGCTGAACTTCTGCACTCTTGCGGGAGTGTCGGATTACGGTGATGCATGGTTGCTGATTGCAACGACTTCGGCTTGAAATAGCTTCTGAAGTGGGCTGTAGAGGGGCTGAGTTGTGGAGCGGGCGGGGCTCGAACAGGCGACCAACGGATTATGAGTCCCTAGTCAGCGCCCACGGGACCAGGGACAAACGGTTAGCTGTAACGCATCAAATCGAATGTGAAACAGGTCTTTTGGCCATTGCCAGTACGGTCGGGGTACGGCTCCGGTACGGCTACAAATCGCCCCCGGACGCCGGGGTGACGCCAGGGTGAGATGCGGCAGCACAGTATTAGCTCAACGCGGACGCCGCGTCTAGGCCCGAGCGTCTGCGGTTCGAGACGACGATTACCGCATTGTGGGCGCGCCATATCGCATTGTCCATACGGGTTGCTGGCCGGGCGTGTACTCATCGCCTGCCCAGGGCGTACCGCAGATATGCAAATACGCGTAGGGCGTCCGATCGAACATCACCCAGGCGCCCGCATCTCGTACGGTGTTTGGGAGACCGTCACGCGCGGCATCGTATGGCCACATGATCATCCAGTGCGGGCCGATGGGAATGGCAGGACTTGTTTTGTCGAACGGGTCGGTGTTGCTGTGTTGTGTTGCACCGCAAAGCATGTAGATGATCCCGGGGGCGGTATTCGTCGGAGCCGGCTCGCCGGCCATGATGTCTCTCATCCACTGCAGCCCCATGGGATCCGCGCACATGGGCACGTTGCCGATTTCGTTCTCATCACCTGGGAAACAGACCCACTGGTTGGTTCCCTGACGAAGCACTACGACATTGCCTTGCGCATCCATCTCCGCAACCGTGGCGTCCCGGGTGATGTGGCGAGGCCCCGACGACATCGCGCGCGATATTTTGGCGGCCAGTATCTGCTCGTCCTTGGAGGCGGGGAGGGGTTCTCCGGCGTGCAACGCCGTAATCGCACTGTTGCTGTAGCTTCCCGATGCACCAAGCGTGTAAGCCGCGGCACCTACGGACTGCTGCTGTTTGGATTCACTGTGGGCCATCGTGTGCTCCTCTCAAAGGTAATTTGTGACCGTTCCAACCGGGGATCACCAGGCTGTTCGGCGGATGCTGATCTCACCCATGTCGATGGCGATCAGCAGCGGCTCCGGGACGAGCTGGTAGTCACCCTCCCAGGCGTAAATCCGCCGTGTGGTGGGGATGATGATCCCGTCTACTTCCCGATAATCGGTGGCGTAATTCAGTCCGGGTGCGCCGCCCAGGATATCGACGGTGTAGTCCTGGCGGCGAAGCAGCCCGTCTGGGCCAAAGCACGAGATCTGCTCGCGCGTGTGGGTTTTGATGTGATCGGGAAACGTCACCTTCAGCCGCCGCCATGTTTCACCGCCGACCTGGATGGGGGTGATCTCTTCGGTGGCGAATCCGGGCCAGGTGTAGAGGAAAGGTGTAGTCAGATACGCCCACAGCGCCTCCCCGCTGAAATAGGCGACCTGAATGTCGTCCCACGGGGTGGCGAACACATGACCGTCAAACGACCTCTCCGGGTCATCGCGCGTGTCGATGAGCGCGCCGTCACCACGCTGCATCACGACGTGGAAGGGTTCGAAGATCGAACGCTTGTCCTGACCGACGAAGTCCATCGTCAGCCGCTCCCGGGTGGTGTCAACCTCGAAGCGGACGTTCTTGAGCGCATCACCCTTGCCTTTGACGAACCAGGTCGCCCCCGTGATCGACGCGGCGACATCGATCGAGGTGATGCCGTTCCACCGGTGCAGGCCAACGTGGGCCGCGACCGCGACCTCGAGCAGATCGCTCATTGCCGCTCCTTAGGGCGTGCCTTCCCAGTGCTTGGCCAGGGGCGTGCCGGCGAACCTCTCGAACATCGCGCGGGACAACACCAGCACGGAGCTGCGCGGCCGGTGATTCACCACAAGGCGCTGGGCCTTACCTTCGGCATTGAAGACGACCAGAACGATGACGTAGAGGGGCACGCCGCGGACCGATGAGGTGTAGTCCTCGAGGAAACTATTTTCTCCGCAGGGGCCGGCGTAGTGGAACTCCTGAAACTCGTAGATCTCTTTTGCGGCGACCACCACTTCGTGGACGGCCGCCGCGCCCTCGATAGCGCCGTCCCACGCCGGACCCTCCCCGGTCACGTCGTCGGCAAGGTTGTCCAGCCACGCCGGGTAGTAAGGTTTCCCCAGATATGTCGATGCCATGTCGCGCCTCCTGTCGCCCCTTACGGGGTGCCTTCCCAGTGCTTCGCATACGGGGTCCCGGAGAAGGTCTCCAGCATCACGCGAGAGAACTGCAGCATCGCGCTGCGTGGCCGGTGATTCACCACGACGTGCTGGGTCTGCCCGTCGGCGTTTAAGGTGACCAGCACGACAACGTATGTAGGCACGCCGCGAACTGAGCTGGAATAGTCCTCGAGGAAACCGTTCTCGCCGCAGGGGCCGGCGTAGTTGAACTCTTGGTGCTCGTACTGTTCGCGGGCTTTGACCAAGATGAAGCGGACACCTTCGGCGCCGCGCGCGGTGCCGTCCATCGCCGCGGCCTCCAAGGTGACGTCGTCGGCCAGGTTGTCCAACCACAACGGGTAATAAGGCTTTCCCATGTAGGTCATACCGCACCTCCGTCCAATGAGGTTTCCCGCGGATCAGTGAGTAACATTGCGCTCTCCTCGGCGTCGCCGACAACGTGCGAACCCGGAAACCGCTTATGGACATGGGCGCTGGGCGTGTGATCGATGAGCAGGCTTAGCAATTCGGGCCGACTGTAGTGACCGGTGGCGTCCATGAACGCCTTACGTTTGTCGATCAACGCGAAGTCCAGATCGCCGATTACTTCGCCTTCGCCGGAACGCAAAGGCTCACCGAGCAATTCGCCTTGCGGTGTGACGATCGCGGTGAAGCTGCCCCCCGAGATCGGTCCCACCGGGCAACCGGTGTCCGCCATGATCTGCCCCTGCTGATCGGGATCGAGCCAAGCGGCCGCGCAGACCACGAAAACGCCCGACTCGAGCGCGTGATTGCGTACCTGGACTTCGGTCTGTCGAGCGAACAAGTCGCCGAAAATAGATCCCGGAAACATCGCGGAATGGATCTGCTCGCCATCGGCGATCAGCGCGTACCGGGCCAGCGGGTTGTAATGCTCCCAACAAGCCAACTGACCAATGCGACCAACCGCGCTGTCCACGGCTCGAAGTCCGCTGCCATCGCCCTGGCCCCAAATTATGCGTTCGTGATACGTGGGGGTGATCTTGCGGCGACGCTGGATCAACGTTCCGTCGGCATCGAAAAGCAGTTGGGTGTTGAACAGTGAGCCGCCGTCACGTTCGTTCACGCCGATTGAGACCACCATTCCGCCGCGGCTTGCGGCGTCGCTGATCGCCTGCGTCGCTGGCGATGGCACGGTGACTCCCTGTCCCAGCAGCCGCGTTTGCTCGGCGAGCATCTGATAAGGCGGCTGCACAAACGAAAAGTACGGGTAATAGGGAACAACGGTCTCCGGAAAAGTCGCGAATTGCACTCCGCGCGTTGCCAGTTCGTCGATCTTCGCGACAACGTGCTCGACGGTCCCGTCCCGGCTGTAGAGCACAGGGCGCAGTTGGACCGCCGCTGCTCGAACAGTACTCACTGCGCCCGTCCTCTCGTCGTATCTCGTTCTGCCTAAAAGCCGTTGGTGGCCAGCCATTGCAGGGCCACGTCCGCGACGACTTTCCATCCGCTGTCAATGGTAAGAGAGTGTCCGCGTCCCTCAAAGATGTGAAAGTCGGTCTGCGCTGATCCTTTTGAGTACATCGCGACGACTTCTTTGGTCACTTTGAGGGGCACGGTGTGGTCCTCTGTCCCCGAGGTCAGCAGCAGCGGCCCGCGGTCGGCTTTGTGGGTGTCGACTTTGGCCGGCGAGTGGCGGGAAAAGTTCGCGCCGGCCCCTTCGAACATCGGCCGGCCCGCACCGGGGATGGTCCAGGCGGCGCGCAGGGCGTCGGATTCCTCTTCGGTGAGGGTGTTCCCGAAGGCGTAGTGGAATTGTTTGGCCGTCAACCTGTCTTTCCTTAACGGACTGCTACTGCAGTGCACGTCATTGTAAGCATCCGCGCACGTCAATCGTCCGACACGCTGTCGATCGCTGAGCCCGAAAAGCAGCAGGTGGTCACCAACCGCCGGTCCATTGCTCAAGATCAGATGCGCCCATGTTGTGGCAATGGTTTGGGCGTGCGCTCGCGGCGGTTGGCGCGTGGGCAAACTTCGCGGAGCGGAATCGGCAATCCATCGCTGATAACCGCCGACACGGCCTGATAGCTCTGCTCGGCCACGCTCAACTCCCTCAATTTCAGGGAGTGTCAAGGATCAGCCGAAGTAACTGTCAAGCATCAGCCGAAACACTGTCAGCCATCATGCGAAGACGAAGTGTCAAGCATCAGCCGAGGTCATACACCTTTTAAGGTGGAGCTGATGAAACGTTACTCGAAACCCGTCTATCAGGGGCGACGGTTGCGGCGGATGGTCGAGATGGCGCAGAAATCAGCGAAATTGCAGGCCAGAGAGGTAGCGCCGCTCCCCCAAACCCAACGTGTGGACCGCCGGCTGTCCGCTGAGACAATCGCCGAACTGGTCCAGGCCTACCGAGACGGCACCGGGACACCGGAACTGCGCCGTCGCTATGGGCTCAGCCAGGGCAGCGTCATCACGATCTTGCATAGCCATGGTGTAGAGATGCGTGGTCAAGGACTCGCCGACAATGACATCCCGACCGCTGCCGAACTCTACCGAAGCGGTACAACGCTGGCCCAGCTTGGCGAGCACTTCGGCAGCTCCCCCAATGCTATTCGGCGAGCGTTGGTTTCGGCTGGCGTGGTAATGCGGGCACGCGGTGGGAGTAAGCCGCGGCGCTAGAAAGACCCACCGGCCTTGGGAAGCCCGCCCCACCGGAGCGACACCCATCACACCGGCATGCCGCAATCGGCAGCACCAGTCGGCCAGAACCGGCAACACCCTCCCAGATCAGGCCGCGCGAAAAATCGAGGCTAACGCCATAAATCCGCTCTCACATAGTCCCAGGCGGACCGCTTCCGGCATGCAGCTGCCGAATCGAGCAGACGCTTACGCCGGTGGCTTCCACGACTCCATCGACTCTAATTTCACAGTGTGTACCGACCGGATTGGCGTTCGCGTTCTTGTAAACCGCCACCATGTAGGCCCACTGAGTCGGGTCGTCCATAGTGGTCTCACGCGTCCAGACCTCACCGGGCGACAAAAACAAATTGGAATCGCCGCCACGGGAAGGACTTTGTTGATCGACCGGTTCATTATATACGTAGCTGACACTGAAGCCGTTCGGGGCCGGGCTATCCACCCACAGGGTGTAGGTGACGGTGTGTGCCCCGGCGTTAGCGGCAGGGGCCGCAATTAGTCCCGCGGCGGTTATGGCGGTGGCACCGATTGTCTTGACGTGCCTCATTATGCGATTTCCTCTTTATTCTTTATGGTGCTGGTGGTGGCGTCAGGTCGCCGAGAACGGCTTCGGCGATGGGTAGGACGACAATTGGAGCGACAGTATTAACAATGTCTTCGGCGGCTTGTTCGCCCGGGATGGGCTGCGTGAACACCAACTGAGGTTCCACCCCTGATTGTGCTAACGAATCTATGACGGCGGCGATGTTATGGGATTGATCAAGCGGGCCGACTGGGGAAATGCTAGTGGCTCCGGTAACGGGGTCGGTGGTGACAAAGGGGAGTGCGTAGTTGAGGCCGGGGGCGTTGGGTAGGCCGTTGACTACTGGTATTTCGCGTTGTAGGGCGGTGGCAAATTCGCCTTGGATGAAGTAGTGCTGGACTTGTCCGTCGGCGGCTTGAGCGAAGGTTGCTTGGGGGTCCATTCCGAGACTTTGCAGGTAGCCGGGCGATAGCCCTTGGGCTTCGAAGGTGATGGCGGTGGTGCCGTTGTTGAGGGCCCCGGCGGCGGCTTCTCCACCGCCCATGGAATGTCCGGTGGCGGCGACGTTTCCGGCGCCGAAGTTGTTGAGCAGGGCGCTCATGACCTGGACAGCCATCTGGTATTGGGGTGGGTTGCCGCCGACTTCCTCAACAACCACCGCAGCGTCATCGATCTGGTTTTCGGCCCCGGCGAACGTACCCACATAGTGCCCAGCGCCGTCGGTGAGCACGCCGACGTGCACACCGGAGGCCATGTTGTCCGGGTTGATCCCGGTGAGCTGCTCCACCTGCGCCGAACTGAGCTGCGACCAGCCCGCGGGCAGAGGATGGGCCGGATCGTAAACGCGTTGCACCAGCTGCGCCATGGTCAACGCATTGTTGGCGTTCGGCCTTGTGGGGTCGGGGGTGTTGGTGATTTGCCCCGACCATGAATCCGGTGGTGGTGGCTTCGGAAGTCCTTGGCTGGCGGTCTGGGTGGCGCCTTGCTGTCCGGCTTGTTGCGTGACCTGGCTGACAGCTTGGTCTGGGGCCGGGTATCCGGAGTTGGCGCCGCTTTGATAATCCGGCAACTGATTGGGCATGCCCGGCGGCTGAAAACCGGAGGTATCCGGACCGTAGAAGCCTTGCCCGTTGCCGCCGTCTCCGCAGCGATCACCACACGGGTCAGCCGCCGCCACCGCCATCCCGAGAGACGATGTACCCGTGCGGGGTAGATAGGAGGATAACGTGGCCAGGCCGAATGCGGTGGCCGAGAACAACGCGATCGCTAACACCCCGGCCTCGGCAGTGACGGTGATCGGGGCCAGGGCGCGCCGTAGCAGTGTGATCCCGTTACCCAACACGGCGAACGCCCGCCAACAGCAGCAGCACCCACCCCACCGACCCGGTCACCCCGCCGCCGGGAGTCAGCACGTGCAAACCCCACACCCCCGCCACTACCAGCACCGCCCCAGTGACACCGGCAGCAACACCGGTCAGCTGCGGTCCTGTGCCCGTGACTGCGGACACCGTATCGATGAGCGGCTCGCCGCCATCGCGGCCGGCGTTAGTGGCGGTGTTACTCACGCCCTACCCCTCTTCCCCCAAGACAACGTTTTCCCCGAAGACAACGTTGCCAGCAGTATTGTGGTCACACCAGTTTTTGGCACCTGCTGAGGTTCTCTGACAGCCGTCAAATACCCATGCGTTGCCAGTTCGCACTGCGCAAACTCTCGGTAGTCAGCGCTCACAAACTGTGCCTCCGCTCCCTGTCCGCCAATGCTAAGAAGGGTTGCCATTAACATATCTATCCAGCATATACAATGGTGGAACATCTGCTAGCTAATTAACTAACTAGCCCCGCGATAGCGTGGCGTGCGTTGATTGCAAACGCGTTGAGCGCCGGCTTCCACCGCATCATTCATCGTGCCCTGCCCGCACCGGTGGGGTTTAGGGATCGGGTGACAAGGTATAGGCATTTCATCGCGGCCTGCTCGGCTGTGGAAGAGAAAACACCGCGTTGGGACATTCTCGGCACGATCATCGTCGTCGCCGGGATTGTCGCCGCCAATATCGCGATCATCGTGCCGGCGTGGGGGCGGGCGGGGCTCGAACCCGCGACCAACGGATTATGAGTCCCTATTCATCGCGCGGGCGACCAGGCGAAATACTTTGTCCTGAGGTATCAAATCTACTGCAAGACACCAGATTTTGGCCGTTGCCGTACGGTCGCGGTACGGGGTCGGTAGGGCTGCAAAACGCCCTCGGTCGCCGGGGTGACGCCGGGGTGAAGTAGATGCGGCGCTGTTAGCTACCGGGCTGCGCAGGAGCATGGCTGACACGTCGGTGATGACTGACCTCGGCCGCGTCACGGTCACCGGCGACTCGGGTTTCTTGGGCGCCAACTTGGTCACCGCGTTACTGCGCGGAGACCGGGCCCGCTCCCTCGATCGGGCGCGCTCGCCGCGCTCTGCTCCCCGGCTGGCCTTGGGTGTAGCCGGTCGCCTGGGGTGGTAGCGGGATGGCCGAGAAGATCCCGTCTGGGTCGAATCGATTTTTTCGCTGCACGTAGCCGTGGGCCGTTGGGCCCGTAAGCGTGCGCGATTTGTTCGTGGTCGGTTGGGCCGAGCATGTTGGGATAGCCGCCGGGCAGTGCGTGGCGAGCCAAGTTGTTCGCGATGCCGTGCGTCCAGTCGCGGTGTCGGGCGCCCTGGTCGTCTGGTTCCCACGCGGCAAGAATCTCGATCATGTAGTGCGACCGGCGAATACCGAAGGCGGTCTCTTCGACGGGAACGCGGGTGGCCGCACCGTGGAAGTGGTGAACGACAATGCCGGACAGCGGCGACGTTTTTGAATCGCCAGCATCGATAAGTCCCGCGATGACATCGGGAGAGTAGTTCGCCACAGTCCGGGTCCGCATCGCGTAGTGGCGGCCGGTGACGATGTGAGCGTCGAACAAGCGCAGCATGTCGGCATAGCTCATCAGAGCCACCTGCGAGGACAGCGGGTCGCCCAGACGTAACAACTCGTCGATCGCGCGTTCACCCTGTGACGGCTGGCCGCTCCAGACCGGCGACAAGAACAACGTCGGACCGTCAGGACCGGGCAGCACTCCGGTTTGGACGGTGAGCTCGTCAGGACAGTCGGCGAGAACCTCGTCGATCCGGGTCCACACATCGGCGGCCTGTGACCAGGGATAGACGATGAGGCCGGCCAACACGCTCGGAACGTGGTGCAGTTGCAGCGTCAGCGATGTCACGACACCAAAGTTGCCTCCGCCACCGCGCAGGGCCCAGTACAGCTCCGGCTCTTCGGTGGGTGTCGCGGTGACGTGGCGTCCGTCGGCCAGGACCACCTCGGCGCGCAGCAGGTTGTCCAGCGCTAGACCGCTCCGGCCGTTGAGTGGCCCATATCCCCCACCCAATGTCAGGCCGGTGATCCCGACGGCGCCTATGGTGCCCGTGACGGCGGCGAGACCGTGGGGCTGCACTACGCCGATGAGCTCGCTGGCAGTGACACCGCCCTGAACGGTGGCCACCCGCGCGTGGGCGTCAACCGCGACGCGCTTCATTCCCGACATGTCGATAACCAGGCCACCGTGTCGCAGCGACCTGCCGGCCCAGTCATGGCCGCCGCCGCGAACCGATAGAGCCAGGTCGTGCTTGCGCGCCGCGAGAACCGCGGCCCGCACCTCAGCGGGCGATTCTGGCGGCACGATCAGGGCCGGTTCATGAGTGACGGCAGCGTTCCAGATCCGCACGCTCGCGTCGTATGCGGACCCCGACAAGACGCGACCCGCGGGCAGGTCAGCGAGAAGGTTCCGCGCGGGCGGGGCCATCACCTGGATTTCGGTCGTCATGAGTACTCCTTTTCTCGTTGGAGAAGATCGGTTGTAGAGCATAGGTTGATTTACTAGAGTAACACTCTAATGAACATAGCGTGCTATTCTGATCGGAGTGCAACTCTGGCCACGCAGGGGGTTCTCTCTTGAACGCACAGACGCCCACACCCAGCGAGCCCATCAGCCGGCGCGCGGAATACGCCGAAGTAACCCGCCGCGCGGCAGTGGACGCCGCCCGACGGCTGTTCACGGAAAAGGGCTACTTCGCCACGACCGTCAACGAAATCGCGGCCGCCGCGCGGGTCTCGCCGGCCACGGTGTACGCCGTCAACGGCGGCAAGCAGGGACTGCTGCGCACACTGATCGACGAATGGTCGGCCGCACCGGTGGTCGCTGAGGCCCGCGAGTACATCGAAAACCTCAACGACCCAGAGGAAATCGTGCGTTATCTCGCCGAGCTGACCCGCAAAATGCGCCAGGAGTACGGCGACATCATGCGCATTGTGATCGCCGCAGCCCCCCATGATCAGACCGCCGCCGAAGGGCTTGCCCTCGCCACCTCCCGCTATCGCGGTGGTAACGGATTGGCGGCCCAGCGCCTCGCCGATCTCGGCGCCCTGCCCGACGGCATGGACGCCGACGAAGCCCTCGACATCATCTGGTTCTACCTCGGTTACGCCGGATTCTTCACGCTCGTCGACGACAACGGGTGGACCTACCAGAAGGCTGAAAAGTGGCTCTGCACCGCAGTGAGCCAAGCCCTGCTGAAACCCTCACAGCGTGAGAAGCGGTGAGCACCATCACCGAGGAAATAGCCAGGGTCAAGGATCATCCGAAGTACTGTCAAGCATCCCCCAGAACCGAAATTCAAGCATCAGCCGGAGGTCATACAGGCGCGCTGTGGGGCTGTGGGGCGGGCGGGGCTCGAACCCGCGACCAACGGATTATGAGTCCGCGGCTCTAACCAACTGAGCTACCGCCCCCGGCACTCCTACTAGCTTGCCACTTTCAGCAACTCACCTTCCGAGATCCGCTGGCCCTTCCGCCGTGTTTTCGAGACCTTACCGAAGACGCCGGCGACCCCGGGTGAGGAAAGGGGGCCGGTGGCGGGCAGAGCGTGCGTTGCACGAGCTTCACGTTAGCGCGCGTCCATGGCTCGCAGAGACGTGGGAGCAGCCCGTCGATGCCGACCTTCGCGGCGTGCCCGTTCGGTATCGAACACGGACGGAGCACCCTCACACCTTCCGTCGCGGCAACTCCGCTCGCTACAGCGGCAAAGGTGCCAAGCCTGCTTTCGTGAAAACCTACGCGCGGCTCGAGGAATTGAAAGACACCGCCAAAAGGCTTTCCATCGTGTCCATAAAGTCATCGACGCACGAAACGAGTTGCGCCGAATCGATTCTCGTCGTCGCCTTATGGGTACAGGCACATTGAGGCCAACGCTGAAAGAAAGCCTCGCGTATACCGCTAAAGCCAAGTAGCTCGACGTCCGAGCGGCCACCCCGAGTTCCCGTGGCCCCCCCGCGACCGCCTGCGCGCCTCCGTTGGAGATTGGCGGTCGGGGGCATGACAACCGGCTTGCGCCATCGAGTCGGTGCGGTGCCAATTCGGTTGGCGCGCTGACGGATTAGTGTGACTGTTACGCCGCAAAACAACCTTTGCCGAGGCCGAAGGCGTTCCCCGCGATGTGCGAAAGGCGAAACAAAAAGGTATTTATCCTTTACTTTCCGTTTACCTTCAGTGCTGGATCGACCGCCGTTTGCGGCGCACACTACCGACTTAATGCGCGCGCATTACCAACAGCCAATGAAGCCTGAGAGGAATGAGAGGAAATTGCGATGAGTAGAACAACCATGCGTGCCGCGCTTGCGGCGCTCGCTATCGCGGCGGCAGCCGCGACGCCAGTGGTGGCTTTCGCCGGGGCCACCCACTCGGCCAAGACCACAGTGAGCGCCGACCCCAACGACGATTGGTACTACATTCCGGACGGCGCCGGCGGCGGAGGCGGCGGTTAGTCCGCGGCTCGAACCGACCGACCCTGGTGCACTTCGCGGCACCGGGGCCGTGTCGGGTCGTCAGCTGTACACAACCTGACCGTCGGCGTCGAGCAGGTAACGCTCGGTCCCATGGTCGACCCGCGGGGCGTCGGCCCCGAGCGAAACGGCGACCTTGTTGCTGGCATTGCGCATGATGTCGAAGGTGAGCTCCACGGCTTCATCCTCGGAAAACCGGGAGCGCACCTCGGCGGCAACGTCGACGACGAGGTGCGCAGGGGTCCAAATTAACCCATCGGTGTAGCGCAGCGCTGCTTTAGCGCGCTGGGTCAACACCGGCGAGTCCTCGAAGCGCTCGATGTTGCCGTACAACTCCTCCGTGCCGCCGGCGTCGAGCGCGGTGCCCTCGCGCAACGATTTGCAGAGCCGGCAGTTGTGCTGCGCCGCGCCGCGCAGCCGGACCAGCTCGGAGGTGACCGGGTCCAGCGCGCGCATCCGGGCGACCGCGGGCAGAAAGTCGTCGAGCACCGCGACCGACGGGTCCGTGGCGTGGTCCCACGCGATCGGTCCGTTCACCCAGCCGAGGTACGCCGAGCCGACGCCGAGCGCCTCCAGCCCGGCGCGCACCCGCGGGATGAAGTCGGCGATAAAGATCTGCACCACCACACCAGGGGTGCTGTTGCCCAGCTGTTTCCACAACCGCGCCCGCTGCTCGTCGGTGATCGCCGAGACGTCGACGCTGAACTGTTCGGCGAACTCGGCGACGACGACCTCGGCCTCCGACGCGGGCTCGCCAATCTCGACGCACGAGGGCAGCGGCGGCAGCGACACCGTCTGCGCGCACACCCGCCGGACCAGGCCCGCAATGCGCCCGTCACCCGGGGACCCCGGGGACAACGCCACCAACCGCGTCAGCTGATCTTCTCGAACCGATACCGGAGCCGCCATTTCTCACACGCTAGAACTCGCCGCGTCCCTCGGCAATCGGGCTATCGGGCCTGGCTCACCGACGACATGTAGAAGTCCGGTATCCGCAGCGACGGCATCGCCGCCCGGGTGACCCAATCCCCCCATTCCCGCGGCAGGGTCTTCTCGCTCACCCCGGCCTCGGTGGCCCGTCGCAGCAGGTCCAGCGGGCTCTCGTTGAACCGGAAGTTGTTGACCGCCCCGGTTACCTCGCCGTCCTCGATGAGGTAAACACCGTCGCGGGTCAGCCCGGTGAGCAGCAGTGTGGTGGGGTCGACCTCGCGGATGTACCACAGCGTGGTCAGCAGCAGGCCGCGCTCGGTAGCCGCGATCATGTCGGCGAGCTCGGCCGACCCACCGGTCATCACCAGGTTGTCGGCGGCAACCGCGACCTTGGCGTCGAATTTGGTGGCCGTGGCCCGCGGGTACGCCAGCGCGTTGATCACCCCGTCGCGGATCCAGTCCACCTGGGCGATCTCCATGCCGTTGTCGAACACCGACACCGTCTCCGAGGAGTTGCTCACCGCGACGAACGGTGTGCACGCCAGCCCCGGCGCCATCGGGTCGGAGAACAGCGTCAGCGGCAAATCGGTGAGCCGCTCCCCCACCCGCGTCCCACCACCGGGCGCGGAGAACGCGGTGCGGCCCTCCTGCGCGCCGCGGCCGGCCATCGACCAGGCCAGATAGATCATCATGTCGGCCACCGTCGACGGCGGCATGATCGTCTCGTAACGCCCCGCGGGCAGCTCGACGCTGCGCTCGGCCCAGCCGAGCCTCATCGACAGCTGCTCGAGCAGCGAATCGGTAGGCACATCAACGAAATCGGCCGTGCCGATGCCCGCCCAGGCGCTGGCGTCGCCGCGTTTGGCGTTGATCTCCACAGCGCCGGTGGGCTGGCTGTAGCGCCGACGTAGCCCGGTCGACGACGCTAAGAACGTTGTCGAAACACTATGGTGTGCAAAGCCATACAGCCGATCGGTGCCGCGGAAACCCCGGCTCAGCGAGTCGGCCACGCCGGCGAACACCAACGGCCCGGTGCCGGGCACCGGCGCGTCCCAATCGGCGGGCACCCCGGTGTCGGCCAACAGCGGCGCGGCATCACCCGCCTCCGGGGCAGACCGGGCGGCCTCCTGGGACGCCGCCACCAAGTCGGGAAGCACCCGCGGATCCACCTCGGCGGAGACCACAGTGCCGATGTGGGCGCTATCACCTTGGCGCACAAGCGAAATAACGGTGATGCTGCGGCTGACCGAAACCCCGTTGGTGGTCATCGAATTGCCCGCCCAGCGCAACGTGGCCTCGACCTTGTCGGTGACCAGCACCATGGTCTCGTTGGCGCCGCCGAGCTTGGCCGCCTCGTCCAGAACGATGTTGACGACGTGCTGCGGGGTGATCATCGGCCGCCCTCGGTGCGGGTGTTGAGCACGTTGACGCCCCGGAACAACGCCGACGGACAGCCATGGCTGACCGGGGCGATCTGCCCGGGTTGGGCCTTGCCGCAGTTGAACGCGCCGCCCAGCCGCCAAGTCGACGGGCCGCCCACGGCTTCCATGGAATTCCAGAAATCGGTGGTGGTGGCCTGGTAGGCGACATCGCGCAACTGGCCGTCCAGGCGGCCGTCGCGGATGCGGAAGAACCGCTGCGCGGTGAACTGAAAGTTGTAGCGCTGCATATCGATTGACCATGACTTGTCGCCGATGACGTAGATGCCCTCCTCGACGCGGCCGATCAGATCGGCGGTGCTGATGTCCTCCGGAGCGGGCTGCAAAGACACGTTGGCCATCCGCTGGATCGGCACGTGATGCGGCGAATCGGCATACGAGCACCCGTTCGAGCGGGACAGCCCAAGCCGGGGAGCGAAGACCCGGTCGAGCTGATAGCCGACGAAAATCCCGTCGCGCACCAGGTCCCAGCTTTGGGCCGCCACTCCCTCGTCGTCGTAACCGATGCTGGCCAACCCGTGCTCCACGGTGCGGTCGGCGGTCACGTTCATCACCGGCGAGCCGTAGCGCATGGTGCCGAGCCTGTCGGGCGTGGCGAACGACGTGCCCGCGTAGGCGGCCTCGTAGCCGATCGCACGGTCGTATTCGGTTGCGTGGCCGATGGATTCGTGAATGGTCAGCCACAGGTTCGACGGGTCGATCACCAAATCCTTTGGCCCCGCAGTCACGCTGGGCGCCTTCACCTTTTCGGCCAGCAGCGTCGGCAGCTGCGCGAGCTCGTCGGTCCAGTTAAATACCTCGTCGCCGGCCAGCGCCTCCAAGCCCCACCCCATCGGCGGGGCCAGCGTGCGCATCGAGTCGAAACTGCCCGCCGCGGCGTCGACGGTCACCGCCTCCAGCGACGGCTGCACCCGCACCCGCTGCTGGGTGATCGACGATCCGAAGGTGTCGGCGTAGAACGTCTGCTCCTTGACGGCCGTCAGGCCCGCCGACACGTGGTCGATGCCGTCGGCGCTCAGCAGGCGCCCGGAGTACTCCTCCAGAACGGCGATCTTGTCCGGGCCGGGGATCTCGAACGGGTCGATCCGGTAGCTCGACACCCAGGTGGCGTCGGTGTACACCGGCTCGGCCGCCAGCTCCACGCGCTCGGTGTTCAGGACCGCCAGCGTGGTGGCCACCTGCACGGCGCGGCGCGCGGTCTCGGCCGCGACCGAGGGCCCCAGCTCCGCGTGCGAGGCGAATCCCCAGGTGCCGTTGACGATCACCCGCACCGCCAGGCCGACCTCGCGGCTGACGACGGCGGTCTCCAGCTCGCCGTCGCGCAGCTGGATGATCTCGGTGCTGATGCGGTGCAGCCGCAGGTCGGCGTGGCTGGCCCCGGCGGCTTTGGCCGCCGACAGCGCGGCTTCGGCAAGCTCGTGGCGCGGCAGGCCCAGGAAGTCGGCATCGATCCCCCGGTTCGGTGTCATCAGCCTCTAATCCCCGATCGGTTCTGCGTATCTGCCTGCGGAAACACCATCGCGTGATGTGCAAATGCCCAACCGTACCCAAACGCCGTACCCAAACCAGCTTTCAGCACCCCCCACACAGCAAACATTACAGTCCGAGCGCCTCGGACAGCCCGTCCACCGCCGAGCGGGTCGCCGCGTCCGAGGCGTGCCCGTAGATGTCACCGGTGATCGCTATGCTGCTGTGCCCCAACAGATCCGCCACCGCCTTGATGTGCACGCCGGCTTCCAGCCACGCCACCGCGGCCGAATGCCGAAGGGTGTGCACGGTCACGTCTGCGATCCCGGCCCGGTCCGCGGAGCGCTGCACGGCCCGCAGCACCGCGCGGGGGTTCACCGCTCCCCCGAACTCGTCGGTGAAGACCAGCCCGCTGTCAGTCCACAGCTCCCCTGCGCGCAACCGTTCCTCGGCTTGTGTGGCCCGCTGGGCCTTCAGCAGCGACACCATGGCCGGTGACAGCGGGAGGGTTCGCCGCGATCGCCCCGACTTGGGTTCGGAGACCTCGATCCGGCCGTCGACCACGTTCATGGTCGCCGCGACTTTCAACGTGCCGGCCGTGAAACTGACGGCATCCCAGCGCATCGCCAGCGCGCGCTGGCCCGATCTATCTACCAGCAAAAATAAAAGAAAAAGGATTATGTAATTTTATCAGGTGCGATGCGGTGGAATTGCGGCCGCAGCAAATGGTTATCGGAGTTTGCTGAATAATTGGGCATGGCCTCTGATCGGCGTGATTGGTGTAATCAAGATCTAGCAAATGTGCCGTTCATCTGCTGCGATGGGGCCCGCGGACGTCCTCCGCTGTTCAAAGATCCCAGCCGTCGCCGAGATCTCAACCGCTCTGCCAGAGGCCTGTATGAGCGTTACCTAGGTCAATTATGGCACCCAGTGCCGAAATTAAGGCAAGAGGCTATACCTCCGTGTCGCCACGGTCCCAGCCGACGTCGGTGCGTGTGAAGGCGGTGGGAACAAGTTAAGAGACGGCTGTGTTCTCTAAATACAGATGCATTCAGGCAGCGACAAACCGGAGGTCCCGCAATGAGCACGACCCTAGTGGCCCAACGGTGGCTCCGCCGACTTGTACGTAAAGGCGGCGAACCAATGAACCCATCCAACGTGAACCGCAAGCCGGCGCAGGAGATCCAGCCCCACTGGTACCAAACGAACGTAAGCCTCAACCAGCCGCCGACAAAGGGTGCCGACCGGTCAGTGCGCGGGTTCGTGACCAACGTCAGCTGGCGGCCGAACTTCTGACTAGCGCGCTGCCCGGCGCCAAGTTCCGAAATGAACGGGGTGGCCGGCTGCATCGGGTCACACTTGCGGGGTTCTTGAGCCGCCGTCGGCCTTACACTGGGTGGGAAATGAACGCCTATCAGATGGTCGTGGTCGGCACCGATGGCTCTTACACGTCGATGCTTGCGGTGGAGCGCGCAGCCGCGATCGCGGCGGATCACGGCGCGAAATTGATCGTTGCGACGGCGCATGCCCCCGTCCGCGAGGAAAAGGGCCGCTACGCCATCCCGCCGGGGAGCGACCATGGCGCGGACTACCGGATGGTGGGCGAAACCCCCTTCCGCTCGATCCTGCGGGACGCCAGCGAGCGGGCGTACAAAGCCGGGGCCAACAACGTGGTGAAGAAGTCGATCGTCGGCGATCCGGTCGACGCGCTGGTGCACCTGGCCGAGGAGGTCCATGCCGACCTGCTGGTCGTCGGCAACGTCGGGCTCAGCAAGGTCGCCGGGCGGCTGCTGGGAGCAGTCCCATCCGAAGTCTCCCGCAGGGCCAAGACCGACGTGCTGATCGTCCACACCACCGACTGAGGCATCGTTAAGAATCGCCGCGGTACCGGCGCACTGGATGCCAGCCCGTTTCTCAGGGCTGCTGTATCGGGTTTGAGTTAAGACCTAGGGCTGTCGACCACTGTTTCTTAATGCTTGCGTACGCGGGCCGCGTTTTCTTCATCGGGAACCTCGCGGCCTGCGTACGCAACCCAATCGAAAGATTCGAAATGAATGAAGATTTTCTCCGGCGCCGCCGTGCCACTCTGCAGGCGTCGCAAGATCAGATCATCTCGCGCACCCGCCGCCGCAAGGAGTCGCCGGGTGAGGTTGAGGTTGCGGTGCGCGCCGAGGCCCATAGCCGACGATAGGTTTGCTCAACCTGGCGACGTAAGTTGCGTAGGTCCCAGAGTCGGGCAGACCTAAGTCCCTCTGCGACGCTGAGCGATCGTCCACCAGGGCAATGATGTGTTGACGGATAGGCCGTAGGCCCAATCGTGCCGCCAATGACGCGGCTGTCAGTTAACGGTTTCCGTACCCACACGCGTACCCAAACCAGCCCTGATTCCGCCCATGTTCGGCAACGTTCGCTGAGAGCTGGGATAGCAGTCTAGCTGCGACGACGGGACATCCACGGATACCAGCGAACACCGGTTTTAGAACCCCCGGTTCGGTGTCACGGCTCCACCGTAACGACCGCTCACCCCCAACCACGGCGCCGCCCGCTTTAATTAGCTCCATGGCCAGCGCAGTAACGGGGAAACAGCCTCGATCCACGGCGCTGGGCTACGCCCTGCTGGCACCCAGCCTGTTCGGTGTGGTCGCCTTTTTGCTGCTGCCCATCCTCGTCGTCGTCTGGCTCAGCCTGTACCGGTGGGACCTGCTGGGTCCGCTGCGCTACGTGGGCCTGGCGAACTGGCGGTCGGTGCTGGCCGACTCCGGCTTCGCCAACTCGCTGATCGTCACCGCCGCCTTCGTGGCGATCGTGGTGCCCGCGCAGACAGTCCTGGGACTGCTGGCCGCATCGATGCTGGCCCGCCGTCTTCCCGGTACCGGGCTGTTTCGCACCGTCTACGTGCTGCCATGGATCTGCGCCCCGCTGGCGATCGCGGTGCTGTGGCGCTGGATCCTCGCCCCCACCGACGGCGCCGTCAGCACCGTTCTGGGACATAGCATCGGGTGGCTCTCCGATCCCAGCTTTGCCCTGCCGCTGGTGTCGGCCGTCGTCGTCTGGACCAATGTCGGATACGTCTCGCTGTCGTTCCTGGCGGGCCTGCTGGCCATCCCCGACGACATTCACGCCGCCGCGCGCACCGATGGCGCCAACGCGTGGCAACGGTTCTGGCGCATCACCCTGCCGATGCTGCGCCCGACGATGTTCTTCGTCCTGGTGACCGGGATCGTCAGCACCGCGCAGGTTTTCGACACGGTCTACGCCCTGACCGGCGGCGGGCCGGCCGGCAGCACCGACCTGGTCGCCCACCGCATCTACGCCGAGGCCTTCGGATCGGCGGCGATCGGCCGGGCGTCGGTCATGGCGGTGGTGCTGTTCATCATCCTGATCGGCGTCACCTTCGTCCAGCATCTCTACTTCCGGCGGCGGATCAGTTATGACCTTATCTAGCCGCCTCTTCAACACGGTCGTCTATGCCGGGCTGGCGCTGGGCGCGCTGATCACGTTGACCCCCTTCCTGCTTGGTTTATTGACCTCGTTCACGTCGGCGCACCAGTTCGTCACGGGCACGCCGCTGCAATTGCCGCGGCCGCCCACGCTGGCCAACTACGCCGATCTGGGCGGAGCCGGGTTCGGCCGCGCGGCGGCGGTGACCGCGCTGATGACGGCGGTGATCCTGGTGGGTCAGCTCACCTTCTCGGTGCTGGCGGCATACGCGTTCGCGCGGTTGCGGTTTCCCGGGCGCGACGCGCTGTTCTGGGTCTACATCACGACGCTGATGGTGCCCGCGACGGTCACCGTGGTGCCGATGTATCTGATGATGGCCCAGCTGGGTCTGCGCAACACCTTCTGGGCGTTGGTGCTGCCGTTCATGTTCGGCTCGCCGTACGCGATTTTCCTGCTGCGTGAGCACTTCCGCATGATCCCGAACGACTTGATCAACGCCGCCCACCTCGACGGCGCCAACACCCTGGACGTGATCGCGCACGTCGTGATCCCGTCCAGCCGTCCCGTCCTGGCCGCCCTGACGCTGATCACCATGGTCTCGCAATGGAATAACTTCATGTGGCCGTTGGTGATCACCAGTGGACACAAGTGGCGGGTGCTCACGGTGGCTACGGCGGATCTGCAGTCGCGGTTCAACTCCCAGTGGACGCTGGTGATGGCGGCGACGACCCTCGCGATCGTGCCGCTGATCACGCTGTTCGTGGGGTTCCAACGCCACATCGTCGCTTCGATCGTCGTCTCGGGGCTCAAGTGAGTTACGTAAACGCCGAGATTGCCTCCATGGCTGTTGTTTTCGGAAATCAGCGACCACCACCGCAATCTGGGTGCACACGATGAAGCGGCCCCGCTCTTCCACGCTGGTCGCCGGGTCGCTGGTGCTCGTGGCGGTGCTGTTGGCCGCCATGGCGGTGCTGTTGGACTACTCCGCCGAACCCCACGGCGGCAAGGTCGTCATCAAGGTCCGGCTCTGGTCCGACCAGATTGCCGAGGCGTACCAGCAGTCGTTCGAGGCATTCAACCGCACACATCCCGATATCGAGTTGCGCACCAACCTCGTCGCGTATTCGACGTACTTCGACACGCTGCGCACCGACATCGCCGGCGGTAGCGCCGACGACATCTTCTGGCTGTCCAACGCGTACCTCGCCGCCTACGCCGACAGCGGCCGGTTGCTGGACATCGGCAAGACTCTGGGCCCCGGTGCCGCCGCGGATTGGGAGCCCGCGGTCGTGGACCAATTCACCCGCGGCGGCGTGTTGTGGGGTGTGCCGCAGCTGACCGACGCCGGGATCGCGCTGTACTACAACGCGGACCTGCTCGGGGCGGCCGGAATCGATCCGGCGCAGCTCAACAACCTGCGGTGGAGCCCCGACGGCGGTGACAATTTGCGCCCATTGCTGGCCCGGCTGACCGTCGACACCGACGGAAACGATGCGGGCACAACACGTTTCGACGCCGGACGCATCCGCCAATGGGGATACAACGCGGCCAACGACCCCCAGGGGATTTACCTGAACTACATCGGCTCGGCCGGCGGCGTCTTCCAGCGCGGCGACGAGTTTGCGTTCGACAATCCCGCGGCGGTGGAAGCCTTCCGCTATCTGGTCGGCCTGATCAACGACGACCACGTCGCGCCGCCCGCGTCCGACACCAACGACAACGGCGACTTCTCCCGCAACCAGTTTCTGGCCGGCAGGATGGCGCTTTTCCAGTCCGGCACCTACAACCTGGCTCCGGTGGCCCGCGATGCGCGCTTCCGCTGGGGCGTGGCGATGATGCCTGCGGGTCCTGTGGGCCGGGTGAGCGTCACCAATGGCATTGCCGCGGCGGGCAATTCAGCGACAAAGCATCCGGATGCGGTGCGTCAGGTTCTGGCCTGGATGGGCAGCCGTGAGGGCAACGTGTATCTGGGCAGCAACGGTGCGGCAATTCCCGCGGTGTTGTCGGCTCAGCGGGTCTACTTCGATCACTGGGCCGCCGAGGGCATCGACGTCACGCCCTTCTTCGCCGTCCTGAAAGGCCCCCGCATTCCCGCCCCCGGCGGCGCCGGCTTCGCCGCTGGGAACACGGCCCTGCAAAGCTATTTCGACGAAATGTTCCTCGGCCGAGGCGATGTGGCGGCAACCCTGAGACGGGCGCAGGCTGCGGCCAACGCCGCCGCTCAGCGGTAGCCTGCAGTCCCGCGAAATCGCTCGCAGGCCTCGCGTATTCGCGTCGCCGGGCGGTAGGCTGACCCGACCGGCATAAAGGGGTGCCACATGGTGCTTTTGACGCAGCTGATCGGCACTCCGTTTTTTCTTCGCCCTTGCGGGATCTCAATGATTCTTCTCGTCAATCTGTGATGGCGAAATGGTGATTCAAGGAAAGGAATGTCATGCCTGGGTGGTGGATCGTGGCGATCCTGTTTTTCCTGTTGGCGGTCGTGGCTCTCGTCGCGAGCGTCTTCCTCGATAGCCGGACCAGGTCGACGTGGTGGGGCATCACGGCCGCCGCCGTGCTGTTCGGCGTGGTCTTCACGCTCATCAGCGCCTATGACCGGGTGGACACGCGCAACGTCGGCATCATCACCGAGTTCGGCAAGCCGGTGGGGGTCCACGGTGCCGGGATCGTGTGGCATGCGCCGTGGCGCAAGGTCAGTGAACTGTCGGAGGCGATCCAGTTGCAGGCGTTCGAGTCGAACAGTTACGACGACGCCAGCCAGGGCAGGGGCGCAAACAACAACCCGGCGGCGATCAACGTGCGGCTGGCCAACAACTCCAACGCCTACGTGGATGAGAACCTGAACTGGCGGCTGCGAGAGGGTGCGGCCCCGAAGCTGTTCCAGGATTACGGCGGGGCCAACGTGTTCCAGACGATCAAGGAGCAATTGGTCGACCGGCAGGCCCAGGTGGCGTTGTCGAAGGTGTTCTCGACGTTCAACCCGCAGGTCATGCTGGCGGCATCGGCGAATGCGCCGGGCGCGTCAGCGCAGATGCCCGCGCCGGCCCAGGGCGCGGACTTGCCGGCAATGGCCGCGCAGGTCAAAAAGGATCTGCAGGACGCGGTGGGCTCCGAGATCGAGATCCTCGACGTGCGGATCCCGCGGATCTTCTACGACCAGCCGACCCAGCAGCGCATCGACGCCTACAACCAGAAGGTTCAGGAAACGATCAACGCCCAGCAGGACGTCAAGACCGCGGAGCAGAACCGGTTGGCCGCCGAGCAGCGCGCCAACCAGCCCCCACCGGATCTGCGGATCGCGATCTTCAACTGCCTGACCGATCAGGTGAAGAACGGGCGCGACCCCGCCGGGTGCTGGGGCCAGATCGGTGGCCAGCCGCTGGTGCAGGTGCCGCGCTGAACAAACGTCCGGACGCGACCGCCACGCTGGCGTGACGCTCGGCCGTCACCGCCACGCTGGCGTGACGCTCGCGAGCGCGCGGTGCCACCAGCTCGGGGAGGTTGAGCTACCTAGCCGGGCAGCACCAGGACCGGCACCGGACTTTCGCGAATGATCTTGGCGCCGCGTGAGCCGAGGAAAACCCTGCGGATTTCGTCGCGGGGTCGGGTCGCCAATGCCAGGATCTCGCCGTCCTGCCAGCCGGCCTTGTCCAGCGCCTCGTTCCAGCTATGGCCGGTAACCACTTCCAGCGCAACGTCTTCGCCGACCGTGCCGTCGGTCTTCAGGCTTGCCAGGATGTCCCGCGCCTGCGACGCCCACGCCTCGAGGATCTCGTCCTCGACGCCCAGCCCGACCTCGGGTGGATACATCGTCTTGCCCCGGACGGCGAAGGTCATCACCCGCATTGGCAACCCGAATCGCCGCGCGGTCTCCGAACACCGCCGCACCACTTCGATCGAGTCCGGCGTGGCCGCGTAGGCGCAAGTGAGCCGCGTCAACCTGCCTGCGTGCGCCGAGTACCCGCGGGGGCTGATCACCACCGGCACGGGCGACGCGTGCAGCAGCCAGTCGGCGGTCGTGCCGATCACGACTCCCCCGCCAGCGGGTGGTGCCCCCAGACCGCGCCCGCCGCTGGGTAGCGACCCCAGCACCAGCACCTCGCCGCCCACTTCCTCGACCACCTCGATCAACCCACCCGACACCGACCGGTGCGCGCGATGCAGGTACGCGACGTCGATCCCGTCGGACCAACCATGAAGGAAACGCGCGGCCTCCTTTGCCGAGTCCGCGGCCAGGTTGTCCGCCCACTGCTCGTACTCGGCGTCGACGCGCGCGAGCGACGGTGTCAGCCACGGCTTGGGCACGATGGTCGCCACGACGAGCGACGTACCGAGCGTCCTTGCGGCGCGCACGGCCAGGTGCAGCCCCGACAGGCCGACCTCGCCGGCGCGGTAACCGACGACGACAGTCACAGCGTTTCCTGCGTTTCCTGGGGCTGGTCTTCGCTGTCGTTCAGCGCGCTGTGGTGCCGGCCCCACACGAAATAGAAGACCAACGCCAGCGAGACCCATCCGGTGAACGCGATCCAGGTGTACCAGTGCAGGCTGATCAGGATGTAGCCGCACGCCAGCACCGAAAGTGCCGGCGTGACAGGATAACCCGGCACCTTGAACGCTCGGGGCAAGTCGGGTTCGCGCACTCGCAGGATGATCACACCGACGGACACGACGATGAACGCCGTCAGCGTGCCGATGGACACCATGTCCGTCAGTTTGTCGAGCGGCACGAAGGCCGCCAGGCCCCCCGCCGCCATCGCAACGATCGCCGTGTTACTCACCGGCGTCATGGTGCGCGCATTCACCGTGGCGAACCGCGACGGGAGCAGCCCGTCGCGGCCCATGGCGAACAGGATGCGGGTCTGGCCGTACATGGAGACGAGCGTGACGGAGAAGATGGAGATCACGGCGCCGGCGGCCAGAATCGTGCTGGCCCACCTGCCGTGCGTGACGTTGTCGAGGATCGTGGCCAGGCCCGCCTCCTGCTGCGCGGCGAAGTCCCGCCACGGCTGCGTGCCGAGCGCGGCCAGCGCGACGAGGATGTAGACGGTGGTGACGGTCGCCAGCGCCGCGAGTATTGCGCGCGGCATGGTTTTCTGCGGATCCTTCACCTCGTCGCCCGCCGTCGACACAGCGTCAAGGCCGATGTACGAGAAGAAGATGGTGCCGGCCGCCGAGCCGATGCCCGCGACGCCGAACGGGGCGAAGTCCTTGAACCGGCCGGCGTCGAAGGCCGTGAACGCGAGGATCACGAACATGACCAGCACGCCGAGCTTGGTCAGCACCATGATCGCGTTGACCTTGGCCGATTCGCTGGCGCCGCGGATCAGCAGCAGGGCGCACATCGCGATCAGGACGATCGCCGGCACGTTCACATAGCCCGGCTGCGAGTCCCACGGCGCCGCCGACAAGGCATGCGGCAGCTGGAATCCGAACAGGTTGCTCAGCAGCTTGTTGAGGTAGCCGCTCCAGGTGACCGAGACGGCGGCGGTGGACACCCCGTATTCCAGCAGCAGGCAGGCCGCCACGCCGATCGCGACGACCTCGCCCAGCGTGGTGTACGCGTAGGAGTACGACGAACCCGAAACCGGCACCGCGGCGGCCAATTCGGCGTAGCAGATGGCCGCGAGCCCGGCCGCGATGCCGGCGATGAGGAACGAGACGATCACTCCCGGGCCGGCCTCGGGCACCGCCTGGGACATGACGAAGAAGATGCCGGTGCCGATCGTCGAGCCGACCCCGAACATGGTCAGCTGGAAGGTGCCGATGCTGCGCTTGAGGTGGTCTGCGGCCCCGTGTGCGACGTGCGCGCCGGTGACGGGACGACGCCGCAGCATCTGCTCTGTCAGGCTGATCGAGGTGGACGGCAATTGCTCCCCCTGTTGCTTGGATCAGCTGATTATGCGCATGCCTCTCGTAACGCCGCAGCGAACTGGTCAATCGCCCAGTCGATCTCCTCTTCGGTAATCACCAGCGGCGGCGCGAACCGCAGCGTCGAATCGTGGGTGTCCTTCACCAGCACACCGCGGTCGGCCAGCCGCAGGCTCATTTCCTTGCCGGTGCCCAGCGTCGGCTCGACGTCCACGCCGGCCCATAATCCGAGGCCGCGCACCGCCACCACGCCGTCGCCGATCAGCTCCCGCAGGCGACGATGCAGGTGCGCGCCCAATTCGGCCGACCGGGCCTGGAATTCGCCGCGCGCCAGCATGGAGACCACGGTGGTGCCGATCGCCGCCGCCAGCGGGTTGCCGCCGAACGTCGAGCCGTGCTCGCCGGGACGCAGCACGCCCAGGATTTCGCGGTCCGCGACCACCGCCGACAGCGGGACCACGCCGCCGCCCAGCGCCTTGCCGAGCAGGTAGACGTCCGGTATCACGCCCCACCGGTCGCAGGCGAACGTATACCCGGTGCGACCCAGCCCCGACTGGATCTCGTCGGCGATCATCAGCACGTTGTGCTCGCGGCACAGCGCGCGGACGGTGGGCAGGTAGTCGTCGGGCGGGACGATGATGCCCGCCTCGCCCTGGATCGGCTCCAGCAGCACCGCCACCGTGTTGTCGTCGATCGCACGGGCCATTGCCCCGGCGTCGCCGAACGGCACCGAGCGGAATCCCGGTGTGAACGGCCCGAACCCGTCCCGGGCCGTCGGATCGGTCGAGAAGCTGACGATGCTGATCGTGCGGCCATGGAAGTTGTTGTCCGCCACGATGATATTGGCCTGCCCCGCGGCGACGCCCTTGACGTCGGTGCCCCATTTGCGGGCGACCTTGAGGCCGCTCTCCACGGCCTCGGCACCCGAGTTCATCGGCAGCACCATGTCTTTACCGCACAACCGCGCAAGTGCGGCGCAGAACGGCCCGAGCGTGTCGGAGTGGAATGCGCGGCTCACCAGCGTGACGGTGTCCAGTTGCGCGTGAGCCGTCACGGTGATCTCGGGGTTGCGATGACCGAAGTTGACCGCCGAGTAGGCGGCCAGGCAATCCAGGTAGCGCCGGCCCTCGACATCGGTGATCCATGCGCCCTCGGCGCTTGCCGCGACCACGGGCAGCGGCGAATAGTTGTGCGCCGCATGCCTTTCGACCAGCGCGATGGTGGTGTCGGTTCCGTTCGCGGCGATCTCGGTGGTCCGGGCGTCGAGAATCGTCATGGGAATACCTCCAATGTGCAGCACTTGACGGAACCGCCGCCCTTGAGCAGCTCGGACAGATCAACGCCGACCGGCTCGAAGCCGGCTTGGCACAGCTGTGTGGCGAAACCCGTTGCGGCCGAGGGGAGCACGACGTTCAGGCCGTCGGAGACGACATTGAGACCGAGGACGTACGCGTCGGCGCTTCCCACCACTATGGCGTCGGGGAACAGCGCGTGCAGTTGGTCCTGTGCGGCCGCGGTGAACGCCGGCGGGTAGAACGCGATCGTGTGGTCATCGAGGACGGCCACCGCGGTGTCGAGGTGATAGAAGCGCGGGTCCACCAGTTCCAGCGAGACGACCGGCACGCCCAGCTCCGCGGAGACTTCGGCGTGCGCGCGCCGGTCGGTGCGAAACCCATAGCCCGCCAACACCATATCGCCGACCATCAGTAGGTCGCCCTGGCCCTCGTTGACGTGACGAGTGGACACGGGCCGATAGCCGCGCGACGACATCCATTCGGCGTAGGCCCGCGACTCGCCGGCCCGCTCGGCGAATCGAAACCTGGCGACGATGGCGATGCCGTGGGCGATGAAGCCGCCGTTGGCCGCGTAGACCATGTCGGGAAGCCCGGGCTCGGGCTCGATCAACTCCACGTGGTGACCCAGCCGCAGGTACGTCTGGCGCAACGCCTCCCACTGAGCCCGCGCGACGTGGACGTCGACGGGCGTGGCTACGTCCATCCAGGGGTTGATCGCGTACTCGACGGCGAAGAAGTCCGGTGGGGTCATCGCGTATCGGCGGGCCCGGGGCGCACGGATGGGCTTCTCGGGCCGGACCTCTTGCCACGCCGCAGATGCGGGCGCGGCGACGTAGGAATCCGTCATAAATCAACGGTATTTGTGCCCGCTAAGACAAGCAAACGACGATTCTTGCGTGTCTATAGTCGATTTATTGCGCTAGAGTCGGCATTACGGTGATTTATTGTGTATGGATTCAGGGAGCAGCGATGGACCGCCTGGACGACACCGATGAGCGCATCCTCGCCGAGCTGACCCAGCATGCGCGGGCCACCTTCGCCGAAATCGGGCAAACGGTGAATCTGTCCGCGCCGGCGGTAAAGCGTCGCGTGGACCGGATGCTCGACAACGGCGTGATCAAGGGTTTCACCACGGTCGTCGACCGCAATGCGCTCGGGTGGAACACGGAGGCCTACGTGCAGGTGTTCTGCCACGGCACGATTGCGCCCGATCAGCTACGGGCCGCGTGGGCGGACATGCCCGAGGTGGTCAGCGCGGCGACGGTGACCGGCACCTCGGATGCGATCCTGCACGTGCTGGCCCGCGACATGCGGCACCTGGAGGCGGCGCTCGAGCGCATCCGGTCGAGCGCGGACATCGAACGCAGCGAAAGCATCGTCGTGCTGTCGAACCTCATCGACCGGATGCGGACCTGAGGCGGCGCGGCGTCGTTCCCCACCACGGGGCGACTTTCGAATGTGATATCACATGCGATATCACATTCGCGGCTCGTCTAATGGGCAAGCGGATGGTACTCAGGTGGCCAGGTGATTTAGCGACCGAATCCGGCTCCCACCAGCCGCCTCAGCCGCGACGGCTGTGATGTCGGCGGCCGGCGGGATGCGTAGGGCCACGGCTGGTTTCGCTCCGGGACGGAACTGGCCCGGGCATGCTTCAACTGCGTCCGCAGGTGCTGGCGCAGGTCATGCAGGTTAGGGTCCGTCCACCGGTTGTCGGCTTCGATCGGGTCGGCGGTCAGGTCGTACAGCTCCCACTGGTCGTCCAGAGGAGACGTCCGGTAGGCCTCGCCGCCAAGCCCGTTGGCCGCGAGGTGGCGCACTCCGGGTTCGGTCCAGGTAGCCGGATCGTCGAAGGTACGGACCAGCTTCCACAGGTGCCCGGCGCCTCCGGTTGCCGTCTCATCGTCGACGCGGACGACCAGTCCTTCGAAATTGGACGCGGTGTGCGCCGGCACCCGAATCCGCAGCGGCGCGGGCGAATTGACGGTCCGCTTCAGGCGGCGCGCGAGGCCCGAGGCGCCGCTGTCGCCCTCGAGCATGTTGTCGCGGGTCATCAGGTAGACGGGCCGCGTTTCGTCGGCCGCTGCCCCGTCGAGGATCGGCATGAGGTCGCGGCCCGGCAGCTCGTGGACTTCCGAGAACGACTCGGCCAGCGTGGCGGCGACCACCGCGACGGCCGCGGCATCTAAGCCGGCGGCCGAAAGCAGCGTCGGGACCAGGTCGACGTGTGACGTCGGCGCGGTGACCACGCGTGGCTTCGTCGGGCGCTCGCCGATGCGAGCGATCACGAAGGGAACGCGGGTGGCCTCGTCGTAGAGGTTGAACCATTTCTGGTGCAAGCCGCCGTGGGCGCCCAGCAGATCACCATGATCGGCCGTGCGCACCAGCACCGCGTTGGCCGATCCACCCTCGGTGACCGCCCGCCTGACCCGGTTGATCGGCCCGTCCACCTCGGCGTGCAGGCGGTAATAGAGGTCGCGGTAGCGCTGGGCGTTGCGCTCGTAAGTTCGGTTGATCGCCGGCGCCGGGCCGTAGCCGGAGTAGTAGGCCTCGCGGAAGGCGATTTGCGCGGCCGGCTTCGTCGACAGGTCCTCCTCGGCGGTGGGCGCCAGGGGCACCGGCGGCGGATCCAATGGTGAAGGGTTCAGCGGGCTTCGGCGTGACCACCCGGGGAACAGCACGATGTCGTGGGGGTTCACGAAGCTGGCGACCAACAGGAACGGGCGCAGCGCGGCGGGGTCGCCGGCGCAACGGCGGGCGTAGCGGTCGGTGAGCCACGCGACGATGCGGCCGGCGATCAGGGGGTCCCGGCGGACGCCGGCGTTGGCCAGCAGCGCCCCGTGCGGCTCGGGACCCACCCATCCCGAAAAGCCAAACGGTGCAAGCGGATCGGCGTCCAGATAGCGCCGCACCGCGGCAAAATCCACCACGCCGTCGTCGTCGTTGGTCGGCAGCGGACGACCGGTGGCCGGATCGATGAGGTCGGCGTGCGAGATGTGCCACTTGCCGTCGTAGTGCGTGTCGTATCCCGCGGCGCGGAACCAGTTGCCCAGGGTGGGCACCTCGCCCTGGCGCAGCCAGCGCATGCGGGAATCGTCGGCCGTCTTTCCGATGCCATCGGTCTGGGTGACCCCGTGCAGGTCGGGGTACTGCCCGGTGAAAATCGTTGGGCGGCTGGGCACGCACGCCAGGGAGCCGGTGTAGTGCCGGCGGAAACTGACGCCGTGCTCGTCGAACCACCTGCGGCCGGCCAGCGTTCGGTCGCGCCACGCCAGCACTTCGGAAGCCTCGTACGGCGGCACCGCACGTTCCTCGTCGGTCATGATGACGACAACATCAGGGCCATCGGGGCGGAGGCCGGGGCGATCACACACGGGCATTCTCCAATCGATTCGCGAGCCCGGCGAGCATCACGTCGGACTGTCGTGCGAGAAAGCGACACAGGACGCGTTCGGCCAGCTTTTGGGCTGGGCGAGACCCGATTTCGACGCTGCGGGTGAGTGTCACGGCGGTGGAATCACCCGCGCGCGCTGCCAGCGTCCAGCGGTTGGTCACCCTGCGCAGGCGGCAGGGCAGGCCTTCGACGTCGTAGGCCAGCGCGTGCGGCGGGTCGAACTCGGTGATGCGTTCGACGAGGGTGTCGCGCTTGATCTGGACTCGCCGGGCGGTGCCGACGGGCGTTCCGTCGGCTCCGGAAAACAACACGCACGAGTGATCGACGTTGTCGGCCCATGAACTGATCGAGCCGAAGTCCGCGAGAACATCCCAGATCTCTTGCGAGCGGGCCGCGATGCTGCGACTGCGGTGAATGTCGGCCACCCGCCCAAAGCTACGCGACAGGTGGCCGGGTGTAGCCGCTTTTCGCGCCTAGGGCGTCATGTGCAATATCGTCTCGAGCACCACCGCCGCGCCACTCATCGCGACGGTGATCGCGAGCGTCACCCAGTCCGCAAGCTTGGGCCGCACGGGATTGGCCGACAGCTGACCGGTGCCGCCACGAGCGGTGATCGCGTCGCCCATCTCGTCGGCGCGCCGCAAGGTCACGGTGATGGCGGCGGTCAGCAGGTCGATGAGCTCCAAGGCGTGCCGCCGGCGACGGGCCTTGCGGCCCCGCGGAACGCGTTTGGGCCGCAACCGGCGGGCGGCATAGAGCACCTGGAATTCGTCGATCAGCATCGGGAACGCGCGCAGGGCCAGCGCCAAAGCCACCGCCCATTCGTCGACTGGGATCCGCAAAAGCTTGAGTGGTCGTCCCAAAGTGGCCAGCGCGGGCCCTATTTCGGCGACGTTGGTGGTCCAGGACACCATCGCCCCGAGCGCGAGCAGGACGATCGAAAGCGCGGTGATCCGGAGGAAGTGCAAGCCTCCCCCGAGTCCGATCTCGAGGCCGCCGATCGAGACCTTCGGGCTACCGCCGGCCAGCGCGGCCGTGATGCCGCCCAGGGCGATGACGACCCACAACCACCGCGGTATTGACGGCAGCACGCCGCGCGGGATGCGCGCGATCCTGGCCGCCGCCAACACCAGCGCCGCCACCAACCCGATCGTCACCCAGCCGGGGTAGAACGTCAGCAGCACCGAAGCACCGAAAACGACCAGCAGTTTGGTGCCCGCCCACAGATCGTGGATGGTCGAGGTTCCGGGCACCGGGACCAACAGCACAACCGGGCGAGAGGTGCGCTTGGTCGAGCCGCGTGCCGGGGCGGAGGTTGCGGTCATGCCAAGCCTCCCGCCGCGGCCGGCACCGGTTCGAGCGTGCCGTTGTGCAAGTGCAGGATGCGCGGGCACACGTCCTCGAGCCCGACGAAGTCATGCGAAATGACCACCACCGTCAGGCCCCGCTCGCGACGCAGGTCCTCCAGGAGCCGCAGCAGGCCGCGCTGGCTGGCAGCGTCCAACCCGGCCAGCGGCTCGTCGAGGATCAGGGCCCGCGGCGAACACGCCAACAGGCCGGCCAGCACCACCCGGCGCATCTGGCCGCCGCTGAGCTGGTCGATCCGCCGCTTGGCCAGGGTGGAGTCCAGCCCCACCACGCCCAGCGCCGCGGCGACGCGATCCTCCTCGCGGGGCGAAAAGCCCGCCGCCGACGCGACTTCCAGGTCGACGCGGGGGCGCATCAACTGCAGCCGTGCCGCCTGGAAAGACAACGCTACGGCGCCGACCTGCTCGTGGGTGGGCCGGCCGTCCGTGAGGCAGGCGCCCGTCGTCGGGATAGTCAGTCCGGCCATGATCCACGCCAGCGTCGACTTGCCCGAGCCGTTGCCGCCGTGGATCAGTACGCCATCTCCTTGCTCCACCGTGAAGCTGACATCGCGCAACGCGGTCTTGGCCCACGGGGTGCCGCTGCCGTATTCGTGGCCGACGCCGAGAAGCTCGATCACCGGCGCGTGCGAGCTGTGATTGACCGCAGTGGTTCCAGTGGTTCCGGCCGGCGCGGCCGCGGTCTCGACCATGCCGGCGTTATCCGGCGAATCGCTGAGATCGATTGTGCGCTCGGCGGAATCGGCCTCGTTGTTGTAATGCGTGATGTGCACCAGGGCGGTCCGGTGTCGTTTGGTGAGACCGGACAGCACGCCCAGCAGGGCGTCCCGCCCCTGCTGATCGACCATGGTGGTGACCTCGTCGGCGATCAGCAACGCCGGCTCCCGGGCCAGCGCTGCCGCGAGCGCGAGGCGCTGCAGTTCGCCCCCGGACAGACTTCCGGTTTCGCGTTCGGCCAGTCCATCGAGACCGACCTCTCGAAGCAGTTGTGCGACATCGACGCTCGTGCTCGGCGGCAGTCCCCAGACCACGTCGTCGGCGACCCGGGTGCCCAGGACCTGGCTTTCGGGGTGCTGAAAGACCACGGCCGTGCCGCCCAACTTGCCCAGGCCCACCGCGCCCGGGCGGTCCACGGTGCCCGACGTCGGCTCTCGCCCGGCAAGGATCAGCATCAGCGTGGTCTTACCGGAGCCGTTGGCGCCGGTGACGGCGACGTGTTCGCCAACTTCGAGGTTCAGGCTGACCTCGCGCAGCGCGTCCTGGCCGGCACCGGGGTAACGGAAACGCACCTTGTCCAACCGCACCGGAACCGGCCCGACGGCGCCCCGCTCGCCCTTACTTCCGTCCCAGGCGTCCAACATGTGCACGTCGGGGAGGCCGCGCATCCGCTCCAACAGGCGGGACAACGCCCACCAGCCGATCAAAGACACGATCATGATCCCGACGGTGTAGTAGGCCAGCACCACCCACTGCCAGGAGTGCACTCCGACGGCGAAATACCGCTTCAAGTCGTCGGCGGCGCCCTGCATGTGCGCCCGCGTTAGGAAGGCGGCGAGCCCGTCCACGTTCGCGGTCATCACCGCGAAGATCAGGTGCCGCAGCCGGGTCATCACGGTCAGTGCGCCGACGTTCGCGATGCCGAAGGCGAGACCGGCGATCAGGGACGAGACGATCACCGTGGGCGTGCCCCGGCGCTTTCGCTTGATGAATCCGGTCAGACCGCCGATGTAGACGCAGTGGACGACGGTCAGGAATCCGCCCAGGCCGGCGATCAGGAAGGCAATCATCCCGGCGGCAACGGTCGCGGCCATCAGGACACGGAGCCGGTAACGGTAGGCCAGCAGCCCGGTGGGCACGGTGCCCAGCAAGGCCAGTCCCGCCGCGAACGGGACGACCACGGAGATGATCGCGATCACCGCGCACAGTGCTCCCATGACGGAGGCCTGCGCCAATTCGACCGGTCGCAGCGGCCCACCCCGAGGGCGTGAACGGAGGGGTCGGATGACGGTCACTTCATCGATTCTGCCAGGCCGCAGCGGTTAGTCCCCGCGCCACACCACGCTCGCTGGGTTTTCGCGGAAAGGGGTGTGGCATTCGTCTCGCTTAGCAAAGCTATGCAACCATGGATGTATGAATGCATCCGCCGCCAACCACAGCGATGTCGTTGACGCCGCAAACTCCGAGCCGCAGCCCGGCCTGGGAGCCGATCTGCTCGCCGTGGTCGCCCGGCTCAACCGACTGGCCACCCAGCGCATCCAGATGCCCTTGCCCGCCGCGCAGGCCAGGCTGCTGGCCACCATCGAAGCCCACGGTGAAGCCCGAATCGGTGACCTGGCGGCCGTCGATCACTGTTCGCAGCCGACGATGACCACGCAGGTGCGCCGGCTCGAAGACGCCGGCCTGGTCACCCGAACCGTCGATCCCGGGGACGCCCGGGCGGTCCGGATCCGCATCACGACCGACGGGATACGCACCCTGAACGCCGTTCGGGCCGACCGCGCCGCCGCGATCGAACCGCAATTGGCCCTGCTCGAGCCGGCGGACCGCGAGGTGCTGAAGGAGGCGGTCGAGGTCCTGCGACGGCTTCTCGAGAATGCCGCGGCATCACCGCGCCGCCATACCCTGTGACGGCGCCCGTCCCCGGTGGCTAGACCACCGCCGGCGGGTAGACACTTGAATCGATGTCTGAACGCGGGATCAACACCCGAAGACACAACCGACTCGGTCTGACCGGTGAGGAAAGGTGGCGGTGATGCGGACGGAGGCTTCCGCCGGTCCGGCCTCCCCGTTGACCGTTTGGGTCGGACCGTTGAGGTACGTCTTTGCCCCCGGCCGCGACGTGCTCGTGGGCTACGGCCGAGGGATCGACATCCCGCTGGAGCGCCCGGGCAGCGCCGCCCCGCTACCGCCGGCACCTCACCCTGAGGTGGTGCTGCGCTTTACCGGGAGCCACTGGGTAGCCATCGACAGAAGCCCCCGCGGCATGTACGTCAACGGCTCGCGGGCGTCGACGGTCGACATCCGGTCCGGTCAAGCGATCACGATCGGCGATCCGCAGCGCGGCCCGCGGCTCGTTTTCCAGATCGGTCCCCCCGCCGGCCCGCCCGGACGGCTTCCCGGTCCGCCGCAACGGCCGGCCCACCCCCCATCCTCGCCTTTCCCGCAGTTCCGGCAGCCGCCTCCACCACCGCCACGCCCGCAGATCCCCCCGCAACCGCCGGCTCCCCCGGTCTCCGCGCCGCCCAATCAACCGAACCGCCCGAACGATCCCTACTTGCTGGCACCGACCGAGCGGGCCACGCAGCGCATGCGGATCGCACCGCCCCAACCGCCCCCGGCTGAGCGGTCTCTGCAACCCGCTCCCTCTCCAGAACCGGCTGCGCCACCGCCCGTTCCGCCATTGCCGCCCGCTCAGCCGCCCGTCGCAGAAGACGAGCGGTCAGATGGTCGGGGGCTGATCGAGCGGATGATCACGCGAGAGCTGCAGACCCCTCCGCCCTCCTTCCGCACCCACGAGCCCAACTCCACCTACCGATTGCCGCTCAGACCCGGGGCGCGCACCAGCGGGGTCGCCGCCTACCACGTGGGGCTGACGGCCGACGGGCACGAGATGCTCTCCGACATCTCGTTCACGGCGCGACTGGGGACGTTGACGGCAGTCGTCGGGCCGTCGGCTGCGCGCAACTCGGCGCTGCTCGAACTGCTCGCCGGCACCAGGGATTCGAGCTCCGGACGAATCACCGTGGACGGCCACGACGTGCAGGCCGAGCCCGAGTCCATGCGCACCCGCATCGGGATAGTGCAGCGCGACGAGCGCCTTCACCCGCGGCTCACCGTCGAACAGGCCCTGGGGTATGCCGCCGAACTGCGCCTGCCGCCCGACACCGCCCCCGAGCACCGCCACCGGGTGGTCGATCAGGTTCTCGAGGAGCTCGAGCTGACGCCCCACCGCGCGACCCGGATCAGCAAACTCTCGCCGGAGGTGCGCCGGTGCGCGTCGATGGCCGTCGAACTCATCACCAGACCGACACTGCTCGTCGTTGACGAGCCCGGCGCCGGGCTGGATACGGCGCAACAGGACCACGTGATGGCGATCCTGCGTCGCCAGGCCGACATCGGTTGCGTCGTGGTGGTGGCGATGTCCTCGCAAGCATCGCTGCGCAACCTCAATATGTGCGACCAGGTGTTGGTGCTCACCTCGCGGGGCACCATGGCTTTCCTCGGGACGCCCCTGCAGGTCGAGTCCTCGATGGGCACCACCGACTGGTCGAAAGTCCTCGAGCAGGCGGGCGCCGATCCCGACGGGGCACACCGCACGTTCCGTGCCCGCCAGCAGGCAATGGCTCCGCCCGCGCCGCCGGAGGTCGCGGCGCCGTGGCCGCTCCCCGCCGAGCTCCCCGCCATGCGGCAAATGCGGCTGGTGGCCCGTCGCCAGCTCCGCCTGCTCTTCGCCGACCACATCTACTTCTTGTTCCTGGCGGTCCTGCCCTTCCTGCTGGCGGCGCTGACCCTGCTGATCCCCGGCGATTCCGGCCTGGACCGGCCCAAACCGAGCAGCTCCAATCCCCATGAAGCCATCGAAATCCTGGCCGCGCTCAACATCGGCGCGGTCATTGTGGGCACCGCCCTGACCGTCCGCACCCTGGTCGAGGAGCGTCGCGCCTTCCGGCGCGAGCAGGCCATCGCGCTGTCGACGCCGGCTTACGTGGCCGCCAAGATCATCGTCTTCGGTCTGGCCGCGCTCATCCTGACGGCCATCTCGTTCGCCATCGTCATCGCGGTGAAAGGCGGGCCGGTGCACGGCGCCGTCTTGTTGGGCTTGTTGGGTGGGGCGACAGTCGAGCTTTATGTGAGCGTGGCTGTCACGGCGCTCGTCTCGGCGATCATCGGGCTGGCGCTGTCCGCGCTGGGCAACCGGCAGCGGGAGGTCCTGCCGCTGCTCGTGCCGGTGGTCCTGGCCTCGCTGCTGTTCAACGGAAGCCTGGTTCAGCTAGTGAGCAAGTGGGGCTTTCAGCAGGTTTCCTGGTTCGTCCCGGCCCAGTGGGGCTTCGCGGCATCGGCGTCGACCGTCGACCTGCGCCGGGTCGACGCGCTGGCCGCCAACGCCCAGATGTGGACGCACTACTCGGGCTGGTGGGTGTTCGACATGGTGATGCTGATGGCCTTCGGCGCGGTGGCGGCCGGCTTCGTCCTGTATCGGCTGCGGGCGCCCGAACGCGAAATCCGACAGCGGACGCTACATCGCGAACAACAGGAACTGGGTGACCTGGCTGGTTGAGAAGTTGTTGTCGCTGACCAGCACCACCGATTGGCGGCCGTCGGGCAGTTTCGGTCCCAGCGTGATGCCCTCAATGTTGTCTAGGGGTGTTCCCGCGTCGCCACCCCCGGCGTCGCCGACAGATCGACCGCCAACGCCTTGGTTATCGGGGTCAGGTCCGCGTGCTGCATCGACGGCATCGGCAACACATCGGTCGCGGGGCCGATCTCGGCGCGGTAGATCCGCACCGTCGGGGGGACGCCTGAGGACCCAGAGGACCGCTCCAGCACCAGGAACGTCGTGTCGGACAGCGCGACGAGATCCGAGACGCCGTTGAGGTCGGCGGGCGGTGCGGGCGGCTCCATCGGATAGGCGTATTGGGCCGTGGGTGCCCCGGTGGCGACATCGAATTTGGTGATCCGGGTCAGCACGGCGTGGCCGTCGTCGCTTTTTGGTCCGTCGTTGTAGCCGGGGTCTTCCATTGCGGCGAACAGCGATTGACCGTCGGGCGTCAGCGCCACCCCCTCCAGCGCCTTGTTGCGGCGCGGCCCGGTGCGCTGCGCGGACATGGCCAGATTGGGCGGCAGGGTGAACTAGCCCAGGTAGGCACCGTCCAGCCCGGCGGTCCTGACCCACGGGTCCAGCAACACCGGCCCATTGGTGAGCCGCTCGCCTTCGGAGCACCAGTACAGGCGTTGCCGGCCGGGGTCGAAGGCGATGCCCTCCGGATCGGGAGGAATCACCGGCGGCGTGGTGTTCAGTGACCCACCCGGCTTCAGGGGCCGGAACGGCCGACCGGACTCGTCCAGCAGCGGGTGAGTTGCGGCGAATGTGACGTTGTCAATTCCTTTGTCGGACAGCGACAGCCGCACGGTGTAGAACCGGGCGGGGTTTTTCTCGGAGCGGTCGTCGCTGATCACGTAATACTGCTGGCGGCCCGGGTCGTAGCTGATCCCCGACAAGCCGCCGATGACCGTGCCGTCGTAGGTGGCACCGAACGGGACCTGCGACTGACCGAGGTAAATCAACATCGGCCGCGGTGTGCTCGCCGGAGCGGGAGGGTGCACCGGCGCACATCCGGCGCATCCGGCCAGGAACAGCGCGAGGCATACCCGGGCCGCCACGAGCGGGCGGGCCGGCGCGGCCATCGCCTGTCTAGACATAGCGCCTGACGTGGCGGCAGTAGTCGGCGTATGAGTGGCCGTATCGCTGCCGCATGAATTCTTCCTCGCGCAACACTTGCCGGTGGAACAGCGCCGTGGCCGCGACCAGGTAGATCAGCGGAACCCAATTGGGGAACACCAGTAGCTGACCGACCAGGAAAATGAAGAATCCGACATAGATCGGGTTGCGGCTCACCGCGAATATGCCCGTGGTCACCAACCGGCCGGGTTGGTCGACGTCGATGCCGACCCGGAAGCTGTTACCGAATGACACCAGGCTGAGCACCAGGATCAGGACCCCAACCAGGCAGAGCGCTACTCCCAGCCAGGCGAGGAGGGTCGATTGGAAAAACCGCTGACGGCTGGCCAGGGGCCAACCGAAGGCGGCGGCGAACACCGTATAGAAGTAGAACAGCGCCGCGGGCGGTATCAGGAAGTCCGTCTTGTCGAGCTTCCCGAAATGCATTGCTTGAGTGCCGGCTCTGCGCAGCAGCAAGACCCTGCCCACGACGGTGCCGATCAGGAGCACAACCATGACGGCGGCGAGATATTGCGGCATCGTGGTCCTCAGTCGGAAGTTCACGCGCTCTGATCCCGATCATGACATCCTCCTGCCAGCGCCGAGCGTGCACTCAGCGCGAAAGCCTCGAACTCGCAACGAATGCACGTTGGGTGAGAGGGATCGGTCCGACTTTGTTGCCGGACTTGTTTGCGAGGCCCGAGTGGCGGGTTAACTTCGGATCATGGCGCCAGACACAACAACCACTGCCGACTATCTGCGCAACGCCTTGGACGGGCGCTGGCGCGACGTGAAGAACCGGATGCGGGCCACGATGACCGAGGACCTGTTCCGCCCCCACTACACGCCGAACACGGTGATCGCCCGCACCAAGGTGGCCGAGCAGATGAGGATCATGGCCGCGTTCGGTGCCGCCGCCGACTCGTTCCGCAAAGAGCACGGCGGCACCGGCGACGTCGGTGCGGCGATCACGATGATCGAGATGCTCGCTATGTCGGACCTGTCGCTCATGGTGAAGGCCGGCGTCCAGTGGGGGCTGTTCGGCGGCGCCGTGGAAAACCTGGGCACCGAGCGCCACCACGAGGCGTACGTGAAGAAGATCATCAGCCTCGAGTTGCGTGGCTGTTTCGCGATGACCGAGACCGGACACGGCAGCGACGTCCAGTCGCTGGAGACCACCGCGACCTACGACCCCGAGACCGAAGAGTTCGTCATCGACTCACCCACCCCGACCGCCCGCAAGGACTACATCGGTGGCGCCGCCGAAACCGCCACCATGGCATCGGTTTTCGCGCAACTGATCACCACCGAAGACGGCAAACCGGTCAACCACGGCGTGCACTGCGTCTTGGTCCCGATCCGCGACACCGACGGCAACGACCTGCCCGGGGTCACGACGTCGGACTGCGAGTACAAGGGCGGCCTGCCCGGCGTCGACAACGGGCGCATCGTGTTCGACCACGTGCGGGTCCCGCGGGTCAACCTGCTGAACAAGTACGGCGACGTCGCACCGGACGGCACTTACAGTTCCCCGATCGAGAACCCCAACCGCCGGTTCTTCACCATGCTGGGCACCCTGGTTCGCGGCCGGATCACCGTGGGCGGCAGCGCGGGCGCCGCCGCCCGCGTCGCGCTGGACATCGCCACCCGGTATGCGTTGCAGCGCAGGCAATTCAGCGCACCGGATGAGGACACCGAGGTGCTGATCATGGACTACCTGGTGCATCAACGCCGACTGTTTCCGTTGATCGCGAGGTCATACGCGCTGCAGTTCGCGCAGAACGAGCTGGTCGGCAAATGCCACGACGTTCAGTCCGCGGACGCGCCCGACGCCGACGAGCAGCGCGAGTTGGAAGCGCGGGCCGCCGGGCTGAAGGCGGCCAACACCTGGCACGCGTCCCGGGCCATTCAGGAAGCCCGCGAGGCCTGTGGCGGCGCGGGCTACATGGCCGAGAACCGGCTGATCGCGCTGCGCGGCGACACCGACGTGTTCACCACCTTCGAGGGCGACAACCACGTGCTGACCCAACTGGTGGCCAAGGAGCTGCTGACGGCCTATGCCGACGACATCCGGAGCATGAGCCCCGTCGAATGGGTGCGCTTCGCCGCCAACACCGTCGGTGAGCGGGTGAGGAAACGCACTGCGGCCGAGGCGATTATGCAGACGATCATCGACGCCCGCCAAGACAGCGAAGAGGAAGGCAGCCTGTTCAACCGCGGCACCCAGGTGACCATGTTCGAGGAGCGCGAGGATTACCTGCTGTCTTCGGTAGCGCGCCGACTGCAGGGCAAATCCAAAGAGATGTCGGAATTCGACGCGTTCAACGCCGTGCAAGATCACGTGCTGCACGCGGCGAGCGCGCACATCGACCGGATAGTGCTGGAAGCGTTCGTCGCCGGGATCGACGCATGCCCGGACGAGGAGGCCCGCGAGCTGCTGGGGATCGTGTGCGATCTGTATGCGTTGTCGGTGATCGAGGACGACAAGGCGTGGTATATCGAGCACCGCTACCTGTCCACCGAACGCGCCAAGGCCGTCACTCGCGGGATCAACGATCGCTGCCGGGCACTGCGCCCGCATGCCGAGACGCTGGTCGACGGATTCGGCATCCCGGAGCCGCTGCGTTACGCCGAGATGCTGCACCCGGAGAACCTGCCGGACTGAGGCTTTGGCGCGGCTGCCAGCGGAAGTCGTTGCGCGCCAGCGCTACTGATGTGGGATTTTGCCGACCGCCTGCAGCTTGCCGTCCGACCCGATCTGCAACTTCACCGTGCCGCTGCCCTTCGGGCAACAGGGCTCTTCGTTCCCGACCTGCCATTGGTACTGAACGGTGATGGTGTCATCGCCGGCGGGCAGCACGGTGATGTAGGGCTTCGGGTTCGGTGTGGGTGGGCCCAGCGGCGAGTTGTGGTCGAAGAACAGCAACTGCTGGGGAGTCGACTCGCTGGCGATGGTGGGGATGATCTGCACCCAGTGCAGGCGGCAATTCTTGGTGTGCCCGCGCGCGATCTCAACCCAGCTCGAGCCTGGAACCTCGACCGGAACCGAGGCGATGGCCTGCCGCACCGTGTCGGCCGTCGGTCCATCGAACTGCTTGCAGGTATCGGCCCGCGGCGCCGGCGGCGTCGTTGGTTTTCCGCCGCAGGCCGAGACCAACAAAAGCAGCAGAATCACAAACTTACGGCGCACATTGTGAGCTTAACGAAAACTGTGAATGTGCCATTTGTTTCGTCCGAACCCCACTTCTGAGAGGTAATTCAGAAGGGTCCACGGGTAATCTGGGCGACGTCGCAGATCGACGCTGACCTGCGGTTACCCGTTCGGCTGCGGGTTTTCCGGAGACTTCACACATCAACCCGGATCCGGTGAGAGCAAGCCGTAAAACGGCGGAAACATCGGATGCCCGATGCCGAAACATCCTTGTCGCACGATTTTGCGCATAGGCCCTTGCGCACTCGAGGGGAGGTAAGTAGGCGTGGGCAAAGAGCCCCGTGGCGCCCGTGCGGACGCCGTGAACAGCATGTGCGCCTACTGCGGCGTGGGCTGCGGCATGGTGCTGCAGCTCACAGCGGGTCCGGAGAGCGACCGTCGTCACATTACGAAAACCGTTGGAAACAAAAGCCACCCGGCCAACTTCGGGCGGCTGTGCACCAAAGGCGCGACGACCGCGGACATGCTCGCCGCACCGGGCCGGGTGGATTCGGCATACGCGCGGGACGACCGTGGCGAACCGCTCGAGCCGATCGACATGGACACCGCGATCGCCCAGTGCGCGAAGGGGTTACGGGCGATCATCGACCAACACGGCCCGGACTCCTTCGCGATGTATGTGTCGGGCCAGATGTCCATCGAGGCGCAGTATCTGGCGAACAAGCTGACAAAAGGGTTCATCGGCACCAACCAGATCGAGTCGAACTCGCGACTGTGCATGGCCAGCGCCGGTTCCGGCTACAAGCTGTCCCTGGGCGCCGACGGACCGCCCGGCTCGTACCAGGACTTCGACCAGGCCGACGCGTTCCTCGTCATCGGCTCCAACATGGCCGACTGCCATCCGATCCTGTTCCTGCGCATGATGGATCGTGTCAAGGCCGGCGCCAAGCTGATCGTGGTGGACCCGCGCCGCACCGCGACCGCGGAGAAGGCCGACCTGTTCCTGCAGATCGCCCCGGGGACGGATCTCGCGCTGCTCAACGGGCTGCTGCACCTGATCGTCGACTACGGCCACATCGACCCGCATTTCATCTCCGAATTCACCGAGGGCTGGGAGATGATGCCCGGTTTCCTGCAGCAGTTCACCCCCGAAGCGGTCGGCGAAATCACCGGCATCCCGGCCGACGACATCCGCACGGCGGCCCGCTGGATCGGCGAGGCGGCGAACTGGATGAGCTGCTGGACAATGGGACTCAACCAGAGCACCCACGGCACCTGGAACACCAACGCCATTTGCAACCTGCACCTGGCCACCGGCGCGATCTGCAAACCCGGCAGCGGTCCCTTCTCGCTCACCGGTCAGCCCAATGCGATGGGCGGCCGCGAAATGGGTTACATGGGACCGGGTTTGCCGGGTCAGCGGTCGCTGGCATCGGCGGACGACCGCGCTTACGTCGAGGACCAATGGGGCATTCCCCGCGGGTCTTTGCGCACCGAGGTCGGCGCCGGCACCATCGACATGTTCTCGAGCATGGCCGAGGGCCAGATCAAGGCGTGCTGGATCGTCTGCACCAATCCCGTTGCCAGCGTCGCCAATCGGAAGACGGCCCTGGGCGGCTTGGAGCGCGCCGAACTGGTGATCACCCAGGACGCGTTTCTCGAGACCGAGACCAACGAGTATGCCGACGTATTGCTGCCGGCCGCGTTGTGGACGGAGTCGGAGGGGGTGATGGTCAACTCCGAGCGCAATTTGACCCTGTTCCAGCCGGCGGTCAGGGCGCCGGGCCAGGCGCTGCCGGATTGGCAGATCATCGCCCGGATCGCCAGCGCGATGGGCTTTTCGGAGTCATTCAGCTACGGGTCCGCGGAGGAAGTCTTCGACGAGATCAAACGGTTCTGGAACCCCGCGACGGGCTACGACCTGCGCGGGGCCAGCTACGACCGGTTGCGGCAGACGCCGCTGCAGTGGCCCTGCCCGCCCGAGGGCACCGGCGACCGCAACCCGATCCGCTACCTCAACGACGGCGTCAGCCAGACCCGGTTGGTCCGCGAGGACGGCAGCGTGCCGCGGCTTGCCTTCCCGACCCCGAGCGGCCGTGCGGTGTTCTTCGCCCGCCCCCATCTGCTGCCCGAGGAAATGCCCGACGACGACTTCCCGTTCCTGCTGAACACCGGGCGCCTGGCGCACCAATGGCACACGATGACCAAGACCGGAAAGGTCGCCAAGCTCAACAAGCTCAACCCAAAACCGTTCGTCGAAATGCACCCCGACGACGCCGCCCGGCTGCAGATCTCCGACGACGACTCGGTCGAAATCGCTTCCCGCCGCGGGCGGGCCGTACTGCCCGCCGTGGTCACCGACCGGGTGCGGCCCGGCAACTGTTTTGCGCCCTTCCACTGGAACGACGTCTTCGGCGAATACCTGTCGATCAACGCCGTCACCAACGACGCCGTCGACCCGCTTTCTCACCAACCGGAATTCAAGGCGTGCGCGGTCACCCTCACGAAGGTCGCTGTCGCCCAAAGTGATTCGACCACCGATGCGCCGATCGCCGAAACGCCGGCCCACGATCGCCGCGACGAAGCCGAGGCAATCAGCCTCGCCCGCGTCGATGCGTTCGCCGAACTCCTCGGGGTGGCGATCGAACCTGCGCCCCAGTTCGGTCCGCTCGGCCGCTCCTACCTCGCGGGGCTGATAAACGGGCTGCGGTCGGACGCCGGCCGGCGCGCGGCCGGGGTGCCCACCCTGCCCCAGAGCGCCCCGTTCGATTCCAGCACCCGGCTGTGGGTCGACGGTCTGCTCGCCGGACTCTTCGCGCGCACCGAAACACCCGAATCGACGGCGGTGCCGGCCGTCGAGGAACCACCGATCGAGACCCGCGCCCCCAACCCGGCACCCGAGCGGGCACCGCTCGTCGTGTTGTGGGCCTCGCAGACGGGGAACGCGGAGGAGCTCGCCGCCGATCTCGCCGCGCAATTGGGCGAGGCCGACTTGCCGGTCGCGTTGCACAGCATGGACGACTTCCCGTTGTCGAAACTACCGACGACGCGGGAAGTGCTGCTGATCACCAGCACCACCGGTGGCGGCGAACCGCCGGACAACGGCGCCGGGCTGTGGCGGGCGCTAACCTCCGACAGCGCACCACGATTCACCGACACCCGCTACGCCGTTCTCGCGCTGGGCGACTCCAACTACGACGATTTCTGCGGTCATGGGCGCAAACTCGACGAGCGCCTCGCCGAGCTGGGAGCGACCCGCATCGTCGACCGGGTCGACTGCGAACCCGACTACGAAGACGCCGCGGCCAAGTGGTTGGGCGGGGTGATGCAGGCGCTGGCCCCCAAGCCGGCGCCGGTCGGCCGGGACGGCGGCGCGCCGGCGGCCACCTTCGCGGTTGCCGCGCCAACTCGGCCGGCCAACGGGTCCGCAGCGGTCGGGTACACCAAGAAGCATCCCCTGATCACCGACATGGCCCGCAACATCAAGCTGGGCCGGCCGCAATCGGCAAAGGATGTGCGGCAGTTGGTATTTCGGCTGCCCAAAGACACGATCAGCTACGAGGCAGGTGACGCGCTCGGGGTGTGGCCGCGCAACAGCGACCGGCTGGTCGACGAATGGCTGTCCGTCACCGGACTGGACGCGCAGACCCCGGTCGAGGTCGGCGAGCATGGTCTGATGACATCAATGTCGCTGCGCGACGCTCTTACCGAGCGATACGAGATCGCCCACATCAGCCGGGACCTGGTGCGCTTCGTGCAGGAGCGCAGCGGCAACCCGATACTCGCCGATCTGCTGAAGCCGGAAAACAAGGCCGCGCTCAGCGATTGGGCATGGGGGCGCCAGTCCATCGACCTGCTGGCGCAGCTGCCGGTCTCCGCATCGGCCCACGAGTGGCTGAGGGTCCTCAAACGCCTTCAGCCGCGGCTGTACTCGATCTCGTCGAGCCCCAAAGAGTGCCCGGGGGAAGTTCACCTGACAGTCTCGCCGGTGCGGTACAACTTCCAGGGCGTCCCACGCCGCGGGGTGTGTTCGACCTACCTTGCCGACCGCTCCCCCGGCGATCGCGTTGCCGTCTATGTGCGGCCATCGAGCAATTTCCGGCCCCCCAGCGACCGGCACACGCCGATGATCATGGTCGGTCCGGGCACCGGCATCGCACCCTTCCGCGGCTTTCTGCAGGAACGTCGCGCGCTCGGTCACACCGGGCCCAACTGGCTGTTCTTCGGCGAACAGCACGCCGCCACCGACTATTACTACCGCGACGAGATCGAGCAGATGCATGCCGACGGGTTGCTTACCGAGCTGGACCTGGCGTTCTCCCGGGACCAGCGCGACAAGGTTTATGTGCAGCACCTGATGCGCAAACGCGGGGCCCAGCTGTGGCGCTGGTTGCAGGATGGTGCGCAACTGTACGTGTGCGGTAACGCCGACCCCATGGCCAAGGACGTCGATCGCGCGCTCTGCGAAATCGCGGCCGAGCACGGCAACCTCGACCAGGACGCGGCGACGGCCTACGTCCAGTCGTTGAGCACCGACAAGCGCTACCACCGCGACGTCTACTAGAACGTTTCCCCGGGCGCGGGAAAGGCCGTAATGCGACGGAAACGTCGCACACCCGCCGCTGAAACATCCCTGTCGCACCATTCACTCATTAGGTCGCGCACCTGAAGGAGTGACATAGGCGTGGCTCGGGAGTGTGAGGGGCCCGAACGGGTCAAGAAGACCGACTGCCCACGGCAGTGTCGGCGGCAGCAGGGCGCCGCGAATGGAGACCGTGCCCATGACCGGGCGTCGGCGCCCGACCAGGTCGAATGGGCCGGGCTGCCCATCAACTTGGACTTCGCGTTCTCGCGGGAGCAGCGCGACAAGGTCTACGTGCAGCACTTGATGCGCAAGCAGGGAAGCCAGCTGTGGCGGTTGTTGCACGACGGCGCGCAGCCGTGCGTCTGCGAAGGCGCCGCCGAAGGCGGGACCCTCGACCCGGACACGGCCGAGTCCGTTCAAAGTCGATAGCGATCCCGCGCAGGGGTGCAATGTACCCCTCGACGTTCTCACCCGCAGGGGAACAAATCACCGAGGTGGGAATTGTCGCGGCGATTACATTGGGGAGATGAGCGCGACAAACTGGGGCAAACGCGCCGACATGATCGTCCACGGGGATTCGCCGTTCAATGCCGAGTCCACCCGGACGGCGTTGGCACTGGGCGACATCACCCCGATAGACGCGTTCTACGCCCGCAATCACGGCCCGATACCCGATATCCGAACCCAGGACTGGCGACTGACGATCAGCGGCCTCGTCGACCGGCCGCTGTCGCTGGATTTCGCCGACCTCACGACAGGGTTTTCCCCGCACAACGTGGTGGCGACGCTGCAGTGCGCGGGTAACCGCCGGGCGGGTTTCAACGAAGTTCGACCGATCGCCGGCGAGGACCCCTGGGGGCCCGGGGCGACTTCCACCGCCGAGTGGCACGGGGTGCGCCTCGCCGATGTCCTGACCGAGGCCGGCGTGCGCCGGTGCGATGACCTGCACGTCGCCTTCGCCGCGCCCGACGTGTCGGAGCTGGCCACACCGCCACAGCCCTACGGAAGTTCCATCCCGCTGACCAAGGCCATGTCCGACGAGGTGCTGCTGAGCTGGCGGATGAATTCGGAATCGCTGCCACGCCTGCATGGCGCTCCGGTGCGGGTGGTGGTGCCTGGGTACATCGGTGCCCGCAGCGTCAAATGGGTGTCGGCGATCAACGTGCAGAATGCCCCGTCGGACAACTACTTTCAGAGCACCGCGTACCACATCATGGCTGCCGACGTGGACCCGGACACCGCCGAGCCCCATACCGGCTTCCCGCTGTCGTCGGTCGCGCTGAATTGCGACATCCTCGAGCCCGACGACTCGGCCACCGTCGCGGCCGGCGCGCTGAAAATCAGCGGATACGCCTTCGCGGGCGACGATCGCCGGGTCACCCGCGTGGACGTGTCCCTCGACGGCGGGCGCAGCTGGCGGCAGGCCGAACTCGGGAACGAGCTCAGCCTGTGGGCGTGGCAGGCCTGGACCCTGACGATCGAGGCACAGCGTGGACCGCTGACTATCACCGCGCGGGCCTGGGATAGCACGGGTGCGAGCCAACCGGAGTCGCCCGCCGCGCTGTGGAATCCGAAGGGATATGCGAACAATTCCTGGGCCAAGGTCCGGGTCGACGTGCGCTGATAAAAGGTTTGAAAAACATGGTGCGACGTCCGACGCCAAACCAGCGGACCAGACGGTGCCCGCCTAGGTTCTTTGAACGTTCTTCAGCCTGCGTTCACCACCGTCTTCGCTACGGTGACTTGATTGGCCAAGTCACCCGACGGAGGTTGTGATGAGCGATCCCCACACGCCGCGGATTCCGCTGGCACTGTCCGCGCCGAGTTTGAACCGTGGGGTCGGATTCACCCACGAGCAGCGGCGACGGCTGGGGCTGACCGGCCGGCTTCCGTCCGCGGTACTCACCCTCGACGAGCAAGCCGACCGTGTGTGGCATCAACTGCAGAGCCTCGCTACGGATCTGGGCCGTAACCTGCTGCTCGAGCAGCTGCACTACCGCCACGAGCTGCTGTACTTCAGGGTGCTGGAGGACCATCTGCCCGAGCTGATGCCGGTGGTGTACACGCCCACCGTGGGTGAGGCCATTCAGCGCTTCTCCGATGAATACCGCGGGCAGCGGGGACTTTTTCTGAGCATCGACGAGCCGGACGAGATCGCCGAGGCCTTCGACACTTTCGGCCTGGAGCCCGACGACGTGGACCTGATCCTGTGCACCGACGCCGAAGCCATCCTGGGAATCGGTGACTGGGGCGTGGGCGGCATCCAAATCGCCGTGGGCAAGTTGGCGCTCTACACCGCGGGCGGCGGGATCGATCCCCGCCTCTGCATCGCGGTGTCGCTCGATGTCGGCACCGACAACGAACAGCTGCTGCAGGACCCGTTTTATCTGGGCAACCGCCACGCGCGGCGCCGCGGCGAGGAGTACGACGCGTTCATCAAGCGCTACATCGAAACCGCCCACCGGCTATTCCCGCATGCGATCCTGCATTTCGAAGACTTCGGGCCGGTCAACGCGCGGAACATCTTGCAGACCTACGGCGACGAGTACTGCGTCTTCAACGACGACATCCAGGGCACCGGCGCGGTGGTGGTGGCCGCCGTGTACGGCGGATGCCACGTCACCGGAATCCCACTGCGTGACCAGAAAACGATCGTCTTCGGAGCCGGCACGGCCGGTATCGGGGTCGCCGACCAAATCCGTGACGCGATGGTCGCCGACGGCGCCACCGTCGAACAGGCGACGTCGCAGATCTGGCCAATCGACAGGCAAGGCCTGCTGTTCGACGACATGGACGACCTGCGCGAGTTCCAGGTGCCGTACGCCAAGAAGCGCGACCAGCTCCGTGTGGCCGCCGGGCAGCGAGTGGGATTGGTGGACGCGATCAAGCTCGCGTCACCGTCCATTTTGTTGGGCTCCTCAGCGGTTTTCGGCGCGTTCACCCAGGAGGTCGTCGAGGCGATGACCGGATCCTGCGAACGGCCGATGATCTTCCCCCTGTCCAACCCGACCTCACGCATGGAGGCCATGCCGGCCGACGTGCTGCAGTGGTCCAACGGCAAGGCGCTGATCACGACCGGCAGCCCGGTCGCCCCGATCGAATACGACGGCACCGCCTACACCATCGGCCAGGCGAACAACGTGCTGGTATTCCCGGGCATCGGGCTGGGCATCATCGTCGCCCGAGCCAGGACGGTCACCCCGGGCATGCTGCACGCGGCAGCGAAAGCCGTTGTGCGGCAAGCCAGCCCGACTAGTCCCGGGGACTCGCTTTTGCCCGATGTGCAGAACCTGCGGGAGATCTCGGCGGCGGTCGCGGAGGCCGTCTATCACGCCGCCGTCGAGGACGGGGTGGCCACCAGGACGCACGGGGACGTCGCGCGGGCCGTCGCCGACACGATGTGGGCGCCGGTCTACGATTAGCGGTGCCGAACGTCGACTTGTTGGGCGAAATCACGCCGTTTTGGCCCAACAACTCCACGTTCGGCTCGCCTACGGCGAAGATTCGCGTCGAGCGGGGCCTACCGCCTGGGCGCGTCCGGCTGGCCGTAGACGGCAACGACGACGGTGCGGTCCAGGCTGTTGTCCGACCACACCCCGATGTTGGTGTTGGCGCAGTCGCGGATGATCGCCATGTCGTCGGGGTTGTAGTACCACTGGTTGACCAGTTCCAGGCTGCTGATTGACATCGCGGGGTTGATCGCCACCGTTTCGGCAGCCCTGCCGTGGAATCCGGCCGCGTTGGCGCGGTCCTGCGGCGTTGAGCCATCGGATCCGGTGTCGTCGTTGATGTTCCGGTTGTTGATCATGTCTTCCGCGTGCCATTCGGCGGCAAGGGTCAGCGCGTTGTTCCTGATGACGTCGTTCGTGCAGCCCGCCTGGCGCTGCAGGGTGTAGACGGCGGAGACGACAGCGCTGTTGAGCCGCTTGTTATCGGCATGCGCGGCGGGGGCCATCAATGCTGCCGCCCCCGCTGCGATTACGGCAACGGGCGCCATCCGGACGCTACGGGCCATCCATGGGCGTACCCGCACGAACATGTCGTTCCCCCGCATCACACCGGGTCGAAACGCGAAACCAGCCACCGGCCGTTGACCTTGTCCAGCGTCACCCGAACGACGGGCTGGGTATCCGTGGGAGCGCCGGCCCCGATGGTCACGGTTTGGTCGACGAACAGCAGCACCACGGCGTGGTTGGCGGTCGCCGAGACCGAAGCTGCCGCATTGACTTTGGCCACCGACGAGATGTGCTTTTCTTTCGCGCCCGGAATGACGACCTGGCGGGTCAGCTCGGTGTAGGCATCCTTGAACTCACCGGTCAACCGTTCGCGCGCCGCGGCGAGGTCCTTTTCTACCGAATCCGCCTTGTAGGACAACAGGACCACCGTGTCTTCGCCGGCAACCCGCACCGATTCGGTACGGGCTCGCGCAAGGTCGTCGGCCGACCCGACCACCCACTTGAAGTAGCCCGCTCCCAGCGCCAGCAGCAGCGCGATCGCGGGCAGGACACCATGAGCCAGCACGCGCGACCACTCGACGGCTCGCTTTTCCGGCCCGCTGTCGGGCTCGCCATCGGAGGCCTCGTCTGCGTTGGCGGCCTCCGAATCCTCCTGCGCTGCCTGGTCTTCGGCGGTAGGCTCTAACTCTTCCGACATCGCCTCAGCCGAATCTTCTGCGTCAGCATTGACCGTCTCCTTATCGCCCGCAGCCGCGGTCTCGATGTTGTCGCGGAGTGTCGTCATGGCACGAACACCACATTCGACACCTTGGCGTCATCGCCGACCGACCGAACCTCGATTCGCATGCGCCATTCCCGCGGCGCCTCCTCGCCGCCAGCGGTCCCGGACTTGACCGCAACCGCTACCAGCACCTGGGCCGAGTCGCCCCGCTGAGATTCCAGGCCGGCGTCGGTAACGATGCCTTCTGATTTCGACTGCGCTGCCTTGACGACCTCCATGAACGGCTTGGACCGTTGCTCGAAGTCGTCACGGAAAGCTCCGGTGGACAAATCGATAATCCGTTGCACGTCGGCATCGACCTCGGTGCAGTTGATCGTTGTGAGATTCACCGCGCCCTGGCGAGCGACCTGAACGAATAAGTCGCGCTTGGTGTTCGCCTCGTGCTTTTCATAGGCCCGGTAGCCCAGCCAGCCGGCCAATCCGGCCAGCGCCGCCACGACGGCGACGCCGGCCACCAATGCCGCTGCCCCGCGCGAGAGCCGAGGGGTGGCCCGGCGCCGCCAGCGCGCCAGCCGCTTCTCGGATTGGGTTGTTTCCTCATCGATTTCGTCGACATCATCGATCTGGCCGACCTCGGCTAAGTCGGCGGCCTCGTCTTGGTGCTCGCGGTCTTCGACATCGGGGGTCTCGGGTTCTTTAGCCTCTTCGGCCATGTTGCTCCTTCGATTGCTTACGGCGCCGGGACCAGAAGTGACTGCCAGTTCTTGGCGCGCGGGTGCGCCAAGTCGGCCTCGGTGTAGCGGCGTCCATCGGGCCCTGTGTAGTCGCCGGTGGCGGGGTCATAGGTCGCGACGGCGAGCGGAGGCGGCGACGCAGCCGGGGGCGCGGTGCCGCGCGGCGGTGGCAGCCGCGGGTCTTGGCCCGGCGGATACATCGGAACGCCCTGTCCGCTGTAGGTGGCGTTGGGATCTCCCTTCCAGTTGTAGCCGTCGTTGAGGGGCACGTACTCCTCGTCGCTCTCGCACAGCTCGACCGTGGGGGCACGCTTCCCTGGCTTTGCCTCACACGGAATGTTGCGTACCCCACGGACATTGAACTCCGAGTCCTGTGGCACTCGGCAAAACAGGTCTGCGGCGGGGCGGTCCGGGGCGTCGACGCTGGCCGGTGAGCGGCGCTGCGTCGGCGGCAGGTACCCGGTCGTGCACGGCGGGGGCAGGTTGATGTTGAGGTTGAAGTCCAACTGGGCACCCCGGTACTCCTGCTTGGTGCTGGAGCTGGGCACGACGATTGCCGCCATGGCCGCGATCCCTTGCGGGAACAGCACCAGCAGCTGTTCGATGTCGTGGCGGTAGACGACGGCGATGTCGCCGAGGCTCACCAGGTTGGCGAACAGGACAGGAACCGCAGGCGCGACCCGGTCGAACAGCGCGCGACCTTCCTCCACCCCGGAAGTGCCCTGCGTCAACAGATCTCGCAGCGCCGCTTCCTGCGCCTTGAACTGTGCCGTGATGGCTGCGGTTCGATTGGCCCACGTGGCGATGGCGTCCGACGTTTGCACCTGGGAGTTGAGCACCGCCGGGGACTGGTCGATCAGGGCCGCGAGCGGGTCGGCGGTCCGGCCTCCGGCAATGGCAAGGGCGGTCGACCCATCGACGATCCGCGACAACTCCGGCCCGAGGCCGCTCACCGCGCGGTTGGACTCGTCGATCACGGTTCGCAGGTTGTCACGCGGGATCGCCTGCAGCGCACGGTTGGTCAGGTCGAGCAGGTGTCCGATGTCGACGGGCACGTCGACGCGGCCGGCGGGGATGACGTCGCCGGCGCGCAGCGTCCGGGAATGTTCTCCATCCTTGCCCGGCTGCGGGGTCAGTTCGATGTATTGTTCGCCGATTGCCGAGCGGCTGTGCACCGATGCCTGGACGTCGGAGGGCACCTTGACCCCGGATCTCATCGCAAGCACCGCACGCACCCCGGTGGCGGTGACCTCGACCGACTTGACCTGGCCCACATCGGTGCCGCGATAGGTCACCACCGAAGTTTGGTAAAGCCCGCCCGACTGAGGCAGGTCGACCGCGACGTTGTACTCGCCGATCCCGAACAACGTCGCGGGCAGCTTCATGAAGTTGAACGCCATTGCGCCACAGGACACCACGGTCACCAGCGTCAAGATCGACAACTGGATCCACGTGCGGCGGTTCAGGCGCAGCATTCAGTATCCCCCGAAGTGGTACGGATAGGTCAGGGGGTTGCCTCCCGTCACCGGGCTCGGCTGCATGCCAATCGTGCGTCCCCACTGCAGTTCGAGCTGGGTGAGATTGCCTTCCCACCGTGAGCCGGTGAAAAGCCCTTGGTCGATGCGGCTCAACGTCAAGTCGACCACCAGGGTGAGGTTGGCGTAGTCGCCGCGGAACCAGTTCCGCACGGTGGACGCCGGCCACGGGTAGGCCAAGAGGCCGTCCAGGCCCCTGGTGAGCGACGGCCCGGCGTCGGCAAGCGACCGCAGCACCGGCGCGATGTTGCGCAGGTTGTTCACCAGAGATTCCTTGCTCTGATGGATGGTGTCGGCCGCGATCGCGCTGAACTTGCCGAGCTGATCGATGGCATCGGCGATCTTGGTGCGCTCATCGGCCAGCACCGCAAGCGCTTTCGGCACGGTCATCAACGCCTTGTCGACGACGGAATCTTTGACGGCCACCTGGCCTGCCAACGAGTTGAGATTCTCGGCGGCCGAGATGATGTCGTCGGTCTGGGCGTTGGTGCTGGCGATGAAATGGTCGAGCTGGCTTAGCAGGCTGCGCATGTCGTTTTCGCGGCCGGCGAATGCCTTGGCGAGCGCCTGGGTGATTTCCTGCAGCTGACCCAGTCCGCCGCCGTTGAGCAGGATCGCGACCGACGCCAAGGTCTGCTCGGTGGTCGGATACATGCTCGCGCGGGACAACGGGATGACGGACCCGTTCTTCAATTGGCCCGCGGGCGGCTCGTCCTTGGGCGGCGCAAGTTCGATGTGCATCGAGCCGAGCAGGCTGGTCTGTCCGAGCTTCACCGTCGAATTGGCCGGCAGGTGCACGTCGCCGTTGATGCGCATGGTGACCAGTGCGTGCCAGTCTTGGAGCTCGATCTTGGTGACGTTGCCGACGTTGACGTCGTCGACCCGAACCCGGGTGTTCTCCTGAATGGTCACGACGTCGGGCATTTGCGCCTGGATCGATGTAGGAACCCGGCCCCCCACCGGCGGTGCCGGGCAGCGTGAACGAATTCAGGCCCTTCCACCCACAAGCCGAAACGGCGGCCACGCACACACCGCAGAGCGCCGCGGCTACCGCGCGCCTCATGATGTTCCCGTCGGAAGCATCAGGTCCCGCAGCACTTGCGTCGAGTTGACCGTGCCGTTCGGCGGCGGCCCCTCGGCGGGTTGCGGCTGTTCGGCAGGCGCCGGCTGCTCAGGCGGCACGGGCTGCGCAGGAGGCGCCGGCTGCGGCGCATCGGGTGGCGGGGCCGCGTCGGGCGGCGGAGCCGGTTGCGGGGGCGTGTAGCCGGGCCGCAGCCAGTCCTCGCTGTACGTGATTTCGTTCGGCCGGGCCTGCGTCCCGACGAACGGGTTGAGACCCGCCGGAATGTAGTTGTAGATGCGGTTTTTGATGATCGGGTTGATGTACTGCAGGCAAAGCTTCGAAACGCGGTCCAGGCGCAGCCGGGAGGCCGCTTCGATCGAGCTGCAGATCCATTGCGGGATGTCGGCGAAGTTGTTCAACGCGATGATGCCGCTCATGGCGCTCTGGGCCGGCTGGTAGATGTTCAGGAAATTCTGGAACACGGTGGGGGCGATGTGCAGGATCTGTTTGATGTCCCCGCGGCTGTCATTCAGGGCTGTGGTGATGGAACCCAGCCGGTCGGACGTGACGCCGATCGCTTCCCGGTTCTCGGCGAGAAAGTCGCGCAGATCCGTGAGCGCCCCGTCGAGCCCCTTCACCGCACTGGCCACCTCGTTGGGTGTGTTCGACAGCACCGTCGTCACGCTGGCCAGGTTCTGGTTGAACGAGGCCAGCAGATCGCTGCTGGAGTACAGCGCCGACACCAGCAGCTGCAGATTGCGCACGGTGCTGAAGATGTCGTCGGCGTGATCGCCCAGCGCCGAAATCGCCTCGGAGAGCTTGATTACGGTGTCGCGGGCGGTGTCGCCCTCGCCGCGCAAGTTGTCGGCGGCCGAGTTGATGAACTCGCCGACCGAGTTCACGCCGCCCGGAGCGGTGGGCTGCAGCGCGTCGGTCAGCTTCTCCAGCTGCCTGCGAAAGTCGTCCCATTCGACGGGAACCGCGGTGCGGCTCAGCGGGATCGATGCGCCGGGGCTCAACTTGGGTCCACCGGAGTACGCCGGGACGAGCTGGATCGCTCGAGAGGTCACCAGCGACGGCGACAGGATCGCTGCGCGGGCATCGGCCGGGACCGCATACTGCTTGTCCACGGAGAATGTCACCTTGGAGCTGTTGGGCTGCGGCTCGATCTTGTCCACCACGCCGACAGCGACGCCGAGGATCCGGACCTCATCGCCTATGAACAGACCGTTGGCCTCCGCGAAATATGCGGTGTAGGTGTTCTTTTCAACTTTCTTCAACAGCTTGGTGCCGACGAAAAGCGAAGCGACGACGAGCGTCGCGACCAGGCTGATGCCGGTCACTGTCCGGAGGATGCGCCGACTCATCACTCTCCCCCCGCCTCGGCGGGTGCGGGTGCGGGTCCGGGCTCAGGCGGTGGGCCCGGCGCGGGTCCCGGGGAGGGCGGCTGGGACCAGATCGGGTGCGGTGCGTTCTCCGCCGGCACGGGCGGGGTGCCGGTCGGCGGGTCCACCGACTGCGACGGCAGCCCCTGGTTGGGGTCCAAAAGCCGGTCATACATTCGCGCGTCGATCGTCGGCCCGCTTATCTGCCCGGGGATCAGGTTAGCCACGTAGGCCTTGAAAAACGGCCCGGAGCCGAGGCATTCGCCGAACGACATTGCGTATCGCTTGAACTTCGGCAGGGTCTTCTGCAGATCTTCCTTGCGGTTGTCGAGGACCTCGAGCACCCCGTTGAGCTTGTCGAGGGCCGGCTTGAGTTGAGTCCGGTTGTCATTGACCAGCCCCGAAATCTGGTGCGAAACCGCTGTGAGGTTGTTCATCAGCGCGTCCAGCGAATCCCGTTCGTCCAGCAGCGCCGCCAGCAGCGCGTTGGAATCGGCCACCAGGGTGGCGATCTGCTGGCTGCGCCGGCCGAGCACCCCCGAGACCTTGTTGGCATTCCACAACAGGTTGCGCAGCTGCGCGTCGCGATTGTTGAGGGTCTCGGAGAACCGGGCCACGCCCTGCAGCGCGGGTTTGAGATCCGACGGAGTCTCCTTGAACGTGTTGGCCAAGGTCGTTAGGGCCGAGGACAATTGGGCGGTATCGAGCCCACTGATCGTCGTGGTCAGGTCACCCAGCGCATCGGGAAGGTCATAGGGCGAGTGGGTACGTTCCAGCGGAATGGGGCCGCTCAGCTTTCCTTCGCCGCGCGAGGTGAGCTCGAGCATCTTGCTGCCCAGAACTGTCTCGGTCTTGATCGCCGCCTCCGTGCGGTCGCCCAGCTCGACGGCTTTGCGGACGGTGAAGCCGACCCGGACCTTGGTGCCCTCCAGGCGGATGTCTGAGACCCTGCCGACGCCCATCCCGGAAACCCGCACCGAATTACCGGGTTTGATGCCGCCGGCTTCGGAGAAGTAGGCCGCATAGTCGTTGGTGTTCTTGACGAATGGCAACTTGTCGTACTGGAAGGCGGCGACGGTCACGCAGAGGAGAATCGCGCTGCCCATCACTCCGACCATGAGAGGGCTCCGCCGCCCGAGCGGTTTTATCTTGGGTAACTTCATTGCGGCGTGCACCGCCCGCTGGGCTGACCGAGCAGTTTGACGAAGATCGGGTTGCCCCCTTTGCCGTTGAGCTTGAGCAACACCTCGCAGAAATAGAAGCCGAAGTAGTCGCCGTTCAGGCCCTGCCGGGACAGCACCTGGTAGATGTCGGGGAGCTGCTTGAGCATGTTGTCGACATAGTCGCGGTCCGACAGCACCTGCCCGGACATGCGGTCGGTCTCATGCACCACGTCCTTGATCGGCTGGCGGGCCTGGACAAGCAGGTCGGCGACCGATCCGGCCGCGGCGTTGATGTAGGCCAGCCCGGTGGAGATGTCCTCCTTGCGCTGCGCCAAGCCGTTCACGAACTGGGACAGCTTGTCCAAGCCGTCGGAGAATTCGCGGTCGCGCGTGGCGAAGGTGTGCAGCACGGTGTTCAAGTTGGTGATCAGCTCACCGATCAGCTCGCTTCGACCAGCCAGAGTCGAGGTCAGCATCGAGGTCTGCGCCAGCACCGAGGCGAGAGTGCCGCCCTGGCCCTGAAAAATCCGCAGCAACTCACCGGACAGGGCGTTGACCTGGTCGGGATCCAGCGCGCGGAACAGGGGCCGGAAGCCTCCGATCAGCGCATCGACGTCCAGGGCGGGCGACGTCCTCGCCAGCGGAATCGTCGCACCCGACGGCAGCCGGCGTGGGGATCCTGGGCCCTCTTCGAGCGCGAGATAGCGGTCACCGATCAAGTTTTCGTAGCGCACGACGGCTCTGGTGCCCTCGGCCAGTCGCACCCCTTTGTCCACCGAGAAGCCGACGGTGACCGTGCCGTCACGATGCAGGGTGAGGTCGCCGACCTTGCCGACCTCGACCCCGGCGATCCGCACAAAGTTGCCCGACTTCAGGCCGGAGATGTTCGTGAAGACCGCCTGATAACCGGTGCGGTCCTCGAAACGCAACTGTCCGAACACGGCGATCAGCGAAAACGTGAACACCAGGCAGACCGCCGTGAACAGCGCGACACGCGACCAGATTTTCCAAATGGCGGGCCTTCCACTCGTACTCATGGCGGCGGCCGCCCCCCGCGGTACCAGTAGTGGGGCGGTTCGGGGGGGTTCTTGGTGGTCGGGAACCAGTTGGCCCACCACGGATTGCCGGCGGCCACATTAGTGCGGATCTCGTCGGGAGCGGCGCCCCAACCGGTGTCGGTGACCAGCGCGCGCACCGGGAAATTGGCACTCGGGTCGGGCAGCGAACCACAGCTGGGCTTGCCCCCCGGACCACCCGTGGCGTTGACCTTCGGAAGGTGTCTGGGGTATCGGTATGGGTCGTCGCCGAAAAGCAGCGCGGCGTCGAGGATCACCGAGTAACCGTTGCCGCCCAACGCGTCTCGGCCGCCGTGGTCGGTATACCATTGCGCACCCTGAAACAAGCAGGTGAAGGTCGGCGAGTATTTGTTCAGCAGGGCCGTGGTCGGATCGAGCAGGTTGAAGGACCGCACGATGTCGGCTTCGTTCCGGCCGATGACATTGACGCCGGTCTGGCTGAAGCCCGCCGCGGACAGCAGCAGCGAGTCGAGCGACCGCTGGTTTTCGGTGAGCGTCTTGCTGGTGGTTGCCGCCGAGTCGAGGATCGACAGGATATCCTGCGCCGCATTGGAATAGGCGGCCGTCGTCTTGCCGAACAACCGCCAGTCGGTGTGGATGGTCTCCATGCGGGGGTTGACGGTCAGCAACAGGTTATTCGCGTCGGTGATCGCTTCGCCGAGCCGTTCACCCTTGCCGCGCACCGACTCTGAGAAGGCCGACAGGATCGCGTTCAGCTTCGCCGGGTCGAGGGCCTGGACCACCGACTGCAGATTCTCGAAAACCGTGTTGACTTCGACGGTGACGTTGCGGGAGTGCAGCACCGCGCCGGGCTTCAGCCCTGTGGGGCTGGGATGGTCGGGCGCGATCAGGTCGACGTACTTGGATCCGAACGCGGTGGTCGATTTGATCTCGGCCTCGAGGTTGCTCGGCAGATATTTGAATGGGCCTGGGTCCATCTTCAGCTGCAGCTGAGCCGCTTTCACATCCGTGCCAATCGAAGCGACCTGGCCGACCTGCACACCCCGATACTTCACCTTGGCGCCGGGTTCCATCACCAGTCCTGCCCGTTCCGACACCAGCGTGAGCGGGATGGATGCTTGGAATTTGCCGGAGAACGCCCCCGCGGTCAGTGCGACCAGACCGGCAACCAGGATGAACAACGTCGGCGCCCACCAGATCGGGTCGATCTTGCTCGTGCGGACTTTTTTTCTCCTGCGGGGTCCGCTGCTGCTGTGGTTGCTCATACGGTTATCCCGACAGGTTGAAGTTGCCGGACTGCCCATAGACGGACAGCGAAATCATCAGGGCCACGAAGGCCGTGACGATCATCGATGACCGCACTGAACGACCGACAGCCTCCCCCACGCCGGCGGGACCACCTGTCGCGGTGAAACCGTAGTAGGTGTGCACGACCATCACGCCCGTCGCCATCGCCAGCACCGCCAAAAACGACCACAACAAATCCGTGGGACGCAAAAACGTGGAGAAGTAATGCTCGTATACGCCACGTGACTGGCCGTAGATATATAACGTGCCGAACTTGGACGCGAAGAACGACATCAGCACGGCGACGGCGTATAGCGGGATGACGACCAGGACGCCGGCGATAATCCGTGTCGACGCCAGATAGGTGATCGCGCGGATACCCATCACTTCGAGCGCGTCGATCTCCTCGTTGATGGCCATCGCGCCCAGCTGTGCCGTCGCACCGGCACCGATGGTGGCGGCCAATGCCACCCCGGCCGTGCACGGCGCGATCATGCGAACGTTGAAGAACGCCGACAGAAAACCAGTCAGCGCCTCGACTCCGACGTTGGACAAGGTGTCGTAGCCCTGTACCGCGACTAGGGCACCGGTGGTCAGAGTGAGGAAGCCAATGATGCCCACGGTGCCCCCGATCACCGCCAGCGCACCCGTTCCCATACCCATCTCGGCGATCAGCCGCAGCAGTTCTCCCGGGTAGCGTCGTACCGCATCACCGGTGGAGGCCAACGATTTCCCGTAGAACTCGGTCTGTTCGCCCAGCTTTCGGGTGGAAGCCACCAGCCTCGGGCCAAATGTGGCGAACCACGACGGCTCGCGCGCGGCTTCGCTCATTTCGCGGTCACCTTCACTCCGAGCGCGGTGATCACGATGTTGATGAAGAACAAGGCCATGAATGAGAACACCACGGTCTCGTTCACGGCATTGCCGACACCGGTTGGGCCGCCGCCCACCGACAGGCCTTTGTAGCAGGCGATCAGGCCGGCGGACAATCCGAAAAGGGTTGCCTTGATGAGTGAAATCACCACCTGCGGAAGCCCCGTGAGCAGTGTCATCCCTGCAATGAACGCACCCGGCGTGACGTGCTGAACGAAGACGACGAAGATGTAGCTGCCCGTCAGCCCCGTCACCGCGACCACCGAGTAAAGCAGCAACGCAACAAAGGTGGCCGCGATGATGCGCGGCACCACCAGGGCCTGAACAGGATTGACGCCGATCACCTTCATGGCGTCGATTTCCTCGCGGATGGTGCGGGCCCCCAGGTCGGCGCACATCGCGGTCGATCCGGCGCCGGCGACGGCCATCGCGGTGACGACCGGTCCGACCTGGGTCACCGACGCCAGCGCCGCACCGGCACCCGAGAGATCCCCGGCACCGATCTCGACGAGCAGGATGTTGAGGACGAACACGATGAGCACGGTGTACGGAATCGACAGCATGATCGTCGGAAAGATCGAAACCCGGGCGACAAACCAAATCTGCTCAAGAAGCTCGCGCCACGCCCACGGCCCTCGCACCGCGGCAACGAGCGATTCGATGCTGAGCAGAAAGAACTGGCCCAGCGCGTTCATGGGCCTTGCGACGGTCGTGCTGGCGGTCATGTGGTCTCTTCAGTCCCCCGAATCGGGCATACATCCATACGGCTCATGCGGCCCCCGTTTACGTGAATGAAATGAAAAACGTCGTGATTGCTGTCACCGCAAAGGATTAGCGGCATTCAGTGAGCGATCCAGCCACCCCACCGGATTGCGCATAGAAAACACTCCGGAAGCCTAAGGACAATCCGACGCAAGCCGGAGGTTTGAAATCAAGCAGAAGAAATCTAGCTAAGTTCAGCCGGCACCTATGCCGCCCTCGGCAATCCGGTGGACCGCGTTGAGGAAAACATCGATCTCGTCGAACGTGTTGTAGAACGCAAAACGGCGAACGGTGGCTTTCCAAGTCCAGCCGACGCGCAATTGGCTGCGCGCGGTGATGGCCGGCGCGCACGGCGATGCCATCGGCATTGAGCGCCTCACCGACCTCGAGCGGATCGGGGCCGGGCGATACGAATAGCACGCCCAGTGGCCCGGCTCGACGCCCAGCGCATTGGAAACCCGCTTTGCCGCAATCAACTTCGTCCTTGGACCCAGCGGATCGTCGAATTCCGACATCAGCGGGTTGCCCGCGTCGACAGCTGGCGCGGCTTTCAAGAGTGCGGCCGTTAACTGCGAAAGCAATTGCCACGGGACGATATTGGCGTGATGTTCCAAGCGGGTCATGACGACCTCGTCGTCCGTCCGAAACGCTCGCCGTAGCAGGCATGGGCCACCATTTTGATGGCTTGCTGGCACAGCGCACATAGCCGATCTCTTCGTCGTTCGCAGCGCCGAACTGTGTCGCGAGCCTGTCCACAGGGATCGGTCGCCGCCAACTCATGCGCGGCGCGGATGTTGGAGTTCTCGTGGACGTAGAAGTAAGACGACCGGTCGATCACCGCTTGCGGCTGCTGAATTGTCGCGGCGTTGTCGAAACAGATCAGCGGCGTACCGTTGACGGTCTCCTTGCGGATCCGAAAGCCCCCGTGCCGCGTTGACGTCGAACACCTCGTGCTCAACCATCAACAGTGCGACTGGGGCGCGCCAGACCAGCGCAGGTCGGCAACCAACGACGCCTGAGGCGGCACTCCGGCTGCCATGCGGACTCGGCGCCGCCTGGAACCGTCGGCGCCACCCCGGCCAGAACAGCGGGCTCGGTGGGAACGATGCCGTCGCGCTGCGAGTGGCCGCCGACTCAACAGCTACCCGCGCGCGCATGCGAGGGAAAAGCCCGGTTAGAGGGGTTAAGCGCGGGGTCGGGCAAACCGACGCGATACACGGATGTCCTATAGTGGGGCTATGCAACAGGCCACTCTGCCGCGCCATGTCCTTAAGCGCCGCCCCGCCGTGGACTCTTGTTGTCGTTGTTGTTGTTGAACCCCTGACGCCTTCCTACGCTCAACACAAGCCTCGTGCTTTCCCCCGGATGCGGGCGGCACCAAGATACGGGCAATCACAAGGTCAGGAAGATAAAAGCCATCAAATTCGTATCACCCGGCAGGCCGACGAGCCCGCTACCGACCCGGACCGATAACGCCGAAGGAAGTTTCATGAGGATCGCCGAGGACGTTACGCAGTTAATTGGAAACACGCCGCTGGTCCGGCTGCGCCGCGTCACCGAAGGCGCAGTCGCCGACGTCGTCGCCAAGCTCGAATTCTTCAACCCGGCGAACAGCGTGAAGGACCGCATCGGGGTAGCCATGATCGACGCGGCCGAGCAGGCGGGCCTGATCAAGCCCGACACCATCATCCTGGAGCCGACGAGCGGGAACACCGGCATCGCGCTGGCGATGGTTGCCGCGGCACGCGGCTACCGCTGCGTCCTGACCATGCCCGAGACGATGAGTATCGAGCGGCGGATGCTGCTGCGCGCGCTGGGCGCCGAGCTCGTCCTGACGCCGGGCGCCGACGGCATGCCGGGCGCCATCGCCAAGGCCGAGGAGCTGGCCAAGTCCGACCAGCGGTACTTCGTGCCGCAGCAGTTCGAGAACCCAGCCAACCCCGCGATCCACCGCAAGACCACCGCGGAGGAGGTGTGGCGCGACACCGACGGGAACGTCGACATCTTCGTGTCCGGGATCGGCACCGGCGGCACCCTCACCGGCGTCGCCGAGGTCATCAAGGAACGCAAACCGTCGGCCCAGTTCGTGGCGGTGGAGCCGGCCGCGTCGCCGGTCCTGTCCGGAGGCCAGAAGGGCCCGCACCCGATCCAGGGCATCGGCGCCGGATTCATCCCGCTCGTGCTCGAGCTGGACCTGGTCGACGAGATCATCACCGTCGGCAACGAGGACGCGCTCAATTTGGCCCGGCGGTTGGCGCGAGAGGAGGGCCTCCTGGTCGGCATCTCAGCGGGCGCGGCCGTGGTGGCCGCCCTGCAGGTCGCCCGCCGACCCGAGAACGCCGGCAAGCTGGTTGTCGTTATCCTCCCCGACTTCGGTGAGCGGTACCTGAGCACACCGCTGTTCGCCGACCTGGCCGATTAGCCATGCTCGCGGCGATACGCAACGACATTCGGGCGGCCAAAGAGCGGGACCCGGCCAAGCCCACCACGTTGCAGGTCATCTTCGCCTACCCGGGCGTGCACGCCATCTGGGGCCACCGGATCAGCCACTGGCTGTGGAAGCGCGGCGCCAGGCTGCCCGCGCGGACGTTCGGGGAACTCACCCGTATTTTCACCGGGGTCGACATCCACCCGGGTGCCGTCCTCGGCTCCGGCCTGTTCATCGACCACGCGACCGGCGTGGTGATCGGGGAGACGGCCGAGGTGGGCGACGACGTCACGCTGTATCACGGCGTCACCCTCGGCGGCAGCGGCGCGGACACCGGGAAACGCCACCCGACCGTCGGCGACCGCGTAATCATCGGCGCCGGAGCCAAGGTCCTCGGCGCGATCAAAATCGGCGACGACAGCCGGATCGGGGCCAACGCCGTGGTGGTCAAGCCGGTGCCGTCGAGCTCGGTGGTCGTCGGAGTCCCGGGGCAGGTCATCAGCCGCGCCGGCCGGGGCACCCCCGACGACTCGATGATGCCCGACCTCGTGGGTGTCAGCCTGCAGTCCCTGCTCACCAGGGTGGCCAAGCTGGAGGCGTTGAACGACGGCCCGCAGAATGGCCGTGTCATCCGCCCGCCGGAGGCCGGAGTGTGGCACGGCGAGGACTTCTCCATCTAGCATCGCCGGCCAACGCTGAGGCCCGAGCAAGCTTTGAATCCGTTGCGAGTCAAACACATACGATCCGGCGACGCGGCGTTAGCGCGGCCAGGCTCGCCGCGGAAAGGAATGGGGCCTGACCTACTTGTTGTGACCCGCGCCGGGTTCGTCCGGCCGGGGGGTACTCATCCCCGATCGTCCGCCGGGTCGTTGGGATGCGGGGTCAGGGGCGTGACCTCGTCGGTGCGCCAGATGCGCAGTGGCATCGACGCGAGCACCTCCTCGAGTTCCGCGGCGTCGGTGGCGGCGAACAGGCCGAGGGTGCGCCATTCGCCCGGTTGCAGCGGCGGACGCCACAACCGCAGCAGGTGCCCCTGCCTGGCCAGCTCGCGGGACTGCGCGGCCTCCCGGGACCGGATCTCGTCGACGGCCTCGGTTGGCGTTCCGTCCGGAATGTGCGTGGTCATGGTGACCAGAAACTCCATGAGCCCTCCTGAAAGACGTTGCGCCCGAAGCCATTCACGACATGGCCCGAGTGGACTCGCTGTCGGTTGCCCGGTCCGCGGTGTGTGGTCGCCTGCACAAATACAGTGTCGGGGGCGAGACCGCAATTCGCACACCCGAGGAGGCCTCCGTTGATCGATGCCTTAGCTTCGCCGCCGGGCACACCGCAAAAAGTCGCGCTCATCACCGGTGCCTCGCAGGGGATGGGGGCCGCCCTGGTCGACGCCTACCGCGGACTCGGCTATGCGGTGGTGGCGAACGCACGCTCGATCGCACCGTCCGATGACCCGGGCGTGGCCGCCGTCGCCGGTGACATCGCCGAACCCGCGACCGCCGACCGGATCGTGGCGACGGCGGTCGAGCGGTTCGGCCGGGTCGACACGCTGATCAACAATGCCGGCGTCTTCGTCTCCAAGCCGTTCACCGAGTACACCGCGGCGGACTACGAGTTCGTCACCGCGGTGAATCTCACCGGGTTTTCCACATCAGCCAGCGCGACCCCACCTTTTTAGGCCCGCCGCTGGTCCCAGGGCGAAGGCGGGCACGTGGTCAACGTGACGACCACGCTGGTCGAACACGCCAGCTCGCAGATTCCCGCCGGGTTGGCCGCCCTGACCAAGGGAGGCCTGGATGCGGTAACGAGATCATTGGCGATCGAGTACGCGCGCGACGGGATCCGCGTCAACACCATCTCCCCCGGCCAGATCGCCGCCCCGATGCATGCCGACGACAATTCGGCCGCGCTGGCCGCGATGCATCCGCTGGGACGGATGGGCTCCATCGCCGACATTGTCGAGGGGGTTCGCTATCTGGAGGCCGCGACCTTCGTCACGGGCGAGACCCTGCACATCGACGGCGGCCAGAGCGCGGGCCACTGAACGTCACACCGCTCCCCCGGGAGGACTCGAACCTCCAACCCTTCGGTTTGCCGCTGACAGTTTTCGATGGTTGCCAAAGGTTGCCGTAAACCATTGGTGCACAACTAAACTCCACGATGACGAGTTGCCAACGATTGTGGTTGATTGTGGTTGTTTTCGAGTCATTAACGATGAATAAACGATGGGCTGAATTCACGCCGGCAGGCCCGGACACTCCTGCGCCGAATCACCGCCGCGCTCGCGTGTGCGTTATTGGCTTGACGAACGCTTTTCGACGTCGCGCTGATACTCCTGGAGCCGCGCCTCAACAGCTTTGTCCGGCTTCAGTTCGCGGACCTTCTCGGCGTAAAGGGCAGCAGCCTCTTCCCGAGACAACTCGGTCTCTGCCATGATGGCCATCCCTTCCTGCAGTTCCAGTCTAGAACCTAGCTACGTCGTCGCACACCGTAAATGCGGCACCACCTGCGATTATTTCGATGTTATTGCCCCCCAACACCACCTGTTGTGGGCTGGCGTACAGGCTGGCGACGCAATCGATCGACAGGACACCAATCAACTCACCGCTGTGCTGATGCGTGATGGGTACCGCAAGGATCTCGCCGTACTTATCAATTGTTTGGATGAACTCCTTGAACGAGAACTTAGACTGCACTTCTGGCGGAACGGAGCGGTACTGAGCCTCGCTGGTAGGCAGGCCATATCGCCCGTGTCGCCCGTACCAGGCAGCAGCGACCCGTCGGTCTACCACCAATGCTGTCCCCGTTCGCCAGCACTCACCAATCACGCCCTTACCCAAGGTCCAGTCCACTTTCGACGGCGGGGGATACTTGCCGAGCCGGAATCGAAACACACGTTTGAGCTTGCGCCGAGGCGACAAGAACCCTCGTCGAAGCGCGAATACGCTTATACCCAGCGCACTGAGCGGCACTCCTGTGACTTCCCTAATTGCGTCCAGGGCACCAACTAGCGGCGTGTGCATTCGTGACCGCGCCGCCGCCCGCTCGTGGGCTCTAAACTTGTGGACGAGTGCACCAACGTTGTCGGCGACAGTGGTGGCGCCAACTGCGGCAGCGACCCACACCGCCGTCCACGGGTTCCAGTGGACGACTTTGCCGGTGATCATCGCTTGGAGGACAGGGACGCTCCCCGCGCCGCCAGCTAGCCCGATGCGGTATATCCGAGATACCACTATCCGGTACCGCCGCACATCACCCCCTATAGCAACAGCATCACTGGCTGGCGTATACGACTCCGTCGTGGAGTCGAGGACGGGTTAAATGAGGAGTATGAGCATACCGTTGGAGTGGACGGAAAAGCCCAACGGAGAGCTGGATGCGAGGCGTGGCAGGAGCCACTATGTGATCTCTCAACGGCCAGACGGGCAGTGGCTGATGTCCATATTCAGCATGTTCACCGAACAACCGAACCAAATCGAAGAGAAGCTCGGCCACTATCTTCCGGCAACGCTGGACGAGGCCAAAGCGCTTGCACAAGGATTGGCCGACCAGCAGCCGACCTGAGTCGGTGGACTCGGTCAGTCGAGCAGCGCCGCGATGTCGCGGTAGGTCCAAACGCAGTTAGAGACGCCAGCAGCCATCGCGGGCGTTGTCTTGCGGCCACCGTTGCCTTGGGTGAGGGTCTGGTGGGGCCGGGCGAAGTTGTAGTTCATGTAGCTTCGAGAAACCGTTGGTGAGGCGGGTGAACCGGCCGCATACCCATCCGCATGGTGAGGTTCTGGCGCTCCACGTAGGACGTGTTGATCTTGGAAATCCGGGGTTCCGCTGATGCGCCGGATGTCGATCCCGGTGCAGACAGCGGGGCTGTACCGGCGCTAAATGCCGGGCCGCCGGCAGGTTTTCGTCCGCGCTGCGAAGAGGCTAGTCGCACCCCCGCACACCGGTCACGCCAGTCACCCCGCGTTGTCATCACACCAGGCCGCCCGCGATCGTCGCGCTACGGCGATCTGGGGACGTCGATCCCCGCCCGCCGAAGCCGATATCCCCGCCCTGAACTTCTTCCTAACCAAACCAGGCGAGTTCGTCACCGGCCGCGCCACCGACTGGGTTGCGGTCGGGTATTTGCTGCGCCGCCGGCTCGGCTGGGACGGCACCTATCCCGATTTCCCGGGGGACGATGGCACCTATCCGGACTTCCCGCAGGTGCCCGACATCCCGTGACTTGCTGCCACACTTGAGGCATGTCACCAACGGTTATCCCCTGGCCGAGCGGGGTTCCCGCACCCTTGTCAGCGCCGCCGCTCACCGACGCCCCCTCCGACGGCCCCAAGGTGATCCGCTGGATCGAAAACAACTGCGTGTTCGGTGAAGGCGACAAGTTCGGGCAGCCGGTCAAGCTGGAAACCTTCGAGAAGATCTTCCTCATCTGGTTGTTCGAGAAACGGCCCGATGGCAGCAACCGGTATCGGCGGGCGCTGCTCGAGGTCCCGAAAGGGAACGGGAAGACTCCGCTGTCGGCGTGGGTCGGCGCCTACCAGCTCGCCAACCAGTTCTCCCCGGTGATCCCGGTTGCGGCGGCATCTTACGATCAGGCCGAGCTGGCCTTCGGCGATCTTCGCACCACCGTCCGCGAATCACCCACCCTGCGCCAAGTCATGATCCCGTTCGAGGGCGAAATCCAGGTCAAGGACGGCCCCGGCCGCGCCTACAAGATCTGCGCGATCGCCGGCACCAACGACGGACAGCGCCCGTCAACCTTCCTGGCCGACGAGATCCACGAGTGGGTGGGCGGCAACAAAGAACGCGTGCATCTGGTGATCTCGAACGGCTGCAGTAAGCGCGACGGATCCCTAGTGCTCAACACCACCACACCGGGGTTCGACCCGGACACCCTGGCCGGCAAGATGCACGAATACGGACTCCGGGTCAACAGCGGCGAGATCAACGACGATGAGTTCCTGTTCGTCTGGTGGGGCTGCCCGGCCGACCGGCACGACCTGGACACCGACGAGGGTCTGCTGGCCGCTGTGCGGGACGCCAATCCGGCGGCTGACTTGTTCTTGAATACCCGTGACGTCGCCGCCCGCTATCACCAGATCGCGCCCAACGAGTTCTATCGGTATCACTTGGGGCTGTGGGTGGTTGGCGCGCAGGCGTGGCTCCCCGACGGCGCCTGGGACGCCTGCGCCGCACCCGAGGTGACCATCCCCGACGGCGCCCAAGTGTGCCTGGGGTTCGACGGGTCATTCAACAACGACTCCACCGCCCTGGTGGTGGTCGGCTGCGGCGACGTCCCGCACATCGACGTCGTTGCGGCCTGGGAGCGCGACCCGCTCGACGGCCCTGATTGGACCGTCCCGATCCTCGACGTCGAAGACGCCATCCGGCAGGCGTGCCGGCGCTGGCAGGTCCGCGAGATCGTCTGCGACCCCTTCCGGTGGGCCCGCACATACCAGGTCCTCGAAGCCGAGAACTTGCCCGTCGTCGAGTTCCCACAGTCACCCAGCAGGATGACGCCCGCGACGCAACGATTCTTCGAAGCCGTCATGAACCATGGGCTTTCCCACTGCGGTGACCCCCGCTTGGCACGGCACGTCGGAAACTGCGTCATCAAGACCGATAGCCGTGGATCGCGCGTCACCAAGGAGAGCAGGTACAGCAGCCGGAAGATCGACCTGGCGATGGCGGCCGTGATGGCGTTCGACCGCGCCAGCGTGACACCACCGACCTACAATTTCCTCGACTCAGTGTTGTAGTCAAGGAGATTCGATTGCCTGGACCGCCACCAAAACCCGCGCAACGCCGCCAAAACAGGGTCACCAAGTCGCTGGGCATGATTCGCACCGCCGGCAAAGCACCCCGGATGCCCCGCGGACTGTGCAAACCTGCACAAGACGCATGGACTGGCTACTGGTCAGACACGGTCTCCGGCGTGACACGCGCGTCAGACACCACCCTGGTGCTGCGGTGGGTGCGCAACGTCGACCGCTACTGCAGACTCATCGCCGAAGCCGACAGATCCCCGATGGTCACCGGCAGCACCGGGCAGCAGGTCGCCAACCCGATTTATGCGTTGGCACTCAAGATCGAGGCGTCGATCAAGGCCGACGAGCAGCAGCTGGGAGTGGGCCCATTGAACAGGTTGCGCCTCGGGATTGCCTTTAGTGAAAGCGCCAAGTCGTTGGCCGAGCTGAACGCGGAGGCCGAAGACGACGGGGCCGATGATCCCCGGCTGACACTCATCAGCGACCTGGAAGACCCGGCAAAAGCCGACCCCGAAACTTCAGCCCCCAAATCGGGCTGAGCACCTATACCACGCACCGATTAGGTGGATACTAGAAGTTTGTTATGTGATTGATGTCATCTAAAAAGTATGTATAATTGCCCAAAGCTGCATCATCCGTTTGTACGCCCCAAGCCGTGATCGCTGCGGCCGGACGTCACCGCGACGATAGGAGATATCCGAAAAAAATTGCGATCCGGGAAAAGCTCTGGCAGATGGCCAGTGTCAGAACTGGATTGGAACTAGCGGCCGGCGAGCCGTCTAGGAAGGCCCCCAAGGTAATAAGGGCCTGTGCCGTCCCAAGGATGCTGTGAGGAACTAGGGGACCTAAACAAGGTCAACTAGAAGGGCTGTGAGGGCTACGTGCCAAGTCAGCAACGCAATTTCGGATATCTCCTATCATGGGCCTGCCGCCCGGCGGAGCGATCTGTTGCACCCATTGGCGTGATATCGACGCCGATTGGTTAACAGATCGTACGTTTGGTGATCGCACTGCTCTACGGCAAGCACCGCGGCCGTTCCACGTGTGCCACACTTTGCCCAATGCCCGTCTTGCACATCGAATACCGGATCGTCGACCTCGACACGTGGCTGCGGGACTTCGCCAGCCGCGCGCCCGCGCGGGAGCAGGCTGGCATCACCGAGGTACACGTCTTTCAAGCCGAGCACGATCCGCAGCACGTCGTGGAACTTCTCTTCTTCGACACAGCTGACGCCGCCAACAATTACCGGACGTTCCTGCGCGAGCAGGTGTGGTCGTTGCCGGGGCTGGCTGGCAATCCGAGCGCGATCATCCTTGAAGAGCTGGAAACTGCTGAGGATGATGCCACCGCTGCTGCGGTGGCTGCCGAGCGAGCCGCTCTTGCGCTTAAAGAAAAGAAGCGGATCGCTGCCCAGTTGGCCAGGGCCATCGAGCGGGCGCCGTGGCGCATCGAACACCGATCCGAATCCATGTACGAACTATGGAATGACAGCGCCGCCCCAAAGTTCTACGTGGGGATAACGGGCGAGGGTGTGCGATACCCGAGGACCGCGCCGCGGATTGACGGCCACAGCTCGACGAGTTTCCAGGGACTGGACGCCATGGATGCCGGTACCCAGGTCGACATTACCTGGCACCGACGACAAGACCAGTCGGACAAGCCTCGTCGCTGGACCGGGAAAGCGCCCGCCTAAGCCATGAACCCCACCGGGTTGGCTGGGTCGGTGAGGAACGGTGGCTGTAAGGTTGGCGCCTGCGCCGGCCGCGCCGGGTCGTCCCATGCGGCGCCGCTGACGCCGGCCAGCACATCAGGCGCCCGGTCGGCCGCGTCCTCGCGGCTGACGACGTCGTAGCTGATGGCTGCTCAAAAACGTTCTTCGATGATCCGGTGTCATTTTCGGCCAACCTTTACGGGAAAGATTTTCATTGGGGGGCGGTCCCGCCCGGTGCAACGATTAAAAAACGGCGTTTTGACGCATAACCCCTGGTAGGAGGCTTGCGGGATTCTGACCAGCTAACCCACCTGACCTGGCATGGATGCAGGTGTACCGGCGTAGGGTATGGGACCCCCGGGGGGTACCGGCGAGGTGCCTAAACAAGCACAAAATGGAACTACTCTCCGATGGGGGCGCAAGGGGCATTGCGACCGAGATCAGACGGCTTTGGTGACGCCGACGTAGGACAGCACTACGTCGGATTGATCGGTCACTTGAGTCAGAGTCGCGTAGGAGCGGATGAACGACTGACCCACGCATCCGTCAATCTTGACGTGGAAGCCTGTGATTGTGACCCGGGGATTTGGTCTGACCAAACGCCGGCACTCGCCAGGGAACTGGCTCCGGACAAACAGCGCCTGGTGCGTCGATAACAATCGGCCGTCACCGGGGGCTTCGAATGCACGTCGACTGTGACGTGGTGGAGTTCCGGTTTCAAGCAACGTCTGGGCATGACTTCATGAGCGAGGAATCGCCCCTCGAATCCGCCACCGCAGAGCGTCACAGTGGGATGAGCCAGCGCGTTGTAGTACCACGCTGGATGCCGGGTACCGCCGTAGTCCGATGCGACCAGAATCATGCGATCGTCGTCGGTGAATTAAATGAGCGGAGGTAACCGCGCATTGTTATTCCGGGATCCAGATGGAAACCTCGTCAACCTGTTCACTCCGGTCATGGACGAGGCCCGTGCCAAGTTCGGAGTTTGACTATCGGCGAAGAGTCGGACGGCGACGCAGTCGAGTTCCGTCACGCAACAACAAAACCGCCTGTGGCCGATTGATAGCGTCCCCAAGTGACAACTACCATCGTCGCGGAGACACATCTCACAAGGAGGCGGAATATGACATCGTCGTCGCTCGCTTCGAAATTCGGTGCCGAGCTGTTCGGCACGTTCTGGTTGGTGTTCGGTGGCTGTGGCAGCGCAATTTTTGCGGCCAAGCAGATCGCCCAAGCCGCGGATGGCAGCGGCGTGTACCAATTGGGCATCGGATTCCTCGGAGTGTCATTGGCATTCGGGCTCACTGTCGTCACGATGGCTTACGCCGTCGGTCACATCTCGGGCGGACATTTCAACCCCGCGATCAGTCTGGGCGCCGCGGTGAGCGGTCGGCTGCCGTGGAAGGATCTTCCTGGGTACTGGATCTCCCAGGTTCTCGGCGGCCTGCTCGCAGGCTTGGCGCTGCTGATCATTGCGAAGGGAAAACCCGGATTCTCATCCGCCGGGAATATGGCCGCGAACGGGTACGGCGCGCATTCGCCAGGCCACTACTCGCTTGCAGCGGTGATCATCACCGAAGTCTTGCTGACGGCGTTCTTCCTCATCGTGATACTGGGCGCGACCGACGACCGGGCCCCGAACGGATTTGGGCCGTTGGCCATCGGTTTGGCGCTGACGCTCATCAACCTGGTGGCCATCCCGATCAGTAACTGCTCGGTCAATCCGGCCCGGTCCACGGGCGTCGCCTTCTTCAATGGGGACGGCGCACCCGGCCAACTGTGGGTGTTCTGGCTGGCACCACTGATCGGGGGTCTTATCGGCGGTCTGATCTACCCGCTGCTGTTTGAGAGGGGAAAGTCGCCGACCGGTGAGACGGCGCCGCAGGCCAACTGATGCGCAACGGCCAAGTGGCCCAGTTCTGACACGGAGAAACAACCAAGCCGGGAAATGGGTGAGTCAGCAGAGGCGGCTCGGAATCGTTCTCGGTCTCAATCTGTCCCTCATCGCGACACTGGTGATCGTGGGTCTGGCCGCACATTCTGTCGGGGTTCTCGCGGCCGGGGTGACACCGCGGAGGTCTTAAGGCCGTCGCGGGGCCGCGGGGGCCGAAGTCGATTTCAACGCCCCATTTCGGATGGACCGTAGCTCCGGTGGTTTCATTGAGCCATCGATGTTTCTACCCGGGCGGTACGCGAGGAAGGGAAGCGGACAGGGGTGGCGGGAAATTCTTGGGTCCGCCCGGCCCCTCAGGCCGCCCAGGTGTGCCAGAAAAATGCCCGTCTGCGTAATCGTTTGCTGAAAATGTGGCGTACGCCATTACTCAATTTGCGCATGACGGAGGCCACAAATTTTGGTTTTCAATGAATCCCATTGCTAGCGTGCCTGCCCATGGTTGTAATAGCAACGTTGATGTCGCTCATCAATCAGGTCTCCGGGACGCCCTATATTCCGGGTGGAGATTCTCCCGCCGGGACCGATTGCTCTGGGCTGGCTTCATGGGTGGCCAACGCGGCGACCGACAGGCCGGTTTTCGGCAGCAGGTTCAACACCGGCGACGAGGAGGCCGCGTTGTTGGCCCGGGGCTTTCAATACGGAACGGCCCCCAATGCCTTGGTGATCGGCTGGAACGGCGGTCACACGGCGGTGACCCTGCCGGACGGCACGTCGGTAGCCAGTGGCGAACGCGGTGGCGTGCACCTCGGTGGTGCGGGGGCTTACCAGGCCGGATTCACGCACCACATGTTCCTTCCACTGCCGGATGGCGAGGGCGCCCTGCCGCCGCCGCCGGACGCGCCGCCTCCGCCGCCGGATGCACCGCCTCCGCCGCCGGACGCGCCGCCCGTTCTGGTCGATGCCGCGGCTCCCGCGCCGCCTCCGCCGCCGGCTCCCGACGCGCCGCCGCCGGGCGACCCCGGAATTGCGAATCCATAACAAATTGAATCGGGCGCCCGTCGGTTTATCCGAATTCTGAATAGACGAGGCGGCGATTGTGAACCCATCCGGATATGAGTTCGTTTGTGGGATAGGTCACAACGCTTAGCTCGCGCGTATCCCGACCGGCGCGAGTCCAATAACAAAACCTTGCCTAGGCGTCAATGAGGACGCCTAGGCAAGTTTTGCTGGGGCTTCATAAGCCCGACGGCGCCAGAGGTCGGTCCCGCCAGGCATGCGCCGCGATCGCCCGACCAGTCCTATGGCGTCGCGGTCACCCGCACGTATCCTGGCCCTGCCCACCAGATCGATGAGCGATCGGGCGGGCGCATGGGAGCTGCAAGCATAGGCGGGAAGCAATGATCTGCTCATGATCTTTATCGTCGTCAAGTTCGAGACCAAACCCGAGTGGACCGACCGCTGGCCGGAGCTGGTCGCCCCGTTCACCGCCGCCACGCGTGCCGAAGAGGGCAACCTGTGGTTCGAGTGGTCGCGCAGCCTCGACAACCCGGCGGAATACGTCCTCGTGGAAGCCTTCCGTGACGGCGACGCGGGAGGCGTGCACGTCAACAGCGATCACTTCAAGCGGGCGATGCAGGAGCTTCCGCAGGCGCTGAGGTCGACGCCCAAAATCATCAGCCAGACGATCGACGCGACGGGGTGGTCCGAGATGGGGGAGATGTCGGTCGATTAACCGACGACAACTGCGATTTCGCCGCCCAGCTGATATCCCGGGGCAAGCGGGAGCGCGTCACCGCTCCAGAACGAGCCCGGGTCAAACCAATTCGCGTCCTTGTCGGTGACGATCAACCCCATTTCCTCATAGGTGATCGCCACCGTCTCCGCGCAGTACGCCGTCTCCAGGCTCATCTTGCGCTGCTCCCGGCGTCGCCGCGTCTGCTCGCGAACCTTCCTGTCCACCAACGGGACTCCACGTACCCAGTCGTAGATGGTCGGGAGCCGGCCGCGGAACCACCGGCCGGTCAGCCGCATGGTGGTCGGGAACGCGGTGCCGTCCATTCGCGCGATCACCCGCAGCAGTTCGTTCTCCTGTTGCCGGGTTGCGTATGGCGTCAGCTGACGCAGCCAGCACCGCTGGTGGTAGCGCTCCATCCACTGCTGGACCGCTTCGCGGAGATCGTTGAGCTGCACACCGCGGTGGTTGGTGCCCGTCCAGAAGTCGGTGAGTTTGTCGCCCAGTTCGGCGTGCCACATCAGCGGAGGAAGGTCGTCGATGGCCACCGTCATGCCGACGTGGTTTATCGGACTATTCGTCAACGTCTGAATCGCGCGGTCGGGTCGTGAGCGGCCGCGGAACAGCCAGAGGTCGCCGGTCCGGGTCTCCTCCAGCGCTTGGTCCAGTGTCAGCATGTAAGTGCGCTCGTCACTTCGGGTTTCGCCATCTTAGAAAATATGAGCCATTATTAACCGGGAAGAACTTCGCGCGCGACATTGCGTGCGGTGGCCGCCGCGGGATACCCCGCATAGCCCGCGCTGTGGTAGATCACCTCTTCGATCTCCTCGAGGGTCAGCCCGTTGCGCAGCGCGATCGGGAAGTGAAACTTCAACTCGTCACCGGCCCGCAGGGCGATGAGCGCGCCGAGGGTCACCAGGCTGCGGGAGCGACGATCCAGACCGGGCCGGGTCCATAATGCGCCGAAAACGTGATCGATGGCCATGTCACCGAGTTCGTCGGCGACGCCGCCGTCGCGCAGACCGGTGGCATCGTCGGGTACCAGCCCGGGCAGCATCTCCTTGAACTCGTTCAGGCCCTTGGCGTACGAGTCGGCCATCGTTGTCTGCCTTTCAGTCGGGTTCGCGTGAGATCTGGTAGTCGATGTAGGCGTCCCAGTCATCGACGCGGCGGCGCAACTCCTCGACGACACCGGCGTGGGTGGGCACGAAGAATCGGTTCCGCAGGATCGCATCGGCGACCAGTTCGCCGACGGGCGCGGGGTCCAGCAGCTCGAACTGCTCGCCGGGGATGCGCAGCGGCGCCCCGGCGCCGAATGTCGGTACGGCAGCGGCGATATTGGTGAGCACCGGCCCCGGACACAGCAGGGTGACACCAATGTTTTTGGGCCGCAGGTAAATTGCCAACCCCTCGCTGATCTGCACGATGGCGGCTTTGGTGGCTGCATACGGCAGCCGGTCGTAGGAATACGTGAAAAGCCCGGCGAAGGAGGCGGTGTTGACCAGGTGTCCGCTGCCCTGATCGAGCAAAAGCGGCAGGAAGGCGGCGTTGCTGCGCACCACCGACATCAGGTTGATGTCGAGGATCCGTTGCCACTCGCTGACCGGAATGTCTTCGGGCAGACCGTTCGTCAGCACACCGACGTTGTTGACCACGATGTCGACCCGGCCGAACCGCCGCAGCGCCGCGTCCCGGATCCCGTCGAACGCGTCCGGATCCGAGACGTCGGCGCGGTGCGGTAGTGCGGCGGCGCCCCGGTCGCTCAGGTCGCCGGCCAAGGCCTGGACCGAGTCGTTGTTGACGTCGACGGCCACGACTTGCGCGCCCCGGTCGGCGAGTGCGCAGGCGATCGCGCGGCCTATGCCGCTGGCCGCGCCGGTGATGACGGCGACCTTGTCGCAAAGGGTGTCCATGTTTTCCGGGGCAGGTTGCAAGAGCACACAAGTTAATCACAACGCGAATACCCTGTGTACATGCGCAGCGTTTGGAAGTGGCTCGGGCTGGCCGGCGTCGCGGGCGTCGTCGCCGGCGGCGCGCTGGTGGTACGTGATCAACGCAAGCGACAGGCCTACACGGCCGACGAGGTCCGCGCCCGCCTGCACCAGCGGCTGGCCGAGTCGGATGCGGAGAGCTTTCAGTCCAAGTCGGGGTCGGCCTCGGTTTCGACACCGAACAAACGGTAGCTGCCCGAAAAGCCCTTCAACTCGACGTCGCGGCCCTTGTCGAATCGGATGTCCGCGCAGTCGCGAACCGCGTCTCGCACCGGCTCGCTCACCAGGATCTGGCCCCCCACCGCCTCCGCGGCGACCCGCGCCGCCATCGCGACGTTGCGCCCGAACAGATCGTCGCCGCGCCGCACCGAGCGGCCCATGTGGATGCCGATCCGGACCCGAATTTCCTCGTGCCGCTTGCGCTTTGCTTCCCTGTGCAGTGCGTGCTGCAGGTCGACACCGCACCGCACCGCATGCTCGGCGCGCGAGAAGGCGATCATGAATCCGTCACCCTGGCTCTTCACCACGTGTCCGGAGTGCCGATCCACGAGTCCGTGCACGAGCCTGTCGTGCGAGCTGATCAGCCTGACCCAGGCGCGGTCGCCGATCCGCTCGTTGAGGGCGGTGGACTCCTCGATGTCGGAGAACAGGATCACCACCCGGCCGTCCGGGGTGACCCGGGCGAGGTCGGGTCGCTCGACCTCGGCCCAGTCGGCGAGGTCCTCGATCGAGCTGCGTACGACCGCGCCGAAGCCCTCCTTGCGCATCAGGTTGGCGGTGTTCCACACCGTCTTGACGGCCTCGCGGCCGCCCGACAGCAGCCAATTGCGGGCGTCGGTCCGACGTCGCAACTCGTCGATCTCCCGGCGGCTGCGCACCAGCAGGGCCGACAGCACGGCGATCGCGCCGGCTTCGATCGCGGCGGCCCCCGCCAGGACGTAGACCGCGACATGCAGCACATCACCCACGCCGGCCATCCTGCCAAAAGCCGTGATGGCTCCACCTTGTCGGGCCTATGTGCAATGTCTAGTGTTGACCTCGACCGCCGCGGGTAGTGATTTCTCAAGAGCCAATCAGGTGACTTTCGGAGGTGCGGGCTTGGCCGACGGCGGCGAGAATTCCTCAAATCTGCTGGTGATCTTCGGCATTACCGGTGATCTGGCCCGCAAGATGACCTACCGCGCCCTGTACCGGCTTGAGTCGCGCGACTTGCTGAACTATCCGATCGTGGGTGTGGCCAGTGACGACATTCCCGTCCAGAAGTTGATCGAGCGGGCGCGGCGGTCCATCGGCGAATCCGGCGAGAAGGTCGACGACGCGGTGTTCGACCGGCTGGCGGGCCGGCTGTCCTACCTGCACGGTGATGTCACCGATGCCGAGCTCTACAAGCGGCTCGCCAAGCGGATCGGCTCGGACTGCCGTCCGCTGTACTACCTCGAGATGCCGCCGTCCCTGTTCGCGCCGATCGTCGAAAACCTCGCCGAGGCCGACCTGCTGGAGTGCGCGCGCGTCGCGGTGGAAAAGCCGTTCGGCCACGACCTGGCCTCCGCGCGCGACCTCAACGCCCGGCTGCGCGCGGTGCTGGACGAGGACCAAATCTTGCGCGTGGACCACTTTTTGGGCAAACAGCCCGTTGAAGAACTGCAATACCTGCGCTTCGCCAACAATAGCCTCGCCAAGCTGTGGGACCGCGACAGCATCTCCGAAATCCACATCACCATGGCCGAGGATTTCGGGATCGAGGACCGCGGCAAGTTCTACGACGCGGTGGGCGCGGTGCGCGACGTGGTGCAGAACCACCTGCTCCAGGTGCTCGCGCTGGTCGCGATGGAGCCCCCCGTCGGCCCCAGCGCCGACGACCTGAACGACAAGAAGGCCGAGGTGTTCCGGGCGATGCCGGCGCTGGATCCGGAGCGCTGCGTGCGCGGGCAGTACCGCGGCTATACCGATGTCGCCGGGGTGGCGGAGGACTCACAAACCGAGACCTACATCGCGCTGAGGACCGAAATCGACAACTGGCGCTGGGCCGGCGTGCCGATCTTCCTGCGCGCCGGTAAGGCGCTGCCGGAGAGGGTCACCGAGGTCCGGATGTTTCTCCACCACGTTCCCGGGTTTTCGTTTCTGCCGAACCGCCGGCCGCCCGAGCCCAACCAGATCGTGCTGCGCATCGACCCCGATCCGGGGATGCGCCTGCAATTGTCCGCCCAAGCCGGCAACTCCTGGCACGACGTCCATATGGACTCCTCGTTCGCCCAGGACCTCGGTGAAGCCGTGCGGCCCTACGAACGGCTCATCTACGCGGCGTTCACCGGCGATCGCCAGCTTTTCGCCCGCGAAGACGCCATCGAAGAGACGTGGCGGATCGTGCAGCCCCTGTTGGACAAGCCGAGTCGGATCCACCCGTACGACCCCGGCTCCTGGGGACCCGAGGCCGCGCAGTCGCTGCTGCACGGTCACCGCAGGTGGCAGGAACCGTGGCTGCCTCAGAGCACGCACGCGAGACAGTGAGGAGACAACAAGATGCAGCTAGGGATGATCGGCCTGGGCCGCATGGGCGCGAATATCGTTCGGCGCGTGGCCACGGGCGGACACGAGTGCGTGGTGTACGACCACAACCCCGACGCGGTCAAGGCGATGGCAGGCGAGGAAAACACGACAGGAGTGTCCTCGTTGTCAGAGCTGGCCGAGAAAATGGCCAAGCCCAGAGTGGTCTGGGTGATGGTCCCCGCGGGCGATATCACCACTGGCGTGATCGAGGACCTGGCCAAGACGCTGGACCCGGGCGATATCGTCATCGATGGCGGCAACTCCTACTACCGTGATGACATCAAACACTCAAAGAGGTTGTCCGAGAGTGGGATTCACCTACTGGACTGCGGCACCAGCGGCGGCGTGTGGGGCCGGGAGCGCGGCTATTGCCTAATGATCGGCGGCGACCAGGACTCTTTTGCCCACGCCGAGCCGATCTTCGCCAGCATCGCGCCCGGAGTCGACGCGGCCCCGCGCACGCCGGGCCGAGACGGCGAGGTCGCGCAGTCCGAGAAGGGCTACCTGCACTGCGGGCCGTCCGGGGCCGGGCACTTCGTGAAGATGGTGCACAACGGGATCGAGTACGGGATGATGGCCTCCCTCGCCGAGGGGCTGAACATCCTGCGCAATGCCGACATCGGCACCCGCATAGAGCAGGCGGACGCAGAAACAGCACCGCTGGAGCACCCCGAGTTCTATCAGTACAAAATCGACATTTCGGAGGTCGCCGAGGTGTGGCGACGGGGCAGCGTCATCGGCTCGTGGCTGTTGGATCTCACCGCGATCGCACTGCACAAAGAGCCCGACCTGACAGAATTCACCGGGCGGGTATCGGACTCCGGAGAGGGCCGGTGGACCGCGATCGCGGCGGTTGAGGAGGGAGTGCCCGCGCCGGTCCTGACTATGGCGCTCTATGCCCGTTTCGCCTCACGCCGCCTCGCTGACTTTGCCGACAAGGCGTTGTCGGCGATGCGTAAGCAATTCGGCGGGCACGACGAGAAATCCGGCAACTAATTGGTCACGGCTATCCGCGCTCGACGAAGGCCACCACGGCTTCGCTGAAGGCGTCGTTGTCGTCGCCGGCCGCGGTGTGTCCCGCGTTGGACAGTTCCACGAACTCCGCGCGCGGCACGGTGGCCAGGAAATGCTTGACGCCCTCGGGGCTGACGACATCGGACAGCTTTCCGCGAATCAACAGGACGGGGATCGTCAGGCTCCTGGCCGCCTGCTCGAATTTCTCGGTGCGCAGCTCGGGGTCGTCGCCGGGCTTGGTCATGAACGCGGGGTCCCAGTGCCAGTACCAGCGCCCGTCGCGCAGGCGCAGGTTCTTCTTCAGCCCCTCGGGGCTGCGCGGCTTTTTTCGGTACGGCAGATAGGCGGCGACGGCATCGGCGGCCTGGTCGAGCGAGTCGAACCCGTCGAGGTTGCCCATCATGAAATCGCGGATGCGGGCGCTGCCGCCCTTCTCGAATCGGGGTACCACGTCGACGAGCACCAGCTTGGTCACTCGCTCGGGGCCGGCCCGGTGTGCGGCGAGGATGCCCGTCAACCCGCCCATGCTCGCCCCGATGAGCGCCACCGGTCGACCGATCGCGTCAAGCACGCGCATGACGTCGGCGGTCAGCGTCTCGACGTCGTAGTCGGCGTCCGGTGCGCGATCGCTGTCACCGTGGCCCCGGGAGTCCAGCGCTATGACGTGAAACCCGTCGTCGGCCAGTATTTGGCCGGTGTTCTTCCAGGAGTGCCGATTCTGCCCGCCGCCATGCAACATCAGGATCGTGGGCCGATCGGAGGAGCCGCGATTCCACTCGTCGGCGACGAGGGTGATGCCACCGACACCGGAAAACTCGACGGTCTGGGGGCTGCTACTCACGGTGCTCATGGGCGTCCTCTCGGTAGATCGCCCTCTGACGTTACCTAGGCGATTTAAGCACCGACGGTCGCGGGGGCAGGCGGCAGCGGCGCATCGGGGAACAACTCGGCGAAACTGCCGAACAGGATGCGGTCTCTGACCCGGTGATCGACGCCGTCGAAGAGCTGATGCAGCGTTGCCTGGGTGTGACCCAAGGTTCCCTCGGCGTGCGGGTAGTCACTGCCCCACAGCACGTTGGTGAAACCCATCGCCGTCATCGCCGCGATCGCCGACGAGTCGTGCTGGAACGACGCGTACACCTGCGAGTAGATGATCTCCCGTGGGCCGCGGTTGAGCTTGGGCCGCACCACCATCGCGTGCTGCCGATAGCCCTCCTCCATCCGGTCGGCGATGAACGGTACCCAGGTGGCGCCGCCTTCCGACACCAGCACCCGGGAGATTCGGGTGCCGATCCAGGGCGCCCGAGGCGACGAGCTTCACCACCGCGCGCTGGCCGCCGAACGACGTTTCGGTGTAGTTGAGCACCGCGCCGCCGGGGCCGTGATAGGTCACACCGATCGAGTCGCCACCGGCGAAATCGATTGGCTCGGTGCCGATGTGGAAGGCGATCACCATGCCGATGTCCTCGGCGGTCGCCCAGAACGGCTCCCACTCCTCGCGGTGGTAGTCGCGTTGCGCCGGATGGGGGGTGACCGGAAGGAACACCGCCTTGAATCCCATCGCGCCGCAACGCTCGAGCTCGGCGATGGCGTCGTCGATATCCAGGGTCGACACCTGCGCCGTGGGGATCAGCCGCGGCGAGTGATCCATGAGGGTTTCCTTGGACCAGTCGTTGGAGGCCCGCATCGCCTCGCGGAGCAGCTCCGGCGTGCGAAACGAGCCGGACCACATGCCCAGCGACGGAAACACCAACTCCGACCAGATGCCTTCGTCGTCCAGGTCGGCGAGCCGTTTGCGGACGTCGCGAGCGCCGGCCGCGGCGACCGTGGCCTGCATGAACTCCTGTTGGGCGATGCTGGGCAGCCGCCGCCGGAACACCTGGCCGTCGACGTGGATGGACTCCCAGCGGCCGTCGGGATCCTTCTCGGTACGCGGTACCAGCTCGGCCAGGCGCCGCGGCAGCCGCGAGCGCCACAGGTCCTCGGGTTCGATGAAGTGGGCCCACAACTTGGGGGGATGCCGCTCGACGGTCGCGGTCATCGTCAAATATTAGAATCATATTCTAGTACTGTCAATGTTCTTTATACGGCCGGTGAGTTCTCATCGCCGCCGCGGTCTATCGATGAGACCGCACGAACAACCAACGCAAGGAGAATGCCAATGCCATCGATCACGCCCTCGCTGTGGTTCGACTACGACCTGGAGGAAGCGGCGGAGTTCTACACCTCGGTGTTCCCCAACTCGCGGATCGAGGGCTTCAACCCAACCACGGACGCCGGTCCCGGCGAGCCGGGCACGGTCCTGTCGGGCAGTTTCGTCCTGGACGGCGTGCGGTTCATCGGGATCAACGGCGGCCCCCAATTCCCGTTCAGCGAGGCGGTGTCCTTCACGGTCCACTGCAAGGACCAGGATGAGGTCGACTACTACTGGGAGCGATTGAGCGACGGCGGCGAGGAATCGCAGTGCGGCTGGCTGAAGGACCGCTTCGGACTGAGCTGGCAGATCGTCCCGGACCGGCTGTATGAACTGCTCAGCGATCCGGATCGGGCGCGCGCGACGGCGGCGACCGCGGCGATGTACGGCATGCGCAAGATCGTCATCGCCGAACTGGAGAGCGCGGCGGCGGGCGAGTTCACTCGGTAAGCCGGCCGATCCATTCGATCGTGGCGTCGGTGATCGCCGGCACGTCGTCGGGGTTTTCGCATCCCGCGACCATCAGCGACGACTCCGCCATGGTCGCCACCAGGATGCGGCTCAGGAGTTGTCCGCGCACCGACTTGTCCAGCTCCAGCACCGCCATCCAGCTGCGGAAGGCGGCTTGCATGCGGCCGCGACGGGCGACCTCGAACCCGGGCGGCGCGTCCCCGGACGTCAGCACCCGGGCCAGGCGCCGGTTTTCCCACATCGCCTCCAGATAGGCCCGCACGTGCAGTTCGAAGATGCGCCGCGGGTCGATCCCCTGCGGGGAGGATCGGTCGGCCTGCCGCATCGCCGCCTCGATGCGGCGGTCGACGGCGTTGGCCATTTGCTCGAAGATCGCCAAGAACAACTCGTTCTTGCCGCCGAAGTGGTGGTAGATGCTGCCGATGCTGGCGCCGGAACCGGCCACCACGTCGGCCATTGTCGCCGCGGTGAATCCCCTGGTCGCGAAGACCTCGGTCGCCGCATCGAGGATCCGCTGCTGGGTGGCGCCGGTCTTGGCCCAGCGACGGGCCTGTGCTGAGGTCGCCATACCGTCGACGCTATCGGTACGCCGGCCGCGATCCGAGCCCGTTCACCCGAAAGTCATCCGTCGATTTGGCGAAACCACGGTGGCGGGCGGGCGGTTGCTTCCGAAACACGTTGCCGCCGTGCGGCTTTCACGATTGCCCCGCCGGGGTCGGTGCGTCTGCGGCTCACAGGCGTTAGTTTGGTCGGTGCGGACGCCTCGAACAGGGGAGTGAACATGGCTGACGATGCTCAGGGGGCCAACACTGAGTGGCTCGCGCCGGCTGCCGCCGCGAACCGGGTGGACGGCGATGGGTGAGCCGGGCTGGATCGACGTGCCCGGTCAAGCCGGGGATCTGAAGGCTCTCACCTGGGGGCCGCCGGATGCCCCGATCGCGTTGTGCCTGCACGGCTTCCCCGACACCGCCTATGGGTGGCGCAAGTTGGCTCCGCGACTTGTCGAGTCGGGCTGGCGGGTCGTCGCGCCGTTCATGCGCGGGTACGCGCCGTCGTCGATTCCGGCCGACGACGATTTTCACGTCGGCGCGCTGATGGACGACGCATTGCGGGTGCGCTCGGCCGCGGGCGGCACCGAGCGTGACGTCGTGATCGGGCACGACTGGGGTGCAATCGCCGCGACCGGCCTGGCCGCGATGCCCGACAGCCCGTTCGCCAAGGCGGTGATCATGTCGGTGCCGGTTTCGGCAGGCTTCCGTCGGCGAGGCGGTGTAGCCGACCGGGCGCGGCTACTCGGCCACCTACCGCCACAGCTGTTGCGCAGCTGGTACATCCTCTACTTCCAATTGCCTTGGCTGCCTGAGCGTTCCGCATCCTGGGTGCTGCCGCTGCTGTGGAAGCGGTGGTCCCCGGGCTATCGCGCCGACGAGGATCTGCGTCACGTTGACGCCGCGATCGGTACCCCGGAGAGCTGGCGGGCGGCACTGGGGCCCTACCGGGCCACGATCCGCAACCCGCGGCCGCCGGCGCGGTATGCCGAGCTGAACCGGCTGTGGACCGAAGAGCCCATGCTGCCCTGCCTCTACCTGCATGGCCGCCACGACGGTTGCATGACATCGGCTTTCACCCGCTGGACGGAAAAGGCGCTGCCCGCGGGCAGCGAGGTCGCCATCGTCGAGCACGCCGGGCATTTCCTGCAGCTCGAGCAGCCGGACGAGGTCGCCAACCTGGTGCTCACGTTCATCGGCTCGCCCGGCTGAAGCCATGGCGGCCCATCGGATGGCGGCCATCGATGCGCAGTACTACTGGGTGTCGGCCAAGATCCCCAGCGATCAGTTCCTGCTGTACGCATTCCACGGCGAGCCCGCGGATTTCGCCTGCGCCGTCGAGCAGGTGTGCGGACGGGCGCGCGCGTGCCCGGACCTGACGATGCGCGTCCGGGAGCGAGGTCCGCTGACCTATCCGCAGTGGGTGCCGGTGGGCCATCGGGCCGGAGCGGGTGATCCGCCACGACCTGGCCGCCCACGACTGGCGCGACTGCCTGGCGGCCGTCGTCGCCCTCGCCGACGACCAGCTGGACGTTCGCCGGCTGCCCTGGCGCCTGCACGTGTTCGGCCCGGTGCTCGGGATTCCGGGCGTCCCCGGCCCCGCCACCGTCGCGGTGATGCAGGTCGCGCACGCTCTGGCCGACGGCGTCGGCGCCTCGGCGATGGCGGCCTGGCTGTTCGGCCGGGCGGCCCCGGTGTCCACGCCGGCGCGGCCGTCGGCGGGGTCTTTGCCCCGGCGGGCCATCGATGCGGCCCGCGCCCATCGCCGGCTGGTTCGCGACACCGACGCCGGGTTGCTGGCACCGGGGGTGGGGTTCCGGCCGCTGCAATCCACCAACGCCCGTCCGGGCGGCGTCCGCTCGGTGCGCACGTTGGTGCGACGCCGCTCGCAACTGCGCGGCCCGACGGTCACCGTCGCGGTGCTGGCCGCGGTCTCCACCGCACTGTCCACGCTGCTCGGCGAGGGGGCCGACTCGTTAGGTGCCGAGGTGCCGATGGCCAAACCCGGTGTGCCACAAGCGCACAACCACTTCGGAAACGTCGTTGTCGGGCTGTACCCGAAACTGGGCATCGACGCCCGGGTTGAGCGGATCGCGACCGATCTGGCCAATGGCCGGCGGCGCTTCGAACATCCGGCCACCCGCGCCGCCGACCAGGCGTTCGCCGCGGTGCCCGCGGCGCTACTGCGTTGGGGCGTTGCACAATTCGACGCCGACGCCCGTCCGACGCAGGTCGCCGGGAACACCGTGGTGTCCAGCGTTAACCGCGGAGCCGCCGATCTGAGCTTCGGCGGCGCCCGGGTCGCGTTGACGGCCGGATACCCGGCTTTGTCGCCGGCGATGGGCCTTACTCACGGGGTGCACGGCATCGGCGACACCGTCGCGATCAGCGTGCTCGCCGCGGCGTCGGCCTTCCAAGGTGGAAGTGCCGACATCGACGCCTATGTGCGGCTCCTGGATAACGCCTTGTAGCGAATCCTATTACGCCTCAACGGATTTGACTGCCTCTTCCTAGCGCGGATAGCTTGCCCCGTGCGGGAAGTCAGCCACACGACGCGATCGCACCCATCAGCGGGCGTCGTCACCGGATCTGGACGCCTCTTCCCGGGTCATGCCAACGGCGCCGATCAGCTCCTCGTGCAGCTCGAACCACACGGTGTGGTAGGAGTCGGCCAGCGGTTTGGTCAGCCATGCCGTGTCGCCAGCCTTGATTTTGCTCAGTGCCGCAACCAATTTCGCCGAGTAGGCGCCCAGCCGCGGCAACAGCGTGGCGGCCGCCTCGATGACCGGCATCACCCGCGCGTGCACCCCGGCGAGGCGGGCCAGCACCGCGGCGTCGTACTCGGCGTCATCGTGGGTGTTGGGCGCGCCTCCTGGACCGCCCGTGAGCTGCCAGTCCGTGACCAGAGCCTTGAAATCGGTATTCACGGAACGGAAGTCGTGGTAGGCGGCCGCGAGTACGGCCGAGTCGACGTGCTCGCGCTCCTCGGCGAGTAACTCGGCCAGCCGGACGCGGCCGCGGGGGCTGACCTTCAACATCGGGCCGTCGACCAGTAGGCCAGAGTCGGTCAGCCGATCGATGGTATCGGTGATGTCCGCGAGGCCGACGTTCAACGTCGCGGCCAGGTCGGCGGGACCGACGCGGCCCTTCAGTCGGACGGCCTGCAGTACTGTCAGTTCGCTCATGAGCTGGCAAGCCGCAGCGCGGTCAGCATGATGATCAGCGGGGTGGCCGAAACCACGTCGGTGTGCCCGGCGCCGACGGCCGAGCGAACCGCGGCGTCGGAGGTGTCATCCAGCCTCGGGTGGTCGCCGGTGGCGTGTGCGCGCAACGGGCTGATCCGTCGCGCAATCTCGGCCAGCTCCCGCAGTTCCGGCGTGTCGTTCTCCGACCAGGCCGACACGGTCAAATTGCCTTCGCGCACTTCACCTTCGTAGCCGTCGACGGTGATCTCCTTGCCGGCGAGCGATGCCGCGGCTCCACGGCCGCAGCCCACCACGGCCACCCGGCCGAGCTCGCGGCTGACCACCGCGGCGTGGCTGGCGGCGCCGCCGACCTCGGTGACGATGCCTTGGGCGGCCAGCATGCCCAGGACGTCTTCGGGCCTGGTGTGATCGCGCACCAGGATGACCTGCTCGCCTCGGTCGGCGGCGTCCAGCGCCTCGTCGACGTCGGTGTACGCCTTACCGGACACCACGCCCGGGCAGGCCGGCAGGCCCTTGGCCAAAAGCGTTGCAGCCAAGCGTGTTTCGGGCTGCAGCCCGGGCAGCAGCACGGCCGCTACGTGCGCCGGGGTCACCCGGCGAAGCGCCTCGGTGTCGTCGATGAGCCCCTCCTCGCGCAGTTGCAGGGCGAGCCGCGCCGCCGCCTGCGCCGACCGCTCGGCGGCCCGCGTCTGCAGAAGCCACAACTTGCCGTCGTCGACGGTGAACTCGATCTCCTGGACGTCGGACCCGAGCCGCTCCAAGCTGCGGGCGGCCTCCGTGAGCTGGTCGTAGACGGCCGGCTGCTCGTCACGCAGGGCCGTGATCGGCTCCACGTCGACCAGTCCCGAGACCACGTCGTCGCCCTGGCCGCCGGGAAGCCATTCGCCGAAGGGTTCGTTGGCGCCGGTTATCGGGTTGCGTGAAAAGAATGCTCCGGCACCGGAATTGGGGCCACGATTGCCGAACACCATCGCCTGCACGACGACAGCGGTGCCGCTCTGCTCGTCGATGCCGTAGTGGGCGCGGTAGGCAACCGCGCGGGGCGAACCCCACGAGGCGAACACCGCTTTGATGCCGGCGCGCAACTGCTCGTACGGGTCGGCGGGCACGGATCGTTGCCCACCTGCGCCCACGATTCGCTGATACATCGTCGTGAACCGTCGGCGGGTGTCGCGGGCGAACTCTCGGCCGCCGTGCGCCGCAAGCGCCTGCTCGACGGCGTCGTTCATGCCCAAATCCAAGATCGTGTCCATCATGCCGGGCATGGAGTGCGTAGCTCCCGAACGCACGCTGACCAGCAGAGGGCGCGGGCCCCGTCCGAACGTGCGTGACGTTTCCGCTTCCAGCCAGCGCATCCGGTCGAGCACGTCGTCCCAGATCGCGTCCATCGCGGCCCCCGACTCGGCGAGGTACCTCAGGCCGACCTCGGTCGTGATGCAGAACGCGGGCGGCACCGGCAGATTCTGCCGGCGCATCGCGGCGATGCCGTGGCCCTTGTTACCCAGAAGCTCCCGCGGCTGGATCGCGTCGCCGTTCAGTAAGACCACGGCGGTGTTTTCAGGGGCGCCTTGGGAGGGGCCACCGCCCCGGTTGGTACGAGTCGTGGTGCACCCCCTCGTCATGCGGCCCGTCCTGATGGGACCTTCCCAGCGGGCCTCGACGAGTATGTCAGGACTGTCCGCGCAACAACCCGAAACCAAAGTTCGTGCCCAACCCGCGACGTAGCGCCAGGTGGATCCAGAGCAGCCCGTACGGCTCGAGCAGCCGTGCCAGTGTCAGGTCGCCGACGTCGACGGTCTCGAAACCAAGCTCGGCGACCAATCCGGCGGTCACCGACTTGGCCTCGTCGTCGTCACCGCAGATGAACATCACCGGTTGGCCCGGCAATTGGGGGGCGTCCATCATCGGAGCGCCGATTTGGTTCATCGCCTTGCAGACGCGGGCACCGGACGCCCATCTGGCGACTTCTTCCGCCCCGGAGGTGTCGAGCCCGACCTCGAGCGCCGCGATGTCGGGTGTCAGCGGATTGGTGCAATCGATGAGCACCTTGCCGGTCATGTCGCCGCAGCCCTGCACCGCCGCCCGCGTGCCCTGCCACGGCGTGCACAGCACGACGACATCGGCTGCGGCCGTGGCGGATTCGTTCGTCTCGACGGCGCCAGCGACGCATATTTAGGGTCGTCGGGCTTTCGGACACCGAAGGTGACCTGGTGGCCGCGGTTGCGCCACGCGGTGCCCAGTACGTTCCCGACGTTGCCGGCTCCGATGATCGCGATCTTGATGTTCGGGCTCCCTTCCGGTTCTGAAACGCTATCTGCCAACGAAAAGATCCGATGATCTAGGTTTGCACCTATGAATGTGTATGACGTCGGGTTACTGATCCTGCGGCTCGTGCTGGGACTGACACTCGCCGCGCACGGCTTCAACAAGTTCTTCGGCGGCGGGCGGATACCGGGAACGGCGCGGTGGTTCGAGAGTATCGGCATGAAGCCCGGTAAGTTTCACGCCGCCGTGGCCGCCACCACCGAGGTGTCCGCGGGGCTGGGCCTGGCGGCCGGGTTGCTCACGCCGATCCCGGCCGCGGGCTTCGTCTCGCTGATGCTGGTCGCGGCCTGGACCGTGCACCGCCCCAACGGCTTCTTCATCGTCAAGGAGGGCTGGGAGTACAACCTGGTGCTGGCGGTCAGCGCCGTCGCCGTGGCCACCCTGGGGGCCGGGCGGCTCAGCCTGGATTGGCTGATCTTCGGGAAGAACTGGTTCGACGGCTGGCCCGGCCTGGTGATCTCGCTGGGGCTTGGTGTTGCCGGTGCCGTCGGCCAATTGCTGATCTTCTACCGGCCGCCGGTCAAACAGGCGGGATAGGCGCCCGCGCCGGTCACATCTGCCACACGAGTCTCCGCTTCGGGAGACACGCGGGTTGCCCGCCTCCCAGCGACAGCCTGGCCGGTAGGCCGACTTTGTCGCTATGAGCGTTCAGGGGGCTGCGCCCCGGTGTGGGGAGATGAAAATCGCGTGCCGGTGCGGTTGGGTGCGTGGTTGCGTTCGCCGTGGTGCGGGTTGACGCTTAAGGGGTGTTTCGGCGACCCCGTCCCGCCTTGTTGCCGGGGAGCACGCCTGCAGAGCGTGGGGCTGGAGGGCGTTCCCTGAGCGGTTATGCGAGGGATGTGCATTGTTGCCTGTGAGCACGCGAGTGAGACTTCTGTTTCATTTCAGCTCTCCCCGAAACACCTTCCATAACGACGAGATTTGAGTGCGAAAGGGGATGAACTGTCATGGAGGTGATCCATCCGCGGTGTGCGGGCATTCGACGTGTCGAAAAGGGACGCCAAGGTGTGCGTGCGCATCCAAGGCCGCGGCCGCAAAGCCACGTCGTCGACGGTGACCACGTGGACATCGATGACCAGCAGCGTTCTGGCGTTGCGGGAGCATCTGATCGCCGAACGGGTGACGTGCGTGGTGATCGAGTCGACCGCGGCGTACTGGAGGCCGTTCTACTTTCTGCTCGACGACGCACTGAACGTGATGCTGGTCAACGCCCGCCACGCCCGCAACGTGCCCGGGCGCAAGACCGACGTCTCTGATGCGGCCTGGCTGGCCGAGCTGGGTGCTCATGGGCTCGTCCGCGCCTCGTTCGTGCCGCCCGAACCCATCCGGGTGCTGCGGGATCTGACCCGGGCCCGCACCGCCATCGCCCAGGCCCGCACCAAAGAGATTGGGCGGCTAGAGACACTGCTCGAAGACGCCGGGATCAAACTGTCGTCGGTGGCCTGCGAGATCACCGGGGTTTCGGGGCGGGCGATGCTCGAAGCGCTCATCGCTGGCCAACGCGACCCGGCCGTGCTGGCCGATCTGGCTAAACGACAGCGACGCAAGAAGATCCCCGCACTGACCGCAGCGCTGCAGGGACGGTTCAACGACCACCACGCGTTCATGGTGCGGCTGTATCTGGATCGGATCGACGCCCACGAGGCCGACATAGCCCGCCTAGATGCCCGCATCGAGGAAGCGATCACCCCCTTTCAACACGCCCGACACCTGCTCGTGAGCATCCCGGGCTGGTCACAAGTCGTCGCCGATGTGTTCATCGCTGAAACCGGCGCCGACATGAACGTGTTCCCCACCGCCGAGCACCTGGCGTCCTGGGCAGGGGTCGCGCCCGGCAGCAACGAATCAGCCGGCCGGATCAAATCAGCCAAAACCTGCCCCGGCAACCGCCACCTCAAAGCCGCCCTCGGGGTGGCCGCCCTGTCGGCATCGCGCAGCACCAACACCTACTTCGGCGCCCGCTTCCGACGCATCGCCGGCCGTCGACCAGCCCGACCCGGAACCAACAAGTCGCGCCGCCAGTCCGCCGCCGGGCAGACCGCCGTCGTTGCGCTCGAACACAAGATGCTCACCTACGCCTGGCACATGCTTGTCAACGGCACCTTCTACCAAGACCCCGGCGCCGACTACTACACCCGACACCACCCAGCACGGACCAAGTCCAAAGCCATCAAACAACTGCAAGACCTCGGATACACCGTCACCCTCCAACCCCACACCGACGCCGCCTAACACCAGCGGGCAGCCCACTCACCAGCTTCTGGTCACCTTCAATTTTCGAGTGAGGCGGGCAAACCAACATCGGTGGCGCGCCGCCCGGCTAGGCCGTCCCGTTCTTCCCGTTCTGGCCGAGCAGCAGCCCGCCGGTCCCGCCGGTGCCCGGCGTGCCGGGCGGCGTACCGGTCCCGCCGTTGCCGCCGTTTCCGCCGTCGCCGATCACGACGGCGTTGCCGCCATTCCCGCCGTTGGCGCCGGGCTCGCCGATCCCGACCCCGCCGGCGCCGCCGTCACCGCCGTCACCGATCACCCCGGACTTGCCGCCGGCCCCGCCGGCGCCACCGGTGGTGAGCGCGCTGATGTCCGGATTGCCTCCGGCGCCGCCGTCACCGCCGGAGCCGCTGAGCATACCGGCGTTGCCGCCGGTGCCGCCGGCCCCGCCGCTGAACCCGCCACCGCCGCCGGCGCCGCCGGCCCCGCCGTCGCCGAACAGCATGCCGCCGTTGCCGCCGGTGCCGCCCGCCCCGCCGGTGCCGACCCCGGCGTTGTCCCCGCCGCCGCCGCCGGCCCCGCCGGCGGCACCGAGGCTCAGCATGCCGGCGTTGCCGCCGTGTCCGCCGGTGCCTGCGGTGGTCTGGCCGAATCCGCCCGTGCCGCCGTTGCCGCCGGCGCCGAACAGCCCGCCGTTGCCGCCGGCCCCGCCGGCCCTGCTGGTGCCGTTGAGGTTGCTGAACCCGCCGGCCCCGCCGTCCCCGCCGTTGCCGGAGAGCATGCCGCCGTTGCCGCCGTCCCCGCCGGCCCCGCTGGTCTGGCCGAACGCGCCGTCCCCGCCGACCCCGCCGTTGGCGAACAGCCCGCCGGTGCCGCCGGCCCCGCCGGCCCCGCCCGTGCTGTTGGTGTTTACGCCGGGTGTGAAGGCGACGCCGCCGCCGCCGCCGTCCCCGGCGGCGCCGGAGAGCATGCCGGCGTTGCCGCCCGCCCCGCCGGCTCCGCCGGTGGTGCCGGTGCCCGATGTCCTACCGCCGGCCCCGCCGGCGCCGCCGGAGCCGGACAGCATGCCGGCGCCGCCGGTCCCGCCCGCCCCGCCGTTGCCGGTCGTGCCGAGCTCCGCCCGTGCCGCCGGCGCCGCCGGAGCCGAACAGCCCGCCGCCGGCCCCGCCGTGCCCGCCGGCCCCGCCGGTGGCGCCGGCCGCGCCGGACCCGCCGACCCCGCCGTTGCCGAACAGGAGTCCGCCGTCCCCGCCGGCGGCCCCGGTCCCGGCAGCCCCGTTGGCGCCGTTGCCGATCAGTGGGTGCCCGGTCAGCGCCTGGACGGGCGCGTTGATCGCGTTGAGCGCCTGCTGCTGAATGATGTGCAGCGGGTTGGCGCTGGCGGGAGCGTTGAAGCCGTCCAGGCCCAACAGCTGACCGCCGATGCCGCCGGCGCCCGTCGTGCCCCGCGTCGTGCCGAGACCGCCGTTACCGCCATTACCGCCGTCGCCGATCAGCACGCCGTTGCCGCCGGCCCCGCCGGCGCCGCCGGTGCTGCCGGCGGCGGCCTCGCCGGCACCTCCGCTACCGCCGTTACCGCCGTCCCCCATAAGCCCGGACCTGCCGCCGGCGCCGCCGGCGCCGCCCAGAGTGGTTCCGCCGTCGCCGCCGGCGCCGCCCGCGCCACCGGAACCACTAAGCAGGCCGGCGTTGCCGCCCGCACCTCCATGCCCGCCGGTCGTGGGGCCGAACCCGCCGGCGCCGCCGGTCCCGCCGTCGCCGAAGAGCATGCCGCCGTTGCCGCCGGCCCCGCCGGCCCCACCGGTCCCGGTCGCGGGGGTGATGCTTTCGCCGCCAGTGCCGCCGGCGCCGCCGGCTGCTCCGAGGCTGAGCATGCCGGCGTTGCCGCCGGTCCCGCCTGCCCCGCCGCTGACTGCGCCGTGCCCGCCGCTGCCGCCGGTGCCGCCGGCGCCGAACAGCCCGCCCGCCCCGCCGGCCCCGCCGAGCCCGCCGGTGCCGCCCTCGCTGACTCCGCCGGCCGCGCCGGTGCCGCCGGGGCCGAACATCCCGCCGGCCCCGCCGGCCCCGCCGGTGCCGCCGGTGCCGCCTTCGGTGGCTCCGCCGAGCCCGCCGGCCCCGCCGCTGGAGAACAGCCCGCCGGCCCCGCCGGTACCGCCGGCCCCGCCGGCTGCGGTGACGCTGCCTGTGAGCCCGCCGGCGCCGCCGGTCCCGGCCGCGCCGGAGAGCATGCCGGCGTTGCCGCCGGCCCCGCCGGCCCCGGCGGCCCCGGCCGAGTTCCCGCCGGCCCCGCCGACCCCGCCGGAGCCGAACAGCCCGGCGGCCCCACCGTGGCCGCCGGTCCCACCGGTGCCGACCAGGGCGGTTCCGCCGGCCCCGCCTGCCCCGCCGTTGCCGATCAGCCCGGCGACCCCGCCGGCGCCGCCGTTACCGCCAGTGGCGCCGTTGGTGCCGGATCCGCCGGCGCCGCCGTTGCCGATCAACCACCCGCCGGTCGTCCCGTTTTGCCCCGTCCCCGCGGCGCCGTTGGTGCCGTTGCCGATCAGGGGGCGCCCGGTCGCCGCCTGGATAGGCCCGTTGATCCCGTCGAGCAGGGTCTGCAGCGGGGACGCGTTGGCCGCCTCCGCGGAGGCGAACATCGCCCCGCTGGCATTCATGGTCTGAACGAATTGCTGATGAAACACCGCGGCGTCGGCGCTGAGCGCCTGATACGCCTGCGCATGCCCGGAAAACAGCGACGCCAACGCCGCCGACACCTCATCGGCGCCGGCGGCAAGTATTCCCGTGGTCGGGGCCGCCGCCGCCGCATGGGCGGCGGCGAGCGCCGATCCGATGCTCTCCACATCCGTCGCTGCCGCCGCCACCACCTCGGGGGCCACTATTACAAAAGACATCGCTGTCCCTCCCGGTCGTCATCGAGCGCTTGGGGCGACGCGTGTCGCTAACCTGGCCCGAATTTCAGTTGAAATCCAGTTCAGGATGCGGGGCGGTGCGGCGACGAACCTCGGTCAAAGCTCGTAGATCGCGCACGCCGGGGGTCGTAGATTTGCCATCGCGATATACAGCCCGGCTCGTGATGCTGGCTACGCGCCTTGCGCACCGAATCCCCATTCGCAGCGCGGATTTGCTTGAGATTTCAACTGACGCGCTTGAGAGACCAACGCCCGTCCATCGCGTCCCCGCGAGCAGTCAGTCGTGGGTCAGCGGCATTCCCCCGCAAACAACGGGCCGCGGGCCCGCCGGGTCACGACGATCCGTTGTTCCAGTTCTCGCCGACCAGCTGGTCGTCGCTGCCGCGCGCCCCGACGACCCAGCCTGCGCGCGACAACCGGCGCAGCGGCATGTCAAAGCAATCGACCACGGAAGCGCGGCGTCACGCCAATTCGATGTTGCCGTTCTGGCCGAGCAGCAGCCCGCCGGTGCCGCCGGTGCCCGGCGTTCCGGGCGGCGTGCCGGTCCCGCCGTTGCCGCCGTTTCCACCGTCGCCGATCAAGACGGCGTTGCCGCCATTCCCGCCGGCGCCCCCGGTGCCGCCGTGACCGTCCGCGCCGGCGCCGCCGTCGCCGCCGTCGCCGATCAGCCCGGCCTTGCCGCCGGCACCGCCGGCGCCGCCGTTGGTGAGCGGGCTGAGGCCAGCAGCGCCTCCGGCGCCCCCGGCGCCGCCCGAGCCGTTGAGGACGCCGGCGGCGCCGCCGGTGCCACCGGCCCCGCCGTTGGCACCGAACAAGCCGCCGCCGCCGGCGCCGCCGGCCCCGCCGTCGGCGAAGAGAAAGCCGCCCGCGCCGCCGTTGCCGCCGGCCCCGCCGGTGCCGTCGAAGACGGCCCCGCCGATGCCTCCGGCGCCGCCAGCGGCACCGAGACTGAGCACGCCGGCGTTGCCGCCGGCGCCGCCGCGCCCGCCGGCCCCGGATAGCCCGAACCCGCCGGTGCCGCCGTTGCCGCCGGCGCCGAACAGCCCGCCGTTGCCGCCGGCACCCCCGATCCCGCTGGTGGTGGAGCCGGACCCGCCGGCGCCGCCATCCCCGCCGCTGGAGAACAGGCCGGCGGCCCCGCCGGCCCCGCCGGCCCCGGCTATGCCGCCGAACCCGCCGTACCCGCCGACCCCGCCGTTGGCGAACAGCCCGCCGGCACCGCCGGCCCCGCCCGCCCCACCGGTGCCGGGGCCGCCTCCGGCACCACCGGTTCCGGCGGGGCCGACGAGGAAGCCCGCATTGCCGCCGCGCCCGCCGGCGCCCCCAGTGAAGGGGCCCGGGGTGCCGGGGGGAGCCACCGCTGTACCGCCGGACCCCCCGCTACCGCCGGAGCCGATCAGGAAGGCCGACCCGCCGGCGCCGCCGGCCCCGCCGCTGGCGCCGCCGGCCCCGCCGGTGGTGACGCCGAGCCCGCCGGCCCCGCCGGTCCCGCCGGAGCCGAACAAGATTCCGCCGCCCCCGCCGTTTCCGCCGGGCCCGCCGGTGGTGCCGGCCGCGCCGGATCCTCCGATGCCGCCGTTGCCGAACAGCCACCCGCCGTCCCCGCCGGCCGCACCGGTCCCCGGAGCCCCGTTGGCGCCGTTGCCGATCAGCGGGCGCCCGGTCAGCGCCTGGGTGGGCGCGTTAATCGCATTGAGCACCTGTTGCTGCATGGTGTGCATTGGCGAGGTGCTGGCCGGAGCATTGAATCCGTCCAGACCCAACAGCTGGCCGCCGATGCCGCCAGCGCCCGGCTTCCCCGGGTTGAACGTGCCAGTCCCCCCGTTGCCGCCGTTACCGCCGTCGCCGATCAGCACGCCGTTGCCGCCGGCCCCGCCGTTGCCGCCAATGCTGCCCGCGCCGGTCCCGCCGGCGCCGCCACTACCGCCGTTACCGCCGTTGCCGATCATCCCGGAGTTGCCGCCGGCGCCGCCGGGCCCGCCGAGGCTGGTACCACCGGCGCCGCCGGTGCCACCGGCGCCGCCGGAGCCGGTGAGCGTGCCGGCGTTGCCGCCGGCGCCCCCGTGCCCGCCGTTCTGGGCGCCGAACCCGCCTGCGCCGCCCGCCCCGCCGTCGCCGAAGAACATGCCGCCGTTGCCGCCGGCCCCGCCGGCCCCGCCAAAGCCGCCCGGGGTGACGCCTTCGCCGCCGATGCCGCCGGCGCCGCCGGCGGCACCGAGGCTGAGCGTGCCGGCGTTGCCGCCGGTCCCGCCGGCCCCGCCGAAGGTTGCGCCGTGCCCGCCGCTGCCGCCGGTACCGCCGGCGCCGAACATCCCGCCTGCCCCGCCGGCCCCACCGAGCCCGCCAATGCCACCTACGCTCTCTCCGCCGACACCTCCGGTGCCGCCGGAGCCAAACATGCCGCCGGTTCCGCCGGCCCCGCCGGCCCCGCCGGTCCCACCGGTCCCGCCGCCCAAGCTGACTCCCCCGACCCCGCCGGCCCCGCCGCTGGAGAACAGCCCGCCGGCACCGCCGGCGCCGCCGGCCCCGGCGGGGGAGGTGAAGGTCTGTGTGAACCCGCCGGTGCCGCCGGTCCCAGCGGCGCCGAAGAGCATGCCGGCGTTGCCGCCGGCCCCGCCCGCCCCACCGGCCCCTTGGATTGAGCCCCCGCCGGCCCCACCGGCGCCGCCCGCGCCAAACATCCCGGCGGCCCCACCATGGCCGCCGGCCCCACCGGTGCCGGTCGTGGCGACTCCGCCCGCCCCGCCGGCCCCTCCGAGGCCGATGAGCCCGGCGGCCCCTCCGGCCCCGCCGTTCCCGCCGTTGGTCCCCGGGGTGCCGGATCCGCCGGCGCCGCCGTTGCCGATCAACCACCCGCCGGGCGTCCCGTTTTGCCCGGTTCCCGGGGTGCCGTTGGTGCCGTTGCCGATCAGCGGGCGCCCGGTCGCCGCCTGGACGGGGGCGTTGATCCCGTCGAGCAGGGTTTGTAGCGGGGACACGTTGGCCGCCTCCGCGGCAGCGAACATCGCCCCGCTGGCATTCATGGTCTGAACGAATTGCTGATGAAACACCGCCGCCTCGGCGCTCATCGCCTGATACGCCTGGGCGTGCCCGGAAAACAGCGACGCCAACGCCGCTGACACCTCATCGGCGCCGGCGGCCAGCACCCCGGTAGTCGGGGCCGCGGCCGCCGCATGAGCGGCGCTCAGCGCCGATCCGATGCTTTCCACATCCGTCGCCGCGGCCGCCAGCGTCTCGGGCGCCACTATTACAAACGACATCGCTGTCCTCCCGGTCGTCATCAAGCGTTCGGGGGATGCGCTTCGCTACCCGGCCCGACGTCCGTCTGGAATCGAGTTCAGGATGCGGGCCGGGGCGGCGACGAAACGTCGGCCATAGCTCGTAGATTGCGCACGGCAGGGGGTCGTAGATTTGCCCTTCGGCGGTGCGCAGGCCCGATTTCGCGAGGCACTGACGGCCCACGGCTCAGCCGTGGCCGGCCACTTCCTGGGCGAGTTGCACCCGGGAGGTGATGCCCAGCTTCGCGTACACATGGGTGAGGTGGGTTTGCACCGTCCGCCGGGAAATGAAGAGCCGGGCGGCGATCTCGTTGTTCGCCAGTCCCTCGGCGACCAACCGGGCGACGTCCCGCTCGGTCGGGGTGAGGGACGCCCAGCCGCTGGACGGGCGCTTGCGCTCCCCGCGACCGCGGCGCGCGTAGGCGACGGCTTCGTCGAGCGATAGGCCGGCGCCCTCCGCCCATGCGCTATCAAAGGCCTGCTCGCCCATGGCGTCGCGAAGAGCCGCGACCGCATGCTCGTGATCCGCGTCGTAAATGCTGAACCGGACCGCGCCGATGCGCCGCCGGATTTCGTCCGCCGCGCCGAACAGCCGCGCCGCGTCGCGATGGCTCATGCCGTCCGCGGCCAGCCGGCCGAGGCACTCGAGGAGATCGGGGACGGCCAGGTGCGCCTCGCATTCCGCGACGCAGGCGAGCGCCTTGTGGGCGTCGCGTTCCGCCTGATCCGGCTCGCCCTTGGCGATCGCTATGCGCGCGCGCGTGGTCAGCGCACGGGCCAGATGCCAACCCGCCGACGCCGCGACCTGCTGGTCGGCCCAGCGCCCGGCCGCGATGAGATCGCCGCGCGCCAGGGCGATCTCCGCGATCGGGTTGGCGATCGCCGCGCCGAGCTCGCCCTGCACGCTCAGCCGCTGCTGGGCCGCCTCGCTCGCTTCGGCCGCCACCGCGACATCGCCGGCGGCCACCGCAGCGGTGGCCAGCACGGCATAGCTGAATCCCTCGTTGTACGGCCATAAGTCGGAAGCGGCCTGTAGCGATGCGTTGCCGGCGGCTTTGGCCCCGCCGATATCACCACGGAAGGCGAGCGCGAGGCTGAGGCTCAGCCGGGCACCCCACCTGAACAAGACGTCGTGGGCCGCGTCGGCATCGGTGGTCACCGCGCCGAACTGCGCGACGGCTTCAGCCAGATCGCCCTTCATCATCTCCGCCAACCCGAGAGTCCAGTGGCACGAGCGCGAGTGGAACCGGTCGCCGATCGCGTCGGCGAGCTCGCATCCTTCCCGGGAGGCCGCGCCCGCAGCGATCGGGTCGCCCGCGTAGAACGCGCCGTTGGCCTGCCAGGTCAAGATCTGGGTCAGCCTCCACTGGTCGTCGAGCGCGCGGGCAATGCCGATCGCCTCGGCGAGATAGGGGCGGGCGGCATCGGCGCTGTAGGAGGCGATCGCGCCGCACGCGGTGAGCGCACGCGCGAGCAGGGCCGGGTCGTCGATCTCGCGGGCGATCGCCACGGCCTGTTGCGCCTGCTCCAGGTTGTCGGCGACGCTGCGCGACGCGTCGAGGGCCGCCTTGTCCGCGAGCGCACGCCCGCGCACCACCGCCGAGATGTCGGCGTGCTGCAAATTGTGCTCGGTGAGGGTGGCGTCGAACCAGGCCAGCCCCTCCTGGATGCGGCCCCGCGTCTGCCAGAGGGGCTGCAGCGACGACGTCAGCTCCAGCGCCCGCTCGATCTCACCGTTTTCGCGGGACCATGCGAACGCGGCGCGCAGGTTGTCGATCTCTATCTCGACCTGTTCGATGCGGCGCTGGTGGTCGGCGTCCGCGGGGCTGTCCAGCAGGGCAGCCATCGCCGCGTAGTAATCGCGGTGACGCGTGCGGACCTCATCGGCTTCCCCGGATTCCCGCAGCTTTTCCATCGCAAAGTGGCGCACCGTCTCGAGCAGCCGGAAGCGTGTCCGGTCGCCTGCGTTTTCCGCCACGACAAGCGACTTGTCCACCAGCTGGGTGAGCCGCTCCAGGACCTCGTGTTGCTGCGCGGGATCGCCGTCGCCGATGACCCGCGCGGCATCGAGATCAAATCCGGCCCGGAAAGCCGCCAGCCGGCGAAACAAGGTGCGTTCCGGTTCGCTCAGCAGCGCATGCGACCAGTCGACCGATCCTCCCAGGGTCTTCTTGCCGCGCACCCCGGTCCGCACCCCGGGCAGCAGCCGGAAGCGGTTACGCAGGCCGTCGAGGATCTCGGTCAGCGACATCATGCGCACGCGCGCCGCCGCCAGCTCGATCCCAAGGGGCAGACCGTCCAGGCGGTCACAGATCTCGCGCACGGCGGCGGTGTCGTCAACGCCGATGCTGAAATCGGGCCGGGCCAGCCGCGCACGGTCGACGAAGAGTTCGATCGCTTCGTCCGCGAGCGCCAACGACGGCACCCGCCAGGTCGATTCGCCGGCCACCCCGATCGGCTCACGGCTCGTCGTGAGGATCGTCAACTGCGGGCTGGCGCCCAGGAGCGCGATGACCAGTTCGGCGCACACGTCGAGCAGGTGCTCGCAGTTGTCGAGCACGAGGAGCACGGGACGGTCACCGAGGAACCGCGCAAGTGTGTCGGTTGCGGAGCGGCCCGGCTGGTCCGGGAGGCCGAGCGCCCGGATCGCCGCTACCGGCACCATCTCGGGATCGGTGACCGGCGTGAGATCGACGAACCACACGTTGCCGTCGAACTCGGCCGCCGCCTGGGCGGCGACCTGCACCGCCAACCGGGTCTTACCGACGCCGCCCGCGCCGGCCAGGGTCACCAGCCGGTTCTCGGACAAGGCCTTGACCACGTCGTCCGTCAGGGTGACGCGACCCACGAACCGCGTCAGCTGCACCGGAAGGCCATTGGCAACGATGCTGCCGGTGGTGCGCAGCGGCGGAAACTCGACGTCCAGGTCCGAATGACAAACCTGCGCCACCCGTTCGGGGCGGGGAAAATCGCCGAGCTGATGGGTGCCTAAATCGGTCAGCCACGCGTCGGCCGGCAATTGGTCGACGACCAGGTCGCGCGTGATGCCCGAAAGCAGAATCTGGCCGCCATGCGCCAGGTCGCGCAGGCGGGCGGCACGCTCGGGCGTCGGGCCCACATAATCGCCCGCGTCATCCAGCCGAACCTCGCCGGTGTGCACGCCGACGCGCAGTCGGATCGGCGAAAGCGGCGCCCCCTGCAACTCCACAGCACACGCCACCGCGTCGGTTGCGTGCGCGAAAGCGGCCATGAAGCTGTCGCCCGCACCCGGCTCGATTGCCAGCACGCCGTCGTGGGCGGGGACGATCTCGGAGGCCGCGCGATTGAGCCGCACGAGCGCGGCCGTTATTTGCTCCGGCTGGGTCTTCCACAGTCGCTCGGAGCCCTCGAAATCGACGAGAAGCAGGGTCACCGTTCCTGTGGGCATAAGCTCCCTGACGCCATGGTCACTCCTGTTCCATGACCGTATATCCGCGCGTATGTCAGTTTCGCTCATGCCAGCCACCAAGTGTCGAATACCAACCGAAATCCTTGGAGGTCATCGAGTCGGCGGAGCGAACCATGGCCAGCCCGCGGAGACGGACTGACCCTTTGCCGCGGACGGTCCTACGACCCCGCACCTCGCCGCAATTACGACCCCTCATGCTGAGTATCTACGCGATTCGACCGACGTTAGTTCGATGTCACGCCCCGCATATTTGACTCGGTTCCAACAGACGTCGGGGCCGGGATCGCAATTCGCTGCGATTTCACCGGTCGCCCGACGGCAAACCGAGCGGGAGGACGGCGATGTCGTACGTGATAGCGGCCCCGGAGATGCTGACGGCGGCGTCAGCGGATCTGGAGGGGATCCGCTCGGTGTTGAGCGCGGCAAACGCGGCGGCTCCGACCTCGGGTGTCCTGCCCGCCGGTGCTCGCGAGGATCTCGGCGGCGTTGGCGTCGCTGCTTTCCGGACACGCCGGGTTTCATCACGCGCTGAGCGCTCAGGCGGCGAGAACCCCGGACTCTCCAAACAGAGCCGACGCGCAGTCGGCCTTCTTCCACTAAACGGCATCGGTTAAAGGACGGTTGTGATGAATTTCTTGGTGTTGCCGCCGGAAATCAACTCGGCGCGGATGTATTTGGGTGCGGGACCGGGGCCGATGCTGGAGGCGGCGACGGCCTGGGAGGGGCTGGCCGGCGAGTTGGGTTCGGCGGCGAGCTCGTTCGGAGCGGTGACCTCGGGGTTGGCGGGGGCGGCGTGGCAGGGCCCTGCGGCGGTGGCGATGGCGACGGCGGCTTCCCCGTACGTGGGGTGGCTGTCGGCTGCGGCCGCCCAGGCGGAGGGCGCGGCGGGGCAGGCGCGGGCGGCGGCGTCGGCGTTTGAGGCGGCGGTGTCGGCGACGGTGCATCCGGCGGCGGTGGCGGCCAATCGCAACCAGCTGGTGTCATTAGTGCGGGCAAATCTGTTTGGGTTCAACGCGCCGGCGATCGCGGCGGCCGAGGCCCAATACGAGGAGATGTGGGCCGCCGACGTGGCGGCGATGGTGGGCTATCACGGCGGCGCTTCGGCGGTGGCCGCGCAGTTGGCGCCGATGCAGCAGGCGCTGCAAACCCTGCCGGGACCGCTCGGCCAAGCGCAGCAGGCCGTCGCCGCGGCCGTCAACAACCCGGCCTTCAACGTCGGCGTCGGCAATGCCGGCGCGCAAAACGTCGGCGGCGGCAACAACGGCAATCAAAACCTGGGCAGCGGCAACAACGGCAACCAGAACCTGGGCAACGGCAACATCGGCAGCACCAATGTCGGTAGCGGGAACAACGGCGTCAGCAACATCGGCAGCGGCAACCGCGGCAACCAAAACCTCGGCAGTGGAAACGCCGGCAACAACAACACCGGCTTCGGCAACGCCGGCCTCGGGAACGTCGGAAACGGCAACCTCGGCAACGGCAACCTCGGCAGCGGAAACCTCGGCAACTCCAACGTGGGCAGCGGCAACCGCGGCGACGCCAACATGGGCTTCGGCAACCGCGGCAGCAACGACGTCGGGCTTGCCAACACCGGTAACCACGACTTCGGTTTTGGCAACACGGGCAACAACGACATCGGCTTCGGGCTGACCGGTGACAACCAGATCGGCTTCGGGGCGCTGAACTCGGGCAGCGGCAACATCGGCTTCGGCAACTCGGGCACCGGAAACATCGGCTTCTTCAACTCCGGCACCGGCAACGTGGGGTTCTTCAACTCGGGCAACCACAGCTTCGGCTTCGAGAACTCGGGCAGCCTCAACACGGGCTTCACCAACTCGGGTCAGGGCAACACGGGCTTTTTGAATAGCGGCTTCAGCAACCTCGGTTTCGCCAACGGCGGCGCGAACAACATGGGTATCGCGAACGGCGGTTCCCAAAATTTCGGGATGGGGAACTCCGGCTTCCAGAACATGGGTAGCGGGAACGCGGGCTCGCTCAACACGGGTGACTTCAACGCGGGCGACATCAACACCGGGTGGGCAAATTCCGGCGCCTCCAACACGGGTGGCTTTGACTCGGGCAACCTCAACACCGGCTTCGGCAGCGCGATCACGCCGGCCGGTGTCAAGAACTCGGGCTTCGGCACAACGGGCCTGGATTCTTCGGGCTTCTTTAACTCGGGCGGCGATACCTCTGGGTTCCAAAACACCGGCCTCGCCTTCGAGTCGGGCTTTGGAAACTCGGGCAACGGCAACAACGTCGGAATTATGAATTCGGGCAGCTTCCTGGCCGGCATCGGAAACACGGGCTTCGACAACATCGGCATCGGCAACTCGAACGTCTTCAACTCGGGCATCGGCAACTCGGGTAACGACGACTCCGGATTCTTCAACAGAAGAGACGCGCAGTCGGGCTTCTTCAATTAGCAGATGCGTCTTGACGGGGCGTTCCAAAGGACGGTTGTGATGGATTTTCTGATGTTGCCGCCGGAAATCAATTCGGCGCGGGTGTATTTGGGTGCGGGGCCGGGTCCGATGTTGGAGGCGGCGGCGGCGTGGGAGGGGCTGGCCGGTGAGTTGGGTTCGGCGGCGGGGTCTTTCGGGTCGGTGACGTCGGGGTTGGCGGGGGCGGCGTGGCAGGGTCCGGCGGCGGTGGCGATGGTTGGTGCGGCGGCTCCGTATGTGGGGTGGCTGTCCGCGGCGGCGGCCCAGGCGCAGGGCGCGGCCGGGCAGGCGCGGGCGGCGGCGTCGGCGTTTGAGGCCGCGGTGTCGGCGACGGTGCACCCAACCGTGGTGGCGGCCAACCGAAACCAGTTGGTGTCGTTGGTGCGGTCAAATCTGTTGGGGTTCAACGCACCGGCGATCGCGGCGGCCGAGGCTCAATACGAACAGATGTGGGCCGCCGATGTGGCGGCGATGGTGGGTTATCACGGCGGGGCGTCGGCGGTGGCCGCGCAACTGGCGCCGATGCAGCAAGTGCTGCAAACCCTGCCCGGTTTGGCGCAGGCGGCCAACCTTCCAGCGTTCAACACCGGCATCGGCAACAGGGGCAACCTCAACCTGGGCGGCGGAAACAGCGGCGACGCCAACCTGGGCAGCGGCAATACCGGCAGCCAAAACGTGGGCAGCGGCAACTTCGGCAACACCAATGTGGGTAGCGGGAACACTGGCAACACCAACTTCGGCAACGGCAACACCGGCAGCGCCAACGTGGGCAGCGGCAACGTCGGCAATAGCAACGCGGGCAGCGGAAACATCGGCAGCCAGAACGTCGGGATCGGCAACCTCGGCAGCGGAAACCTGGGCGGCGGGAACCGCGGCAACGCCAACATGGGCAGCGGTAATGTCGGCGATTCAAACATCGGTAGCGGAAATCTCGGCACCCACAACGTCGGCTTCGGCAATCACGGCAGCAACAACTTCGGCTTCGGCAACACCGGCAACAACGACATTGGCTTCGGCCTCACCGGCGACAACCAGATCGGGTTCGGCGCGCTGAACTCCGGCGCCGGGAACATCGGCTTCGGCAACTCGGGCACCGGAAACATCGGCTTCTTCAACTCCGGCACCGGCAATGTTGGTTTCTTCAACTCGGGGACCGGGAGCTTCGGCTTCGGGAACGCAGGAGACACCAACACCGGCTTCTGGAACGCGGGCTCCATAAACACCGGCTTCGGCAACGGGGGCGGCGAAAACTTCGGATTCGGGAACGGCGGCATCGATAACCTGGGTTACGGGAACGCGGGCAACTTCAATGTTGGCTCCGGAAATTCCAGCGTCTTTAACACTGGCAGCGGAAACTCGGGCGCGTTCAATACGGGCGATTTCAACTCGGGCGCAGTCAACACGGGGTGGGCGAACTCGGGAGGAACCAACACGGGCGGCTTCGACTCAGGCAACCTGAACACCGGCTTCGGCAGCGCCATCACCCAACTCGGTGTTACAAGCTCGGGCTTCGGCAACACGGGCAGTTCCACATCGGGCTTTTTCAACTCGGCCGCCACTGCCTCCGGCTTCCACAACAGTGGCTTCGCGTTTGACTCCGGCATCAACAACTCCGGCGTTGAAGATGCCGGCATCAACAACTCAGGCGTGCTAGACGCGGGCTTGGCCAACGCGGGCGTCTCCAGCACGGGCATCGCCAACACGGGCAACCTCGACGCGGGCATCGCCGACTCCGGCAACACCAGCTCGGGGGGCTTCAACAAGGGAAACGACCAGGCGGGTTTCTTGCATTAGATCTGTCCGAACATCGACGAATCCGAGTCCAGAAAGGACATCAGCGATGAATTTCTTGGTACTCCCGCCGGAAATCAATTCGGCGCGGGTGTATTTGGGTGCGGGGCCGGGGCCGATGTTGGAGGCGGCCGCGGCGTGGGAGGGGCTGGCCGGTGAGTTGGGTTCGGCGGCGGGCTCGTTCGGGTCGGTGACGTCGGGGTTGGCGGGGGCGGCGTGGCAGGGTCCGGCGGCGGTGGCGATGGCGACGGCGGCTTCCCCGTATGTGGGGTGGCTGTCGGCTGCGGCGGCCCAGGCGCACGGCGCGGCGGGGCAGGCGCGCGCGGCGGCGTCGGCGTTTGAGGCCGCGGTGTCGGCGACGGTGCATCCGACCGTGGTGGCGGCCAATCGCAGCCAGTTGGTGTCGTTGGTGCGGTCAAACCTGTTGGGGTTCAACGCGCCGGCGATCGCGGCGGCCGAGGCCCAGTACGAGGAGATGTGGGCCGCCGACGTTTCCGCGATGGTGGGTTACCACGGTGGGGCCTCGGCGGTGGCGGCGCAGCTGGCGCCGATGCAGCAGGTGCTGCAAACCCTGCCCGGGCCACTCGGCCAAGTGCAGGCGATGCGAACATCAACCTGGGCATAGGCGACAACGGCAACCTCAACCTGGGCAGTGGAAACATCGGCAATTCCAACTTCGGCAGCGGCAACTTCGGCAATAACAACGTTGGCAGCGGAAACAGCGGCAGCCATGTGGGGTGGCTGTCGGCTGCGGCGGCCCAGGCGCAGGGCGCGGCGGGGCAGGCGCGGGCGGCGGCGTCGGCGTTTGAGGCGGCGGTGTCGGCGACGGTGCATCCGACCGTGGTGGCGGCCAATCGCAGCCAGTTGGTGTCGTTGGTGCGGTCAAACCTGTTGGGGTTCAACGCGCCGGCGATCGCGGCGGCCGAGGCTCAGTACGAGGAGATGTGGGCCGCCGACGTTTCCGCGATGGTGGGTTATCACGGCGGGGCCTCGGCGGTGGCCGCGCAGCTGGCGCCGATGCAGCAGGTTCTGCAAACCCTGCCCGGGCCACTCGGCCAAGTGCAGGCGGCGATGGCGAACATCAACCTCGGCCCGGGCAACATCGGCGGCGGAAACCTCGGCAGCGGCAACCGCGGTAACAGCAACCTGGGCAGCGGCAACCAAGGCAACGCCAACCTGGGCAGCGGAAACACCGGCAACTCAAACATCGGCAACGGAAACAACGGCAACGCCAACGTCGGCAGCGGGAACGCCGGCAGCAACAACTTCGGCTTCGGAAACAACGGCAGCGGAAACATCGGCAGCGGCAACACCATGAACGGCAACGTCGGAAGCGGCAACAACGGCACTTCCAACGTGGGTCTCGGCAATACCGGCAACCTCAACAGGGGTATCGGCAACAACGGCATCAACAACATGGGCTTCGGAAACCTGGGCAACAACAACATCGGCTTCGGAAACCGCGGCAACAACGACTTCGGCTTCGGGCTGACCGGCGACAACCAGGTAGGCATCGGCGCGCTCAACAGCGGCCTCGGGAACTTGGGCTTCGGCAACTCGGGGAACAACAACATCGGCTTCTTCAACTCCGGCGACAACAACGTGGGCTTCTTCAACTCGGGCACCGGCAACTTCGGCATCGCGAACTCCGGTTCCACCAACACGGGTTTCGCGAACTCGGGGATGACCAATACGGGCTTCGATAACGGCGGCACCACAAACTTCGGTTTCGGCAACGCCGGCCTCCGCAACTTCGGCATGGGAAACGCGGGGGCCGCGAACGTCGGCTTCGGCAACGCCGGGGATGCCAACACCGGCTTCTTCAACGGGGGCGACACCAACACTGGCTTCGCCAACTCGGGTGACGCCAACACGGGATGGTCGAACTCGGGCGACACCGACACCGGCTTCTTCAACTCGGCCAGCCTGACCACCGGTGTCGACAACCTGGGCCCCGTCGGCCCGAACTCCGGCTTCGGCAACACCGGCACCGGTAACTCGGGCTTCTTCAACTCCGGCGCAGGCAATTCCGGCTTCGGCAACGCGGGCCTGTTGTTGGGCAACTCCGGTTTCATGAACACAAACCTCGGCGGTTTCGAGGCCGGTCTTGGTAACACGGGCCAGGGCAGCGCGGGCTTCTTCAACTCCGGCGCCATGAATGCGGGCATCAACAACTCCGGCACGCAGAGCTCGGGCATCGGCCACACCGGCGACTTCGATTCGGGGGCCTTCGACAAGAGCACCCTCGAGGCCGGCTTCTTCCACTAACGGGCCTCGGTCCAGCAAGGGACGGTTTTGATGGATTTCTTGGTACTGCCGCCGGAGGTCAATTCGGCGCGGATGTATCTCGGCGCGGGGTCGGGTTCGATGCTCGAGGCGGCCGCGGCCTGGGACGGGCTGGCCGGCGAATTGGGTTCTGCGGCCAGCTCGTTCGGGTCGGTCACCTCGGGGCTGGCGGACACGGCGTGGCAGGGCCCGGCCGCGGCGGCGATGATGGGCGCGGCCGCACCGTATGCGGGATGGCTTTCAGCGGCGGCGGCCCAGGCCGAGGGGGCGGCCGGTCAGGCTCGGGTGGCGGCGTCGGCATTTGAGGCGGCGGTGTCGGCGACGGTGCATCCCGCGATGGTGGCGGCCAATCGGAATCAGCTGGTGTCGCTGGTGCGGTCAAACCTGTTGGGGCTCAACGCCCCCGCGATCGCGGCCGCCGAGGCCCAGTACGAGCAGATGTGGGCCGCCGACGTGGCCGCGATGGCGGGCTATCACGGCGGCGCGTCGGCGGTGGCCGCCCAACTTGCGCCCATGCAGCAGGCGTTACAAACCCTGCCGAACATCAACGCCGGCCTCGGCAACAACGGCAACCTCAACGTGGGCAGTGGAAACACCGGCAACACCAACGTCGGCAGCGGCAACCTCGGCAATAGCAACGTCGGGGCCGGAAACAGCGGCAGTGGCAACGTCGGCGTCGGGAACCTCGGCAATAGCAATTTCGGCCTCGGCAACAACGGCAACCTCAACGTGGGCAGTGGAAACTTCGGCAACTCCAACCTCGGCAGCGGCAACCGCGGCAACTCCGACATTGGCAGCGGAAATCTCGGCAGCCACGACGTGGGCTCCGGAAACCACGGCAGCAATGACTTCGGCTTCGGCAACACGGGAAGCAATGACATCGGTTTCGGACTCACCGGCGACAATCAGGTCGGCTTTGGCGCACTGAACTCGGGCACTGGAAATCTCGGCTTTGGGAACTCGGGCACCGGAAACATCGGCTTCTTCAACTCGGGGACCGGAAACACGGGCTTCTTCAACTCGGGCACCGGCAACTTCGGATTCGGAAACTCGGGCGACACCAACACGGGGTTCTGGAACGCGGGCTCCACAAACACGGGATTCGGGAGTGCCGGCCAATTCAACTTTGGTTTCGGCGATGCGGCTTCCTTCAACTTTGGCGGCGGCAATGCGGGCTTCTCCAACATGGGCTTCGGCAACTCCGGCGGCTTCAATTTCGGCAGTTTCAACACGGGCGGCTCGAACACCGGCGACTTCAACACGGGCAGCTTCAACACCGGGTGGGCGAATTCGGGTGACATCAACACGGGCGCCTTCAACTTGGGCAACCTCAACACGGGCTTCTTCAGCACGATCACCCCACCGGGTGTGACAAGCTCCGGGTTCGGTAACACGGGGGGCACCGGGAACTCAGGGTTCTTCAACTCGGGCTTCAACGATTCCGGCTTCTTCAACACCGGTGCCGGCTTCAACTCCGGCATTCACAACACGGGCGGTGGCGTCGACGTGGGTATCAACAACTCGGGCATCTTCGATACCGGCTTGGGCAATGCGGGCAGCGACGATACGGGCATCGGTATCTCGGGCCTGCTCTCGTCGGGCATCGCCAACTTGGGCAACCGCAGCTCGGGATTCTTCAACAGCGGAACCCTTCAAGCGGGCTTCTTCCAGTAGGGATGACCCGATGACGATCTACGACCCCACGCCGTGCCGCGGTTACGACCCCCCAGCGGGCATATCTACGAGTTCAGACCGACGTTCTTCGGCCCACCACTTCCGCATAGTTAGTGCGTCGGTGAAGGCCGCGGTCATGCGGCCGGATGAGTTGGGATTGTGATGTCGGACTTTTCGTTGTTGCCGCCGGAGATCAATTCGGCGCGGATGTATGCCGGGGCGGGTGCGGGCCCGTTGTTCGTGGCGGCGACGGCGTGGGACGGCTTGGCTGCCGACTTGTCGGCGTCGGCGTCGTCGTTTGACTCGGTGATCTCGGCGCTGGTTGGCGGGCCGTGGTCGGGTCCGGCGTCGGAGGCGATGGCGGGCGCGGCGGTGCCGTATGTGTCGTGGCTGGCGGGGTCCGCGGCGCAGGCGGAAGGGGCGGCGGCGCAGGCCCGGTCGGCGGCGACGGCGTTCGAGGCGGCGCAGACGGCGACCGTGCACCCGGCCGCCGTCGCGGCGAATCGGGCCCAGCTGATGATGTTGGTGGCGACGAACTTTCTTGGCCAGAACACGCCGGCGATCGCGGCCACGGAGTTCCAGTATGTGGAGATGTGGGCCCAGGACGTCGCCGCCATGGTCGGCTACCACGCCGGAGCGATGTCGGTGGCGTCGTCGTTGACGCCCTTTGCCGTGCCGCCGATCAACTTGGCGGGCTTGGCGTCCCAAGTCGGCGCGGAGGTCGCGGCGGCGGCCTCGGCGGTAGGGGACGTGGCTCCGACGCTGGCGGCCACGGTGCAGTCGCTGGTTTCCGGCGCGCCGCTGCAGTCGTTGACGTCGGTGGCCCAGATCGCGACGCTTCCAGTCAGCATGCTGATGTCGCCAATCATGTCGCTGGCGCAGGGCGCCAACGCCGGCACGGCCGGGCTGGCTAATGCGGCGGCGGCCGGGGCCGATGTCCCCAAGTTTGTCGGCAACACCGCTCCGGCGATGAAGCCGCTCGGTGGTGGCGGAGCGGGGCTGGGATCGCCCATGTCGTCGGGTTTGGGCAAGGCCCGGCTGGTGGGATCGATGTCGGTGCCCCCGACGTGGCAGGGGTCGATGCCGGCCCGGCTGGCCAGTTCGGCGATGTCAGGGCTGGGCGGCGAAATGCCTGGTGCCGCGGGGGGAGTCGGGGCCGGTACGGGCGGCATGCCGATGATGCCGATGCCGATGGGCGGCATGGGCGGCGGGATGCCCGGCGGGATGATGGGCCGCGGCGGGGCGAGTCCGCATGTGGTGCAGTCGCGGCCCAGCGTGGTGCCGCGGGTCGGGATCGGATAGGGCGGGGGTGAGCGGTCGGGCTTTTCAGATCCGCCGCCGCATCTGACGTGGCGGCACAGGGACATTAATTGGTTTTCTTGAAAGGAACGAAGTGATGGCTACTCGGTTCATGACCGACCCGCACGCGATGCGGGCCATGGCGGGCCGGTTCGAGGTGCATGCGCAAACGGTTGAGGATGAGGCGCGTCGGATGTGGGCGTCCTCGCAGAACATTTCCGGTGCCGGTTGGAGTGGGGCGGCCCAGGCGACGTCCTACGACACGATGGGGCAGATGAATCAGGCGTTTCGCAACATCGTGAGCATGCTGCATGGCGTGCGCGACGGATTGTTCCGCGACGCCAGCAACTACGAGCAACAAGAGCAGGCTTCGCAGCAGATTCTGAGCAGCTAGCGCGGCTTTTCAGTTAGGAGGATTCGGCAATGACGATCAATTATCAATTCGGTGATGTCGACGCCCACGGTGCCTTGATCCGGGCCCAGGCGGCGTCGCTTGAGGCCGAGCACCAGGCCATCGTGCGGGACGTGCTTACGGCGGGCGACTTTTGGGGCGGCGCCGGTTCGGTGGCCTGTCAGGAGTTCATCACCGCGCTGGGGCGCAACTTCCAGGTGATCTACGAACAGGCCAACGCCCACGGCAGCAAGGTTCAGTCCGCGGGCAGCAACATGGCCAGCACCGATTCGGCAGTGGGTTCCAGCTGGGCCTGACCAGTTTTCACGGGCGCGGGCAACACAATGGCGTGTTCGACCCGCGCCCGTGGCATGTCAGGCGCCTGAGTGACTGCGGCCGCGGCGGTTTCGGCCGACATCAACTTGGCCGCAGCCGGTCGCCAACACCTGCGTGATCCAAGGAGGAGATATGACGCTGCGGGACAACACGATCAGAGGCTACGGCGCCGCTTGTTATCTGCTATCTCGCTCTGCGTTACTGTACGGGATCGGCTTTGTAGGAAACATTGCGGTTCCGCGCAGTATCGACCATGCGGTGTCAGCACCACTTGATAAAGCGGTCGTGGTCAATCTGCTGCTGCTTGGCCAGTTCGCGTTACAGCGGCGCCTCGTAGCAGATCAGGTGTTCAGACGGTCGTGGGCGCGCTTCACGGCGCAGTCGATCGAACGCAGTACCCACGTGCTGTTCGCGAGCCTTATGCTGCTTCTGCTGTATTGGCAATGGCGCACGCTGCCAACAGTGGTCTGGGATGTGCTATCACCGGCGGGCCGGCTGGGCCTGCACGTCTTGTTCTGGCTGGGCTGGGCGATCGCCGTCATTGGAGCGATCAGCATCAAGCACCTCGACTGGTTCGATCTACGGTTTGTGTATTTCACTTGGCGTGAAAAGCTCCACAGCGAACCAGGATTCGGTTCCCAGCTGCTGTACTGGCTGACGCGCCACCCGATCGTGTTGGGCTTCATCATCGCGTTCTGGGCTACGCCGGTGATGACGGCCGGGCAGCTGCTCTTCGCAGTCGCCGCCACCGGATACATCGTGATGGTCGTGCGTCAGGAAGAACGCGATTCGCGGCTGCAATCGGCGCTCACTACCGCGGTCGTCGCCGAACTGTCCAGCACTGTGTTTCCGGCGCTGCGGCAGGCAACGGTCTTCCCGAGGCCCTCGGTTAACGGGTCCCCGTGGGCTGGGAGTCGGGAAGGGAATGACAGGCTCGGTGCCTAGGTCTGAATTGTTGCGGCGGCGGCGATTTCGGTCGACATCACCTCGGCAGCCGCACGCTCGCCGGAGCGAATCGCACCGTCGATCCACCCGCACATGATCGCGGAGCTCTCGGTCCCCGCCCAGTGGACGCGACCGCAGGGCTCGCGCAGGGTGTAACCGAATTCGGTCAGCACGCCGGTAGGGGCGTGGCTGATCATGCCACCGCCGGAATAGCGCTCCGTGGTCCAGTTCTGCTCGTGGAATTCCAACGGCGCCTTTGCCTTGCTACCGAACCGATCGACGAGTTCGCCGATGACCGCCGCTTTCCGATCGGCCTCGTCCATTGTTGTCAGCCGGCGTGCGGCCGGTCCCTCGGTGATCACGCACATGATTCCCGGGTTCCCGGTGTTCGTGCAGGCGTCGATGGTCAGGGTGGCCGGGGATCCCGGCGCGGCCGACTGGCCGCACAACCCATCCGCACGCCAGAACGGCTCGTCGTAGACGATCGAGATCTTGATGACGGCGCCACTTGGCATGCGCTGGTTCAGAAGTGCCCGATCCACGGGTAGCATCGGCTCGTACACAATCGAACTGGCGACGGCCAGCGGGATCGCCACAACGGCCCGCCGTGCCCGCACCGTCAGGTCGTCCGCGCGGACCGTCACACCGTCGGCGTCCTGGCTGATCTGCCGGACCGGCTGCGAAAGGTGCAGCGTGTCACCGAGTTCGGCGGCCACCGGGCCGTAAATGGCGCCCATCCCGCCGACCGGGCGGGCATCCTGAGCGCCACCCTTACCGGAGATGACAAAGCTCGGACCGCCGCCGGACCCCATCTGCAGCAGCACCCACAGCAACGACGTCTCTGACGCCGCCGAGGTGTAGGTGCCGGCCAAAGCCATGTCGAGCATCTCGCGGGCCTGCTTGGACATGGTGTTCTTGTCGAGCCATTCCCCGAGACTGATGCGGTCCCACTCCTCGGCCTGCTTGGCCTCCCACGGGGTTTCGCGCGGAATCGATTTGCACATCTTCTCTATCGAGAGCAAACCGAGGCCAAGGTTCGTGACCGCCCAAGGGCTCATCGTCCAAGGGATCGTGCCACCGTAGCGGTGCTTCTTGCCGTCGACGATCATCATGGCGTCGCCGTCGTTGTGCTGCTTGTACTCCGGCACACCGAACTCGTCCATCAGCGCATAGATGCGATCCTGGCCCGGTCCGACCCACGCGCCGCCACGATCCACCCACGTGCCGTCCGGGCGGTACTCGGTGAACGTCCGACCGCCGACCCGGTCGCGCGCCTCCAGCAAGGCCACCGAGCGACCGGCCTGCTTCAACCGCAGGGCGGCAGTCAATCCCGCGAACCCGGCGCCGACCACGCAATAGTCGACCTCTGACACGACTGGCTCCTCACCTAGTCCACCACAGCAGCAAACTACACCGCTCGCGACACCGGCAGTAGCGTGTTCACCCGGATTTCTCGGGCGGTTCAAACCCGCCGACCGCGGACGAAAAGCGTATTGCGCGCACGATCGTCGGTCGCGGATCTGCGGGCGCCCCTTAGCCGAGCGTTTCCCAAAACTGGGTGAGAGCCGCCGCGCCGCGAGCCGGATCCTGCACCATCCACCAGTGCCCTAGCCCCTCCAGCACCTCCGTGTGGGCACCGGCCCGGTCCGCTGCGCGGCGGCGGAGGTCGTCGGAGCCGATGTAAGGGTCCTCGGTGGCAAGCAGTGAAAGCCCCGGCCGGGCAGCAGCATTCTCCAGCCCGCGTCCGGCCTCGGCCATCGCGGGTTGGCGCGCCGAGCGGTACAGCGACAGGATCGCTCGGCCCATCTCCGGGCCCTGAGCCGCGGCGATCGAGGACGCGATGGCCATCGGTATGCCCAGCGCGGCCATCTGTTCCGCACGGTCTCCGACCGTCCCGCCGAGCATGGTATTCACCAAATCCTCGCCCTCGCCCGGTGTCTGCCATACCTGCGCGAGGTCATGCCACACGTACTCGGGATCGAACAGACCGACGGCGTCACTGGCCCAGCTGCGCACCAGCTCCGGTCGATGCATCACCACGTTCATCACGTGACCGCCGCCCCAGTCGTGCCCGACCAGGTCGATCGGTTCGTCGACACCCTCTAGCTGTGCTTCGAGCCAGTCACGGTAGGCGAGGTAGGTCGCCGGGAACCCGTCGTCCAGTGGAGCGCCGAAACCCGGTGGTGACAGCCGCACCACGTCGTCACGCGCGAGGGCATCGACCAGTGGGCCCCAGATCGCGTCGGTCTCCGGGTTGCCGTGTACAAGTGCGATCGTCATACCCGACATCGTCGCGTGCGGCAGGGGCGAAGCGCCAGTGGTGATTTTCCCCGCTGCATCTTGCGTCACGACCAGCCGATGAACTAGGAACCCGTCGCCCTGGCGAGTGATGCCAAGAGCTCGAGTATCAGCAGCAAGATGATAAAAAGTGATATCCCGACCAAAGGAAGCACCGTGTTAACCCACAGATAGTGCGCACATTGCCCCGGAAAGTGCTGACTCTGTGAAGTACCTGACTCTGCACGGCGCCGAACAAGTTGACTGCCTGGTCCTGCAGGGCGCTGATCGAGCTCGCAATCGCGTTAAAAGGCTGCAACACCGCGACGTTGGCGGCCTCGGCGCCGGCGTACGATGCCGTGCTCGCGGTCAGGTGCTGCACAAACTGCATCATGGAATGCCGTCGCCTGCCCGGCCAGCGCCTGATAGTCCTGGGCGTGCTGGGAGAACAGGTGCGCGACAGCCGTCGATACCTCATCGGCGGCGGCGGGCAGCACCGCCAGGGTTGGGGGCGCCGCCGTCAGGTGCGCCGCGTTGAGCGTCGAACCAATACTCGCCAAATCCGTTGCAGCCCCGGCCATCAGCTCCGGCACCGCGATCACAGCCGACATCTCTGTCCTCCTAACCGGCCCTAGAGCCGGCGCGGTCGGCGACGCCAGCTTGTGCAGACGACGAATCGCGTTGTGTGCCAAGCCGATTGACTGTGGCGACCCGGTAGAGGAACGAGGGCCGAAGCAGGCGGGTGGGGGGATCGAGAAGCCCGGTGACTCTGAAGAACTGGGTACCGATCACGCTATCGGACTCGGAGGCGGTCAGCACGAGTTCCACCAGCCGATTGGTGACGCGCATCGACGGTGTCCGTCGCCCTTGGACTTCCGGGAACGCCAGGTCGGACGTGGCTCCGGTTCGCCAGGCCACACCGATCGCCTTGGCCGTGGCGCGAAAGTATCGCCGGGGCAGGTCGGTAACGCCTCGACGCAGGCAGTCTCGCAGTGCCACGGCGTCCAAGGCCGCCACCGACATTCCTTGCCCGTAAATCGGATTGAAGCTACATATCGCGTCACCGCAAGCCAGCAGGCCGTCGGGGAGTCGCCGCATTTTGTCGTAGCGTCGCCACTGGCTGGACGGCATGCGATGTTGCACCACCGGCCCGAGCGGTTCGCCGGTGCGCACCGCCGCCAGCAAGTGAGCCGGGCCGTAGCCCTCGGCGAAGGACAACATGCCGGCCAGGTCACGCGGCGGCTCATGCCCGGCCAGCCCGAAGACCGTGAATATCCAGGTGTCGTGCTCGTAGCCAACCAAAAACATGCCCGTGGGCCGACCCGGCGCGGGGCTGACAAGGGCCAACATTTCCGTCAGGGTGCCGCGCGGGATCCGCATCGGTTGGCTGACGTAAGTCGTGTGCATGGTGATGTGGTCCTCTGCCGGTCGCCCATAACCGAGGCCCTCGAGAAGGGCAGGCGTGTGGGCGCTGCGGCCCATTGCGTCCACGACAAGGTCCGCCGTCAACTCCTGTGGGGCGCCGCCGGTGCGGTTCACCACCCGCACCCCGGTGATGCGACTCCGGTCCGCGGTCGACGTCAACTCGGTGACCTCGTGGCCGCCGCGGATCATCACGTTGCCAATCCCCTGTAGGCGGCGCCGAACGTGGCACTCCAACAGCGGCCGGCTAGGCATGTACAACGCCATTTCCGTGTAATCCCCGGCTACCACTCCAGACGGCAGCACACGGTGGCCGTTATAGCATAAGTACGCCTTGGAAAGGTCCCCGTCGTCCCAAACGGGAGCGCCGGCGGCAACCAGCTCGTTGAGGAGCCCGGGGAACAGCTCATCCAGGACCTGAGCGCCACGCGGCAGAAGGGCGTGAACATGCCGACCCTGCGGTACCCCCCGCCTGTTGACGGGATCGTCTGATAACTCATCCCGCTCGAACACCGTGACGGTCCCGAAGAAATCAGCCAGCACCCTCGCGGCCAGCAGGCCGCCCATGCTCGCCCCTAAAACCACCGCGTGCTCACCCAGTACCGGCATTGCGAACCCCTAACGTCACGGTTTCCAGTGCAACTATTTGGGCTTGATCAGCATGCAACCGTGCGACCTGTGGGGATTGAGTACTGGAGTACTCCAATTTTCGTGAACTAACGGCCTCACGTTCGGCGACGCCGCACGGCTGAAGCCGGTCTGTCCACATAATCATTGGTGATGTTGGTGCACAGGGTCCGGGCGCGGCGCAGCTCAGACGACTTCCCGCGGGGTGAACACCTGGCCGCCAAGATCGCGGAGGTCGCCGCCGATCCGGACTCGTTGGCGGACCTCGAGGCCGGGGCCCTGGACGCGCTGAACATCGTGGTCGATCCGCGGGTGCTGGAGATGGCGCCGGTCATTCCGCCGGGGATCTTTCGGTGACTTCCATTGTGCGGCCTGGGCTTTGAGTGTGCGTCCAGGGCGGAGATTTCACAGAATTTCCGCCCCCGGCCCACACTCGAAGCCGTGAGCGCACATCGAACGCGCGCCGCGACTGCTAAGACGTGGAGGGTCCGCCGTACTGCCACACCAGCGTGTGGGCGCCGGTCATGGTCGGGTTGCACCACATCATCCGGCCGTTTACGTCGTGGGTGGTGGCGTTCAACACCGTGCAGGCGTCACCAGGCGCGGGCGCATCGGCCCGGGCAACACCGCCCCCGGCGGGTGCGAGAGCGACGATCATTGCCGGTACGAACCATCGAAGTCTGCTCATGGTGGAGTTCTCCTAACGCACGCGCTGACCCGACTTCACGCTATCCGGCGATTAACTCCCAGGCAAAACATTCTTTGCCCCAACCTGGGCCACTGGCCTAGAACACGTTTTAATCTGTGAAACCATGGGATTCCTCAAGCCCGACCTGCCGCAGATCGACATGGCCGAATGGAACACGGGCACCCGCAGCGAGAAGATCCGTCCGATGGCCCGCCACTGGGCCGAGGTGGGGTTCGGCACGCCGGTCGCACTGCATCTGTTCTACGTCGTCAAAATCCTTCTCTACATCCTTGTCGGGTGGCTCTTCGCGTCGGCCACCAAAGGACTGGGCGGGTTCACGAACGTCGCGTCGTGGTGGTCCGAGCCGATCGTCTTCGAGAAGGTCGTGCTCTACACGATGCTGTTCGAAGTGATCGGGCTCGGTTGCGGCTTCGGTCCGCTGAACAACCGGTTCTTTCCGCCGATGGGTTCCATCCTGTACTGGATGCGGTTCGGCACCATCCGGCTGCCACCGTGGCCGGATCGTGTCCCGCTGACCAGGGGCAGCGCCCGCAAGCCGGTTGATGTCTTCTTGTATGCCGCGCTGCTGCTGACGACGCTTTGGGCGCTGTTCTCCGACGGCACCGGGCCGATCCCCGAACTCGGCACGAAGGTCGGGCTGCTGCCGACAACGGAGATCGTGCTGATCCTGCTGATCCTCGGAGTGCTGGGGCTGCGCGACAAGGTGATCTTCCTGGCCGCGCGCGGCGAGGTCTACGCGACGATGGCGGTGACCTTCCTCTTCGGCGGCGTCGACATGATCGTCGCGTCCAAGGTGGTGTTCCTGGTGATCTGGATGGGCGCGGCGACATCGAAGCTCAACAAGCACTTCCCGTTCGTGATCTCCACGATGATGTCCAACAACCCGCTGGTGCGGCCCCGGTGGCTGAAAAGGCGCTTCTTCGAGAAGTTCCCGGACGACCTGCGGCCCGGGCGGCTCTCACGGTTTGTGGCTCACGTGAGCACCGCCATCGAGATGCTGGTGCCGTTACCGCTGTTCTTCTGCCACGGCGGCTGGCCGACGACGGTGGCCGCCGTCGTCATGGTGTGCTTCCACCTCGGCATCCTCGTGTCGGTCCCGATGGGCGTGCCGCTGGAGTGGAACGTCTTCATGATTTTCGGTGTGTTGTCGTTGTTCGTCGCGCATGCCCGGCTAGGGTTGACCGACCTGAAACACCCGGTGTTGGTCGCGCTCCTGTTCATCGTCATTGCGGGAATTGTCGTGCTGGGCAACATGTTTCCGCGGAAGATCTCCTTCCTGCCGGGCATGCGGTACTACGCCGGCAATTGGGACACCACGCTGTGGTGCGTCAAGCCGTCGGCGAACGAGAAGATCGGCCGGGGCATCGTGGCGATCGCCAGCATGCCGCAGGCTCAGCTGGAGCGGTTCTACGGCAGCCCCGAAGCGGCGCAGATCCCCATCTTCATGGGCTATGCGTTCCGCGGGTTCAACACCCACGGCCGGGCCCTGTTCACATTGGCCCACCGCGCCATGGCGGGGCAGAACGAGGACGACTACGTCATCACCGACGGCGAGCGCATCTGCAGCACCGCCATCGGCTGGAACTTCGGTGACGGCCACATGCACAACGAGCAACTCATCACCGCGATGCAGCAGCGCTGCCACTTCGCGCCGGGTGAAGTGCGAGTGGTGTTGCTCGACGCGCAGCCGATTCACAAGCAGACCCAGGCCTATCGGCTGGTGGACGCAGCGACCGGCGAGTTCGAGCGCGGCATAGTGCAGGTCGCCGACATGGTGACCCGACAACCATGGGCCGACGACGTTCCCGTCGAAGTCCTCTCGAACGTCACGCCAGAGTGACGGTGGCGCCCGAGCGCCACGCTGGCGTGACACCCGGGCCAGCGTCGCGCTAGGCGCCCGCCCGCACCTCTTGGGCCGCGGCGACCATGTTCTGCAGGGACGCGGTCACCTCGTCGACCGAACGGGTCTTCAGCCCGCAATCGGGGTTGACCCAAAGCCGTTGCGGCGGCACGGCTCTCAACGCGGCGCGCAGCGACTCGGCCACCTCGTTGGCGCTCGGCACCCGCGGCGAGTGGATGTCGTAGACACCCGGGCCCACGCTGTTGGCGAACCCGACCGAGTTCAAGTCGTCCAGCACCTCCATGTGTGACCGGGCCGCCTCAAGCGACGTGACGTCGGCGTCCAGGTCGGCGATGGCGCCAATCACCTCACCGAATTCCGAGTAGCACAGGTGGGTGTGGATCTGCGTCGCGTCGGCGACGCCGGAGGTGGCCAAGCGGAAAGCCGCCACGGCCCAACGCAAGTAGTCCTCCTGTTGGGCGCGTCGCAACGGCAGTAGCTCACGCAGCGCGGGCTCGTCGACCTGGATGACCGCGATGCCCGCGGCCTGCAGGTCCACGGTCTCGTCGCGAATGGCCAGCGCCACCTGGTTGGCGGTGTCGGCCAGCGGCTGATCGTCGCGGACGAACGACCAGGCCAGGATCGTGACCGGCCCGGTCAACATGCCTTTCACGGGTTTTTCGGTCAGGGACTGGGCGTAGGTGATCCACTCGACGGTCATCGGGTGGGTACGCGCCACGTCGCCGTAGAGGATCGGCGGGCGCACGCAGCGGCTGCCGTAGGACTGCACCCAGCCGTTCTGCGTGGCGAAGAAGCCCTCCAGTTGCTCGGCGAAGTACTGGACCATGTCGTTGCGCTCCGGCTCGCCATGCACCAGCACGTCCAGGCCGAGTCGCTCCTGCAGCTTGATGACGTCGGCGATCTCCTTGCGCATCTTGCCGACGTACTCGGCCTCATCGATCTCGCCCGCCCGAAACGCCGCGCGCGCCTTGCGGATCGCCGACGTCTGCGGGTACGAGCCGATCGTCGTGGTCGGCAGCGGCGGCAGGTGCAGGCGCGCCTCCTGGCTGGCGCGGCGTACGGCCGCATCGCCGCGGTGCGTGCCCGATGCGATGATCGAGTCGATCCGGGCGCGGACGGCGGAGTTGTGCAGCCGCGGGTCGCTGCGCCGGGAGGCCGCGGCGGCGTTGGAGGCCGCGATCTCGTCGGCGACCGCATCGCGCCCGTCGCACAGGGCGCGCGCGAGAATGACGACTTCGCCGACCTTTTCGGCCCCGAACGCCAACCAGCTGCGCAGGTTGTCGTCCAGCCCCGTTTCGGGCTCCAGCGAGTACGGCACGTGCATCGTGGAGCACGAAGTCGAAACCGCCACGCTGCCAGCGGAACCCAGCAGCGTCGCGACGCTGGCCAGCGCCGATTCCAGGTCGGTTCGCCAGATGTTGCGCCCATCGACGATTCCGGCCACCAGGATCTTGGTCGACAATTCCGGAATGCCCGCCACCGCGGTGTCGGCGCCGGCCACCAGGTCGATGCCGATGGCTTCGACGGGCGTGCGGGCCAGCCCCGCCAGCGAAGCGCCCGGGTCGCCGAAGTAGGTGGCGACATGGATGGCGGGCCGGTTGCTCACCGACCCCAGCGCGTTGTAGACGGCCTCGGCCAGCGCGGGCGCGTCGGGCGAGATGTCGGTCACCAGCGCCGGCTCGTCGAATTGCACCCACTGCGCGCCGTTCTCGGAGAGAAGCGAGAGCAGCTCGGAGTAGATCGGCACCAGCTCCTCGAGCCGCTCGATCGGTGCGCCGGCCCCGTTGATGCCCTTGCTCAGCAACAGGAAGGTGATCGGCCCGATGACAACCGGCCGCGCCGGAATCCCCTGGCCCAGCGCCTCTTTCAGCTCCGAGAGCACCTTGTCGGGATTAAGCGCAAACCGGGTCGCGGGCTCGATCTCGGGAACCAGGTAGTGGTAATTGGTGTCGAACCACTTCGTCATCTCGAGCGGCGCGATGTTTTCGTTGCCGCGCGCGAGGGCGAAGTAGCGGTCCAGCTCGTCGGCGGCCTCCGTTGCCCGGGCCGGCAGCGCGCCGAGCATGACCGCCGTGTCGAGCATCTGGTCGTAGTACGAAAAGGTGTTCACCGGGACCGAGTCCAGGCCGGCGGCGACCAGGCCCGACCACATGTCGCGGCGCAACGTCGCGGCGACGGACTCCAGCTCGGCTCGGCTGGTGCGTCCGGCCCAGTAACCCTCGGTGGCGCGCTTGAGTTCGCGCTTCGGGCCGATGCGGGGGGAGCCGGTAACCGTAGCAGTGAATGGTTGAGAGATCACGATTCGTCCTAACACTCGACGGGTGGTCATCACCGCCGGCGGACGCTCAGCCGATTCCATTGCGGTGCGCACCTCCGGCACACAATCCGCAACGGCCACGACCAAACGCCCATTCCACGAGGCGATGAGCCGGCCGGACGCGGCGCGCCCGGCACAGCTGGCAGGTCTTCGGACTCGCAGGCGCGCACCGGGTGGTGCTCCGCCCGGCCGACCTCAAACTTCCGAGCGGCCCGAAACGGGCCGCTGAGGAGCCGGGCAGGGTTTCTAGTGGCCGTCGCTTCCCAGTCTCGGATCCTGCTAAGACCAGTGCTTCTAGACGGCGGTCGTTCCTGCATACCGCTGCGGGACAGTCCCGGACTCTCACCGGGTTCCCTCTTGCGATGCATGTCTAACATGCCTCGCTCGATGCCGGCGCCGCGCTTGCGGCGACGGCAGACCAGCTGCGTAGCGCAGCTTACCCCGCCGCCCGGGAGGGTCAGTCAGCCAGCGCCTCAGCGATGGGGACGTCACCGTTGTTGAAGTCGATGGTTCGCCCGATGGTCGAGTCGTCTGCCAGCGCGGCAGCCACGACGAGAGCGACATCGGCGCGCGAGACTTCGCTTTTTTCGGTCCGCTTTCCCCGACCTCCCAGTGCGATGCGCCCGGTCGCCGGTTCCAGGGTGAGCCGGCCGGGCCCCAGCACCGTCCAATCGAGGCCGCTGGCGCGGAGGTGGGCATCCGCGGCCGACTTGGCCTCGGCATACGGGAAGAACGGATCGTCTTGCGGCACACCATGATCCGGACCGGCACCAAAGTAGGACACCATCACGAACCGCTGGACGCCCGCCTGCGCGGCGGCATCCATCACCCGGATCGCCGCGTCCCGGTCGACGGCGTAGGTCCGCGCCGGGTTACCGCCGCCCGCCCCGGCCGAGAAGACGACCGCGTCGTGACCCGCCAGCAGGCCGGCCAGCGCGTCGGTGTCGAGCTGCTCGACGTCGGCCACCACCGGCTGGGCTCCGGTGGCTGCGACATCGTCGGAGTGGTCGGGGTTGCGGAAGACCGAACTGACCTCGTCGCCGCGCTCGGTCAGGATGCGGGCCAGCTGCAACGCGACCTTGCCGTGGCCGCCGATGACGATGACGCGTGCCATGCCTCCGACGGTAGCGCCCCTAGAGCTTTACCCGGCCCATGATGAGGTCGATGATGGGCTTGCCGGGCGGGTACGCGCCGGTCAGCGATGCCATCGTGTGCCCGTAGTCCACCAGCAGCGTGATCCCGTTGATGCCGAACGCGGCGGCGCTATTCAGGAACGCCATGACATCGCCCATCTGCTCCGGCGTGTGGACCTTGGAGCCGGTTTCGTCGCGGTAGTCCTGCGCGAAGGTGAGCCAGAGGTCGGCGTTGGCCTGGGCCAGCGGGGTGTCGGTGGGACCCGGGCAGATCGCGTTGATCCGGATGCCCTTCTTCAGCAGGGGGTAACCCTGGGTCGCCACGTAGGCGTTGACGGCCTTTTTGCTGAAGCCGTAGTGGATGATGCCTTCCGATTCGTGCGCTTTAACCCACTCTTGCGCCGCCGCGAAGTCCGGCGTGGCGAGGAACTCCGTCAGCAGCTCCAGATCGTTCTCCCAGCCCATGCCGGCGACCGAGGAGATGAAGCAGATTGCTGAGCCCGAGGGAAGCCGGTTCTTCTCGAGCAGGCGGTCGATGAGATAGCGGTGGCCGATGAAGTTGATCGCCATCAGGTCGGTTGTCCCGTCGGCAATTCCGGCGGCGGAGAACAGTGCGTGGATCGGACCGCCCACCTGCTCGAGCGCGGCGTCGATCGAGGCGGGGTCGCGCAGGTCGACCTGCACCGCCTGGGCGACGTCATAGTTCACGGGCGCGTAGTCCAGCACTATGACCTCGGCGCCGAGCTCGGCCGCTGACTTGGCCGCCGCGGCGCCCATGCCAGTCGCCCCACCGACAACCAGCGCACGCTTGCCGTCATACCGCAACCGATCGATAACAGACATTGTTTCCTCTCTTGGGCCACCACGAGGCCGCTACTAACTGCCCTACTGTATGTAGAACAGTTATTTGGTTCAATACCTACATCCCGCGAACGGCGACACCGCGCAAAACCGTGTCACGGGCGTGCACCAGCGCCGCGCGTTTCCCAACGGCGCGAAGAATGTTCTCCGGTATCCACTGCAGCCCGATGACGCAGCGCGCCAGCATCGTCGTGGAGGGAGCGTCGATATTGATCTCTCCCGACCGGATGCCTTCGGAGAGCAGTGATTTCATCTGCCGCAGCCGCGTGGCATACAACCAGCCCGGGTTGGGCGTGTTCGGTGGCGATTGCCGCATCCAGGCGAGCTGAATCCTGAACTCGTCGGAAAACCGATCGAGTGCGTTGACGTTGACCCAGCTCAGCGCGTCCAGCTTCTCGACAGGCGTGGCATCCGAGCGCAGGACGGCGACCCAACCCGCCTCCACCTTCTTGCCGAAGGATTCCATGATCGACGCGAGTAGTTCGTCCTTGGATCCGATCACCCGGTAGACCGTCCCGGTACCCAGACCGGCCGCGGATGCGATGTCCCTGATGGTGGTGACCTCGTACCCTTTGCGACCGAACTCCGTTCGTGCCACCGCAAGGACGTGGGCCGCCTTGTCGCTGGGATCGGCGTCGCTGTCCTCGGCCCACGACTTGATGACGTCGTTGGCGGCCGCGAAGGCGTTGGACCGATCCAATGCCGAATCGGTGGGCGGCCGGGCTGCCAATCCCTGCAAGATGATTCGGCACAGCAGCTCGGCCACCTGGTCCGGCGAAGAATTGTGCCGCATCACGGCGAGTCCGACCTGCAGCATCGTCTGGCAGATGCGGTCGGCCAACGTCGGCAGGTCGATGTCGGGTTTGATGTAGCCGCTCCACCTGCCGGCGCGCAGCGTTTGCAGCATCGCCTCCTGAACCGCGTTGGGTGCCTGCTGCGTGAGCTTCATCAGCTCCGGATCATCGTTCGGCCCCTCGTAGAACGACATCTGCAGGGCGGCTCCGTGTTGCACGGCGCAGTTGGCGATCGCCGATCCCAACTCGATGATCTTCTCGGAAGCGGGACGCGAGTCGGGTTCGTCCAGCCTGGCCTGGGCGTTTTGCCCGATGCGGTTCAGATCCTCCTGATAGCGGCGGATCAGCTCGACAAGGATCGCCTCTTTGGATTCGAAATGGTGATACAGGCTGCCGGGCAGGATGCCGGCCGCGTCGGCGATCTCCTGCAACGACGTCCGCAATCCCGAGGACGCGATCAGCGACGCCGCGGTCTGCAGGATCTCGGTGCGGCGCGTCCCGGAGTCGTCGATGTGGTCCACGGGGTCGGCCGTCGGTGGCCGGCGCTTAGGCGGCGAGGCGGCTTTGGCCATGACTAGCGGGGCGCAAGTCCGGACGATTGCGGATTCGCCAACATGCGCATTCGTCCTCCCGCCGAACCAAATCTTTGTTAGAGGCTATCAGACCCGGTGAAACAAATGCGCTGCACAAAAGCTTTGACGGGCCCATCTTAGAGCGCGGGGCCTTCCCAGCGGTCGCGCGCGACGACCTCGTCGACCGGCCGCCGACGGGCCGGCCGAAAGGTGTGCCCGGCGCGGAGGCGGCCCACCGGCAGCAGGCAACCCTGAACATAGGTCGGCGGAATCCCGAGCAGCTGGCGGACCTCCTCCTCGCGGTGCAGGTGCAGGGTCGTGATGCACGTCCCGTATCCCCGGGTGTGCAAGGCCAGCTGAAAGTTCCACACCGGCGGGAAGATCGAGCCGTACAGCGTCGCCTGGTGGAACGACTCGTCGCCCTCGATGCGCGGCAGGTAGGGCTCATAGCAAGGGATTACCAGCAGCGGCACCTTCGCCATGTTCTCGACCAGCCACTCCGTCGACGACATGAGCCGGCCCTCGGGAGTGCCCGCCGGGAGCAGGTCGCTGAGCATTTGCCCGCCCACCCGCAGCAGATAGGCCTCGCGGTACAGCTCGGCGATCCTGTCCCGCGACGCCGGGTCGGCGACCACCAGCCACCGCCACGACTGCTGATTGGAGCCGTTGGCCGCCTGCAAACCAATACGCAGGCACTCTCGGATGTCCTCGATGTCGACCGGCGCATCGAGGTCGAGCGACTTGCGCGCCGAACGGGTGGCGGTGAGGAGGTGCTCGATATCCATCATTGCGCTCTTTTCGTAAGGCGCGCACCGAGTTCGGTGAGGTAGCGGTCGGGCGCACCGAGAAGCCCGCTCCAGCTCAGCAGGCGCTTGAGGTAAAGATGAGCGTCGTGCTCCCAGGTGTAGCCGATGCCGCCGAACACCTGGATGGCGGTGTCGCCCACGGTGGCCAGTCGCCCGGCGAACGCCTTCGCCCGCAGCGCAGCAAGATGCCTTTCATCGGAGCGAAGTTCGGCGGCTGGGGATGCGTCTGCGGCCCATAGCGCGTGGATCACACCGCTGCGGGCCAGCTCGACGGTCTCGTACATGTCGACGCACAGATGCTGGACCGCCTGAAACGAGCCGATGACCTGACCGAATTGCTTTCTGACCTTTGCGTATTCAACGGCCAGGTGCATGACTACCCGCGCGGCGCCGAGCGCGTCGGCGGCGGTAGCGATCAGCACGTCATCGATTACAGCCGCCACAGCATCTGATGAAACCGTGGCCAGCCGGTACGCGGACGCGCCGTCGAGCTCGACGCGAAACTGTTTGCGGGTTTGATCGATACCTCGCTCGAACGTCACGGAAATCCCGGAGGAGTCGGTCTTTACCGCGAAAAGTCCCATGCCTTCCGGGTCCTCGGCGAGCACCAGCAATGTGTCGGCCGCCGCGGCGTCGGGCACCCCGGCGATCTCGCCCCGCAGGACGATGTCGTCGCCTTGCCCGGCCGCTACGACGGAGGCATTCCCGAAATCCAAGAAGCCGACGGTGGCAATGGTGGTCCCGTCGGCGATCCCGGCCAAAATTCCGGCCGCACTGTGGTTGCCGCCGCCGAGCCGCGCGAGCGCGCGTGCCGCGGCTACCGCGCTCGACAACCACGGACCAGGGTGCAAGGCGGCGCCGAGCTCTTCGGCGACCACGCCGGCCTCGACCATCGTCATCCCGGCGCCGCCGTATTCCTCCGGCACCAACAGCCCGGTTACGCCGAGGTCGGCCAGACCGCGCCAGACCGCTTCGTCCACTCCGGTCGGATCGTCGAGCAGCTCGCGCACGTGCCCCGAAATCGGTGCCTTCTCAGCAAGGAAGCGCCGCGTGGTGTCGCGCAGCGCGACCTGCTCGTCGGTGAGTTCGAGGTTCATTTCCGCGGCAATCCCAATACGCGCTGCGCGGTGATGTTCTTGTTGATCTGGGTCGTTCCGCCCGCGATAGTCAGCGAACGTGACGTGAGGCGGTAGTTCGCCCACGGGGCGTCGACGCCGCGGGTACCGAGCACGTCGAACGCCAGGGCAGCCATGTCCTGTCCGATCTCACCCCACACGGTCTTGGCGAGGCTGGCCGACGCGAACGGGTCGCCCCCGTGCAGCGTCGCCGAGATCGACCGCTGGCAGAGCACCTCGAGATACTTGATGCGGACGGCGATTTCGCCGAGGCGCCGCAGTATCACCGGGTCTTGGAGGGGGCCGGGTGCGCTTCCTTCCCGGGCGGCGGCAAAGTCGTCAACAAGTTCCTCCAGCCTCACCTGCATCTCGGCGTACAGCCGCGCGGCCCCGGCGCGCTCGTGGCTGAGCGTGGTGGTGGCCACCTGCCAGCCGGCGTTGAGCGGTCCGAGCAACGCATCGGCCGGCACCCGGACGTCGCGAAAGAACACCTCGGCGAAATCGGTGTCTCCGTTGAGCGTGACGAGCGGACGGACCTCGATGCCGGGCAGCGCCATGTCGACGATGAGGCAGGAGATCCCCTTGTGCTTCGGGGCGTCGGGATCGGTGCGCACGTACAGCTGACACCAGTCCGCGCGATGGCCGAGCGAGGTCCAGATCTTCTGGCCGTTGACGACGAAGTCATCGCCATCACGCACCGCGCGGGTGCGCAGCGCGGCGAGATCGGAGCCCGCTTCGGGCTCCGACATCCCCTGGCACCAGATGTCATCGGCGCGCATCATGCGGGGGAGCAGCGTCTTCTTCTGGTTTTCGGTGCCGTACTGCATGATCGCGGGAGCGATGTTGTTCATCCCAATGACGTTGAGCGGCATCGGAGCCCGGGCGCGCGTGGTTTCCTCGGTGTAGACCAATTGCTCGAGAACGGTCGCTCCGCGGCCACCGTATTCGCGGGGCCAGGAGACAGCGGCCCACCCCGCGTCGGCCATCGTCCGGCTCCAAGCGCGCAGCATTTCGATCGCCGCGTCGTCGCGGCCGGCGGGCCGACGGGCGGCCACCAGCTCGTCGGTCAGGTTCGCGGACAGCCAGTCGCGCAGCTCGGTGCGGAACTGTTCCGCTTCCGCGGGGTAGGAGAAGTCCACTTTTCCTTGACTCTGGCGATTGACTGCGACTAAGCCGGACTTTACGTTGGAGCAGATTTTTGGTCAACAACGTCTGTGACCACGCGCGACGCCGACAGCGGTCGATCGTAGGAGGGGTCCGTCGTGTCGTGGCGGGCGGTCCGCGTCCCCGGCACGGCTGCGAGGGCTTCCTCGGTGAGCAGCGATTGCGATTCGCTCATGAACTCCACGACGCAGACGCGATCGACGATCCCCCAGCGTCCGTGGCGCCGCTCCAGACGATCGACATAGCGGCCACCCGAGATCGTCAGGTGATTCGCCGGCTCGCGGTCGGTCCCGATGAACAGGTAATAGGTTTCGGCGTGAGCCTCGTCGCCGTCGATCTCGGCGGTGTGGTTCGACAGGTAGTGCTGGTATCGCGTCTGCGTGCTGTGATAGGCGAGTGCCCAGTCGATGAAATCGTCTACCACGCCGACGAATCCGACGTGGTCGTCGACGGCGCCATCGTGGTAGGCAGATCGCAGGAGTGCCCGATCTTGCCGGTCGATTCCGCGCGCGTACCGCTGCATGCAGTCATAGATCTCCGCGCGGTCGGTGAGGCGTTTGACCTCCTCCCGCAGCTCGTTATCCACGGCCATTCCCGTGGCGCTGAGGTTCGGGGAATGCGACGTTGGCTTTATCCAAGGCCTCGCCGGGCATCGCGCTGATGCCGCGTCGCTCACAGACTTCCAGCACCTCGTCGACGATCGACGTGGGCACGAAGAATCGCTCCGTGGATGACACCTCCTCGAGATGTGCCTCGATGTCTTCCGCCGTCGGCTGGCTCTCGGCGTCTGCCAGCCAACCCTCGCTCAGACCGACGAACACCCGCGCGTACCGTCCGGCGGCGGCTGAATAGTTGCGGTGGGTGAACGTGCAGGCGGTGCTGGCGAGGAAGATCACCAGCGGCACGACGAGGTCGGGCCGAATGGCCCGCATGAAGCCGGATTCGGCGAGGAACTTCTCGTCGCCGACCGTCTCGGTGACCATTCGCGAGAATCCGGTGGGCATAACGGAATTGGCGAGTATTCCGTGCGCTTCGCCTTCGATCGCGATCACGTTGGTCAACCCCACCAGGCCGGCTTTTGCCGCGGCGTAGTGAGCCTCCATCGGCTGACCGAAGATTCCGGCGGAGGACGAGATGAACACGAACCTTCCGCCCCCGTTGTTCTTCATCACGCGATACGCGGGCTGAGACAGATAAAAGCCGCCGTCGAGATGCACGCGCAGCATTCGAGTCCACTCTTCGGGCGAGAGGTCTTCGAAGGGCACGCTGCCGAAGATTCCCGCGTTGCTGATGAGCGCGTCGAGCCGCCCGAAGGCACCCACGGCCGCGTCGATGATCGCCTGCCCGCCCGCGGGACTGTCGACCGAGTCGTAGGAGGCGATTGCCGTGCCGCCCGCTTTCTTGATCTCGTCGACCACTTCGTCGGCGACACCAGAGTCGGCGCCGTCCCCCCGCATCGAGCCGCCGAGGTCGTTGACTACCACCGCGGCGCCCCGGCGCGCCAGGTCCAGCGCGTACAGGCGACCGAGTCCGCGGCCGGCGCCGGTGACCACCGCGACCCTGTCGGTGAAGTCAATCACTGCGTGCTCCTGACTAACCGACGGCTGGTCTGATTGACTGCTGTGAGGCCGGACTCTACGGTGGAACAGATATTTGGTCAACGATTTACGGGTGGCTCGGAGGTTGGGCGTGGGGGACGACGCTCGTGCCGAACGATTGCAGGGCTTGAGCATGTTCGCGTCCGCACTTGCGGGCCGCGCCGTGGCGGTTGACGAGCAGCGACCGGGTGAACCTCCGTGGACGGACGGCCAGACGATCTACGTCGATGCCGCCGCGCGAGCCCGTGGGAAACACCGGGCCCTCGAGGTCCTCAGGGCCGTAGCCGTACAGGCGTCGATGATCGCTGCGGGCAGCCTGGACCCCGATGCGGTGCGCCCCCTCGTCCGCCACCCCCGGCTGGCCAGGCGCTATCTGGCGATCGAGGCTCACCGCGCACTGGTCGCCAATGGCGACCTGCTCCCGGGCATCTTGGCGTCGTTGGGAAACCGCGACATCGCGAGTCGCAGCGACTCGCCCGCCGCTTCGCTGAGCATCGCCGAGGGACGGACGGCGATCGACGACCCGGCGCCGGGGTTTGGCGTGATCCGTGCGACGAAGGTACTGGCCGCGTGCCGCGTGGCCGAACAACACGACCAGGCGAACCCGGGACACGTCCCGCGGGGCCTTCGGAACCAAGAGCCCGCGAAGGAACTCGAGGCGTTTGACGACGGCGCGATCGACGACTCCGACGATCCGGACCTGTTCACCAGTCCGGTTGGCGGGGGCGGCTTCATCGGCAAGTGGTTGAAGAAGATGCTGTCGTCTGCGCGGAAGACGCGCGTAGCGGCGGCGGACCGCCCGGCGCGGACACCCCGACGCATCGCACGAACTCGGGCACCCGCGGCTTGTACGCCGTGTCGTCGCTGGCCTCGACGTCGGGCGAGGACGTCGGGGATGTTGAGGACCACGAAGCCCAAAACCGACGGCTTCAGATATCCGGAATGGGACGTCACGCGCAAGAGCTACCGGCCCGCGTGGTGCACGGTGCGCGAGGTCGAGCCGGAGATCAAGGCATCGGCGACGCAGGCCATCGACGATGCCATCGGCGTGCGGCGCCCGTTGTCGCGGCTTGGCATGGGTCTGCATCGTCGGCACCGCCAGCCGCAGGGCGATGACATCGACATCGACGCCGCAGTGGAAGCCCGCGTCGAGGTGCGGGCCGGGTCGGTCCCCGACGAGGCGGTGTACCTCGACAGCCTGCGCCGCCGCCGGGACCTGTCTGTGCTGCTCCTCCTCGATGTGTCGGGCTCGGCGGCCGAGCCCGGAACGGTGGGGCGGACGGTGCATCAACAACAGCGTGCGGCGGTCGCGAACCTCACCGTCGCACTGCACGACCTGGGCGACCGAGTTGCGCTGTACGCCTATTACTCGCAGGGCCGGGACGCGGTCAGCATGATTCCGGTCAAACGGTTCGACGACCACCTCGACTCTCAAGTCATGAGGCGGCTGAACAGCCTGGAACCTGGCGCTTACTCCCGCCTCGGTGCGGCCATCCGCCACGGCTCGGCGGTCTTGGAAGCGCGCGGAGGTACGTCACGGCGGCTGTTGGTGGTGCTGTCCGATGGACTCGCATACGACCACGGATACGAGCGGGCCTACGGCGCCGCGGACGCGCGCCGCGCTTTGATCGAGGCCCGCCGCCGTGGCACCGGCTGCGTATGCCTGACGATCGGCGCGGGAACCGATGTGCAATCGCTGCGCAGAGTCTTCGGCAGTACCGCGCATGCGACGATCGCGCGCCCGGATCAGCTCGCCGGTGTGATCGGACCGTTATTCCGGTCCGCGCTGCGCTCGGCAGAAGTTCGCCGGAAGGTGTCGTGACGAACACGCCATCGCGCAAGCTTCGCGCTGATGCCATGTGCCAGAACGCAGTTGGTGCTTTAGCGCTCCGGACCCATTCGTCGAGTACTTGAAACAAACATCTGTTCCGGATAGGCTCCAATCATCGCGGGCAGCAGAAGGGAAGCTATGGCCAACGAGTCCGGGCTTGCGTACCGGAACGGCGTGACCCCCGAGGCGGAGACGGTGCGTCCCTACTACAAGGCGATCGGCAGCGAAGAGGCGGTCTTCAAGGCTGCCTACCGCCAAGGTCTGGCACTCGTCCTGAAGGGGCCGACGGGTTGCGGCAAGACACGATTCGTCGAGGCGATGGCCTACGATCTCGGCCGGCCGCTGATCACCGTCGCCTGCCATGACGACCTCACCACGGCGGACCTGGTCGGCCGCTTCTTGCTGCAGGGCGACGAGACGGTGTGGGTGGACGGTCCGCTGACCCGGGCTGTGCGCGAGGGAGCGATCTGCTATCTCGACGAAGTGGTCGAAGCGCGACAGGACACGACCGTGGTGCTGCACCCGCTCGCGGACCACCGGCGGCAGCTGCCCATCGAGCGTCTCGGTGTCACGCTGGACGCGGCGCCCGGATTCGGCCTCGTGGTGTCCTACAACCCCGGATATCAAAGCGTGCTCAAGGACCTCAAGGATTCGACACGGCAGCGGATGGTCGCCGTCGAATTCGGTTTCCCCGCAGCAGATGTCGAAGAGGGGATCGTTGCGCACGAGGCGGGCGTGGACGGTGCCACCGCGGCTGAGCTGGTGCGTCTGGGGCAGGCCATCCGCCGGCTGGAGACTGGCGGGCTGCGTGAGGTCGCGTCGACCCGCGTGTTGATCGCCGCGGGCAGGCTCGTCGTAGAGGGTCTGACCATGCGCGAGGCGGCTCGGGCTGCGATCGCCGGGCCGCTCACCGACGACGTGGCCGTGGGCAAGGCCCTGGGCGAGATGATCGAGATCTATCTGGGCGGGGTGGGCGAATGATTGACGCTGTATACCGCCACCGCTACTGTCTGAACAAATATTAGGTTTTGTGACGCGCGCGTGCGTCCCCCGGGAGGTCAGATGTCCTACGAAAGCAGCGCGGAACCGATCAAGGTCGGCTACCTGATGGACTTCACGCTCCCGCCGGGGTTTCCCGAGGAGATGCTGGCCGACTTCACGCGGTGCTTTGACCTCATCTTCGCCGACGCCGTTGAGCTCGGGCTGATGGACCGGTCCGTTCAGATGGTGTACCGCGAAGTCGAGGGGCTGCCCAAGGGATCGGTGAAGGCGGTGATCGACGCGTTCGGCGAGCTCGTCGACGAGGGCTGTCTGGTGGTATTCGGCCCGCACATCACCGACAACTGCGTGCCCACGCGCGAAGCGATCGAAGAGCGGTTCAAGGTCCCGGCCATCAGCGTCACCGGAACCGACGACTGGTTGGGCGAATGGACATTCTCCTTCCCGCAGGGATCGATGACCGACGAACCGATCTTCATCGCGGACCTCGTCACCAAACGCGGGCTCTCCGAAATCGGGGTCCTCGTCGAGCAGAACCTCATCGGCGAGAGTTACCTGAAAAATCTGCGAAACGCCTGTCGGCGCAAGGGCATTCGCATCGTCGCGGAAGCGGCGATCGCGCAGACCGCGCAGGACATCAACGAGGCCGTGCGTACCCTTCACGATGCGAAGGCGGAAGCGATCGTGCATCTGGGCTTCGGTTTCGGGATCGTGTTCATCAACCCGGCGTTGCAGGCCGTCGACTGGGACCCGCCGAGATTCACCACTACCGCCTTCCAAAACGCTTGGGTGAACCCGATCATGTGGAACGCGTTCATGGGTTGGATCGGGGTCGACCAGTACGACGAGGAGAACCGGCTCGGCCAGGACTTCCTGGACCGTTACGCCAAGAAGTACGACGGCAGGCGCCCCGAATATTGCGTACCGGTCGTCAACCGCGACGTCGCCGCCACACTGGTGCGTGCGTTCACGGATGCGCATCCGCTCAGCCCGCGCGGGGTCAAAGAGGCGTTGGAGCGGGTCAAGATGATGCCCGCGGCCGCGGGCGCGCCCGGCACCCGGGTGTCGTTCGGCAAGTGGACCCGCCGGGCCTGGATGGGCGCCGGGTATCTGGTGGCGCGGACCCTCGATGCCGACGGCATCAACTCGCACTTGGTCGATCGCTTCGGAGAGTGAGGCTGACGAGAAATGAGTACTGACCAATCCTCATCGGTTGCCGCGCAGGAGAAGCCGGGATCACCGCAACGGAGCGAAAAGCGTGGCTGGGGCGGTTGGGTCGCCGGCGCTGCCCTGGCGGCATTCGCGCTCTTCTTCATCGCGAACTGCCGCACCGCGCTGGACCCGCGGGTCGCCAACCCGAACGTGCAGGGCCGGCCGCGTCCCGTCAGATTCCTTTTCGGGCTGGACTACATCACTTTCCTGCACATTTCCACCGTGATCATGCTGCTCGTGCTGCTGGTGGTGTTCATCAGGGGCTGGCGGCGCAATCCGGGCAGTCCGGTGATGTTGATGTTCCTGTGCACCACGCTGATCGTGTGGCAGGACCCGATCATGAACTGGGCGCCGTTCGCCGTGTACAACCCCGATCTCATCCACTGGCCGGAGTCGTGGCCGCTGGTGTCGTTGTCGCCGACCGTCGAACCGTTCGTGGTATTCGGCTACGTGACGTTCTATTTCGGCCCCTACTTCCCGGCGGTCTGGATTCTGCGCAAGCTGCAGGCCAAGTACGGACCCGAGGCCTTCGTGTCGCGGCACCCGTTGGTCAGCCTGGGTCTGCTGACCATGGTGATCGGCTTCATCTTCGATGCGTGGCTGGAGATCCAGCTCATTCACGCCGGCATGTACATCTACTCGCAGGTGATTCCGTGGGGTTCGGTGTTCACCGGCACGACATTCCAGTTCCCGCTGATCTGGGAGTCGTTCTCGGTGACCTTCGTGATGGTGCCCGCGGCCATACTCTGCTATCGCGACGACACCGGGAAGTCGGTGGCGGAGAAGCTGGCCGCGAAAGCCAAAATCTTCCCGAGCCGGCCGGTACTCGGCACGTTCCTGGTGATGTTCGCCATCATCAACGTGTCCTATTTCGCGTACGGCACGTGGTTCGCCGCCATCAAGATCAGCAAAGCGGCGACCTCCGTGGCCTGTCCGTGGCCGTATCCAGAAGCCAAAGTCTATGACCCGCAAGGGTTTTACGAGAAAGCGGGCGCCCAGGGCCCGTACTCGGTAGGCATCTGGTCGACCTGGATGAGCGGGGAGCCGAACGGGCGGCCCCACGTCGACCCACCGCCGCCGGGTGTAGGCCCCTGTGCGAGCAAGAATGGTTGAGCCGCGCACCGTTGTCGTCACCGGAGCGTCCCGCGGACTGGGGTTCGCGTCAGCAGTGCGCCTGTATCGCGAGGGGTGGCGCGTGGTCGCGGCCATGCGCACACCCGACCGTGGCATGCCGCTTCTTCGCGAGGCAATTCGGGACACGATGGGCGCCGGCGCCGACGACGACCGGCTGATCGGAGTGCAGCTCGACCTTACGGATGCCGCGTCGATCGCCGCGGCGGCCAAGGCAATTGAAGAGGCCGTGGGCGCACCCTACGCGCTCGTGCACAACGCCGGGATCTCCGCCGCCGGGATGGTGGAGGAGACCGATATGGCGCTGTGGCAGAACATGTTCGCCACTAGCGTCCTGGGCCCCGTTGCGCTCACCCAGGCGCTGCTGCCGTCGATGCGGGCCGCGGGCGAGGGCCGCATCGTGCTGGTATCCAGCGCGGCCGGCGTGCGCGGTCAGCCTGCTACGGCGCCTTACTCGGCGGCAAAGGGAGCGCTGGAGCGGTGGGGTGAGTCGATGGCATGCGAGATAGCGCCCTTCGGTCTCGGCGTCACCGTCTTGGTGGCCGGCACCTACGACACCGAGATCATCACCGACGCGGGCACCACCGATAACCGCAACTTCGAGGGCCCGTACGCCCGACTACACAACACCATGAACACCCGCGGGAGGTTCGCGATGAAACTCGCCAGGCCTCCCGAGCGGTTCGCCGACGGCCTGCTCAAGGCGCTGGGTGACCGGGCGCCGTTCCGCCGCCGCGGCGTGGGCCCGGATGCCTCAATGTTGTTGGTGTCCAACAGGATCCTTCCGGATTCGGGCATGCACCACATGTCCCGCATCGTGCTGGGCATACCCAGACAGGGTTCGATGCGGGGCGGGGCGTGGCCTTTGACAACTGCCCAAAAGGCGATGGTGGTTGTTGCGCGCGTTCTTCCGGCGCCGGTGCTGCAGCGCTTGGCGTCGCTGGCGGCGAAGCGCCGCAAGGGAAGTCAGGGGAGTGAAGGGGACTGAAGGAGTAGGTATGGAACAGCTTTTTGACGACCTCGAGGACTTCGGCTCCTTCGACGACGCGATATCCGGTGACGTGCGTGACCCCTACACCGAACTGGCGCGGCTGCGCCGCGAGGAACCGGTGCAGCGACTCGAGACGTCAGGTGCGCTTCCGCACGAGGAATCGCTACCGATGTTCATCGTGTATCGCCACGAGGATGTCCAGCAGATGCTGCGCGACAACGAGACGTTCTCGTCGTCCGCCGTCATCGCCGCGTTCGGCCCGGTGCTGGGTGAAGGGGTAATGCTCGGCATGGACGAGCCGATCCACGGCCGGCTGCGTTCATTGATACAGAAGGCGTTCACGCAGAAGTCATTGGCGCGGTGGGAAGACGAGTTGGTCGGCCGGGTGGCGAATGGCCTGATCGACCAGTTCGCACCCAACGGCAAGGCGGATCTGGTGAAGGAGTTCACCTTCGACTATCCGAGCCAGATCATCGCCGGTCTATTGGGGTTGCCGGAGAAGGACTACCCGCAGTTCCAGCGGTGGTCGATTTCGCTGCTGAGTTGGCTGATGAACCCGGAGCGCGGGCTTGCGGCCTCGGCCGCCCTGTGTGACTACTTCGCACCGATCCTGCAGGCTCGCCGCGCCGAGCCGAGGGACGATCTGATCAGCGCGCTGGGTGCGGCCGAGATCGACGGGGAGAAGCTGGCGGACGAAGAGATCTTCTCGTTTCTTCGACTGCTGCTGCCCGCCGGTGTGGAAACGACCTACCGGTCGTTGGGGAGCCTGCTTTTCGGGCTGTTGTCGGATCCTGCGCAACTGGACGCCATCCGCGCGGACCGGTCGCTGCTGCCACAGGCCATCGAGGAGGGCGTGCGGTGGGAGCCACCGCTGTTGACCATCACCCGGGTGGCGACCCGTGACACCGAACTCGGCGGTGTGGCGATCCCGGCCGGCGCGACGGTGATGCCGATGCTGGGTTCTGCGAATCGGCAGGAGGATCGCTACCCCGATCCCGACACGTTCAACATTCACCGGCAAGCCAAGGCAAATCTGGGCTGGGGCCACGGCGTGCACGTCTGCCTCGGCATGCACCTGGCCCGACTCGAAATGCGCACGGCCATCAACCTGTTACTGGATAGGCTGCCGAATCTACGACTGGACCCCGAGGGGAACGACCCGCACATTCGCGGCCAAGTTTTCCGATCGCCGACTTCGCTACCGGTGCTGTTCGATGCCCAGTGACGGCGGCAGCTTGCCAATCGGCTAGTTTCCAGTAAGGCTCTCTGTAGGGTAACCAGCGCCCTGCGGGACGCCCCTCTAACGAGTCAAAAGAGAGTGACAGATATGACTGACACTGTAAAGGTACGCTTCGAACCCAAAATGATGATCGACGGCAAGCTCGTCGACGGGCAGGCCGGCACCTTCACCAACATCAACCCGGCGACCGAGGAGTCACTGGGCGAGGTCGCCGACGCGTCGAAAGAGGACATGCACCGGGCCATCGACGCCGCCCGGCGTGCCTTCGACGAGACCGACTGGTCGACCAATAAAGAGCTGCGCAAGCGCTGCCTGCTGCAGCTGCACGACGCGATTGAGGCGGAGAAGGAAGAGCTGCGCGAGGAGCTCATCCTCGAAGTCGGCTCCCCCCGGGCCATCACGTTCGGACCGCAACTGGACGCCCCGCTGGCCGACGGACTGAAGTACCCGGCCAGGCTGATCGACGAGTATGCGTGGGAAACCGACCTCGGCGATCGGGTGATCAGCCTTACCGGCGCGCTGACCTCGATCAAAGTCTGGCGGGAACCGGTGGGCGTGGTCGGCGCGATCGTGCCGTGGAACTTCCCGTTCGAGGTCACCCTCAACAAGCTCGGCCAGGCACTGGGAACGGGCAACACGGTCGTGCTCAAGCCCGCGCCCAATACCCCGTTCAACGCGACGCGGCTCGGTCGGCTGATCGCCGAAAAGACCGATATCCCCGCCGGCGTCGTCAACGTCGTCACCGCATCCGATCACTTTGTGGGCGAGGAGCTCACGCTGTCGCCCAAGGTCGACCTGATCTCGTTCACCGGCTCGACGGTGGTCGGCAAGCGGATCATGGAAAAAGGCGCGGCGACCATGAAGCGGCTGTTTCTCGAGCTCGGCGGCAAGTCGGCCACCATCGTTCTCGAAGACGCCGACTTCGGGTTGGCCTGCGCGATCGGCATCGCGCCGTGCATGCACGCCGGCCAGGGTTGCGCCAACCCGACCCGGATGCTGCTGCCGCGGTCTCGCTACGAGGAGGGCGTGGCGATCCTCAAGAGCATCTACGAGAACGTCACGTGCGGGGACCCGCAGGACCCCGGAACCCTGTGCGGCCCGGTGATCTCGGAGAAACAGCGCGACCGGGTGATGGGCTACATCAACAAGGGTGTCGAAGAGGGCGCCACCGCGCTCGTCGGCGGCCCCGATGCGCCCACCGGCTTCGACAAGGGATTCTATGTCAGGCCAACGCTTTTCACCGATGTCGATAACTCGATGACGATCGCCCAGGAGGAGATCTTCGGCCCGGTGCTGGCCGTGATCCCGTTCGACGACGAGGAGGACGCGATCCGGATCGCCAACGACAGCGTGTACGGGCTGGCCGGCAATGTGATGTCGGGTTCTTTGGAGCATTCGCTTGCCGTGGCCCGTCGGATCCGGGCCGGCTTCATCGGCGTCAACGGTGGCGCGCCGTACGGCGCCGACACACCTTTCGGCGGCTATAAGGACAGCGGCGTGGGCCGGCAGAACGGTGTGGCGGGCTTCGACCAGTACACCGAGATCAAGTCCGTGGGCTATCCGGCCGGGTGATCCGCTAGAGCGTGGCCACCTATGTCTTGGTGCACGGCGGCGGCCATGGCGGTTGGTGCTACCAGCCCGTCGCGCGGCTGTTGCGGGCCCGAGGGCACGAGGTTTACGCCCCCTCTCTGACGGGTCTGGGCGAGCGGGAGCACTTGTTTCGGTGCGGTGTTGATCTCGACTGCCACATCACGGACATCGTCAAGCTGCTGCATTTCGAGGATCTGCGCGACGCAATCCTGGTTGGTCACAGTTATGGGGGCATGGTGATCACCGGCGCCGCCGACCGGGCCACCGACCGGGTTGGCCACGTTGTCTACCTGGACGCCGCCACACCCGTCAACGGCCAGGCGGTCGTCGACGTGGCCGCCGAGATGATGGCGAAAGCGCGCGCTGAGAGCCGCATCGTCGACGGTGTCGAAATGTGCTTGTACCCAACCGATGACACGTTGAAGTTATACGGCGTGCGGGACCCCGGCCAGCTCGAGTGGATGAAGGCGCGGTTAACGCCACACCCGTGGAAGTGTTTCGAGCAGCCACTGCGGCTGACCAACGAAGCCGCGCTCGCCCGGATCCCGCAGTCCCACCTCTGCACCACGATGTACATGCGGTGGCGTGACGTAGATGCCTTGCGGCAGAAGGCCAACGGCCGCCTGTGGGACCTCAACACCGGCCACGACATGATGATCACCGAGCCGGGCTGGGTCGCCGACAAGCTGATGCTGGTCGCCTCGGAAGCCCTGGCTTGACCTAAAGTTTGTTCCCTGTGGGTTTCCCGTTCGGACTGAGCATGATCGTGCCGCCCAATCTGCCGTTGCCGACCAAGATCGTTACCGCCATCTTGGAACCGATCGATGTCGTCGCCCGATTCGGCGGCAAACCACGCGTCGCGGACGTCGACGCACACGTCCGTTCGGCGATGCAGACGGCTCTTGACCGGCTGGCTCGCGAGCGGCGCTTTCCAGTCCTGGGTTAGGGCCGTGGTGCGATGACCGGCGGCATTCGCCGTGTGGCCCGGAGCAACTCTGGGGTCGACAGCGGCACGCACGTCGTGTCACAAACGTCTGGTTCACAGCACGCTCAAGATGGCACCGACCAATAAGGGTGCCGGTGCCGTTGCGCCACCGACCATTGAGCGACTTTTGAAAGCGCTAGCACATACGCTAGCGCTTTCGCGGATCGCGTGGTGGTTGGCAGCGCGGGACTTCTGTGGCCAATGTGGCAGCCGGTCGGGGACTAAACCACCCCGCCCCGCAACCGCCCAACCCACTGGTTGACAATCGACGCAAGCCTCACTTCTGGACACCCGTCTGAAGTCCTAGCGTCGAAGGAGACACAATCATGGCTGAAGCCGTCATCGTCGAGGCAGTCCGCTCACCGGTCGGCAAGCGCAACGGGGGGCTGTCCGGGGTGCATGCCGCCGACCTGTCGGCGCAGGTACTCAACGGACTGGTCGATAAGGCCGGCATCGATCCCGAGATTGTCGACGACGTCATCTGGGGGTGTGTCAGCCAGGCCGGTGAACAGGCCATCGACATCGCCCGCACCGCGGTGCTGACGGCGGGCTGGCCGGAGACCGTCCCGGGTGTGACCGTCGACCGCCAGTGTGGGTCGAGCCAGCAGTCCATACATTTCGCCGCCGCCGGCGTGATGGCCGGGCACTACGACGTGGTCGTCGCCGGCGGGGTGGAGTCGATGTCGCGGACGCCCATGGGTTCGTCGCTGGCCAACGGCGGACGACCGTATTCCGCAGGCCTTCCTGACTCGCTACGAGGCGCAAGATCCCCAACCAGGGCATCGGCGCGGAGATGATCGCCGAGCAGTGGGGCCTCGACCGCACCGCGCTGGACGAATTCTCGCTCGGTTCACACGAAAAGGCCGCCGCCGCACAGGATTCCGGCGCCTTTGACGACCAGATCGTGGGTATCAAGGTAACGGATGGCTCAGAAAGCTCAGTCGTGCTCAAGGACGAGGGCATCCGCCGCGACACCCCGATGGAGAAGATGGCGTCGCTGAAGCCGGCGTTCAAAGAAGACGGCGTGATCCACGCCGGCAACTCCTCGCAGATCTCCGACGGTTCGGCTGCCATCCTGTTCATGTCGGCCGAGAAGGCCAAGTCGTTGGGGCTCAAGCCGATCGCCAAGGTGCACACCGCGACACTGGCCGGGGCCAACCCGGTGATCATGCTGACCGCGCCCATCCCGGCGACCCAGAAGGTGCTGAAGAAGGCCGGGCTGAGCATCGGCGACATCGGGGCATACGAGGTCAACGAGGCGTTCGCGCCCGTCCCGCTCGCGTGGCTCAAAGACATTGGGGCCGACGAGAAGAAGCTCAACCCCAACGGTGGCGCCATTGCGCTCGGCCACCCGCTCGGCGGCTCGGGGGCACGGTTGATGACCACGCTGCTCTACCACATGCGGGACAAGGGGATTCGCTACGGCCTGCAGACGATGTGTGAGGGCGGTGGCCAGGCCAACGCCACCATCGTGGAGCTCCTGTGACGGACGGCGGTGACGGCCAGGCCCTCGCGGAACCCGGAGCGCTCGTCGAGCAGCGTGGCAACGTGATGGTCATTACCATCAACCGCCCGGAGGCCCGCAACGCGGTCAACGGGGCCGTCAGCATCGCCGTCGGGGACGCGTTGGAGGAAGCTCAAAACGATCCCGACGTGCGTGCGGTGGTGATCACCGGCGCGGGCGACAAGTCGTTTTGCGCCGGTGCCGACCTCAAGGCGATCTCGCGCCGGGAGAACCTGTACCACCCCGACCACGGCGAGTGGGGCTTCGCCGGTTACGTGCACCACTTCATCGACAAGCCCACGATCGCCGCGGTCAACGGAACCGCACTGGGCGGCGGCACCGAGCTGGCGTTGGCCAGCGATTTGGTGGTCGCCGACGAGCGGGCCAAATTCGGCTTGCCGGAGGTCAAACGCGGACTGATCGCGGCCGCCGGCGGCGTCTTCCGGATCATGGATCAGCTGCCCCGCAAGGTGGCGCTCGAACTGCTGTTGACCGGCGAGCCGATCACCGCGTCCGACGCCTTCGAATGGGGCCTGATCAACCAGGTCGTCAGGGAGGGCTCGGTGCTCGAATCCGCGCTGGCGCTGGCCGCGCGGGTGACCGTGAACGCGCCGCTGTCGGTGCAGGCCAGCAAGCGCATCGCCTACGGCGTCGACGACGGCGTCATCGCCGACGACGAACCGGGCTGGGAGCGCACGACGCGCGAGATGCGTTCCCTGATCAGATCCGAGGACGCCAAGGAGGGCCCGTTGGCGTTCGCCGAGAAGCGGGAGCCGGTCTGGAAGGCGCGCTAGTGAGCCAGGATGTTGACCGCGCGCTGGAACACGGCGGGCAGCGTCGCGGCCGCCGGCACGATGGCGCGGCGGGCCACGCGCGGCGCGGTGGCCAGCACCAGCGCGCGGGTGAGCAGCCGGTAATCGCGGGTGACCCGGTGCCAAGCAGCCTCATATGACGACGGTGCGTCATTGACAATGGCGTCGACGACCGCGGCAGCTTGCTTGACCGCGAGGCTGATCCCTTCGCCGGTCAGCGCGTCCTCGTAACCGGCCGCGTCGCCGACCAGCAGCACCCGTCCCGCGACGCGACGGGTGACCACCTGCCGCAATGGGCCGCAGCCGCGGGCCTGCCCGCGACTGGCGCCCTGCAGGTGTTGCGCCAAGCCACGGGAACCAGGCCAGGTCGGGTCGCCCGACCGGACAGGATCGCGACGCCGACGAGATCGGGTTCCACCGGCGTCACGTACGCCTCACCCCAACGCGACCAGTGCACCTCGACGAACTCCGACCACGCCGGGACCTTGAAGTGCCACCGCACGCCATGGCGCCGCGGTGTTCCGGCCGTGGCTTTGATTCCGACGGCGCGCCGCACCGCCGAATGCAGTCCGTCGGCCGCCACCAAATACTTCGCGCGCACACCGGCGGCCGTCACTCCATGCGCGTCCTGCTGGACGCTTGTCACCCTCGTCCGGATCCACTCGGTGTCTTGCTCTTTGGCCCGTGCGGCCAGCCCCGCATGCAGCGTGGTGCGTCGCACGCCCCTGCCCGGCCCGCTGCGAAACCGCGCCTCGGCCCGTCGATGTTCACTCACGTAGGCGATCCCGTGAAGTGGCATGCCTGCCGGGTCCACGTCAAGGGAGGTCAGCTCGGCCAGTCCACCGGGCATCAGTCCCTCGCCGCACGCCTTGTCGATGGGGTCCTCGCGTGGCTCGGCCACGATGACCGAAAGTCCTTGCCTGCGGGCGTGTAACGCCGTGGCGAGGCCTCCCGGGCCGCCGCCGACGATCAGCAGGTCGGAGTCATAGTTTGTCATGCGTAGCCCAAAGCCGAGTTCTCCACCCGCAGACGCACCCTCAGCAACATCGCGTTGGCCAGTGTGAAAGCGAGCGCGGTCAGCCACGCGGTGTGCACCAACGGCAGCGCAAACCCTTCGGCCACCACAGCAACATAGTTGGGGTGGTGCAGCCACCGGTAGGGGCCCTCTCGCACCAACGGCGCGTCCGGCAACACGATCACCCGGGTGTTCCACCGTCGACCCAGCGTCGTGATGCACCACCAGCGCAATCCCTGGCTCAGCGCCACCACGGCCAGCATCGGCCAGCCCAGCCACGGAATGAATGGCCGGTGCAATGCCCACGGCTCAATGACGCAGCCGAGCAGCAGCGCAGTGTGCAGGACGACCATCACGGGATAGTGGGATTGTCCAAATTCCTTGGCGCCCTGGGCAAAAGACCATTGCGCGTTGCGCTTGGATACCACCAGCTCCGCCACGCGTTCGATGGCGACCGCAATGATCAGCAGGTAATACATACCTACAGTGTTCACCAGCGTTACCAGGCCAGGAGCACGAGCTCGGAGCAGAAGCCGGAACCCATCGCGATCATGAGTCCAATCGAACCTGCGGGCGGCGGCTCGGCCATATCAGAATGAAGTACGTCCAATACTGAGACCGAATCTAGATTGCCGTGTTGGCGCAACGAGTTTCGCGTGTGGTCCAGAGCATCCGCGGGTAGGTCCAGCACTTCTTCGATTACGTCGATCACCCGAGGACCCGCGGCATGACAGACCCACCGAAGGCAGCCCGAATTGCCCCCGGTGATCTCCTCCATGTAGGGAGTCACGTTACTGATCTCGGATAGGTTCAGAGGCTGCCGGCTAGGGACTCTGACCTGCGCACATTACGATGACAGCCATGCCTGCGCCGTTGATGGTCACCATTCGGGGCCACACGCCTCAACTGCACCCCGAATCCTGGGTCGCGCCCAATGCCAGCGTGATCGGACAGGTCAGCCTCGCTGCCAGGGTCAGTGTCTGGTATTCGGCGACGCTGCGGGCGGAGGCCGAGCCGATCGAGATCGGGTTCGGAACCAACATCCAAGACGGGGTGACTGTCCACGTCGACAAGGAGTTCCCGGTGCGCATCGGTGCGGGGGTCACGGTCGGGCACAACGCGGTCGTGCACGGCTGCACCATCGAAGACGACGCGCTGATCGGTGCCGGCGCGGTCGTCCTGAACGGCGCGCTCGTCGGCGCGGGTGCGCTGGTGGCGGCCGGCGCCGTGATCCCGCAGGGCATGGTGATACCGGCGCGGTCGCTGGTGACCGGGGTGCCCGGCCGGGTGCAACGCGAACTCAGCGAGGCCGAGGTCGCCAACAATCGGTACAACGCCGAGACGTACCGGCGGCTGCTCGACCTGCACCGCGCCTCAAGCGGCTGAAGCGCGCCTAACCGGATGCGCCGGCGGCACCGTTGTTGCCGGCCGCGCCGGCTCCTCAGGGCCCGCCAGGTGCGCCTGGGTTCCCGTTGCTCGAGTTCCCGGTTCCGGGAGGCCGCCGACGCCGCCGGCACCACCGGCCCCTCCGCTCCCGCCGGTTCAGGGGTAAACCCACGTCCGCTTGTGAAAGTCGCCCTGCTCGGGCCGTCCCATCGCCCCGCGTCGCTTACGGGTTAGGTTGGAAGGGTGGGGATTCTGGTGACGGGTGCCACCGGTTATGTCGGGTCGCGGCTGGTCACTGCGCTGCTGGCGGATGGGCACGAGGTCGTGACCGCCACCCGAAACCCGCAGCTTCTCAAGCGTTTAGGTTGGTTCGACGACGTCACACCGGTCACCCTCGACGCGTCCGACCCCGTGTCGGTGCGGGCAGGGATGCGCGCCGCGGGGCCAATCGACGTGGTGTATTACCTGGTGCACGCGATCGGCCAGCCCGACTTCCGCGACGCCGACAAGGCCGCGGCCGCGAACCTGGCCATGGCGGCCAGGGACGCCGGTGTGCGCCGCATCGTCTACCTGGGCGGCTTCGTGCCCGCCGACGAGTCCCTGTCCGAGCACCTGAGCAGCCGGGCCGAGGTGGCCGAGGCCCTGACGGTCGAGAACGGCCCGGAACTGGTGTGGCTCGGCGCGGCGATCATCATCGGCGCCGGATCGACATCGTTCGAGATGCTGCGCTACGTGGGAGACCGGTTCCCGCTCATCCCGATTCCGAGCTGGATGGACAACCCGATCGACCCGATCTCCATCCGCGACGTGCTGCACTATCTCGTCGCCGCGGCCGACCCGAGCCGGGTGCCCGCGGGCGCCTACGACATTTCCGGCCTCACCACCACCTCGTACCGCGAGCTGCTCAGGACGTATGCGCGCGTCTCCGGCAGGTGGCATGCCGCCCTGCCGGTCGGCAGGGTCGACACGGCGCTGGCATCGCTGGTCACGAAGGTCGCGCTGCCAGTGCCGCCGGGACTGGCCGGAGACCTGGTCGAGTCGCTGGACCACCCGATGGTGGCGTCCGTCAGCGGTCTGCGCGATCGGGTGCCCGACCCGCCCGGCGGGCTGCTCGGCGTCGAGGACGCCATTGCGCTGGCGTTGGCGGACCGGTCGAACCGCCGGCCCCGGCCCGTCAACGCGTTGACCGATCCCCACCACCTGGCCGACAGCGATCCCGCGTGGGCCGGCGGTGACGCCCTGCGCATCCGGCGGCTCGCCCGCCCGATCACCCCGCCCATCGCGCGACCCACCTTGAAGCTGGTCAACAACGTCCCCGGTCCGCTCGCCGGTGCGCTGCGCACGGGCCTCGACATCCTGTTCACCCTGACGCCGAAGGTACGTCCGGCATGAGCCAGTCGTCGACTCCGCACCGCGCCGGCTTCGTTTCCGAGTTGCGCCATGCGATCACCAATGTGGCTGTGCGCCATAACGAACCGCCCGGCGTCGTCCGGCGCCGGCGCTTCGTCGTCGCAATCACGCTGGTGATCGGCGCGGCGGTGCTCGGGTTCTCGTTGCGGCGCCACCCGGGCGAGTCGAGCTTCTACTGGCTGACCCTGGTGCTGGCCGCGGTGTGGATCGCCGGTGGGTTGATCTCGGGCCCGCTGCACCTCGGGGGCATCCGCTGGCGCGGCCGCAACCAACGGCCCGTCATCACGGGGACGACCGTCGGCGTGCTGCTCGGCGGCGCGTTTGTGGCGGGTGGACTGATCGCGCGGGAGATACCGGCCGTCGCGGCCTTGATCACCCGGGTGCTGCTATTCGCCCATCACGGGGCTTTTCTGCTGGTCGTGTTGATCACCGTCATCAACGGCGTCGCCGAGGAGATCTTCTTCCGCGGCGCGCTCTATACCGCGCTCGGTCGTCACCACCCGGTGGTCATTTCCACGCTGCTGTACACCGGCGCCACGATGGCCAGCGGCAACCCGATGCTCGGCTTCGCCGCGCTCATCCTCGGGACGGTGTGCGCGCTGGAGCGCCGCGCCAGCGGCGGGGTGCTGGCGCCGGTCCTGACCCACTTTGTGTGGGGCCTGATCATGGTGCTCGCACTGCCCCCGATGTTCGGCCTCTGACCGGCCGCACGGCGTCGCGCGCCAACGCGCGCAGCGCGGCAGTTCGTAAGGGCCGCAACACAACCCAGTACAACCGCCCCGGAAGGCCGTTGGGCACGAATATCGCCCGCTGCTGGTAACTGCTACCGCCGCCGTCGTCGGGTGTGACCGTGACGTCGAGCCAGCCCTGGCCCAGGAACCGCGTTCCATCCCGCAGCCGCAACCTGCTGCCGGTCTCGCGCTCCTCCACGTTCCAGCCCTTGAACAGGCGGCGTCGGGCGAGCCCATCCTCGATCGCCTGCCAGACGTCGCCGGGTTCCGCGGTGGTCTCGGCGGCCCGCACGTCGGCGTGAACGGTCTCGCCGGCCCAGTCCGGGTCGCAGGGCAGCGGCTCGGCCGGGTCCGACCGCAGTGAGGCCCAGGTGGCGGCGGCGAGGCCGCGCGTGGCGCGGTCGAGCGCCAATTCCACGGCGCGGCGGTAGCCGGTGAGGCCGCCCGGTGGCGGCTCGATGATGGAGTCGATGTCGGAATTGCCCATCACCGCATCGCATTCCAGCGATTCGATCAGCGGCCGCGCCAGTCCGGGCGGAATCGGGGTGACGGCCCCGATCCAGAGGCTGGCGATCGTCGGGGTCAGGAACGGCAGCACGAACAGATAGCGCCTGCCCAAACCTGCGACGTCGGCATAGACGCGCATCATGTCGCCGTACTCCAGCACGTCGGGTCCGCCGATATCCCACGTCCGCGAGGACGGCACGGGTGCCGTTGCCGCGGCGACAAGGTAATACAGCGCGTCGCGCGCCGCGATCGGCTGGATCCTGTTGTGCACCCACTTCGGCGTGGTCATCACCGGCAAGCGGTCGGTGAGGTGCCGGATCAGTTCGAACGACGCGGAGCCCGATCCGATGACCACCCCGGCCTGCAGCACCACCGTCTCTATGCCGGAGTCGATGAGGGCCTCACCGACGGCCGCGCGCGACTCGAGGTGCGCGGAGAGCTTGCGGCCCTCGGGATGCAGCCCGCTCAGGTACACCACCCGTCGCACTCCGGTGCGGCGAGCGGCCGTCACCACATTACGGACGGCGCGGGCCTCCTCGGCGGCGAAGTCCCGGGACGTGCCCATCGAATGGACCAGGTAGTACACGACGTCGATCCCGTCGAACGCCGCGGTCAGCGATTCGACATCGTCGAGGTCGCCGCGCGCCACCTCCACCCGCTCGCGCCATGGCACGTCGGCCAATTTGCTTGGGTTGCGGGCCAACGCACGAACTTGGTGCCCCTCGTCAAGCAGTCGCGGCACCAGCCGGGCGCCGATATAGCCGGTCGCCCCGGTCACCAGACAGCGAACCCGTTCCACCATCGACTCTCCGTTCCTCGCATGTTATTCGGATCCGACGCAAGGAAGGATTGCCGGTTCGGGCCGGAGTAAGCGTCGCGGTGGTTTCAGCGGTCGGTGAAGTTGGGAGGGCGGCGCTGCTGGAAAGCCGCTGCGCCCTCCTTGAAGTCGTGCGATCGCAGCAGCGCCGATTGCCCGCGCAACTCGCGCTCCAGGGCGGCATCCGGCTCGGTCAGCGTGGCCGCGTTGATCGAATCCTTGGTCTTTGCGTACCCGACAGCGTGACGGCAAAACCTGCGACGGGGGCCAGGGTGTCGATGACCGATTGCGGCCTGGGCCCACCCCAGTGACCGGTTTAGCGACCGGGGTGCGCGGCCGACGGGCGCGGCTGCGAAGATGCGAACGACGTCAGAGCGGACGAAAGGTCGGTACACCATGGCGGGACCGCTGAACGGGTTGCGTGTTATTGAGCTGGCCGGCATCGGGCCGGGCCCCCATGCCGCGATGATCCTGGGGGATCTCGGTGCGGATGTGGTCCGCATCGATCGGCCCGCGAAAGGGCCCAGTGGCGTCGCGCGGGACGCGATGATGCGGAACCGGCGCGTCGTCGCGGCCGATCTCAAGTCCGACGAGGGACGTGGGCTCGTCCTCAAGCTCGTCGCCCGAGCCGACGTGTTGATCGAGGGCTACCGCCCCGGCGTCACCGAGCGGCTCGGCCTCGGCCCCGAGCACTGCGCCGAGGTCAACGATCGGCTGATCTACGCCCGGATGACCGGCTGGGGGCAAACCGGCCCGCGCAGCCAGCAGGCGGGCCACGACATCAACTACATCTCGCTGAACGGGATCCTGCACGCCATCGGCCGGGTGAACGAGCGGCCGGTGCCGCCGCTGAACCTGGTCGGTGACTTCGGCGGCGGCTCGATGTTCTTGCTGGTCGGCATCCTGGCCGCGCTGTGGGAGCGGCAGAGTTCCGGCAGGGGTCAGGTCATCGACGCCGCGATGGTCGACGGTTCCAGCGTGCTCATCCAGATGATGTGGCAGATGCGCGCCTCCGGCATGTGGACGGACGTGCGGGGCACCAACATGCTCGACGGCGGCGCGCCCTACTACGACACCTACGAATGCGCCGACGGCCGCTACGTCGCCGTCGGCGCCATCGAGCCCCAGTTCTACGCGGCCATGCTCGCCGGGCTGGGTCTGGACGCCGCCAACCTGCCGCCGCAGAACGACGCCGCCCGCTGGCCCGAGCTGCGAGCCGTGCTGACCGAGACGTTCGCCGGTCGCGACCGCGACCACTGGGCCAAGGTGTTCGCGGACTCCGACGCCTGTGTGACGCCGGTGCTGGCCTTCGGCGAGGTGCAAACCGAGCCCCACGTCACCGAGCGCAACACCTTCTACGAGGTGAACGGGGGCTTTCAGCCGCTGCCGGCGCCGCGGTTCTCCCGCACCGCCCCGGGCACACCGCGCCCGGCGGCGCCGGCGACCGACATCGAAGCGGTACTGAAGGACTGGGTATAGTCCCCAACCAACTGGTTGGCTGGACGAGAGGGGAAGGACTCGCATGGAGATCAAGGACGCCGTAGCCGTCGTCACCGGGGGAGCGTCGGGCCTGGGCCTGGCCACCACCAAGCGGCTGCTGGACGCCGGGGCGCAGGTGGTCGTGCTGGACCTCCGGGGCGAAGAGGCGGTTCGCGAGCTCGGCGACCGGGCGCGTTTCGTGCAGGCCGACGTCACCGACGAGGGCGCCGTCGGTGGCGCGCTGGACACCGCGGAGTCGATGGGCCCGCTGCGCATCGTGGTGAACTGCGCCGGCACCGGCAACGCCATCCGGGTGCTCGGCAAGGAAGGCGTCTTCCCGCTCGACGCGTTCCGCAAGGTCGTGGACATCAACTTGGTCGGCACCTTCAACGTGCTGCGGCTGGCCGCCGAGCGGATCGCCAAGACAGAACCGGTCGGTCCAAAAGGCGAGGAGCGCGGCGTCATCGTCAACACCGCCTCGGTGGCCGCGTTCGACGGCCAGATCGGCCAGGCCGCCTACTCGGCGTCCAAGGGTGGCGTGGTCGGCATGACGTTGCCCATCGCCCGCGACCTGGCCAGCACGGCCATCCGGGTGGTGACGATCGCCCCGGGGCTCTTCGACACCCCGCTGTTGGCGGGCCTGCCTGAACCGGCCAGGGAGTCACTCGGCAAGCAGGTGCCGCACCCGTCGCGGCTGGGCAACCCGGACGAGTACGGGGCGCTCGCGGTCCACATCATCGAAAACCCGATGCTCAACGGCGAGGTCATCCGGCTTGATGGCGCCATCCGGATGGCGCCCCGTTGAGGTGACTCCGAAAGCGGATAAACGAAAGCCCCCCGCAGTCAGCGGGGGGCCTTCGTAGTAAACAAGTTCAATCGCTATCGACGGAACCATCGGGTGATGGCGGGTTCGGCCATTAGTAGCCGCGCTAGCACACTCATGGTGGTCAGCTTGCCGTGGGCAGGGGGTGCGAGTCTTCGAACTGCTCGGAGGTCTCACCTTCCACCAGCACGTCGCCGTGGTAGAGGGCCTCGAAGTCAGCCTTGATGACGTCGGCACTCGAGTCGTCGATCCACATGACACTGAGCGTATGGGCCACCTTTAAGGAATCTTTGAGTCACGATTCGGAAAATGGTGGCAATTTACCGACGGGTAGGTTTCCGACGGGTAGTTTTTGGTCTTCGAGCGCCGGATTGGACCCTGAGCGGCTTAGATGTCGGCCATTTTTCTTGCCGGACGCTTAGGGCCGCGCCGCTTTGGACCGCGTCTGAACTGCTTTGAACCATCCGCCCGCTGCCGGGTCGTATATATGGGTAGTGTTGTTTGACACCTGTCAGTTACCGCCGATAAGTTACCGCGGGCAGCCGGGGCGGGGTCAGCGTGACATGCACGCGGCGGCGGGAGGGACCGGAAGATGCTGCAAGCGATCGCTCGACTGGCCATTGCGGCACCACGGCGAATCATCGCGGTCGGTGTCTTGGTCTTCATCGCCGCTGCGGTCTTCGGCATTCCCGTCGCCAAGAGCCTGTCCCCCGGGGGCTTTCAAGATCCGGCCTCGGAGTCGGCCCGCTCGATCCAGATTCTGACCAACAAGTTCGGGCAGAGCGGTCAGCAGATGCTGATCCTGGTGACGTCGCCCGCGGGCACCAACAGCGAACCAGGCCCGCAAGGTCGGCACCGACCTCGTGAGCGATCTGCAAGGGTCGGCCTTGGTTTACAACGTGACCTCGCCCTGGACCGCGCCACCGCAGGCCGCCGCCAACCTGGTCAGCACCGACGGCAAGTCGGGGTTGGTCGTGGTCAACATCAGAGGCGGCGAGAACGACGCGCAGAAGAATGCCCAGACCCTGTCGGACGAGTTCGTCCACGATCGTGACGGCGTCACCGTCCGCGCCGGTGGCTCGGCGATGGAGTACGCCCAGATCAACAAGCAAAACCAGGACGACCTGCTGCTGATGGAAGTTATAGCGCTCCCGCTGAGCTTCCTGGTGCTGGTTTGGGTGTTCGGCGGCCTGCTGGCGGCGGCGTTGCCGATGACACTCGGCGCGCTGGCGATCGTGGGTTCGATGTCGGTGTTGCGGCTCGTGACGTTTAGCACCGAAGTGTCGATCTTCGCGCTCAACCTCAGCACGGCGATGGGTCTGGCGTTGGCCATCGACTACACGCTGCTGATCGTCAGCCGGTATCGCGACGAGTTGGCCGAGGGCTGTGACCGGGACGAGGCGCTGATCCGAACCATGGTCACGTCCGGGCGCACCGTGCTGTTCTCCGCGGTCACCGTGGCGTTGTCGATGTCGGCGACGGTGGCCTTCCCGATGTATTTCCTGAAGTCGTTCGCCTACGCCGGTGTGGCCACGGTCGCCTTCGTCGCGACCGCGTCCATCGTGATAACCCCGGCCGCGATCGTGCTGTTGGGTCCCCGCCTGGACGCATTGGACGTGCGCCGGTCGCTGCGGCGGATCCTGCGCCGGCCGGATCCGGTGCATAAACCGGTCGAAGAGCTGTTCTGGTACCGGTCCAGCAAGTTCGTGATGCGCCGCTGGGCGCCGATCGGGCTGGCCGTGCTGGCGCTGCTTATGTTGCTCGGGCTTCCTTTCTTCTCGGTGAAGTGGGGTTTCCCGGACGACCGGGTGCTGCCGCGTTCGGCGTCGTCGCATGAGGTTGGTGACCGATTGCGCGCCGGCTTCGCTCACGATTCGGCAACGGCGGTGCCCATCGTCATCCCCGATGCCCGCGGCCTGAGTCCGGCAGATCTCGGCAGGTACGCCGCCGACTTGTCCCGGGTTCCCGACGTGTCGGCGGTGTCGGCCCCCAACGGGACGTTCGTGAACGGTAACCCGGCGGGGCCACCGGCCGCCGCGACCGGGTTGGCCGACGGAAGCGCATTCTTGACCGTGAGCAGCACTGCGCCGCTGTTTTCGCAGGCCTCCGGCACTCAGCTGAAGCGGTTGCACGAGGTGGCCGGCCCCGCCGGCAGACCCGTCGAGATGGCCGGTCTCGCACAGGTGAACCGGGACAGTGTCGACGCGGTGACCGAACGACTTCCGCTGGTGCTGGGGCTGATGGCCGCCGTCACGTTCGTGCTGCTGTTCTTGCTCACGGGCAGCGTGATGCTGCCGGCCAAGGCTTTGGTGTGCAATGTGCTGTCGCTGAGCGCGGCGTTCGGGTCGCTGGTGTGGATTTTCCAGGACGGCCATCTCGGAGCGCTGGGAACCACCCCGAGCGGCACGCTGGTGGCGAACATGCCGGTGTTGTTGTTCTGCATCGCCTTTGGGCTGTCAATGGATTACGAGGTGTTCCTGATCTCCCGGATCCGCGAGTACTGGCTGGAGTCGGGAGCCGCCCGACCCGCACGGCCAAGCGCGAAGGAGGCGCACGCCGCCAACGACGAAAGTGTGGCGCTGGGTGTCGCCCGCACCGGTCGGGTGATCACCGCGGCGGCATTGGTGATGTCGATGTCGTTCGCCGCGTTGATCACCGCTCACGTGTCGTTCATGCGGATGTTCGGCCTCGGGCTCACCCTTGCCGTGTTCGTGGATGCGACCCTGGTGCGGATGGTCCTGGTGCCGGCGTTCATGCATGTGATGGGCCGCTGGAATTGGTGGGCGCCAAAGCCTTTGGTGTGGCTGCACGATCGGTTCGGCATCAGCGAAGGACATGGTCAAGAGGTCGCATACGTCGAGCCGACCTCCGAGACGGGCTCCGAGCCGGTGCAGCACAACGGGCGTCCGATCAGGGAGTCGGTGACCTACATTGGTTGACGTGTCGATCGAAGGGCTACGTCGCGTCCGGGCCCCCCGCGGATCCGGCGAGCGGCTCCGCGACGAGATTCTTGACGCGACCACCGAGCTGCTGCTGGAAACCGGGCATGCCAGGTCGGTGTCGATTCGTTCGGTGGCGCAGCGCGTCGGCGTCACACCGCCGTCGATCTATCTGCATTTCGCCGACAAAGATGCCCTGATGGACGCGGTGTGCGCCCGTTACTTCGAAAAGCTCGACCCGGAGATGCAGCGGCTGGCCGCCGAACACACGTCCCCGGTTGAGGTGCTGCGCGCCCAGGGGCTGGCCTATGTCCGGTTCGCGGTTCAGACCCCGGAGTTGTACCGGATCGCCACGATGGGTGAGTGGCGGTCCGGAAGCAGCGTCGATACGACGCTGACCAGCTCGGCGTTCAAGCACATCCTCGCCACCGTGCAGAAGCTGACGGACGACGGCACCTACCGGCCCGACGACCCGACCACCGTCGCCTTGGAACTGTGGAGCGCGGTGCACGGGGTGGCGGCCATGTTGATCGCCAAGCCGCACTTGCCGTTTGGCGAGGCCGAGGCGTTCGCCGACCGGGTGCTGTCCTCGGTGTTCTGCGGGCAATTGGTGATGGGGTATTGCGGCCGGGATGCCACACCCCAGAAGTTGGCGGCATGGGTGGCGGCGCATCGGCCGCCGGAGGAGCCGCGGAAATGACGCAGGTAGCCGCGCCCAGGGTCGATCACCCGTTCTTCGCACGCGTTTGGCCCCTCGTCGCCGCCCACGAGACCGAGGCCGTGCGGGCCCTGCGGCGGGAGAATCTGGCCGGGTTGTCGGGCCGGGTGCTGGAAATCGGCGCGGGAGTCGGGACGAACTTCGCCAACTATCCGCAGGCGGTCAAGCAGGTGATCGCGGTCGAACCGGAGCCGCGGCTGGCGGCCCATGCCCGCGCCGCAGCCGCCGCGGCGCCCGTACCGGTCGTCGTCATAGGGGATACCGCGGAGGCGTTCAGCGACGGGGAGCCGTTTGACGCGGTGGTGTGCTCGCTGGTGTTGTGCTCGGTGCGCGACGCCGCCGGAGTGCTGCGGCGGATGTATGCGCTGCTGCGACCGGGCGGGCAGCTGCGGTATCTCGAGCACGTGGCCAGCGCCGGTGCGCGGGGCCGGTTCCAGCGATTCGTCGACGCGACGCTGTGGCCGAGGCTGTTCGGCAACTGCCACACCCATCGCGACACCGAGCGCGCCATTGTCGACGCCGGATTCGAGGTGGACACGTCGCGGCGGGAGTGGACGTTGCCGGCGTGGGCGCCGTTGCCGGTGTCGGAGTTGGCGCTGGGCCGGGCGCGCCGGCCTTGATCTCTTGCGCCGAGACTGCGCTCAGCGCGTCCATCGGCGGGTAAACCGCGATCTGTGCGCAGGCTCGACGCCGCTATTACAGTTTCGATGCACGAAAGTCCAACGCATCCCGGACTCTTCGGATGATGTCGGGCGGACGATCCGATGCGGTCACCCGGACGACGATCCAGCCCAGCCGGTCCAACGCCTCAGTGCGGCGAATGTCCTTCGTGTACTGCCAGCGGTCGAGGCGGTGTTGTTCGCCGTCGTACTCGACGGCGACCATGAGCTCCTCCCATCCCATGTCGAGGTAGTACATCTGCGCCCCGCCGCCAGTCATCACCGGGATCTGGGTCGTCGCCCGTGGCAAGCCCGCGCGGATCAAGAGTAGGCGCAGCCACGTCTCTTTGGGCGACTGTGAACCGGGATCGACTAGCTCCAGCGCTGTTTCCAGTTGCTTGAGCCCCCGTGCGCCGCGATGCCGGTCCGCGACTTGGAGCACCTCATCGGCCTTGGTGCCGGTCGCTCGCATTAGGGCGTCCAGATGTGCAATCGCCATTCCCGTCGCCTTGCGCCGGCCGATGTCGAATGCCGTGCGCGCCGGTGTCGTCAGGGGAACGCCCGCGACCACCCGGACCTCCTCGGGAAGAAGCGTGAAGTCATAGGTTCGTAAGCCGCGCGGCGGCCGCGCGTTCGACCACACCAACTCGACGGGCAGGTTTTGGTCCACCCACTTCGAGCCATGCAACGCAGCCGCGGTCAACCCCGCGAGCACTCCTTTGCGGTGCGACCACAGCCAGGCAGCCACCGCGCGTTCACGCAATGTCGGCTGTTGATCGCGTCGCACGTAGACGTCGGGAAACACCGCGCGGAATTGGGACCGCAGTTGGTGGGGCCGCAGCGTTCCGTCTTTCACCGCCTCGCTGCCAAGGAACGGGGGTAGGTGGTCGTCGCTCTTCATGACCGCACATTCCCCGACCATGCCGTCCGAGATCGCGTCGAAACTGCGCTCAGCGCGCGATGTTGTGGGTAAACCGCGATCTGTGCGCAGGCTCGACGCCGAAGAGAAGCGGAGGGGCTACCTCAGCAGGGCGGGCAGCCGCTGCAGCAGCTCGGGCAACGCCTGGCTCGCGCCCTCACGGATGCTGATCGTGGCGCTGGCGGTCAGCGGTGTCGGCTCCGGATTGACCTCGACGACGACCGCGCCACGGGACAGCGCCAGATCCGGCAGGCCGGCAGCGGGGTAGACGATTGCCGACGTCCCCACCACCACCATCACGTCGGCGGCCCGCGTCGCCTCGACCGCGCGCTGCCACGGCTCATCGGGCAGCGGCTCACCGAACCACACGATGTCGGGCCTGATCAGGCCGCCGCAGTGGCAGACCGGGGGTTCGACTTCCAGCTCCGGTTCGGCCATCTTGGGAAGCGGCCCGGTGTAGCCCATATCGCAACGATCACAACGGAATTCGAAAAGGCTGCCGTGCAGATGGTGCACCGGGGTGCTGCCGGCGCGCTCGTGCAAGTCGTCGACGTTCTGGGTGATGACGGTGACCTCGGCGTGGTCTTGCCAGGCGGCGATGGCGCGGTGCCCGGGGTTGGGTTCGACGTTGGCCACCAGGTAGTGGCGCCACAGATACCATCCCCAGACCCGTTCGGGGTTGTCGCGCCACCCTTGTGTGCTGGACAGCTCGTAGGGATCGAAGCGGGCCCACAATCCGTTCTTCTCGTCACGGAACGTCGGCACGCCGCTCTCCGCGGAGATCCCCGCGCCGCTGAGCACAGTTACTCGCATCCCACAAACATAGCCTTGCTTGGGACATACTGAAGAAGTGGAGCTGCGGGATTGGCTGAAGGTCGATGTGAGGGCGGGCAAACCGCTGTTCGACCAGCTCAGAACCCAAGTCATCGACGGGGTTCGGGCCGGCGCGTTGCCGCCCGGTTCCCGGCTCCCGACGGTGCGTGACTTGGCCGGTCAGCTTGGGGTCGCGGCAAACACGGTGGCCCGCGCCTACCGCGAGCTGGAGTCGGCGGCGATCGTCGAAACGCGTGGGCGCTTCGGCACTTTCATCTCCCGCTTCGACCCGACCGACGCCGCCATGGCCGCCGCTGCCAAGGAGTACGTCGAGGTGGCCCGCGCGTTGGGGTTGACCAAGTCCGACGCGATGCGCTATCTGACCAACGTGCCGGATGACTGAGCGCACCGCCGCGAAATAGCCTGGCGCGCCAGGTGTTAGCGCAACACCTTGGCCAGCGTGCGCAGGTTGCGAGTCGTCGTCGAGGACTTGTAACGGGGCTTGCCCATCGTCTTGCCGATCGTGCTGTCCAGCGTGCTGCCCTTGGGGACCTGCCAATAGACGACGCCTTCACCGCGGCTGATCTTCTCTTCCGCAGCGGCGTCCTTGCCCAAATGGGCGAGTTCGTCCAGCACCGCTTTGTCGGCGACGAAGGTGACGTAGGACTGATACCCGTCGACCTCGCGCTCGAAGGGGTAGGCGTCGACGACGGCACGCACCGTATCGATGTCGTACACCAGCACCCAGGCGTCGTAACCGAAGTTCTCACGCAGCGTGGCTTCGGCCTTCTTGCGCACCGCGGCTACCTTGGCCGCCGACTCCAGCACCACGTTGCCGCTGGCCAAGATGGTGCGCACGTTGGCGAATCCGGCGTCGGTCAACGCGGTCGCGACCTCGGCCATCTTGAGGTTGACCCCGCCGACGTTGACGCCGCGCAGGAAGGCCGCGTATTTGGTCATGTCCCGATTCCACCAGATCGGCCCGCGCCCGCGCGCGCGACGTAGGCTTTCGGCATGGGACGCCAAGTCTTCGACGACAAGCTGTTGGCCGTGATCAGCGGGAACTCCCTCGGGGTGCTGGCCACCATCAAGCGCGACGGGCGGCCCCAACTGTCGAACGTGAGTTATCACTTCGACCCGCGCGAGATGGTGGTGCGGGTATCGATCACCGAGCCGCGGGCCAAGACCCGCAACCTGCGCCGCGACCCGCGGGCTTCCATCCTGGTCGATGCCGACGACGGATGGTCGTATGCGGTCGCCGAGGGCACCGCGGAGCTGACGCCGCCGGCGGCCGCGCCCGACGACGACACCGTCGAGGCGCTGATTGCCTTGTATCGCAACATCGCCGGTGAGCATCCGGACTGGGACGAGTACCGGCAGGCGATGGTCACCGACCGGCGGGTGGTGATGACGCTGCGAATCTCGCACCTATACGGCATGCCGCCGGGTAAGCGCTAAAACCACAAGCCAGGCCGGGCCGTTCGGGCTAGGCTGCCGGTATGGCCGAATCGAAGTCCCAGCAAGGGGACGAGACGAAGCGCAAGTTCCGCGAAGCCCTCGATCGCAAGAGGGCCAAGTCGGTGGGCGCGTCCGATCACAAAGACGGCGGCGACCGGCAGGCCCGCGCGCACGGTCCGGTGGAGAGTCGTCGCGAATTCCGCCGCAAGAGCGGGTAAGACGGTCGAAAACTGTTGCGACGTAAGCTATTTGGCCCGGCTGAGTAACAGGCCTTAGGTTCCGGCCCTGTGCTTCCCGTCGGTCAGGTAGGGGGCCAAGCCGAATTCCTCCACGAGCATCAGCCAATCGGCGGACGAGACCGAGTAATCAGCGGGTGCATTCACCCGAATCGGCGCCTTGCGACGCTACGAGAACCGAGTTAAGAAGCCGTCCGCGAGGTTGCGCTCTTCACATCGGATGGTCAGGGGCTGCGAACCGGGAAGTCGCACGACCAGAACGGGCGACGCCGAGGATCCCGAAAACTCTGGCGCACAGGCTCTGGTTCGACGAGCATCTGAGGCGTGACCGCGATCGACGCTATTGAGCCGGTGCCATTTATCGATGGCATCATCTACGGCGAAGGACCCCGATGGCATAACGACCGGCTCTGGTTCAGCGACGGACCGGCAGGTCGGGTGTGCTCGGTGGGCGAAAGTGGTGACGTCGCTGTGGAGGCCGAGGTCGAACACGCCTCCGGGCTGGGCTGGTTGCCCGACGGGACGCTCGTGGTGTCCGCCTCTTCGAGCCCAAGATCCACCACGTCGACGCACACGGGCAGGTGGCAGCGACGTACGACCTCAGCGACCTCGCCTGGTCGACCAACGACCTGTTCGTCGCCCCTGACGGTCATGGTTACGTCGACCTCTACCAGGCGAGCGCGACGGCGATGGAAGGCGCGATCGGCCTCGCCGACCCCGCCGGAGCCGTGCGGATCGTGGCAACCGGCCTCGCCGTCCCGAACGGCCCAAGCTGAATACGCGGGTTCGATTCCCGTCATCGGCTCCGATGTTTCAGCAGTTCCGAGAGCGACGGTAGTCCACCCCGTCTTTCGCTCCGCAGGAAGTGTCCGTGACGGTCTGTTGACGGTGGACACTCTGCGGGGTCGTTTGCTGTATCGAATAGTCAAGCAGCACCGTCCTAAAGCGCGGGGCGCAAGCAGCTCACGCGGGTATTCAATCACCGGACGCCCGGAGGGATGCCAGCAAAAGTCGAGTAGTGCACTACTCATGGTGCCTTGCGTGATCTTGCGTAATAATTCTGACACCGTAATCTAAATCGGTAACGGCACTGAGAGCGGGAGCATCATGTGCACGTCAGATCGGGTTGCAGTGCCCCAATGTCAATGTGTGTGTGATGCCTCGGCGATCAGTGCGATCGAAAACGCCATGCGGCAACACGACTATTACTACAAGCTCCGCATACGGAGGTAGAGCCATGGCATTGCACAAAACGCGGCCCCGGAGCGACTGCTGGTGACCCGTTCGCATTGCTGGTCGGCATGCTGCTCGACCAGCAGTAGGCGATTACAACTGCGGCCCGCCTACAGAAACGCTCGATTGCCGTATTGTCGGGGGACAAGCTCTCAACTGTACGGCACGATCGGCGGCGATTATCGGCGCGGCCACGACAATCATCGTCTGGGTGGCTACACCCCCAATGGTTCCGGCGCTTCTACGGCATGACCGCCGCCGACCACCACGTCGGCGGCCATCACACCGGCGGCGGCGATGACCATCACACCGACGGCGAAGCAGACATCGGACAGCGGTTCAGCTTACCGATTTGTGATCGACCGGACAGGGGTGACGTCACCGTGTCAGGCTCCTCCCGCCCAACCAGAGCTGTCATCGGCATTGTATGGTTGTGATAGGCCCAAAGCCGTCGGGTGGGTTCTGGGGCGCTTTCGCGACCTTCGCGGCCTTGACGACGATGAACTCCCAATGTCGTGAACCAGCAATGGCAAGCTAATGTCCGCACCGACTCACCGTGGCAGAACTACCCAATAGAGGTTCGTCCTTACTACGGGCCCAGCGGCGGTGCCACAAGACCAAATGCTTTCAAGTTCACCTTCCAGGGGACCGAACCGACAACGCCGCCGCCACGACCTCCGGATGACGGTACTGAAGTGCGTGGAGCAATCCGGCCCCAGCTGCTTCAAGGGCCCGGAATTCGGACCGCCATCGGTCTATCAATCGAATCAATGACTAACTTAATGGTCGGATTAATTGGTCGGGCTGACAGGTGTCTGGTTTCAGGACATACGCATAGCGTGTCGCAAGACATCGCGAATGGTGCGTGTACGATCGCCAGCGGAACCGAACGTGACCTAACGGCGTCCAGATCCGACATGGACTACGACGAGCGGGAGCCATCCGAGGCCGAAACACCGCAGTCGACCCCGACGACCCGGCCGTGCGACGCAGCGCTTGACCTTGTGCGCTGGGAGCAGGAGCGGCTCCGTTCGCCTGGTGGCGAGAACTGCGACGCCGCCCATAACGGCCCCATGGCATGGGAGTGGGTCAGCCCCGCGCTCGCGGCAGCGGGCGGCGGCGTATTGGGCGGCGGCCTCGGCGCTCAGCGGATTAGGGATCTGGGCGGGGCGCATTCGCTGATAGGCATGGTGGTGAACTTGCGGGAATTTAGAGCGCCACATCGCTGAGAATAACGAGGGGGACATGTGAAGCTTGCCGACTGTCCAGTCTTTCCCGCCGAGGCGGGAACCGCCCTAAGCACGGACCGCGGCTTGGGTTGGCGCCTGGCGCGACAGGCCGGCCCGGTTTTGCGAGATCCAGGGGCAAACTGGGTGTTTGTCATCGGACGGGAGGAGGTCTTAGCGAATCTGGACGATCCAAGGTTGGATGCCGCCCGTGCTCTTTCCGAGAGCGAACTCCAGGTTCACCAGCAGCTATTCGCGCCAAAATCAGCTCATGACGTTGCGGCAGTGTTCCGTCCGACCGCCGCCGCGCTGATCGATCGTTTCGCCGCCGCTGGTGGCGGTGACGCGGTGGCCGATGTGACCACGCCGATGGCTAGCGCCCTTTTCGACATCGTGTCGCGCCTGCAGCTATTGCCTGTTGAGCACCTGTATGGGCGGTCCGGCCACGTCTTGTCCGAGGCGTGCCGCAACATGTTCAAACACGCCGGCTGGTACCTATTCGAGTTGGCACGCCGCCCCGAATTGTGCGACATGCTTCGACGTCAGCCTGAGCTGATACGCGGGTTCGTTGAAGAGGTCCTACGGTTGGAGCCGATGGTGCCGGGTTGCCAACGTTTTACTACCCAGCCAACGACCGTCGGTGGGGTAGAGTTGCCGGCCGGCGTGGTGGTGATGTTGTGTATCGCTGCGGTGCACCGGGACGGCAGCGACGCCATGTCCACTGATGAGCTTGTGATTGGCGCTAGGGCGCACCGGCATTGGAGTTTGGGTGCGGGGTCTATGCGTTGCCGTGGCGGGCACATCGTCCGGCAGGTGTTGCGCGTGCTGGTTGAGGAGTGGGTCGGCCGGGCCGGGCATGTTGGGCTGGTTCCCGGTTTCCGGCCAGTGGCCGGGTTCCCGAAGACTCAGAGCTCTTTGTGGCTGCCGGAGCTGCCGCTAGTGACGAGGGCTGGGACGGACATGGAAGGGGTCATGCAGCGTTTGTACGACCCGTCCCCGTAGTTCCCACGCTTGCTAACTACCGAAGCGGATCGCTCCGACCGACATGCTGCTCTGCGGTAGACGAACTCCAGCACGTGTTCCTGATCGAACGAAAGCGCGTCCTCCAAGAAGCCCAGAGCGATCAACTCCTCGACCGAGTCGTTGAACCGCCTGGGATCAAGTGCGTCACAGCATTGGCAGTCTTCGGCCTCGTACCCCTCGGGCGTGCATCCCGGCCCGGTCCACGGGCCGACGTTTGTCTCGCCCTTCGCCAGTGCCAACGCCACCCGTAGGTCTGCGTCGATCGTCTCCGGGTGGGCCTCCACAGCAGTCAGTCAAACACTCATATCCACGGTGTCACCTTTCGAGTCGTGTCCTACAGTCGACATGTGAACCTCTGCCTGGCACAGGACCCCGAGGCCGATGAACTCCTATCCAACAACCCGTTTGCATTGTTGGTCGGAATGGTCTTAGACCAGCAATTCCATTAGAGCTAGCTTTTCGAGGGCCGAAAACTATCGCCGATCGGCTCGGTTCTCATCGTGTTGTGCAAAGCCAGCTGTGGACGATTGCGACTATGAAGACGCAACCGCTGGGCCTCGTGGAAGGGTCAGCCGGTCGTCTGTCGCTCTTGCGGGCACCCTGAACCGGGGCGGCAATCCCGCTCGCCGATTACGAGTTCAGCGCGTGAGCGCGGGTCTAGAGTCCGCGATGTGACGGTTGCTCGCCCGGAAACCCGCTACGCGGAGGCAGACGGGGTACGCATCGGCTACCAGTGCTTCGGCTCAGGTAAGCGGACGCTAATCGCGGTTCCCGGGTTCGCTCAGAACATCGACGTGATTTGGGAGAACCCGCAGGCCGCAGCCTTTTTCGAACGGCTCGGATCCTTCTGTCGCGTGATTCATTTCGACAAGCGCGGCACGGGAGCGTCGGACAGAAGCATTCCGCCGCCGTCGCTGGACGCGCGGGTGCAGGACCTCGTTGCCGTCATGCGCGCTGAGGCCGTGGACCGGGCCGTCATCGGCGGCTGGTCGGAGGGCGGCACCTTGGCGGCCTTCTTCGCCGCTACGTATCCGGAGCGCACCGAGGGTTTGATCCTCAGCGGCGCCTTCGCAAGCTGGGTGCGCCGAAACGACCATCCATGGGCGCCAACGGGGCGCCAACAATTGCGGACCCTATGGCTCGGTCCGTTGATCTGGGGCTCAGGCCGCGCAACCGTCAGTTCGGCTGCCCCATCCATGGCGGGGCAGCCGGGTTTCCGGCGCTGGGCGGCCCGCTACGAACGCGCCTCCCTATCTCGATGGAATATCGTTCCGTACGGCAAGCTCTTGATTGAGGTCGACATCCGCCATGTGCTGCCCTCGATATACGCTCCCACGCTCGTCATGCATGCCTGCGGGGATCGCATCATCCCGTTTCACAGCGGCCACTATCTGGCTGAGCACATCGTGGGCGCCCGTTTCGTGGAGCTTCCCACCGACGACCACGCAGTCTGGTTCGGCGCGAAGGATGTCTACCTCGACGCGATGCAGCAATTCCTCACCGGCACCCGCCCGAATGCGGACCACTCACGAAGGCTCGCAACGGTTCTCTTCACCGATATCGTCGACTCAACTGTGAACGCCGAGCGGGTCGGCGACGCCGCCTGGCGCGACCTGTTGGATCGTCACGATGACGTGTGCCACATCGAGATTGGCGTCTGCGGCGGCCGCTGGATCAAAAGCACGGGTGACGGGCTGCTGGCCACCTTCGACAGCCCGAGCCGTGCTGTCCGATGCGCGTGGGCGTTGCGGGGCCGCATCCGATCAGAACTCGGGATCGAGATAAGGGCCGGGCTGCACACCGGCGAAATCGAGACACGCGGCGACGACGTGGCTGGTATGACCGTGCATCAGGCTGCGCGGGTTCAGGGTATGGCCGGAAGCTCGGAGGTGATCGTTTCTTCCTCCGTCAGCAGCCTCATCGCCGGTTCTGGCATCGCGCTGGAAAGCCACGGCACACACTCCCTGAAAGGTATATCCGCGCCGTGTGAGCTTTACCGCGTCGTCGAAGTCACGGCGTAGACGGCGGACTTGAGCTCGTCGATCTTGTCGGTGCGCTCCCACGGCAGGTCGATGTCGGTGCGCCCGAAAGTGTCCGTCGGCGGCGGTCTGCCCGCCGCGTAGTCCTAGGACGGCGCTGATTTTGTGGCCCGGGTTTCGGCGCGCCTGAGCGGGTTTGGCGCGGGTGCGCCTGGAGAATCGGTGTGTGGCGTTGGGACGTGAAAACCGGCAGGGCCGATTCGATGACGCGATGCTGTTGGTGGGCGATCAGCTGCCGCAGAGCAGTATCTATCGACTGTTGGCCGAGCATGGTGGTGCGCTGTTCGGCGAGGAGTACTTCGCCGACTTGTTTAAACGCTCGACGTTGGGCCGCCCGACGGTGCCCGCACGGGTGGTGGCCACGGTGATGCTATTGCAGGCCTACGAGGGACTTTCCGATCGGGAGGCCTGCGACCGGTTGGCCTTTGATCTGCGCTGGAAGGCCGCTGCCGGTTTGACCGTGGACGCGCAGGCGTTTCACCCCACGGTGCTGGTCGGGATGCGTAACCGGCTGAGGGCTTCGAAACGGCCACGGCGGTTGTTTGACGATGTCAACACCACCGCGCGGGCGGCCGGGTTGTTACGGGGACGGCGCCGGGTCCTTGATTCCACGCCGTTGTTTGATGCGGTGGCCACCCAGGACACGGTGATTGAGCTGCGGGCAATGATCCGCAAGGTGCTCACTACCGCCGACCGGGTGGACCCAGCGTTGGCGTGCGTGGTGAGGGCAGCGTTGACCCGCGACGATGACTACGCCAGCTTGGGAAAGCCGCCGTGTGATTGGGACGATGCGAAAGCCCGTGAAGCGTTGGTGGATGCGTTGGTGCGCGACGCTCAGGCTGCGCTGGCGGCGCTGGATGGCCGCGAGCTCGACGGGACGCTGGCCGAGGCTGGCGAGTTGTTGGGGCTGGTGGCCGGCCAAGATGTCGAACAAGGCGACGACGGGGTGTTTCGCATCGCCCGGCGGGTGGCCCGCGATCGGCTGATCTCCACCGTCGATGTCGAGGCCCGCCATGGGCACAAGTCACGGGCCCGCACCTTCGATGGGTACAAGTCGCATCTGGGGGTCGATCCCGACGATGAGCTGATCACCGCCGTGGCCGTCACCGCAGCCAACACCGCCGCCGCGAGGTCATATGCTGGACCAACCCGGCACCGTCGCACCTGCCGCCCACCCGAACCCGTTACCAGCCAGTCGGCTGCGGGCACGAATCGGCAGCCGGTAGCCGGCCGCCGACACCGGCGCGCACACCAGTAGCGACTCGGCCGCTGCCTCGGAGTTGAAAGTCTTTGAAGTGTACGGTGATTCGGCCTACGCCAACGGGGCCACCCTGGATGAACAGGGCGCTCGGGGCCATGACATGCGCACCAAAGTGCCCCCGGTGCGCAACGCCAACGGTTATTCCAAAGACCGGTTCACGATTGACCTGGCCGCCGGTACCGTCACCTGCCCGGCTCAGCACACCGTGGCGATCCGGGCTGGCCTGCGCTACCGTGTCGCCCGCTTCGGTGTGCTCTGCGGGTCTTGCCCGCTGCGCGCGCGGTGCACCAAAGCCCGCCGAGGACGGGTGATCAGCATCCACCCTCAGGAAGCCGCCCTACAACACGCCAAAGCCCGCCAACAGGATCCGACCTGGCAGCAGGACTACCGGGCCAACCGGCCCGTCGTCGAACGCAAGATCAGCCACTTCACCCGCCGCTCCTGGGGCGGCCGACATGCCCGATGCCGCGGCAAAAAACGCATTCTGACTGAACATCCTGACCCGAGCCAGCGCACTGAACCTCGCCCGACTGGCCACCCTCGGCCTGCACCACGGACCCGGTGGCTGGGCCGTCGCCTGACCCGAACACCAGCCACACCCAGGGCTCAATTTTCAAATGCCCTCGAGGGTCGAAATTCCGATACCGCCGACAAACCCCACCAAGGGCCCCTACATCAGCAGCGTCCTAGACTGGCCGAGTGCCGAACCTGCGACTAACCGGTGATCCGGCAGCTGATGCCCTGCTGGACGAGAATCCTTTCGCGCTTTTCATAGGTGTACTGCTCGACCAGCAAGTGCCGATGGAAACCGCCTTCGCGGGACCGAAGAAGATCGCGGACCGGATGGGCGGCTTCGACGCCGGGGAGATCGCCAACTACGACCCGGACAAGTTCGCCGCGCTGTGTTCGGAAAGACCTGCGGTACACCGTTTCCCGGGATCGATGGCCAAGCGCATCCAGGCCCTGGCGCAGATCATCGTTGACCGGTACGACGGCGATGCGGCCGGGCTGTGGACGGCCGGCCGGCCCGACGGGAAGGAGCTGCTGCGGCGGCTCAAGGGGCTACCCGGCTTCGGTGAGCAGAAGGCGAAGATCTTTTTGGCACTGCTCGGCAAGCAGTACGGCGTGACGCCCACGGGCTGGCGGGAGGCGGCCGGCGAGTTCGGCAAGCCCGGAACGCACTTATCCGTCGCCGACATCGTCGACGACCGTTCGCTCGGACAGGTGCGATCACACAAGAAGCAGATGAAGGCAGCAGCGAAGGGAAAGGCGGCAACGTGAAGACACACATAACGTGTCCGTGCGGCGAAGCCATCGTCGGCAAGGACGAAGACGAGCTGGTCGAACTGACCCAGGCTCACCTTGCCAGCGCCCATCCGGGTCTCGAGTACGACCGCGACGCAATCCTTTTCATGGCGTACTAGCCAGCGCACTGGCGCGAGCGCCCGTGCGGACGCTCGCGCCAAGCGAAGGTGTTTAGGGCACCACCGTCGAGCCGATCGTGGGCATGAACTGGCACTGCTTTTCCTTGGTGGTGACCTGCCCGAAGATCGTCGACATGATGCTGCCCGAACCGGTGTCGACGATTGCCGTCAACGTCGTCGGGCCGTCGCCATTGATGTCGGTGCGCGGCTTGAGCGTGACCGTTCCGGACTTGCCCGTGGTCAGGTTCACCCAGGTGACGTTCAACGGCAGCTTCTGCACCTCGGCGGGCCCCGGCGTGCCGACCGCGGTGAACACGTAGGCGGTCTGGCCCGGCCCCGGTCCGGGCGTCGGGATCTTGGCCGGCCCCGCTACCGACAGCGCGGTCGCGATCGAACTACTGCCGTCCGCAAGGCAATTGGTGCCGATCGAGGGATACATGAAGTCCTGCGTGGGCGGGGCGTCGGGGCCCAAACCCGGGGCCGCGGCGGGAGCGGCGCCCGGCGCGGGTGCCGGCGCGGGTGCTGCGGACGGCGCGGGAGCCGGCGCGGGAGCTGCGACGGGCTCGGCGGACCCCGGTACCGGTGCGGCAACGGGCGGTGTGGCCGCCGAGGGGGCAGCCGTCGGTGCCGCGGCGGGCGCGGGACCGGCCGCGTGAGCCGGATCGATACCCGGAGGCAGGTGCGACTGCAGCCCGGGCTCGATGCCTGCCGGTGGCACGTGTTGCACCGGGGCAGTGTCGGGCGGGTTGACGGCACCCGGGGCGGGAGCCGGCGCACCGGGAACCGGCGAGCCCGGCTCCTGCACGAACTGATTCACCGACGCCGCAACGTTCTTGGACTCGGCGGGCGCCGTCGGGTTGTGGGTGAAAGCCTGGGCGGCGGCCATGAGCAGCTGTGTCGCCTGCGCGGGATTGCTGGCCGCCTGCTGGATGATCGGGCTCAGCTGCGCTAACGCCGGCAGGCCCGGTAGTTGTTGGGTGGAGTTCGGCTGCGGTGTCGGTTGCGGTGCCGCCGGATCGGCTGCCGCGCTCGGGCAGACCCCGAACGCGGCAGCCGACGCCGTGACGACAGCGGCCAAACCTTTGGACAGGTTCCAAGTGTTTGCCACGATGCCCTCCGGTCTAGGTAGTGGGTTAGCTGTCTAACAGGCTGATCAGGGCAGCGCTGCCAGCAGCGGTGCGACCGGGCTGGCCGGGCTGGCCGGCGCCGGTGCCGCAGGTGCCGCAGGTGCCGCCGGAGCCTGCCCGGAGGCCAGCGCCGCCAGATCCTGCGGAAGAGTCAGCTGCGGGGGCACGTTGACCGGCAGGCCGGATGGCAGTGCCGGCATGTCGACCTTCGCTTGCGGGATCTGAGGGGTCGGCGGTGCGGCGGGTACCGCCGGCGCCGAGAGACCCGGGATGGTGGGCAGCCCCGGGATCGACGGGGCGGCCGGGACGGCGGGTACCGCCGGTGCCTGCTGCGTCAAGCCTGGGATCGCGTTGAGCCCCGGGAGCGTCGGCGCTGCCGGCGCGGCGGGTGCCGCCGGCGCCGTCAACCCCGGAATGGACGGGAGTCCCGCCGGAGCCGACACGGGTGCTGTCGCGGCGGCCGGGGGCACGCCCGGGAAGCTGATGCCGGGAGCGGCCGGCGCCGCCGGCGGGGTGGCGCCGAGGGCGGTGGCGAGGTTCTGCAGGATTTGGGGTGCGTTGGCCGCCGAGCTGATCAGCTGCTGCGGAATGTTCGGCACGGGCATCGGAGCCGGCGCCGGGTCGGCGTGGGCTGTCCCGGTAAGACCGCCCACTATTAGCGCTGCGGACGAACCGACCACGACGGCGGTTGCGCGCAGATAAGTCCAGATGGTTGGCATGACTCTCCCTGGTTGTCGATTACAGGTCCGGCGCCGAAGTTACTTTGATGCTGGTGTGACTCAAGTGACACGTGTGGCATTTATTGGATCGTTACGGATACGAGTGCCGCCGGTGACCGAGCGCCCGCGCGATCGCCCGCGCGATCGCTAGAGTCGGGCGGATAGACACCACCCCGGCCGCCCCGGCGGCACCCCTCACGCGGCGGATGGCGGATTTGCTTCGGGCGGCCGCCCCGGCGCTGCTGATCGTGAGCGTCGCCGCGCGACTTGCCTGGACATACCTGGTGCCCAACGGCGCGAACTTCGTCGACCTGCACGTGTACCTCGGCGGCGCCGCCGCCATCGACCACCCAGGCACCCTGTACAGCTACGCGTACGCCGACCAGACGCCGGACTTCCCGCTGCCGTTCACGTATCCGCCCTTCGCGGCGGTCGTCTTCTACCCGCTGCATCTGTTGCCGTTCGGCCTGGTCGCTTTCCTGTGGCAGGTCGCGACGATCGCCGCGTTGTACGGCGCGGTTCGGATCAGCCAGCGCCTGATGGGCGTTCCCGCCGGCGCCGGTCACCGCGTCGCCATGTTGTGGACGGCGATCACCATCTGGATCGAGCCGCTGCGCAGCACATTCGACTACGGGCAGATCAATGTGTTGCTCATGCTGGCGGTGTTGTGGGCGGTCTACACCACCCGGTGGTGGCTATCGGGGCTACTGGTCGGCGTCGCGGCCGGGATCAAGCTGACGCCGGCGATCTCGGGCGTCTACTTCGTCGGCGTTCGGCGCTGGGGTGCGGCGGTGTTCTCGGCGGTGGTCTTCCTGGCCACCGTCGGCGTGTCGGCTTTGGTCGTGGGCGACCAGACCCGCTACTACTTCACCGACCTGCTGGGCGACGCGCACCGGGTCGGGCCGATCGCCACCTCGTTCAATCAGTCCTGGCGCGGCGGCATCTCCCGGATCCTGGGCCATGACGCCGGCTTCGGCCCGCTGGTTTTGGCCGCCATCGCCGTCACGGCGGTGCTGGCCGTCCTGGCCTGGCGGGCGCTGGACTCCTCCGATCGGCTGGGCAAGTTGCTGGTGGTCGAGTTGTTCGGGTTGCTGTTTTCGCCGATTTCGTGGACCCACCACTGGGTGTGGCTGGTGCCGCTGATGATGTGGGCGATTCACGGCCCACCGCGCGGGCGCCCCGGTGCCCGGTTCGTGGGCTGGGGCTGGTTGGCGCTCACCGTCGTCGGCGTGCCGTGGCTGCTGAGTTTCGCCCAGCCGACCATCTGGCAGATAAGCCGACCGTGGTATCTCGCCTGGGCCGGGCTGGTCTACATCGTGGCGGCGGTGGCGACTTTGATCTGGATTGCGGCCACCGGTGACCGCGCCGAGCTGGGGGCACCGCCCGCTCGCAGGGGACACGTCAGCGTGACGGCCGCGTTCGGGGGACACGCCAGCGTGTCCCCCGCAAGCGGGCGGTGCCCCCAGGCCGACAAGAAGGGCGCCCTGCCGGGCTAACTCCCGACGATCCCGTCGATGTCGCGCGCCATGTCGATGTCGTTTTGCGTGATACCGCCCTCGGAATGCGTGACCAGAGCGAAAGTCACCGTCCGCCAACGGATATCGATGTCCGGGTGATGATCCTTGCTCTCGGCGTGCTCGCCCACGCGGCGCACGGCATCGATGCCGTCGAGAAATGCCGGGAACTTGATCGACCGGCGCAGGACGCCGCCGGCACGCTCCCACCCGTTGAGTTCGGGCAGTGCGGCGTCTACTTGCTCATCCGTTAACACAGCCATATCCCGACCGTATACCGTCACTGGCCATGCCGACCCAGATCGTCGTCGCCGCAGCGGTCATCTGCGACTCCCGGGTCTTGGTCGCGCAGCGCGTCCGGCCGCCGGAGCTGGCCGGCCGCTGGGAACTGCCCGGCGGAAAGGTCGCGCCCGGCGAAACCGAGCGCGACGCGCTGGCCCGGGAGCTGGCCGAGGAGCTGGGCCTGGAGGTCGGCGACGTCGCGGTGGGCGATCGCCTCGGCGCCGACATCCCGCTGAGTGGAACGACTACGCTGCGGGCGTACCGGGTGCGGCTGGTTCGCGGTGAACCGCATCCGCGCGACCACCAGGCGCTGCGTTGGGTGACCGCGACAGAACTGCACGATGTCGACTGGGTGCCCGCCGATCGCGGCTGGCTGGCGGACCTGGCTGGGGCGCTTTCCGCGACCTCCGCCATAAAACGTCCGGATCGGTTCGGCGCCCCGCCGCCGCGGCTGGTGGCGCTGAGTTCGCTATCTGAGGCGCCCGCTGCCAGAATCACCGACGTGCCATTCCGCAATGTCGCCATCGTCGCCCACGTCGACCACGGTAAGACCACCCTGGTCGACGCGATGCTGCGGCAGTCCGGCGCCCTGCACGAGCGCGGTGAAGTGCAGGAACGGGTGATGGACACCGGGGACCTGGAACGGGAAAAGGGCATCACCATCCTGGCCAAGAACACCGCCGTGCACCGCCAAAACACCGACGGGACGATCACGGTGATCAATGTGATCGACACCCCCGGTCACGCCGACTTCGGCGGCGAGGTGGAGCGCGGGCTGTCCATGGTGGACGGGGTGCTGCTGCTGGTCGACGCCTCCGAGGGCCCGTTGCCGCAGACGCGGTTCGTGCTGCGCAAGGCGCTGGCCGCCCACCTTCCGGTGATCCTCGTCGTCAACAAGACCGACCGGCCCGACGCACGCATCGCCGAGGTGGTGGAGGACAGCCACGACCTACTGCTTGACGTGGCATCGGATCTCGACGACGAAGCGGCCGCGGCCGCCGAGCATGCGCTGGGCCTGCCAACGCTGTACGCCTCCGGGCGCGCCGGGGTGGTCAGCACCACCCCACCGCCCGACGGCCACGTTCCCGACGGCACCAACCTCGACCCGCTGTTCGAAGTCCTCGAAGAGCACGTGCCGTCGCCCAAGGGCGACCCGGACGCCCCCCTGCAGGCCCTGGTGGCCAACCTGGACGCGTCGCCGTTCTTGGGCCGGCTGGCGCTGATCCGCATCTACAACGGACGCATCCGCAAGGGCCAGCAGGTCGCGTGGATCCGCGAAGTGGACGGTGAAGAAACCACGGCAACGGCCAAGATCACCGAGTTGCTGGCCACCGAGGGCGTGGAGCGGAACCCGACCGACGAGGCTGTCGCGGGCGATATCGTCGCCGTCGCCGGCCTGCCCGAGATCATGATCGGCGACACGCTGGCCGACCTGACGAATCCCGTTGCGCTGCCGAGGATTACCGTCGACGAGCCGGCGATCTCGGTAACGATCGGGACCAACACCTCGCCGCTGGCCGGCAAGGTGGCCGGCCACAAGCTCACCGCGCGCATGGTCCGCAACCGGCTGGACGCCGAACTGGTGGGCAACGTGTCCATCCGCGTCGTCGACATCGGCGCACCCGACGCCTGGGAGGTGCAGGGCCGCGGGGAGCTGGCGCTGGCCGTGCTGGTCGAGCAGATGCGCCGGGAGGGCTTCGAATTGACCGTGGGCAAGCCGCAGGTGGTGACCAAGACCATCGACGGCAGGCTGTGCGAGCCATTCGAGGCGATGACCGTCGACTGCCCGGAGGAGTACGTCGGCGCGGTCACCCAGCTGATGGCCGCGCGCAAGGGGCGCATGGTGGACATGGCCAACCACACCACCGGCTGGGTGCGAATGGATTTCGTGGTTCCCAGCCGCGGCCTGATCGGTTGGCGCACAGACTTTCTCACCGAGACCCGAGGCACCGGTGTCGGGCACGCGGTGTTCGACGGATACAAGCCGTGGGCGGGGGAGATCCGCGCCCGGCACACCGGCTCGCTGGTATCCGACCGGTCCGGCATCATCACGCCGTTCGCGCTGCTGCAGCTCGCCGATCGGGGCCAGTTCTTCGTGGAGCCGGGACAGGACACCTACGAGGGCATGGTGGTCGGGGTAAACCCGCGCCCGGAGGATCTCGATATGAACGTCACGCGCGAGAAGAAATTGACCAACATGAGGTCGTCGACAGCGGACGTGATGGAGACGTTGGCCAAGCCGCTGGAGCTCGACTTGGAACGGGCCATGGAGTTCTGCGCGCCCGACGAATGCGTCGAGGTGAGTCCCGAGATTGTGCGGGTACGCAAGGTCGAGCTGGATGCCACCGCCCGGGCCCGCAGCCGGGCGCGGGCCAAGGCCCGGGGTTAGCGGCTTGGCGCCCCCGCCCGCGAGCGTGACTCCACTGCGGGCGTCACGCGCGTGGTTGGGCGGGCTGCTGACCACCTGCTCGATACCCTGATGGGCATGCCGAGACCAGCGCGCCGCCTCTTCATGACGGTCGGCGTGGTGGTCTCGCTGGTCGGCCTGGTGCTGGCGGCGTGTACGGTCAACCCTCCGCCGGCGCCGCAGAGCACCGACACGCCGCACAATTCCGCGCCGCCGCCGCAGCGGCCCACCCAGATCATCATGGGCATCGACTCGATAGGCGCCGGGTTCAACCCCCATCTGCTGTCGGATCTGTCGCCGGTGAACGCGGCGATCAGCGCGCTGGTGTTGCCCAGCGCGTTTCGGCCGGTGCCCGACCCCGGCACGCCGACGGGCTCGCGCTGGGAGATGGACCCGACCCTGTTGGTATCCGCGGAGGTGACCAGCCAGAACCCGTTCACGGTGACCTACAAGATCCGGCCCGAGGCGCAATGGACCGACAACGCCCCGATCGCCGCGGACGACTTCTGGTACCTGTGGCGGCAGATGGTCAGTCAGCCGGGGGTGGTCGATCCGGCCGGATACGACCTCATCACCGGCGTGCAATCGCTCGAGGGCGGTAAGCAGGCGGTGGTCACCTTCGCGCAGCCGTACCCGGCCTGGAAAGAGCTGTTCAGCAACATAGTCCCGGCCCACATCGTCAAGGACGTGCCGGGCGGATTCGCGGCCGGCCTCGCCAGGGCCGTGCCGGTCACCGGCGGGCAGTTCCGGGTGGAGAGCATCGACCCGCAGCGCGACGAGATCCTGATCGCCCGCAATGACCGCTACTGGGGACCGCCCGCCAAACCCGCGCTGATCCTGTTCCGTCGTGCCGGCGCGCCCGCCGCGCTGGCCGATTCCGTGCGCAACGGCGACACCCAGGTGGCCCAGGTTCATGGCGGCTCGGCGGCCTTCGCGCAGTTGTCGGCCATCCCGGATGTGCGAACCGCCCGGATCGTGACGCCCCGCGTCATGCAGCTCACGCTGCGCGCCAACGAGTCGAAGCTGTCCGACGCGCAGGTCCGCAAGGCGATTCTGGGGTTGCTCGACGTCGATCTGCTGGCGGCCGTGGGCGCGGGGAGCGACAACACCGTCACGTTGGACCAGGCCCAGATCCGCTCGCCGAGCGACCCCGGCTACGAGCCGACCGCGCCGCCCGCGATGACGACGCCGGCCGCGCTGGCGTTGCTGGAGGGCTCCGGATACAAGGTCGAACCCAACGCGTCGGCTTCGCCGGCGTCGACCCCGGCGAGCACCGGGCCGCCCGAAGTCACCCGGGGCCGGATCAGCAAGGACGGCCAACAGCTGTCGCTGGTCATCGGGGTGGCGGCGAACGACCCGACCTCGGTCGCGGTGGCCAACACGGTCAGCCGACCAGTTACGCAACGTCGGCATCGCCGCGACCGTACTGGCGCTGGATCCGGTGTCGCTGTATCGCGACGCGCTGAACAACAACCAGGTGGACGCGATCGTCGGCTGGCATCGGGCCGGGGGAAACCTGGCGACGCTGCTGGCCTCCCGCTACGGCTGCCCCGCGCTGCAGACGACGACGGTCCCGACCTCCAGCGCGCCGACCAGCCCTGGTTCATCAGGCCCTGCCGGGCTCACGCCGTCCACCGGGCCGGGCACCACCTCCACGACGCCGACCCCGGCGCCGCCGAGTCGACCGCCCGAGCCCGGCGCGCTGGTGCAGGCGCCGTCAAACCTCACCGGAATCTGCGATCGCAGCATCCAGTCGAACATCGACGCCGCGCTCAACGGCACCAAGAACATCAACGACGTGATCACCGCGGTCGAACCGCGGCTGTGGAACATGTCGACGGTGTTGCCGATCTTGCAGGACACCACCATCGTCGGGGCCGGCCCCAGCGTGCAAAACGTCAGCCTGACGGGTGCGGTACCGGTCGGCATCGTCGGCGACGCCGGCCAATGGATCAAAACCGGGCCATAGGCGCGCATTCGAATCGTGAAAATGGCGATCTTCTAATCGGCCGATAGTAACGAATTAATTACGAATTAATCGGACCGAATATCAGCAAAGCCACTTAGTGCAAACAAGCGTTTTCGGCGCACCATTTGGATACGCTGCCGCCAACGCGACACCCGCCCGATCGGGCCACCGGGGGGATAGCGGTCACTATGTGCTGAACCGGGGAGGTCAGAGTGTCGTTTCTCATCGCAGCGCCGGAGCTAATCGCAGATGCCGCAACGGATTTGGCGAATCTTAGCTTCCTGATCGGTTTCGCCAACGGCGCGGCGGCGGCCGCAATCACGGGAATACTGCCCGCGGCTGCCGACGAAGTTTCGGCGCAAATTGCCGCGCTGTTTTCCTCGCATGCCGTGGGCTACCAGCAACTCAGCGCGCAGGCGGCAGCGTTTCACGAGCTATTCGTTCAGAATTTGACCGCCGGTGCGGGCAGCTATGCGGCGGCCGAGGTAAACGTCGTGCAGACTCTGGCGAGCGCAGTCCCCGCATTGGGCATCGATTTGAGCGGTGGGCTCGCGGGGCTGGAGGCCAGCCTGAGCGCCGACATAACGGCGCTGAGTGTCTCGCTCAATGCCGCGTTGTCGGGCAGCTTCGGCGGCAGTCTTTCGGGGTTGGTGCCACTCGGTGCGACGATAGCGACGGACTTGAATGGTGGGTTGTCGGCGCTGGCGCAGACGGGCGGCGCGCTGGCGACCAACATCAATACCGGGCTTTCCGGGCTGGCCGGCGGCTTCAATGCCGCACTGCCGGGGCTGCAGGCCAGCCTGAGCGGCGGGCTTTCCGGACTGAACGCGTCGCTAAATGCCGCGTTGTCGGGCAGCTTGGGTGGCAGCCTTTCGGGGCTGGGGCCACTGGGTGCGACATTGGCGGCCGACTTCAGTAATGGGCTGTCGGGGTTGGTCCAGGCCGGCAACGCGTTCGCGGCGAACTTGGGTACTGCGCTGTCCGGTGTGGCGGGCGGCCTGAGCTTTGCCCTGCCAGGGCTGGTCGCCAGCCTCAGCGGCGGGGTTTCGGGGCTGAACGCGTCGCTCAACGCCGCGTTGTCGGGCGGGCTCGGTGGCAGCCTGTCGGGGTTGGGCCCACTCGGTGCGACGTTGGCGGCGGATATAAGTAGTGGCCTTTCGGGATTGGCGCAGACCGGGCGGGGCGCTCGCGACAAACCTGGGTGCCGGGCTCTCCAACCTGGCCGGCAGCCTGAGTGCCGAGCTGCCGGGGCTGCAGGCCAGCCTGAGTGGTGGGCTTTCGGGGCTGAACGCGTCGCTCAATGCCGCGTTGTCGGGCGCCTTCGGTGGCAGCCTTTCGGGCCTGGGTGCTGCCCTGTCCGGCTTGGCGCAGACCGGCGCGTCGCTGGTCGGCAACCTGCCCGCCCTGGCGGGCGGCTTTGCCCTTCCCGGCAGTTTGAACGCCGCCCTCACAGCCGTCTTCGGTTTCAGCCCCAGCCTGGGCGCGAATATCGGCGCCGGGCTTTCCGGCCTGGGTGCGCAGCTCAGCGTCGCCTTGAACGGGGGCCTGGCCGTCGGGCTCGCCGGGCTTCCCACGTTGCTGCTCAACGCGATCGCCCCCTTCCAGGCGCTGTTCGCGGCGGGCTCGCCGGCCGCGTTCTTCGCCCAGCTCCAGGCGATGGAAACCGGGTTCAATACCGCCTTGCTCACCAATGAGCTTGGCTTCAACGCGGCGCTGACCGCCCAAGAGGCGGCCCTGGAGACGGCTCTGTTCGGCAGCACCGGCGCGGTGGGTGGCGTGATCGACAGCACCTTCAACTTCTGGAACATGCTGCTGGGTAGCGGCGAGGCGGCCTTCAACAGCCTGTTGGGTGCGCCGTTCCCGGCGACCTTCCTGGGTAGCAACCTTTTGGTTGGCCCCGTGGGCGCCTCCATCGGCGGCGGCGCGATCGGCGGGCTGCTGGGCGCCATACCCGACAAATTCTTGTTCGACCTGAACGTCGTCGGCGCCGTGGCCAGCGCGTTCACCGGCAACGGGTCCCTGCAGGCCGCGCTGAATGCGGCGATCACCGGGGCGGGCTTGCAGGCGTCGCTGAATGGCGCCCTCAACGGGTCGCTGTTCGCCGGGCTACCCGTGACGGGGGCCGCGTTGATAGGGGCGCCGGTCGCGGGCTTGCAGACAATCGCGACGGGTGAGATCAACGTCCTCAGCAACCTGGTCACCGCGGAGACCGGCTTCAACACGAACCTGGTGGGCAACGAATTAGCTTGGGAGGCAAGCGTCTTCGGTCCCAACGCCTTCGACGGTGCGCTCGACCGGCTCTTCAACGTCGGCAACCTGGTCGTGCTCACCGGTGAGCAAACCGTCAACGGCTTCCTCGGTGGTGCCCAGGTCCCGGCCGTCAGCACGGTTTTGACCGGAGGAGGGGCGGGCGTCTTCAACGGCGGCAACATCGGCGGCCTGGAGGGCATCTTCGACCAGAGCCTGGTAGCCGGCGCCGACCTGGCCGGCTTCTTCACGGGCTAGACATCCCAGGTCCGTAATTTGTCAAGCGGCATGGGTGTCGGGGGTGGTTTGGCGGTGTGCCCAGGCGGTGTGTTCGTCGTAGGGGGTGTGGTGGCGGAGGCAGCCGTGCAGGATCCCGACGAGTCGGTTGCCCAGTGCGCGGAGGGCTTGGTGGTGGGTGTCGCCGGCGGCTCGGTGCTGGTCGTAGTGCAGGCGCGCGCCGGGACTGGCATTGAGGGAGCAGAAGGCCCATTGGTCGATGGCGTCGTAGAGACGCCTGTTGCGCACATGGCGGGCCAACACGGCGCGTTTCTTGCCCGAGGCGACGGTCAATGGTGATGTTCCGGCGTAGTTTTTGCGACACTTGGCGTCGGTGTAGCGGTTCGGGTCGTCCCCGAACTCACCGAGCACCCGGGCGCCGAGCACAACACCGAGTCCTGGCAGGGAGAGGTAGATGTCGGCGTCCGGGTGTGTCTCAAAATGTGTCATCAGTTCGGCCTCGAGGTCACTGATCTGGTGGTTCAACTCGATGATGATGCCAACCGCGGCCCGGGTGCTTGCACCGAATGCAGCGGTGACCGCGGCGGGGGCGGCGAGCTGCTCAGTGCGCAGCGCGGCCTGAATCTCTAACGCCCGGGCCTCGAGGTTGCGTTGGCGCCCAGCGGCTTTGAGGGCCGATCGGATCTTGGACAGGCTCAGACGCGCGGCCTCGTCTGGGGAGGGAGCGCGGCCCAGAATGGCCAGGGCATCACGATCTGCCAGGTTGTCGAACACCTCCAGCGCCGCCGGAAAGTACTCACGTAGCGCGCTGCGCAGCGCATTGGTGTGCCGAGTGCGGGCCCAGATCAGATTCTGATGTGCGCGGGCGAGGACCTTGATCGCCTCGGCGTCTGGACTGTCCCCCGCGATCGGCCGATGGTTGTGCCGGTCGGTGCGCACCAGGTCGGCCAACAGCTTGGCGTCGCCGGCATCCGACTTCGCACCCGAGACATAGTGGCGGTCACGGTAGCGGGCCACCGCCAGCGGATTGACCCCGAACACCTGATAGCCGGCCGCGATCAGCGCCTCGACCCACAAGCCGCGGTCGGTTTCAATGCCGACCACGACTTGGTCGGGTTCCTGCGCATGGCCGGCGATCAGCTCATGAAACCCGCGGATTCCGGCGAGTCCTTCGGGCAGCCGCCGTGACGCCAACCGAGCGCCGTCGCAGTTCATCAGATAAACGTCGTGGTGGTCTTCAGCCCAGTCGTCCCCAACAAAGATCAGTGTGATCGCCTCCTTGCTCATGTAATGAAACGTGCCCGAGCCCAAGGGCACCCGGCGGCAACCTAATGGATCAGTGCTCGGCGGCACGACACCCCATCAGCGCTACAGGCGACCTCACCAACCGGCCGGGGCACAATCTAGCCCTAGGAATCGACCAACACTCCGGGGTCTTGACCAGTGCTCACCGGCCGGCGGCTCGGTGATCAGCCTCCCGCGGACAAGTACCTACCGGCCGAAGGCTCGCTGAACGATTCCCATTAGGTCTGAATCAGTCGGTGCGCGCCGACCGCGCCCGCGGCGGGATCACGGTGTCGACGACCATTGCCAGTTCGCGCCGGTTCGGCGGTTCTCCGGTGAGCAGGAAGTGGTGGTTGATCAATGCCGGTCCGACCCGCACGGTCAGCGGGGTGACCGTGGCCGGGTCGATGTCGCCGGCGTCGATCGCGTCCTGCAGGATCGATTCGACGATCTTCAGGCGCGGGCCTACCACGGCGTCGGCGAAGATGGCGCGCATTTCCGGTTCGTGCAGAAGCTGCTGCATGATCTCCAGGCTTGGGAAGGCGGTCTTTCCGGCCAGGATGTCGCGGTGGGCCGTGAACACCGTCAGCAGATTCTCGCGGGCCGACCGGCCGGAGCGCAGCTCGGGCACCGGCGGCAACGTGTGCACCAGGGCGGCGTGCACCAAATCATGCTTGCTGCACCAGCGTCGGTACAGCGCCGCCTTGCCGGTGTGGGCGCGCGCCGCGATCCCTTCCATCGTCAGCCCGCCGTATCCGACTTCGGCCAACTCCGCCAACGTGGCCTCGTAGAGCGCATTTTCGAGCACTTCGCCTCGCCGGCGGCTGCGGGTGCTACTCCGATCCTGGGTTAGCTGCGGCATTTTCCGATAGTAGCCGTCCGCGTTCCTATTCGCTGCGTCCCGGTGAAGCGGCGTCCGGGCCGATCACGGGAGTAGGGTGCGTCCATGCCCGAGACTCCCCGGCTGCTGTTCGTCCACGCGCATCCCGACGACGAGAGCCTCAGCAACGGCGCCACCATCGCGCACTACACCGCCCTCGGGGCGCAGGTCCGCGTCGTCACCTGCACGCTCGGCGAGGAGGGCGAGGTCATCGGCGACCGCTGGGCCGAGCTGGGCGTCGATGGCGCGGACCAACTCGGCGGCTACCGAATCGCCGAGCTCACCGCCGCGTTGCAGGCGCTGGGCGTGCGAGCGCCCATCTATCTCGGCGGCGCGGGCCGATGGCGCGACTCGGGGATGCAGGGCACGCCGCAACGGCGTCGCCAGAGGTTCATCGACGCCGACGAGCGCGAGGTCGTTGGCGCACTCGTCGCGATCATTCGCGAGCAACGCCCCCACGTCGTCGTGACCTACGACCCCAACGGCGGGTACGGCCACCCCGACCACGTCCACACCCACACGGTCACCACCGCCGCGGTTACTTCTGCCGGTTTAGGAGCGGGCAGTGCCGACTACCCCGGCGAGCCGTGGACGGTGCCGAAGTTCTACTGGACGGTCTTGGCCGAAAGCGCCTTCGAAGCGGGTTGGCGCGCGCTGAATCGCGAAGACCTGCTTCCCGACTGGGCCATCCCGCCGCGAGAGGCGTTCGACTTCGGGTATGCGGACTCCGACATCGACGCCGTAGTGGAGGCCGCACCGGATGCGCTCGCCGCGAAGACGGCCGCACTCGCCGAGCACGCCACCCAAGTTGTCGTCGGTCCGACGGGCCGGGCCTGCGCCCTGTCGAACAACATGGCGCTGCCGATCATCGCCGACGAGCACTACGTCCTGGTGGCCGGCGCCGCGGGGGAGCGGGACGGGCGCGGCTGGGAAACGGATCTGCTCGCGGGACTTGGTTTGGCCGCCGCCGCAACGCGGTAGGCTGCCAAACAGGCAGCCACGGAAGGAATTCGCATGGACCCCGACCTGGACCCTAACCAGCAGCACTGGCAGGACCGCCTCGACAGCCTGCAGTGGGTCATCGGGTCGATTCTCTCCAATATCGACAGCGTCCCGACCTGACCGAAACCAAGCCACGCGCCGCGTCGGTTCAAGATAGCGGCGCGACAGATCCCGCGATTCGTTTCGTTGTTTTGGCGCTGCTGGCTGTAGACGGGATTCTGTCGGCACTAGCCGGCGCGCTGCTGCTGCCTTCCTATATCGGCTCGATTCCGTTTCCCATCAGTGGATTGCTCAGTGGACTGCTCAACGCGGCACTGGTGTGGGCCGCCGGGTTTTGGACCAAGTCGGCGCGGTTGGCCGCGTTGCCGCTGTGGGCGTGGCTCCTCACGGTGGCCGTGATCAGCATGGGCGGTCCCGCCGACGACGTGATCCTGGGCGGCCGGGGGCTGATGGCCTACGGGGCCCTGCTGCTGATCGTGCTGGGGGTCGCGCCGCCGGTGTGGGTGTTGTGGCGGCGCAGCCACCACTGACGGCCGGGTTACGGGAAGATCGGCGGAAGCGGCGGGAGTGGCGGGAGGAAGCCGAGCACCCAGTTGATCTCGGTGTTGATGAACTGGTTGATCGACGCCGTGGTGGCCGCCGAGAAGTTGCTCAGCCCTTGGGCGAAGGTGATTTCCCCGCCCAGCCAGTCGAGCGTGTTGAACAGGCCGCTCCGCACGATCGGCTCGAAGAGGTCGTAGAAGAAGTATATCTGTGGATACAGGAAGCCGACATACGGCAGGAAACCCACCACGTACGCGGCGAGGTCGAAGCCGTACTCCACGTACGGCTCGATCGCGAGGTAGGCAGCCTCGATCGCGTTGCCGATGGACGCGCTTGCGAGCGCTGCCGGCGCCACCGAAGCGTTGGTCATGGCCGCCGGCGTAAGTAGCGCGCTAGCCGCGGTCAGAGCGCTGATCCCGCCGGTGGACCGCAGCAGCAGCGTGCCGGCCTGACTGGCGATCGCCTGTGCGCCACCCGGGAAATTGGAGCCGAGCAGCCCGGCGACACCCGGGAGATTGGAGCCCAGCACGACGCTCTCGATGCGGTTCACCGCATTGGACACGGCGCCGCCGGCAGCACCGGCGATACCTGCCGCTGAACCTGCGCCGCCGCCGCTTCCGAGCAGCGTCGCCGCGGGCGCGTTCACCGCGTTGGCAAGGGTCTGCGCGGCGTTGGCCTCCGTCGCCGCGAACGCGTTCGCACCAGCGCTCAAAGTCTGAACGAACTGGTCGTGGAACTTCGCGATTTGCGCGCTGAACTGCTGATACCCAAGCCCGTGTTCGGACAAGAACGCGGCGACCTGTGCCGACACATCGTCGGCGGCGGCCGCCGCCACTGCGGCTGTCGGGGTCGCGGCGGCCGAGTTGGCCGCGCTGAGCGTGGAACCGATGCCGGCCAAATCCGAAGCCGCCGTGACCAGCGCCTCCGGGTTGGCGAATACGAACGACATCGGGCACCTCCCTGGATACGACGGATGGTATCGCGATCGCCGCGGGAAGGCGGGGCAGTTTGCCAAACACACAGCAAGCGCCCTGAGCACGGCCGCGAGGCCGGGATGGCGACCGCGGGCCGGCGGGAGCCTGGCGCTACTGTTGCGCATATGGCACCGTTGCCCAAAGTTTCACAGGTTGGGACGGGCGGATGAAATTCGATCGTGGGGAAGTTACACCAACGTGCCACTGACACCGGAGCCTCCGGGGCCCGCCGCTCTGCCCAGCCCTGTCGTTCCGCCCAAGGCCAGCGCTTCGGCGTTGCGGCGGGTCTTGCGGCGGGCCCGGGACGGCGTTGCGCTGAACGTCGACGAGGCGGCGGTCGCGATGACCGCGCGCGGCGAAGACCTCGCCGATCTGTGCGCGAGCGCGGCGCGGGTGCGCGACGCAGGTCTGGAGTCGGCCGGGCGGCGCGGGCCCAACGGCCGGTTGCCGATCACCTATTCGCGCAAGGTGTTCATCCCGGTCACCCACCTGTGCCGCGACACCTGCCATTACTGCACCTTCGTCAGCGTCCCGGGCAAGCTGCGCGCCCAAGGGGCCGGCCTGTACCTGGAGCCTGACGAGATTCTCGACCTCGCCCGCCGCGGGGCCGAACTCGGTTGCAAGGAAGCACTATTCACCCTTGGCGACCGGCCCGAGGATCGCTGGCCGGAGGCGCGTGACTGGCTCGGTGAACGCGGCTACGACTCCACACTGTCCTACGTGCGGGCGATGGCGATTCGGGTGCTCGAGGAAACCGGGCTGTTGCCGCACCTGAACCCCGGCGTGATGAGCTGGTCGGAGATGTCGCGGCTCAAGCCGGTGGCGCCGTCGATGGGCATGATGCTCGAGACGACGTCGCGGCGGCTGTTCGAAACGAAGGGGCTTGCGCACTACGGCAGCCCGGACAAGGACCCGGCGGTTCGCCTGCGCACTCTCGCCGACGCCGGCCGGTTGTCCATCCCCTTCACCACCGGACTGCTCGTCGGCATCGGCGAAACGTTGTCCGAACGAGCGGACACCCTGCACGCGATTCGCAAGTCGCACAAGGAGTTCGGCCATGTTCAGGAAGTGATCGTGCAGAATTTCCGGGCCAAGCAACACACCGCGATGGCGGAGTTCCCCGACGCCGGGATCGAGGACTACCTGGCGACGGTGGCGGTCGCGCGGCTGGTGCTCGGCCCGGGCATGCGCATCCAGGCGCCGCCCAATCTGGTGTCGCGGGACGAGTGCCTGGCGCTGATTCGCGCCGGCGTCGACGACTGGGGCGGCGTTTCACCGCTGACGCCCGATCACGTCAACCCCGAACGGCCCTGGCCCGCTCTGGACGAGCTGGCCGCCATCACCGCCGAAGCCGGATACGACCTGGTGCAGCGGTTGACCGCGCAGCCCAAGTACGTACAGGCCGGCGCGGCGTGGATCGACCCGCGGGTGCGGGGACACGTTGCGGCGCTGGCGGATCCGGCGACCGGGCTGGCTCGCGACGTCAACCCGGTGGGCATGCCCTGGCAGGAGCCCGACGACGTGGAGTCGTCGGGCCGGGTCAATCTCAACGCGGCGATCGACACCGAGGGTCGCAACACCCAAGCCCGCAGCGATCTCGACAGCGCCTTCGGTGATTGGGAATCGATCCGCGGGCGCGTGCACGAGCTGGCCTCGCGCGCCCCCGAACGCATCGACACCGACGTGCTTGCCGCGCTGCGGTCGGCCGAACGCGATCCCGCCGGCTGCACCGACGACGAGTACCTGGCGCTGGCGACCGCCGACGGGCCCGCGCTGGAAGCGGTTGCCGCGCTGGCGGATTCGCTGCGGCGCGAGACGGTCGGTGATGACGTCACCTTCGTGGTGAACCGAAACATCAACTTCACCAACGTCTGTTACACCGGGTGCCGGTTCTGCGCGTTCGCGCAGCGCAAGGGTGACGCCGATGCGTATTCGCTGTCCACCGAAGAGGTGGCCGACCGCGCGTGGGAGGCGCACGTCGAAGGCGCCACCGAGGTGTGCATGCAGGGCGGGATCGATCCCGAGCTGCCGGTCACCGGGTACGCCGAGCTGGTGCGCGCCGTCAAGGCCCGCGTGCCATCGATGCACGTGCACGCGTTTTCCCCGATGGAGATCGCCAACGGTGTCACCAAGAGCGGGTTGAGCATTCGCGAATGGCTGATCAGCCTGCGCGAGGCCGGTCTTGACACCATTCCCGGCACCGCCGCCGAGATTCTGGACGACGAAGTGCGCTGGGTGCTCACCAAGGGCAAGCTGCCGACGTCGATGTGGATCGAGGTCGTGACCACCGCGCACGAGGTGGGATTGCGGTCGTCGTCGACGATGATGTACGGACACGTCGACAGCCCGCGACACTGGGTCGGCCACCTGAACGTGCTGCGCGAGATTCAGGACCGCACCGGCGGGTTCACCGAGTTCGTGCCGCTGCCCTTCGTGCACCAGAACTCGCCGCTGTATCTCGCCGGCGCGGCGCGCCCCGGGCCCAGCCATCGCGACAACCGGGCGGTGCACGCCCTGGCGCGAATCATGCTGCACGGCAGCATTTCCCACGTCCAGACCAGCTGGGTCAAGCTCGGTGTCGAGCGCACCCGGGTGATGCTCAACGGTGGCGCCAACGACCTGGGCGGCACCCTGATGGAGGAGACCATCTCACGGATGGCCGGATCGGAACACGGGTCGTCGAAGACCGTGGCGGAGCTGGCCGCGATCGCCGAGGGCATAGGTCGCCCGGCGCGCCAGCGCACCACCACCTACGCGCCGCTGGCCGCTTAGTCGGCTTAGCTTGCGGCGGCGCCGGGTACCCCGACGCCGTGAAGCGAGATATCGAGGACGAGAGATTCCCGGAGTGGCGGCCGTTCCTGGACACGGTGCAGCGGCGCCGACCCGAAGCCGGTACGTGGTGCGCAGCCTGGACGGTCCGCGACATCGTGATCCATCAAGCCGGAAACGCCGAGGAGCTCGCCCGGGTGTTGCAAGCGCATCTGGAGGGCGAGCCCGTCGGGACGCGCGGCTTCGAGGAGCGTGAGGGCCCGCTGCGCGCCCTCAACGATGCGGACCTTTGGGACGCGCTGCACGACCGGATGGCCACGCTCAACGACGTCGCGGCAGCGGGCGAGACCGTTCCGGCGGATACCGATGTCGCCTGGACCGGCCGCACCATGAAGGTGCCCTGGTTCGCCGAGCACATGAGGGAAGAGCTCGTCCTGCACGGCTGGGACATCGCCGGGGACTGCGATATCGCAGCCGCCTTCCAGGCGGGGCTGGCCGAGCCTTGGATGACGACGCACAGCGTCACGGCGGTGGGGCGTCCGCTGCTCGCCAAGGGCGCCAAAGAACTGCGCCCGGGCGAGCGAATCGAAGCCCGGCTGCGGGTTCCCGGCACCGACGATGTCGTGGTCACCGCTGACGCCGACCACACCTATATCGGGCTGGCCGACCCCGAGGGCGCGGCCACGCTGGAAACCGATGCGGCCGCGCGGGTGCTACTGCTCTGGGGTCGTCGGCCCGGGGACCCGTCGCGCATCTGCAGCGACGCCGGGCCCGAAACCCTGGGCCAAGTGCGCCGACTGCTCAGCGGCTACTGAACTCGTGCGCTCGCTCAGTAGTTGTTGCAGGTGGTGGCCACCGACACGATGTCGTTGAAGTACGGCGCGGCCGACGGCATGGCCTGGACCTGCGCGGCGATCTGCGCGCGCCGCGGCGGCGGCGAGGCGAGGAACTGTTGCACGTAACCCTGCGCGAGCGGCGATCCGTTCAGCTGCGCGGCAGCCCCCGGGTCCGTCGCGTTGAGCGCGGCCATAACCTGCCCGAAGTTGCAGGTCGTGTTGATGATCTGTTGCATGGGATCTGCAGATGCGATGCCGGACCCAGCCGTCAACGCGAATGCCACGCCGCCAACGGCAGCGGCCAATTTGGTTAAAGACAGCTTCACCATCAGTGGATACCTTCCCCTAAATCTATGCACCGTCGACAAAAACGGCGACGACATCTGCCCAACGGTTGCCGTCTGCGGTCGAGGTTACCAGGCCCCGTGAGCGTTCTTCCATCGAAACCGATATCGCACATGAACTTCTAAATGTAACTATGCGCAAGTCAGAAGACTTTTTGGCGGTGTTCGCCCTCGGTGAAATCCGGACCGGAGCCTGCTCGGCCGCCGAGGCCGCGCCACCGGTGGCGCGTGCGCGACGCCACGCGCGAGCCAAGTGGTTGACCTGTATATGCAACGTCTAGTATCAGTAACCGAAAGCTTTCGCCGAAGCGGCCGAAGCGCCGCGGCGAGCAATAGCAGCCCAGCAGCAATACGTGGAGGAGACCTTGAGGAGAGTTCTGTGACGTACACGATCGCCGAACCCTGCGTCGACATCAAGGACAAGGCATGCATCGAGGAGTGTCCGGTCGACTGCATCTACGAGGGCGCCCGGATGCTGTACATCCACCCCGATGAATGCGTCGACTGTGGTGCCTGTGAGCCGGTCTGCCCTGTCGAAGCGATCTACTACGAAGACGATGTGCCCGAGCAGTGGAACCAGTACACACAGATCAACGCGGACTTCTTCGTTGAGCTGGGGTCCCCGGGCGGTGCGGCGAAGGTCGGCATGACCGAGAACGACCCGCAGGTGGTCAAGGACCTGCCGCCACAGGGCGAAGGCGAGTAAACGGGCCGGTGCTGCACAAGCCGGGGAGGGCCCGGCCGGCGGTGTCGGCGTCCCTGCCGGAGTTTCCCTGGGACACCTTGGCCGATGCGAAGGCGCTGGCCGGGGCCCATCCGGACGGAATCGTGGACCTGTCCGTCGGCACCCCGGTCGACCCGGTCGCGCCCCTGATCCGGGAGGCGCTGGCTGCCGCCAGTTCCGCTTCGGGATATCCGGCCACCGCCGGCACCGCGCGACTGCGCGAGTCGGCCGTGGCCGCGCTGGCCCGCCGTTTCGGGATCACCGGGCTGACCGAGGCGGCCGTGCTGCCGGTGATCGGCAGCAAGGAACTCATCGCCTGGCTGCCTACGCTGCTGGGCCTGGGGCCCGCGGACGTGATCGTCGTGCCGGAGCTGGCCTACCCGACGTATGACGTCGGGGCCCGGCTGGCCGGAGCCCGAGTGCTGCGCGCGGATTCGCTCACCCAGGTGGGCCCGCAATCCCCGGCGCTGTTCTACCTGAATTCGCCGAGCAATCCGACCGGACGGGTGCTGGGCGTCGACCACCTCCGCAAGGTCGTCGAATGGGCGCGCGACAGGGGCGTGATAGTCGCCTCCGACGAGTGCTACCTGGGCCTGGGCTGGGACGCCGAGCCCCCCGGACCTGTGTCGGTGCTGCATCCCGCGGTCTGCGGAGGCGACCATACCGGGCTGCTCGCGATCCACTCGCTGTCGAAGAGCTCGTCGCTGGCCGGTTACCGGGCCGGGTTCGTCGCCGGAGATCCGGCGCTGGTCACCGAGCTACTCGCCGTGCGCAAGCACGCCGGGATGATGGTGCCGACGCCGGTGCAGGCCGCCATGGTGGCCGCCCTGGATGACGACGCGCACGAGCGACTGCAGCGCGAGCGATACGAACGCCGGCGGGCCGTCCTGCTGCCCGCGCTGCGCTCGGCCGGTTTCGCTGTCGACCATTCCGAGGCGGGCCTGTACCTGTGGGCCACCCGCGGCGAGCCGTGCGGGGACAGCGTCACCTGGCTGGCCACCCGCGGCGTCCTGGTGGCGCCCGGCGATTTCTACGGCCCCGGCGGTGCCCGGCATGTGCGCGTTGCGCTGACCGCCACCGACGAGCGCATCGACGCCGCCGTGCAGCGGCTAGCTCGGGGCTGACTTAGCCCGGCCGCCTGCGGCGCGGGCGAGGCGAACGGCAGAATGCATCCGGAGGAGTTACCCAAGCGCTTCTAACCGGTCGGGCAAGGAATGTGGTCGTGACAAGTTCAGCGGGTTCGGCGGGCAGGCTGCACATCCCGGCGTCGGTTGGGGACATAGCCAAGCGGGTGTTCCTGGGGAAGCCGCTGATCACCGAGGAACTGTCGACCGAGAAATTATCTAATCCGGTTGCGCTTGGCGCACTTTCGCCGGATGCGATTTCGTCCACCGCCTACGGCACCGAACAGATCCTGATCGAACTGCTGCCCAATGCCGGGCTGGCGGCTTTTGCGTTGTTGCTGCCCATCAACGGCGCGATTTTGGTGATTCTGGCGTTGGTGGCCGCGTCGTACCGGCAGGTCGTCATGGCCTACACCCGGGCGGGCGGCTCCTACATCGTGGCGCGGGAGAATTTCGGACCCCGGGTGGCGCAGGTCGCCGCCGCGGCGCTGTTGATCGACTATGTCGTCACCGTGGCCGTGCAGGCGGCGGCCGGGACGGTCGCGGTGGCGTCGGCGATCCCGGCACTCGGTCCCTACAGCCTGGCGATCACCGTCGGCTTGGTGCTTGTCATCTGCTATGCGAACCTGCGCGGATTGCGGGAAGCGGGCGTGCAATTCGCGGCCCCGACCTACTTTTTCGTCACGATGATCAGCCTGACGATCGTGATCGGCGTCGTCCGCGAAATATTTTGGGGATTACCGACCATCGATGCCCAGCACATCGCCGGAACGGTGCCGATTCATCAGGGGGATGGCTTGGTGATGGGCGCGACGGTGCTGGTGTTGCTGCGCGCGTTCGCCAACGGCGGTTCGTCGCTGACGGGGGTCGAGGCGATCTCGAACACGGTCAACGTCTTCCGTAAGCCGCAGGGCCGCAACGCCCGCCGGGTGCTCACCGTTATGGCCTTCATACTCGCGTTCTTGCTGGCCGGCGTCGCCTATCTCACGTTTGTCACCCACGCAACGCCGTACGTCGCCGGATATCCTTCGGTGTTATCGCAGGTTGCCCGCGCGGTCTTCGGCAATGGGGCAATCGGCAATATCCTGTACATCCTCGTCCAGGCGTCAACGGCTGCCATCCTGTTCACCGGCGCCAACACCAGCTTCAACGGGTTCCCGGCGCTGGCCAGCTTCGTCGCCGAAGATCGCTTCTTGCCGCGACAGCTGACGAAACGCGGCTACCGCCTGGTGTTTTCGAACGGGATCATGACGCTCACGGCGCTGTCGGTGGTATTGCTGCTGGCGACCGGTGGCTCGGTCACCGCGCTGGTCCCGTTCTATGCGATCGGCGTGTTCACCGGATTCTCGATGGCCGGTTACGGGATGACCAAGCACCATCTCACCCAACGGGAACCCGGTTGGCGACGCCGGCTCGCGATCAACTTGTCCGCGGGGATCCTGTCGACGATCGTGGTGGGCATCTTCGCGGTGGCGAAGTTCACCGAGGGCGCGTGGCTGGTCGTCGTGGTGTTCCCGGTGCTGGTGTTCCTGTTGATCCGGCTCAACCGCGAATATCGGGCCGAGGCGGCGATTCTCGAAATGTTCCGTACCGACCGGCCCGAGTTGGTGAAGTACGCCAGGCACCGGGTGTTCGTGTTCGTGAACTCGGTCGACCTCGCCGTGATCGAGGCGCTGCGATACGGCAGGGGGTTGCGGTCCGACGACCTCGTCGCCGTGCACTTCATGGTCGACGCGGCATATGCCGCGCAGTTGCGAAAGCGTTGGGACCACTTCGATCTCGACACTCCGCTGCGGGTGGTGGACTGCCCGGACCGGCGGATCAATCGAGCCGCGCAGGTGTTGGTTGCCAAGACGCGCGACGAACAGGCGCGCACCAACGTGACGGTGTTGTTGCCGCGTCGAACGTATGCCCCGCTGCTGGGCCGACTGCTGCATGACCGCACGGCCGACAAGATCGCTCGTGCGGTCAGCCTGATCCCGGACGCCGCGGCGACGATCGTCCCCTACGACGTGGAGTCGCGGATCAAGGAGGCGTATCCCGACGGTTTCGAGCGTCGGGTCGCGCGCGAACTCGACAAGGTCGAAGCGTGGGTTTCACAGGATGACGAGCAGGTCGAGGCCTACGAACATCCGGAGCGGCCGCCGTCGGTGATCACGGTGGCGGGTCTGATCCCCGGACAGCGCGCCACCTTCGAGGGACGGGTCAATGAAGTCGAGGACATCAGCAAAGGCAGGCGAACCCTGCGGCAGGTCGTCGTCGGCGACAACAGCGGCGAGATCAGGGTCACGTTCCGTCCCGGCCGCGGGGGCGCCGACATCCAGCCCGGTCAGCTGTTGCGGATCACCGGCAAGCCCAAGCAGACCGGCAATCGGCCCATGTCGCTGGTCGACCCCGCGTATCACGTGGTCGAGGACCCCGCGAAGGCCGTCGAATCCGGAGGGTCGTCGGGGCAAACCGGCGAAACGTAGGGTTGTGGGAACCGCATCTCGACCGAACGGACCGGCGTGCAGCGACTGGCAGGCGTGGTGGTGTCTGTGCCAGGCTTCGCGTTCACCGCCAATGGCTACAAGCCACTGAGAAGCACGGCTACGGGGCGGGGTTAACAGCCGCCGGGCGGTGGCGTATGCCGAGTTACCTTGCGCCCAACACGCTTTCGACATCTTCGGGTCGGCGCACGCGGCACACGCCGCGGTGGCCGTCGAGCAGTTCCTCGCCGAGGCGTACGCATCGCATCAGGCCGCAGCGCTATCCGGCATGGCGCGCTAGGCGATTCGGCCTCCGTCCCCAGGGCCGCTGTGCCAGGTGCTTCTATGTGCCCCAGCCCCAATGGAACACGCGAGAGGTGAGCAGGACAAGACCCAGGGAGACCGACGCGACGACGGTGAGCCCGATGATCGCGACGACGAGCGGGCGCCACCCGGTGCGGGCGATTTGGCGGATGTCCGTGGTGAGGCCGACACCGGCAAACGTCAGCAGGAAAGCCCATTTCGACACGTTGGCCAGGTTCGCGGTTTGACCCTTGCTCAGCCAGCCCGCGGTCGCGATCGCCGAGACGGCCAGGAAGCCGAGCACGAATTTCGGGAACTTTTCCCAGATGAAGGCGGCCTTGGCTTTCGCGCCGGGCGCGATCTCGTCGGCCTGCCCGCGCGCGGCCCAATACAGCGCGAATCCCAGGACTACGAAGCCGATCAGAGCGTTGCGGGTGGACTTGACCAACACGGCGATCTTGCCGGCGTGGTCGGAGAACAGGTAGCCGGTGGCCGTGGTTTCCGCGGTGTTGTCCACCGCCAGGCCCGCCCACAGCCCGAACTCATAATTGCTGAGGCCGATCAAGTGCCCCAACGGTGGCAACGCGAACAGCCCCACCGCACCCAACGCCAGGATCGCCGCGATCGCGTAGCTGACATCGGCGTTGCGGGCCCGGATCGCGCCCTTGGCGGCCACGATGGCGGACACGCCACAGATCGAGGTGCCTATCGCCAGCAGCGAGCCCAGCTTGCCCGACAGCCCGAACGCGCGCGCGACCACGAGAATGATGGTTCCCGCGACCGCCATGTCCACCAGGATCTGCACCAAACTGGTGGCGCCGAGTTTGGCGATATCGCCGAGCACGAAACGCGAACCCAGCGCCACGATCCCGACTTTGAGCCAGAACTGGTAGGTCAGCACGCCGGGCCGGAAAATCCGGTGCAGGCCAACGGTGTTGGTGATCAGCAGCCCAATCACGATCGCCCACAACACGTATTCGATGTCGGGCACGGTCCAGTGGTGGTGTTTGGCCAGCGTGTTCCACCAGATCTGGGCGTATTTGCCCAGCACGCCCACCGCGATCAGCAGGAGAATGCCCGGCACGTAGTCGAGCGGGCGGCTGCTGGTGAAGGCGGCTTCCGCCGACTGTTCGTCGGGTTCTGGGCTGATTGTGCTGAGTGTGCTCACGGGCGTCACCAGGGGACCTTGGGGAGCGCGTCGGCGACCGCCAACGCGACAATCACACCCGCCAGCAGCGTCGCCCACCAGTCGTCACCGACCCGCTCGAGCCAGCCCCGCCACTGCGGCGTTTCCGTATCAACCACAACCTCATGGTCGCGTGGCCGACCCCGGCGACCAAGCGATTCGCTCGCGCTGAATTTAGGTCCGTGGGCCGGCCGAAACCGGTTGCGGCGCGATGGCTGTGCCCGTTTCCGTCACCGTCATGTCGGCAGCCCCTCGCTCTCGGCATCCGCACGGTAGCGCTCCACCCACGCGTCGGAGCGCTGGTCGGCTTGGCGCTCCAGCGCCGGCTGGGGCGCCAGTCGCGGGTCGAGCCCCAACGCCTCGAGGATGGTGGCCACCACCTGAGTCAGGTTGCGCCACAACACCGGATACGGAACTTCGATCGGCTCGACGTCTTCCTCGGCAAACCAGGTCCGCCAGCCCTCCTCCTGGGCACGCAGCATGGTTACGACGTGTGCGATTGCCCCGGCGTGATAGATGGCACGCGCATCGCGGCCCGGATCGGGCCTGCCCCGCCAGACCCGCGTTTGCACCGCGCGCCAGAACGACACCGCCTGCGACACCACGTCGGGCCGGTGGATGTGGATTAGGAGCGGTTCCTCACCGAGGACATCGCGGATCGCGGCCCGCAAGCCGTCACCGGATCGATTCGGCAAGTCTTTCGCGCGGTTCAACAGCAGCGGTGTTTGGTTCCACATCAGCTTGCCGCCCCACACGCCGTTCGGTGTTGTCCCGACCGTGCGGATGTAGTCACGCCAAATCGCGGCGGGCGCGAGGTCGGGCGTCCCCGCGTCCAAGGGATCGAGCAATCGCAGGATCGACTCGTCGTCCGCGTCGGCGAACCACTCCCGCGGCTGCGGGGCCTGGCTGGTGCGCGGCATGTACTGGAAGAACTCCTGAGGCTCGCCGGCCACGCCGGTCGCGCGCAGCGATTCCACCAGCAGCGTGCTGCCGCTGCGCTGGGAAGCCAGCACCAAATATGACGACGGCCTTTCAGTCACTAAGGAAGCCTAACCGGATTGAAACCCGCTGCAAGCGATTGAATTGGCTTCATGCTGAACATAACTATTGCGCGAAACCGACTGCTGTTTCGGTATCGGGCCGCGGTGGCGAGCGCCGGACGCGATGAGACCGGGGGCACCACCGCCGATCTCCGTCGACGGTTCGTGGCGCTGGATCCGGTGAGCGTGGTCGGGGCGCCACGACATCGATGAGCAGTCCGTGGGACGTCTGATCTACGACCGGCACGAATATGTGCCCTGGCTCAACGAACTCCGACGGCTGGACGGGGTCCGGGTGTTCGAGATCGGCTGCGGGACTGGGTCATCCATCATGGCCCTGGTCGAACAAGGCAGCGAGGTCGCCGGCATCGATGTGGCGTCGGAATCCACGGCCTCAGCGAACCGTCACTTTAAGGCGGGCTAAAAGGGCGGCGGTTGGTTGCGTTCGGCGACACGGTCGGCATTCAGGGCGCGTTCGGCGTCGATGCGGTCGGCGCGGTCTTGGACGCGGGTTCGTCGGCGCGTGGGCATCATGACGCCGCGATTACCGAAAGGTAAACGGTATTCCTCTGGGGCAGTGCGTAATTCGCCGGTGGGCAGACACAGGGCAGGCCGCAGCAGGCGGCAGCCCGGACGGGTGACGTACGTGTGCCGGCTGGGCGAGGTCCAAACCACTGTGCCGTCGGGCCATTGTTCGTCGCGCCACCCCGCCCAGAAGGTCTTCAAAAGGTGGTGCTTTCTACACAGGCATTTGAGGTTGGACGGGTGGGTGGGCCCCAGGGGGTAGGGGATGGTGTGGTCGATGTCGGTGAACTCGGCGGGTCGGTCGCACCCGGGGAATCGGCAGGTCATATCGCGGCAGCGGATGAACCGCTCGAGTTGGGCCGAGGGGCGATAGCCGGCCTCGGGTGGCGCATCGGCAGGATGGTGCAGCGGTTGGATTGTGGCGCCGTTGCGGACCAGCTCGGCCACCATCGACGCGGGTATAGTGCCGCCGCCGGTGAGGTGGGCTGCGGGCAACCTTACCGCCGGTATGTCGGGTTCGGGGTCGGGGGCCAACGCCTCCGCGAGGGTCATGTCGGATGTGATGGGCCGCGAGGCACGCTCACCGGAGGTGTGCGGATCGGGCTGGGCATCAAGGGCTGCTGCGTCGGCGACAACGTGGACCACCACCGCGGCGGCTCGAGAGTCGGCGCCGGGCCGACACTCGGAGCCGCCGCAGCCACATGCGAGGTACTCACCCCCGGCGGCCAGGGCCCCGAGCGCGTCGGCGCGCCGTTGGTCTACGGTGCGCGGGTCGTCGTCGCAGACCTGCTGTGCCATCTTTGTCAACCTGCTATCCAAGACCGCGGCATCCGTCGCATACAACGAACCCCACAGGGATGCGGTCCCGGAGTCGCGGTCGGCGGGGCTGATCACCACCGCGCGCCCACGCGCGCCGGCCCGGCTGCGGCGTATGGCCGCGGGGTCGTGGCGGTCGACGATGGCGTCGATGGCCTGGGCGGTCTTGCCCACCGACAGTGGCCCGAAGTGTTTGGCGTCTTTGGCCAGAGTCTCATCGACCAACCGCAATGTCTCGGGATCTTTGATCAGGTCGGTGTGCCACACGATCGCTGAAGCCAGCCGCGCGCTGATCGTGCCCTCGGCGAACAACGCCGCGACCTTTGGCACGCGGTCGCACAGCGCCACCGCCAGATACATCTGTCCGGACGCCATGGCGTGGCTGATGCCTTGTGCCGCAGCGACTTCGGCGGCCACCGCATCCCAGTTATCGCACGACCACCGCCCGCAGTCGGCCGGCCCGTCGGCCCGGCGGGCCACCAACTCGGCGATGGCCGCCAGCCGCCGTGCGCCGGCGGTGGCCTCCGCGCGGGCCCACTCAACGATCGCAGCCACCACCGCGGCGTCGTCGGCGCCATGCAGCGCATCGCCATCCGGCAGCGAAACCTCGAACATGCTTTCGAATCTAGTGACGCTTACCGACACCGGCACGCTCGAAAATCCGAGCCTGTGGACAAACTTCCAACTGTGGATAAGCCCGGAAAGCAAGCGCTAAGGCTAAGCCGAGCGCTCAGACACCCGCAATCCCAGCGAGAACAGCAGCCGCACCTCGGGATCGGACAGCGAGGTCGCCAGCAACTTCTCGATCCGTCGCACCCGGTACCGAACGGTGTTGGGATGCACCTGCAGCGCCTGCGCGGCGGCCCCGATGTCGCCGAAGCTGTCCAGGTAGGCCCGCAGCGTCTCGGCCAGCACCGGATCTTGCGCACGCAGGTCGCGTATCCGGGGATCGACCAGCCGCTTGTCGGCGCCGACCAGGGTGACGATCTCGTCGAGCAAGACAGTGGTGCGAGCTTCGGCCAGCGACGTGACCTGTCCCATCGAAACCGGGTGTCGCTCAGCGCTATCGAGCACACGGTCGACCTCGGTGCGTGCCGCGGCGACGTCCGCCAGGCCGGCGATCGGCGCAGCGATGGCGGCCCGCAGCTCGACGCCGAGTTCGGTGCGCAGGGCGCCGATCGTGCCACGCACCCACGAGGTGAGGGACCGGGTGGGCGCGGTCTGTGGCAGCAGGACATAGATGCGCGAGCTATGCGACGCGACTTGAGCGTCACGGCGAAAAGCGCTGGCGCTCAACGCCAAGACGTCGGCTAGCCGCGGATGGCGGGCCCTGTTGCCTGCGGTGTCCCAACCGATCAGCGCCGCGACGCCGTCCGCGGCGAGGCCGAGTTCGTGGGCGACGGCGGCTGCGTCGGCGGGTTCGTCCGTTAGGCCCAGAAGTTGCTGCACCCGCCGCGCATGCGTGGACGGCCGGGCCGCCAGCCGAAGCATGATTCGGGCGGCCAGCACCGCCGCACCCCGCAACATCTCCTCGGCGTCGTCGGCCAGGGGCTGCGAGCCTTGCTGCACCCAGATGGTGCCGGCGAACACCGGCGGTCGACGCGCACCGGCTGGTGGCTGATGGATCCCGATCGCCAGCCGCGGGCGCAGACCCAACTCCGGCCGCTCGGCAACGCGCACCACCTCACCGCTGGATCGCAGCGCATCGAAGATGCCCCATTGGCCGATCCACTCCAGATGCTCGGGCGGGCCGGCGCGGCCCAGGATGGAAAGGCGGCGCAGCTCGTCGGCTTCGTCGTTGGAGGCCGAATACGCGAGCACGTGCGACTGGGCATTTTCGATACTGACCATGCCGTGGATGCGGTCGGCCAGCGACTGCGCCAAGCCGAACAGGTCGGTGCCCGAGTCATCGACCGGGTCGCCGCGGTCCCCGTGATGTTCCAAGACGTGGTTGACCAACTGGTAGAGGCGCTCCCAACGCGCCCGCGGCTCCACGGCCACCACCGCCGACCCGGCCGCGACCGCCTTCGTCACCAGGGCGTTCGACGGCTCCTTGACGAAGATCGCCACCGGCACGCGCTCGCGCGCCTGCTTGTCCACCCACCGCAGCGCCTCGTCGTCGGCGACCCCGAGCAGGAAGAAGACGTCGGCCGAGCCCGCTGCCGCCGCCAGGCCCAGCCGCACATCGTCGGAATCGATCAGCGCCGCCGACCCCACCGGGAGGTCCAGGCCCCGCGGCGCGTCCACCAGGCTGACCAGCGTCGCGTCCAGCGCGAGCAACAGCTGACCCAGCCCGACACCCGGCACTCGCATATTGTCCGATCTTACTACTAGACCCGCTATATCTTGTCCGATCGGCTAAGACGAATGGGTTCCGGGCCGGGGATCCTTGGCAGCATGGACGCGATCACCCAGGTGCCAATGCCGGCCAACGAGCCGGTCCACGACTATGCGCCGAAATCCCCGGAACGCACTCGCCTACTTAATGAACTAGCCGCGCAGGCCGACCACCCGATCGACCTCCCGCACGTCATCGGCGGCAACCACCGGATGGGTGACGGTGAGCGAATCGATGTCGTTCAGCCGCACCGGCACGCCGCGAAGCTGGGCACCCTCACCAATGCCGTGCACGCCGACGCGACGGCGGCCATCGAGGCCGCGATGGTCGCGAAGAACGCCTGGGCGGCAATGCCTTTCGACGAGCGCGCCGCGGTGTTCCTGCGCGCCGCCGATCTGCTGGCCGGGCCGTGGCGGGAAAAGATCGCGGCCGCGACGATGCTCGGCCAATCCAAGTCCGCCTACCAGGCCGAGATCGACTCGCCGTGCGAGCAGGTCGACTTCTGGCGGTTCAACGTGGCGTTCGCCCGTCAGATCCTGGCGCAGCAGCCGATCAGCGGACCCGGCGAGTGGAACCGCAGCGACTACCGCCCCCTGGACGGCTTCGTCTACGCGATTACGCCGTTCAACTTCACCTCGATCGCCGGCAACCTGCCGACCGCGCCGGCGCTGATGGGCAACACCGTGGTATGGAAGCCGTCGATCACCCAGACGTTGTCGGCGTATCTGACGGTGCAACTGCTGGAGGCCGCGGGCCTGCCGCCCGGCGTAATCAACCTGGTCACCGGTGACGGCTTCGCGGTTTCCGATGTGGCGCTGGATGATCCGCGGCTGGCCGGCATCCACTTCACCGGATCGACGGCCACCTTCCAGCACCTGTGGCAGCGGGTGGGGGCCAATATCGGCCGCTACCACAGTTACCCGCGGCTGGTCGGCGAGACGGGGGGCAAGGACTTCGTCGTCGCGCACGCGTCGGCGCGGCCGGATGTGGTGACCACGGCCCTAATTCGCGGCGCATTCGACTACCAGGGCCAGAAATGCTCGGCGGCGTCGCGGGCATTCATTCCGCATTCGGTGTGGCAGCGCATGGGCGACACCTTCCTGGGCGAGACGGCCGCGCTGCGCTATGGCGACATCACCGACATGACCAACTATGGCGGCGCGCTGATCGACCGCCGCGCCTTCATCAAGAACGTCGACGCGATCGAGCGGGCAAAGGGCACACCCGGCGTCACCATCGCGGTGGGAGGCGAATACGACGACAGCGAAGGGTATTTCGTGCGGCCGACAGTGCTGCTGTCCGACGACCCGACCGACGAGTCCTTCGCGACCGAATACTTCGGTCCGCTGCTCTCGGTGCACGTCTATCCCGACGATCAGTACGAACGAGTCCTCGACGTCATCGACACCGGTTCTCGCTACGCGCTGACCGGTGCGGTCATCGCCGACGATCGTGCGGCCGTGCTGACCGCGCAGGACCGGTTGCGGTTCGCCGCCGGGAACTTCTACGTCAACGACAAGCCGACCGGCGCGGTGGTCGGACGCCAGCCGTTTGGCGGCTCGCGCGGATCCGGCACCAACGACAAGGCCGGATCGATGCTGAACATGTTGCGCTGGACGTCGGCTCGCACCATCAAGGAGACGTTCGTCCCGGCGACCCAGCACACCTATCCGCACATGGCGTCCGACTGATGGCCGGACTGTTCGCCCACACGCTTCGGCCGGCGATCATGGGCGCCAGCCGTCGGCAAGGGTTGCGCCGGGCCGCCGAGCGGCTGCCCGTCACCCGCAGGGTGGTGCACCGGTTTGTGCCGGGGGAGACGATCGAATCGGCGCTGAATAGCGTTGCCGCCCTGCGGCGATCGGGACGTTACGTCAGCGTCGACTACTTGGGTGAGGACGTCACCGACGCCGACGACGCCGATGACGCGGTGCAAACGTACCTGGATCTGATCGAGCAGTTGGGCCGCTCTGGCGATCCCGCCGATGATGGCTTCCGGCCTCTGGAGGTGTCGGTGAAGTTGTCGCTGCTGGGGCAGTCGCTGGAGCGCGACGGTGAAAAGATCGCGCGGGAGAACGCCTGGTCGATCTGCTCCGCTGCACAGCGGGTCGGCGTTTGGGTGACGGTGGACGCCGAGAACCACACCACGACCGATTCGACGCTGTCCATCGTCCGAGACCTGCGGGCCGATTTCCCTTGGCTGGGAACGGTTTTACAGGCCTACCTGCGGCGCACGCTGGGCGATTGCGAAGAATTCGCCGCTTCTGGCGCCCGGATCCGGCTCTGCAAGGGCGCCTACGACGAGCCGGGGTCGGTGGCCTACCGTGACCGCGTCGAGGTCACCGACTCGTATCTGGCCTGCCTTCGAGTGTTGATGGCGGGCCGCGGGTATCCGATGGTGGCCTCGCACGATCCGGCGATTATCGACGCGGTCCCCGCCATTGCTCGCGAATCGGGGCGCAGCGCTGGCGATTTCGAATACCAGATGTTGTATGGCATCCGCGACGGTGCACAGCGACGGCTGGCCGACGCCGGTAACCACGTGCGGGTATACGTGCCGTTTGGCACCCAGTGGTACGGATACTTCACGCGGCGGCTCGCCGAGCGACCGGCCAACCTGGCGTTCTTCTTGCGGGCATTAGCTGGAACGTCGGCATTAATGCTCCCTTTCGACGGCGGGAGCTAGGTGATCGAGAAGCCGCCGTCGACGGCCAGTACCTGATTGGTGATCGAACGGGCCGCATCGGATGCGAAAAACAGTACCGCAGCGCCGATTTCGCGTGGCTCTTGAAAGCCGAACGGCGTCTGCCTGGTCGCGGGGCCAGCGGATAGCGGCCCCTTGGCGCTGATGGCCCCGGGCGTGATGACCGCGCCAGGAAGGACCGTGTTCACGGTAATCTGGTGTTCTGCGAGTTCAAAGGCGCTCACGCGACTCAATTCAAGTACGGCCCCCTTCGAGGAGGTGTAGGCGGCCAGTCCCTTAATCAGTCCGCCGCGCACTGCATTAGACGCGATGTTCACAATCCGTCCGCCCCGCCCGGCGGCGACCATCGCCTTGGCGATCTCCCGTGTCATCAAGAACGCTCCGCGGGCATTGACGGCGTGGATCTTGTCCCAGTGGGAAGCACTTGCCTCAAGCAAGAATTCGCGATCCTGCAGTGCAGCGTTATTGACCAAAAGCCATGGAGCATCGAAGTCTTCCATGATCGTGGCACTGGCCGCGATGATCGATGCCTCGTCGGCGAGGTCAACGGTGACGGCCACCGCGTGATGACCAGCCTCGGCCAGCGTGGCGGCGTGAGCTTTCGCGCTGTCGCGATCGCAGTCGGCGATCACCACCGTCGCGCCCGCTTCAGCCAGCACATCGACGATTCCCGCCCCGATGCCTTTGGCGCCACCGGTCACCACGGCGACGCGGCCGGCCAATGTGAAGAGATTGTGGGGTGCGGTATCCGTCATAGAGCCAGTCATCCTTCGTGCCGTGATTCTTGACAGCCCGAGCTATTACATCAATCATACGAATTCATCACACGTTCGATTAAGGATGCTTTGGTGCCGATCTCAACGATGTCGGCCCCAGCTGAGCGCGCGGACTATAGATCGTTGTTTGCAAAGGAACTGAGTTGCCGCACAGCGAGATTTCCCTGGGTACAGCTTCCCCAAGCGCAGCGGCGGTCGACCTCTCCTCGGGCTTGCCGGCTGAGCGCGACTTCATTGTCCCGCGGTGTCCGGACATCCCGAAGTGGTCCGAAAACTTGTTGTTCACCCTGTATGACCCGGACGCCGACATGGCAATGTGGCTGCACCTGGGGACCGTGCCCGACAAATGGACGATGTGGGAGGACCGCGTCCTGGTCATGCTGCCCGCAGACCAAGGGGCGCTTTCGCTGCGCGCCTATCACCACACGGCCCCCGAACGCCGGCCGGCCGGAGCCGGCTTGGAGTTCCGCCAGAAGCAGCCGTGGCGTCGGTGGCATCTGTCGTTCGACGGATTCGGACTGCACATTCCCCAGAGCGACATGCTCGACGGCGTCGGGCGTGATGGCCCAGTGCAGCCGTTTGCCGCCGACCTCGAGGTGAATTTGCTGACTCCGGCGTGGGATGCGCGCACTGCTGCGGCCCTCGAGTCCGGCGCCGGAGATATGGACAACCATGGCTGGGCCAACGAGCACTACGAACAACTCACGCGTGCCGCGGGAACGGTCACGTTGCCGTCGGGGGAGTCCATCCCGTTCTCTGGGTACGGTTGGCGCGATCATTCCCGCGGGGCGCGCGACCATTCCATGCTCGTGGAGTGGGGTGGACATGTGATCATCGGCTGCCCTTACCCCAGTGGCCAAGGGTGGGGCTTGTCGCGGTACTACGCTTCCGACGGTCGGATCACATTGGAGGGCGGCTATGTATTCATCGACGGACGGTTCGAGCACGCCAGAGTTATTCAGGCCCCTCGGCTCAGCGAGCTGAAGTTCGGCGACGAGGTTCTGCCGGTCCGGCTGGAGTACTCCGGTGGCGTGCTAGACGTGCAGCTGCAGTGCGACCGCACGTTGTGGACGTCGATGCAACGCGGTCTGGCGGTGGGTAAGGATCTCGACGGGCTGGGTTTGATGTACGTGATCAATCATGGCCGGTGCGACTGGGACGGCGAGACCGGTTATTTCTACTGCGAGCGCTCTGATCGCCTCAACGAGCTTGCCCCCGAACCGTTCTACGCGGACGACGGTCGGCCGCGATGACCGGCGACGAAGGATGGGCCAAACTCAAGCAACAACGACATTCCCACGACGTCGTCCGGGCCGGGCTGCGATCCTGGCTAGGGGAACGACTGCACGACACCGAACTCACCGTTGGTCCGCTGAACCCGCCCGGCGGCACCGGCGTCGCCAATGACACGCTGCTCTTCGACGTCGAACGTGGGTGCGGCGCCGTTGAAGGCTATGTCGCGCGGCTTGCCGCGCCCGACCCGTTGTATCTCGATTACGACCTCGAGTTGCACTACCGCATGTACGCCGCGATGAGCGATGTGGCCACGGTGCCGACGCCGGGCGTGCTCGGCTACGAACCCGATCCCTCGGTGGTCGGGGCACCGTTTTTCGTGATGGAAAAGATCACGGGATCGATCCCCTCCGATGCCCCCTCGTGGGCCTCGGAGGGGTTCGTCGTGGACGCCTCACCAGCGCAGCGTCGCCACCTCTGGGAACGCACGGTACGGATGTTGGCCGAGCTGCACTGCGTTGAACCTGAACGGTTTTCCTTCCTACGCACCGGAGCCACCTCCGACGGTGTCGGCGACTGTCTCGACTACTGGGAGCGCTCGCTGCGCTGGGCCGCCCCGGAAAGCCCCGTTCCGCTTGCCGACGAGGTCGAGCTGTGGCTTGGCCAGAACCGGCCGACGGCTACCGCGCTGTCCTGGGGTGATAGTCGGCTGCCCAATGTCATCTACCGCGACTACAGGCCCGTCGGGCTGCTCGATTGGGATCTGGTGTCACTGGCCGGCCCGCAGGCCGACCTCGCCTGGTGGATCATCATGACGCCACCGGAATCCCGCGACTTGGACGGCATCGGCTCCCACGATGAGTTCATCCATCTGTGGGAAAACGTGACCGGATCGAAGGCAGCCGACCTGCACTGGTTCTTGGTCTTCGGCGCCTACCGGTTGGCCGCGATCATGGCCAAACTATTCGGGATGTTCGTCGCGCAAGGCAGGATGCCCGCCGACATTGCGCGCCAACAACTCCAGACCGGTCTACATGTTCAGCTGATGGCGGGCCTGCTCGATCTCACGCCGCCCACCGGTGTCACCCCTGTCGTTCCCGACGTGCGCTCGCGGCTTTGAAACCGTTCACGATTGACATTCCCGCCGACCGCCTGGCGCTGCTACGGCAGCGACTGACCAGCATCGACTGGGCCGACGAGCCCAGCGCCCCGGCGTGGACTTACGGTGTGCCGGGCCAGGTGTTGCGCGAGCTCGCAGACTATTGGCGCGACTGTTATGACTGGCGCGCGCAGGAAGCGGCAATGAACCGGTGGCAACATCTGCGCGGCCAGATCAACGGCGCCACAGTTCATCTGCTGCACGCGCGCGGATCCGGCCCGTCGCCAATGCCGATAGTCCTCACCCATGGCTGGCCCTGGACCTTCTGGGACTTCGCGAAGATCATCGAACCGCTGACACGACCGGAGGAGTTTGGCGGAGATCTTGACGACAGCTTCCACGTCGTTGTTCCCTCGCTACCGGGCTCGGTGTTTTCCTGTCCGTCGCCTGCGGGGATCGGCTGGAAGCAGACCGCGGGCATCTGGGTGGCGATGATGGAAGACCTCGGCTACCACCGCTTTGGCGCGCACGGCGGCGATTCCGGCGCCTTCGTCACCGCTCAGCTTGCCCACGAATTCCCCGATCGGCTAATCGGTGGCCATCTGACCTATCCGGCGCTACTGGGCGAGGTGGTCTACGGCCGTGAGGATTTCGCCGAGGACGAAGTGGAGAACTACGACCGCCAGCGCGATCCGACATCGAACATGACGCACTTCCTCACGCACACCCTGGAGCCGCAAACACTCGGTTGGGCTATGCAGGATTCGCCGATCGGACTGGCCGCCTGGATGCTGCACCGCCGGGCGATGTGGAGCGACTGCAATGGCCAGGTGTTGCAGCGGTTCACCTACGACGAGCTGATCACCAGTTTCTGCCTGTATTGGCTGACCGGAAGCGTGGCCAGCGCATTTCGCTTCTACGCCGATTCGTTCCGGGTGCCCTGGGCGGCCACCCACGATGGCCGGCCCACGCTAAAAGCGCCTATCGGAATTGCCGTGTTCCCTGGTGAACTCAGCCATGTGCCGCGAACCGTCGCAATGGCCCACGCTAACCTCACACGCTGGACGCTGATGCCCCGAGGCGGCCACTTCGCTCCGATGGAGGAACCCGAATTGCTCGTCGACGACATCCGCGGATTCTTCCGCCCCTTGCGATAGAACCTCAGCCGCGCCAGGCGTAGCGTCTCGGCCATGAGCCTGGTCATCGACGACATGCCTGATCTCGGCATCACCCGGCTTTCACGCTGGATCTTCAACTGCTATGTCCTGCAGAGCCGTGACGGCGTGGTGGTGGTCGACGCCGGGTTACCGCGGGTCGCCAGGGATCTGGCGGCCGTCCTGGATCGGCTCGGCGGAGCCCTACACGCAGTGGTGGCGACGCACGGACACAGCGATCACGTGGCCGGTGCGGCGGAACTGGCCACCCGCCACAGCGCGCCGATCTGGTTGCCCGCGACCACGCTTACTTATCTCGATGGAGCGCGACCGCGCACACCGACCCCGGCCCGGGCTGCGCGAATCTGGCCCACCTTCATCGACCAGCCATTCGATCGAGTCGGTGCGGCCGGCCTCCTGAGCGGTGCTCGGGTAGCGGGATATGGCACACCGGCCGGCATGCGCTGGGCGGGTCCACCGCCCGGCGGTGGCCTTGCCGACGGGCAGCCGCTGCCCGGCGCGCCGGATTGGATCGTGGTCAACGCGGACGGTCACACCGATGACAGCATCGCGCTATGGAATTCGACTACCCGGACGCTGCTGTCCGGCGACGCCGTGCTGTCCGTTCGCGGCAAGGCTTGGCACACACCGGAAATCGTCGACGCGGTAAGCGCGGCCGCCACCCGCAAGCGTCTCGAAGAGCTACCGGTCGCACATCTACTGCCCGGCCATGGCCGACCGGTTCATGTTGCCGACACCGTCTGGCCCCAACAGCACCGCTGAGTGTGCGCTCAGGTATTCGAGTGTGCGCGCACGGCCGGAAAGTCGCAAATCCCGCCCTGGACGCACACTCGACGCCCACGATGCACAGTCGAAGGGGTCACTAACCGCGCCGGGGCCGCGGGCGATCGCTGGCGAACCCGCGTACCACGTGTGCGCGCACGAACTCCGATGCCACCTCGGGGTCATCCATGTCCAGCGTCGATGAGGGAGTGCTGAAGAGCGAGAAGAGTATGCGCGCGAACCATTCACCGGCGGCCTCAATGTCGAGGTCCTTGCGAACCTCGCCGGTGAGCCTGGCGGCCGATAGGTAGGGCGCGAAGAACTCGACGCACTCGCGCAGCAACACCGCGGCGTCTTTGGTCAGCAGCAGGCTGATCGCATCTTCGTCAAAGTACTTCTCGGAGGCGATGACCCGCCGCGCCTGGGTCACGAACACCGCGGTGCGGCTCAACTTGTCCTCGAGCGAGCTGCCCTGGTCCATCGCTCGGGACATCTCGCAATAGAACCGCTCGGAGGCGTGTTCGGCGCACGCTTCGATGATGGCGGCCTTGTCGCTGAAGTACTCGTAGATGGTGCTGCGGGAAACGCCGGCGGTCCTGGCGATGTCGACGATCGTCGCCTTCTGCAGCCCCTGCTTGCGGAAGCAGGCATACGCGGACTCCACGATGAGCTCCCGGGTGTCGGTCGCCTGGATCAAAGCGGAAGCCTGAGTCGTCACGGCACCAACGCCCCTCGCGGAACCAACCCGGCATCGGCCGAAGCAAAGGCGGCGTTGACGTCGGTGAGATGGAACGGCTTGGGCATCAGCCGCCCGAATGGAAAGTTGGTGTGCTGCAGGAAGGACAGGCCGATCGCCAGCGTGACCGGGTCGTAGAGCATCACGCCGCGCACGGACTTGTTCCCATACACCAGGGCGCTCGGGTCGAGCTCGAAGGTGCGTCCCATCCCGATGTTGCCAACCTCGAGCAGGGTGCCGCCGTTGTTGAGAAAGCCGACCCCGTCGGGAATGACGCCCGGCACACCGACGACCTCGAGCACCCAGTCGGCCCCGATGCCGTCGGTGTGTTCACGAACCCGCTCGGTCAGCTCGAAAGTAGAGATGGAACTCGCGTCGATGCAATGAGTGGCGCCGAAATCGGATGCGACGTCAAGCCGTTCGGTGATCTTGTCGATCACGATAACCGCCGCCGCGCCCGCGGTTCGGGCCACGGCGGCGGCGTTGATTCCGAGCCCGCCCGCGCCCTGGATGACGACGGTGTCGCCGAGCCGCACGTCGCGCAGTGCGAACAACACCTGGGCCAGGGCACAATTGAGCGGCGCGACGGCCTCGTCGGCGAGGTCCTCGGGCACTTTGTACAATGGCTGCCGCCGACTGGTGTAGTAGTACTCGCCGTGCGCGGCGACGAAGTGCGGCTCCTGCTCGTGGGTGCGGTATTCGCCGGCCATCAGGTTCTGGCACGCATAGGACCGGCCCCGCGCGCACGCGTGACAGTGTCCACAGGTCCAAAAGTAGGGCGTCACCACCCGGTCCCCGACCCCCAGCGGCTTGCCCGTCGCGTCGGTGGCCAGCCCTGCGCCGAGTTCGGCTATCTCGCAAACCATCTCGTGACCCATGGCGAAGGGACAAGGCAATGGCAGCTCACCGCGGAAGATGTGCAAATCGGATCCGCAGATCCCCGCCATCCGCAGCTTCAGCGCCGCGGTTCCCGGCGCGGGCGTGGTGAGCGGAAATTCGGCCAGCTCGATCGGACCCCCGACCGCGGCCAATACTGCGAGCTTGGGCATGAGCTCCCCCCTCAATCGGCAGGCGCGAGAATCAGGCCGCTGGTCGGCACGCCGGTTCCCGACGTGACCAGGACGTGCTCGACGTTGTCGACCTGGTTGTGGGAGGTGCCGCGAACCTGCCGCACCCCCTCGGTGATGCCGTTCATGCCGTGGATGTAGGCCTCGCCGAGCAGCCCGCCGTTGGTGTTGATCGGCAGTTCCCCACCGAGCGACAGCCGCTCGACGGTGGCGAAGTCCTTGGCTTCGCCGCGCCCGCAGAAGCCGAGCTCCTCGAGCTGCGTGAACACGAACGGCGTGAAATGGTCGTAGATGAAGGCGGTTTGGATGTCTTGTGGCTTGAGGCCCGAATCGCGCCACAGCTGGTCGCCGACCACCCCCATCTCCGGGAGCCCGGTGATGTCCTGGCGGTAGTAGCTGGTCATCATCTCGCCCTCGTAGGCCGCGCCCTGGGCGGCCGCGGTGATCACCGCCGACGGCTGGCGAAGGTCCCGGGCGCGTTCGGCGCTGGTCACCACCAGCGCGACCCCGCCGTCGCTTTCCTGGCAGCAATCCAGCAGTCGCAGCACGGGTTCGATGATCCACCGGGAATTCTGGTGCTCCTCCAGCGTGATCGGGCGCTGGTAGAACCAGGCGTCGGGATTGCGCGCCGCGTGCGCGCGGTCGACGACGGCGATCCGGCCGAAGTCCTCGTTGGTCACCCCGTACGCCGACATGTAGCGCTGGGCGTGCAGCGCGACCCAGGCTGCGGGCGTGAGCAATCCGAACGGCGCGTAGTGCGCCATGAACAGCGGGGTCTCGGCGCTGGTGCGCCCGCTGCCGCCGAAGCGCATGCCTGACCGCTCATTGAACGCGCGGTAGCACACCACCACGTCGGCGACGCCGGTCGCGACGGCCATCGCCGCGTGCACCACGGTGCCCGCCGCCGCCCCGCCGCCGTGTGGCACGCGAGAAAAGAAGGTAAGGTCGCCGATGCCCATGCTGCGCGCCACGTCGATCTCATCGCTGGCGTCCATGGTGAAGGTGACCATGCCGTCGACCTCGCCGGGTGCCAGGCCGGCGTCGTCGAGCGCGGCACTGACCGCCTCACAAGCCAATTGGAGCTCGCTGCGCCCGGACTCCTTGGAGAACTCGGTCTGGCCGATCCCGGCGATGGCGCAACTGCCGGGCAGCGAGCGACTCATGCGCCGGCTCCGTCGAGCAGGCTGAGCACCGCGGTACCGGAGACGTGGTCGCCAAGGCTGTTGGAGCCCTTGAAGGTTACTTCGACGAAGTTCTCGCCATCGGACCCCGCTGAACCCCTAGTCTTAGAAGTCACGCTGCCCGTGAAGCGCAGGGGATCGTCGGGGAAGCAGGGCACACCGAGGCGAATCGACAGGTTCTTGACCATCGCCTCGGGTCCGGCCCAGTCGGTCAGGAAGCGGACGCAATACCCGTTGGTGGTAAGGATGTTCATGAACAGGTTGGGTGAGCCCTGCTTGTTGGCGTAGTCGCGATCGTGGTGCACCGGCATGAAGTCCCGCGAGGCGATGGCGCCGGCGACGATCATCGTTGTAGTGATGGGGATTTCGAGCGGGGTCACCTCGTCGCCGACGTTGATGTCGGCCCACTGCCGGGTCTTTCTGGTGGTGGGGGCTTTGGCGGTCGTCATCGGTTTCCTTCCGGATAGGTGCTGCCGATGCTGGCCAGCTGCGCAGAGGCGGGACCGAGGGTGAGCTCGTTGTGTTTGGCCCACAGGAAGTAGCGGTGCAGCGGATAGGTAACGTCTATCCCGATGCCGCCGTGGACGTGTTGGGTGGTGGCGGCAACCCGGGCGCCGGCCTCGGCGGCCCAGAATTTCGCGATGCGGGCCGCCCGGTCGGCGGGCCGCCCGTGTGCAATCAACCAGGCCGCATGCCAGGTGGTCCACCGGATGGCCTCCACGTCGATGAAGGCGTCGGCCATCCGCTGCCGCACGGCCTGGAAGCTGCCGATCGCACGGCCGAATTGCTCACGCTCGCTCGTGTAGCCGGCCGCAATCCGCAACGCCCGATCGGAGACCCCGAGCTGAATCGCGCACAGACCGACGAGGGCGCGGGTGTAGAGCGAACGGATAAGTTGCTCGCCGTCGCCGGGGAGGCGGTCCTCCGCGGAAACGGTTGCACCATCGAGGAATACGTCGGCGTGCGGTTCGCGGTTGGTTGTCGCGACGGGCCGGACCTCGACGCCCCGGGCATCCGTCGCCAACAGGAACACACCCACTTCACCGTCATCCATAGCCGCCGGAACCAGGACGGTGTCGGCGATTTGGGCGGCCGGCACCAGCTCCTTGCAGCCGTCCAGCCGCCAATTGGGGCCGTCGCGGCGCGCAGTGGTGGCGGGAACCGCAGGATCCGAGCGGCCTGGCTCTTGCAGGCCCGCGCTCAGGATGCGGGTTCCCGCGACGACGCCGGGCAGGAACCGTCGCTGTTGCTCCGAACTTCCGTGCCGGGCGATCGGGTCGGCGCCCAGCGCCAGCGTCGCGTAGACGGGTACCGGCGCGACGCTCCAGCCGACCTCGGCCAGCAGCACCCCGAGTTCCACAAAGCCGCCGCCCACCTGGCACGAGCCGCCGACCGCTTCCGGCAAGGCGGCGCCTAGCAGGTCGACGGCCGCGAGCTCCTTCCAGAGCGCGGCGTCGTGGCGGGTCTCGGCGGCTTCCAGTTCGGCCAGTCGTTCGGGGGTGGCGCGGCGCTCGAAAATATCCCGGGCGAGTTTGGCGATCGTCTCTTGCTCTTCGGTGAACGTGAAATCCATTGCGCCGCCTACCCGCGCGGCCGGAACTGGTGCAGCACGAGGTCGTTATCAAAGGTCTGGTAGTACACCTCGACCGGCATCCCGACCGTGACGTCGGCGGGGTCGATGCCGCACAGGTTGGAAACCAGCCGCACCCCTTCGTCGAGTTCCACCAGCGCGACGATGTAGGGGTAGTCGAAGAAGGGGAACCGGGGTTCGTGCGGCATCACGTAGCTGTGGATGGTGCCGCGGCCCGACGACTCGATCGCGTCCCACTGCAGGGAACGGCACTTGGGGCACATGGGGCGGGGCGGGTGGCGCAACGCCCCACATCCGCTGCAGCGCTGGATCAGCAGTTTGTGCTCGTGCAGCCCGTTCCAGAAGAACTCGGTGTCCGGGCTGATCGCCGGTGCCAGGCGGGGCGCCATCAGCGTTCCGGCCTGAATCGCAGCACGCGGAATCGCTGTCGCCCCAGCACCTCACCGTTCTGATCGGTGTAGGTGATCACCCAGGTCAGGAAGAAGCCAGTCCCCAGCGCCGTCTTCTTTTCCTCGGAGACGTCCTCGAACGCCGACGTCGCGCTGATCACATCGCCCAGGCGGGGATAGCGCTCGATATCGAATTCCGAGTTGGTCGCCACCGTGCTGGTGTACCCCGCCTCATCGAGGAACGCCGTTGGGTTGCTCAGGATCTCGACGGGTGCGCCACCCCGGTCGCCGATCCCCTCCAGCTTCGGGGACGGCATCGTCCAGGTTTGCAGCATGACCGGCGGCGACACGATGCCGCCGAACCGCGACGACGCCGCGAACTCCGGATCGAGGTAGACCGGGTTCATGTCGTCGAGCGCATGGGCCCAGTGCCGGATCATCGGTTGATTGACCGGATCCGGTGCCACCGAAGGCTTTCCGGTCCCGCCGGTGGGCCGGCCGACGAGCGCGCGCAGCTTGGCGTGCACGTCGGTGTCTTGATCGGTCATCGTCCTCCTGACTTGGCTTCACCTTATCTTTGGGCCCGAAGGTCTCGGGGCGCTCTCGGCATGCCCAACCCGGCCATCGCGATAATGTCGCGTTGAATCTCGTTGGCTCCGCCGCCGAACGTGTTGATAACCGCAAACCGGTAGGCGGATTCCAGGGCCCCCCGCAGCGGTGCGTCGGCGCCGGAGCGTGAACCGTTGTGGTCGAGCACTTCCAGGAGCTGACGGGCGACCTGCTGCGTCAGCTCGGTACCGAAGACCTTGGCGGCCGATGCCTCGCCCATGCTGAGCACCCCCTTCGGACCCTTAGCCATGGCCGCGTTGACCCGCGTGTTGACGAGTTTGTACGCGGCGACCTGCGCTTCGACCCTCGCGAGGGCGAGCTGCACCCACGGCTGGTCGATGACGCGGCCGCCGTCGAGGTCGGTGGAGGTGGCCCAGTCCAGGGTCTTCTCGAACAGGGGCTCGAGCGCTCCGAGATTGCCCAGGGCCGCGCGTTCGAAGTTCAACTGCGTGGTGATCAGTTGCCACCCCTGGTTTTCGCCGGCCACGATGGCACTCGCGGGGACCCGAACGTTGTCGTAGAAAGTGTAGAAGGTGGAGATGCCCGGCATGGTGCGCAGCGGCTGCCAGGACAATCCGGGCGACGAGGTGGGCACGATGAAGATGGAAATCCCCTTGTGCTTCTTGACGTTCGGATCGGTGCGCGCGGCCAGCCAGATGTAATCGGCGTACGCGGCGCCGCTGGTGAACATCTTCTGGCCATTGATCACGTACTCCGAACCGTCGCGCACCGCGGTGGTGCGCAGCGACGCCAGGTCGCTTCCCGCTTCCGGCTCGGAGTATCCGATCGCGAATTCCACGCTGCCGTCGAGGATGGCCGGCAGAAACCTCCCCTTCTGCTCGTCGGTGCCGTACTGCATCAGGGTCGGCCCGACGGTGTTGAGCGTTACCAGTGGGATAGGGGCGCTGACCCGCTGTGCCTCCTCGGAGAAGATGAATTGCTCGATCGCCGAGAATCCCCCGCCGCCATACTCTTTGGGCCAGCCCACGCCGAGCAGGTTTGCGGCGCCCAGGGCGCGGACGCATTCCCGGACCGCCGGGCCGCCCTCGATGCCTTCGCTCACCGCGGCGCTGCGCTGCGGCGTCATCACCTCTTCCAGCGCGGCGCGGATCTCGGCGCGTAGCTGCTGTTGCTCGGGCGTGTAGTCCAGTTCCATCACTCAGCCGGCCGTCCCGAGCCGCACCGGCATTCGCTTCACGCCGGGCACCATCGTCGCCCGCATCCGGTCGACCTCGCCGACCAACTCCAGCCCGGGGAAGCGCCGCAGCAGCTCGTCGAACATCACCGACGCCTCCAGGCGTGCCAATTGCGCACCGACGCAGGAATGTTCACCGCACCCGAACGCGATGTGCGGGTTCGGGTGGCGCGTCACCTTGAACTCCTCCGAGTCGGCGCCGAAGATGTCCTCGTCGCGGTTGGCGGACCCGTAGAGCATCACCACCGTGTCGCCCTCGGCGATCAGCCGCCCCCGTATCTCGACGTCGGTCGTCGCGGTGCGCGCCATGTGCACCACCGGGCTGTTCCAGCGCAACATCTCTTCGACGGCGCCCGGGATCAACGTGGGATCCTCGATCAGCAGGCGACGTTGGTCGGGGTGGGCGATCAGCGCCAACGTGCCCAGTGCGATGAGATTGCGGGTGGTCTCGTTGCCGGCGACCAACAGCAGGAACGCGAAGTTGAGCAGGTCCTCGTCGGTCAGTCGGTGCCCGTCGATCTCGGCGCCGGCCAGAACCGACAGCAGGTCGTCGCGCGCTTCGGTGCGCCTGGCCGCGATCAGCTTCTGGAAGTACTCGAAAAGCTCTCCCATGGCCACCAGGGGGTCGAGTTGGATCTCCGGGTCGGCGGTGCCGGTGGCCGCGTCCGACCACGCCCGAAACTGCTCCCAGTCGTCGGGCGGGGCGCCGATGAGTTCGGCGATCATCCGGGTGGGCAGTGGGGCCGCGATCTCTTCGGCGAACTCGTGGACCGAATCGGGTTGCACGCCGTCGAGGATTCCCCGCACGATCTCACGGATCTTCGGCTCGAGGACGGCCACCCGCCGGCGGGTGAATCCCGCGTTGATCAGCTTGCGCATCTGCCGGTGCCGCGGCGGGTCGGTGAAGATGAGGCTGCCCGGCTGCACGGGGCTCGGCATGTGCGGATCGGGGATGGTGATGCCCTTGGTTGACGAGAATATGGCCGGGTTGCTCGTCACGAAGCGGATGTCCTCGTACTTCAGCAGCGCCCAGAAGTTGGTGACGTCGTTCCAGCACACCGGCGACGTGGCGCGCAATTCCCGGTACGCCGGGTACGGATCGCCCGCGTAGAAGTCGGGGGAGTGCAGTGGGAAAGTAGTCTGCACGGCAAGCCTCCCTGAACAGGCGATCCGACACATTGCTCGTATGTGTCTGCCCGTTGTGTCTACCCCGCGCCGGCTGTCCCTGTCAATACACGCGCAATGCCGTGCAATAGTGCGGAATTCGCGAGATTGGTGATTGACGCAAGCGGTGCGGGGGTGTACACCAAGTGGTTAGATGACCGACGTTCGGGTGAGGAAGCGCATGGCCGAGCTACAACCTCCGGGACCACTTGTCGACACTCACCAGCTCTACATCGACGGCAGATGGGTCGAGCCGGAGGGCGGTCGCTACGAGGACATCGACCCGGCCACCGAGAAATCCATCGCCACCGCGCCCGACGCGAGCGTCGCGCAGGTCGGCGAGGCGATCGCCGCCGCGCGTCGGGCTTTCGACAGCGGGCCGTGGGCGAACATGGGCCCCGAGGACCGGGCCGGCTGCCTCAATCAGCTCGGCGACGCGCTGCTGAGGCACGCCGACGAGTTCTTCGCGCTGTCGCAGGTGGAGTGGGGCTGCGTTTCGACTGAGCGGATGATGCAAATCGACGGCGCCGGATACATGTCCATGCATGCGGCCCAGCTCGCCACGAAGTTGATCGACGAGCCGGTCACCGGAATCGGCGCCGGAACCACGTTGCTGCGACGCGAGCCGCTCGGCGTCGTATCGATTCTGACGCCGTGGAACTTCCCGCACTGCCTCAATGTCATGAAGGTGAACAACGCCCTGGCCGCCGGCAATACCGTCGTGCTCAAGCCCTCGCCGCTGACGCCGCTCGCCGGGCTTGCGCTCGCCCGCATCATCGACGAGCACACCGATATTCCGCCCGGTGTGGTCAATGTCGTCACGCCGTCGGGTCTCGACGCCGCCAAGCTGCTCACCACCGATCCGCGCATCGACATGATCAGTTTCACCGGCAGCTCGGCCGTCGGTTGTGAGGTCATGCGAACCGCGGGCGACGCGATGAGGCGCCTGTTGTTGGAGTGCGGCGGAAAGTCGGCGAGCATCGTCCTCGATGACACGCAAGTGACCGACGAAATGCTGCGGCAGATGCTGTTCGACTGTTGCTCACTGCACGCCGGGCAGGCCTGCATCCTGCACAGCCGGCTCCTGCTTCCCGATTCGTTACACGACGACGTCGTCGACCGGCTCGTCGCGCTTGCCCGCGACGTCAAGGTCGGCGACCCCAAGGACCCCGAGGCGCAGATGGGCCCGCTGATCAGCGCGGCTCAGTTACAGCGCGTTCAGGCGCACGTCGACGGCGCGGTCAACGACGGAGCGAAGCTCGCGACGGGCGGCGGTCGCCCGGCCGGCTTGGATGTCGGCTTCTACTTCGAGCCAACGGTTCTCACCGACGTCGATCCGGATTCGACGATCGCCCAGGAGGAGGTGTTCGGGCCCGTGCTGTCGGTGCTCCGCTACGTCGACGACGACGACGCGATCGCGATCGCGAACAACTCGCGCTACGGACTTTCCGGCGCCGTGTGGGGCGCCGACGTGAATCGGGCCGTCGGCGTTGCCCGCCGCATCCGCACCGGCCAGGTCGCGGTCAACGGCGTGGGGCCCGGTGACGCACCGTTCGGAGGCTTCAAGTTGAGCGGGTTCGGCCGCGAGAGCGGCGGAGTCAGCGGCCTGCACCAGTACATGGAGGTGAAGGCCATCGGGATCCCCGCATGACGGGACCCCTCGCCGGGCTCCACGTCGTCGAACTCGCCAACGAGATTTCAGGTCATTACGCCGCAAAGCTTTTCGCCGACCTCGGCGCCGAGGTCATCAAGATCGAGCCGCCCGCCGGCGACCCGCTGCGCCGGTGGGGCCCGTTCCCCGAGGGAGTTTCCGACCCGCAGCGCTGCGGATTGTTCGAGTACCTCAACGCCGGAAAACGCGGCGCCGCCCTCGATTTGGCCGCGCCGGGCGACATGGCGGCCGCCCGGGAGCTCATCGCACGGGCGCATGTGCTCATCGAGGATTTCGCGCCCGGAACGCTGGAGGGCTGGGGGCTGGACCGAGACACCTTGGCCCGGCTGAACCCGAACCTGGTGCTGCTCCGCATTTCTCATTTCGGTCAGACCGGACCCTGGCGTAATCGGCGGGCCACGCCGCTGACGCTGCAGGCGGCTTCCGGGTGGATCACCGCCAGGGATCCGCAACGCCCACCGGTCCAGGTTGGCGCCCGCATCTCCGAGTACGTGGCGGGCGCCTACGCCGCGCTGGGTGCGCTGACCGCGTTGCGGCTGCCGCCCACCGGCGGCGTCAGGGAAGTCAGGGAAGTCGACGTCTCGCAGGCCGAAGCGCTGCTGTCGACGCTGCCGTATCCGATGCTGATGGCGCAGCGGATGCAACGCCTCGGCTTGCCGGCGAACCTGCGGTCGGCCCCGATGCTGGGTGTCGTGCGGGCCGCCGACGGGTGGGTCGGGATCAACTGCCTGACGGGTCAGCACTGGCTGGACGTGTGCGCGATGCTCGGCCTGCCCGAGTACGGCGAGCACCAGATCGCGATCATGATGGGCGGGCCCGAGCGCGACGAATTCTTCGCGAAGGCGGAGCCACTGCTGGCCGAGCAGACGGTTGCCGAGATCGTCGAACTCGGCCAGGCGCTGCGCATTCCGGCCGCGCGGGTCAACGACGGCGCCAGCGTCCTGGACTGTCCGCAGTACGCCAAGCGCGGTTTCTTCGTCTGGGGCGGGTGCGGCGGGAGCGTCGAAGCCGGGGGACCCGGTTGGTCGTTCCGGCGGCCCGGGCCGGCGTTCAGGTTCTCGAAAACGCCGGTGGCGCAGCCTCTTCCGGCTCCACCCCTGGGAGCGCGCGCCGAGCCCTGGACCACCGACGGCCACTCGCTGTCGATGGCCGAGGGACCGCTGCCCTTTGCCGGGCTGCGCGTGCTCGACCTGACCACGTTTTGGGCCGGGGCGTATCTGACCTGCTACCTGGGCGCGTTCGGCGCCGATATCGTCAAGATCGAGTCGATCCAGCGGCCCGACGGGCATCGCTACTCGGGGGCGTTCGCCCACGAGGGCGACGACTGGTATGAGCGCAGCGCCATTTGGCAGGGCACCAACCTCAACAAGCGCGACCTCACGCTCGACCTGACCTCGCCGCGGGGACTCGACATCGCCCGTCGGCTGGCCGCGGAGGCCGACGTCGTCATCGAGAACTTCTCGCCACGAGTGGTCGAGCAGTTCGGCCTTGACTACGACTCACTGGTGTCGCTGAAGCCCGACGTGATCGTGGTGCGGATGCCGGGCTTCGGCCTGCAGGGTCCCTGGCGCGACTACGTCGGCTGGGCGCTGAACATCGAGCAGACCTCGGGGATGTCGGCTGTCACCGGTTACGCCGACGGGCCGCCGTGCAACCCGCAGGGACCCGCCGATCCCATCGTCGGTTGCACGCCGGGGTGGCGCTGCTGGCCGCCCTCGAGCACCGTAGCCGCACCGGTATTGGTCAGCTGATCGAGATCGCCCAGATCGAAGTCGCGGCATGCGTGACCGGCGAGCCGGTGATCGAGTACTCGATGAACGGTGTCGTGCGTCCGCGGGAAGGCAACCGTCGGCGCGGCTACCTCCAGGGTGTTTACCCGACCGGCGCGGACGGAGTCTGGGTGGCGTTGTCGGTGCCCGACGACGGGGTGGTCGACCACGACGTGTTCGACGAAATGGTCGCCGCGTGGACCCGCACCCAGACGCCGACGGCGATCGTCGAAACCCTTCGGGTCCAGGGCATCCCGGCCGAGCAGGTGATCGCGGGCGACCGGATGTATGACCGCGACCTGATCGGGGGCCAGCTCGACGCGCGCGGATACTACGAAGAGCACGTGCATCCGATCACCGGAGCGCACCGCTATCCCGGCTGGCCGTTTCGCATCACCCCCGGGCCGGCCCATCACCACCGCACCGCCCCGCCGACGCTGGGCCAGCACAACGACGAGATCCTGCGCGGGCTGGGGCTTTCCGAGGACGAGCTGGAAACCCTGCGAGCCGAACGGGTCATCGGCGACCGGGTGCTGAACGCCTAGCCTCAGTCACACGCGTCACCTCAGCACCGCCGGATAGGGCGCACTGCGATTCGAAAAGTGATATCGCCTGTGATAGCGGTTTCGAGAAACGGTCAACAACCTGAAGCGAGTGGCTCCCTGTGAGCCTTTGGTAAACGACTCGTCACATGCAAAGCTGCTGGGCATGGTCCTCGCGATTGCCCGCCCCAAGCTCGAAGGAAACGTCGCGGTCGGGGAGGACCGCCAAATCGGTTTCGCCGAGTTCGGTGCCCCATGGGGTCGCGCCGTCTTCTGGTTGCACGGAACTCCCGGCGCCCGCCGGCAGATCCCGACCGAGGCCCGGGTCTACGCCGAACAAAACAACATCCGTCTCATCGGCATCGACCGGCCCGGCATCGGCTCGTCGACGCCGCATCGGTACAAGAACATCGCCGCGTTCGCCGACGACCTGCGGACCATCGCGGACACACTCGGGATCGACAAGATGGCCGTGGTCGGCCTGTCCGGTGGTGGTCCGTACGCCCTCGCGTGCGCGGCGGGCTTACCCGACCGGGTGGTGGACGCCGGTGTGCTCGGCGGGGTGGCGCCGACGCAGGGACCGGACGCGATCAGCGGCGGTGCGATGACCCTCGGCCTGCGGGTCGCGCCGCTGCTGAGATTCGGGGGTAACCCGCTGCGGGTGGGCGCCAGCCTGTTGGTCCAGTCGATCCGGCCGGTCGCATCCACCGCGCTCGACCTGTACGCCCTGGCCTCTCCCGAGGCCGACCGGCATCTGCTGACCCGCCCGGAGTTCAAGGCGATGTTCCTCGACGACCTGCTCAACGGCAGCCGCAGGCAGCTGGCGGCGCCGTTCAACGACGTCATCCTGTTCGCCCGCGACTGGGGATTCCGGCTGGACGAGGTGACGGTCCCGGTCCGCTGGTGGCACGGCGACCACGACCACATCATCCCGTTCTCGCACGGGGAGCACGTCGTCTCCCGGCTGCCCGACGCGGAGCTGTTCCACCTGCCGGAAGAAAGTCATCTGGCCGGGCTCGGCCGCGGCGAGGAGATCCTGTCCACCTTGGTGAAGATCTGGGATGAGCAGGCCTGACTTCGCCGGGTAACCTGCTCACGTGTTGCTCGCGTCGTTAAATCCCTCGGCCGTTACCGCCACCGACATCGCGGACGCAGTAAGCATCGACGGCGTCGCGCTGAGTCGCAGCGACTTGGTCGGCGCCGCAACATCGGTGGCCGAGCGGGTGGGGGGCGCGGATCGCGTTGCGGTCCTGGCCACGCCGTCCGCGTCGACCGTGCTGGCGATCACCGGCTGCCTGATCGCGGGCGTGCCCTTCGTCCCGGTGCCCGCCGACGTCGGCGTGGCCGAACGCCGGCACATGCTCACCGACTCGGGGGTGCAGGCCTGGCTGGGTCCCGAACCCGAAGATCTCGAAGGGCTGGCGCACATTCCGGTGCGGCTGCACGCCCGCTCCTGGCACCGTTATCCCGAGCCGTCGCCCGATGCCACGGCGATGATCATCTACACGTCGGGCACCACCGGGCTGCCCAAGGGCGTGCAGCTGAGCCGCCGGGCGATCGCCGCCGACCTCGACGCGCTGGCGGAGGCGTGGCAGTGGACGGCCGACGACGTCCTGGTGCACGGCCTGCCACTGTTTCATGTGCACGGACTGGTGCTGGGCCTGCTGGGGTCGCTGCGGATCGGAAACCGCTTCGTGCACACCGGAAAACCCACTCCCGCCGGCTATGCCAAAGCCTGCTCGGAATCTTCGGGCTCGCTGTTCTTCGCGGTTCCCACCGTGTGGTCGCGGGTGGTGGCCGACGGGCCGGCGGCCGAGGCGCTGCGGCCGGCGCGGCTACTGGTGTCCGGCAGCGCGCCGCTGCCGGTGCCCGTGTTCGACCGGCTGTCGCAGCTCACCGGGCATCAGCCCATCGAACGGTACGGCGCCTCGGAATCGCTGATCACCATCTCCACCCGGGCCGACGGCGAGCGCCGCGCCGGCTGGGTGGGCCTGCCGGTCGCCGGCGTGCAGACCAGGCTGCTCGACGACGACGATAACCCGGTCCCGCACGACGGGGAAACCGTTGGGAGGCTTCAGGTTCGGGGCCCGATGATGTTCGACGGCTATCTGAATCGGCCCGAGGCCACCGCGGAAGCCTTCGACGCCGACGGCTGGTACCGCACCGGTGACGTCGCGGTCATCGACGGCGGCGGCATGCACCGCATCGTAGGCCGCGAGTCCGTGGACCTGATCAAGTCCGGCGGATACCGCATCGGCGCGGGCGAAATCGAGACGTCGCTGCTCGGGCACCCCGGCGTGCAGGAGGCGGCCGTCGTCGGGCTGCCCGACGAGGACCTGGGCCAGCGCATCGTCGCATTCGTCGTCGGCTCGTCCGAGCTGGACGCCGACGAGCTGATCAACTATGTCGCGCAAGAACTTTCGATACACAAGCGGCCCCGCGAGGTGCGCCTCGTGGACGCGCTCCCACGCAACGCGATGGGCAAGGTCCTCAAGAAGCAGTTGCTATCCGAGGGCTGAACACCGGGCCGGTCGCAGTTCTGGGTCTAGGTCGCCGCAGACCGATCTGGGCCAGGCGCTGCCGATCGCCTGGTGGAGTTATGTCCACCGGATCGATACCGACATGGAGGCCGCGGGCTACCCGGAGCGACGCGCCGCCATGAACTACGTGTTCGCCCTCTACGCCCAACCGGGGCCATCACGATTTCGGAGATGGGGCGACAGTTCGACGTCAGTCGCCAGGCCAGCAAGATCGTCGCCGAACTGAGCCAGCGGGGTTACGTCCGGGCCGTCGCATCGAGCACCGACCAGCGGGAGAAGGTGGTCGAACTCACCCCGAAGGCGACCGGGCACGTGACCGCGCGGCTGCGCGCCCCGGCCGCGCTGGACCGGGCCGTCCGCGAGCGCGTCGGCGACGCCGGCCTGGATCAGCTGTACCAGGTGCTCGAAGCCGTCGGCGAGGTTGCCAGAGGTAAAGCCGAGTTCGACCCCGCCAACTTCTACCGGGCACCCAACCTCTGATGAAGCCCTTTGGGCGACACGCAGGATTTTGCCAGCTTTTCTGTCGAGCGAGACCGCCAACCTTCACCTACCGTCGTAAAAGTGAATGGACGCAGCCGAGCACCCGGCGGACTCGATGGGTGAGCCCAATCGCCCGGGTGGCGCCGCCGCGACGGTTGTGGCCGGGCCCGGGTCCACACCGTTGAGGCGGGTCGCGGCCGCGTGTCTCGTCGGGTCGGCGATCGAGTTCTACGACTTCCTCATCTACGGCACCGCGGCGGCGCTGGTGTTTCCTACGGTGTTCTTCCCCCGCCTCAGCCCGACGGTGGCCACGGTCGCCTCGATGGCGACGTTTGCGACGGCGTTCTTGTCGCGGCCGGTGGGCGCCGCCGTGTTCGGATACTTCGGGGACCGGCTGGGCCGCAAGAAAACCCTGATCGCCACGCTGCTGATCATGGCCGTGTCGACCGTGAGCGTCGGCCTGGTGCCCAGCACGGCCGCGATCGGCACGGCGGCCCCGTTGATCCTGATCGTGCTGCGGCTCCTGCAGGGATTCGCCGTCGGCGGCGAGTGGGCGGGATCGGCGCTGCTCAGCGCCGAGTACGCGCCGCCCGGCCACCGGGGCCGGTACGGCAAATACACCCTGCTCGGCGGCGGCACCGCGGGGGTGATGGCCAGCCTGACGTTTCTGGGCGTCAACTTCAGCATCGGCGAGAACAGCCCCGCGTTCATGCAGTGGGGATGGCGCCTACCGTTCCTGTTCAGCGCGGCCCTGATCGGCATCGCGTTGTACGTGCGGCTCAACATCGACGAGACGCCGGTGTTCGCCGAGGAGAAGGCCCGCAACCTGGTCCCCAGGGCGCCGATCGCGGAACTGCTGCGCCTGCAACGGCGGGAGATTGTGCTGGCCGGCGGCAGTATCCTGGCCGCCCTGAGCTTCGTCTACATGGGCAACACCTACCTCACTGTGTACGCCCACACCCACCTCGGTTATTCGCGCACCTTCATCTGGTCCGTCGGCGCGCTGGCCGGGCTGGTGAGCATCACGTTCGTCTCGCTCTCGGCCAGCCTGTGCGATCGATTCGGGCGGCGCCGCATGATGCTGATCGGGTGGGCCGGGTGCCTGCCGTGGTCGTTCGTGGTGATCCCGTTGATGGACACCCGCAACCACGTCTTGTACGCGGTCGCGGTCCTCGGCATGTTCGCCATCGCCGCCATCGGCTCCGGCCCCACGGGGGCCTTCATTCCCGAACTCTTCGCCACCCGCTACCGCTACAGCGGGGCGGCGCTGGCGGTGAATCTGGCCGGCGTCGTCGGGGGCGCCTTGCCGCCGCTGATCGCCGGGACGCTGCTGGCGACCTATGGCAGCTGGGCGATCGGCCTCATGCTGGCCGCCCTTACGTTGGTCAGCCTGGTGTGCACCTATCTGCTGCCGGAAACCAACGGCATGGCAGCGCTCGGGGCCGGTTTGGAACACGTGCCTTCCGCGCTGGAACGGCCCGCCGGCGGCCGATAGCTCAGTTGGCGTGCAGGTCCTCGTTGAGGGCGATGCCGCGGCCGTCGCGGGCCACCACCTCGACCGCACCGCTGACCGAATTGCGCCTGAACAGCAGGTTGTCGGCGCCGGAGAGCTCGCGCGCCTTGACCGCCTTGCCGTCGGGCGTGGTGACCTTCGTGCCCGCGGTGACATACAGCCCCGCTTCGACGACGCAGTCGTCGCCCAATGAGATGCCCAGGCCCGCGTTGGCGCCCAGCAGACACCGCTTGCCGATCGAAATGATTTGCGTGCCACCGCCGGACAGCGTGCCCATGATCGAGGCCCCGCCACCGATGTCCGACCCGTCGCCCACCACCACGCCGGCCGAGATGCGGCCTTCGACCATCGACGTACCCAGGGTGCCGGCGTTGTAGTTGACGAACCCCTCGTGCATCACCGTCGTGCCCGGCGCCAGGTGGGCGCCCAGCCGCACCCGGTCGGCGTCGGCGATGCGCACCCCGGTCGGCAGGACGTAGTCGACCATCCGCGGGAACTTGTCGACGCCGTAGACGGTCACCGGCCCGTGGCGGCGCAGCCGCGCCCGGACCGCCTCGAAACCCTCGATCGCGCAGGGTCCGCGATTAGTCCAGACGACGTTGGTCAATACACCGAACAAGCCGCCGGCGTTCAGCCCATGCGGCGCCACCAACCGGTGCGACAGCAGGTGCAGCCGCAGGTAGGCGTCGTAGGCGTCGGCGGCGCCTTCGTCGAGTGAGCCGATGACCGTGCGGACGGCGATGGTCTCGGTGCCGCGTTCGTCGTCGCGGCCGACCAGCGCGGCCAGTTCCGGGGGAACGTCCGACATGGCGAGCCGCGACGTGGCGCTGGTGCCCGACTCCGTCAGTTCCGGTGCGGGAAACCAGGTGTCGAGGATCGACCCGTCGGAGGCCAGCGTCGCCAGCCCGATGCCTGCAGCTCCAGTCACGGCGGACACGCTACTTGCTCGCGACCTACCGCTACGTCTCGGGTCGCGCCCGGCGCCGCCGCGCTGTCCGCCCCCGTGCCCATGTATGAGGGATGAGCCCGACGACCGTCGGCGTTGACGCTCGGGGCCTCACCGACGATCGTCGATGTTCAGGAGTAGCAGGAGTCGTCCATGATCAAGGTATTCGGATACCTGAAGCGAAGGGCTGGTCTGTCGGCGGAGGAGTTCGCCGACTATTACGAGAACAACCACGTACCGCTCGTATTGAGCAAGGCATTCACGCCGACGGTCTACAAGCGCAACTACATCCAGCGCGGGGACGCCTTCAACATCGAAGGCGATGAAATTGGCTTTGACTGCATGACGGAACTTGTCTTCGTAGACCGAGACGAGTTGCTCGCATGGACGGCCAGCCTTGGCGACGATGAAATCGCCCGAGACGAAGAGAACTTCATCGATCGCCCCGCGACGCGGGCGTACGTGGTGGACGAACGCACCACGGCGGGATAAGCGTGCCGCACGAGATCCGCGCTGGCCAGTAGGCTGGAGTAGTGCTGGATTTGCTCGGGGACCCGATCGAGCTGACCGCGGCGCTGGTCGACATTCCCAGCGAATCGCGCAACGAAGCCCGCCTCGCCGACGAGGTGGAGGCCGCGCTGCGCGCCCAGACGTCCCGTTTCGAGATCATCCGCAACGGCGACGCCGTGCTGGCTCGCACCCACCACCAGCGGCCGTCGCGGGTGCTGCTGGCCGGCCACCTCGACACCGTTCCGGTGGCCGGAAACCTGCCCAGCTACCGCGAGAACGGCGACCTGTACGGCTGTGGCACCGCAGACATGAAATCCGGTGACGCGGTCTTTCTTCATCTGGCGGCCACGGTGGCCGAGCCGGCCCACGACTTGACGCTGGTGTTCTACGACTGCGAGGAAATCGACGCGGCGGCAAACGGTTTGAACCGCATCCAACGCGAGCTGCCGGACTGGTTGTCCGCCGACGTCGCCATCTTGGGCGAGCCCACGGCAGGCTACATCGAGGCCGGCTGTCAGGGCACGCTGCGCGTCGTGATCAGCGCCGCGGGCACCCGCGCCCATTCGGCCCGGTCCTGGTTGGGAGACAACGCGATTCACAAATTGGGCGCCGTTCTGGACCGGCTGGCCGGGTACACCGCACGCACCGTCGACATCGACGGGTGTGCCTACCGCGAGGGGTTGTCCGCCGTCCGGATCGACGGGGGAGTGGCCGGCAACGTGATACCCGACGCGGCCTCGGTGACGGTCAACTTCCGTTTTGCCCCCGACCGGTCGGTGGCCGCGGCGCTGCAACACGTGCACGACGTGTTCGACGGCCTCGACGTCCGGATCGAGCAGACCGACGCCGCCGCGGGCGCGCTGCCCGGCCTGTCCCAGCCCGCTGCCAAAGCTTTGGTCGAAGCCGCGGGCGGACGGGTCCGGGCGAAATACGGCTGGACCGACGTGGCGCGGTTCGCCGCGCTGGGCACACCGGCGGTCAATTTCGGGCCGGGCGACCCCAACCTGGCGCACCGTCGCGACGAAAGCGTGCCGGTCGCCAACATCACCGCCGCGGTGGAGATGCTGCGGCGCTACCTGGCCGCCTAGCGACTTCTCGCTCGAGTGTCACGCCAGCGTGACACTGGATGTCGCACGTCACACCAGCGTGACGTTCGGCGGATCACGGGCTCACGACCACGTCGACGGTGTCGACGCCCGGGTTCGCCACGACGGCGAGCACGGGCGCGTTGGGCGCCGAAACCACCTGTCCGCCTGTGACGCTCACCTGGTAGCCGTTCGGATACTCGATGGGGGGCACCGAGACGAGCGTCTGGGCGCCGGGGGCGAAGCGGGCCGCGCGGTCGGCGCGTTCGGTCGTGTAGCACAGCCGGAACGTGCCCGAATTGAACGACCAGAACTTCGGCGTGCCCGCCACCACCTGCGGGTACGGCGCGGCGAGCACCGCGAGCTTGGCCGTGTTGACGTTGCCGCCGGTCGGCGGCTGGCTGGGGTCGAAAACCAGCGCCTGGTCGGTCGGTGACGAGCTCGTCTTGTCGTTGCCGGTGTAGGCCCACTCCAGCCAGCCCATCCGGTGCCGGTCGGTGTGGCGCATCACCTCGGCGAGGTTTTTCAGGTCGTTGGTGGCGCCGAACTCCGTCAACAGCGGCGGGATGTGGTTGATGTCCGCGTAGAGGCTCGCGTTGGTGATCGTGAGGCCGTCCTCGAAGCGGCAGGTGATGTTTTTGTGCAGCACCGATTCGATGGCGCAGTAGTCGTGGAAGGAGAACCCGGTGCTCGGGTCGACGACCCTGCCGACGTCGGTGTGGATTCCCTCGTCGGACAACGTGTTCGGCTCGAAGAACACCAGCGTGGTCGGATCGGCGGCGCGAATCGCCGGCACGACCTTCCGGTAGAACACGGTCAGCTTGTGGTCCTGCAGCGGACAGCCCAGGACCGGGTTGAAGCATCCCTCCCATATGAAGCCGGGCCACGGCTCGTTGAGCACCTCGTAGCCGAACACTCCCGGATTGCCGCGGAAGAAGGACGCGACGTGTGCCCACGCGCGCGTGTAGTGGTCCTGCAGCCCGATCCCGTCCGGTGCCGGGGCGTCCCGCCAGAAGGCGCTCCACGCGAACTCCTCGGCGGGGTTGAGGAAGTAGTTGCCGGGGAAGCCCAGTTGCGGGTTGGGCAGGCCCCCGGTTTTCACCGCCCACGCCGGCGCGCCCTCGCCCTGGAACGCCTCGTTGTAGAGGTCCTGATGGAAGTCGAGCAGGCTGACGATGCCGTGCGATGCCAACGTCGCCACGGTCTGCGCGATCGAGGCGAGGTAGTTGTCGTCGTAGGTGAGGGGCTGCGGCTCCACGGCCGCCCAGATGACGCCCACCCGCATCGCGTTAAAGCCGTTGGCTTGCAGGAAAGCCGCGTCGTCGTCGCCGAACCCGTCGGCCGACGGTTCGTACGGCGGCACCTTGTACACCTGGTTGAGCCCGTGCAGGACGACGACGCGACCGTCGGCGTCGGTCATCCAACGGCCGATGTGGCCGAGCGGCAGCGTCGGCCCGGTGGGCGCGGCGTGGGCGGGCGGCGGGGCAACGACCGACGCTGCGTCAGTCGTCAGCGCGGCGATCAGCAGGCCGGCCGCGACCAGGCTGGCCGCACGGGAAGGGCGGATACGCATCGTGCCTCCAACCCCCCGGGTGAACTGCAGCAAGCGAAATCACTCTGGAAACAGTGAGGCGTAATAGTCACTGTGGTAACACGGCCGAGTCACGGTTCGCGCACAATGCGGCGCGCCCGTTTGTGCTATCGGCGACCCAATCGCTCCGCCTGCGCGGCGGCGTCGGCGGCCGCCGCGCGCATCCCGACCGCCGCCAGCTCGTCGGACACCGCGAGGAGCGCCGCGCCGTCGCCGGCCGCCAACGCGCGCGCATGCGCGAGGGCGATCCGGCCCACCGCGCAGTCGATCTCGCCGCAGAGCCGGGACAGCGGATCCACCGCACGGATGTCACCGAGGCGGACGGCGTCATGCCAGGCACGCAGCGCCACGGCCGGCTGCCCGCCGCGTTCGGCCATTCGCGCGGCGTCGCGGGCGGCGTCCACCGCGCCGTGCGAGTCGCGCATGACGGCCAACCGCCACGCCCGCGCCACACCGAGCTCCGGGGCGAACAGCGCCGACTTGGTTCCGTGCCGGGATTCGGCTCTGCTCAAGGCTTTTGCCGTCGCGGCGGTGTCGCCCTGCTGGCCCAGCGCGGTGGCCAGCAGCATCAGCGACAGCGGCCCCCACGAGTAGCCGGTGCGTTGCAGGGTGGCGGCCGCCGGGCCCAGCAACGCCGCCGCCCGGGCGAATTCGCCGTCGGCGATCAACACGTGCGCCAGCAGGACCTCGCCGATGGCGCGGCCGGGCTGCTGCAGTTCGGCGAAGTCGGTGAACTGCTCGGCGAGTTGCCGCGCCTCGTCGAGCCGACCCGCCATCAACAGTGCGGTGGTTTGACCCAGCCCGATCGTGAAGCGCAGCAGCCCGGGATGCTCGGCCGCCAGGGCGCGCTGCGCCAGCGGCTCGACGTCGTCGAAACGGCCCTGCCGCGCCGCGCACAGCGCGGCGGCGCTGGCGGCCCAGGCCACGGCCTGGTCGTCGGCCGACGGTGAGGCCAGCACCTCGCGGGCGATTTTGACGGCGTGCCCGACGTTGCCCGCGTTCATCGCGAAGGTGGCGCTCAGCGCGTCGAGGGTGGTGCGCGGGCCCGGATCCGTGACCCGGCTGCGAATGGTCCGCAAAAACGCGGTGGCCCGCTCCGGCTCGCTGAGCATCCAGAACTGGTTGGCCGCCCGCAGCAGCGTCCAGTCCATGAGCGCCGGCTCGGCCAGCGCGGCGGGGTCGACGCCGGCCAGCACCGCGTCGGCCTCCCGGCCGCGGCCCTGCCACGCCAGGGCATGCGCCAGCGCCAGCCGCGCCGAAAGCCCGCCGGACCGGTCCAGCGCCGAGCGGGCCAGTCGCTCGCCGAGCGCGAGGTCGCCCAGCCGCAACGCCTGCTGCGCGGCGGCGACGACCTCGGCGACGCGCTGGGGGGCGTCGCTGTCCAGCGCCAGGGACGCCAGCCGCAGCCGGTCGACGAGGCGGTCCGACGGGTGCCGCGACAGCAGCTCGACGACCTCGGTGCGTCGTCGTCGCGCATCGTCGGCCCCGAGCGCGGCACGCGCTCGGTCGGCGAACAGTGGGTGCGCGGTGTACACCACCGGGTCGTCGCCGCTCTCGCCGCGCACCCGGGTTTCCGCCGCGCCGAAGTCGTGCGCCTCGCCGACCGCGCCGTCACCGGCGAGGACGGTCAGGTCGGCGAGCGACAGCGGCTCCTCGACGGCCAGATAGTCCAGCACCGTCCGGGCCGCGGCGGGCAACTCGGCGATGAAGGCGTCGACCTCGGCGGGCGTGCTGGCCCCGCCGGGCGCCTCGATGTCGATCCGATCCAGCAGGCCGTCGGTCCACAGCGCCGCGATGGCCTCGGGTGCGGCGTCAACGCGCGCGGTCACGATCATCCGGGCGGTGCCGGCCAGCGCCAGCTGGTACACCAGCGTCGCGGACAGGACGTCCAGCTCGTGGGCGTCGTCAACGACGAGCAGCAGATCCCCCTGCCGATCGTCACCGGCCAGCGATGCCCGGGCCGCCCGCAACAGCGCTGCGGGCTTTCCGATGTCGGAGATGGCGACCAGATGGCTGAACGCCCCGAACGGAACGGCGCGCTCGCTGGGGGTGCCGGTGACCCACCGGGTGAACGTGGCCGGGTGCGAGCGGCCGTAGCCCTCGGCGGCCAATCGGGCCAAGGTGGACTTGCCGCAGCCGTCGGGCCCGAGCACGACGGACCCGCCCCGCGTTGCGTCTCTGAGCGCGACGCCCAGCCGTTCCAACGCCGCCTCGTGTTGGGGGACATTCCATCGAATCGGCACGGGGCGGATTTTATTGCGCGCGGCGTGCGTGCCGCAGCGGGCGTGGTCTACCTTTCGCTGTATGGGCCTCCGACGCGATCCGTCTCCCGAATGGGCGGTGTGCGTGTATTGCGCGTCGGGCCCGGAACATCCCGAATTGCTTGAGCTCGCTGCGGAACTCGGCGAGGCGATCGCCGAGCGCGGCTGGACCCTGGTGTGGGGCGGCGGCAGGGTCTCGGCGATGGGTGCGGTGGCGAGTGCCGCGCGGGCCCGCGGTGGCCGGACCGTCGGCGTCATCCCGCAACACCTGATGCGCCTCGAGGTCGCCGACGCCGACGCCGACGAGCTGATCGTCAGCGACACCATGCGCGAGCGCAAGCAGGTCATGGAAGACCGCGCCGATGCGTTCATCGTGCTGCCCGGGGGCGTCGGCACCCTGGACGAGTTGCTCGACGCATGGACCACGGGTTATCTCGGCGTGCACGACAAACCCATCGTGCTGCTGGACCCCTTTGGGCATTACGAAGGCCTGTGGCTGTGGTTGTGCGGATTGGTCGACAGCGGCTACATCGCGCAAGCGGCGATGGACCGGGTGGTGCTGGTCGATAAGGTGGGTGCCGCAGTGGAGGCGTGCGCACCCGCCTGAGGTCAGCGGGAAGGCGCCGAGGGGAAACGAGGGATCAGTGTCGGATCACGACGCGGGAGCACGGACGGCGGTCAGACTGACCGATATCGCGTCTCGGGTGCCGGGCGTCCTGGCCGACATGCCGGCGATAGTGCGGGGAGCGCTGACCGGGCTGCTGGCCCAGCCGGGCTCCAGGAAATCGATCGGCACGGTGTTCCAGGAACGGGCCGCTCGCTACGGTGACCGGGTCTTCTTGAGGTTCGGCGACCAGCAGTTGACCTACCGCGACGCCAACGCGGCGGCCAACAGGGACGCCGCGGTGCTGGCCGCGCGCGGCGTCGGCAGCGGCGACGTCGTCGCGATCATGCTGCGCAACTCGCCCAACGCGGTGCTCGCGATGCTGGCCGCGGTCAAGTGCGGCGCCGTCGCCGGCATGATCAACTACCACCAGCGCGGCGAGGTGCTGGCGCACAGCCTGGGCCTGCTGGATGCCAAGGTCTTGATCGCGGAGACCGACCTGGTCAGCGCCGTCGCCGAATGCGGCGGCACGGGCGCCACCGAGACACTGACGGTCGAGGACCTGGAGCGATTCGCCGCGAGCGCCCCGGCCTCCAACCCGGCGTCGGCGTCGGCCGTGCAGGCCAGGGACACCGCGTTCTACATCTTCACCTCGGGGACGACGGGTTTCCCCAAGGCCAGCGTGATGACGCACCTGCGGTGGCTGAAGGCGCTGGCCGCATTCGGCGGCATCGGATTGCGGCTGAAAAGCTCCGACACGCTCTACAGCTGCCTGCCGCTGTACCACAACAACGCGCTGACGGTGGCGTTGTCGTCGGTGATCAACTCCGGTGCGACGCTGGCGCTGGGCAAGTCGTTTTCGGCGTCGAAGTTCTGGGACGAGGTGATCGCCAGCGAGGCCACGGCGTTCATTTACATCGGCGAGATCTGCAGGTACCTGCTCAACCAACCGCCCAAGCCGACCGACCGCACGCACAAGGTTCGGGTGATCGCCGGCAACGGGTTGCGCCCGGAGATCTGGGACGAGTTCACCAAACGATTCAAGATCGCGCGCGTCTGCGAGTTCTACGCCTCGAGCGAGGGCAACACCGCCTTCATCAACATCTTCAACGTGCCGAGGAGCACCGGCGTCTTTCCCATGCCGCTGGCCTACGTGGAATACGACCCCGACACCGGCGAGCCGCTGCGCGACGACAGTGGGCGGGTGCGCCGGGTGCCCGCGGGCCAGCCTGGCCTGCTGCTCAGCCGGGTCAACCGGCTGCAGCCGTTCGACGGCTACACCGACAAGGAGTCGAGCGAAAAGAAGTTGGTGCGCAACGCTTTTCGTGAGGGCGACTGCTGGTTCAACTCGGGCGACGTGATGAGCCCGCAGGGCATGGGTCACGCCGCGTTCGTCGACCGGCTCGGCGACACGTTCCGGTGGAAGGGCGAGAACGTCGCCACCACACAGGTCGAGGCGGCGCTGGCGTCCGACGAGTCCGTGGAGGAGTGCACGGTGTTCGGGGTCGAGATTCCGCGCACCGGTGGCCGCGCCGGGATGGCCGCGGTCCAGCTGCGCGACGGCGCCGAGTTCGACGGCCAGTCCCTGGCCCGGGCCGTGTTCGGCGAGCTGCCCGCATACGCGCTGCCGTTGTTCGTGCGGGTGGTGAAGTCGCTGGAGCACACCACGACGTTCAAGAGCCACAAGGTGGAGCTGCGCGAGCAGGCCTACGGCTCCGGCGTGCAGGATCCGCTGTACGTCCTGGCGGGCCGCGACGAGGGCTATGTGCCGTACTACGACGACTACCCGGAAGAGGTCGCGGCCGGTAAGCGGCCGCAGGGCTGACTCGGCCGCCGCTTACGCCGAGTGTGCGGCCAGCCGCATGTTCGGCGTCGAGTGTGCGGCTGGCCGCACACTCGCGTGACGGATGGTCCCGTCGGTGCTAGCCGCCGTGGCCGCCGTCGCCGCCGATGACGGCGCCGCCGAAGTCACCCGCTGCGTTGGTGGCGCCCCCGCCGCCGCCACCACCACTGATGCCGGCGGCACCGCCGGCGGCACCGTCGATGCCGCTGTTGCCGGCGGCGCCGACGGTACCGCCGCCACCGCCGCCGTTGAAGCCGCTGAAGCCGCCACCGGTGGCGCTGGTACCGCCACCGCCGCCGCCGGTACCGCCGTTGATGCCGCCGCCCCTCCTCCTCCGCCGCCGCCCCCGCCGGCGGAGTCGACGGCGCCGGTGTCGGAGCCGCCGCTGGCGGAGCCGCCGAGACCGCCTTGGGCGTTGGCGCCGAAGCCGCCCTGGCCGCCGGTGATCCCTGCCCCGCTGGCACCGGTGCTGGCGGCACCGCCGCCGCCGCCAGCACCACCGGAACCGCCGGGACCACCGCCGCTGACGCTATGGCCGCCATGGCCGCCCACGCCGCCGCCACCGATGGCGAGGCCGCCGTTGATATCGGCCGTACCGCCGTTGCCGCCGTTGTAGCCGTCGCCGCCGGCGCCGCCGTTGCCGCCCTTGCCGGCGCTTTCGATTACGTTGCCGCTGGTGTTGATGCCAGCGCCATCGCCGCCGTTGCCGCCGTTGCCGCCGTCGCCGGCGGTGCCCGCGATGCCGCCGATGCCGCCGTCGCTGCCACCCATGCCGGCGGCCCGCCGTCGCCGCCGTGGCCGCCGTTGCCGGCGAAAAATGAGGTGCCGCCCTGGCCGCCCTGGCCGCCGTTGCCGCCAGTGCCGCCGCTGCCGGCAAGGCCGACATGGCCGAACAAGGGCGAGCCCTGGCCGCCGACCCCGCCCATACCGCCGTTGCCGCCCTGGCCGCCGCCGGTGCCGTTGCCGACGATAAGACCGGAGCTGCCGGCCCCGCCGGCCCCGCCGAGTCCGCCCACACCGCCGACACCGCCGGTACCGCCGTTGCCGAAGATCAGCCCGCCGTTGCCGCCGGCCCCGCCGACCCCGCCGACGCCGCCGTGGCCGCCGTTGGTGCTAGCGGTGCCCGCGGTGCCGGTGGTGCCTGTCCCCCCGGCGCCGCCCTGGCCGCCGCTACCGACGAACCAGGCGTTACCGCCCCGCCCGCCGGGCTGCCCGGGCGCGCCGGACCCACCGTCACCGCCGGGCCCGAACAACAGCCCGCCCGGCCCGCCGGCCTGCCCGGTCCCCGGCGCACCATTGATCCCCTTGCCGATCAACGGGGTCCCCAACAACAGCTCGGTGGGCAAATTGATCACCCCCCGCACGTCTTGCCACACCGTCTGCAACGGCGAGGCGTTGGCCGCCTCGGTGGCCGTATAGGCACCCCCGCCGGCATTGAGCGTCTGCACGAACTGGGCATGAAACGCCGCCGCCTGCGCGCTGAGCGCCTGAAACACCTGTCCATGCCCGGAAAACAACGACGCCACCGCCGCCGACACCTCATCGGCCCCCGCGGCCAGCATCCCGGTGGTCGGGCCCGCCGCCGCCGCGTTCGCGGCGCTTAGCGCCGAGCCGATGTTGGACAAATCCGTGGCCGCCGCCGCCATGAACTCCGGCGCCGCAATCACAAACGACATCGCCGCCTCCCGTCGATTCAGCGCGCCCGGGCGAGACCGGGAAACGACAGCGACAGCCGCATCATGTCCGGATGTGCCATCGCTGTGGCGGTGGCCTCGCCAGGGCGCTCACGATGAAGTGTGCGCCGGTGAACGGGGGCAGTTGATGGGGAATATTCCCCATTTATTGGCGCGCCCAGGCACCTGGCTGGGCACATGCCCCACCGGAGAATGCGCTGGGATCAGGAGTCGGTGATTTGCGATTGCCGGGCCTGAGCGCCAGCCCAGGTGGGGTTGTCGACGCCGAGCTTGGCGGGGCCTGTCCGACACCAATTCTGGTTCCCCCGGGGTGACAAGGCACCATAGACGCGTGCAGTCGACTCTGTGCGGCCGACCGGTCGCGGGGGATCGCCCGCTGATCATGGCGATCGTCAACCGCACCCCGGATTCGTTCTACGACCGGGGGGCGACCTTCAGCGACGAGGCCGCCCGCGGCGCCGCCCACCGGGCCATCGCCGACGGCGCCGATGTCATCGACGTCGGCGGGGTCAAGGCGGGCCCCGGCCAGAGCGTCGACGAGGACACCGAGATCGCCCGGCTGGCGCCGTTCATCGAATGGCTGCGCGGCGCCTACCCCGACCAGCTGATCAGCGTCGACACCTGGCGCTCCGGGGTGGCCAGGGTGGCCTGCGCCGCCGGCGCGGACTTGATCAACGACACCTGGGGTGGCATCGACCCGGCCCTGCCCGAGGTGGCCGCGGAGTTCGGGGCCGGCCTGGTGTGTTCGCACACCGGCGGCGCGCTGCCGCGCACGCGCCCCTTCCGGGTAAGTTACGGGACCACCACGCGCGGCGTGGTGGACGACGCCATTCGCCAGGTCACGGCCGCGGCGGAGCGGGCGGTCGCCTGCGGCGTGGCCCGCGACCGGGTGCTGATCGACCCGGCCCACGATTTCGGCAAGAACACCTTCCACGGGCTGCTTTTATTGCGCCACGTGGGCGATCTTGTTAATACCGGATGGCCCGTGCTCCTCGCTTTGAGCAACAAGGACTTCGTCGGGGAGACTTTGGGTGTGGAACTGACCGAACGGCTCGAGGGGACGCTGGCGGCCACCGCGCTGGCGGCGGCGGCCGGCGTCCGGATGTTTCGGGCGCACGAGGTCGCTGCCACCCGCCGGGTGCTGGAGATGGTGTCCTCGATCCAGGGGACACGCCCGCCGGCGCGCACGGTGAGGGGGCTCGCATGACGGCATCGGAGCTGGTAGACTCTCGCTAGCGACGGCGTGCTCGCCGCGCGGCCCGGGGACGTCTGGTTGTCCAACCGCAATTGGAGCCGTCCCGGTCGGACGGTCCGCGAGCTGGAAGAGGCGAAGGCCGGGCGGACCATCTCGGTGGTGCTGCCGGCCCTCAACGAGGAAGAAACCGTCGAGTCGGTGATCGAAAGCATCTCGCCGCTGGTCGACGGGCTGGTCGACGAGCTGATCGTGCTCGACTCCGGCTCAACGGACGACACCGAGATCCGCGCCATCGCCGCCGGCGCCCGCGTCGTCAGCCGCGAGCAGGCCTTGCCCGAGGTGCCCATCAGGCCCGGTAAGGGCGAGGCGCTGTGGCGCTCGCTCGCGGCCACCAGCGGCGACATCGTGGTGTTCGTCGACTCCGACCTGATCAACCCGCACCCGATGTTCGTGCCGTGGCTGGTGGCCCCGCTGCTCGCCAGCGACGGGATTCACCTGGTCAAGAGCTTCTATCGACGGCCGCTCAACGTCGGCGATGCGGGCGGCCGTGCGGGGGTTACCGGCGGCGGGCGGGTGACCGAGCTGGTGGCCCGGCCGTTGCTGGCGGCGCTGCGGCCGGAGCTGGGCTGCATCTTGCAGCCGCTCGGCGGCGAGTACGCGGCCAGCCGGGAACTGCTGACATCGCTGCCGTTCGCCCCGGGCTACGGCGTGGAGATCGGCATGTTGGTGGACACCTTCGACCGATTGGGCCTGGACGCGATCGCCCAGGTCAACCTCGGCGTGCGGGCACATCGCAACCGGCCGCTGTCCGAGCTGGGCGCGATGAGCCGCCAGGTCATCGCGACCCTGCTCTCGCGCTGCGGGATCCCCGACTCCGGCGTCGGGTTGACCCAGTTCTTCGCCGACGACCCCGACGGTTACGGCTACACCCAGCACACCTCGCCGGTGTCGCTGGTGGACCGCCCGCCGATGAACGGCTGGCGCCCACGCTGATCGCCGGGTTGTCGGCGCTGTAGGGCAATATCAATCACGTGGCGTTGGTGTTGCTGTACCTGGTGGTGCTGGTTCTGGTGGCGATCGTGCTGTTCGGCGCGGCCAGCCTGCTGTTCGGTCGTGGTGAGCAGCTGCCGCCCTTGCCCCGGGGGACGACGGCAACGGTGCTGCCCGCCTACGGCGTCACCGGCACCGACGTCGACGCCGTGAAGTTCACCCAGGTGCTGCGTGGCTACAAGACCAGCGAGGTGGACTGGGTGCTGGACCGTCTCGCCCGTGAGCTCGAGGCGCTGCGCGGCCAGCTGGCGGCGGTGCACGCCTCGTCGGCTGCCGAGAATGAGACCGAGGGCGAGCGCGATTCCGTGGAACCCGAGGACGGCGAGGATCGTCAGGACACAATGTGAGCGACTCGAGCGTTCAAGGGCTGGTTCGGTGCAGCTGGGCGGCCATTCGGCCCGGGCCGGACTTCGAGATGTACCGCGACTACCACGACCAGGAATGGGGCCGCCCGCTGCACGACGGGGTGGCGTTGTTCGAGCGGATGAGCCTCGAGGCCTTCCAGAGCGGCTTGTCGTGGCTGATCATCTTGCGCAAACGGGAGAACTTCCGGCGCGCTTTCTCCGGTTTCGACATCCAGACGGTCGCCGGCTACACCGATGCCGATGTGCAGCGGCTGCTGGCCGACGAGGGAATCGTCCGCAACCGGGCCAAGATCGACGCCACGATCGCCAACGCGCGCGCCGCCGCTGACCTGGGATCTTCTGAGGACCTGTCCAAGCTGCTGTGGTCGTTCGCGCCGCCACCGCGCCCCCGCCCCGCCGACGGGTCCGAAATCCCCTCGGTCACTGCCGAATCGAAGGCGATGGCCCGCGAACTGAAACGGCGCGGGTTCCGCTTCGTCGGGCCGACCACCGCCTATGCGCTGATGCAGGCAACCGGCATGGTCGACGACCATATTCGCGGTTGCTGGGTGCCCGCAGAAGCGCTTTGAGAGCCTGCTGAGGCCGGAGAAGCGGGTCTTTGTGCAACTGCCGACCCGAATAGGGAACAATGGAGGGGTGATTTGGCAGTTCAATGTCGGGTATGGCTGGAAATCCACTGGCGGGGCATGCTCGGCGCCGGCCAGGTCCGCGAAGCCGGACCAGCTCGAATCTGGAGGGAGCACTCGATGGCGGCGATGAAGCCCCGTACCGGAGACGGTCCTTTGGAAGCGACCAAGGAGGGGCGCGGCATCGTTATGCGGGTACCGCTCGAGGGAGGGGGTCGACTGGTCGTGGAGCTGACACCCGACGAAGCCGCCGCCCTGGGTGACGAGCTCAAGGGCGTCACCAGCTAAGGCGGCTTACGCACACACCTTCCGGTAAATCTCCAGCGTCTGCTCGGCGACGTGCGCCCAGGAGAAGTCCTCGATGCAGCGTTGGCGTCCCGCCTCACCGTAGCGCTTTGCCTTGTCGGGGTCGGCGACTAGCTCATTGACCGCTTCGGCCAGTCCGGCCTGAAAACCGGTCGGGTCGTCGGCGTCGTATTGCACCAGCGACCCGGTGATCCCGTCCGCGACCGCCTCGGGTATCCCGCCGACGTCGGAGGCCACCACCGCGGTCGCGCACGCCATCGCCTCGAGGTTCACGATGCCCAACGGCTCGTACACCGATGGGCATACGAAAACCGTTGCGGCCGAGAGTATTTCGCGTAGTCTCTCGATGGGGAGCATTTCCCGGATCCAGAACACCGCATCGCGATCGCGGGCCAGCCCGGCTACCGCGGCCCCAACCTCCTCGGCTAGCTCCGGGGTATCGGGAGCACCGGCACACAGCACCAACTGCACCTCGGGGCTGAACCGGTGCGCGGCCGCCACCAGGTGGGCGACGCCTTTCTGCCGGCTGATCCGTCCGACGAACGCCACGGTGGGCCGGTTTGGGTCGACCCCGAGTTCGGCCAGCACGGACCCGGTTTGCACCGGGCCGGCGGGATACCAGACATTGGTGTCGACCCCGTTGCGGATGACGTGCACCAGGCTCGGATCCAGCGTGGGGTACACGCGCAGTATGTCTTCGCGCATCGCCGAGCTGACCGCGATGACGGCGTCGGCGGCCAGCACCGCGGTCCGCTCCACCCACGTCGACACCTGGTAGCCGCCGCCGAGCTGTTCGGCCTTCCATGGCCGCAGCGGCTCGAGCGAATGCGCGGTCAGAACGTGGGGAATGTCGTAGAGCAAGGCGGTCAGATGCCCGGCCAGGCCGGTGTACCAGGTGTGCGAATGCACGACGGTGGCCGCCGACGCGGCGTTGGCCATCATCAGGTCCGCGGACAAGGTGGACAGCGCCGGGTTGGCGACGTGGAGGCGCGGGTCGGGTTGCTGCGCGTATGCGTCCGCACGCGGTGCGCCCATGCAGTGCACGTCGACCGCGCACAGCCTGCGCAGCTGGGCGACGAGTTCGGTGACGTGTACCCCGGCTCCGCCATAGACCTCTGGTGGGTACTCCCGAGTCATCATCGCCACCCGCATAGGGGCACCGTAGTTCGGCGACGATGCGGCCCGCGAGTCGGGCCGAGGAGGAGCTGGACAATCTGGGTTGAGTTCGGCGACGATGCGGCCCGCGAGTCGGGCGGAGGTGGGGGGTCCAACTACCTTGATGGACAGCCCGTCAGAACAGCGGGCAATCGCAGGATTCCCTCTGGCAGCGGTCAGCGCCGGCCGATAGGTTTGAGCCATGAGGGAAGCGCCACAGGTGCTGGGCATTGTTTTGGCCGGCGGTGAAGGCAAGCGGCTGTACCCGCTGACCGCGGACCGAGCCAAACCCGCGGTGCCCTTCGGTGGCGCCTATCGGCTGATCGATTTCGTGCTCTCCAATCTCGTCAACGCCCGGTACCTGAGGATCTGCGTTCTCACGCAATACAAGTCGCATTCACTTGACCGACATATTTCGCAGAACTGGCGGTTGTCCGGCCTGGCCGGCGAGTACATCACCCCGGTGCCGGCTCAGCAGCGCCTCGGCCCGCGCTGGTACACCGGCTCCGCCGACGCGATCTATCAATCACTCAACCTGATTTACGACGAAGACCCCGACTACATAGTGGTTTTCGGCGCCGATCACGTATACCGGATGGACCCCGAGCAGATGGTCCAGTTCCACATCGACAGCGGGGCCGGCGCAACGGTGGCCGGCATCCGGTTTCCGCGTGCCGACGCCACCGCGTTCGGTTGCATTGACGCCGACGACTCCGGACGTATTCGCAGTTTCGTCGAGAAGCCACTGGAACCGCCCGGGACCCCCGATGACCCCGAGACCACGTTTGTCTCGATGGGCAACTACATCTTCACCACCAAGGTGCTCATCGACGCGATTCGCGCCGACGCCGATGACGACCACTCGGATCACGACATGGGCGGTGACATCATTCCGCACCTGGTGGCCGACGGGATGGCCGCGGTTTACGACTTCTCTGACAACGAGGTGCCCGGCGCCACCGACCGCGACCGGGCTTACTGGCGTGACGTCGGGACGCTGGACGCGTTCTACGACGCGCACATGGACCTGGTGTCGGTGCATCCGGTGTTCAACCTGTACAACAAGCGCTGGCCCATTCGCGGCGAGTCGGAGAACCTGGCGCCCGCCAAGTTCGTCAACGGCGGCTCGGCTCAGGAGTCGGTGGTGGGTGCCGGCAGCATCATCTCGGCGGCCTCGGTGCGCAACTCGGTGCTGTCGTCGAACGTCGTGGTCGACGACGGCGCGATCGTGGAAGGCAGTGTGATCATGCCGGGTGCCCGGGTCGGCCGCGGCGCCGTGGTACGCCACGCGATCCTGGACAAGAATGTCGTCGTCGGGCCCGGCGAAATGATCGGAGTGGATCTGGAGAAGGACCGGGAACGCTTCGCGATCAGCGCCGGCGGGGTGGTCGCGGTCGGCAAGGGCGTCTGGATCTGACTCTGCCGCTCATGGGATCTCCGGGATCAGCAGATGCGCGTCGTGGCGCGGGCCCCAGTGCAGCGTGACGCGACCGCGAGGTGAGTTGAGGTAGGCCGCGGGCATCTGACCGATCAGCGGATTGGTCGGACACAACCAGCGCCCGCCGACCACCAGCCGCAGCTGTTCGCCGGCGCGGAACAACGTCGCCGATGGGCCCAGCGCGACGTCGACCGCGACCACCTCGCCGGCGGACACCGGCTTCGGCTCGGTGCATGCCGGGACGGGCTCCCATGGCGGCGAGAGCTCCGGGTCAAGCGCGCGCAGCGCGATCCGCTGCCAGCCGGTGGTCACCCGGTCGCGGCCGTAGCCGTACGACCCCTCGAATGCAACGAACCGTCCGTCGCGCCACTTCTCCACGCCGACGAACAGGTTCGCGTCGTCGCAGCCGTCCAGTTCGACCCACAACCGGGCAACCATCGGGCCGGTCAGCTCGATGTCCGCGGCGGCCGTCCAGCTGAATGCCGCTGCTTTGGAAAGTGTTTCGAACGCGATGCTGCCGGCCTCCGGGGGCGGCTCGGGGGCGAGCACCCCGGCTCCGGCCAGATATAAAGGCCGCCAATGGGTGCGGGCGAGCGGCCATTCGGCCTCTTCGCGCACCGCGGTGACGGTGTCGCGATCCTCGCGCACCTCGAGGCGAACGCCGCGGGAGCCGGCCGCGCCGTCGAGGACGCCCCGGAAGAACTCGAGCTGTTCGGTCACCGCGGCTTCCGAGTAGAAGGTCGCCCACTTGCCGCTCCGGTGCGTGTAGAGGCGGGCGTGCGGGGAGCCACCGCGGGTGAACGCCCGGATCGAGCCGCGGCTGTGCAGGTTGTTGTCGGAGAAGCTGCCGCAGACCAGCATGGGAACCTTGATCGCCGACAGGTCGGGTACCACCGATCTCCAGAAGTCGTCGCGCAGTGGGTGGCTGTCCTGCATCCGCTCGAGGTCGTAGCTCTGCCGCGTATCGCGGCGCACGTTCCGCGACCACAACCGGGTGAAGCCCAGCTCGCGAACGCCGCCGGGAAAGGTCAGGTCGCGATACGCGTCGGTGAAGCCCTCCCACGGGCAGATCGCCCGCAGCGCGGGCGGCTGCAGGGCGGCGACGGCGTACTGGCTGATGGCCAGGTAGGACACCCCGAGCATGACGACCCGGCCGTCGCTCCACGGCTGGCCGGCGATCCACTGCACGAGGTCGTAGCTGTCCTCGGCCTCCTGGTGCGACAGCAGATTTCCGGTGCCGTCGGAACGGCCGCAGCCGCGCGAGTCGGCGTTCACCACGCTGAAGCCCTGCGCGGTCCACGACGCCGGATCCGGGGCCTCCCAGCCGGTCAGTGCGGAGAAGGTCACCGGTTGGGTCTGGCGCAACACCCGGTATTGCACCGAGAACGTCCACTTCTTGCCACGCCGAGTGGGCAGATTATCCTTGCCGTACGGGTGGATGCACAAGATGACCGGCCGGGCTTCATTCCTATCGTCGCCTTTTCGGAAGACATTGATCCGCAGCACCGTTCCGTCGCGGGTTGGGACGCCGACGTCACGGTCGATAACGATGTCGGTTGGTGGATCTGTGACGGTTACGGGTGGTTTGGCGACGCCGCGAATTCGCTCTAGTGCGTACCGGAGAGCGCCGGGACGTCGCCACGGCCGGTCAAGGGCAGGTCCCGGGTTTTGGGCCACGCCAATACTTTAGGCAGGTTGGCTTGGCCGCTACCATACATTGGGGACCAACCGATAGCGCACCCGCTGCGCGTATTCGCGGTACCCCGCCAATTCGTGGGTGAGCATCTTTTCCTCGTCCAGGATGCGGAAGACAAGCACCAGCATTCCGGGGATGAGCAGCAAAAGTCCCCAGTATGACCCCAGTGCCAGCGGCATGCCCACCATCAAGATCACGTTGGCGGCGTACATCGGGTGCCGTACGAGCTTGTACAAACCGGTGGAGGCCAATTGTTGACCCTCCTCCACCCTGACGGTGGCGGCCGCATAACCGTTCTGTACGACCACCAGCATGCTCAGAGTCAGGCCGACCACTATCAGGACATCGCCGACCACGCACACCCAAGCCGGCACCGACGACCAGCCCATCCGATGGTCGTAAACGCTCAACGCCATCATCGCGAAAAGGCTCAGAAACGCACCGGTAATGATGAATTTCTGGGCGGCTCTGGCTTCCGCCCGTGGGCCGCCCCGCATGCGTCGCTGCAGAGCTGCCGGATTCGTTCTAGCCAAATAGAGACTCGGGACGATCGTCGCGACGGTGAATACCGCGATGAAAACCCATCCCTGCCAATACTTGAGCGTGCCGGCAGGTACGAACAGGATCAAGCCGAGTACGGCCAGCCCGATAACGCTCGATGACACCAATTTAAGGCCAGTCTTCATAAGCCCCTCCCTGCTAGCAGCGCAGATCACGCCGTCGAAAAGCCATGGCTCCCATGATGATCAACACCGCGTCGAGGGCCAGCAGCCACAGCAGCGGCGCGGCGGTGAAGTCGGCACCGACCCGCGGAATGTGCGCGAACGGTTCCAGGTCGAGCAGCCACTGCGGGAACCGGGCCAACTCGCCGATCAGATATACGGCGACGAACCCGACCAGCACGCCCCACGCCACGGGCGTGAACCGCGGTGCCAGACCGAACAACCCGACCGTGACGGCCGCGAGCAGCCACACAGCGGGCAGCTGGACGGCCGCGGTTCCGACCACGATGGCCAGCTTGCCGCCGACGTCACCGGCCGCGAGGCCGTAGACTAACCCGCCGGCCACGCCGCTGACCAGCATCGCGACCCCGGACCCAACGAGCGCGGCCACCAGATGACTTGCCAGCCAGTGAGTTCGGGAGACCGCGCCGGCCAGTGTCGTCTCGGCGCGTTGGCCGGATTCCTCCTGATGCAGTCGCAGGGTGAGCGAGATCGCGAACGCGGCAGCCACCATGCCCATCATGGTGAACGCCACCGCGATGAACGCCTCCTCCAAAGCGCTGGTACCGCCCATCCGCGCGACGATGTCACGCGCGACGGTGCTGTCACCCAGCTCGTCGCCGATGCCGTGCACCACGCTACCCATCAGCAGGCCATACAGACACAGGCCCACCGTCCACAGCAGCAACGCGCCGCGATCGAGCCGCCAGGTCAACCCGCCGACGCTGCTCAGCCGCGGTCCGGCGGTGCCGGGACCGGCGCGTTCGGCGATGAGTCCGGCGCCCACGTCGCGGCCGGCCAGCAGCCGATAGGCCACCAGGGTGAGCGCGACCGTCGTCACCAGATGCAGCAGCAGAACCCACCAGCGGTCGCCCGCGTACGGCCTGACCTGCAGCGACCACCCCAGCGGCGAGAGCCACGACAGCCGGCCGTCACCGGCGTCGCCGACGGCGCGCAGCGTGAACGCGGCCCCCAACGCGGCGAACGCGGCCCCGCGGGCAAACCTGGCGCTCGGCGACAGCTGCGCGGTCACCGCGGCGACCGCGGTGAAGACCAGGCCGGAGCACGCCAGCGCCGCCCCGAACGCGAGCGACCCGCCGGCCGGGATGTCGGTGGTGAGCAATCCCGCCGCACCGATCGCGCCGGTGGCGATCGATGCCCCGAACGACAACAGCAGCGCCGCGCTCAGGCTGGCGTACCGGCCGACCGCGGTCGAGTCGACCAATTCGGTCCGGCCGGTTTCCTCGTCGGCGCGGGTGTGCCGGATCACGGTGAGGATGACCGCAATCGCCATCAGCAGGTGGAACATCCCGGCCTTCCAAATACCCACCGCCCCAATGCTGTCGTTGTAGACCTGCCCGTAGAGCGCGCGCTGGGCCGGGCTGGCCATGATGGACGCCGCAAACCCGGCGCGCGCGGCCTCGGTGGGGTAGATCTTCAGGATGCTGCCGACGTAGACACTGGCCAGTGGCACCGACAGCAGCAACACCCACAGCGGCAAGGAGATTCGGTCGCGGCGCAGGTAAAGCCGCAGGATCCCGAGCGTTCCGGAGAAGTTCGAAGCGGCCCGAGGCGCCGGGTGCGCCGGGCGGCGTGGCCGATCCAGGGTTGCGGTGCTCATCACGCCGAGACCTTCTTTTCGCTGTGGGCGCTTTGACCGTCGGCGCCGGCGGTGTTGTAGTGGCGCAGGAAGAGCTCCTCGAGGGTCGGGGGCTGGCTGACCAGGCTGCGCACACCGGCGTCGCCGAGCGCCCGGATGAGTTCTCCCAGGCTTTCGCTGTCGACCTGGGCGCGCAGCGTGTTGCCGTCGACGCTGACGTCCTCAACACCCTTGATACGTGCGACATCGCCCGGATCGCCGATCATTTCGGCCTTGATCGAGGTGCGGCTGAGATGCCGCATGGACTCGAGCGAACCGCTCTCGACGGTCTTGCCGGCGCGGATGATGGTCACCCTTTCGCACAGCGCCTCCGTTTCGGCCAGGATGTGGCTGGACAGCAAGACCGTCGTACCTCGGTCGCGCGCCTCGCCGACACACTGCTGAAACACGTTCTCCATCAACGGGTCCAGGCCGCTGCTGGGCTCGTCAAGGAGAAGCAACCCGGCGTGCGACGAGAAGGCCGAAACCAGGGAGACCTTTTGCCGGTTGCCCTTCGAGTAGGTGCGCGCTTTCTTGTGCGGATCAAGGTCGAAGCGCTCGATCAGCTCGGCGCGGCGCTTTTCGTCGATGCCGCCGCGCATGCGTGCCAGCAGGTCGATGGTTTCGCCGCCGGTCAGTGAGGGCCACAGGGTCACATCGCCCGGCACGTAGGCGATTCGGCGGTGCAGTTCGACGGCGTCGGTCCACGGATCGCCGCCCAGCAGTCGAACGCTTCCGCTGTCGGCTTTCACCAGGCCCAACAGGACGCGGATGGTCGTCGACTTGCCGGCCCCGTTGGGGCCGAGGAACCCGTGCACCTCTCCTTCGCGCACCGTCAGATCGAGGCCGTCCAGCGCGCGAACCGAACCGAAGTTCTTGGTCAGGCCGCGGATTTCGATGGGCGCGACATTGACGGAGTTTTCAGCTGGCATGGGATTCTCCTTGTTCATCGGCGGCCAGGAATGCGTCGTACATGGTGCTGTCGGCCATCAGGCCTTCGGTGTAGATCTCGAGGGCGGGCAGTGTCATGTCGCGGGCGTAGTCGCGGAGGACGGCGCGCAGATCCGTCGGGTTTTCATGCAGCTGCAAGTACAGCAGGAAGGCGCCGCCGCCGGTCATCGACAAATATTTCGCCCTGGCGCGGGGGTCGCGGCTGGGTTTGAGCAGTCCCGTTCGCACCCCGTCGTCCAAATACGCCTCTGCGTCATCGATCATCTTCTGCCACAACGCTTTTGCCAGCTCACCGCCGGCCTGCATGCTGCGCACCAGGTACGCCATCAACGGTGCGTACGACTCGATCTCGGCCATCTGGGCAAACCACGTGGCGGGATCCGTGGACCGCATCGCTTCCGACTTGCCGCTGCGGACCTCTTCGGCGATGTAGTCGTCGCAGGCCTTGCGCAGATTCTCCTTGGAGCCGAAGTGGTGGATGACCAGCGCGGCGCTCACCCCTGCCGCTTCGGCGATCGCTCGCAGGCCGGTGTCGAACCCGTTCTCGCCGAACTGCTCGATGGCCGCGTCGCGGATCCGGGCGGCGGCAGTCAGGTCGGCTGAACGCATGTTCAGTACATTAAACGCGCGTTCAGCCGACAGTCAAGGAGGCGCCCCGTCAGGAATTCGTAAAGGTTTTGTCGCGGTCCGATCAGTCCCGGACCGCGGCCAGCAGACCGTCGCCGAGCGGCACCAGCGCGGGGGTGAGCCGCTCGTCCTCGGCGATGAGCCGGGCCGCCTCGCGCACCGCGGTCACCTCGGCGTCGCGGGCCGCGGGATCTCCGGCCCGGCCGGCCAGCGCCGCACGGTGCACCACGATGACGCCGCCGGAGCGCAGCAGCCGGACCCCCTCGACGACGTAATCGGGCTGGTCGATCGGGTCGGCGTCGATGAACACCAGGTCATAGGACTCGTCGGCGAGCCGGGTGAGCACCTCTTGACCGCGACCACTGATCAGCCTGGTGCGCGACTGTCCGACGCCGGCTTCGGAGAATGCCTGCTTGGCGAGCCTCAGATACTCGGGCTCGATATCGATCGTGGTCAAGACGCCGTCGTCGCTCATGCCCGACAACAACCAGAGGCCGCTGACCCCCGCGCCGGTGCCCACCTCGGCGACGGCCTTGCCGCCGCTGAGCTTCGCCAGCAGGCTCAGCAGCGCACCGACCGCGGGGGTCACCGCCCCGGCGCCGATCTCCACGGCGCGCTCACGGGCGGCCGCCAGCAGCGCATCCTCCGATATCGACGCCTCGGCGTGCGCGCACAGTGATTCGGCCCGACTGGGGGCCGCCTGTCCGGGGGTTTCAGCGTCGGTGCCGTCCATGCCCGCAGCGTATGCCAATTTGCGGCGCGGTCAGGCAGGCGCGCCTGAGTCGGACCGGTACGACACGCCCGGAACCCCCAGGGCGACGAAGCTCACTGGCTCATGGATCCGCCCTGCTCAACGCAGGTAACAATCTGGTTTCTCAGCTAAACTTCAGACTGCTCCTATGCCGCGCATACTCCGATGGGCGACGGTATCCCTATGGAACGCGGAGTGCGCCGGACCGGGAATACAATCCGCCGGAACGGGAATACACAGTGGCAGCTTCGCGTTGACGCCGTCGACGAACTGCCAAACTTCGACGGCAGGGAGATTCCGGAGGATCCAATCATCACAACCCTTTTGAGCCCGACCACCATGTCTCACCCCCAGGACTGCCCGGACGACGCATGGGTGGAGACGACGGACGCGTTACAGGGCACCGCGGTGTTCGACGCGACGGGGGACAAGGCGACGATGCCGTCGTGGGACGAGCTGGTGCGCCAGCACGCCGACCGCGTGTACCGGCTGGCCTACCGGCTCTCGGGTAACCAGCAAGACGCAGAGGACCTGACTCAGGAGACCTTCATCCGGGTTTTCCGGTCGGTCCAGAATTACCAGCCCGGAACCTTCGAGGGCTGGCTGCACCGCATCACCACCAACCTGTTCCTCGACATGGTGCGCCGGCGTGCGCGCATCCGCATGGAAGCGTTGCCCGAAGACTACGACCGGGTGCCCGCCGACGAGCCCAACCCCGAGCAGATCTATCACGATTCGCGGCTCGGGCCCGACCTGCAGGCCGCGCTGGATTCGCTGCCGCCGGAGTTTCGTGCCGCGGTCGTGCTGTGTGACATCGAGGGTCTGTCCTACGAGGAGATCGGCGCCACCCTGGGCGTCAAGCTGGGCACCGTGCGCAGCCGCATACACCGAGGACGCCAGGCGTTGCGCGACTACCTGGCCGCCCATCCGCAACACGGCGACGCAGCGCAGGTCAAGTCGGCTTAGCGGCCCCGCGTCGACCGGAAGGGACTAACCGCCCAGGCCGGGCATCACGTTGCCGCGAGAGCCGCCGGTTGATGGGGAATTCTCCCCATATCTCGCGGAACCGAATTGGCGCAGGACAACCCGCGGGATCAGGAGTCGATCGCTTGGGGCTGCCGGGCCTGAGCGGCGGCCTGGGTGCGGTTCTCCACGCCGAGTTTGGTCAGGATCGATTCGATGTGGTGGCCAACGGTTTTGCGGCTGATCGAGAGCTTGGTGGCAATGTCGGCGTCGCTGTGGCCGGCGGCGATCAGCGTGAGCACTTCCCGTTCGCGACGGCTGAGTCCGTCCGGGTCGGCGCGGATGTCGGCGCGGCGGGTGCGCGGGGTGCGGCCGCGCAGCTCGGTGAGACGTTGTCGGGCACGGCGTGCGGCGGCCTTGGCGCCGAGGCGGCGAAAAGTGGCCAGCGCCGATTCAACCGCGGTGATGTCGCCACCGAGCTGGGCGATGGCCGCATCGTAGGGACAGCCACGGCGCGTCCATTCGGCAGCGGCGCTTCGCCAGTCACCGCTGACCTCCTGCCCGAACGGGCCGCTCAACTCGCTGACGTCGTCGAGTTCACCGCCCGTCAGATGCACCCAGCGGTGCAGGGATCCGACCAGCCAGGGGTCGCCGCGGTCGGGGGCCGTCGCCAGGCCTGCCTGCGCCTCGGTGCGGGCGGTGCGGTCGTCGCCGCCGAGCCAGGCGGCCTCGGCGCGCGCGGCCCACACCGGCCCCAGGCGAAAAAAGTCGTTCAATTCGGCAGCGGCCAGCGCCTCGTCGAGCAGCGCGGAGACCGGTCGCTGGTCACGCCGGGCGCGAATCAAAGCAAGCGTGATCAGCGGCAGGAGCCGATGCAGCGGAGCCATACCGGGCCGGGACAGCACATCTTCGGCGCAGGCGGCGGCGCGGGACCAATCCCCGTGGTGCAAGGCGACCACGGCGGCCGCGGACACTGCGAGCGGTTCGAACGTGCCCAAATCGTGGTCGGCGCAAAACGTCGCGGTTTCGGCTAGGTAGCCCTCGGCGCGATCTAGCTCGTGGTGCAGGGCCGCCTGCCAGCACAGGCCCACCCCCATCAGCCCGGCGAGTTCGGCAAGGTCCGCGGTGCCCATCGCCTCACGCCAGTCCGCGGCGAGCTCGTCCCACCCGACACCGGTGCGCATCACCATGGACAAGTCGGCATAGAACTTGGCCCTGATCGCGACGGCGGGTAAGCCCAGTTGGTTGCCCAGCGTGATCGCGCGGTCCGCGTAATCGGCGCAGGCTTGGTCGTAGGCCATGAAAGACAGCTCGGCCACGTGAGCCAGCGACCACGCCAGCTGGGGGGTCGGACCGCATTGTTCCAGCAGCCCCAGCGACGCCCGTCCGGCCTTCCTGGCCTCCGAGGCGCGGCTCAACACGTGCGAGAGCCGGCGCAGGTCGTCGCCCTCGCCCAAGCGATCCCCCAGTTGTCGGCGCAGCGCGATCGCACCCCGATACGAACGCACAGACGCCTGCACGAGTCCGCCCAGATAGGCGGCCAGCGCGTGCTGCTCGAGCCAGATCACCTTCTGATCTGCGGGGGCGGTGCCGGCGTGGCGCAGCACCAGCGCGTACAGGTCGGCGGCTTGGCGGTGTGCGCCCAATCCGGCAGCCCGCTGGGCTGCGGCGATCCCATAACGAACGGCCGCATGCCGGTCGCCGGCCTCGTCAGCGTGAAACGCCAACGCCGCCAATGTGTTCGGGTCGCCGGGCGATTCGGCCAGTGCGCTCAGCGCGCGGGTATGCAAGACCTTGCGCTGGTAGGTGTCGATGCGGTCCAGGGTCGCGCGCCGGGCCAGCTCGTGGCGAAACCCGACCACTTGTCCGTCGGCAACGAGCATCCCGGCATTCAGACATTCGACCAACCCCTCGCCGGCCGCCGCACACAGATGGTGCACCAGCGCCGCGTCGGCGCGGGGGCCGCACACCGCCACAGCCTGCGCGGTGTCGCGGGCTGCCGCCGACAACCGAGCCAGCCGTCCCCATACTGCCTCAGAAACACTGCGCGGCAACGCGTTACGGCCCAGGGCGTCGGCACCGGCAGCCAACACCTCGGTGACGAAAAACGGGTTTCCGCCGGTCAGTTGGTGCAATTGGTCGGCGTTGAAGCCGCTGCCGGCGGCCAGCACCGCCACCGCATCGCGGCTAAGCGGCGCCAGCCCGATGCGGCTGATCGCCGCACAGGTGGCGACGTCCCCGAGCGCCACCGACAGCGGATGCTGCGCATCCAGCTCGTCGTCGCGGTAGGACACCAGCAACAGCAGCGGCAGCGACCCGATGCGTCGGGCCAAAAAGCGCACCAGATCCAGGGTCGCCCCATCGGCCCAATGGGCGTCTTCGATCACCCACACCCAGCGGTGCCCGTCGCGCAACATTGCCAACAGCCGCCGATACAGCCCCGCAGTGTCACCGGCATCGATCGCGGTGCCCAACGCGCCGGCTGTCGCCGGGCCCAACCCGGGCAGCGCATCCAGCATCGGCCCCAGCGGCCGCGGCGCGCTCAGCGGGTCACATCCACCTGCCAGTACCCGCACACCGGCATCCACCCCGCCGGTAAATGCGGTGATCACCGCGGTTTTGCCGACACCGGCCTCCCCCCGCAGCAACACCACCCGCCCCGCACCGGCCCGCAGCCCGGACGCCAGATCACCCAGCTCGGCCAGCACCGCCTCGCGCTCCAGCAGGCACCCCGGCGGATGGCGGCTTCCGTTTCGCCCGGCTTTCACGGTGTCGTCCAAAGCGAATGCTGCAAATAATGGGGAGAATTCCCCATCAACCGCGCCCTGCCAGCGGCGCACACTACACAGCGAGCGCCCCGGGAGGCCGCCGCGGCCCCAGCAACCGCACATCCGGACATGATGCGAATTCACTGTAGCCCCGACACCGCCCGGGACGCCGCCCATCTGTGTTGCCCAGCTTGAACCGTGGGCGATGCGAGATGTCGCTTCTCATCACAGCGCCGGAGATGATCGCTTCTCCGGCTTCGGATTTGGCCAGGATCGAGGCGACGATCAGCGCCGCTAATGCGGCGGCTGCGGCTCCGACCACGAGCGTGCTGGGGGCGGGTGCTGATGAAGTGTCGGCGCTGTTCGGTGCGCACGCTCACGCGTATCAGGCGCCAGCTAGCCGCCCGATTCCGGTTGGGGCTTCGGGCCTGTTCGACCCGGGCGGTAGGAGCTCGGGTGGCTTCCACGCGGGAACTGGGGAGTCGGGCGCGGCGTTATGCCGCAGAGGGGTTTAGTACGGCCTTGTCGAGAGCCGATCCATCGGCTGATCCACAGCCGAACAGACCTTTGGCCGAGAATCCAGCGGCTGTACGGACTGTAGCCGCGATATCGGGCACCACCTCGCGCTACATTCGAAGGGACGGGTGGCTTGTAGATGGACAGCGAAAGGAATCGGTGATGGCCGACCGGGGAGAGGTGTTTCGCCGCGCGTTCTCCTGGCTGCCCGCACAGTTCGCCTCCCAAAGTGACGCGCCCGTTGGCGCGCCGCGCGAGTTCCGTTCCACCGAGCATCTGTCCATCGAGGCGATCGCGGCGTTCGTCGACGGTGAGCTGCGGATGAACGCGCACCTGCGCGCCGCCCACCACCTCTCGCTGTGCCCGGAATGCGCGGCCGAAGTCGAGGATCAGGGCCGGGCGCGCGCTGCGTTGCGAGACTCCAACCCGATCCGCATCCCCAGCAACCTGCTCGGACTGCTGTCCGAAATCCCGCACAATCCGTCGGACGACGACACCACATCCGAGCGCGACGCGCGCGACCAGCGTAAGCGCCGGTAGTTTGACAGCCTCCCTGCTGCGCGTCGGCCGCGCGTGGGTTCATGCCGACCAACACCGCACCGTGGATACTAGGGTGGACACAAACAACGCCGGCGCGGTGCAAAGCGCCCGGTAACCGGCCTGTCTCGAGCACTTAAGAAGAGGATCCAAAGGGTTAACGTGACCTCCGACGACGGTAATGACGGCGGCAACGCGGACATCAACGGCGGAAACCGCCTGGCGCCGCGCCCCATCTCCCGGCCACCGGTCGACCCCGCGTCGCGTCAGGTGTTCAGCCGTCCCGCCGGGCAGCAGGGCTCCTTTGTGGCCGAGCGCGTGCGCCCGCCGAAGTTCCGCGAACAGGGCGACTTCACGCCCCATGATCAAGCGGCCGATCCCGTCCTCGAGGAGGCGTTCAGCCGGCCCGTCGGGACCGTGGACACGCTGCAGCGCCACCCCGTCGACGCCGGCGCGCTGGCCGGCGAGAAAGACGGCGCCGAACCGGAAGGGCGGGCAGACCCCTGGCGGGACCCCGCCGCCGCGGCCGGCCTGGGAACCCCGGCGGTAGCCCCGCCGCCACCGCAGGGCGTGCCGGGCTACGGCGGCAAGCTCGGGGTGCGCGACATGCTCTTCGGGCGCAAGGTGTCCTACCTCGCGTTGGCCGTCCTATTGCTGATCGCGCTGGTGATCGGCTTGATCGGCGGGGTGATCGGCCGCAAGACGGCCGAGGTCGTCGAAGCGTTCACCACCTCGAAGGTGACGCTGTCGACGGGTGGCAATGGTGAATCGCCGGCGGGCCGGTTCGCCAAGGTGGCCGCCGCGACCGCCGACGCCGTGGTGACCATCGAGTCGAAGAGCGACCAGGAGGGCATGCAGGGTTCCGGCGTCGTGATCGACGGCCGCGGCTACATCATCACCAACAACCACGTGGTCTCCGAGGCGGCCAACAGCCCCAGCCAGTTCAAGACCACCGTGGTGTTCAACGACGGCAAGGAAGTCCCCGCCAACCTGGTGGGTCGCGACCCCAAGACCGACCTGGCCGTGCTGAAGATCGACAACGTCGACAACCTGAGCGTCGCCCGGTTCGGCGACTCGGACAAGGTGCGCGTGGGCGACGAGGTCCTCGCCGCGGGTGCGCCCCTCGGGCTGCGCAGCACCGTGACCCACGGCATCATCAGCGCGCTGCACCGCCCGGTCCCACTGTCGGGGGAGGGCTCGGACACCGACACCGTCATCGACGCCCTCCAGACCGATGCCTCGATCAACCACGGCAACTCCGGCGGCCCGCTGATCGACATGGACTCCCAGGTGATCGGCATCAACACCGCGGGCAAGTCGTTGTCCGACAGCGCGAGCGGGCTGGGCTTCGCGATCCCGATCAACGAAGCGAAGCAGGTCGCGCAGACGCTGATCAAGGACGGAAAGATCGTGCACGCGACGCTAGGGGTCAGCACGCGATCGGTGAGCAACGCGATCGCCTCCGGCGCCCAGGTCGCCAACGTCAAGGCGGGAAGCCCGGCGCAAAAGGGCGGGATCCTGGAAAACGACGTGATCGTCAAGGTCGGTAGCCGCAAGGTCGCCGACGCCGACGAGTTCGTCGTAGCGGTGAGACAGCTGACCATCGGCCAGGACGCCCCGGTGGAGGTGGTCCGCGATGGCCGGCATGTCACGCTGACGGTGAAACCGGACCCGGATTAGGGGTTAGATGTTCGGGAATCTGAGCTGGGAACACATCCTGGTTCTTGTCGTGGTCGGCCTGGTGATCCTCGGTCCAGAGCGACTCCCGGGTGCCATCCGGTGGACTTCCAACGCGTTGCGGCAGGCCCGCGACTACCTCAGCGGTGTGACCAACCAGCTGCGCGAGGACATCGGACCCGAGTTCGACGAGCTGCGCGCCCCGCTCAGTGAGTTGCAGAAATTGCGTGGCATGACGCCGCGCGCGGCGCTGACCAAACACCTCCTGGACGGCGACGACTCGTTCCTCACGGGAAACTTCGACGGGCCGGTCAACGGGGCTCCGGCCAAGCCGGCGGAGCCGACGGGGCAGCCGGTGCAGCCCGGGCACCACGGTGGCGGCCCCGCGCCGTTCGACGCCGACGCGACCTGAACCGGTCCGTCAGCGCGGCGTCGGGTCGAGCCCCAGAGACACGCCCGCCAGCCCGCGCCGCCGCGACGACAGGCTGTCGGCCATGCCGCGCAGTTCCTTGCCCACCGGGGAGTCCGGCGCGCTCAGCACGATCGGAACGCCGGAATCGCCGGCGGCGACCAGCGCCGGGTCGAGCGGGATCTGACCCAGCAGCGGCACGTCGGCGCCGACGGCCCGCGACAGCCGTTCCGCGACCTGCTCGCCGCCGCCCTCGCCGAACACCTGCATCGTGGTGCCGTCGGGCAGCAGCAGCCCGGACATGTTCTCCACGACGCCGACGATGCGCTGACGGGTTTGCAGCGCGATGCTGCCGGCCCGTTCGGCGACCTCGGCCGCGGCCAGCTGTGGCGTGGTCACCACCAGGATTTCCGCGTTGGGGATGAGCTGAGCCACCGATATGGCGACGTCGCCGGTCCCCGGCGGCAGGTCGAGCAGCAGGACGTCCAGATCGCCCCAATAGACGTCGGCCAGGAACTGCTGCAAGGCCCGGTGCAGCATGGGCCCGCGCCACACCACCGGGGTGTTGCCCTCGGTGAACTGGGCGATGGAGATGACCTTCACCTCGTGGGCGATGGGCGGCAGGATCATCGACTCGACCTGGGTGGGCCGGTCGGTGCTGCCCATCATCCTGGGGATGGAGTGGCCGTGAATGTCGGCGTCGAGCACGCCGACGGACAGGCCGCGGGCGGCCATCGCGGCGGCCAGGTTGACCGTGACCGTGGACTTTCCGACCCCGCCCTTGCCGGAGGCGACCGCGTACACCCGGGTCAGCGAGCTGGGCTGCGCGAACGGGATGACGGGCTCGCGGGCATCTCCGCGCAGCTGCTTGCGTAGCTCGGTGCGCTGCTCGTCGCTCATCACGTCGAGTGTGACCTTGACGGCCCCGGTGCCGGGCACGTCGGCGACCGCGCCGGCGACGCGCTCGGTGATTTCGGTCTTCTTCGGGCAGGCGCCGGTGGTGAGGTAGATCGCCACGTGCACGGCGCCGTCGGGCTGGACGTCGACGCTCTTGACCATCCCGAGTTCGGTGATTGGACGGCGCAATTCGGGGTCGATCACCTTCCCCAATGCGGCGCGGACGGCCGCGCTCAGGTCGGTGGGATTATGACTGGACATCACCACCCGAGTGTAGGCGTGCGCGGCCGCCGGCCGGTCAGCCGGCCGGGCCGGGCTTGGGCGGCGGCGAGGCTTGGCGCGGTCCGGCGGCCGGACCAGCCGGTGGTGCGCCCGGGGCAGGACCGGCGTCGGGGGGTGGCGGGGCGAACGCCGGTTGCCCGAACGCCGGTGGCCACTGGGGTGCCGGGCTTTGCGGACCGATGCAGATCACCGTGCAGCCGGGCAGTTGCGTGGGCGCCTGCTGCGGCGTGGGTTGCATCCAGGGGAACATCGGCTGCGAACCGGTGGACTGCGTGCCGCTCAGGTCGATCAGCGGCGTCCGCGCGAACGGATCATCCGTCGGCAGGCCGATGACGTTCATCGGCAGGTTGGGCCCGAGTCCCTCCGGATGATCGTCGTGGGCGTTCCCGAGCGGCGGCGGCGGCCCGGTCATCGGCGGGAGATCGACCGGGACCACGCCGGTGGCGTACGCCGCGGCCCAGCCCAGCACGTTCTGCGCGTAGGCCATCGAGTTGTTGTAGCGCAGGATCGCGGACATGACCTGCGACGGGTCGCGCAGGTTGAGCCCGCCAGTGCACAGGTACCGGGCGGCTGCCAGCGCGGCGTCGAACAGGTTCTGGGGATCGGCCGTTCCGTCGCCCTTGCCGTCGACGGCGTAGCGCGCCCAGGTGCCGGGCAGGAACTGCATCGGCCCCATCGCGCGCGCGTATGTGGGGCGATTGCCGACGCTGCTTTGGAGGATGACCTCGTTTCCGGGCAGCGTGCCGTCCAGCGAGGGGCCGTAGATCGGGACGACCGCGGTGCCGCGCGCGTCGACGGCCCCGCCACCCGCGTGGCCCGACTCGATGCGCCCGATCCCGGCGAGCAGGTTCCAGCTGACGCCACAGCCCGGCACGGCGACGGCCATCTTCTGTTCGGCGCTGCGGTATGCGGCCAGTGCGATCGACGGAATCCCCAGCGCACCAGGCGCATTGACGATCATCGGTGGCGGCGGCGCCGACGGAGCGGCCTCGGCGATGTGGAAGGCCGTCGGTGCGCGGTCGACGGCGATGACGACCGGACCCGAGGTGTCGGGGACGGTGGGAGACACTGCGGCCACCGGGTAAATGGCGGCGCGCACCGGCGCGACCTGGCTGCGGACCGGTGGGACACGCCCGTGAAATGTGGGACCCGCGCCCCCGACCGCTCCGGCGAATATCAGGGGAGTGATCACGGCTACGGCGAATGCCGGCGCCTTTGTGGCGCCAAGTGCTCGCTGCCGCACGGCCGCGGCGGCCGGGCGTGCACCCCAGCGTCCCCCAATGCGCACTCGACCGTCCTAGGGTCGGGAAACTACTTGTTTAGCTTCGTGAACCAGATCACAATACATAACCCCCGTGACGGGAGTGGCGCAATGGTGGATTTGATAATTACCGGGATTTCTTTGCGGTCCGCTCCCAGTCAGCACCCGCCCCCGCGGCCTCCCCGGCCGCGCCTTCCGCCTGTAACTCGGTCAGCATAGTGCGCAGGTCTTCCAGCTCGTGACGCAGGTACTCACGCGTGACGACCTCGCCGACGGCCAGCCGTAAAGCCGCCAGCTCGCGGGCCAAGTACTCGGTGTCGGCCTTGGTCTGCGCGGCGCGACGACGATCCTCTCCGAGCGCGACCCGGTCCCGGTTCTCCTGGCGGTTCTGGGCCAGCAGGATGAGCGGCGCCGCGTAGGCGGCCTGCGTGGAGAAGGCCAGATTGAGCAGGATGAACGGGTACGGGTCCCACCGCAGCGCCGCCGCGAACACATTCACCAAGATCCACAGCACCACCAGGACCGTCTGAATCAGCAGGTAGCGGCCGGTGCCGAAGAACCGCGCGATGGATTCCGTGATCTGCCCGACGGCCTCGGGGTCCAGACGCGGCGAATACCTGCGTGACGTTCGCGGGGTGTAAAGCCGTCGCGGTGCCGTGGATTTGCTCACACGGATCCTCCCAGTTCTTCGAGCCGGGCGGCGGCGTCCAGCTCCTGCATGTCGACGCGCCAGTCATGCGGCAGTAGGTGGTCGAGCAGGTCGTCCACGGTTACCGCTCCCAACAGGTGGTTCTGCCCGTCGAGCACCGGTCCGCACACCAGGTTGTAGGCGGCCAGGTAGCGGGTCACCGCGCCCAGCGGCGTCTCCGGCTTCAGGGTGAGCAGGTCGCTGTCGACGATCCCGCCGACCAGCTCCGCCGGCGCTTCGCGCAGCAGTCGTTGCAGCTGAACACAGCCCAGGTAGCGCCCGGTGGGGGTGGCCGTCGGGGGGCGCGCCACGAACACCATCGACGACAGCGCGGGGGTGAGGTCGGGATCGCGGACCCGGGCCAGCGCCTCGGCGACCGACGTGTCCGGGGTCAGCACCACCGGGTTCGAGGTCATCAGGCCGCCCGCGGTGTCGGGGGAATGGGTCAGCAGCCGGCGCACCGGTTCGGAGTCGTCGGGGTCCATCCGGGTCAGCAGCATCTCGGCGTCGGTCGGATTCAGCACGCCCAGCAGGTCGGCGGCGTCGTCGGGATCCATCTCCTCCAGCACATCGGCCGATCGGTCGGTGCCCAGCTGCGACAGCACGTCGGCCTGATCCAGTTCGGGCAGCTCCTGCAGGATGTCGGCCAGCCGGTCGTCGTCGAGCGCCTTGAGCACCTCGTAGCGCCGCTTGGGCGGCAGGCCGCGGATGGCGTCGGCCACGTCGACCGCCCTGCGCCCCTCGAACTGGGCCAGTAGCTGTGCCACCCCCTGACCCGGCATCGCCAGCGCCGACGGGGTCAGGCCCTGGACGTTGGCCCAGTCCACGACGTGCACCGGGCCGCGCCGTCCCAACCTGCGCGGGGTGCGGACGGCGACCCGGGTCACCAACCAGTCCCGCGTCCTGGATTGCTCGATACCAAGGTCGGTGATCACCACATCAAGGCCGGCCAGCTCCGGCAGGCCGGAGTCGTTGACCTTGACCGAGGTGTCGAGCACCTGGCCCATCACCAGCACCTCGCCGGGCCGCTGCTCGAAGTGACGCAAGGACACATTGCCCGTGTTGAGCGTCACCGCGTCGGGCTCGATGGCGGCGACCCGCAGGATCGGGATGAAGATGCTGCGCCGGGTCGCCAAATCGACCACCAGTCCCAGGACGCGCGGTTGCTGCCGAACGATGCTGATGCTGATCACGACATCACGGACGCGCCCGAAGGATTCGCCGAGTGGACCCAAGACCAACATCCGCGACAGCCGCGCGACGTACACCCTGTTGAGCGGTCCCATGCAAGAGAGCCTATTCAGCCACCGGCCGGATGGCAGGCGGCCATGCCGCAACGCGCGCTAATGGGAGTTGGCGGGAATGATGCTGAACAGCGCGATGATGACGAACACCACCAGGGTGCCGACGCCGATCGCGATGCCCGCGACGGCCAGGCCGTGGCCCTCCTGGCGAGTCTGCCTGATTTGGCTCAGCGCGATCGCGCCCAGCACGATGGCCGCGATCGAGCCGATGAAACAGCAGAGGAAACCGGTGAACGACGAGACGAGCGAGGCGATTGCCAGGCCGTTGGTCCCGGCCCGGCCCTGGTAATCCGTCGGGTAATACCCGCCCGGATGGGGGGGCGGCCCATAGCCGGGCGGCGGACCGCCGAATTGCGGCGGCCCGGGCGGGTAGGGCGGGCCGCCATAGCCCGGCGGCTGCCCGTATCCGGGCGGTGGGGAAACCGGCGGTGGATATTCGGCCGGATAGCCGGGCTGGTAACCGGGCGGGGCATACGCCGGGGGCGGATAGTCGGCCGCGGGCGGATCCCAGGGAGGTTGCCAAGCCGGCTGCTCCGGCCCCCGGCCGCCGGCGGGCGCCGGGTTGGCCTCGTCGCCGTGGGCACCCTCGCCGAAGCCACCGCCGGGACCTGACATGGTGTTCAACCTAGTCCATGCGCCGCGGCCAACGCCGCCGTGAATCGAAGACCCTGACTCCCGCTAACCCCTGCGTGCCGGGCAAAACGGAGCGTCAAGGACCCCGAGCTCCGGGCGGTACCGGAGGCCCGGGATGAGAGGATGGCCCAGGCGTAGGAGAATGAGCACCGATGACTAGTCCTTTCCAGCCTGGACAAGTTCCCGGCGCCCCGCCCCGGGGCTCGGCGGCCGGCCGGCGTGGCGTGCCCTCGCTACCGACACCGCCGAAGGGCTGGCCGGTCGGGTCCTATCCCACCTACGCCGAGGCGCAGCGCGCCGTCGACTACCTGTCCGAACAAGAGTTCCCGGTGCAGCAGGTGACCATCGTCGGCGTCGACCTCATGCAGGTCGAACGGGTCACCGGCCGGCTGACGTGGCCCAAAGTGCTTGGCGGCGGCGTCCTCAGCGGGGCGTGGCTTGGTTTGTTCATCGGGTTGGTGCTCGGCTTCTTCAGCCCCAATCCGTGGGCCGCACTGGCCACCGGTCTGGTCGCCGGGGTGTTCTTCGGCCTGATAACCTCCGCGGTCCCGTACGCAATGGCCCGTGGCACAAGGGATTTCAGCTCGACTATGCAATTGGTGGCCGGCCGCTATGACGTGCTCTGCGATCCGCAAAACGCAGAGAAGGCGCGGGATCTGCTTGCGCGCCTGGCGATCTGACGCTGCAACGAGATGCGCGAGAGGCTGAATTGGTGGTGAGTCGTCGTGGGCGCGCACGCCGAATTGGCACATTCGTCCTGACGCTCACCATCGCATCGGTGTTGTCGGCCTGCGGGTCGGCCGACACCGGGCTGGTGATCAGCTTCTACACACCGGCCACCGACGCGGCCACCTTCACCGCGGTCGCTGCCGAGTGCACCGGACAACTCGGGGGCCGGTTCACCATCCGGCACGTGAGCCTGCCCAGGGGCCCCGGCGAGGAGCGGGTGCAGCTGGCCCGGCGGCTGAGCGCCCACGACCGCGGCCTGGACGTGATGGCGCTGGACGTGGTGTGGACCGCCGAGTTCGCCGAGGCCGGTTGGGCGCTCCCGCTGTCCGACGACCCGGCGGGGCAGGCCGAGGCCGACGCCACCGTCGACACCCTGCCGGGCCCGCTCGCGTCGGCGCGCTGGAATCACCAGCTGTACGGCGCACCCGTGACGACAAATACCCAATTGCTCTGGTACCGAACGGATTTGGTAAACCAACCGCCGGTGACCTGGGACGCCATGGTGGCCGAAGCCGCCCAGCTGCACGCCGCGGGCCAGCCCGGCTGGATCGCCGTGCAGGCCAACGAGGGCGAGGGCCTGGTGGTGTGGTTCAACACGCTGCTGGTGAGCGCGGGCGGTCAGGTGCTCTCCGAGGACGGCCGCCGGGTCACGTTGACCGACACGCCCGCGCACCGGGCCGCCACCGTCAACGCGCTGCGGATCCTCAGGTCGGTGGCCACCGCGCCCGGGGCCGATCCATCGATCACCCGGACCGACGAGGGCACCGCGCGGTTGGCGGTCGAACAGGGCAGGGCCGCACTCGAAGTCAACTGGCCCTATGTGCTGGCGTCCCTGCTGGAGAACGCGGTGAAGGGCGGCGTGCCCTTCCTGCCGCTCAACCGGGATCCGGCGCTGGCCGGCAGCATCAACGACGTCGGGACGTTCGCGCCCAACGACGAGCAATTTCGCGTCGCCTACGACGCCAGCCAGAAGGTCTTCGGCTTCGCGCCCTACCCCCGGGTTTCCCCGGGCCGGCCGGCCAAGGTGACGATCGGCGGACTGAACCTTGCGGTGGCCAGCACCACCCGTCACCGCGCGGAGGCGTTCGAAGCGGTGCGCTGCCTGCGCAGCCTGCAGAGTCAGAAATACGTTTCGATCGAAGGCGGCCTGCCCGCGGTGCGGACCTCGCTGTATTCCGACCCGCAATTCCAGGCCAAGTATCCGATGTACACCGTGATCCGCCGCCAGCTCACCGATGCGGCCGCGCGTCCGGCGACGCCGGTCTATCAGGCGTTGTCGCTGCGGCTGTCGGCGGCGCTGAGCCCGATCACCGGGATCGACCCGGAGCGGACGGCCGACGAGCTCACCGCGCAGGCCCAGAAGGCCATCGACGGTAAGGGCCTGTTGCCGTGACCGCAACGGCAGTGCAAGCGCGGCAAGCCTCCGTCGCGCCGCGTGCGCGAAGCCGAAACCGGCTGTCAGAACAGCGACTTGCCTTCGTGCTGGTCGCCCCGGCCGCGATTCTGATGCTGACGGTGACGGCGTACCCGATCTGCTACGCGGTGTGGCTTAGCCTGCAGCGCAACAACCTTGCCACCCCCAATGACACCGCGTTCATCGGGCTGGGCAATTACCAAACGATCTTGACCGACCGGTATTGGTGGACGGCGCTGGCGGTGACGCTGGGAATCACGGTGATTTCGGTGTCGATCGAGTTCGTGCTGGGCCTGGCGCTGGCGCTGGTGATGCACCGCACGCTCGTCGGGAAGGGCCTGGTGCGCACCGCGGTGCTAATCCCGTACGGCATCGTCACCGTCGTCGCGTCGTACAGCTGGTTCTACGCCTGGACGCCGGGGACCGGCTACCTGGCCAACCTGTTGCCGCAAGGCAGCGCGCCGCTGACCCAGCAGATCCCGTCGCTTGGCATCGTCGTCCTCGCGGAGGTCTGGAAGACCACGCCGTTCATGGCGCTGCTCCTGCTGGCCGGGTTGGCGCTGGTACCCGAGGACTTGTTGAAAGCCGCCCAAGTCGATGGGGCCGGCGCCTGGCGGCGGCTGACCGGGATCATCCTGCCGATCATCAAGCCGGCGGTCGTGGTCGCGCTGCTGTTCCGGACGCTGGACGCCTTCCGCATCTTCGACAACATCTACGTGCTGACCGACGGCGCCAACAACACCGACTCCGTGTCAATCCTGGGCTACGACAACCTGTTCAAGGGCTTCAATGTGGGCCTGGGCTCGGCGATCAGCGTGCTGATCTTCGTCTGCGTGGGCATCATCGCACTCATCTACATCAAGGTGTTCGGCGCCGCGGCGCCCGGTGGTGACATCGATGGCCGCTAAACGGGAAGGGGCAGGGGTGGGCGCGCGGCGCGCCACGATCTGGGCCGTCATCGACACGTTGGTCGTGGTGTACGCGCTCGTCCCGGTGCTGTGGATTCTGTCCCTGTCACTGAAGCCGACGTCAAACGTCAAGGACGGCAAGCTGATTCCGTCGTCGGTGAGCTTGGAGAACTACCGCGGCATCTTCCGGGGCGAGTTCTTCAGCTCCGCGCTGATCAACTCCATCGGGATCGGGTTGATCACCACCGCGATCGCGGTGGTGCTGGGCGCGATGGCGGCCTACGCGATCGCCCGGCTGAACTTTCCCGGCAAACGGCTGCTGATCGGTGCCGCCCTGCTGATCACCATGTTCCCGGCGATCTCGCTCGTCACCCCGCTGTTCAACATCGAACGGCGGCTCGGCCTGTTCGACACCTGGCCGGGCCTGATCCTGCCCTACATCACTTTTGCGTTGCCCCTTGCCATTTACACGTTGTCTGCATTTTTCCGGGAGATCCCGTGGGATCTGGAGAAGGCGGCCAAGATGGACGGCGCCACGCCGGGTCAGGCCTTTCGCCGGGTGATCGTGCCGCTGGCGGCGCCCGGGCTGGTGACCGCGGCGATCCTGGTGTTCATCTTCGCCTGGAACGACCTGCTGCTGGCGCTGTCCCTGACCGCCACCAAGGCGGCGATCACCGCGCCGGTGGCGATCGCCAACTTCAGCGGCAGCTCGCAGTTCGAGGAACCGACCGGATCGATCGCGGCCGGCGCCGTCGTGATTACCGTCCCGATCATCGTTTTTGTTCTAATTTTCCAACGACGGATTGTCGCCGGGTTGACCTCTGGCGCTGTGAAGGGATAGCGCGATGGCCGAAATTGTGCTGGAGCACGTCAACAAGAGTTACGCCGACGGCGCCACGGCAGTGCAGGACCTGAACATCACAATTGCCGACGGCGAGTTCCTGATCTTGGTGGGCCCGTCCGGGTGCGGCAAGACCACGACGCTGAATATGATTGCGGGGCTTGAGGACATCTCTTCGGGCGAGCTGCGTATCGATGGCGAACGCATGAACGAGAAGGCGCCCAAGGACCGCGACATCGCAATGGTGTTCCAGTCGTACGCGCTCTACCCGCACATGACCGTGCGGCAGAACATCGCGTTCCCGCTGACCCTGGCGAAGATGAAGAAGGCCGAGATCGCGCAGAAGGTTGAGGAAACCGCCAAAACCCTTGACTTGACCGAACTTCTGAACCGCAAGCCGTCGCAGTTGTCGGGTGGGCAACGGCAGCGGGTCGCGATGGGCCGGGCGATCGTGCGCCATCCCAAGGCGTTTTTGATGGACGAGCCGCTGTCCAACCTGGATGCCAAGCTGCGGGTGCAGATGCGCGGCGAGATCGCCCGGCTGCAGCGGAGATTGGGCACCACCACCGTCTACGTCACCCACGACCAAACGGAGGCCATGACGCTGGGGGACCGTGTAGTGGTGATGCACGGCGGTGTCGCACAGCAGATCGGCACCCCCGACGAGCTCTACGAGCGCCCCGCAAATCTGTTCGTGGCGGGGTTCATCGGCTCACCGGCGATGAATTTCTTCCCCGCGACCCTGACACCGACCGGACTGACCCTGTCCTTCGGCGAGGTGATGCTCGCTCCGGAGGTCCAGCAGGTGATCGAGCAGCACAAGAAACCCGAGAACGTCATCGTCGGGGTGCGGCCCGAGCACTTGGCCGACGCCGCATTGATCGACGGGTACCAGCGCATCAGGGCGCTGACCTTCGAGGTGAAGGTCGACTTGGTCGAATCGCTGGGTGCCGACAAGTACGTGTACTTCGCCACCGCGGGTCCGGCCGTGCACGCGGCTCAGTTGGACGATCTGGAGGCCGAGGGCGAGGTGCACGAAAACCAGTTCGTGGCACGGGTTCCCGCCGAGTCCAAGGCGACCATCGGGCAGTCGATCGAGCTGGCTCTGGACACCACGAAGGTGGCCGTCTTCGATGCCGACTCCGGGGCGAACCTGACCATCGCGCCGGCCGCCGCTGAGTGACGGAGATCTTGGACCGGGTGCGCGCGCACCTGCGCGGGCACTTCGCCCGGACCGGCTCCGGGGCGGAGCCCGATTCGGCGAGCGTGACATTCCTGGGCACCGAACCCATCGAGGTGCTGCGATTTCGCGAGCGGGCGGACGGACCAGAGGGGATAGTGCATTACGTGTCGCTAGGGTGCGCACGCCATCCGATGACCGATCCGACGGAAATGCTCGCCGACCGGCTGCGCGGCCCGCGCGCCGAAATTGTCCTGCGCCTGCGAGATCCCGGGCCGGCCACCGGCATCGCCCGCAGCGTGGCGATACTGGCGGCGACCCCGGCCGTCGACGGCGTGGTGCTGGTCCCCGACGCGCTGATCGACCTCGGCTCGCCGCTGTGGGCGTGGCCGACGGGGCGGGTGCCGTTCACCGCGGTGTTGTTGGGCCACAGCGACATCCCGGATCTGCCGCTGGACCCGCCCCGTGACCCGGTGAAGTTCCTGTCGGCGACCCCGATCACAGCGACCGAGGCGGCCTGGGTACGGCTCAAAGGCGCCGAGGCCATGCGACAGGCCTGGCAGAACGACAGCGTCGACGTGTTGGACCCGAAACGCCCTGCGGCGCAACCCGACTGAGCGCTGTCGAGTGTGCGCACACGGCTCTGAGTGTGCATCCAGGGCGGCGGAATCGCGAAATTCCCGCCCTCTGTGCACACCCGAAGCCGCCAGCTCACACTCGCGCTACAGCGCTAGCGCTTGGCGCAGCACCGCGATCGTTTCGGCCTGCTCACGTTTCGAGATCGCCGCGTCTTGGATCAACATCGAGCCGTGGAAAGTCCCAGGGAACAAATGCAATTCGACGCTCACACCCGCGGCAAGCATGGCCAGCGCGTAGGCGACGCCCTCGTCGCGGAGTGGATCGAAGTGCATGACCGAAACGTACGCGGACGGCAGACCTGCCAAATCGGTCGCACGAGCCGGTGCGGCATAGATCGATACGTCGTCGGTGCCGGCGCGACCGGGCCCCAGGTAGCAGTCCCAGCTGATTACCGCTCGGGGGCGACTCCACAGTGGGGTATCGGTGAACTCGATCATGCTTCCGGTGGTGAGTCGGTCGTCAAGTTCGGGCACGGAAAGAAACTGGAAGGCGATATGCGGTCCACCGCGGTCACGGGCCAGCAGCGCCAGCGCAGCGCACAGTCCGCCACCGGCGCTGGTGCCCTGAATGGCGATGCGTTCCGGGTCGATGCCTAAGTCGCCCGCGCGCGTCGCCGTCCAGACCAGCCCGGCGTAGACGTCTTCCAGCCCACCGGGGAACGGTGTTTCCGGTGCGAGCCGGTAGTCAACCGACACCACGACCACGCCGAGTTCGCGGGCCAGCCTGACGTTGAAGGCATGTTCGGTTTCGAGATCGCCGGCGATGAATCCGCCCCCGTGGACGTTGTATATCGCGGCCGGAGCGCTGCGCTGTTCGGGCCGGTAAATGCGGATTGGTACCGCGGGATCGCCGTCGCGGCCCGGGATTTGACGGTCCTCGATCTGCAGTCCGGTGGTGTCCGCTGGCGGAAACTGGGCGATCATCTCCGACAACGACGCCCGGATGGCCAACGGATCGTCGCCCGGGAGATCGGGTATGAGTGGAACCACCGCGGCGATTTCCGGATCGAACGCATAGGTCGTCATGTGGCACTCCTGAATCGATCGGCGGCTCCGTCGCTCAGTAATCTTGCCTATGGCGTCGGTACCTCGCTAGATCGATTCGGTGTTTGTGCGCACTGGGCCTTGGCTGTGCGGCCACGGCGTTGAGTGTGCGCCAATGGCTTTGAGTGTGCGGCCACGGCGGGCGAATCGCGAAATTCCCGCCCTGGATGCACACGCAAAGCCCTGGGCGCACACTCGACGCTGCCAGTGCACACTCGACGCAGACGACGACGTTGTTAGAGCCAGTTCCTGTTTCGGAAGCTGCGGTACAGGACCAGGCAGATGATGACCATCGCGGCGATCACCGTCGGGTAACCCCACTGCATGGACAACTCGGGCATGAAGTGGAAGTTCATGCCGTAGATGCCGGCGATCATCGTCGGCACCGCGACGATACCGGCCCAGGCCGATATCTTGCGCATATCGGAGTTCTGCTGCATCCCGACCCGGGCCAGTGCGGCCTGCACCAGCGAGTTGAGCATGTCGTCATAGCTGGCGATCTGGTCTGCGGCCTCGCTCTGGTGGTCGGCGACGTCGCGCAGGTAGCGGCGCACTTCTTTGCTGATCAGGTCCTTGCTCTCAGCCTGCATTCGCTGAAACGCGCCGGACAGCGGGCTCACGCACCGGCGTAGTTCGACGACCTCGCGTTTGAGCAGGTAGATCGGTTCGACGTCGAGCGTGCGGCTGGGGGAAAAGGCCACTTCCTCGATACTGTCGATATCGGATTCCATCAGACTGCTGACCTCGAGGTAGTGGTCCACCACGTAGTCGGCGATGGCGTGCATCACCGCGTACGGGCCCAGCCGCAGATGCGCGGGGTCGGCATCCATCCGCTTGCGCACGTCGTGCAATCCGCCATGCTCGCCGTGGCGCACCGTGACCACGAAATTTTTGCCGACGAAGATCATGATCTCGCCGGTTTCGACGATCTGGCGGGCCAGCGACACCGATTCGTGTGGGACGTAATTGACGGTCTTCAGGACAAGGAACAGCGTGTCGTCGTAGCGCTCCAGTTTGGGCCGCTGATGGGCGTGCACCGCGTCCTCGACCGCTATCGGATGCAGCCCGAAAACGTCCGCCACGTCTTGCATCTGGGTCTCGTCGGGCTCGTGCAACCCCACCCAGACGAATGCCTCTTGCCCCTCCCTTGCCCCTCTTGCCCCTCTTGCCCTTCTTGACCCGCCTGCCCCGCCAATTCGATCTCGTGCACTTTCTTGCACGCGTCCGCGTAGGTGAACTTGCCGGGCAGCCGCTCGCCGTTGACATAGACGCCACAATCGACCAAGGCCTGGTCGGGCGGGTGGGGAACGGGGTGAACATGCGGCTCGTAGACCCGGGGCTTCGCGACTGGTCGTAGCGCCTCTGGCAATGCGTCGAATCCCGGAAACACCTTAACCTCCTTTCGCCGCGCGGGTCCGGCCGAGCGGTGCTCAATGCTACGCGTCCTGGCGAAACCTGGCATGGAAGTGCGTCGCAGGGCTGGGCCAATGACGGTTGGCGGACGGCTCCCAGAAAATCCCTCTCGTATCGGACCGGAGGTTCCGGGTCGGCAGGGGTGCGCTAGTTTCGACCTCGACCGAAAATCTCTCATCCCGATCTTCTCCATAAGGAGCGAACCGACGTGAGCGCAAGTCCTGTCAAGGTCGCCGTCACCGGCGCCGCCGGCCAGATCGGCTACAGCCTGTTGTTCCGCCTGGCGAGCGGCGCGCTGCTGGGGCCCGACCACCCGATCGAGCTGCGCCTGCTGGAGATCGAGCCCGCGCTCAAAGCGCTCGAGGGTGTCGTGATGGAGCTCGACGACTGCGCCTTCCCGCTGCTCGCGGGCGTAAAAATCGGTGCGGACCCGAACAAGATCTTCGACGGCGTGAACCTGGCCCTGCTCGTCGGCGCCCGCCCGCGCGGCCCGGGCATGGAGCGCGGTGACCTGTTGGAGGCCAACGGCGCGATCTTCACCGCGCAGGGCAAGGCGCTCAACTCGGTCGCCGCCGCCGACATTCGCATCGGCGTGACCGGCAACCCGGCCAACACGAACGCGCTGATCGCGATGAGCAACGCGCCCGACATCCCGCGGGAGCGGTTCTCCGCGCTCACCCGTCTGGACCACAACCGGGCGATCACGCAGCTGGCCAAGAAGACCGGCGCGGCCGTCACCGACATCAAGAAGATGACGATCTGGGGCAACCACTCGGCCACCCAGTACCCCGACGTCTTCCACGCCGAGGTCGGCGGCAAGAACGCGGCCGAGGTCGTGGGCGACCAGGCGTGGATCGAGAACGACTTCATCCCGACCGTCGCCAAGCGGGGCGCGGCGATCATCGACGCGCGCGGCGCCTCGTCGGCCGCGTCGGCCGCGTCGGCGACCATCGACGCCGCCCGCGACTGGCTGCTCGGCAGCCCGGAGGGCAACTGGGTTTCGATGGCGGTTGTCTCCGACGGTTCCTATGGTGTGCCGGAGGGCCTGATCTCCTCGTTCCCGGTGACCACCAAGGGCGGCGACTGGACGATCGTCACCGGCCTGGAGATCGACGAATTCTCCCGCGGCCGGATCGACAAATCGACCGCCGAGCTCGCCGACGAGCGCAGCGCGGTCACCGAGCTTGGCCTGATCTGACGTGGCGCAGCGGGTCGCCACTTGTCAGACGTGGCATCGCCAATTAGGCGCCAATCCGGTCTGCTAATGAGTAGTCAGTACCCTGATGCGGTGCCAGAAATCGCGCATCCCCAGGTGGCCATCGGAGACGACGAGATCTTCGAGGCGCACGTAGGCGGCAAGCTCTCCGTCGCGCTCAAGGCGCCGCTGGATACTCAGCGCGCGTTATCGATCGCCTACACCCCGGGCGTGGCGCAAGTCAGTCGCGCGATCGCCTCCGACCGCACCCTGGCCGCCCGCTACACCTGGTCGAACCGGCTGGTGGCGGTCGTCAGCGACGGCAGCGCGGTGCTGGGCCTGGGCGACATCGGTCCCGAGGCGTCGCTGCCCGTGATGGAGGGCAAGTGCGCCCTGTTCCGGGCGTACGGCGGGCTGAACGCGATCCCGATCGTGCTGGACACCAAGGATCCCGACGAGATCGTCGAAACCCTGGTGCGACTGCGCCCGACGTTCGGCGCCGTCAACCTCGAGGACATCTCGGCCCCGCGCTGCTTCGAGATCGAACGGCGAGTCATCGAGGCGCTGGACTGCCCGGTGATGCACGACGACCAGCACGGCACCGCGATCGTCGTGCTGGCCGCGCTCATGGGCGCCAGCAAGTTGCTCGGCCGCGACATGTCCTCGCTGCGCGTGGTGGTCTCGGGTGCCGGCGCCGCGGGGGTGGCTTGCACGAATCTCCTTCTGACCATGGGTGTTTCGGAAATCACCGTGCTTGACTCGCGCGGCATTTTGCACACCGGACGCGACGACATGAACGGCGTCAAGGCCGATCTGGCGCGACGCACCAATCCGGATGGCCGCACCGGGGGCATGGTCGAGGCGCTCGACGGCGCCGATGTCTTCCTCGGGGTGTCGGCCGGCGTGGTCCCCGAGGAGTTGATCGCCACCATGGCACCCGAGCCGATCGTGTTCGCGCTGTCCAACCCGGACCCGGAAATCCATCCCGACGTCGCGGCCAAGTACGCGGCGGTGGTGGCCACCGGTCGCAGCGACTTCTGCAACCAGATCAACAATGTGCTGGCGTTCCCCGGGGTGTTCCGCGGTGCGCTGGACGCCGGGGCGCGCCGGATCACCGAAAACATGATGGTGGCCGCGGCCGAGGCGATCTTCTCCGTCGTCAGCGACGACCTCGCGGCCGACAGGATCGTCCCGAGCCCGCTGGACGTGCGGGTCGGGGAAGCCGTGGCCAAGGCGGTCGCCTTGGCGGCAGAAACTTCAGCCTTCGAGGGGTGAGGATCGGCAGGCTGTCCGCGGCGCTGCTCGCCGCCACACTCGCCGTGGTTCTCTCGGCCGGCTGCTCGACCCATATCGGGGACCAGCGCGTCCGTCCGGAGGTAGTGGTCGGATCCCGGCCCGACCCCGAGTCGATGCTGCTGGCCGGCGTCTACGTGGCGGCGCTGCGGTCATACGGTTTCGCGGCGCGGCCCGAAGCCGCGGCCGACCCGATGGCGAAGCTGGACTCGGGCGCGTTCACCGTCGTCCCCGCGTTCACCGGCCAGACATTGCAACTCCTGCAGCCCGGCGCGGTGGCGATGTCCGACGCCCAGGTCTACCGCGCGATGATCGCGGCGCTGCCCGAGGGCGTCCTGGCGGGCGACTACACCACCGCGGCCGAAGACAAGCCCGTGCTGCTGGTCACGCAGGCGACCGCCAGGGCCTGGGGCGGCCACGACCTCACCGCGGACCTGAGCACGCTGCCGAAGCACTGCGACGGGCTGGCGCTCGGGGCCGTCGCCGGTTTTCAGGCACCCGCGGCGGTGGGATCCTGCCGGCTCCCCGCCCCGCGCGAATTCCCCGACGATGCAAGGGTTTTCGACGCGGTGCGGGTCGGACAACTGACGGCGGGCTGGACCACCACCGCCGACCCCGGCAGTCCCACCGACCTGGTCGCGCTGGCCGACGGCAAACCCGCGCTGATACAGGCCGAGAACGTGGTGCCGCTGTATCGCCGCAACGCGCTGAGCGATCGGCAGCTGCTGGCGATCAACGAAGTGGCCGGGGTGCTGGACACCGCGGCGCTGGCCGACATGCGCCGGCAGGTGGCCGGAGGCGCCGACCCGCAGGCGGTGGCCGGTGGGTGGCTGGCCGAGCACCCGCTGGGCCGCTGAGGGTCAGACCCTGGGCACCAATCGGCCCATCACGGGCCCGAAGATCTGCTGATAATAGGGTCCCGCCACCCGAACCATCAGGTCCAAGACCTTGGCGTCAGTGCCGACCAGCACCCGGGCCTTCTTCTTGCGGACGGCGTCCAGGATGATCTGGGCGGCTCGTTGCGGGCTGGTCTTTGCGAGCCGCTTGTCGAACAGCTTGGCCAGTTCGTCACGGTCAAGTCCCTCGGCGGCGGTGGCGTTGCGGGCGATCGCGGTCTTGATGCCGCCGGGGTGCACCGTGGTCACCGCCACCGGGTGGCGAGCCAGGATCATTTCCTGGCGCAGCGCCTCGGTGAAGCCCCGGACGGCGAACTTGGCCGAGTTGTACGCCGCCTGCCCCGGCACCGAGAACAACCCGAACACGCTCGAGATGTTGATGACGTGGCCGTCGCCGGAGGCGATCAGGTGCGGAAGGAACGCCTTGGTGCCGTTCACGACGCCCCAGAAGTCGACGTCGATCACCCGTTCGATGTCCTTGAACTGGCTGACCTCTACGTCGCCGGTGAAGGCGACGCCGGCGTTGTTGTAGATCTGGTTGACCTTGCCGAAGTGCTCGGCGACCTCGTCGGCGTAGGCCAGGAAGGCCTCGCGCTCGGTGACGTCGAGCCGGTCCGCTTTGACCGGCGCACCGATCGCCTTCAACCGCTCCTCGGTTTGCGCCAGGCCCTCGGTGTCGACGTCGCTGATGGCCACCTTGGCGCCCGCGCGGGCCAGCTCGATGGCCAGCGCCTGCCCGATACCCGAACCCGCGCCGGTGACGACGGCGACCTTCCCGGCAAACCCCTGCATGAGCACCCTTCCTCTTGGTCGGCTCTCGTCGAGGCTAGACGGTACCCGGGGTACCGGCGGCATTGGGGAGCGGACCTCGGCCTGCCCGGTTCTCCCCCGCAAGCGGGGGGACCCCCAACCGCGCCGTTGCGGCGCTCGCCGTCACCGGGCTAGCCGAACGCCGTGTCGAGGATCTCCTGCTGCTCGACGGCGTGCACCTTCGACGAACCCGACGACGGCGCCGACATGGCCCGGCGCGAGATGCGCTTGAGCCCGGTCAACTTGTCGGGCAGCAGCTCCGGCAGCTCCAGGCCGAATCGCGGCCACGCGCCCTGATTGGCCGGCTCCTCCTGCACCCAGAAGAACTCCTCGGCGGCCGGGTACCGGTCCAGCGTCTCGTTGAGCCGGCGCTTCGGCAGCGGGGCGAGCTGTTCGATGCGCACGATCGCGACGTCGTCGCGATTGTCCTTGGCCTTGCGCGCCACCAGCTCGTAGTAGATCTTGCCGCTGGTCAGCAGGATCCGCCTGACCTTGCTGCGGTCGCCGATGCCGTCTTCGTAGGTGGGTTCCTCCAGCACCGAGCGGAACTTGATCTCGGTGAAGTCCTTGATGTCGCTCACCGCAGCCTTGTTGCGCAGCATCGACTTCGGCGTGAACACGATCAGCGGACGCTGGATGCCGTCGAGGGCGTGCCGCCGCAACAGGTGGAAGTAGTTCGACGGCGTCGACGGCACCGCGATGGTCATCGAACCCTCCGCCCACAGCTGCAGGAAGCGTTCGATGCGGGCGGACGTGTGGTCGGGACCCTGCCCCTCGTGCCCGTGCGGCAGCAGCAGCACCACGTTGGACAGCTGGCCCCACTTGGCCTCACCGGAGCTGATGAACTCGTCGATGATCGACTGCGCGCCGTTGACGAAGTCGCCGAACTGGGCCTCCCACAAGACGAGCGCGTCCGGGTTGCCCACGGTGTAGCCGTATTCGAAGCCGACGGCGGCGTACTCCGACAGCGGTGAGTCGTACACCAGGAACTTGCCGCCGGTGGGGCTGCCGTCGAGGTTCGTCGCCAGCAGTTGCAACGGCGTGAACTCTTCGCCGGTGTTGCGGTCGAATATCACCGAATGCCGCTGGGAGAAGGTGCCGCGCCGGGTGTCCTGCCCGGAGAGCCGGACCAGCTTGCCTTCGGACACAAGGGAACCCAGCGCGAGCAGCTCGCCGAAGGCCCAGTCGATCTTGCCTTCGTAGGCCATCTCCCGGCGCTTTTCCAGCACCGGCTGCACGCGCGGGTGTGCGGTGAATCCGTCGGGCACGTTCAGGAACGCGTCGCCGATGCGGGCCAGCAGCGACTTGTCCACAGCGGTGGCCAGCCCGGCGGGAACCAGCTGGTCGGCCTCGACCGATTCGCTGGGCAGCGCGCCGTGTTTCTCGAGGTCACGGACCTCGTTGAACACCTGCTCCAGCTGGCCCTGGTAGTCGCGCAGCGCATCCTCGGCCTCCTTCAGCGAGATGTCACCGCGGCCGATCAGGGCCTCGGTGTAGCTCTTGCGGGCCCCGCGCTTGGTGTCGACGACGTCGTACATGTGGGGGTTCGTCATCGACGGGTCGTCGCCCTCGTTGTGGCCGCGACGCCGGTAGCACAGCATGTCGATGACGACGTCCTTCCGGAACCGCTGCCGGAAGTCGACGGCGAGCTTCGCCACCCACACGCAGGCCTCCGGGTCGTCGCCGTTGACGTGGAAGATCGGCGCCCCCACCATCTTCGCCACGTCGGTGCAGTATTCGCTGGACCGGGAGAACTCCGGTGCGGTGGTGAAGCCGACCTGGTTGTTGACGATGATGTGGATGGTGCCGCCGACGCGGTAGCCGGGCAGGTTCGCCAGGTTCAGCGTCTCGGCGACGACCCCCTGACCGGCGAAGGCGGCGTCGCCGTGCATCATCATGGGCACGACGGAGAAAGCTTGCTCTCCATCGTCGCCGACCTCTCTGTTGAGCAGGTCCTGCTTGGCCCGGACCAGGCCCTCCAGCACGGGGTCCACGGCTTCCAGGTGCGACGGGTTGGCCGTCAGCGACACCTGAATGTCGTTGTCGCCGAACATCTGCAGGTACACGCCGGTGGCGCCCAGGTGGTATTTGACGTCGCCGGAACCGTGCGCCTGCGACGGGTTGAGGTTGCCCTCGAACTCGGAAAAGATCTGCGAGTACGGCTTGCCGACGATGTTGGCCAGCACGTTGAGCCGGCCGCGGTGCGGCATCCCGATGACCACCTCGTCGAGGGCGTGCTCGGCGCACTGGTCGATCGCCGCGTCCATCATCGGGATCACGCTCTCGGCGCCCTCCAGCGAGAACCGTTTCTGTCCAACGTATTTGGTTTGCAGGAACGTCTCAAATGCCTCGGCGGCGTTCAGCTTGCTCAGGATGTATTTCTGTTCGGCCACAGTCGGTTTGACGTGCTTGGTCTCGACCCGCTGCTCCAGCCACTCCTGCTGTTCGGGCTCCAGTATGTGGGTGTATTCCACCCCGATGTGCCGGCAGTACGCGTCGCGCAGCAGGCCCAGGACGTCGCGCAACTTCTTGTACTCGCAACCGGCGAAGCCGTTGACCTTGAAGACGCGGTCGAGGTCCCACAGGGTCAGGCCGTGGGTCAGCACTTCCAGGTCGGGGTGACTGCGGAACCTGGTTCCGTCCAAGCGCAGCGGATCGATGTCGGCCATCAGGTGCCCGCGGTTGCGGTAGGCCGCGATCAGCTCCATGACGCGGGCAGTCTTGTCGACGATCGAGTCCGGGTTGTCGGTGCTCCAGCGCACCGGCAGGTAAGGGTTGCCCAGCTCGCGGAAGATCTCGTCCCAGAAGCCGTCCGAGAGCAGCATCTCGTGGATCGTGCGCAGGAAGTCGCCGGATTCCGCGCCCTGGATGATGCGGTGGTCGTAGGTCGAGGTCAGGGTGGTCAGCTTGCCGATGCCCAACTCGGCGATGCGCTCCTCGCTGGCCCCCTGGAACTCGGCGGGGTATTCCATCGCGCCGACGCCGATGATGGCGCCCTGGCCGGCCATCAGCCGGGGCACCGAGTGCACGGTGCCGATGGTGCCCGGATTAGTCAGCGAAATCGTCACGCCCGCAAAGTCTTCGGCGGTCAGCTTGCCGTCGCGCGCCCGTCGGACGATGTCTTCGTAGGCGGTGACGAACTGCGCGAATCGCATGCTCTCGCAGCGCTTGATGCCGGCCACCACCAGGGACCGCTTGCCGTCCTTGCCCTGCAGGTCGATGGCCAGGCCAAGATTGGTGTGGGCCGGTGTGACCGCGGTGGGCTTGCCGTCGACCTCGGCGTAGTGCCGGTTCATGTTCGGGAACTGCTTGATCGCCTGAACCAGCGCGTAGCCCAGGATGTGGGTGAAGGAGATCTTGCCACCGCGGGTGCGCTTGAGCTGGTTGTTGATGACGATCCGGTTGTCGATCAGCAGCTTGGCCGGAACAGCCCGGACGCTGGTCGCCGTCGGCACGTCCAGCGACGCGGACATGTTCTTGACGACGGCCGCGGCGGCGCCGCGCAGCACCTGCACCTCGTCGCCTTCGGCCGGCGGGGGAGTGGCGGCTTTGGCCGGTGCCGCCGGGGCCGGCGCCGCGGCTGCGCCGTTGCCTCCCGTGGGCGCGGGCTGCGGCCGGTCTGTTTCTGGCTTCGTTTCGGGGACAGCGGGCTTTGCTTCCGGGGCGGGGGCGGCGGCCTGCCCGTCACCGGTGCTCGGGCTGCTCGCGGCCGCTTCGGCGGTGGGCTCGGGGTTGTAGTCGACCAGGAACTCGTGCCAGCTCGGATCGACCGACGAGGGGTCGTCGCGGAACTTGCGGTACATCTCCTCGACCAGCCATTCGTTTTGCCCGAATGGCGATATGTTGCTCACGGCCGCTGTTCGCCTCGATTCTTTTGTCCTGCAAGCGCATTGCGCGGCGCCTGCGACTTCCTGCGCACCGTCTGGCGGGGCACCTCACACCCTTGAAAAACCCTGAGCGGTGCTGGAACGTTTCCGCCCCAATAAAGGCTAACCTTTTGCCGGCAATTCGCGAGCGCGACCGGGTGAGCGGGTGGGGCCGGCCGCTAGCCGGCTTCGTGGATCGGGGGCAACAGCCGCAGGGTGCTTGGCCAGCGCGCCGGCGCGACGCCGAACGCGTCGCGGGCGTTGCGGACGATCTTCTTGCCCACCATCCGGTTGCCGGCGCCGCCGACCACCGCACCGATGCCGACCGGCAGCATCTTGCCGAACATCAGGGCGCCGCGTCGCACCGTGTACCGCTTGATGAAGTACTTGAGCATCCGCGTGTTCAACCGCCCCAGCGTCGGCAGGGGAAGCGAGGCCATGCCCTCGGCCAGCCAACCGCCGTTGGTACGGCCCGGACCGATCAGTTCGCCGATGGCGCGCTTGCTGTCGTCTCCGACCAGGACGGAAAGCACCAGCGCGCGGCGGCGCTCCCGGTGGTCGGCCGGGATGTTGTACACCGCGGCCTTCGCCAGCACGAACAGGGCGGTGGCTTCGACGAAGAAAACGGTTTCCCCGGCGCCCGCGGACAGCGCCGTCAACGTCCCGACCCCGGGGAACGTCGCGGCCGACCCGACCGCGGCACCGCTGGTCGTCAGCGCGGCCAGGTAGCGCTTTTCCAGCTTGGCGTCGACCTCGGCGGGGCCGGCGCCCGGGTGCGCCCGTCGCAGCCTCGCCACGTAGGCCTCCGCGGCGGGGCCGTGTATCCGCGTGCTGCGCTCGATGACCTGCGCCAATGCGCGCGCCGATGCTTTGGGCCGGCCGTTCGTGGCGGCCGGCGCCTGTTCCGGCTTTGACATATGTGAAGCTCTGTTCCGTCGGGCCCGCATATTGCCTCTCCTGGCCTCTACTGTCGAAAGGCGTCCTTCCAGGCTAACCCGCCTGTATTGATCCGCGGCCGCGCGGCGCATTGCCACACCCGGAATAATGCAGGCTGGGTGACGATCAGGCCGTTCGCGCGAGGCGGTAGGCCGGCCGACCAGACAGCGCCGAAGGGCCGGGTAGGGCCGGACACCATCGTCGGGAGCTGAAACGAGGTGAGGAGATGACCACGACGACGCCCCGGTCGCCCAGGGGGACCCGGCGCGCGGGGCCGAGTGGCGCCGACTTCGCGAAGCGCTGGAACTCCGCAATGGTGTCACGCACGGAAAACCCCTGGCACGCGCTCTGGGCGATGATGATCGGCTTCTTCATGATGATGGTCGACTCGACCATCGTCGCCATCGCCAACCCGACCATCATGGCCGACTTGCGCATCGGCTACGACGCCGTCGTCTGGGTGACCAGCGCCTACCTGCTGGGGTACGCGGTTATGTTGCTGGTCGCCGGGCGGCTGGGTGACCGCTTCGGCCCCAAGAACCTCTATCTGATCGGCCTGGTGGTGTTCACCGTGGCCTCGGTGTGGTGCGGGCTGTCCGGCGGCGCCGGCATGCTGATCGCGGCCCGGGTCGTGCAGGGCGTCGGCGCCGGGGTGCTCACCCCGCAGACGCTGTCGATGATCACGCGCATCTTCCCGGCGCAGCGGCGTGGCGTCGCGGTGAGCCTGTGGGGTGCCACCGCCGGCGTCGCCAGCCTGGTGGGTCCGCTGGCCGGCGGCGTGCTGGTCGACGGGCTGGGCTGGCAGTGGATCTTCTTCGTCAACGTGCCCATCGGCGTCGTCGGGCTGGCGCTGGCGGTGTGGCTGGTTCCGGTGCTGCCCACCCGGGCGCACCGGTTCGACCTGATCGGCGTCGGGTTGTCCGGGGTGGGCGTGTTCCTGATCGTCTTCGGCCTGCAACAGGGCCAGGCCGCGCACTGGCAGCCGTGGATCTGGGCGATGATCGTCGCCGGCATCGGGTTCATGTCGGCGTTCGTCTACTGGCAATCGGTGAACACGGGCGAGCCGCTGCTTCCGCTGGAGATCTTCCGTGACCGCGACTTCGGCCTGTGCAACGGCGGAGTGGCCGTCATCTCGTTCGCGGTGACGGCGATGATGCTGCCGCTGACGTTCTACGCGCAGGCCGTCTGCGGGTTATCGCCGACGCGCTCGGCCCTGTTGATCGCGCCGATGGCGGTTGCCAACGGCGTGTTCGCGCCGTTCGTCGGGCGGATCGTCGACAAATACCACCCCCGGCCCGTGCTCGGCTTCGGCTTTGCGGTGCTGGCTACCGCGCTGACCTGGCTTTCCTTCGAGATGTCCCCGGACACGCCGATCTGGCGGCTGGTGCTGCCGTTCTTCGTGGTGGGCGTCGGCATGGCGTTCGTGTGGTCGCCGCTGACCGCCACCGCCACCCGCAACCTGCCGCCGCAGCTGGCCGGCGCGGGCTCCGCCGCGTACAACTCGATCCGCCAGCTCGCAGCGGTGCTGGGCAGCGCCGGCATGGCCGCGTTCATGACGTCGCGCATCGGCGCCGAGATGCCGCCGCGGCCACCCGGTGGGGCCACCGGCGAGGCCGCCGTCACCTTGCAACTGCCCGAGTTCGTGCGCGAGCCGTTCTCGGCCGCGATGGCGCAGTCGGTGCTGTTGCCCGCGTTCATCGCGTTGCTCGGGATCGTCGCCGCGCTGTTCCTGGTCGGGTTCGCGCCTCCGGGCGGTCAGCCGGCGGATGACGGCGACATCGTCGACGATGACTATGACGACGACGAGTACGTCGAATTCCTCCTGGTCCGGGAACCGGACACCGGACCCCCGCCACGTGCTCGGGCGGAACCGGCGCACGAGGAGGTCGTCGAGCCATCGAGGGATCGAGTCCGGTATGCGCGCTCGGCGCCCGCCGACGAGCGGCACAGCTTGCTCGACGACCCGGTTCCGCGGGCCGGACCGATCGGCGTTGCGCACAACGGTTCTCATGTCGACGGCGGAAGGCGCCTGCGCCGGGTGGCGTCACCGCGCGGCTTCGGCCCGGCGCCGCTTGACGATCGGCGCGTGCCGCCGCCGGAAAGGCACCACAACGGTTCGCGCCATCGATTCACCGAGGGCGAAGCGCCACGGGGCCAGCATTACCGTCCCGATCCGGACGACGACCCCACCGGCTACGGCCGGCACTCGTCCGGCAAATAATCCTCGGTGGGTTGCGTCAGCGCGAGGAAAGCGCCCAGGTCGATCAGGCCGGCGGGCGTGGCGGGGAGGTACTCGGTCAGCAACTGTGAGCGCACGATCACCGCCGCGTACTGTGCCCGGCTGACGGCCACGTTGAGACGATTCCTGTTGAGCAGGAACGAGATTCCGCGCGGCACGACTTCGGCGGACGAGGCCGTCATCGAGACGAAGACCACCGGAGCCTGGCCGCCCTGGAACTTGTCGACGGTTCCGACCCGGACCGCGCCGAGCCCCGCGGAGCTCAGCCGCCGACGGATCAGCGTCACCTGGGCGTTGTAGGGCGCCAGCACCAGCACGTCGGGGGCCGCCAGCGGCCGGGTGCCGTGCTCGTCGGTCCACGACCTGCCCAGCAGCCGCTCGATCTGCGCGGCGATCGCGTCGGCCTCCTCCGGGCTCTCCGTCGAATTGCCCTGGTGTTCTACGGTATTCACGTGCACGCCGGGTTGGTACCCGTCGAGGTGGCGTGCGGCGGTGCACGGGTGGGAATGCAGTCTGTCCTCGTAGGACAGCGCGGAGACCGCGGCGCAGACCGCCGGATGCATGCGGTAGGACAGGTCCAGGAAGTAGCCGCGTTCGTCGGCCAGCGTGCGCCGGCCGTCCACCAGCCAGTCCAGCGCCGACGTGTCGACGGGTTCGGGATGCGTGCCCTGACTGACCTGCGGCAGCTGCTGGGGGTCGCCGAGCAGCAAGAGATTGGCGGCCGCCGGTGCCACCGCAATGGTGTTGGCCAGGCAGAACTGGCCCGCCTCGTCGATCACCAGCAGGTCCAGGCTGCCCGGCGGCACCCGATTGGCGTTGGCGAAATCCCAAGCGGTGCCGCCGATCACGCAGCCGGCGTGGTCGGCGATGAACGCCGCGTACTCGTTGCCGTCGATCTCCTGCCAGCGGCGGGGCGTCGTGCGTCGTAGCGTTTCTTTGCGACTCGGGCCGGATCCAGCTCGGCATCGATCACGCAGTCCAACAGGTTCTCCACCGTGGCGTGCGATTGCGCGACAACACCGATGCGCCAGCCATGGTCGGTGACCAGTTGGCCTGATCACCCGGGCGGCGGTGTGCGTCTTGCCGGTCCCCGGCGGCCCGTGCACCGCCAGGTACGACGAGTCCAGGTCCAGTGCCGCGGCCGTGATGTCGGCGACGGTGTCGGTGCCGCGCGGCAGCGGGGCGCCGCTACGCGTGCGGGGCGCGCGGCGCAGAAGGATGTCGAACACGGCGGTGCGGGGCAGTCGCGGCAACCCGGCGGCCACCGCGGCGGCGGTCGATTGGATCGACTCGCGTAGCGCCGTTGTCGCGACGGGCGGCCCGGGGGTGAGCGCGAACGGCAGCTGGTCAAAGGTGTTGCCATCGGCGCCAACTCGCTCGACGATGAGCACTTCGGTGGGCACCGCCAGATCGTCGGCCTCTAGTAGTTCGGCGCGGCCGGCCGCCCGCCGGTCGGGGTTGTCGGTCATGCTCGGCGGGGCCGGGGGCTCGTAGAGCGCGAACATGTTCGTCATCAGGTCGCCGCGCGCCAGCTCGCCGCTCAGCCGCACCCGTCGCTGCGGTTTGTGCGCACGGGGAGGGGTATGCCAGTCGACGTTGACCGACGCCTCTTCGGCGATGAAGACGTCGGTGTTGTCCGCCCACTCTTCGACGGGGAAGTTGAGCCGGTCGAAATGTGCCCACCAGAACGGTTTGTCCTCGCGCCGGTGGTAGCCGCGCGCCGCGGCCACCAGCGCCACCGCCGTCTGCTCCGGGGTGCGGTCGCCGACGCCGGCGGCGCCGGTGAACGTCGACAAAGTCATCGCCAGCTGGTCATGGTCTTCGACGGTGTTGCCTTCGGGAACCGGTTGGGCGCCAACGGGCACCACGCCGGATTCGTAGGCGCGCAGCATCAGCCAGTTGCGCAATTCTCGCGTCGACCGGCAGTCGTAGTGGTTGTAGTCCTCGATCTCCTTGACGCACCGACGCGGCGTCGTCGAATTGGCCGGCCGCCTGCAGCTCGCAGTAGCGGGCGTAGAAGGTGATCGATTCGGCGGCCGTGGTGACGTCACCGGCGCGCAGCTGCGCCCCCATGTAGAGCGGCTCGAGCGCCTTGAGGCTGACCGACTCCGCGCCCACGCGAATGCTCTTGCGCACCAAGGGATACAGGTCGACCAGCGTCCCGCTGCGCAGCAGTTCGTCGACCTCGTCCTCGCCCACCCCGTACCGTCCGGCAAGCCGCAGCAGCGCGGTCTTCTCGTAGGGCGCGTAATGGTAGATGTGCATGTTGGGACGGCGCTTGCGGCGCTTTTTCACCATCGCCAGGAAATCGGTGAGCGCCTTGCGCTCGTCCACCCGGTCGTGCGCCCACAGCGGGCGGAAGCTGCCGGCGGCCTCCAAAACCCCGAACAGGTATTCCAGGCCCCACTCGCTGTCCGTCGGCGGTCCACAGCGGGTCGCCTTCGAAGTCGAAGAACAGGTCACCCGGGTCCGGCTCGGGTAACAGCGTCAGCGGCTGCGGGTCGACGATCTCGAATTGCGGAATCCCGGTGTCGCGTTGACGGAGTTGCAGTTTGGCCTGCGCGGTCAGTTTGCCGAGCGCGCCCACGGCCAGGTCGGGCACCGGACCGGTATGGTCGGCCAGTTCGGCGATCGTGCTGATCCCGGCGTCAATCAGTTGGTCGCGCTGGGTGATTCGCATGCCGGCAACCAGCAGCAGATCGTCGCTCGCGCGCAACTGTTCGACGCACACCGGGCAACGGAAACACGCGCTAACGTCCTGATCTTCCCAGCGCACCGGGGTTCCCGCGGCGTAATGCTCGTCGAGCAGGCGCTGCAAATGCGCGCGCTGGGAGCGGTAAACCGGGATCAGGTCGCCGACGCGGTAGCGCACGACGGTGCCGTCGCCCAGCTCGAGCTCGGCCTCTGGAGCCACCGGCACGCCCGACCCGGCCAGCGCGTCGGCGTAGGCCGCCAGCTGCAGCAGCGCGGGGACCTTGGGTGAGCGCGCGAGCTTGGTGTCGGCGACCCGATAGCGCTCGCCGTCCAGCGTCAGGAAGTCGGCGAACCCGACGAAACGGCCGTCGAACATCGCAGCCTGGTAGACCACTGGGGCGCGGTCGGCGATCGCGCGCCCGGTTGCCTCGGCGGCGGCCGTCAGCCCGTTGAGCGTGTATGCCGGACGGCCGATGACGGCGATGGCGTCCCCGAACTTCTGGCGCAATCGGTCGAGTCGGCGTCGTTCATGCTCGGTGCCGAGAGCGGCCGTTCGCGCGAGCAACTCGTCCGCGGTGGGGTCGGCGGGGACGGCGGGCCCCCAGCCGAGTTTCGCGTCGAAACCCCTCAGCAGGGCGTACTCGCATCGTGCGGCGGCCGCGAGATCCGACGCGCTATAGATGATGCAGTCGCCGGTGACGAACACAGCTGCAACTGTAGGCGAGGGGTGCGACACGGCTCAGTTAGCGAGGCCGCGGTCCTCGAGATGGCCGGTGAAATCGGGTTTCTTTCGCTTGGGGCCGGATTCGTTAACTGACTACGCGCTCGCGCCAATTTCAAATCTTCTGCCACGCAGACAAAGTGGTCGCGTTCGGGGCGCGGTACGTCGTCGCCGTACCCCCTCAATCGTGGTCACGCGGGCGAAACGGTACCTTCGGCTACGTGATCGTTACGGGGGCCTTTCTCGCCGAAGCGGCCTCGGTGGTCGATAACAAACTCAACGTGACCGGCGGCGTGCTGTCCGCGTTTGTGGTCGGCCCCGACCGGTCGGCCAGGTTTCTGCTTGTGGTGCTGACGCAGGCTGAGGCCGATGATCCCGACCATCGGGTCAACGTCGAGATCTGGCCTCCGACGGGCGACGAGCCCCTACGGGTCGCCTACGAGATGCCCGCAGCAGCCACCGTCGGCGAAATCGGATTCGCTTTCTTCCCGATCGAGGTGACCCTGCCTGTCGACGGCCGCTGGGTGATCGTCGTCGCCGGAGGCCCCGGGGTGATCTCGCTCCCGCTCGTCGTGAGCGAGTGATGCTGTTTGCTCGGTCGCGGTGGGACGGCTTTTCCGTGTACGGACGTCCTTCCTTAAGGTCATCGGAACTCCGGGCGCCTTGGCGTCGGCTGCCGCCGGTGCAGCGAGCATTGGTTCGTCGCCGGATGAGACTCAGCCGGGGCCGGTGACCCCTACAGGTCGACCGACATCCCGCTGCGCAGAAGTCCGGGCTGGTCGCATTGGCACATCAGTCCCTCTGATCACTGCGGTCACGGCCGCCTCACCGGTGTTTTGGTGGAAATTATGTTGAAAACAATTGTTTTCAGATATGGCCAAAAGCCGGGCGACGACGGCGGCGCCGGCGGCGGGACCTGTGGCGGCGGCCTCGGGGCCGACGGCTTTGGCGGCGGCAGCGCCGGCCAGTCCGCCTGACACCAACTGGCGGCAATGGCGGCAATGGCGCTGATGGCACCGCTCTCGGCGCATCCGGGCTCGGGGAGTTCGACAACGCGTCCTCCTGCAAGCTGCGGCTGGTTGGCCGCGGGCGAGCGAGGCTGGGTCAGCGTCAGCGCCCCGGGCTGTTACCGATCAGCTCGACGCTATTGCCGTTCCAGTGGAACCGCACATCGGTGTTCAGGCCGTTGATGCCGCCGGGATACGTCAACGCCACGGTGTCACCGGTGGTTTGCGACGCGTCGATGCCGTTGAACCCGTAGGTGTCGGGCACCCCTTGCGGGATGAACTGACCGAGATGGAACAGCACCGCGCGGGTGGTCGGATTGTCCGCGTTGGTGTTGGCCTTGATGATCACCGCCGACAGCTGAGCGCACTCGTTGTAGTTGCCGGCCAACGGTTCCGGATTCCAGGCCTGCTGACTGCGCGGGTCGCGGGGCAGCTCGGACACCACCTTCGCGATGGTGGGCGAGGACAGATTAACCGCGCACGGATCGGTCGGCGCGGCGCTGCTCGGCGGGGCGGCCTGGGGCGTCGGGCTCGGTGTTGCGGGGGCGGTGATCGAAGCGCTCGAGGTCGTCGCCTGCGGCGTCTTGGCGACCGTGGAATCCCCGGAACTGCAGGCGGTCAAAGCCGAGGAGGCCGACACGACAACGGCTAAGCCCGTCACTGCCCGACAACGTAGCGACCACACATCGACGCACCGTACCGTTATCCGGCCTCAGGTTGTGGCAGGCGTGCCAGCGTGGCGCACGAGGGCTCGCGATCACCACTGGGCTCGATGGTGGTGACCCGCCGCGCCCGGCTCCGCCGGGCTCGCGATCACCACTGGGCTCGATGGTGGTGACCCGCCGCGCCCGGCTCCGCCGGGCTCGCGATCACCACTGGGCTCGATGGTGGTGACCCGCCGCGTCCGGCTCCGCCGGGCTCGCGATCACCACTAGACTCGTTGCACGATGACCCTCCCGGACAGCTCGCCCGAGGCTGCCTCTGCCACGTTCGCCGACCTGCGGATTCATCCTGCCGTCTTGCGGGCGATCGGCGACGTCGGCTACGAGACGCCGACGGCCATCCAGGCGGCGACCATTCCGGCGCTGATGGCCGGATCCGACGTGGTGGGTCTGGCGCAGACGGGCACCGGCAAGACGGCGGCGTTCGCGATCCCGATCCTGTCCAAGATCGACGTCAAGAGCACCGCGACCCAGGCGCTGGTGCTGGCGCCCACCCGGGAGCTGGCCCTGCAGGTGGCCGAGGCCTTCAGCCGCTACGGCGGGCATCTGCCAAAGATCCACGTGCTGCCGATCTACGGCGGGTCGTCCTACGGTGTGCAACTGGCCGGGCTGAGACGCGGTGCGCAGGTGGTGGTCGGCACCCCCGGCCGGGTCATCGACCACCTCGAACGCGGGACGCTGGACCTGTCGCGGGTGGACTACTTGGTGCTCGACGAGGCCGACGAGATGCTCACCATGGGGTTCGCCGAAGACGTCGAGCGCATCCTGTCCGACACCCCGGAATACAAACAGGTGGCCCTGTTCTCGGCGACCATGCCGCCGGCGATCCGCAAGCTCACCAAGAAGTACCTGCACGACCCGTTCGAAGTCACCGCGGAATCGAAAACCGCTACCGCCGAGAACATTTCGCAGCGCTACGTCCAGGTGGCCGGTCCGCGCAAGATGGACGCGCTGACCCGCATCCTCGAGGTGGAGCCGTTCGAGGCGATGATCGTCTTCGTCCGCACCAAGCAGGCCACCGAGGAAGTTGCCGAAAAACTAAGGGCCCGAGGGTTTTCCGCCGCCGCGATCAACGGCGACATCCCGCAGGCGCAGCGCGAGCGGACGATTGCCGCGCTCAAAGACGCCGGCTCCAAGGGCATCGACATCCTGGTCGCCACCGATGTGGCGGCCAGAGGCCTGGACGTGGACCGGATATCGCACGTGCTGAACTACGACATCCCGCACGACACCGAGTCCTACGTCCATCGCATCGGGCGCACCGGCAGGGCGGGGCGCTCGGGAACCGCGGTGTTGTTTGTCTCCCCGCGGGAACGCCACCTGCTCAAGGCGATTGAAAAGGCGACGCGGCAAACGCTCACCGAGGCTGAGTTGCCGACCGTCGATGACGTCAACGCGCAGCGAGTAGCGAAGTTCGCCGATTGCATCACCGATGCGCTCGGGGCTCCGGGAATGGAGTTGTTCCGCAAGCTGGTGCAGGACTACGAACGCGAGCACGACGTTCCGATGGCCGACGTCGCCGCTGCGCTGGCGGTGCAGTCCCGCGACGGCGAGGCGTTCCTGATGGCACCCGAACCGCCGCCCGAACGGCGCGAACGCCGGGAGCGCAACGAAAGACCCAGGCCGCCAGGAAATTTCGCCACCTACCGGATCTCCGTGGGCAAGCGTCACAAGATCGGTCCGGGCGCGATCGTCGGCGCCATCGCCAATGAGGGGGGCCTGCACCGCAGCGATTTCGGCCACATCGCCATCGGGCCGGATTTCTCACTGGTGGAATTGCCGGCCAGGCTGCCAAAGACGACACTCAAAAAGCTTGAAAACACCCGTATCTCGGGCGTGCTGATCGATCTTCGACCGGATCGGTCACCCAACAAGACCAAGCCACGCAAGAGACACGCCGGATGACGCTGTCAGAGGAACGGGACGCCCAGGGCGGGCTCGAGCAGACCTCCCACGTGGACCGGGTCGCGTCGCTGACGGGTATCCGCGCCGTCGCCGCCCTCCTCGTCGTCGGCACCCACGCGGCGTACACCACCGGCAAGTACACCCACGGCTATTGGGGGCTGGTCGGCGCCCGGATGGAGATCGGCGTGCCGATCTTCTTCGTGCTGTCGGGCTTCCTGCTGTTCCGCCCGTGGGTGAAATCGGCCGCCACCGGCGGCCCTTCGCCGTCGCTGAGTCGCTATGCGCGGCACCGGGTTCGGCGCATCATGCCCGCCTACGTCATCACCGTGCTGTTCGCCTACGTGCTGTACCACTTTCGCGATGCGGGACCCAATCCCGGCCACAGCTGGCTGGGACTGGTCCGCAACCTCACGTTGACGCAGATCTACTGCAACGGCTACCTGGGCAAGTATCTGCACCAGGGCCTGACCCAGATGTGGAGCCTGGCCGTCGAGGCGGCCTTCTACGTGGCGCTGCCCCTGTTGGCTTACGTGCTGCTCGTGGTGATCTCTCGGCGGCGGTGGCAGCCGAAGTTGGTGCTCGGCGCCCTGGCGGGGATGACGTTGATCAGCCCGGCGTGGTTGATCCTGGTGCACACCGATCACTGGTTCCCCGACGGCGCCCGGCTGTGGCTGCCCACCTACCTGGCTTGGTTCCTCGGCGGCATGGCGCTGGCCGTGCTGCAGGGGATGGGTGTGCGCTGCTACGCGTTCATGGCCATACCGCTGGCGATCATCTGCTACTTCATCGTCTCCACACCGGTCGCGGGCGCACCCACGACATCGCCGGCGGCGCTGAGCGAGGCCCTATTCAAGACGGTTTTCTATGCCGTGATCGCCACGCTTGCGGTGGCGCCGTTGGCCCTCGGCGACCAGGGCTCGTATTCGAGGCTGCTGGCCAGCCGGCCGATGGTATGGCTGGGCGAGATCTCCTACGAGATCTTCCTGATCCATCTCATAACGATGGAATTCGCGATGGACTACGTGGTCCGCGCCCACGTCTACACCGGCCCGATGCTGTACCTGTTCATCGCGACGCTGGCGCTGACGATTCCGCTGGCCTGGCTGCTACACCGCTTCACCCGCGTGCGGGAGTGAGTAATCGTCACATCGGCCCCATTCGTATCCGCGCGGAGCGGCCCCCGATTTGCACACCTCTCAGCGACAATTCGCGTGCGCATCACGACCTCGGCCAGTTGTCGCGCGTAGGCGGGCACTACGGCTAATGGTCCCGCCGGGAGTCTGGTGGGGCAGATGTGACGAACGAAACCGGCGTCACGATCGGGACGACGAACTCCTCGATCATCGCCCGCTCGTCGGCCTCGTCCCGGCCGGGGTACATCAGCAGCGACGTCAGCACCCGCACCACCCAGCGGGCCCGGCGCTCGACCACGGCGGGGTCTTCGGGACCGAGCGAGTTGACGAACGCCGCTGCCAACGCGGTGATCACCTCAGACCGCCCGGCCAGCTCGCCGCCGATCGGCGGCCGGCTAAGGGCAAACCACGATGACAACGCGGTGCTGTCACGAACCATCCGCAGTGTCGCAATAAGGCTCGCGATCAACCGTTCGTGCGGGTCGCCGATGCCGTCGATCCGCTCCTTGATCGCGCGGCCGAGCCGGCGCGCCTCACGGTGCACGTAGGCGGTCCGCAGCGCCTCACGGTTGTCGAAGTACCGGTACAGCGTGGCGCGGGAACAGCCCGCGGCCCTGGCGATTTCGTTCATCCCGATGGACGCCTGGTCCCGCTCGGTGTAGAGCTCCTCGGCCGCGTCCAGTATCCGGTCTACGGCCACCTCGCCGCGCCGCGAGGCCAGCCAGTCATTACCCCGCATCAAGATCTCACCCGAATCGGCACCGACAGCGGCCGCCGCACGTAACTGCCGCCCGACCAGGCGATGGCGGACTCGTCGACCTCGAAGTCCGGGCAGCGGGCCAGCAGCTCGGTCAGCGCGAGCCGCGCTTGCATCCGAGCCGCGGCCGCGCCCAAGCAGTGGTGTGCGCCGTGGCCGAAGGTCAGGATGTTGCGCGGGCATCGGGTCACGTCGAGTTCGCCGGCGTCCGGCCCGTATTGGCGTTCGTCCCGGTTGGCCGACCCGTAGAGCAGCAACACCTTGCGACCGGCCGGGACGGCAGTGCCGCCGATCGTCACGTCGCGGGTGGTCGTGCGCGCCAGGCCCTGCACCGGCGACGTCAGCCGCAGCAGCTCCTCGACCGCGTCGGGGATCAGCCCCGGGTCGTCTACCAAAAGCCGTCGCTGGTCGGGCCGCCCGTGCAGCAAAGGCATCGAGCCACCGAGCATTCCGGTGACCGTGTCGTTGCCACCGGTGACCATCGTGAACGTGAACGCCAGCACCGACAGCGTCCCGGTGATGTCGCCGTCGGCGCCCACCCCGGCCGCCACCAGATGGGAGATGGTGTCGTCCTCGGGTTCGGTCCGGCGCCGTTGGATCAGCCCGGTGAAATAGGCCATCATCGATCCGACCGCGTCGCCGGCCGTCCCCAGCGCGCCGGCAACGCCGCCGTCCGCCGTGTTGGCCGCGACGATCGCCTGCGTCCAGCCGTCGAACTGCGCCCGATCCTCCTCGGGCACACCGAGATAGTGGGCGACGACCATCGACGGCAGCGGCTTGAACAGCTCGGTGACGATGTCGCCGCCGCCGTCGGCGCGCAGCCTCTCGATGCGCTCGACGACGAAGTCGCGCACCTTGGGCTCCACCGCCGCGACCTGTCGCGGCGTGAAACCGCGCGACACCAGCTTGCGAAACTCGGTGTGCACCGGTGGATCCTGCATCACAAAGGGCGGGTTGTCTTGCAGACCAATGAGATCCAGCTCGCCGTAGGTCACGGTCAGACCCTGCGCGGAGGAGAACGTCTCGTGGTCTCGGGCCGCCGCCCACACGTCGGCGTGCCGGGACAGCACGTAGTAATCGCGGTCGGGCCGGCCTTCGGGGAGGACGTGGTGCACCGGGTTGTGGTCGCGCAGCGCGCGGTACATCGGCCAGGGGTTCGGCCAGGTGTCGGCGGTGGCGAGCCGAAAGCTGTGAGACATCACTGGCCGACATGTCTTATGTCTAAGACATGCGGGCGTCAATGTCAACGCATTTCTCCAAGCCGGCTGATTTATATAGACTACGTTCAGTTCGTACTTAACAAACTAGAGAAAGCCAATGTCACCCGAAGAGGCCGAGTTCGTCGACCGCATGGGGCTGTTCTTCGAGCTCCTCGGCGCCACCCGCACCATGGGCCGGATATATGGGTGGCTACTGATCTGCGATCCACCGCAGCAGTCGCTGACCCAGCTCGCCGACGCGTTGTCCGTGAGCAAGGCCTCGATCAGTACCGTAGCCCGGCAGCTGCTGGAAGGCGGCATGGTGGCGCGCTTGCCGAGCCCGAACCGCCAACACCTCTACCGGGTCACCCCGGGCGGGTTCACCAGCGTTATGGACGCGCAGCTGTCGCGGATGCGCCTGGGCATCGAGCCCGCCGAGTTCGGTCTGTCCGTGCTGGGCGAGGACCGCGCCGAACAGCGGGAGCGCGTCGAGGACTTCCGCGATTTCTGCGAGTTCTGCACCCAGGCCTATCGCGACCAGCTCATGCGGATGTGGACCGAATATCGGGCGACAAGGAGACAGTCGTGACCCAAACGGACAAAGTCGACTTCTCCGACGTGCGGTGGGGGTCGGTGGAATGGACGAACCTGTGCACGCTGTACCTGCGGGCATACGAAAGCCGTTCGCCGGCACCGATTCTCGGCGATACGGCGGCCGCCGACGCGGTGGACCGCGTCGAATACGACTGGGCCCGCATGCGTCGCGCCATGCGGCCCGGATCCAATCAGTACATGGTCACCATGCGCGCCAAACAGCTCGACGACTGGAGCGCCGACTTCCTCCAAAGCCATCCGAACGCCGTCGTGCTGCACCTCGGGTGCGGCATGGACACCCGGGCGTTCCGGCTGCGCCCACCGGAAACCGTGCGGTGGTTCGACGTCGATCAGCCAGATGTGATCGCGTTGCGGCGCAAGCTGTATGACGACCGCGACGGGTACCGGATGATCGGCTCGTCGGTGACCAATGGGGCGTGGCTCGACGAGATACCCACCGATCGCCCGGTGCTGATGGTCGCGGAGGGACTGCTCATGTATCTCACCGAGCCCGAGGTGCGTACGCTGCTGCAACGCCTCACGGATCGGTTCGGTGGTGGCGAGCTTGTTTTCGACACCGTGTCGCCGATGGGCCCGCGGCTGTCCAAGGTGCTCACCAGGGGCATCACCAAGTGGGGCATCCGTGACGCCCGCGAAATCGAGCAATGGAACCCGCGGCTGCGCCTCCTCGAGCAGTCCTTCGTGGGGGCGCTCTGCGCACGCATACCCTCGGCGCCGGTGCGGCTGATGTGGCGGCTCGTCAACGCCACGCCGATGCGGAATTACGACGTGCTCAACCGCTTCGCGTTCTGAGCCGGCACGAGAATCAGATCGCTGCGCCGGGGTTCAGGATGCCGAGCGGGTCCAGCGCCTGCTTGATGCGCTGGTTCAACTCCATCACCTCCGGCCCCAGATAACCGTCCAGCCAGGGCCGCTTCAACCGGCCGACGCCGTGCTCGCCGGTGATCGTGCCGCCCAGGCCGACGGCCAGGTCCATGATTTCGCCGAACGCCAGGTGGGCGCGCTCGGTCATCGCGGCGTCGGCGGGGTCGTAGACGATCAGCGGGTGGGTGTTGCCGTCGCCGGCGTGGGCGATCACCGAGATCATCAAGTCCCGTTCCGAGGCGATGCGCGAAATTCCGCCAACCAGTTCCCCCAGCGCCGGCAGCGGAACCCCGACGTCTTCCAGCAGCAGCGAACCCTTGGCCTCCACCGCCGGGATGCAGAACCGGCGGGCCGCGACGAAGGCCTCGCCCTCGTCCGGATCGTCGGTCGAAAACACCTCTGTCGCACCGTTTTCCGCGAACACCGCGGCGATCACCTCGGCGTCCTCCCCGGACGCGCGCCCGCGCTCGTCGGAGCCGGCCACCAGCATCGCGGCCGCCCCGCGGTCCAGGTCCATGCGCAAGCTGTCCTCGACGGCGTTGATCGCCACCGAATCCATGAACTCCAGCATCGAAGGCCGCAGCCGCGCAACGACTCCCAGCACCGCGTCGACGGCCGCCTGCACCGAGGCGAAGGTGGCCACCACGACACTGGAAACATTCTGCGCGGGCAGCAGCCGCAGCGTCACCTCCGTGATGACGCCCAGCGTGCCCTCGCTGCCGACGAACAGTTTGGTCAGCGAGAGCCCCGCGACATCCTTGAGCCGAGGGCCGCCCAGGCGCACCGCGGTGCCATCGGCCAGCACCACCTGCATGCCCAGCACGTAGTCGGTGGTGACGCCGTACTTCACGCAGCACAACCCACCGGCGTTGGTGGCGATATTGCCCCCGATGCTGCAGATCTCGAACGACGACGGGTCGGGCGGATACCACAGGCCGTGCTCGGCAACGGCCTTCTTGACCTCCGCGTTGAACAGGCCCGGCTGACACACCGCGGTGCGCGTGACGGGGTCGACGGTGATGTCGCGCATCTTTTCCGTCGACAGCACGATGCCGTTATCCAGGGCGGTCGCCCCGCCGGACAGGCCGCTGCCGGCTCCCCGGGTCACCACCGGCACCCGGTTAGCGGTAGCCCAGCGCAGCACCGTCTGCACCTCTTCGGTGCGCCGCGGGCGCACCACGGCCAGCGGTTTGCCGGCCGACGGGTCGAAGGCGCGGTCCTGGCGGTAGCCCTCGGTCACGGTCGGGTCGGTGACGACCATCCCGTCGGGCAGGCCGGCGATCAGGCTCGCCAGCACATCAGCACGCACGCATCGATCCTAAGGCCCGGAATCCGCAGCAAACTCCGGCGCACGGTCCAGTCCGCGCAACGAGGGCAGGCCGCAGGCGATGAGGCCGATCAACAGGATCGGCACCGCCAACGCCAGGAACGTGACCTTCAGGCCTGCGGCGTCGGTCAGCGGGCCGGCCACCAGCAGGCCCAGCGGGCCCGCGGCGTAGGTCAGCCCCGTCATGACCCCGACCACTCGACCCCGCAGCCGTTGCGGGGCCCGGGTCTGCATCACGTAGTTGTAGATCGGCTGGATCGGCCCGTAGACCAGGCCGGTCACCGCGCACAACAGCAGGATCACCGGTAACGGCGGCAGGAACGCGATGCCGGCCGTCGCGGCGCCGAAGGTGAGGGTCGCCGTCAGCACGGCCGTGCGCCGCCGCGTGTATTTCGACAGCGCGGCGTAGCCGAGCGCGCCCGCCACACCACCGAACGCGAGCGCCATCAATGCCCAACCCAATTGCGCGGGTTGGTGGTGGTCGGCGAAGTATTTCGGAAACAGCACGCTTTCCATCGGCAGGTACAGCGCGGTGACGGCCAAGTCGATCAACCCGAGCGTCCGTAGCACCCGCAGGTTCCAGACGAATCGCATCCCCTCGACGATGCCGGACACCAACCCCTCTGGTCGGGTCGCCTGGTGTGGCTTGCCGGCGCCCTCGAGCCGCAGCGCCCCGATGGCGAGGATGGCCAACCCGAACGCACTCGCTGTGATCCACATCGTGTTGACGCCGCCAACGGTGGCGATCATCAAGCCGCCGATGCCCGGGCCCACGATGAATCCCAGGTTGAGAATGGCCTCGTAGATGCTGTTGGCGCGGTCCAGCGACCAGCCGGCGCGGGCGGCGGCCTCGGGCAGCATCGACTGGCGCGCCGTCGTCCCGGCCGGGTCGAACCCGGCCGCCAGGAACGCCAGGACGGCTAGCACCACCAGGTTCAGCGCGTCCCCACCGAACAACCAGGCGATCAGCGGGACGGCGGCCACCGCTGTGCCGGACAGCGAATCGGAGACCAGCGAAACCCGGCGACGCCCGAAAAAGTCGACCGCGGTGCCGGCGACCAGTGTGGAGAGCACCAGCGGCAGGGTCATGGCGGCGGCCACGATCGACGCGTCCCGCGCGCTGTCGTGGTGCTGCAACGCCAGCCACGGAAACGCGACTATCGAGATGCCGGTGCCCGCCGTCGCCATCAGCGCGGCGAATAGGATGAGAAACGCTGGGCCGCTGCTTTTCATGGGATATCGCGGCTGAATCTAACGCCAAAGCGCTGACGCGAGCCACCGAATTTCGGGGCGTTTTCGCGGCGCCTCCCGGCTGAATGCAGGATGTTCATGTGCTCGCCCACCCGAATACCGGCCAAGCGTTCGGATCTCCCGTTGGTCCGGGCACCGGATGGCCGGGCGATCCGGCCACGCCGCGGACCCCGGTGGCCTTCGATGCCGCCCAAGTGGTCGCGTTAAGCACCCGGGCCGCTTCGATACCGGAGCTCGACGCGGCGATCAGCGTCTGCCGGGCCTGCCCGCGGCTGGTCACCTGGCGCGAGGACGTGGCGAAAGTCAAACGCCGGGCCTTCGCCGACCAGCCGTACTGGGGTAGGCCGGTGCCGGGCTTTGGATCCGAGCGGCCCCGGCTGCTGATCGTCGGGCTGGCGCCCGCCGCGCACGGCGCCAACCGGACCGGGCGGATGTTCACCGGCGACCGGTCCGGCGACCAGCTGTACGCGGCGCTGCACCGGGCCGGTCTGGTGAATTCACCGATCAGCGTCGACGCCGCGGACGGGTTGCGGGCCAATGGGATTCGGATCGTCGCGCCGGTGCGGTGCGCGCCCCCGGCCAACGCCCCGACCCCGGCGGAGCGGGACACCTGCTGGCCCTGGCTCCAGGCCGAATGGCGGCTGGTGTCCGAGCATGTCCGCGCGATCGTGGCCCTGGGCGGCTTCGCCTGGCAGATCGCGCTGCGACTGCCGGGCGCGTCGGGAATGCGCAAGCCGCGGTTCGGCCACGGCGTCGTCGCGGAGCTGGAATCCGGTGTGCGGTTGCTCGGCTGCTACCACCCCAGCCAGCAGAATATGTTCACCGGTAGGTTGACTCCCGTAATGCTCGACGACATCTTCAGTGACGCAAAGCGGCTGGCAGGAATCAAGTGACCGATATTCTGGTTTCCGGCGCCAGCGTGGCCGGTACGACGGTGGCGTATTGGCTTGCCCACCACGGCTATTCGGTAACCGTGGTCGAGCGCCATCCGGGGCTGCGGCCGGGTGGCCAGGCCATCGACGTGCGGGGTCCGGCGCTGACGGTGCTCGAACGCATGTGGCTGCGAGCCGCCGCCGACCATCTGAGAACGCGGATTCGGGGCGCATCCGTCGTGGACCGCGACGGCAACGAGCTGTCCAGAGACACCCAATCGACGCCCACCGGCGGGCTCATCGCCAACCCCGACATCGAGCTGCTGCGTGACGACCTCGTCGAATTGCTCTACGAGGCAAGCAAATTGAACACCGAATACGTGTTCGACGACAGCATTGTCGCGCTGGAGGACGACGGCGCCTCGGTCAAGGTGACTTTTGAGCGCGCCACCGCACGCAGCTTCGACTTGGTGATCGGCGCCGACGGCGTGCACTCCAACGTCCGCCGGCTGGTCTTCGGCCCGGAGGCCCAATTCATCGAGCGGCTGGGCACTCACGCGGCGATCTTCACCGTGCCCAACTTCCTGGACCTGGACTACTGGCAGACGTGGCATTACGGCGATAACACAATGGTGGGCGTCTACAGCGCGCGCAACAACACCGAGGCCCGGGCCATGGTCGGCTTCATGGAAGCCGACCTGCAGATCGATTACCGCGACACCGAGGCGCAGTACGCCGAGCTGGAACGGCGGATGGCCGACGACGGCTGGGTGCGCCCGCAACTGCTGCAATACCTGCGGACCGCGCCGGACTTCTACTTCGACGAGATGTCGCAGATCAAGATGGATCGTTGGTCGAAAGGCAGGGTGGCGCTCGTCGGCGACGCCGGGTACTGCTGTTCGCCGTTGTCGGGCCAGAGCACCAGCGTCGCGCTGCTGGGTGCCTACATCCTGGCCGGCGAGCTCGCGGCCGCCAGTCAAAACGGCGAAGTCGACTATGAACTCGGCTTTGCCAACTACCACAAGGAGTTCCACGACTACGTCAAGCGCAACCAATGGCTGGTGGTCGACAACATTCCGGGCGGTGCGCCGATCCCGCAGGAGGTCTTCGACCGCATCGTGGGTTCGATCACCCTCAAGGACTACTGACCGGCAGGGAACGTTCGCACGGCACGGAGCGTTGAGGCCATCGTGGAACTTTCCGTCCTTGATCTCGTCCCGGTGCGCACGGACCAGACGACCGGGGATGCGCTGGCGGCCACCGTGCAGCTGGCGCAGACCGCCGACCGGCTGGGTTTCACCCGCTACTGGGTCGCCGAACACCACAACATGCCGTCCGTGGGCGCCACCAGCCCGCCGGTCCTAATCGCCTATCTGGCCGCGCAGACCACGCAGCTGCGGCTGGGGTCCGGTGGCGTGATGCTGCCCAATCACGCGCCGCTGGCGGTGGCCGAGCAGTTCGCGCTGCTGGAAGCCGCCGCCCCAGGCCGGATCGACCTGGGCATCGGCCGCGCGCCCGGCTCCGACCCGGTGACGTCGTACGCCCTGCGCGGCGATCGAGACGATAGCGACATCGAGAACTTCCCCGAATACCTAGACGACGTGGCGGCGCTGATGAGCGCGCGCGGCGTGGTGGTGCCGCTGCGCTCGGGGGACTACCGGCTCAAGGCCACCCCGGCGGCGGCCAGCGAACCGCGCCTGTGGCTGCTGGGCTCGTCGATGTACTCGGCGCATTTGGCTGCGGCCAAGGGGCTGCCGTACGTCTTCGCCCACCACTTCTCCGGCAAGGGAACCGAGGAGGCGCTCGAGTTGTACCGCTCCCGGTTCAGGCCGAGTGACCTGGCCACCGAGCCGGTGACGTTTTTGACGGTGAACGCCGCGGTGGCCGAAACACGTGACGAGGCAACGGCATTGATGTTGCCCAACCTGCAGATGATGGCGAAACTACGGACCGGTCAGCCGCTCGGTCCGGTGCCGCTCGTCCAGGAGGCTGAAGGCGCCGAGCTGACGGAACAGCAGCAGCGCATCGTGGAGAGCGGGCTGCAACGTGCCGTCCTTGGTACACCTGCGGAGGCCGCCGGGCAGCTGCGGGCGCTCGCCGCGCGGTTCGACGTCGACGAGGTGATGGTGAACCCGGTCGCGTCGGCCCACCGCGGTACCGATCCCGCCACCGCACCAGCGCGCGTGGCGACGCTGGAGTTGCTGGCCAAAGAGCTGTTCTGACCGATCAGTCGGACACGCCCGCCTGCTCCGATTGGCTTGCATTGGGATTGGGCGCATGGCTGCCGATCCATTCGCGCAGATCGTCCGGTGGCAACGGCGGGCTGTGTACGTAGCCCTGGGTGATGGTGCAGCCGTATCGACGCAGCGCGCTCAACGTAATTTCGTCTTCGACTCCCTCGGCGACGAGGTCGGCGCCCAGGCTGCGTGCCAACGCCACCGTGGACCGCACGATGGCAACCGATCGCGGGTCGTGTGCCAGTCGCGCCACGAATATCCTGTCGATTTTCAGCTCGTCGACCGAGACATCCTGCAGGCGCGCCAGCGATGACCATCCGGTGCCGTAGTCGTCAATCGAGATGCGAACGCCGAGATGCTGCAGCGCGGCGACGGTATTGCGGGACCGCACCGAGTCGACGAGGGCGCTTTCGGTGATCTCGACGATGAGAGCAGTCGGCGGGCAAACCGTTGGTTTGCAGGAGCCGCTCGATCGTGTTCACCAGGTCAAGGTCAAGGAGATTCGTCGTCGAGAGGTTCACCGCGACGGTCAGCGGCATGCCCTGGTCGCGCCAGGACCGGATCTGTTCGAAGGCCACGCTGATCGTGCGGTTGGCCACCTTGCGCATCAGCCCAGCGCGTTCGGCGGCGGCCAGGAACTCGTCCGGTAGCAGCAACCCGCGGGTGGGGTGCTGCCAGCGCAGCAGTGCCTCGACGCTGTGGACGCTGCCGTCGCTCGCGTTGATCTTCGGCTGGTAGTGCACCGTCAGTTGGTCGCCGTTCGAACAGCGTGGCGCGCAGTTCCTCGACGAGGTTGGGATCGTCGCGATATATCTCAAAAGCCGAGTCGTACACCGCGATCTTGCTTACGGCGGATTTGGCGTGCGGGATCGCCGTCTCGGCGCGATTCAGCAATTCCTGCGGATGATCGCAGTGGTCGGGACAGAGCGCAATAGCAATGCAGGCATCGACTTGCACGGTGATCGGATCCAGCGCGAACGGTTCGCTCAAGGCTTCGAGCAAAAGCCCGGCTTGGGCGCGTGCGGTGATCAGGTCGGACCCTTCGGCCAGCAGGATTGCGAATTCGTCATCACCTGTGCGTGCAAGCAGGTCCCCACTACGCACGTTGTTCGCAAGTCGATTCGCGATATGGGACAACAGCTCATCGCCGAAGTGGCGACCGACCGAGTCGTTGATCTCTTGAAATTCAAAAAGATTCAGCAACAGAAGCGCTCGACGTGATGATGTCCTTTTCACCGACGCGGGCCCCGCCAACGGGCGGTCAGACGTCGCCGTCAGGGCTGTCGCCAGTGAGCGCCGATTGGGCAGCGCGGTCAACTCGTCGGTCATCGCGTGTTGGTGGCTTTCGGCCAACATGCTGACGTCTCGGAAGGTCACCGCAAATCGGGCAGCGATCGCGACCAGGGTCAATGCGGCGAGGGTCACCGCGAATCGTGAGTTGTGACCCAGGATGGCGACTCCGAGCGCCACGACCGTGCACGCCACAGGCTCGAGGTAGGGGCTGAATCCGCGCCTCGGCAATGGAACCACCGGCGACGCGGGCGCCCAGCTGGCCGTCGCCACCAGTAATGACGAAGCGGGCCAGAAGGCATCCAGCACGCTACCAACCCGGTACGAGCTGGCGGCGGTCTGGAAGAGATACGCCGTGTCTGCCACTGCAAACCCAACAAATCCGGCAATGAGAAGGGCCCAACGAAACTCGTTGCGCCACTGGAAGATTGGCAGCATGCCAGCGGCCAGAGTCGAGCAGGACCAGATCGCCCCACGGATAGAGGAGACCCACCAGCACGGTTGCCGGTGCCCGAGTCGCGGCCGCGTGGATCGGCCCTGCCGTCAAGGCCGCGGCCGCCGCGGCCATGGTCAGCCCGCAGACCAGGGAATCGAGCCATATCGCAGCCGGCACCTGCATCCAGCGTGCCCGCATGAGCAGCAACAGCCCAGCGTAGACAAGCGGATAAAACGCCAGGTACTCCGGATCTGCCGCCGATGGGGACTGACCGTCCGGCACCCACAGGGCGTAGACAACGTCGCCCATCGCCGAACTTGTCATGCCGGCCGCGATCAGAATCCAAGCGAAACGTTCGGCCCTGATGCGGTAAGCGCGAACGGCTATCAATGCAGCCGCCGAGAGGTTCAACGCAGGGTACAAGAAGTCGGCGAAGAATACGCTGTGACCGGCATCCGCGTTGAAAACGCTCGACGCGGTGAAGGCGATAACGCCGGCCCCCAAGACAGCCATGGCAACCCGGACTGCTGTCGGGGGCCACCGAATGCCCTTTGGCGTATCGTTGGGTTGATCTGGTGTTGGCGTCGCGACTTCAGAAATCGGCCTGAGCGCCGGTGCCAGCGTCGTCGTCTCATTGCCGGTGGTGTCCGCTGGGCGGGAGGTGCCCGCAGCGCCCTGGTAGTCCGAGGCGGCTACCCGGCCTTGAATGCCCGATATCGCCGAACCGTTGAACTCCGGGAATGTATAGGGGAAGGGCAGATCGGGCACGAAACTTCGGATACATTGGCCGCCTTCGCGTTTGGCGGCATACATAGCCAAGTCGGCGTGCCGGAGGAGCTGGTCGACGGTGCAATTGGATGCGGCGGCGGCCACTGTGAACCCGATGCTCGGGCGCACCTCTACCGGAACGCCGTCGATCACGATCGCGGCGCTGAATGACTCGAGGATTCGATGCGCTGCCGCTTGTGATTGCTCGACGGAATCTTCGATGAGCACCGCGAACTCGTCACCGCCGAGCCGTGCAACAAGGCCTTTACCCTCCAGCGAAGCAGTGAGCCGCCCAGCGACCCGGATAAGGAGCTCGTCGCCGGCCGGATGGCCCAAGTCGTCGTTGACCGACTTGAAATTGTCGAGATCGAGGCACAACACCGCGAGCGGTGCGGCATCGCTATACCGACGGGCGACGGCTAGCTCCAATCGTTGGAGGAACTGACTCCGATTGGCCAGACCGGTCAGACTGTCCCGAAAAGCCTCCCGCGCCACTTCAGACAACAAGCGCTGGTTTTCGAAAAGCACGACCAGCTGTCGGGCGAGCACTGTGGCCACCAGGATTCCCAGCGCGACGAGCAACGGTCCGTGCCCAATCCGGCCCACCGCGTCGTTCCAATCCGACCGCGGCGGCCAGCAGCAGCGGCAAATACGGCAACCACAGCCGGACACGGGAGCTGATCTCACCCTGTGTCGGCGCTGTGGGGGACTCGCGGACACTGGATAGCGCAGCCAGCGCCACCAGTCCCAACCCGGCCACCCGGGTCACGTCGACCAGATCGCCGGTGTGATAGCTGCCGACTCCGGTCTGGAAAACAATCACGATGTCGGCAACACCGATCGTCGCGATTCCGCCGGCTAAAAGATTCAGGCTCGGTCGGCGGCCAGGACGAGCCCGCGACAACATCACGAGCGCCGTCGTGATGACGACGACGTCGGCGAAAATGTGCGCGAACGTCGCGAGCTGCGATTTGCTCCCCTCGCGTATCAGTTTGTCGAGCACGAATACCCACGAGGTCAGGAACAGTGAACTGGCCACGATGGCGCCGTCCAGCAGCAGTTGCCGAAAGCGGTGAATGGGATCGGTTAGCAGCGTCAACGACGCCATGGCGCCGATTGGGTACAAGACGAGCACGATCTCAGCCGCCGCCGGGTGAACGGCGTGATCGAGTTCCGGGCGCACGTCGTAGATCGCCCAGATGACCTCGCCGACCGCCCAGCCCAAGAGGCCTGTCCCCAGCGCCAGCCATCCCAATCTACGGCGCCCGACCGCCAATCGGGCCGCGATGCCGGCACATCCCGCCGCGAACACCAGACACAACACCGACACAACTTGGTCGACCGGCCGAGTCGCGTAGGCGCCGTGCCACCCCCAGACCCACGATGCTATGACCAGCACCGCCGCGACGCCGTATCCTCCAACGACGAGCCAACCAACGCGCGCGGGCAGCCCGAACCGCTGCCACGGATTTTCCGTCCAGCGTTTCATAGCCGCTCCAGCCGATCTGCGCTTGCGGTGAACCCCTAAACAGCTTCACCACGCGCTAGAGCAGAATAAACTGCTGCGCTGTACTACCGGGTGCTGTTGTGCACCTCGGTTACTTTTGGCGGGGCGTCAACACCACGACCGGGATAGGCCGCGACGTCTTCTTCTGGTAAGCGGCGTACCGGTTGCCGTTGTTCTTGTTGACGAGCTGCCATAGCCGCGAGTACTCGGGATCGGCGGGGAGCACCGGTCGGGCTGTTACGCCGAACCGCCTTGGTCCGACGTTGATCTCCACATTCGGGCTTTTCCGCAGGTTGTGATACCAGCCGGGTGCGTGCGGGTCGCCCGACTTGGAAGCAACGACCAAGTAGTCCTCGCCGTCGCGGGCATAGATTAGCGACGCGGTTCGCGCCTTACCGGTCTTGGCGCCGACGGTGTGCAGCAGCAGGCTCGGTATCCACAGTGCGCGATGGCCGATCCAGCCGTTCGTCTTCTGATACACGGCGTCGTGTACGCGCAGCACCTGTGGTAGCAAGCCCTGCTCGACCCAGGACGGAAATGCCATCCGTTCAGTCTGACTGACTCGCGTCGATCCGGGCCAGCGCCTCCCGCAGGATCTGCGCGGTGGCACTCCCGGTCCGGGTCCCGGCGCAGCAGCATCCCCTTGGCCACCGAGAGCTTGTCGCCGTTGCGCCGCGGCAGCACGTGCAGGTGGACGTGAAGCACAGTCTGGAAGGCGGCGCGGCCGTCGTTGATCGCGATGTTCGTCGCGTCGGCCAATTCCGTCGCGCGGGCGGCTCGGGCGATCCGCTGGCCGATGGTGACCATCTCGGCCAATGTCTGCGGCGGAGTGTCGGTGAGGTCGACGGTGTGTCGTTTGGGGATCACCAGCGTGTGACCACGGGTGAACGGGCGAATGTCGAGAATCGCCAGGTAGTCATCGTCTTCGTAGATCTTGAGGGCCGGGGCCTCCCCGGCGACGATCGCACAGAACACGCAGGACATGTCGCCCACGGTACTGGCTGCCGCGACCCGGGGGATACGCTGCCGCAGTGGACGCTCGCGACGTGGCCTTCGCCGGTGCGGCCGCACAGGCGCGGATGCTGGCCGACGGCGAACTGACCGCGCCGGAGCTGCTCGAAATCTACCTGGAACGGATTGCGCGGCTGGACAGCCAGCTGCGCTGCTACCGCGTGGTGCTGTCCGACAGCGCACGTTACGAGGCCGCCGTGGCGCAGGACCGCCTCGACGCGGGGGAGCGGCTGCCGCTGCTCGGCGTGCCGATCGCGATCAAGGACGATGTCGACGTCGCCGGCGAGGTGACGACGTACGGCAGCGGCGGACACGGCCCCGCGGCGACCTCCGACGCGGAGGCGGTCCGCCGGTTACGCGCCGCCGGCGCGGTCATCATCGGCAAAACCAACGTGCCCGAGCTGATGATGTTTCCGTACACCGAGTCGCTGACGTTCGGGGCCACCCGCAACCCGTGGAACCTCAAGCGCACCCCGGGCGGCAGCAGCGGCGGTAGTGCCGCGGCGGTGGCCGCCGGGCTGGCTCCGCTGGCGCTGGGATCCGACGGCGGCGGCTCGATTCGCATCCCGGCGACCTGGTGCGGCGTGTTCGGCATCAAACCGCAACGCGATCGGGTGTCTTTGGAGCCGCACGACGCTGCGTGGCACGGCCTGAGCGTCAATGGCCCGTTGGCGCGGTCGGTGATGGACGCGGCGCTGTTCCTCGATGCGACGTCAACGGTGCCCGGTCCCGAAGGGGAGTTCGTGGCCGCCGCGGCGCGCGATCCCGGCCGGCTGCGAATCGCCTTGAGCACCAAGGGTCCAACGCCGCTGCCCGTCAGGGTCGGCAGGGCAGAGCTGGCGGCGGTCCACGAGGCCGGCGCGCTGCTGCGCGATCTGGGCCATGAGGTCATCGCCCGTGATCCCGACTATCCGCCGTCGGCCATCGTCACGAACTATCTGCCCCGCTATCTGCGCGGCATCAGCGATGACGCGGACGCGCAGGCTCACCCCGAACGCCTCGAGGCGCGCACCCGCAACCTGGCGCGCGCCGGAGCGTTGTTCTCGGACCGGCGGATGGCCGCCCTTCGCGAAACGGACGCGGCGCTGACCGCCCGAATCCAGTCGATCTTCGACGACGTCGACGTCGTCGTCACGCCGGGCAACGCGACGGGCCCCTCCCGCATCGGTGCCTACCAACGCCGCGGCGCGGTGTGGACGCTGCTGGCGGTGGCGCAGCGCGTGCCCTACCAACAGGTCTGGAATCTGACCGGGCAGCCCGCCGCGGCCGTGCCGTGGGACTTCGACGGCGACGGCCTGCCGCTCGCGGTGCAGCTCGTCGGCCAGCCGTACGACGAAGCGACCCTGCTGTCGCTGTCCGCGCAGATCGAGGCGGCCAGGCCCTGGGCCCACCGGCGACCGCCGGTGTCATGAGCCATGTGACTGGCGCCGACCCGCTTCGCCCGGCTGCGCCGCGCTCGCGATCGGCGCCGAAAGCGTCCGCCAGGCCGCCAGCTTGGCGCCCGGCCGCATGACGTGAGCCGGGCTGGTCGACGGCAGCCGCCGGTAGGTGACCCGCTCGTCGGCATCAGCGAGCCTGCGGTACAGTTCGGCGGCCTTGGCGCCGTTGAAGTACACCCGCGTGATGACGGGGAAGCGGGCGAACAGCTTCCCAAAGTCGTTGACCACCAAGCTTTTCGGGTCGATCGCCGAGTCGGCGCTGCCGACGCGGCGGCACGCGCGCAGCACGTCCCAGAGCGCCAAGCCGTGTGATTTCAGCGCGGCCAGCCGTGTGTCATAGGGCGCGGCCGCGTCGAAACCGAAAAGCTCAGCGGTGATCGGCCAGAACGCGTTTCGTGGATTGGCGTAGTACTGGCCCGCCGCCAGCGATTGGGCACTCGGGAACGAGCCCAGGATCAGCACCCGGGCGTGCTCATCGACGACCGGCGGGAACCCCCGCAGCAGCGGCGCGCTCATCACTTCACATCATGGCTCTCCCGCGTTGTACGTTGGCCGAGTGGAGGACGGTGCCACCCAGAACGTCGACGATCTGCTCGAGGGACTCGAGGGCACCGCGCGCACCGAGCGGGCTGAACTCGTGGAGTGGCTGCTGGAGCAGGGCATCACCGCCGACGAGATCCGGACCACCAACCCGCCACTGCTGCTGGCCACGCGCCACCTCATCGGCGACGACGGCACCTACGTGTCCACCCGGGAGATCAGCGAGAGGTATGGCGTTGACCCGACGCTGCTGCAGCGCATCCAGCGAGCCAACGGGTTGGCCAGAGTGGACGACCCCGATGCGGCGGTGCACATGCGCGCCGACGGCGAAGCCGCCGCATACGCCCAGCGGTTTGTGGAACTCGGGCTGGACCCCGATCAGGTGGTGCTCGTCGTGCGGGTGCTCGCCGAGGGTCTGTCACACGCCGCCGAAGTGATGCGTTACACCGCGCTGTCGGCGATCCTGCGTCCGGGAGCCACCGAGCTGGAAATCGCCAAGGGGTCGAAGGCGCTGGTGAGTCAGATCGCGCCGTTGCTCGGCCCGATGATCCAGGACATGCTGTTTCTGCAGTTGCGGCACATGATGGAGACCGAAGCGGTCAATGCCGGAGAGCGGGCCGCCGGCAAGCCGCTGCCGGGAGCGCGACAGGTCACCGTCGCCTTCGCCGACCTCGTCGGGTTCACCAAGCTGGGAGAGGCGATCTCGGCCGAAGACCTCGGCCAGCTTGCCAGCCGGCTGTCCCACCTCGCCCGGGACGTGACCGCCCCGCCGGTGCGGTTCGTCAAGTCGATCGGCGACGCGGTGATGTTGGTCTGCCCCGATCCGGTGCCATTGCTGGACACCGTGCTGAAGCTGGTCGAGGTCGTTGACACCGACAACGACTTTCCGCGGCTGCGGGCGGGAGTGGCCTCCGGCATGGCGGTAAGCAGGGCCGGCGACTGGTTCGGCAGTCCGGTCAACATGGCGAGCCGGGTCACCGATGTGGCGCGCCCGGGCACCGTGCTGGCCGCGGATTCGGTCTGGGAGGCCCTCGGCGACGACGGGGACTTCCATGGGTCGTTCGCGGGTGCGCGCCGCCTCAAGGGCATCAAGAACGAGGTCAAACTCTTTCGGATCCGCCGAGAAAACGGCTCTCCCAACGGGGGCTCGTCCTCGTAGCGACAAACGTAGGCAGGCCCGGGCGACTCTTAGGGGGCGTCTGACTTCTAGTCTTACGCGGCCGGCTTCTACCCCGTTTCCGGCACTTCGAATCGGTCGCTTCCGGGCCTGCTTCGATACCAAAAATACAACGCCGAACAGCCCATATCAATGGGTTTCCGACTGCTGTGGCAACCGGTTGAAGTTCGCTGCCGGCGAACGGCATTCCATTACATTTGTAACAGTGTAATTATGTAATCATGAAAGCCCACCACACACACGGGCGGTACGGCCGCCCCGGCGGCTGGCATCAAGCCCAGCAGCCCGACGCCAGCGGCGCGGCGGAATGGTTCGCCGGTCGCCTGCCCGAAGCCTGGTTTGACGGCGACCCGACGGTCATCGTCGACCGCGAAGAGATCACCGTCATCGGAAAGCTGGCCGAACCCGAGAGCTCCGGGCAAGAGGAGAGCGAGGCCCGCGCCGAGGGCCGCGTCTCGCGATTCCGCGAAGAAACCCGTTCGGAGCGAATGCGCATCGCCGACGAGGCTCAGGATCGCTACGGGCGCAAGGTTTCCTGGGGCGTGGAGGTCTCGTCCAAAAACGGGAGCGAGCGAATCCTGTTCACCCACATCGCCGTACCCGTGATGACGCGCTTGAAGCAGCCCGAGCGGCAGGTGCTCGACACGTTGGTCGACGCCGGCGTCGCGCGGTCCCGCGCCGACGCCCTCGCGTGGACGGTCAAGCTGGTCGGTGAGCACACCGAGGAATGGCTGGCCAAGCTGCGCGGCGCCATGTCGGCTGTCGACGACCTGCGCGCGCAGGGGCCCGACCTTCCGTCGTAGCCCAATGCCGCAGCGCGCCTTAGGCTTTGGCGCGCGTTCCGTCGGCTAGCGGTCTCCGCTACTCGTTCTCGATCTTGGCGATGATCTTGTCGGTGATCTGGCCGCCCTGATCGCTGATGTGGTAACCGCAAGCGTTGACGTCGACGATTACGTTGTTCGCCAAGCCCATCGCGCGCTGGCACTCCCAGCCGTCGGCGCCCTCCTGCGTGTCGAGCACCGTGAACTTCGGCGGACCGCCGTTGACTTGCGCGAACGTCCACCTATACGTCTTGCTCTTGTTGGTCACGGTCACCGTCTTCCCGGCGCAGTTTTTCCACTTGTCCGCCGCGGTCTGCAGGAACGCCTTGGCTTTGTCGGCGGACGGAAATGCCACCACAGCTTGGTTGACCCAATGGTCGTAGTTGTCCCCCGGTTCGGAGGACACCAGTCCGCTCACCCCGGTGTAGCCGGTGCCCGCGTACACCGGGTCCTGGCTGGTGTACAGGGCCCCCTGGCAGTTCGGCAACGACAGCGTCACCGAGGAGGAGTCCATCGACGTGATGGGCTTGCCCGGCGTCATGGAGGAGGAGCCCATGATGGAGTTGACGTCCGGCGAGTTCAGCAGCAGGGCGCTGAGATGATCGGGCGGTATGGGGTCGGGAGGCGGTGGCGGCGGTGGGGGCCGCGTAAGAAGCCAGATCCCCACGGCGCCGACGGCGACGACGACCACCACGGCGACGGCGGCGATGATGGGCCAAACGTTGCGTTTGGGTTTGGGTGCGGACTGATTCCAGGGTGTCGGGCTCGTGAATTGTGGTGGCGGGCCGGACCAGTTGCCGCCGCCGGCTGGGTAGTACGGCGGCCCGGGTTGGCTCGCGGCGGGCATGGGGCCGCTGTCCGGGGCCCAGGGGCGGGGGGTTTGGGCGGCTTGTGGCATGGGGCCGGAACTGGGTCCCGAGGCCGCGGGGTAGGGCACGGGCGAACCCTGAACCGGTGTCGGTGGCGGGGTGGTGACCTGCGGCTGGGGTGGGGCCATGGGGGTGGCGGCCAGGGTGGGCCCGGGGGCCTCGTCCGCGGTGCCGGGCTCGCCGGTCGGCAGGGTGGCTTCCTGGCTGCGGCGCACGATGTTGTTGGCGTGGTCCTGATCGGGGTCGCTGAGCGCCTCGTGGGCGGCCAGGGCCAGATCGCCGGCACTGGCGTAGCGGTCTTCGGGTTTCTTGGCCATGCCGCGCGCGATGACCGCGTCAAAGGCCTTGGGGACGCCCGGGCGCAGCGCGCTGGGTTTCGGGATGGGGTCCAACAGGTGGGCGGTGACCAGGGTGCCGGCACTGTCGGCGCGATAGGGCGGCGATCCGGTCAAGGCCTCGTGCAGCACACAGGCCAGTGCGTAGATGTCGGCGCGATAGGTGACCTCGTCGTTGGAAAACCGTTCCGGCGCCATGTATTTCCAGGTGCCCACCGCCGTACCGAGCTGGGTCAGTTTCTCATCGGTGGTCGCGCTGGCGATGCCGAAGTCGACCAGGTAGGCGAAGTCATCGCGGGTGACCAGGATGTTGGGCGGTTTGACGTCGCGATGCATCACCCCGGCGGCATGGGCGGCGTCCAGGGCCGACGCGATCTGGGTCATGATCGCCACCGCGCGCGGCGGGGTCAGCGGGCCGAACCGTTTGAGCAGGGTGTCCAGGTCGATGCCCTCGATCAGGCGCATCTCCATGTACATCTGACCATCGATTTCGCCGTAGTCGTGGATGGGCACCACGTGGGGTTCCTGCAAACGGCCGGCGATGCGGGCTTCGCGCTTCATCCGCTCGCGAAACACGGGGTCCTTGCTGAACGTGTCCGACATCAGCTTGACCGCGACCGTCCACTCCTTGACGGTGTGCTCGGCCTCGTAGACCTCGCCCATTCCACCGCGGCCCAGCAGCCGTTTTAGGTGATAGGGCCCAAACATCGAGCCCACCCGTGAGGCCTGCGCGTCGCTCATCCCTGACCCTCCAAACCAACCCCGGACCCGCCGACCATATCAACACTTTCCGACCCGAGCGGCCCGGCGCAGCCCCCGATTCAGCAATCACGACGGTAAGTGGCCCGACGGCGCCGCCGCAGGACAATGCGACATTCAAGGCGACATTCATGGCCGCCGCCACAGCAGGAGATAACGCCAAAACAGGAGCCGGCGCACGCGGCCGTCGGGCAGCGTCGCGGCCACCACTTCGCGGGCCTGACGAGTCGTCAGCGGCGGATCGACAACCTTCGGCATCGCGACGTTGGTCGGCTCCAGCCGGTACCAGCTGCCAAAGCCAGTCGTCCTGAGCCCGGCGAACAGGGCGCCGAACACCCGATTGGCAGCCGCGGCAACCACTTCCGTGGGCATCTCGCGGGGCAGTTCCGACCGCGGCAGGACCACCGCGGCCAGCACGCCGCCCGGGCGCAGCGCCGGCGCCAGGTGCCGCAGGGCGTCGCGAAGCGGCAAGTGGTGCAATGCGGTGATCGACACGATCGCGTCGTAGCGCTGCGCGGGCAGGGACAGGCCCATCACGTCGGCGAGGATGCAGGTGACGTTGGCGGGTGTGCGGTGCTTGGCCGCCCCGATCATCGCCGCCGATCTGTCGACGGCATCCACGCGCTCGGCGTGGTCGGCCAGTCGCGCGGCGAATGCTCCCGCGCCACAACCGACGTCGAGGACCCGTCCGCATCGCGGGGGTAGGTGGTTCATGAGCACCCGTTGGTAGTAGGCGTTGTGGTCCCACTCCAGCCGCCTCCCGCTCACACGGGCCGAGTATCCGCGGCTACGAGTGGGACGTCCACCACTTGTACAGCTGATCGAAATTCGGTCCTTGCGGGTTGCCGCTGACCACGGCGAACACCATGGTTTGCTGGTTCGTCCACATCACCTGCGGCTCGTCGCCGGTGGAGGTCCCACACGCGATCTGACCGACGATGGTGTTCGGGTCCTTGTTATGCCACCAGGTGCCGGGTGAGGCCTTGTCTCCGGGGCACTTAACGATCGTGTCGCTTCCCGTGGAGCCGCTGAACGCGTCCTGCACACCCTGCAGATCCGAGAACAGCCCGTAGGCCGAGACCGTGGGGCCGTTGGGATCGGTGTTTTGCGCGCACACGACGGAGACGACCGCGCCCGGCATCGGTTGGCCGTCCGGCTTGCACGTGCCGGGCGGGTAGCCCGAGGGCAGCAGGCTCAGCAGCCGGTTCAGGGCGCCGGGGGGCGGGGTGGATGGCGATGCCGAGGTGGTGCTGGTCGTGCTGGTGGTGGCACTCGTGGTGGTTGTCGTGGCGGTGGTGCGGCCCGCGTTGGGGGCTCCGTTGTCGTCGTGTCCCACGGCTATCGAGATACCGATGGCCGCGACGACGAGGACGACCACGACGGCAGCGACGCCGGCCACGATGGCCCACGGGTTGCGTTTGCGCGGCGGTGCCGGCGGGTGCCCCTGGCTGAAGGGCGCCGGGCCGGCGAACTGTGGTGGCGGGCCGCCCCACGGGGGTTGGTATTGCCCAAGATTGGGCGCGGGTCGCCCCGGGTGGTGGATGGGTCCGCTATCGGGGGCGGGGCCCCAGGCCGGCGACGGTTGTTGGGCCACGGGCGGAGGCGGCTGTCGGGCGGGTGCAACAGCAGCTTGTTTCATTCCCGGCAGGGTGGATTCCTCGCTGTGGCGCAGGATGTTGACGGCCTGGGTCTGATCGGGATTGGTGAGTGCCTCGTGGGCGGCGCGCGCCAGGTCACCGGCGCTGGCGTAGCGGTCCTGCGGCTTCTTGGCCATGCCGCGGGCGATCACCACGTCGAAGGCCCGGGGGATGCCCGGACGTTTGGTGCTGGGCTGGGGGATGGGCTCCATCAGGTGGGCGCTGACCAGTACCCCGGCGCTGTCGGATGGGTAAGGCGGCGACCCGGTCAGGCACTCGTACAGCACGCACGCCAGCGAGTAGATGTCGGCGCGGTAGTCCACCTCCTCGTTGGAAAACCGTTCGGGGGCCATGTATTTCCAGGTGCCCACCGCGGTGCCGAGCTGGGTGAGCTTCTCGTCGGTCTTCGCGCTGGCGATGCCGAAGTCGACCAGGTAGGCGAAGTCGTCGCGGGTGATCAGGATGTTGGGCGGTTTGACGTCGCGGTGGGTCACCCCGGCGGCGTGGGCGGCGTCCAGCGCCGACGCGATCTGGGTGATGATGGCCACCGCGCGCGGCGGGCTCAGCGAACCGAACCGTTTGAGCAACGTGTCCAGATCGGTGCCCTCGATGAGGCGCATCTCCAAAAACATTTGCCCATCGATTTCGCCGTAATCGTGGATGGGCACCACGTGGGGTTCCTGCAAACGGCCGGTGATGCGGGCCTCGCGCCTCATCCGCTCGCGAAACACCGGATCGCTGCTGACGGATTCCGACATCAGCTTGAGCGCGACCGTCCACCCCTTGACCGTGTGTTCGGCCTCGTAGACCTCGCCCATCCCGCCGCGGCCCAGGGCCCGTTTGAGCTCGTAGGGTCCGAACATCGACCCTTCCCGCGAGCCCGGCGCCCCGCTCATCGATCCTCCCAACCAACCCCAGCCCCGCCGACCATATCAACACCTTCCGACCCGGCCGGCCGGCCGCAACCGCACCGCCCGCGGGTCGCTCAAGGGTTGCCGCGCAGACCCGTTCGGCCGCAACCAAACGGCGGCCGCGGCGCCTAGCACTCGGTCTTGTCGCCCGCGGCGATCTCGAACCTCAATTCGTGCTCACCGATGCGGATGTGATCGCCGTCGTGCACTGTGGTCGCCGAGCGGATGCGCTCGTTTTGAACGTGCACGCCGTTCGATGACCGCAGGTCGTTGATCATCCAGCTGGTACCCGTGTCGACGATGACGGCATGGTGGCGGCTGACCTTGGGGGTGTCCAGGACGATGTCGTTGTCGCTGAGACGCCCGATGCGCGTCGCCGACGCCTGCACCGGATAGCTTTGGCCGGACGCGTCGTGCAGATACGCGACGGCTTGCCGGTCAGACACCTTGGTGTGCTGATCCATGACGGTGCGCGTGACGGCGGCGGTGGTCACGGCGTTCTTCTTGACGTCCAATGGTTCCTGGCGCAGGATCCGTTCGTTCAGGGCACGCAGGTTCTGGCCGGGGTCGATCCCGAGGTCGTCGGCGAGTATTTGTTTCACACGACGGTAGGCCGCCAACGCGTCGGATTGGCGGTCCGTCAGGTAGTAAGCCGTGATCAACTGGGCCCACAGCGGCTCGCGGTAGGGGTGCTCAGAGGTCAGGCCTTCCAGTTCGGTGATCACCGCAAAGGCGCGCCCGCAAGCGATTTCGGCCTCCGCCTTCGCGGTGTGGACGAGAATCTTCTCCTCGACGAGGGAGGTGGCGAAGGTGTCGACGAACTGGAAGTCACGCAGGTCCTCGAGCACCTGCCCGCGCCATTCGGCCAAGGCGGCCGACAGGTGGCCGCTGGCCTCGTCAAACCGGCTGGCGGCCGCGGCGTGCACGCCCGCGGTCTTCTCGGAGATGAACCGCCCGAGATCGCAAGCGTTTTCAGCGATGGTCAGCCGATAACCCGGCGGCGCCGCGGCCAACACCAGTCGCGGGTCGATGCCGACACCGCCAAGCAGCTTGCGCAGGTTGGAGACGTAGGAGTGGATGCTCGCCCTTGCGCCCGACGGCGGCCAGTCTTCCCACAGGGCCGTGATGAGCCTGTCGACGCCAACGGGACTGTTGCGGTTCATCAGCAGCATGGCCAGCACCGCCCGTTGTTTGGGGGTGCCCAACGGCACCAGCGCGCCGTCAACGCTCATCTCCAATGGTCCGAGTAGACCCAATTCGAGACGTTTGTCCACCATCGCACCTACCAGCCCTTCGGCATTCTCCACGGCGTCACGTGCCGGCAAAGCGTCATAACTTGTCCGTCACAACTGTATTGTGATACCAACGTGGCGGATTCGGGAATAACCGGACATCCCAGGGACGCATTTCCGGCGGCGCTCAAATGCATTCCGCACCAGCGCGATCTTCGACACTTTACGCGAATCGGCCTGGCACGCATTGGAACACGCGGGCGGCGGGTAGCCACCCGGCGCAGTCGCACCGCGTGGCTACCCGCCGACTCGGTTTTCCTTCAGGAGGTGACGACCATCAACTCGTTGCTGCTGTCCCATGCTTGCATGAAGATCGCCATGGGGATCTGCGAGTCGCGGCCGTTGGGATCACCGCTGTCGTTCAGGTGGACGATGTTGAAGGCGGCGTCGACACCGGTCACGACCACGGCGTGGTCACCGGCCGGGTTGCCGTTCTTGTCCTTTGTCTCCACGGGCACGTTCCAGATGAGTTCGGCGTTGACGCTGACGATCACCTTGTGGCCGGTGCCCAGTTGCTGCTTGAGCCCCTCGACGCCGCCAAGGATGCCGTCCGTGGCGGCGCGGCTTTTGTTGGTCACTACGGCGTCGACCTGGTACTGCGCCAGCAGCGTTGGGACGTCCGCAAAGCTGGTGCCCATGCCCGCATTCGGGTTCTTGGTGTCAAGCGGCTTGGTGTAGATCGTGCCGGGGTGGACGACGCTCGGGGTGGTTTGGGCCTTCTTGATGATGGCCTCCTCCGACGGCTCCTTGCCGGTCATCTGACCGATCACGTCCGCGCTGGCCATGAGGACGCAATCGTCGTATTTCTGGTGACGCCACCACTTGGCCGCGGTGGCCGGGTCGCCGTACGTGGTGCTGGAAGCTGCTTCGGCCGGTCCGGCCACTCCCAGTGCGACGGCGACGGCGGCCGCCGCGAAGACGGCGGTCTTGGCGATGTTTGCGATCTTGAAGTTCTTCATGGTTTGGTCCTTTTCTCGTTCCGCTTTGTTGCGGTTTGGTTGAGAAAAGGTTCCGATACCGACCTTCTCGTTATCTCTACGAATTCTTGGAGTGATCTTTTATCTCTTGATCTGGCAAGTCATTCGGATCGCTACAACGAAGAATGGGGGACCCCGGTGATCGGGATCCCCCATCCGCGTGGGTGGGTTTGGCTAGGTCAGCTGGCTGGAGAGCTGCGGGCAGTAGGCCTTGGTCGCGTCGACGACGAAGTAGGCCGCCTGCTTGGTGGTCAGGTCCGTCTGGCTCAGCACCTCCGTGGCGACGTCGGTGCCTGTCTTGCCGGCGGCCAGCTCCTTGCATACCTGGTGGCCCTCCTTGATGGCCTCCTGCGGCGAGCTGAAGGTGACGCCGAGGCCCCTCATCTCGGTGATGAAGGCGTCGTCGGCGGTGCTGGCCGCTGCGGCGCCGGCGGTGGCGACCGCGAGCCCGACGGCGGCGGCGCCGATGGCGGTGGTGACGGCCGCGGTGATGCGGGGAGAAATCATTGTTGTGATCCTTTGCTGGTGGGTTCGGCCCTGGACGTGCTCAGCTTCGGGCCGGATCCTTGGTGGATTCTCAACAACTTCTTGGCGTCGTTTGAGTAACGGCTAGACCCGGGTCATCGCGTAGTAGGCGCCCCGCCGGGCCAGCAGTTCCGCGTGGTTGCCCTGTTCAACAATGCGTCCGGCCTCCACCACCAGGATGCGGTCTGCATCGCGGATCGTCGAAAGGCGGTGCGCGATAATAAAACTCGTTCGATCCCGGCGAAGCTCGCGCATCGCGCGCTGAACGAGGGCCTCGGTGCGGGTGTCGACCGAGCTGGTCGCCTCGTCCAGGATCAACAGCTGCGGGCGGGCAAGGAATGCGCGGGCGATGGTGATGAGCTGCTTTTCGCCGGCGCTGATGTTGGCGCCGTCCCCGCTGACCCGGGTCTGGTAACCGGCCGGCAGTGTGTGCACGAACCGGTCGACGTAGGCCGCCTTGGCGGCTTCGACCAGCTCGTCCTCGGTGGCCTCCGGCCGCCCATAGGCGATGTTCTCCGCGATCGTCCCGTCGAACAACCAGGTGTCCTGCAGCACCATGCCGATCCGTGAGCGCAGTGACTGCCTGCTCACCGTGGTGATATCGACCCCGTCGATCAATATTCGGCCGGAGTCGACCTCGTAGAACCGCATGAGCAGGTTCACCATCGTGGTCTTGCCCGCTCCAGTCGGTCCGACGATCGCCACCGAGCTGCCCGGCTCGGCGACCAGCGACAGGTCTTGGATCACCGGGGTGCCCGGCACGGTAGGCGAAGTTCACCTGCTCGAATTCGACGCGTCCACCGGCGCGTGGGCCTCGGCCGTCGGATCCCGGCTTTGTTTGTTCGGCGGTCGACTCGGGTCCTGGTGACTCCTCGGGCTCGTCGAGCAGGTCGAACACCCGCTCGGCGCTGGCCACCCCGGATTGCAGGGTGTTGTACATCCCGGCCACCTGGCTCACCGGCGCGTTGAACTGCCGGACATATTGAATGAAAGCCTGGATATTGCCGAGCGTGATCTGCCCGGTGGCCACCTGCAAGCCCCCCACCACGGCGACCGCGACGTAGCCGATGTTGCCGATGAACCCCGTCGCCGGGGCCACCAGGCCGGAGAAGAACTGGGCGCCGAAACTGGCCTGGTACATGTCGTCGTTGAAGCGGCGGAACTGCTCGCGCGCCGCGGCCTGGTGGCCGAACGTCTTGACCACCGTGAACCCGCTGTAGGTCTCCTCGATGTGGGCGTTGAGCCGTCCGGTGCTTCTCCACTGCTCCACGAACAGGCGCTGCGAACGGCGCGCAATCGCGCGCGTCGCCAACAGCGAGATCGGCACCGTCAGCAACGTGATCACCGCCAGCAGCGGCGAGATGGACACCATCATCGCCAGCACGGTCACCACCGTCAGGATCGAGGTCAGCAGCTGGCTGATCGTCATCGACAGTGACGATTGGACGTTGTCGATGTCGTTGGTGACCCGGCTCAACAGCTCACCGCGTTGGCGCCCGTCGAAGTAGGACAACGGCAGCCGGTGAATCTTGTCCTCGACATCGGAACGCAGCGCGACCATGGTGCGCTGCACGGTGAGGTTGAGCAGCCGGGCCTGCGCCCAGATCAGCAGCGAGGCAACAAGATACAAGACCAGCGCCAGCGTCAGCGTTCTGGCCACCGCGCCGAAGTCCACGCCCCGGCCCGGCACCACGTTCATGCCGGACAGCAGGTCGGCGAAGGCGTTGTCGCCGCGGGCCCGGGCCGCGGCGATGGCCTGTGCCTTGGTTATTCCGGCGGGAAGCTGCCGGCCGATGACGCCGTTGAACAGCAGGTCGGTGGCGTGGCCGAGAATGCGCGGAACGACGACCCCGATCACCGTGCCCGTGATCCCAAGCGTGATCACCGTGATGCTCATCCGCCGTTGCGGCGCAAGCCGTTTCACCAGCCGGGCCGCCGAGCCCCAGAAGTCGCGGGACCGCCCGGTGGGGGCCGGGGCCGGCAAGCCCCGGGGGTCACGAGTGGTGGCCACGGTCATTGCGCGCCCCCGACTTGACCTGATCGCAAGGCGCCCACCGACTGCGAGTCGGCGAACTCCGCATAGGTGGCGCAGTCGGCCAGCAGCGATTCATGGGTGCCCGAACCCACCAGTTTCCCGCCATCGACCACGATTACCTGGTCGGCCTGGGCTGCGGTCGAAATACGTTGGGTGACAACGATGATGGTGGCAGCGCCGGATATGTGCGCCAGCGACGCGCGCACTCGTGCGTCGGTGTGCACATCGAGCGCGGCGAACGCGTCGTCGAACAAGTAGATGGCGGGGCGGCGGATGACCGCCCGCGCGATCGCCAGCCGTTGCCGTTGGCCACCCGAGAAGTTGATTCCGCCCTGGGCGACGCGCATTTGCAGCCCGTCATCGTGGGCACGCACGACGCCGTCGGCGTCGGCCACGCGCAAGGCTTCCCACATCTCCTCGTCGGTCGCGTCCGCCTTTCCGTAGCGCAGGTTGTCCGCGACGGTGCCGGAGAAGAGGTGGCCACGCTGTGGAACCAGCCCGATCGCCGACCACAGCCGCTCGGTGTGGTAATCGCGGACATCGACTTCGTCGACCACAACCGCACCGGCGGTGACGTCGTAGAGCCGGCAGATCAGGGACACCAGCGTCGACTTGCCCGAACCGGTGCTGCCGACGATGGCCGTGGTGGTACCGGGCAGTGCGGTCAACGAAATATCCTGCAACACTGGGCGGTCGGCGCCCGGGTAGGTGAACGTCGCGCCGTCCAACCGCACGACGCCGGTGATCCCGCCCCGCGGGAACTTGGGGCTTGGTGGGTCCTCGACCGCGGCGCGAGTGGAGAGCACCTCGGTGATCCGTTCGGCGCACACCGACGCGCGGGGCAGCACCACCAGCGTCATCGTCGCCATCAACACGGCCATCAGGATCTGGGTGAAGTACGCCAGGAAGGCGGTCAGCGAACCGACCTGCATTTGGCCCCGATCGATGCGCAGCCCACCGAACCAAATCAACGCGACGCTGGACACGTTGATGGTCAGCGTGGTCACCGGGAGCATCAGCGCTTGCAAATTGCCCGCGGCCAGCGCCGTGTTCGAGAGCGCGGCGTTGGCGCGCGCGAACCGGTCGCGCTCAAAGCGCTCGCGCGTGAACGCCCGGACCACCCGGACCCCGGACAGCTGGTCGCGCATCACCCGGTTGATGCCGTCGATCAGACCCTGCATCCGGCGCAGGAGCGGCAGCATGCGCCACATGACCAAGTAGTTGGACACGGCCATGATCGGAACGCTGACCAGCAGCAGCCAGGTCAACGCGGCCTCCTGGTGGATCGCCATGACGATTCCGCCGGCGCACATGATCGGCGCGGTGATCAGTACGGTGCCCGTGATCTGGACCAGGTATTGGATCTGACGCACGTCGTTGGTGCTGCGCGTCAAGAGGGTTGGCGCGCCGAATCGGGCGGTCTCGCGCTCGGAGAAGGTGGTGACGTGTTCGAATATCCCCCGGCGCAGGTCGCGGCCGAAGCCCATTCCGGTCCGCGAGCCGAAGTAGACCGCGCCGACGGCACACAACACCTGCAATCCGGTGACCGAAAGCATCACCATGCCGAGCCTGACGATGGTGGCGGTGTCGCCCTTGGCCACGCCCTCATCGATGATCGCCGCGTTGACCGTGGGCAGGTACAGCGACGCCAGGCTGCTGGTCAGCTGGAGCGCCATCAGCACCGCAACCAGCCGGCGGTAGGGCCGGATGTACTGGCGCAGCAGTGCCAGGAGCATTTGGTAACTGTCGCACACGGAGGGCGCCGTGGTCGCCAGCACCGCCGCACGGTTGCGCATCGCTGCCGCATAGCCAACGAGGCTGAAATGCCTGCTCAGGCGGCGCGTCGGTGGTTGACCCCTAGGCTGCCGCTACAGTGCATCGTGTGGACCAGCAGCAGGCTCGGCGAAGGCGGGGTAGCGGTGCGGCGTAGCGCGAGGGCGCTGGCTCTCGCAGCGTCGGCCTTGACGATTCTGATTCCGACGGTTGCGGGGTGCTCAAGTTCCGGCGACAACAAACCGGGAGCGACGGCACCGTCGACGCCGGGTAACGGCGAGGGTCACCACGGGCCGATGTTCCCCCAATGCGGCGGCATCAGTGACCAGACGGTGTCGGACCTGACCAAGGTGACCGGGCTGGTGAACACCGCCCGGAACTCCGTGGGATGCCAGTGGCTGGCGGGCGGCGGCATTCTCGGCCCGCACTTCTCCTTTTCCTGGTATCGCGGCAGCCCGATCGGGCGTGAACGCAAGACCGAGGAGCTGTCACGCGCCAGCGTCGACGACATCAACATCAACGGCCACAGCGGCTTCATCGCCGTCGGCAACGAGCCCAACCTGGGCGACTCGCTGTGCGAGGTGGGCATCCAGTTCCAGGACGACTTCATCGAATGGTCGGTCAGCTTCAGTCAAAAGCCGTTCCCGCCACCTTGCGACATAGCGAAGGAACTGGCCCGACAATCGATTGCGAACACGAAATGAGCAGAAGAACCGTCCGCGTCGGCGTCGCCGTATTGATCGCCACGCTGTTGGTGCTGACCGGTTGTTCGAAGTCGATCGGGGGCACCGCGGTCAAGGCGGGTGGCAACGTCCCGCGCAACAACAATTCCCAGCAGCAGTATCCGAATCTGCTCAAGGAATGTGAGGTGTTGACCAGCGACATCCTGGCCAAGACCGTGGGGGCCGATCCGCTTGACATTCAGAGCACGTTCGTCGGCGCGATCTGCCGCTGGCAGGCGGCCAACCCGGCCGGCCTGATCGACATCACCCGGTTCTGGTTCGAGCAGGGCAGCCTGAGCAACGAGCGCAAGGTGGCCGAGTTCCTCAAGTACAAGGTCGAGAACCGCTCGATCGCGGGGATAGATTCGATCGTGATGCGTCCGGACGACCCGAACGGCGCCTGTGGGGTGGCCAGCAATGCGGCGGGAGTGGTCGGCTGGTGGGTCAACCCCCAGGCGCCCGGCATCGACGCCTGTGGGCAGGCGATCAAGCTCATGGAGCTGACGCTGGCCACCAACTCGTAAATCGTGTCAACGCGGGACTTCGAAGCCGGTCAGCGCGGCCCGGCCCGGCTCCAGCCCTTTCCAAGCGCACGGTACGGCCAGCACCGCGATCGCCGACGTCGGGAATTTCGCCGAGATGCGTTCCACGACAGCGGTGTCCGTGCCGTCGTCGTCGGCCAGGATGAGCGCCAGCTCCGACATCGCCGGCTCGTGCCCGACGACCAGCAGGGTGGCCACGGCGGCGGCCGTCTCACTTATCTCCTCGATCATCGTCCCGGGGGTGGCGCCGTAGAGGCGCTCGCTGTACCGCACCGGCGCCCCGATGCGGGTGTTGTCCAAAGTCTGCCGGGCGCGCGTCGCGGTGGAGCACAGCACGGCGTCGATGGTGAGGACGTTGGCGCGCAACCAGTCCCCGGCCAGCCCGGCCTCCCTGATACCGCGCGGCGCCAACGGCCGGTCATGGTCGGCGACCCCAGCCGGATAGTCCGATTTCGCGTGCCGCATCAACAGCAAGGTGCGCTGATCATTCATGGACTCACGGTAATCAGTGCGATAACAAAGGTGCTACCACTCGTCGTCGTCGCCTTCGCGGTCGGCGCTGAGGAGTCTTTCGGGGTGAAAGAAGGTGTCGGTTCGGGGTTGGCCGCGGTCGTGGGGGTACCTCCCGCTTGCGGGGGAGAGGGGCGGTGGTATCCACTCGCAGCGTCGCCGTCGACAAGCCATCTGCACGTCTACAATCGCCGCCCGGCGCTATCCGAGGTGTGTCAGGGTGCGGCTGGCCATACGCCCAAGAAAACGTCGGCGTCGGCAGCGACCCCGACCCCATTTTTCACACCTGCGAAGCGTCACCCGAAGGGGTTGGGCGCCGACCCAAAAAGTCCACGCTCCAAGGTGCCGACAACATCTCCGGCTGTAGGCAGGCCGACCACTGATCCTTCTGAGAAGTACGGCCCAGCGTTAGGTGCCAGAGACGAATAGCCGTCGTTGACAATCGGCTGCAGCACCGAGTTGAGGTTATTGACGATTGGTTGTGGGACACCGATTTGCTGAAGCGGCAACAACATCGGCAGAGTCGGTGAGGGGATCATGTACGTGGTGATCGTGCCGCCCGCCGGGTCGGTCACACTCGACACCTCCACTACGTCCGACGGCGAGGCGAGTGATGCCGGGTCGTGATAGTAGGCCGCCCCGAACACCGAGTTCACATCTGCCAGGAGATTCCAGGGTCGGTCAGGCGGATTACCGAAGAAATCGTACTGGCCGAACACCACGCTGACGTCGTACTGGGTGTTGGGTAGCTGCTGCACCGTGTAGTTGATCAAAGGCACGGTCGTCCCATTCGGCAGGTAGACGTGCGCGAAGCCGAGCTCGGGGCTGGAGAACACGGCGAACTGCAGGGCATGAGCCGGCGGAGCGTTCGGGTCAGTTGCCAGGTAAGCCAACTCGCGGTCGACAACGATGGTTCCCTCCGACAGCGCGGCAATGTGCACCGGGGAACCGTTTCCGTTGGCAACCGCGTTCATGATCTGGTCATTGAGTGCCTGCCGTCCCATGGCGATGGCGCCGTTGGCGCCAGGAGCCGCCAGGCTACCGCTCAGGATGCCAACACTGGCCGGGTAGTTGACAACCTGAGCCGTAGTGCCGGGGAACCAGTTCTCCCCGATCGCATGGTTGAGTAAGTCATACCCCTGCAGGATTGACACGGAACTTGGTCCAGGGAAGCCGCCCTCAAGGAGTACCTGTCCTAGATAGGGCAGTCGAGTGAGGAAGTTCGGATAGTACAGCGGCCCTGCACTGGGGACCGTAATCCTCGTGCCTGCCGCTGCGCGCGGAAGCGAAACAATCCCAGCGGCCGCCCCGCCGGTACCGCCATCAGGCGCGCCATTGAAGCCTGCGCCACCCGCGCCGCCGGCACCGCCAGGGGTCGTCGCGTTGGCGCCGTTTCCGATCAGCGGGCGCCCCAACAGGTTCCGGGCCGGCGCGTTGACCGCGTTCCACAGACTTTGTTCAGCGTTGGCGATCTCGGTGGTCAGATACGCGTTCGCGTTTGCCGCCAAACCGAGCACGAATTGCTCATTAAACTGCGCCCCTTGCGAGCTGACCGCCTGATATTCCAGGCCGTGTGCGCCGAACACCGCCGCAATGCGTGTCGACACCTCGTCGGCACCCGCGGCCAGCAACGACGTGGTGGAGTGAGCAGCTGCCGCGTTCGCCGCGCTGACGGCCGACCCCATCGCGGCCAAATCCTTAGCAGCAGTCGCCAAAAAATCAGGCGTTGCCACGACATACGACACGGGCGCCTCCTTGAGGAGCGCACAAAGGGCAGGCAGTGCTGTGTTGGCACCCTGGACGCAAATCAGTGGCTGTGAGGTTACTCGTAGCCCGGACCTTTGCGCGGCTTTCCATGGGGGCCTTCGGCCAGTTGCTGGCGGCCGATCCCGCCCTGGCGAACTCGGCCGGGTTGGCGATGCCGTACGTCACGGTGTGCATCCGGGCACGCTGACCGGATAGCCGCCGCTAGGCGACGTCGCCTTCGATCGGCGCACCGACCGCTGATCTCAGCGATTGAAATTATCTGCGCACCAACAAGTTTCACATCTAACAGCGATCGACGATCGAGGTGGCCGCGGATCGGCCAGGCTCATCTTCCGCCTCCGCAACCCGATCGGGCACGCCAAAGGCCAGGTTTAGTGCGCAATTCTTCGCCAGTCCCGACGCAAAACCTCAGGTCAGCGACTTGTATGCGCCCAAAATCTCAAATCGTGAGCCAAGTCAGGTCTAACGTGGCTACCATTTTGCAGCTGTCCTGAGGTTGTCGCGCCACCGAGAAAGGGAGCCGCCGATGTCGTCGTACGTGATCGCAGCACCCGAGGCTTTCGCCGTAGCGTGGGGGGATCTGACCGGGATCGGGGAGGCGATCAAGGGGACCGCCGCTGCGGCGGCGCCCTCGACCACGGGGATTGTCGCGGCGGCCGGCGATGAGGTGTCGGCGGCTATCGCGAATTTGTTTGGCAGCTACGCCCAAGAGTTCCAGACGCTGACCGCGCGGGCGACGCTGTTTCAAGCCCAGTTTGCGCGTGCATTGAACGCGGCTGGGGCCGCGTATGCGGCCGCTGAGGCCGCGAATGTGTCGCCGCTGCAGACGCTGGAGCAACAGGCCGAGAGCCTGGGGGTTTTTTCACCCATTGAACGGCTGGTTGGGCACCCGCTGTTCGGTAACGGCGCCCCTGGGGCTGCGGGCAGCGGGGCCACTGGCCCCGGTCAGTCCGGATCGCGGCCCGGCACGATCACCAACGGCGGTGCCGGCGGGGCAGGCAGCGGCGGTGTGTCGCCGGCACCGGCGGGCGTCGGCGGGGCGGTGACCAACGCCGCCACCAATGCTGTCACTGCCCCGGCCACCAACGGGGTGACCGGGGTCAAGGTGGGGTTCTCGTTCCTGCAAATTCCGCTTGGTTCGTCCTCCTTCCTGGGAATTCCGCTTGGTCCTCTTAGCTACCCCGCTCCCGCACACTGGTACTTCCCGACGCAGGCGGACGGTTCGGTGCACGCCAACGGTGTCATCTATCTGCAGCACGGCTTCGGGGCAATAGGGTGGTTCTACAATCCGCTGGCGATGCAGCTGGCGCAGCAAACCGACAGCATCGTGGTCGTTCCCACCGTGCCGTCGATTCCTTTGCCGTTCGGCGCCTGGATAGGCGGCACGCAGATGCAGCAGGGCGTGGCCTCGTTGTTCCTCGGCAGCGAGACGGCGCTGAACATCAGCGCGAACCACGCCGGTTACCAGGGCAAGCTGCCGGTGGATTTCATCATGACCGGACACTCCGCCGGCGGTGGCCTCGCCACGATCGCCGCCGGCGATTACATCGCGGACCTCGGGACGAACACCGCCAACAATCACCTTCTCGGTGTGGTGATGTTCGACGGGGTCGCATCCGATTCCTCGGCCTTCGCGGCTTCGATAGCCAACCTGCAGGCGTTGCATGTTCCCGACTATGTGGTGGCCGCGCCGCCCCAGCTGTGGAACCTTTCCGGTGCCACCACGAACGAACTGATCAGTCTGGACCCGGGGCAGTTCGTCGGGGTCGAGCTCGTCAACGGCTCGCATGTCGACTCGATGCTGGGCGGAAAACCCGTCATCGACTTCGTCGCCCAGCTGGTGACCAGGTTCTCCCCGCCCGGTAACACCGCGGCCGTGTACACGCTGTCCTCGGGCTGGATCAACGACATCTACGCCGGGGCGGGCCCGACCGACCCGATATACGGCGTCTACGGGCCTACCGGCGGCTACGTGTCACCCGGCGGCCAGCAGATCATCTTGGGCCAGGCCGCCGGGATCGTACTGCCGTAATCGACCGCCGCTGAAGAACTGTCAGTGCGATAACGAAGGCGCTACCACTCGTCGTCGTCGCCTTCGCGGTCGGGGCTGAGGAGTTTCTCGGGGTGCCAGAAGGTGTTCGTTCGGGGTTGGCCGCGCTCGAGCAGCGGTGGTGGTATCCACTCGGTGTCGCCGCGGGTGTTTTTGCGGGTGCTCCAGCCGCCGGGTTGGACGAGGCGGTGTTGGGTGCCACAGCCGAAGGCCAGATTGTTGACGTCGGTGCAGCCGCAGGTGGCATACCCGGTGACGTGGTGGACTTCGGAGTAGTAGCCGGGCACGGTGCAGCCGGGTGCGGTGCAGCCACGATCCTTGGCATACAACACAATCCGCTGGGCGGGCGAGGCGAGGCGTTTGGTGTGATACAGCGCCAAAGCCTTACCCTTGTCGAAGATCGCCAGATAGTGGCGGGCGTGGCGGGCCAGACGGATCACATCACTCATCGGCAGCAAGGTGCCCCCACCGGTCAGACCACGCCCGGCGGCGGCTTCCAGCTCGGCCAGCGTCGTGGTCACAATGATCGACGCCGGAAGCCCATTGTGCTGCCCCAGTTTTCCCGACGCCAACAGTGCGCGCAGGGCGGCGTTCAGCGCGTCATGGTTGCGCTGCGAAGCCGAGCGAGCATCGGCGTCGAGGGCCTCCTGGGTGGGCGCCCCGTCCACGCACGGACTGTCATCGTCGGGGTTGCACATGCCGGGCGCGCCCAGCTTGGCCAGGACCGCTTCGAGGGTGGCGCGGGCCTCCGGCGTCAGCCGCGCGTGTAACTCCGAGATGCCATCGATGTCTTGGTGGCCCAGCGTGAGCCCGCGCCGCCGCTTACGGTCTTCGTCGCGGTAGGTGCCGTCGGGATTGAGCCGATTGGCCAGCAAAGCGGCCAATCCGGTCAAGTGTTCGGGGCCAAACCCCGAGCCCAGCCGCGCCAGGTGGGCTTCGGCGCGCTCCCGGGTCACGGCATCAACGCAACCCGGCAAGTGATGCCAGAACCGACGGATCACCGCCACCTGACCGGCGCCGAGCTTGCCCGCCCGCTGCGCGGCGGCAGTGGCGGCCAATGCCGGCGGTATCGGTTCGCCGGTCAGCCCGCGCCGTGGCCCCAGATCGGAGGCCTCTTTGATGCGCCGGCAGGCCTCGGCACGGCTGATCAGCGTGCAGTCGGCCAGCACATGCGACAGCTTGGCGCCCAGCTCTTCCGGGGTGGCTTGGCGGGCAAGCACATTGATCAGCGGGTGCTCCACCGACGGCAACCGCCGACGCACCCGCTCACAGCGTTCCAGCAACTCCAACAGCTCCGGGGTGGCCAACGCCTCACAGTTCGGCCCGCCCACCTTGTCCAGCGCAGCATCCACCACATCAAACGCCGCCCTAACCTCTCCAAGGTCAACAACGTCGCCAGCCATAAACCCAAACTAACCAAGCCCACCGACAAAAAACGCCGCGCCGAAATGACAGTGAAATAAGGGATTTCGAGGAGCGCCCGAGACCTGCCGAACGACGTCCCCGGAGTTGTCGGCGCCTGGACCTAGACTCGCGGTGCCCTGACACATACGCAACCAGATAGGGGGTCGCCGGCATGCGATTCCTGCACACCGCCGACTGGCAGCTTGGCATGACCCGGCACTTCCTTGCCGGCGACGCCCAGCCGCGGTATTCGGCCGCGCGCCGCGACGCGGTGGCCGGTCTGGGCGCGCTGGCGGCAGAAGTCCGCGCCGAGTTCGTCGTCGTGGCCGGTGACGTCTTCGAACACAATCAACTCGCACCGCAGGTCGTCGGGCAATCCCTGGAAGCCATGCGCGCCATCGGGATTCCGGTCTATCTGCTCCCGGGCAACCACGATCCGCTCGATGCCTCATCGGTATACACGAGCGCGCTGTTCACCGCCGAACGTCCCGACAACCTGGTGGTGCTCGATCGGGCCGGCGTCCATCAGGTTCGGCCGGGGGTGGAAATCGTCGCCGCACCGTGGCGGTCCAAGGCCCCGACCACCGACCTGGTCGCCGAAGTCCTCGAAGACCTGACCCCGGGCCCCGTCACCCGGATCCTCGTCGCCCACGGCGGCGTGGACGTCCTCGACCCCGACCGCGACAAACCGTCACTGATCCGGCTCGCCAAGCTGGATGACTTCTTGGACCGCGGTGTAATCCACTATGTGGCGCTGGGGGATAAGCATTCGCTCACGCAGGTCGGCGGCAGCGGCCGGGCCTGGTACGCCGGCTCACCGGAAGTCACCAACTTCGACGACGTCGAGTCGGACCCCGGTCACGTGCTGGTCGTCGACATCGACGAAAGCGACCCGCGGCGCCCCGTCAGCGTGGAGTCCCGGGATGTCGGCCGCTGGCGGTTCGTCACGATGCACCGTCAGGTCGACACCCGCCGCGACATCGCCGACCTCGACATGAATCTGGATCTGATGACCGAAAAGGACAGGACCGTGGTGCGGTTGGCGCTGACCGGCTCGTTGACGGTCACCGACCGCGCCGCGCTGGACGCGTGCCTGGACAGATACTCGCGGCTGTTCGCCTGGCTGGGCCTGTGGGAACGCCACACCGAACTGGCGGTCGTACCCGCCGACGGCGAGTTCACGGGTCTCGGCATCGGTGGGTTCGCCGCCGCGGCCGTCGAGGAGCTGGTGGCGACCGCACGCGAGGGCGACGCCCACTCCGCCGCCGACGCGCAGGCGGCGCTGGCGCTCTTGCTGCGCCTTGCCGATCGGGGGGCCGCATGAAGCTGCACCGGCTGGTCCTGACGAACTACCGCGGCATCGCGCACCGGGAGATCGAGTTCCCCGACCACGGCGTGGTGGTGGTGTGCGGCGCCAACGAGGTCGGCAAGTCGTCGATGATCGAGGCGCTTGACCTGCTAGTGGAATCGCGCGACCGGTCCACCAAGAAGGAAGTCAAGCAGGTCAAGCCGACCCACAGCGACGTCGGCTCCGAGGTCAGCGCCGAAATCAGTTGCGGGCTTTACCGTTTCGTCTACCGCAAGCGCTTCCACAAGAAATGCGAGACGGAGCTGACGGTGCTGACGCCGCGCCGCGAACAGCTGACCGGCGACGAAGCCCACGAACGGGTCCGGGCCATGCTGGCCGAGACGGTGGACAACGATCTGTGGCATGCCCAGCGGGTGTTGCAGGCCACGTCGACCGCCGCTGTGGATCTGTCCGGTTGTGATGCGCTGTCGCGTGCGCTCGACGTGGCGGCCGGTGATGACGCGGCGCTGTCCGGCACCGAGCCGTTGCTCATCGAACGGATCGACGCAGAGTACGGCCGCTATTTCACGCCTACCGGACGCCCCACCGGCGAGTGGGCCGCTGCGATCGCCGGCCTTTCCGAAACCCAGGCCGCGGTCGCGGAATGCGCGGCGGCGGTCGCCGAGGTCGACGAGCGGGTGCGTCGCCACGCCGACCTCACCGAGCAGGTGGCCGAGCTGTCACAACGGCGTGCCGCCGCCGGCCCTCGGCTCGTAACCGCACAGGCCGCCGCCGACAGGATCGACGAACTCACCAACCAAGCGCGTGAGGCCAAGCTGGTCGCCGACGCCGCCGCCGCGACCAGCGCCGCGGCTGCCGCCGCCCAGGAGGGGCGCTCGCGGCTCCTCACCGAAATCGACACTCGCACCGCAACCGTCGCCGCCGCCGAGGCCGAAGCGCAGGAGGCCGCCGATGCGCGGGCCACGGCGGCGGCCGACGCCGAGGCCGCGGCTGCCGCCCTCGAGGAAGCCACCCGGCTCCTGGCGGACCTGCAACGCCGCGCCGAAGCTGCCCGGCGCACCGTCGACGAACTCGCGGCCCGCGAGGAGGCCGATCGGTTGAGCGCTCGGTTGGGCAAGATCGCCGCAATCCAGCGGGATCGCGACCGGGTCTGCGCGGAGCTTTCAGAGCCTCCGGTGGTCGCCGTCACCGAGGAGTTACTGCGGCGAATCGAGGACGCCGCGGCCGCGGTCGACCGCATCGGCGGGCAGTTGGCGCTGACGTCCGCCGCGGTGGAATTCACCGCCGTCGCCGACGTCGAACTCGCCACCGGCGACCAACGGGTGTCGCTGCCCGCAGGCCAATGCTGGTCGATCACCGCGACCGGCCCCACCACGGTCGAGGTCCCGGGCGTGCTGACTGCGCGGGTCACCCCGGGCGCGACCACACTCGACATTCAAGCCAAATATGCCGCAGCACAAGAGGAATTGACCGCCGCGCTGGAGTCCGGCGACGTGATCGACCTTGCGGCGGCGCGATCCGCCGACCAGCGTCGCCGCGAACTGCAAGGCTGCCGCGACCAATTGGACGCCACCGTGGCCGGTCTGTGCGGCGATGAACGGCTCGATCAACTGCGGTCGCGGCTGACGCAATTGCGAGCCGGCCAGCCGGACGAACCCCAGGTAGCCTCGCCGGACGCCGCCCGCGCCGAACTGCATGCCGCCGAGGCCGCTCGCACGGCCGCGACCGCGGAATGCGATGAGCGCCGCCGGATCGCGGCCACCGCCGACGCCACACTCACCGAGTCATCAACGCGCGCAACGGTTTCACAGAATAAGCTGGATACCCAACGCGCCGAGCTGGACGCGGCCACCGCCCGGCTGGCGCAGGAGCGGGCGTCGGTCGGCGACGACGACCTCGCATCGGCGGCGGACGCCGGGCTGCGGGCGGCGGAAAGCGCCGAGCGACGGGTCACCGAGCTGGCCGACGAGCTTGCGGCCGCGGCGCCGGACGCGGTGGCTGCCGAATTGGCCGCCGCCACCGAGCAGGACGCATCGCTGCGCGATAGCTACGAAGACGCCGCCCGCGCGTTGCGGGAAATCAGCATCCAGCTCTCGGTGTTCGGCAGCGAGGGCCGCCAGGGCAAGCTGGACGCCGCGGAGACAGAACGTGAGCGCGCCGCCAGCCGGCACGCCCGCGTCGGCAGCCGGGCACGGGCCGCGCAGTTGCTGCGCTCGGTGATGACGCGCCACCGCGACACCACCAGGCAGCGCTATGTCGAGCCCTATCGCACGGAACTGCAGCGGCTCGGTCGCCCGGTGTTCGGCCCCACTTTCGAGGTCGACATCGACAGCGACCTGTGCATCCGGAGCCGCACCCTGGACGGTGTCACGGTGCCTTACGAATCCCTGTCCGGTGGGGCCAAGGAACAACTCGGCATCCTGGCGCGACTGGCCGGCGCCGCCCTGGTCGCCAAGGAGGACGGCGTTCCGGTGGTGGTCGACGACGCGCTGGGTTTCACCGATCCCGACCGGCTGGCCAAGATGGGCGAGGTTTTCGACACCGTGGGCGCTCACGGGCAGGTGATCGTGCTGACGTGTAGTCCCGACCGGTACGAGGGCGTCAAGGGCGCGCACCGCATCGATCTGAACGTTTAGGGCTCACGGCCAATCGCCCGCGTTTACACTCGTCCCGAAAATGAGGGAACCATGGACGTTCAGTGCGACTACATCGTTGTAGGTACCGGCTCGGCCGGTGCGGTCCTGGCGAATCGGCTCAGCGCCGATCCGGCCACGGCGGTAGTTGCGCTGGAGGCCGGACCGCCCGATAAGAACCGATTCATCGGAATTCCGGCGGCCTTCCCCAAACTCTTCCGCAGCGAGATCGACTGGGATTACCTGACCGAGCCGCAGCAGGGGCTCGACGGTCGCGAAATTTTCTGGCCCCGAGGCAAGGTGTTGGGCGGGTCATCGTCGATGAACGCGATGATGTGGGTGCGCGGATTCGCGGCCGACTACGACGAGTGGGCGGTGCGAGCCGGACCGCAATGGTCTGCTGAAGAGGTGCTCGGATATTTCCGTCGCATCGAAAACGTAACCGGCGCCTGGCATTTCGTGAGCGGCGACCACAGCGGCGTGACCGGCCCCCTGCACATCTCCCGTCAACGCAGCCCGAGGCCCGCGACGGCGGCGTGGCTGGTCGCGGTGCGCGAGTGCGGATTTCTTCCCGCGCCACCGAATTCGCCCCGGCCGGAGGGCTTTTGCGAGACCGTCGTCACCCAGCGTCGTGGCGCTCGATACAGCACCGCCGACGCCTATTTGCGGCCGGCGATGGATAGGAAAAACCTCACCGTGCTCACCGAGGCCACGGCCACCCGAGTCCTCATCGACGGAACCCGGGCGGTCGGCGTGGAATACCAGAGCGGCGGGCAACAATGCGTCGCTTACGCGCGCCGTGAGGTGGTGCTCTGTGGCGGTGCGATCAACAGCCCCCAGCTGTTGATGCTTTCTGGTATCGGCGATCGCGATCACCTCGCCGACCACGGCATCGAAACCGTCCACCACACACCCGAGGTGGGGCAGAACCTGCTCGACCACCTCGTTACGCCGATGGGTTTCGAGGTGCACGGCGACAGCCTGGCCGCCGCCGAAAAGCCGAAACAGTTGATCAGCTACCTGTTGCGGCGCCGCGGCATGCTCACCTCCAACGTCGGCGAGGCGTACGGATTCCTGCGCAGCCGACCCGAGTTGGAGCTGCCGGACGTGGAGCTGATCTTCGCTCCGGCCCCGTTTTACGACGAGGGCCTGCCGGCTGAGCCGCCGGGGCACGGGGTGGTGTTCGGGCCCATCCTCGTCGCCCCGGAAAGCCGCGGCCAGATCACGCTGCGGTCCGCCGACCCCCACGCAAAGCCGGTCATCGACCCGCGTTACCTGTCCGATCCCGGCGGCGTGGACCGTGCCGCGATGATGGAAGGGCTACGGATATGCGCCCGGATTGCCGAAGCTCCCGCATTAAAAGGTCTGCTCGGCCCCATCGCGCGACCGCGCAACTGCACCGAACTGAACGAGGCCACTCTCGAGTCGGCGCTCAACACCTGCTCTCATACCCTGTATCACCCCCTGGGCACCTGCCGCATGGGCAGCGACGAGTCGAGCGTGGTGGACCCCCAGCTACGGGTCCGCGGCGTCGACGGTCTGCGGGTTGCGGACGCCTCTGTCATGCCCAGCACCGTTCGCGGGCACACCCACGCGCCGTCGGTGCTCATCGGGGAGAAGGCCGCCGACCTGATCCGCGGGTGACTCCAGCTGACAAGGACTAACAGCGCTGGCGCTTGCCGTGCGCATCCGCGGGGTATCCACAGCGAACACTCTTCTCGGCAGAATGGAACCATGGCGGGGCAATACCTATGACGATGACTGCGAAACGGCGCCGGGTGCAGGAGAAGCTGGCCGCCTTGCCCGGCGTGCGGTCGGTGCGAAGGCCGGTCTCGCCGGGCAGCGCAGAAGAGTTCGACCTCTACTACGTGCGCAGCGGCCGCAAGTCCGCACACCCGCTGGTGATCATCCCGGGAGGTCCGGGAGTGGCGTCGGTGCAGTTGTACAAGGGACTGCGCCGCCGGGCCGCCGCCGTCGGCCTCGACGTCATCATGATCGAGCATCGCGGCGTGGGACTGTCGCGCCACGACGACTCCGGCGCCGACCTGCCGCCAAGCGCCCTCACCGTGAATCAGGTCGTCGACGACGTGGCCGCGGTGCTCGACGACGCCCGCGTGGACTCGGCCGTCATCTATGGAACGTCGTACGGCACCTACATCGCGGCCGGAGTCGGTGTGCGCCATCCGGGCCGGGTGCGGGCGATGGTCCTCGATTCGCCGCTGCTGTCACGCCACGACGTCGTGATCGTGCGCCGCGCGATCCGCCGGCTGTTGCTTCGGGGCGACAGTCCCGAAACCGCCCCACTGGCACCCAAAGTCCGCAAACTGGTCGACGACGGTGTGATGACGCCGTCGGCAACGCAGGTCGTCACGACGGTGTACGGCCACGGCGGGGCCACCCTGCTCGATCGGCAACTCGACCTGCTGCTGGGCGGCCGAAAGTTGCTGTGGTGGGCGCTATCCCGATTCTCCACCCTGAGCAACCTGCCGTATCGCTACGAGGAAGACCTGGTGAGCCGCATCGCGTTCCGTGAACTCGACTACGCCGCCGAACCCGACGGCCTCCCGCTCGACCCTGCCGTGGCCGAACGTGAAAACCGGACGCAAAAGGTGACTTTCGAGGACGAGCCATACGACCTGCCCGCCGAGATGCCGAATTTCGGCTGGCCCACAGCGGTGATTTCCGGCGGCCGCGATCTCATCACCCCGCTCGCGGTCGCCCAGCGGGTCGCGTCTCTGGTGCCGGGTGCTCAGCTGTTGAAACTTCCCACCATGGCGCACAGCGCGCTGGACTTTCGTGAGGCGACGGCGCTGGCCGTCGCCGGCGCGGTATCTCGGGGCGAATTCGACGGGCTGGCCGCCCGGGCGCCGGCGCTGGATACTCTCCGGCCGCGGCCCTCGGTGCGCTTGCTGTGGAAGGCGGTCGAGGTGGCCGCCCTCGCCGAGGGCGCCCTGCCGGGCCTGCCGGCGCCAAGGCTGCTGCGACGGCGGGTCAGGTCCGCATGAACCCGATCGCGGTGTAGTTCAGGTCGGCGAGACCGACCGCGCCGAAATTGGCCAGCGTGCTGCGCACCGCGACATCACCGGGAGATTGCGTCAGCGGCATGCTGAATCCCTCGGCCCAGATGAGCTTGTCGAGGTCGTTGGCCAACGCCCGCGCCTTGCCGGGATCGAGTTCTTCGAGCGTTCGCTCGATCGCGGCGTCGATCTCCGGGCTGCCGATCTTGCCGAAGTTACTCGCCCCGTCGGACTGGTAGATCTGCGTCAGCGAAGAGAGGGGGAACGCGTCGCCGAGCCAGCCGAATTGGGCGATATCGAAAGCCCCGACGTTGACGTAGTTGGTGAAGAAGCCACTTCCGGACCTTGCGACGAGTTCAAGCTTGACGCCGATCTGGGCGAGACTGTGCTGGGCGATTTCGGCAAACACCCGGCTGCCCTGCGCATCGTAGAACAGATGCCGGATGACGAGCTGGTGGCCGTCCCTCTCCCGGAACTGGCCGTTGAGCTTCCAGCCCAGGGCATCGAGCTCTCGACTGGCCTCGGCCGGGTCGTAGGGCACGATGGAGCTGTTGTCCTGGTAGCCCTCCTGCCCGGCCACATAGATGTGGTTGTTCAGTGCCACCGGGTTACTCGTCAGGCCGTACTGGACGACCTTGGCGATGGTCTGCCGGTCGATGCCCTTGGATACGGCGACCCGTAGCGCCTTGTCTTCCAGGATCGCCCCGTGGGCGCCGTTGAAGGTGAAGTGGGACCAACTCGGGGCGGGAGCGCGCCGTATCGAAATGCCCTTGGTCCGTTGGGCGATGGTCAGCTGGTCTACCGTGCCGATCCCGGCCGCGTCGATTGTGTTGTTCTGCAGCGCCGGTAGCCGGGCGGCGTCATCGAGTACCAGGTAGGTGATGCTGTCGAGGCGGGGTCGCGCGCCCCACCAGTTCGGGTTGCGGGTCAACACGATTCGCTGCGTGGTCCGGTCGAGCGAAGAAAAGACGAACGGACCGGCCGACGGGCCGGGGCCCTCCAGCTGGCCCTTGTTGAAGGCCTCGGGCGTGGAGGTCATGCTGGCCGGCAGCAGCATGCCGTTGCCGGCGAACATGCCGCGCCACTCGGCGTACGGCTTGGCGAAGGTCATGATGGCCTGCCGGTCGTCGACACCGCGGGTGACCGACGCGACGCGGTCGGCGCCGCTGGGTCCGGCGATCTCGAAGGCCTTGTCGACGCCGCTGAGAGCGTGGATTTGGCTGGCGATGTCCTGCCAGGTGACCGGTGTGCCGTCGGACCACATGGCTTTGGGATTGATGGTGTAGGTGACCACCTGCGGGTTGGTCCCGGTGAGCTCGACGCTGGTGAAGTAGTCGGTGTCGACGGTCGTCGAGCCGTCCGGCCCGATGACGAACGCCCGCGGCAGGGTTGCCTTCATCATCCCGGCAACCTCGGACGAGTTGCCGTCGATGTTCAGGATGTTGAAGTTCGGGGGGAAGTCGCTCAGCGCCAGCCGCAGGTTGCCGCCGTCCTGCAGCGTGGCGGGATTGCGCGGATTGACATCGCTGGTCGTGCCAATCGACGCGTTATTGCCCGTTGAGGGCGCCAGATTGATGGCCGGCGAGCACCCGGTAAGTGCCAGGCCGGCGACCACCAGCAGAGCCCCCGCGCGGCTCAAGGCGTTTCGCGCTCGAGCCTGCGTCCACGGCGTACGTCTTCCGCGAAACGACGCCCTCAGCGCAGACTCGGCGCCGTGAGTGCAGGCTCGGCCAGTCACGATCGCGCCGGATCCGGTTGCGGCACCGCACTTAGTAGCCGCCGCGTGTAATCGTGTTGCGGATTGCTGAAAAGTTGCTCGCTGTCGCCCTGCTCCACGATGGCGCCGGCATACATCACCGCCACCTGGTGGGCGAGGTGTTTGACCACCGAAAGATCGTGGGAGACGAAGAGATACGAGAGGCCGAACCGTTCTTGCAGGTCGAGCAGCAGGTTGATGATCCCGGCCTGGATGGAGACATCGAGGGCGGACACCGGTTCGTCGAGGGCGAGGATCTTGGGCTGCAATGCCAGCGCCCGCGCGATGCCGATGCGCTGCTTCTGCCCCCCGGAGAACTCGGCGGGGTAGCGGGCCGCGTCGGCGCGGCGCAATCCCACGATGTCGAGCAGCTCGGCGACCCGCGCGTTGGTAGCGCTCTTGCCGAACCCGTTGGCCCGCAACGGTTCGGCGATCAGATCGAACACGGGCAGCCGCGGATCCAGCGACGCCACCGGGTCTTGGAACACCACCTGGATGTCGCGGCGCAGCGCTCGCCGGTCCGCCGGACTCAGGCCGGCGACATCGCTGCCGAGCACCTCGATCGATCCCGATTGCGGGGCAACCAGTTCCAGGATTTCGTGCAGCGTGGTCGACTTGCCCGACCCGGACTCACCGACGATGCCCAGGGTGCGACCCTGCCGCACCTCGAAGCTGATGCCGTCGACGGCGCGGACCTCGCCGACGGCCCGGCGAAACACCACGCCCTTCGTCAGCCGGTAGGTCTTGACCAGGTCACGCACCCGCACCACGACCGGCGAGTCGCCCACGGCCGCCGAACGCGCGGAGGTGTTGACCCCGTAGATGTCCGCGGCGCTGCGCTCGCCGACCTGGTCGGTACGGATGCAGGCCGCCCGATGATCCAGGCCGACCTCGATCAATTCCGGTTCCGCAGCGCGGCATTCGTCGATGACCAGCGGGCAGCGCGGCGCGAAGGGGCATCCCGGTTCGAGGCCGGCCAACGACGGCGGCGCACCGGGTATGGGTACCAGCCGGGTGCCCTGCGCGGCGTCCAACCGGGGAACCGATCCCAACAGCCCCACGGTGTAGGGCATTTGGCGGCTGCGGTAAAGGTCGGTCACGCTGGCGGACTCGACGACGCGGCCGGCGTACATCACCAGCGCCCGGTCGGCGAACTCGGCGACCACACCGAGGTCGTGGGTGATGATGAGCACGCCGGCGCCGGTGACGTCGCGTGCGGTCTTGAGCACCTCGAGGATCTGCGCTTGCACGGTGACATCCAAAGCCGTGGTGGGTTCGTCGCAGATCAGCAGGTCGGGATCGTTGGCGATCGCGATCGCGATGACGACGCGTTGCCGTTCGCCGCCGGACAGCTCGTGCGGAAAGGCCCTGGCGCGTTGCTGCGGCTGCGAGATGCCAACCAGGTCAAGCAGTTCCACCGCGCGCCGGCGGGCGGCCTTCCGGCCGACGTGTGGCTGGTGGACTTGGATCGCCTCGGCGATCTGGTCGCCGACGGTGTAGACCGGTGTCAGCGCCGACATCGGATCCTGGAACACCATGCCGACCGTCTTGCCGCGGAAGCGCGACATCGCATCGTCGGAAAGCCCCAGCAGCTGGGTGCCGTGCAGCCGGACCGAGCCGCGCACCCTGGCGTACTCCGGCAGCAGGCCGACCACCGCCATCGCCGACACGGATTTACCCGACCCGGACTCGCCGACCATGGCCACGACTTCGCCGGGCTCGATGTGGTAGCTGATGCCGCGCACCGCCGTCACCGGTTGCCCGTCGGTCGGAAAGGTGACGGCCAGGTCGGTCACTTCCAGCAGTGGCCTCATCGGGCGCCGCCCCGCAGCATCCGGCTGCCCGGGTCGAGCGCGTCGCGCAGCCCATCGCCGGTCATGTTGGCGCACACCAGGATCAACACCAGGACGCCGGCCGGGAACAGGAACACCCACGGGAAGGTCGTCGCGGACTGCGTGCCGTTGGCGATCAGCGTGCCCAGCGACACATCGGGCGGCTGGATGCCGAAACCAAGGAAGCTCAGGCCGGTTTCGGCCAGGATGGCCGAGGCGACGTTGAGCGCGGCGTCGATGATCAAGATGGACGCCACGTTGGGCACCACGTGGCCGACGATGATCCGGCGGCTGGAAACCCCCATATATCGTGCGGCGCGGATGAATTCGCGCTCACGCAGGCTCATGGTCATGCCGCGGACCATGCGTGAGCTGATCATCCAGCCGAAGCCGGCCAGCAGCAGCACCAGCAGCAGGATGCTCGACGACTTCTTTGTTCGCGGCGTGACGATCGCGATGAGGATGAAGCTGGGCACCACCAACAGCAGGTCGACGACCCACATCAGAACCCGGTCCCGCCATCCGCCGAAATAGCCTGCGATGGACCCGACGGTGGCGGCGACGCCGGTGGAGATGAACGCTACGCAGACACCGATCAGCATCGACTTCTGCATGCCCCGCAGGATTTGCGCCAGCAGGTCTTGGCCCAGCGCGTTGGTGCCCAGCCAGTGACGCGTGTTCGGCGGCTGCAGCAGCGCGTTGAAGTCAAGGTCGTCGTAGGAGTAGGGCAGCAGCGAGGGCAGCGTGTAGCAACCGACGAACAGCAGCACCAGCAGCGTCAGCGATGCCACTGCGAGCCGGTTGCGGGCAAACCTGCGCAGCACCAGGGTGCGGCGCGAGGTGAACTCCGCCACATCTGGATCGGGAATCCCTTGGGCGGCAGTGGTTTTAGCTCCAGACGTCATGACACCCGGACCCTCGGGTCAAGCGCCGCGTAGAAGATATCGGACAGCAGGCCGGCCAGCAGGACCGCCGTGCCGGAGAAAAGGGTGATCGCCGCGATGATGTTGGTGTCCTGTGTCGAAATGCCCTGCACCAGCCATTCGCCCATGCCGTGCCAGCCGAAGATCTTCTCGACGAACACCGCTCCGGTGACCAGCCCGGCCACCCCGTAGGCGAACAGCGTCGCCAGCGGTATCAGCGCGGTGCGCAGCCCGTGTTTCAGCAGCGCGCGGCGGCGGGTGAGCCCTTTGGCGCGGGCGGTGCGAATGAAATCCTGCCCGAGGACGTCGAGCATCGCGTTGCGCTGATAGCGGCTGTACCCGGCGGCGGCAACCAGCGCCAGCGTCAGCGAGGGCAGGACCAAATGCCGCAACCGGTCGAGTAGTTGCGCCCACGCCCCATCGCCGACGCCCGGTGACGTCTCACCGGTGTAGTCGAAGAGATGGACGCCGACGGCCCAATTGACCCGCAGGGCACCGAGGATCAGCAGGTTGGCGATGACGAAGGTCGGGGTGCTCAGCGTGAGCAGCGCCAGCATCGTGACGACGCGGTCGCTGAGTCGGTACTGGCGGATCGCGCCCCACGCCCCGGCGACGACGCCCAGCACCGTGCCCACCACCGAGCCGATCACCAGCAGGCGCAGGCTCACTCCGACGCGGCGCCACAGCGTGGTGGCGACGGGCTGGCCGGTGATGGTCGTCCCGAAGTCGCCGCGGACAACGTGCGAGGCCCAGTGCGCGTAGCGGATGGGTATCGGTCTGTCCAGGCCGAGCGCGTGGGCCTTGGCGTCGATGACGGCCTGCGGTGGGCGCGGATTGCGCTGCAAGAGGCTGTCCAGCGGCGAGAAGGCCACCGAAGTCAGGCAGTAGGTCAGAAACGATGCCAGCGCCAGCAGCACGAGATAGTTGAGCAACCGGCGCGCCAGAAAGCGGATCATGCCCGACCGAGCCGCCCGTTCCGCATTGGGACAGGTTATGCGAGCCGGCCGCGTACGGGCCGGGGCAGGCGGATCGGAGCCTTGTGATCCGGCCGATTTTCATGCGTGAATTACGGATGGCCGGCAATTACGATCCACCGCGGCACTGATCTATCCAGCAAATCGGTGTCGCGATACCGACAGGAGGCTCGCGTGACGGTTACCGACGACTACCTGGCCCATAACGCCGAATACGCGGGCGGCTTCAAGGGGCCGCTGCCGCTACCGCCGAGCAAACACGTCGCGGTGGTCGCGTGCATGGACGCCCGGCTCGACGTCTACCGCATCCTGGGCCTCAACGAGGGGGAGGCCCACGTCATCAGGAACGCCGGCGGCGTCGTCACCGACGACGTCATCCGTTCGCTGGCCATCAGCCAACGGCTGCTGGGAACCCAGGAGATAATCCTGGTTCACCATTCCGACTGCGGGATGCTCACATTCACCGACGACGACTTCAAGCGCGCCATCCAGCAGGAGACCGGGGTCAAACCGCCGTGGGCGGCCGAAGCGTTCCCGGATCTGGCCGAGGACGTCCGGCAGTCGCTGCGCCGCATCGAGAACAGCCCGTTCGTGACCAAGCACGTGTCTGCCCGCGGCTTCATCTTCGACGTCGCCACCGGCAAGCTCGAGGAAGTTACCCTCTAGCGTCGTGAGTCATTAATTTCGGAGCGTCTTCTGCGCCGCGATGAGTTTTCGTCGAGATCGACGCTGGCGGGGAAAAGTGACTTGCACGCTAGCGTCGATCTGGGTCTCCGAAATACCCAATTGGCGCCGACCCTTCGGCCGGCGGAGTGTCGACGAATCAATGACTCACGACACTAATGAGGCCAGCCTCGGACCGCCGAGGTGGGCGGCCGGGTTGGGTGGGATCGTTGCGGTTGGCTGCTGGTTGAGAAGCGGTCCGAGCCTGCCCTCCGACGATCGCGGCGTGGCCGCGAGGCTGGGCGCTGGTCAGGACCGGCTTGGCCGACCAGGCTGGCGGTCATGGCTGCGGTGGTAACGGTAAACGATGTGCTAGATGGGCATGTAGGGCTCGATATCGAGTGTCTGGATCGGATCTACCTCAACGGTTACGTGCCGAGTCTGCAGATGGGCGGGCAGGTGGTGTCGTTCCTGACCACGCATCTGGGCAATCCGATACCGTCGCCGGCGATCCTGGAAAAGATCGGCACCGCGTTCCGCAAGGCGGTGGCGTCGTTCGCCGAGGACAACAAGATCCCGGTGGTGCGCTTCGGCAAGAACGACCGCAAGATCGAGGTCATGCGCCCGTATCTGGCCCGTCAAGCCAGCACCGGACGCGCTGGTGTGGCCGCGATCGGGGTGGCGCAGGAGTTCGCGCCGGTATACACCGCGACCAAACACACCGGGCAGACATCGGGGGTGTGGTTCTCCTTTGCCGTGTCCCAGCGGCGGGTCACCTGTTACTACTTCTACGTTTGGTTGCGACACGAGGTCGCACGTTGTGAGTGGTTACGGATGGGAGGCCGGCTGATGCCGGAGACGTAGCTCGGGTCAGTGTCGAAGACCTGTCCCTGCCCTGACATGCGTTCGGGCACCTGGTGTCTGGGGGTGTGAAGCTCGGGGAAAAGCCCAAGGACCGCCCACTTCGTCTGGGGGTCACAGGTGAGGGGAAGGCTGGACGGGCGAATGGAGTGAATCCTTGTTGATGCCTCGTGATAGACACATCCCGGGACGGAACGCGGCGCTGGGGTGACAGGGGCGGGCCGTTGCGAAGCGGCAGCGGCGACCGGGCACCATACTCGGTCGCGTCGACACCGTCGCCCTCGGGGTACAGAGGACGCCCTAACCCAGCCGGGTCTCGCGCGTGCGGAACGTGGAAACCCCGTTCGGGTCCGTGCTGCCGGTGGTGGCGCGGTAGGCCGACCGTAAGGGGGGCGGAAACCCCGGGCGGGACAGGATGCCCAAGAAGCGAATGCCGGTGGCCGAAAGGCGACAGGAAAGCGCAGCACCGAGTGTCGGCTCCTCCGCCGAGGGCTGCGGATAACTGGCCGGATACCAGGCCTGGTGCCTGGCTGCGAAAGCAGGCTGACGTGTGGCAGGTGAGCCTTTGACGATGAGTAGCTCGACCCGCCGGAACCGAAGGACAAGTTAGACATGACGGGGCACGTGTTCGCGGTGGCGATGGCGCGCCTTGAAGTGAACGGACCGGAGGACCAGCGCTGTGAGCAGGATGTCAGTGAGTGGGAGACCATCAATTGGCGGTCCTGCGAGGAGCAGGTACGGCGGCTACGGCAGCGGATCTTCAAGGCGACGCGAGAAGGCGACTGGCCCAAGGTCAGGAACCTGCAGAAGTTGATGCTGCGCAGCCGGGCCAACACGCTGGTTGGCGTGCGGCAGGTGGCGCAGCGCAATACTGGGCGCAAGACCGCGGGGATCGATGGGGAGGTCGCGTTGACCTCTCAGGCGAGGGCGGAACTGGCTGTGCGAGTGCATGGTTCGAGGATGTCCTGGCGGCCTCGCGCGGTTAAGCGCGTGTACATACCGAAGGCCGGTAGCAAGACGAAGCTGCGTCCCCTCGGCATTCCAGTGCTCATGGACCGGTGTCGCCAGGCGCGGGTCCGCAACGCGCTGGAACCGGAATGGGAGGCCCGGTTTGAGCCCCGTAGTTACGGGTTTCGGCCGGGTCGCGGCTGCCATGATGCCATCGCGTCCATCTTCCAGACGCTGTGCCGCAAGACCGGCACACGCGAGTGGATCGTGGACGCCGATTTGGCGTCGGCGTTCGACCGGATCGACCATGACCGCCTACTGGCCATGATCGGCGACTTCCCCGCCCGGGGAGTAATCGCCGACTGGTTGAAGGCAGGCGTGTTCGAGCCGGGCAAGGGCTTCGCGGCAACCGAGGAGGGCACTCCACAAGGTGGCGTGATTTCGCCTTTGCTGCTGAACATCGCCTTGCACGGGCTGGAGGAGGCTGCTGGAGTCCAGTACTTCTTGACCGGCTCACGGGCCGGGCAGCCAAGGCCGGGCTCTCCGGTTGTGGTCAGGTACGCCGACGACCTGGTTGTGTGCTGTCGCACCAGGCAGCAGGCCGAGCAGGTCAAAGCGGAGCTTGCCGGTTGGCTGGCTCCGAGGGGTCTGACCTTCAACGAGGACAAGACGCAGATCGTCCACGCCTCACAAGGTTTCGACTTCCTCGGGTTCAACGTCCGCCGCTACCGCAACAGCAAGCTGCTGATCAAACCAAGTAGCAAGGCGGTCAAGCGGTTCCGGGAACGGCTCGCGGCCGAGGTCCGCGCTCTGCGTGGCCAAAACGTGGCGGCGGTTATCGCCAGGCTCGCCCCTATCACGCGGGGGTGGGCCGCTTATTACCGGACCGCGGTGTCGTCCAAAGTGTTCGACAGCTTGGACCACTACCTGTGGAAGCTCATCTACAAGTGGGCTAGACGCAGCCACCAGAACAAGTCGAAGACCTGGATCATCGACCGGTACTTCGGCAAGTTCAATAGGTACAGGAACGATCGGTGGGTGTTCGGCGATCGCGATAGCGGCGCCTACCTGCCGAAGCTGGCCTGGACCGGCATCGTTCGGCATGTCCTGGTCAAGGGCAGGGCATCCCCGGATGACCCTGACCTGGCCGAGTATTGGGCGTATCGGCGACGAAAGGTCAAGCCCCCGCTCGACACCTACACGCTGGCCCTGCTGTCCAGGCAGGGTGCGCGCTGCCCGTTGTGCGGAGACCACCTGCTGTCCGTCGATCAGCCACCCCAGTCCCCACGCGAGTGGGAACGATGGTGGCTCAACGTCACCCGCAGGGCGATAGTCAACGACTACCTCGCCCATCACGGGGGACCGGGCTCAGCCGACAGTGCCTATACCCGCCTCGTACACGCCTCCTGCGGCCGGGCGCACCGCGCACGCAGGGGGACTACAGCACTGCACTCCGCATCGCCCTCGGGGCTTGCTTGAGCCGTGTGCAGCGACGAGTTGCACGCACGGTTCTGAGGGGGCCCGGGCCTTTGCCCGGAGTTCAGGCAAACTGAGGGTTCTTCGGCGGGAACCCAAGGATGTTCAGTGGATTTGGGGCGAGTTGATCCTTGGGTTCGTGCTCAACCCGGTGGATCGTGTTCCTCGGCTGGGGTTTGGAGGATCTGTCGCGCGGCTGCGCAGTATCGGATTGCTGTGGTCTCGTCGAGTCCGAACACGACGGCCAGGTGGAGCGGGTCGGGGCCGTGGGTGAGCGCTTCGTCGAGTTGACGGTCGACGCGTAAGGCTTCCAGGGTGGCGGTTCGGCGGCGGAATGGCGCGGTGAGCGCGTTGTCGCTGATGGCTCGGGTGGTCGAGGCGGTCTGTTTGTTGATGATCAGGTGCGGGTTGGCGGTGTTGGGCCAGAGTGTGCGCCGGTATTCCAGCCAGTCGATTAGGAGCCGGTGGGTGAGCTCGTCGAGCGGGCGGGTCACCGAGCCGATGGTCAGCCGCCGGTTGCCGAGGTCGACGTCGTCCAGGCGCAGGGTGCGGATGGCTTCGGGGCGGGCGGCGTGAACCGCGGCCAGGGCGAGCGCGATCCGGGCTGCCGGTGTGGTCGCGGCCTGGGTTGCGTCGTGGATTTGGTTGGGGCCCAAGGGAAGAATGATTGGTTCGTCGCGGTGTCCGATGCGGACTCGCGCTGCTGGGTCAGCGAAGATGGTGCCGTTCTTCTTGCAGTGCCGCGTCAGCGAGCGCAACGCGCCGAGGGTTCGCCGGCGCAGGTGGCCGTGCAAGGCGTCGGCGACCGCGTTGATGTCGCCGGTGGTGGCCTCGCGCAGGTGGTCGTATCGTGTGGACCATTCGACCAGCACGGGGTGGGCGGCACGCACGTAGCGGCAGACGGTGTTGATGTTGCGGGGTTGGCTACGGGGCCCGCCGTGCCGCAACACCTGCGCCCAGTCGCGGACGTCGGCTGCGATGCCCGGGGCCAGGTCGGTGAGTTTGTCCGCCAGCCAGGTGTCGAAGGCCGGGACTCGGTCATCGAGCAGCAATCCCATCTCGGCCAGCACTTCGGCGACTCGGTTGATGCTGACTCCATAGCGGTGCAGCACGCCGATCAGGTCCGAGTAGTGGAATTGCTCGCCGTCGCCATGTCCGGACAGCAGGATCACCAGCGCCCGGTCCAGTTCGGCGGCCAGCTTGGTGTTCCAGCCTCGGCCCTCGCCCAGCGCTTGGGCGATCCGGCGCGCGCGGACCAGCGCGGGGCTGGTGGGCTCGGCGTGCCGGGCCCGGTCGAAAGCCCGGCCAGCCCCTGGCAGGTGCAGCTGTAATTGCCCGCTGTCGAGCGGCTTCGGCTCTGGTGACCGAAGGGCGACGGCGCTGCCCCGGAGGCTGGCGCGCAGCCGCACACCGGAGCGCGGGCCGCGCATCTTGGTCATCCCCGCGAACCACAACTGGTGGCAGGTGACCCGAGCGAGGTCGTCCTCGGTGACAACCGGAGGATCCGCGGACAGCGAGGCGGCCTGCAGCCAGCACAGTCGGCAATGGCTGTTCTTCAGCGGCACGACCCGAGCACACACAGCGCAGGCAGCGCGGGGATGGCGCCGCCGGAAGTCGTAGCAGGCGCGACAATAGCCGCCATACAACACGCCCCACGCCAGGCATTCGGGGCAGCTCGCCGCCGGCTTGTCCGGAGCCCGCCGCGCAGCCCGCGTCTGCTGCGCCGTCACGCCGGTCCCCGCTTGCTCACTCGGGTGGAAGTGACCGTCCGTCACGGCGTTTGGGTGTCACCACCGCTCCGCTGGTCCCGGTCGAGACCTTCGGCTCGGCGTCGGCGACCGGCCGGTTGACCTTGTCAGGCTCGGCAATGAGCACCTCCTCGACCCCGCAGCCCAGCACGGCGCAGATGATGTCCAGGTCGTCGAGTTTGACGCTGGCCGGGCTGCCCGACCACAGCCCGGACATCTTCCCGGCGCTGATCACCAAGCCGTGCTGGGCGAGTTGGCGCTGCAACTCGCTGGCTTTCCAGATGCCACGGTTAGCGGCGGCCAACCTCAAGTTCCACCTCATGTCCTTAGTCCCTTCAGACGCTGGGCGGCGCGGTCCTGCCCGGCAAGCCATGCGTCCTCGACATGCGTGCGATGCACATGGACGTAATTCATAGTTGTGGCAATCCAGGCGTGGCCCAGCGTCTCCTGGATAGCGATCAAGTCCATCCCGCCCAGATACAGCTCGCTCGCGCAGAAATGGCGCAGGACATGCGGAGTCAGACTGTCCGACCATTCCGGCAGGTGCCGGGCCGCGGCTTCGGCCAGGCCGGCCCGCAACGCCTCGCTGCCCACCCGGGCGGCGGTGCCATCGGTATTACGGCGCTCCGAACAGAACAGCGGCGCGCCCAGCCGCGCAGGATCGTCGCCGAGCTGGCACCACACATCCTCGACGAACCACCGCAGGGTCCGGCCCGCGCCGTTGATCAGCGGCACCATACGCTCGCGGGGCCCCGAACCCCGGGCACCTTTGCCATGGCGGACATGGAGTTTGCCGAACCGGCCCAGATCCCACTTGATATCGGCCAGATCCAGGTGACGCGCCTCGTTGACCCGCAGCCCCACCTCGGTCATCAACCGGGCTGCCGCGTAGTTGCGGGCAACAGGCCCGAACTTACGGCAGGTCGCCAACTCCCCGCGCCACCCGACGAACAACCGTGCGATCTGCTCGGCGGCCGGCGGGATCCGCAGCTTGGCCTTCCGCCGACCCCTGGGCCGGTTGATCTCGTCGATCGGGCACTCGACGACCCGGCCCGTCAGGTTGTGGATCTCGATCTTGTGCCGCAGCTCCAGAAACTCGAAATAGGTCTTAAGTGCCTGCGCCCGAGCGAGTCTCGTGGGGATCGGCACTGCACGCAGCACCGTGCCGAAATACGAATCCGCATCCGCGGGAAGCATGTCCCACAACGGTTTCCCCAACCAGGTCCGCACCTGCTCCAAGTGGCTGACATCCGAGCGAATCGTGTTGTCCGACAAGCCGGCCGCGCAACGGGCGAGTACAAACCCTGCGAACACGTCGGTCTCGAACCGCTCGATCTCCTCCGGGCCCGCCGCCGCACGCACCTCGCGGAGATCC
>CAWDJC010000020.1:0-500608 GCA_963802525.1 uncultured Actinomycetota bacterium | reverse complement strand
GCTGGAAGACGCGGACTTCAAACCCGCCGAAGAGCGTAAACAATGCTGTGTCCGCGGCAACCGGAGCGCCGAATGCATAAACCAAGCCCCCAACCGGATCCCCGTCGGCTATTTGTTCCACCCCGCTCACGAACAAGTTGACGTCATAAGCCGGGACAGCGGTCACGAGCGCATTAGCGACATCGGCTGTCGGAAGCAGAGTCGAGTACGCCGCCGCAGCTGCACCCGAGATCGCATTACTGAAATTGGTGTTCGCCGACTCCAAGGCAAGGATAAAGCTGTCGGGTGAGGACAGGGTCGACGTCAGCCCGTCACACCCGTCGCCCCCCGCCCACCGATCCCAGCATCGACACCAGGTTGGACGGGGAAAGGCTCGAGAGCGACGCGACGTCAGCGCTGATGTCGCTGGCGAATGCGCCGATTCCCTGCTGGGTTCCGGTGCCCAGAGCGGAGAGGACTGGCGCGGGACCGGAGGGATCACCCCGAACGGGGTGGGAACATTCGGCGGGCCGGGCGACCAGCCCTGGGTGGTGCTGCCGTAGCCCAAGTCGACCAGGACTCGTAAATCGGGTTGGACCAGGTCTGCGATTGGGTTGCCGATGACCGGTATTGCCCGCACCGGCTCCAAGAGCGGCAGATTCTGGGTTGGAAGAATGAAGTATTCGGTCTGGGTGGGGCCCACCGTATTCGTCAATTGAATAGCTGCGTGAACCTGATCGGCCGCTGAAAAACGGATAGGTGCCGTGCAAATTGAGATGCCCAAAAAGCGCGTTGAGATCGGACAGGAAATCGATCGGGTATTGCGGGAAGTCGGCGAAGCCGTCGTATTCGATCGTATAAATCTTGCGTCGGGAAGGAATTGTCCGGGGTCGCGGTGCCGAACGTCAAGCCCAGACTAGGAAGGCTCAGACCCGGAAAGCGTGCGAATAAGCCGCCGTTAGGATTGCTCGCATCACCGACGAGCGTGAAGTTCAGGTGCACGCCGGTGGGTAGCAAGCTCCCGCCCGGCGTGTTGGTGGGGTTGAGTGCCTGCATTTCCAGTGACGAGATGATGGCGCTCTGCGAGTAGCCGAAAACATTAAGGGTGTTGCCGCCGCCTAGGTGGCATACGACTGGATTGCGTTATTCAGGATCGTGACGCCCGCGCCACTGAAATGTCGAAGGTCAAGTCTTTTGACACCGGTAAGCGGATATAACCCCTCGGGCGTGGTTACGCCCACCTGAGTGCCAGCCAAAAAGTGGGTCACGTATAGGGCGGGGATTCCTCTATGTACTGCGGCGATGGAATCGGGAATCCGCGGGCACCCAAGACTAATGTGGAGACCGGATCCCCCGGCGGCATTTGGACCAGCGATCGATACCGTGCCCGTCACCTTAGACGCGGCGGGGCCGGCGTTGCCGGCCAGCAGCGCCAGAGCGTCCGCTTCGAGTGTGCCCATATTCGACGCCGTGGTCTCGGCTCCCGCGTAGGCGTTTCCGGCGGCGGACAACGCCGCAACGAATTGGTCGTGGAACGCGGCCGCCCGTTGCAGCAGCGCCTGGTACTCCTGACCGTATGCGCCGAAGAACGGCGCGGCGACGGCTGACACCTCGTCTTCGGCTGCGGCGGCCAGACTGGTCGTCGGTCCTGCGGCGGCCGCCTTCGCTGCGCTGATCGTTGAACTAATCTCCGACGCATCCGCTGCGGCAGACGCCAGCAATTGCGGTTGGGTGGTCAAGCCCGTCATCGGCCATTCCCTTCACGACCCCCGACGTCGCTGTGCTGCCGCCAGTGGTGCACACGCGATGATCCGACGACCCCGGCCATCTCGTTACCGGCGGTAATCAGCCTAGGATGGTGACGTCCCGCTGTCTCGAGATACGGACTTGGATCCTGAAGGCCATAGGCCACAGGGCATTCGGAGGGCCCGACGCTCGAAGGGCCTAGCCCACGCCGGTGTACTGGGCGCCGCGGCTTAGTCAGCCGCGGAACACATCAATCAGCCGGGGCCGGGGTGCGGCGCCCCGGTCAAGATCGTGCCGAACGCATTCTCAAGGACGATGAGTTCGAAACCGCCCGCGAGCGTGGTCAGCCCGACATCAGCTGCGATCGGGAGGCCGAACGCATCCGTGAGCCCCTGAACGGGATTGCCGTTGATCGCTTCCGTGATGCCGTTCAGGAACAGGTTGACGTCGTAGGACGGAAGAGTGACTACGACGGCGGTCGCGATGTCTGCGGTTGGGAGCAAGGTGGCGTAGGCGGTCGAGAAGTCGGTCGTCAGGGTGCCGACGATGTTGGTGTTCGCCGCCTTGATGCCCTGGATGAGACCGGTGAGCGTGGTCGGAATCGACGCCGAGGGAGGCAGGGTCAGTGCGGCGAGGCCCGATGATGCAGCTCCCGGAAGGCTGCTCGTCAGGCTCGACAGGTCGTTGACGAAGGCGTTGACTCCCTGCGCGGTGGCGCCGGGCAAGAGGGACCCCAGTTCCGTCGGGGGACTGGCGGCGTGACTGAGGAGGGCCGCTACAACATATTGCTCACAGGCTGTTCTAGTGAGCGACGGTGCAAGCGTCGACCCCATCCGGTGTCTGGGCTTAGTCCGCGGATCGTTAGCGCTAGTCTATTCTCCTGGGAGCTAAGCCAGTTGGTTTTCTTCAGGTTGAAACCGCCTCTGCCGCAACGATATCCGTTGTCAGAGGGCCAGGCCGCGCCTGGCCGACGGTGGCGTGCTCGGCAAGGTGGTATTGGAGCCCTAGCCTTCAGCCGAGCACACGTCAATCACTGGGGACCGGGGTTCGGTACGCCGGTCAAGATCGTCTGCCCCGCGTTGATGAGGGTGATGAGTTCGAAGCCGCCCGCGAGTGTGGTCAGTCCGACATCGGCGGCGATCGGATTACCGAACGCGTTGATGAGACCCCCAACCGGATCACCGTTGATCGCTTCCGTGATGCCGTTCAGGAACAGGTTGACGTCGTAGGACGGAAGGGTGACTACGACGGCGGTCGCTATGTCCGCGGTCGGCAGCAGGGTCGCGTAGGCGGTCGAGACGTCGGTCGTGAACGTGCCGACGATGTTGGTGTTCGCCGCCTCGATGCCCTGGATGAGACCGGTGAGCGTGGTCGGAATCGACGCCGAAGGAGGCAGGGTCAGCGCGGCGACGCCCGATGATGCAGCTCCCGGAAGGCTGCTCGCCAGGCGCGACAGGTCGTTGACGAAGGCGTTGACTCCCTGCGCGGTGGCGCCGGGCAAGAGGGCCCCCAGTTCCGTCGTTGCGCTCAGCGGCGGCAGGAACCCGAACGGGGTCTGGACATCGGCCGGGCTGGTCGACCAGCCAAAGTTCGGGTCGCCGTAGCCCCAGTTGACGAGGAGCTTCAGGTCCGGCTGAATCAGGTCGGCGAGCGGGTTGCCGATGACCGGGAGTATGCGCAGCGGTGTCAGCAGCGGCAGGTTCTCGGTGGGAATCATGTTGTAGGTCGTCATTGACGGATTCCCGGACTGCCCCAGCGTCACAGCCGTGGCGAGCGTCGCTGTCGTCAGATGCGGATAGGTTGCCATGCACGAACACGATGCCGGCAAGGGCGTTGAGGTCGGAGAAGATATCGATCGGATAGCGCGGGAAGTCGGCGAAGCCATCGTATTCGAGCGACCAAATGGTGGTCGGGAAGTCATTGCTCGGCGTGGAGGCGCCGAAGGTGACGCCCAGGCTCGGGAAGCTCAGGCCCGGGAAGCGCGAAAGCAGGCCGCCGTTGGGATTGGCCGGGTCACCGAGCAAAGTGAAGTACACCTGGTTCGTCGCCGGGTTGATTGAACCTACAAAGCCCTCGGCGATGAGTTTCGGCATTTCCAGCGAGGCGATGATCGAACTCTGCGAGTAGCCCAGTATGGAAACGCTATTCCCCGGCCCGCCCAAGCCGGGCGTGATCTGCTGGTTGATGATGTTGTCCAGCGCGGTGACGCCGCGGGCCAAGGAGATGTCCAGCGTCAGGTCTTTGACGCCGGTGAACGGATATAACCCCTCGGCCGTAGTCACGGGAAGAGTAAGGGCAGAAGTGAATCCGCCCAAGTAGAGGTTGGTAACGTTTTGGACGTAGCTCGTCGGCGGGTTCGCGGTGCCGCTGCCGGTCATGATCAAGATGGCTTTGACGGTCGGGTCGGCCGCCTGCGTCACGGCTTGGAATGCCGGGCTGGCCGCACCGGTGAGCCCGAGTGTGCCGGCGATCTCGGCCTCGGCTTGCGCGTACGCGTTTCCGGCGGCGGCCAACGTCGCAACGAACTGGCCGTGGAAAGCCGCCGCCTGGTGCAGCAGCGCCTGGTACTCCTGGCCGTACGCTCCGAAGAACTGCGCGGCGACCGCTGACACCTCGTCTTCGGCCGCCGCCACCAGGCTCGTTGTCGGGCCGGCGGCGGCCGCCTTCGCCTCGTTGAGCGCCGAACCAATTGCGGAAGCGTCCGATGCGGCCGTCGTCAAGAGCTGGGGCTGCGTGATCAAACTCGTCATCGGCTTTTCCCTTCCGGATACGGGGCACTCGTAGTGGTACCGACGACGCGGCCAAACCGAAGACCCGGCGCATCGCTGGAACCGGCACGAGCTAGCTTATTGCGATCACGCATTCATGTTGGCGTTTTGCGCGGTTGTTTTGCGCTTTCCCGGAACCCGGGCGGAGCGTGGCAATCCGGCTCTCAGTAGCCAGGTCCGGCCGTATATAGATCCGTTGCGGGCGTAGCGGTTCGGGGTGGGCAATCTGTTGGGCGCTCTCCGCGACGCCCACTCAGCCGAGCAGCACACCGCCTAGTTGCTCGACGTCGGCCGCCGTGATCCCGGAGTCGCGCAGGTAGCCGCCCAGCGAGCCGAACTCCTCATCGATCGTTTGGCGGGCGGCCGCCAGGTATTCGGGCCGGACGCCGAGGACCCCGTCGGACAGCCGCGCCTCGGTGAAGGTCACCACCTCCGGCGTCAGTTCGGTATCACCGCGCTGCTGGATCATCTCGTAGATCCGCGCCCGAAGCTCGGCTACGGCGTCGTTGCTGCGCAAGAAGTCGGCCACGATGGTGTCGCGATCGACGCCGACCGCCTCCAGGACGGTGGCTATGACGAAGCCGGTCCGGTCCTTGCCCGCGAAGCAGTGCGTGAGCACCGGGCGCCCGGCGGCCAGCAGCGTGACGACCCGGCGCAGCGCGCGCTGCGCCCCGTTGCGCGTCGGGAATTGCCGGTACTCGTCGGTCATGAAGCGGACTGCGGTCTCGTTTACCGACTGCTCGGAGCCGTCGGATTCACCCTTCAACAGCCGCTGAAACGCCTCTTCGTGCGGCGCCGCACCCTCGGTCTGATCATCGTCGGCGAGGTCGGGAAACGGCAGCAGGTGGATCTCGACGCCGTCGGGAACCAGGCCCGGCCCGCGCCGGGCAACCTCGCGAGACGCGCGCAGGTCGGCGACGTCGGTGATTCCCAGCCGGCACAGCGTTGCCCGGCCGTCGTCGTCGAGGCGGCTCAGCTCGCTGGACCGGAACAGCCGCCCGGGCCGCAGAGCTGTCGCGCCGTCCGCCACGTCACGGAAGTTCCACGCGCCCGGCAGTTCCCGGACGGCAGCCTCAGCCATGCGACGTGACCGCCGCGGCGAGCCCGGATTGCTCCCCGCCGATCTCGGTGCGCGCGATGGTCCGCATGTGCACCTCGTCGGGCCCGTCGAAGATCCGCATCGCCCGATGCCAGGCGTACATCCGGGCCAGCGCCGTGTCCTCGCTGACCCCGGCGGCCCCGTGTACCTGGATGGCGCGGTCGATGACGTCGCAGGCCACTTGCGGGGCCACCGCCTTGATCTGCGACACCAGCAGATGGGCGGCCTTGTTGCCGTGCTGGTCGATCGTCCACGCCGCTTTCTCGCACAACAGGCGGGCCTGGTCGATCTCGTTGCGGGACTTGGCAATTGCCTCCCGCACGACGCCCTGCTCGGCCAGCGGACGGCCGAACGCGACCCGGCTGCGGGCCCGGTCGACCATGAGGGCCAGTGCACGTTCGGCGCCGCCGAGCGCGCGCATGCAGTGGTGGATGCGGCCCGGACCCAGCCGCGCCTGGGCGATCGCGAAGCCGCCGCCCTCCTCGCCGAGCAGGTTGGTCGTCGGCACCCGGACGTTGTCGTACACGACCTCGCAGTGCCCGGGCTGGTCCTGGTAACCGAAGACCGTCGTCGAACGCACAACGGTCACGCCCGGTGTATCTATTGGCACCAGGACCATCGACTGCTGCTGGTGGCTTGCCGCTTCGGGATTGGTGCGGCCCATCACGATGAGGATCTTGCAGCGCGGGTCCGACGCCCCGGACGTCCACCACTTGCGGCCGTTGATGACGTAGTCGGCCCCGTCGCGCGCGATGGAGGTCTCGATGTTGCGGGCGTCGCTGCTGGCGACCGCCGGCTCCGTCATCGAAAAGGCGCTGCGGATCTCCCCGGCCAGCAATGGCTCCAGCCACTGCTTGCGCTGCTCGTCGGTGGCGAACAGGTGCAGGGTCTCCATGTTGCCGGTATCCGGCGCCGCGCAGTTGAGCGCCTCGGGCGCGATCTCGAGACACCAACCGGTCAGCTCGGCCAGCGGGGCGTATTCCAGGTTGGTCAAACCCGACTCGGCCGGCAGGAACAGGTTCCACAGTCCTTGCTGCTTGGCCTTGGTTTTCAGTTCCTCGATGATCGGCGGAACGGTGTGGTCATTCGGGCCGGCCTCGTGACGGTATTTGTCGTATTCGGCCTCGGCCGGGAAGACGTACTCGATCATGAAGTCGGACAGTCGCTTGTGGTAGTCGCTGGCTTTGGCCGACATCGCGAAGTCCATGTCCGTCACGATAGGACACGCGCGATAGGGCGGCGCGAGCAGACGCAGAATCGTATGCCGGAGGGCAGATTCGTGCGATTCTGCGTCTGCTCGCGGTAGAAGATAGACGGCATGACCGAATCTCGCCCCCCGTTCCCTCCATTCACCTACGAAACAGCGATCCAGAAGGTCCAGGCCGCCGAGGACGCCTGGAATACCCGCGATCCCGAACGCGTCAGCCTGGCCTATACGGCCGACTCACAATGGCGAAACCGCGACGAACACATCGTGGGCCGCGACGCGATCGTGGCGTTCTTGACCCGCAAGTGGGAGCGCGAACTCGACTACACGCTGCGCAAGGCCTTGTGGGACTTCCACGACAACCGCATCGCCGTGCGGTTCCAGTACGAATGCCACGATCACACCGGCCAGTGGTACCGCAGCTACGGCAACGAGCTGTGGGAATTCAGCCCGTCGGGATTGATGGCGCGCCGCGAAGCCAGCATCAACGACGTGCCGATCGACGAGTCCGAGCGCCGCTATTTCGGGCCCCGCCCGACGTCGGAACACGGCCAAGAGATTCCGCTCTGGTAGCGGCCGTTCGCCCGGCGACGATGCAGGCCGCACAGCGGCGTGGGCAGGAGCCGGGCCATCAGGTTAGGGTGTTTGAGCACGCCCGGCCATCAAACGGCAGCATTGCAGCACGCCCAAAGAAGCAAGGAAAGTAAAAGAAGTAAGGAAAGTAGATGTGTGCGTCATGACAGATTCGCAGACGACGGTCGGTGTGGTCGCCGAGTCCGGGAGCGACGAGCGGCGCGTCGCACTGGTGCCGAAGGCGGTCGCGTCGCTGGTGAACGGTGGTGTAGCGGTTGTCGTCGAGTCTGGCGCGGGTGAAGGGGCGCTGCTTTCCGACGAGCTGTACACCGAGGCCGGCGCCACCATCGGAGATGCGTGGGCCGCTGATGTCGTCGTCAAGGTCGCGCCACCGACAGCAGACGAGGTCAGCAGGTTGCGCAGCGGCCAGACGCTGATCGGCTTCCTGGCGCCCCGCAGTGCGGACAACTCGATCGCAGCGCTGAGGCAAGCCGGTGTGCAGGCGTTCGCACTCGAGGAAATCCCGCGGATCTCGCGGGCCCAGGGGATGGATGCGTTGTCCTCGCAAGCCAACGTGGCCGGGTACAAGGCTGTACTGCTCGCGGCATCGGAGTCGACCCGGTTCTTCCCGATGCTGACAACGGCAGCCGGAACTATGAAGCCGGCCACCGTGCTGGTGCTCGGGGTCGGCGTGGCCGGGCTGCAGGCGCTGGCGACCGCCAAGCGGTTGGGGGCCCGCACCTCGGGCTACGACGTCCGTCCGGAGGTGGCTGACCAGGTGCGTTCGGTGGGGGCGCGGTGGTTGGACGTGGGAATTGATGCTTCCGGTGAAGGCGGGTATGCCCGTGAGCTCACAGACGAGGAACGCGCCCAGCAGCAGAAGGCATTGGAAGAAGCCATCAGCGGCTTCGACGTGGTGATCACCACGGCGCTGGTCCCGGGCCGGCCCGCGCCGCGTCTGGTGACCGCCGCGGCCGTGGAAGCCATGAAGCCCGGCAGCGTGGTGGTGGACCTGGCCGGCGAGACCGGCGGCAACTGCGAGCTCACCGAACCCGGACAGACTGTGGTCAAGCACGACGTCACCATCGCCGCGCCGCTGAACCTGCCGGCGACGATGCCCGAGCATGCCAGCGAGCTCTACAGCAAGAACATCACGGCGCTGCTGGACTTGTTGATCAAGGACGGCAAGCTGGCCCCGGACTTTGACGACGAGGTCGTCGCGGCAGCCTGTGTGACCCGTGGAGAGGACAGCTAGATGTACGACGAGCTATTGGAGAATCTGGCGATCCTGGTGCTGTCCGGGTTGGTCGGTTTCGCGGTGATCTCAAAAGTGCCCAACACGCTGCACACCCCGCTGATGTCGGGTACCAACGCCATCCACGGCATCGTGGTGCTCGGCTCGCTGGTGGTGTTCGGGGCGGTTGCGCATCCGTCGCTGGCGGTGCAAATCATCTTGTCCGTCGCGGTGGTGTTCGGCACGCTGAACGTGATCGGTGGTTTCATCGTCACCGACCGGATGCTGGGCATGTTCAAGGGAAAGAAGCCGCAACCGGTTAAAGCCGAGACGGATGGGCAAGGCCGATGAGCTATCTGGTCGCTAGCCTCTACATCATCGCTTTCGCGCTGTTCATCTATGGGTTGATGGGCCTGACCGGGCCCAAGACCGCGGTGCGGGGCAACTTGATCGCCGCGATGGGCATGGCCATTGCCGTGGGCGCGACGCTGGTCAAGCTCGGGCACACCGGCCAATGGGTGCTGATCATCACCGGTCTGGTCGTGGGTGTCGTGCTCGGTGTTCCTCCGGCGCGGTTGACCAAGATGACCGCAATGCCGCAACTGGTGGCGTTCTTCAACGGCGTCGGCGGCGGCACCGTAGCCCTGATTGCGCTGTCGGAATTCATTGAGACCACCGGCTTTTCAGCCTTCCAGCACGGCGAGAGGCCGACCGTGCACATCGTGGTGGCCTCGCTGTTCGCCGCGATCATCGGGTCGATCTCGTTTTGGGGATCGATCATCGCGTTCGGCAAGCTGCAGGAGATCATCCCCGGCCGGCCGATCGGTGCCGGGAAGGCGCAGCAGCCGATCAATGTGCTGCTGCTGGCCGCGGCCGTCGCCGCCGCGGTGGTCATCGGCCTGCACGCGCATCCCGGCACCGGTGGAGTGCCGTTGTGGTGGATGATCGGTCTGCTGGCCGCCGCCGGCGGGCTGGGTCTGATGGTGGTGTTGCCCATCGGCGGCGCCGACATGCCGGTGGTTATCTCAATGCTCAACGCCATGACCGGGGTGTCGGCCGCCGCGGCGGGTTTGGCGTTGAACAACACGGCGATGATCGTGGCGGGCATGATCGTGGGCGCGTCCGGCTCGATCCTGACCAACCTGATGGCCAAGGCGATGAACCGCTCCATCCTCGCGATCGTCGCCGGCGGTTTCGGTGGCGGCGGCGTCACCCCCAGCGGCGACGGCGGCGCCGACAGGCAGGTCAGGTCTACTTCGGCCGCCGATGCAGCGATTCAGATGGCGTACGCCAACCAGGTGATTGTGGTACCCGGCTACGGCATGGCCGTCGCGCAGGCGCAGCACGCCGTCAAGAGCATGGCCACCCTGCTGGAAGCCCGCGGCGTACCGGTGAAATACGCGATCCACCCGGTGGCGGGCCGGATGCCCGGGCACATGAACGTGCTGCTGGCCGAGGCCGAGGTCGATTACGACGCGCTGAAGGACATGGACGACATCAATGACGAGTTCGCTCGCACCGACGTCTCGCTGGTCATTGGCGCCAACGACGTCACCAACCCGTCGGCCCGCAACGACGCGTCCAGTCCGATCTACGGCATGCCGATCCTCAACGTGGACAAGTCGAAGTCGGTGATCGTGCTCAAGCGGTCGATGAGGTCCGGATTCGCCGGCATCGACAACCCGCTGTTCTACGGGGACGGGACCACGATGCTGTTCGGGGACGCGAAGAAGTCGGTGACGGCGGTCGCCGAGGAATTGAAAGCGCTGTAGGCCGGCAGGTCGTCTTTAGACGGGCGGGTATGCGGGCGGCGGATACCCGTTGCCGTCCGTGACGCCGCGCAGACCCCACGGGACGTACTTGAAGAAGAACTCGATTTCGTCGCTTCCGTCGTAGTCCGGGCTCGGATCCATGGGGCACCCCTCCAGTCGCGACTTGAGCTTTGCAGCGCAGTCTAGTCCCATCCGATTCGGTGCGACACCCGGCGCCTTGCCTAAACTGTCCAACCAGTTGATTGATAATTAGCCTTACCCGGGTCCATCCACCCGCGCCGGCAGCGACGATAGAGAGTACGAATGCCATCCGAGAACGGGCTAACCCGCCGCGAGGAGTTGCTGGCTGTTGCCACCAAGCTGTTCGCCGCGCGCGGCTATCACGGCACCCGGATGGACGACGTCGCCGATGTGATCGGGCTGAACAAGGCGACCGTCTACCACTACTACGCCAGCAAGTCGCTGATCCTGTTCGACATCTACCGCCAGGCCGCCGAGGGCACGCTGGCCGCCGTGCATGACGATCCGTCGTGGACCGCCCGCGAGGCGCTCTACCAGTACACCGTCCGCCTCCTCACCGGGATCGCGGCCAATCCCGAGCGGGCCGCCGTGTACTTCCAGGAGCAGCCCTACATCACCGAGTGGTTCACCAGCGAGCAGGTCGCCGAGGTCCGCGAGAAGGAGGCACAGGTCTACGAGCACGTGCACGGGCTCATCGACCGCGGGATCGCCAGCGGCGAGTTCTTCGAGTGCGACTCGCACGTGGTGGCCCTGGGCTACATCGGGATGACGCTGAACAGCTACCGCTGGCTGCGGCCGAGCGGGCGGCGCTCCGCCAAGGAGATCGCGGCCGAGTTCAGCACCGCGCTGCTGCGGGGTCTGATCCGCGATGAGACGATACGGCAGCATTCCCCGCTCGCGCCCTAGCGGCGACGGGGCCGGAATCAGTTCAAGATCGGCGGGATGAGGTGCAGCACGTTCCCGGTGGCGCCACTCAGCAGAGACAGCGTCGTCGTGCTCGATTGGCCGAGGAAGATGTTCAAGTGCGGATCTATGGATGGAACCCACGGATAGGTGTTCGGGAACAGCGACGGCGACAACAATCCGGCTTCCACTCCGATTTCAATCACGGCGCCGTAGGGGCCCTGCATCGCCCCCAACGCCAGGTCGGGGATGACCGTGAATGGATTCGGTATGTCGAGCAGGCCGGCCGGGGTCGGAACGTTCGCAAAGTTGCCGCCGTAGTCCGCGTAGCCCAGGTCGACCAGCACTCGCAGGTCGGGCTGGAATATGTCGGCGATCGGGGGACCGGCATAAGGAATGGCGCGGATCGGCGCCAACAGCGGCAGGTTCTGGCTCATGATCATGTAGTAGCTAGTGTTGCCGCCGTTTGTCGGCAACGGAACAGCGTTGGCGATGCGCGTGGCCGACAAATCGGGATAATGGCCATGGACGACGAAATAGCCCATGAACGCATTGAGGTCCGAGACGAGATTGAGCGGGTACTGCGGGGCGTCGGCGATGCCGTCGTATTGGATCGTGTAAATGCTGGTCGTGCCAGGGCGGATTGCGGCGTCGCGCCGTTGAATGCCACGTCCAGGAACGGGATGTAGAAGCCGGGGAAGCGCGACAGGATGCCGCCGACGGGGTTGTTGGGATCACCGATCAGCATGAAGGACAGCTGGCTTGCGAGGGGTTGCGGGCCGGCCGGTAGCGACAGCAAAGCATTAATTTCGTTGGTGGCGACCGTCGCGCTCTGCGAATAGCCGAAAACGAGGGCGCTGTTTGCCGGGTTGCTGAGTGTCGAATTGATCGCGTTGTTCAGCAGCGTCACGCCCTGGGCGACGGACCGGCCGAACGTCAGATTCCCGAGTTGGGGGGTCACCGGCCAGAACTGTTCGGGTGTGAACAGGCCTTGCGGGATGGCCCCGGAGAAGAGGGGATTAGGCTGGATGTAGCGGTTGTTAATGTTGTTCACGTAGATGGGGTCGGGTTGCGGATTATTGGTGCCGCCCATGATCAACGCGAACAGCGGGTCCCCGGCGGCCAACTTCACCACGGACAGCGGGCCGGTGCCGGCTGACCCGCCGCCGGCGATCGGCGTCTGCCCCAGCAGCGTCCGAATCGGTGCGCTGACGTCGTTCGAGATCCCAGAGACCAGGGCCGCGTTGGCGGCCTCCGCTTCCGCGTAGACGCTCGCCGCGGCCGCGAGGGCCTGGGTGAATGAGTTATGAAAAGTCGCGGCTTGCGAGAGAACCGCTTGGTATTCCTGGCCGTACGCGCCGAATAAGTTCGCGATGGCCGCCGACACCTCGTCGTCGGCCGCCGCCAGCAAACCGGTTGTCTGGCCCGCGGCATTCGCGCCTGCCGCGCTGATCGTCGAACCAATGCCTTGCACGTCGGCGGCCGTTGACGCCAATGTCTCGGGGACGGTAATCAAATGCGCCATCTCCCCGTCCTTCCCTACAGACCGGGACCCGGTCAAACGGGACTTACCCGCGACCGTCGGTATTAGGTATTGACAGAGACTAAAGCCGTCCCGTCGGGAAGTCTGGCGTTTCGCACAAGTTGCCCGGGCTACGCTCGCGCGTTTTTCAAGTGCCTGTCGAGAAAAGCAAGTTGGTCGGCGACGACACGCTCGAACGCGTCGTCGAAATAGATCGCGAAATGCTCCTCGGGATACGTCCTGACCTCACCGCGCGGTGCCTCGGCCGCATAGCGCAGTGTGGGGACCGCGGGAGCCACGGAGTCGGCCTCGCACACGCAGAACAGGATCGGGCAGGCGATCTTCGCGGCCAGGCGGCCGGGACGGTAGCCGATGACCTTCAGCGCGAACCGGGCGGCGACCTCATTCGGCACCGCTTGGCCCTCGGGGACCAGCCTCATGTAGCCGGGGTACACGTCGGGGGCGTTCATCAGGGCGACCTCACCCGGCTTGCCCGCCGCGGGGACCATCACCGGTGATCTGCCGAACCGGGCCGCGATGACGTCGCGCGCGGCCAGGACACCGATGCGCGCGAAGATCAACGGCTTCAGCGTGCGCACGGAAGCGACGCCGTCGGTAAACGGGCACTGGGCCACCGCGGCCTTGATGCCCGGCAGCCGGGCCGCCGTGGCGATCACGTGTCCGCCACCGAAAGACGTGCCCCACAGGCCGATTCGGTTGTGATCGATGCCGTCCAGAGTGCGGGCATAGGCGACCGCCGCCGCCCAGTCTGCGAGTTGCATGCCGATGTCGAGCAGTTGCCGCGGCTGGCCCTCGCTGTCGCCGAAGCTGCGGTAGTCGAACACCAGGCTGGCGTAGCCGGCCGCGCTGAATCGTTCGGCATAGGCGTCCAGCCGCATGGTGCGCACCCCGCCCAGGCCGTGCGCCATCACCAGCAGCGGCGCGGGGCCGTTGCCCGGGGGCCGGTACAGCCATGCACTGATCCGGTCGTCACCGGAGGTGAATTGGACATCCTCGCGTTGTGCCATCAGCGTTTCCATTCTGCCCGCCCGGATCAAAGTAGGGCGCGATAGGCGGCTGAAAAATTGTGGACTACTGTCTAGAAACGTTTCGAGCGTTCGAGGGACGGAGACTCTCATGGCTATCCGCGTCGCGCACGTCGGTACCGGAAACGTCGGAGGGCTCGCCCTCGCCGAACTGATCACCAATCCGCAGTTCGAACTGACGGGCGTGTGCGTGTCAACGCCGGAGAAGGTGGGCAAGGACGCGGGAGCGCTGTGCGGAGTCGGTCTGGACGACGGCACCGTCACGGGTATCGCGGCCGTCGGCGACCTCGACGCCGTGCTGGCCACCGGGCCCGAATGCGTCGTCTATTGCGCGATGGGCGACACCCGCCTGCCCGACGCGATGGCCGACGTCATGCGCATCCTGGCCGCCGGTGTCAACGTGGTCGGGTCCTCGCCCGGGCTCCTGCAGTACCCCTGGGGCGTCATGCCGGACAAGTACATCGACCGCGTGGAAAACGCCGCCCAGCAAGGCAATTCGAGTATCTTTATCACCGGCGTCGACCCCGGATTCATCAACGATCTCATTCCGTTCGCGCTCGCGGGAACCTGCCAGAACATCGAGCAGGTGCGCTGCATGGAGATCGCCGATTATGCGTCCTACGACGGCGCGGAGGTCATGCACTACATGGGGTTCGGCCAGCCCCTGGACGAGGTGCCGATGCTGCTGCAGCCGGGCGTGCTGAGCATCGCCTGGGGAACGGCGATCCGTCAGCTGGCGGCCGGCCTCGGCATCGAGGTCGACGAGATCACCGAGTCCTACCAGCGCGAGCCGGCGCCGGAAGACTTCGACATCGCGGTCGGACGCGTCGCCAAGGGCACGCTGGCCGCACTGCAGTTCGAGATCCGCGGCATGTCCAACGGACACCCGGCCATCGTCATCGAGCACATCACCCGGTTGCGGCCCGACCTGCGACCCGACTGGACGCAACCCGCCTCGGGGGGCGGCTCCTATCGCGTCGAGATCACCGGCGAGCCTTCCTACGCCGTGGACATCGTTCCAAGCAGCCGCAAGGGCGACCACAACCACGCCGCGATCGTCGGCGCGGCCGGCCGCATCGTCAACGCCATCCCCGCGGTGGTCGCGGCGCCGCCCGGCATCCGGACCACCCTCGACCTTCCGCTGGTCACCGGCAAGGGGCTTTACGCGCCCGGCGATCTCGTGGCCAGCTAGTCGATCACCTTCAACCGAAAGGAGTCCCTCAGTGGGACAGGTAGGACGCGTAGCGGGCAAAGTTGCGCTCATCAGCGGTGGCGCCCGGGGGATGGGCGCCTCGCACGCTCGTCTGCTCGTGGAAGAAGGCGCCAAGGTGGTGATCGGCGACATCCTCGACGACGAGGGCAAAGCGCTGGCCGAGGAAATCGGTGACGCCGCGCGCTACGTCCACCTCGACGTCACGCAGCCCGACCAGTGGGACGCCGCGGTCGCCACCGCGACCGGCGAATTCGGCAAGCTCAACGTGTTGGTCAACAATGCCGGCATCGTCGCGCTCGGTCAATTGAGGAATTTCGATCTGGGCAAGTGGCAGAAGGTGATTGACGTCAACCTCACGGGCACCTTCCTCGGCATGCGGGTGGCCGTCGATCCCATGACCGCGGCCGGCGGCGGGTCGATCATCAACGTGTCGTCGATCGAAGGACTGCGCGGCGCGCCGGCCGTACACCCGTATGTCGCGTCGAAGTGGGGCGTGCGCGGCCTGGCCAAGTCGGCGGCGCTGGAGTTGGCGCCGTTCAACATCCGGGTCAACTCGATACACCCCGGCTTCATCCGCACCCCGATGACCGCCAAGCTGCCCGAGGACATGGTCACCGTCCCGCTGGGCCGCCCGGGCGAGGCGCGGGAAGTGTCGACGTTCGTGCTGTTCCTCGCCAGCGACGAGTCGTCCTACGCGACCGGCAGCGAGTTCGTCATGGATGGTGGGCTGGTAACGGACGTGCCGCACAAAGAGTTTTAGGGGCGCCTGCGGCGCGGAGTTTTTTCAGGCGGTGCTATAACCGCGGGCATGCTGCGCAGCGTGTCGGATGTGGTCGGTTCGAATCACGTCATCACCGACCCCGACGTGCTGTCCGGCCGCAGCGTCGACCACACCGGCCGCTATCGCGGACGGGCCAGCGCGCTGGTGCGGCCGGGGTCCGCCGAGCAGGTCGCCGAGGTGCTGCGGGTGTGCCGCGACGCCGGGGCGCACGTGACGGTGCAGGGCGGTCGCACCTCGCTGGTGGCCGGCACCGTTCCCGAGCACGACGACGTGCTGCTGTCCACCGAACGGCTTCGCGCCCTGGGCGACGTCGACACCGTCGAACGCCGCATCGAGGTGGGTGCCGGAGTCGCCCTGGCCGCCGTGCAAAGTGCGGCTACCGCAGCGAATTTGGTGTTTGGCGTGGATCTGGCTGCCCGCGACACCGCGACCGTCGGCGGCATGGCCTCGACGAACGCCGGCGGCCTGCGCACCGTTCGCTACGGCAACATGGGTGAGCAAGTCGTCGGCCTGCAGGTGGCGCTTCCCGACGGTGCGCTGATGCGCCGCCATACCCTGGTGCGCCGCGACAACACCGGCTACGACCTGCCGGCGCTGTTCGTCGGCGCCGAAGGCACCCTCGGTGTGATCACCGCGCTGGACCTGACGTTGCACCCCGCGCCGTCGCATCGGGTGACGGCGGTCTGCGGGTTCGCCGACCTCGAGGCGCTGGTCGATGCCGGCCGCACGTTTCGGGACGTCGAGGGGATCGCGGCCCTGGAGTTGATCGACGGGCGGGCCGCCGCGTTGACCGCCGAACACCTCGGGGTCGTCGCACCGGTCGGGGGTGACTGGCTGCTGTTGGTGGAGCTTGCCGCCGACCACGATCAGACGGAACGGCTCGCCGACCTGCTTGACGGCGTGCGGATGTGCGGCGATCCGGCGGTCGGCGTGGATGTCGCTACGCAGCAACGGTTGTGGCGTGTCCGGGAATCCCTCGCCGAGGTGCTGGGCGTGTACGGGCCGCCGCTGAAGTTCGACGTGTCTTTGCCCCTGTCGGCGATCGGCGGCTTCGCCCGCGACGCGGTCGCGTTGATCCGCGCTCAGGTCGCCGAGGCAGTGCCGGTGTTGTTCGGCCACATCGGCGAGGGCAACCTGCACCTCAACGTGCTGCGTTGCCCGGTCGAGCGGGAGCAGGCCTTGTATGCACCGATGATGGACCTCATCGCGCGCTGCGGCGGCAACGTCAGCTCCGAGCATGGCGTCGGCAGTCGCAAGCGCCGCTACCTGGGCATGTCACGGGAGCCCGCCGACATCGCCGCAATGCAGGCGGTGAAGGCCGCCCTGGACCCGACCGGCTACCTCAACGCGGCGGTGTTGTTCGACTAATCCACAGTTGCGTGTTTGTCCACAGGCCCGGGTGCGGCGCCGTTTTGGCTCCGGGTTGTGACGGGGGTGCTTCATAGCGTCGGGTTATGGGTTCTGGCATGGGCGCTGAGCAGGCGCGGGAGCGGATCGGTGCCGCTCTGGATGCCATCGATGCTGCGCACGCGGTGTTGCGCGAGACGAGCTCCGATGTGGTGGGCAACGGTTTCCGCGTCGAGGCCGCCGAGCGGTTGGAGACCCAGGAGCGCACCAACCGCGGGCTGATGTATCGGTTGTTCGCCGAGATCGCCGAGCCACCCGATGGCAGCCAGTGCATCCCGGCGGTGCGCGACCTGTTGTGGGCGCGGCTGCGGGTGACCCCCAAGGAGATCGTGCGGCGCTGTAGGCTCGCGGCGCGGATCCGGCCGCGGCGCGCGCTGAGCGGTCCCCCGGTGGGCCCGCAGCTGCCGGAGCTGGCGGCCGCGGTGGAAGCCGGCGGGCTCGGTGAGGACCATATCCGCGCCGTCTGCCAAGCCCTCGACGTGCTGCCGGCCTGCGTGTCGCCCACCGACGTGGCCGAAGCCGAGCGCACGCTGGTGCGCCATGCCACCAAGCTCGACGCCGGTGTGGTGGCCAAGCTGGGCCAACGCATCGCCGACTACCTCAACCCCGACGGCGTGTTCAGCGACGAGGACCGGGCGCGCCGCCGCGGGCTGCGGCTGGGCCCCCAAGGGCCCGACGGCATGTCGCGGTTGTCGGGGTGGCTGGACCCCCAGGCGCGGGCGTACGTCGAAGCCCTCGAGGCCGCCGTGCGGCCCGGTCGTCACCAACCCGAGGGTGCGGCGCCCGAGGAGCGCGACCAGCGCACCCCGGCCCAACGCAGCCACGACGCGCTCAAACTGGGCCTGCACGCCGCGATTGGCTCCGGGACGCTGGGGGTGCACCGGGGCCATCCGGTGACCGTCATCGTCACCACCACCCTGGCCGAACTCGACCGGGCCGCGCACGCGGTGGTTGACCCGTCGGTGCCGATGCCCTCGCCGGCGCGCACCGGGGGTGGCTCACGGTTGCCGATGCGGGACCTGATTCGCATGGCCGCCCAGGCGATTCACTACCTGGCGGTGTTCGACGAGCACACCGGCCGACCCTTGTATCTGGGCCGCCAAAAACGCCTCGCCACCGCCGACCAAAGGCTCATCTGCTACGCGCGCGACCGCGGCTGCACCCGCCCCAATTGCCTGGAATCGGGCTATCGCTGCCAAGTGCACCACGCCCCGGACTGGGCCACCGGCGGGCGCACCGATGCCGACACGCTGTACTTCGCCTGCGACTGCGACCACGACGGCGCCACCCAGGGCGACTGGCACACCGTGGTCACCGACAACGGCCGACTCGGCTGGACCGACGGCAACGGCCCACCGCAAATCAACCACGCCCACCACCCCGAAGAACTACTACGCGGAGACCCCGACCCACCAGATGAGGACGAAGGGTGAGCGGGAGCGGCAGGGAGCGTCCCATGGCTGCAGCCAGGTGCACCAGCGCCAATTCCACTGCGGCTCATGAGAATTGATCCGCCGGGGGGTGTCGACGAACTCCCGGCATAGCGAGCCAGCCCGGCGTCAGGATCGACTAGGTCGAGCCCTTGATTCCGACGGCGTGGCGCAATTGCTCCAGGAACTGTTCGGCATCGTCGCTTCGGACGATGTAGTGCGAGATCGCGATCCTGATGACCGTCGCAGCCTTCACCGCGGCATTCGGTCCGGAGAGGTGCCGTTGCAGGCCGTCGCGCATCTGCGGGATGACGCGGGAAAACTGGGCGATGGTGTGCTCGGGTTCGACGTCAACCATGCGCACACCCGAGTACGAATGCTGGAACTCGACGATGAATCGCAGCACAGCGTCGAGCTTGTCGACTCCCTTCAATCCAGCGGTGGCCCTGACCAAGCCGCTCTCGAAGGCCTGCCGCTCGTACTGCGAAAACGCCGACAGCAACTCCTCTTTGGACGCGAACCAGCGGTAGAGCGTGGGGCGCGAGACTCCGGCCTGGGTAGCCACCTCGGACAGGCTGAGCTTGGTCTTGCCGTTGCGACCGAGTACCTCGGCGGTGGCGTCGAGGATGCGCTGACGCGTCGAGGTGTCGATCTCTGCCGCTTGGGCCGGATGGCTCATATCTGAAACTTTACGAAGTATCGCGAGCGTGTCACGGTTTTTTCGCTTCCCGGCCGGGGCGCCCACGCACCAGCACGCACTGTTGAATGGCGCCGACCGCGCCCCCCTCGTCAAAAAGTGTGCCGACCGTCGTCCCGATGCCGTCCGGCCCGTAGCTTGTCTCCGCGCGAATACCGATCCAGTCGCCGTTGGGAATCCGGAACACGTGCACGGCCAGGTCGGTGTTGAGGAACGTCCACTTGGTGATGTCGAGCTTGCTGCCGATGCCGTTGGCGCAGTCGGCCACCGCGAACAGCCGCTCCAGCTGGGTCATGGTCTCGCCCTTGACGAGGTCGACGGTCGGGTTGATCCAGGATTCGCCCGGGCCCTCGCTCAGCGGTTCGGTCAGCCATAGCCAGTCGAGGCTGTGCACGTAGTTGCGGTCCCAATCCCTTGCCTTGAGGTTTCGGCTGCGGGCCTCGGTCCGCGATCGCGGCAGGGGAGTCGCGGCGTGAGCCAGCGCCTGCGTGTCCTGGTGCTGCAACCGCCATCCGCTGGCGCGCGCCACCGGCCGGGGTTCGCCGTCGGGCCCCGGGGCAAGCATCTCGGCGGTGACCAGTTCGATCTGTTTGCCACCGCGCTGCAGTTGCGAGCTGACCCACAGGTCGCCCTCGGCCGGCACGCCGCCCAGCAGGTCGATGACGACCCGGCCGAGCCGGGTGTCGTCACGCTGGGCGCACCGTTCCAGCGACCGGACCAGCAGCGACGACACCGGCCCGCCGTGCTGTATGGCGGCCGACCAGGTGCCGCGTGCCAGGTCGGTTGCCCGAAACTTTTCGCCCCGCGGGTCGGTGTCGTCGATCAGCTCGTAATAGGAATCCGTCATAGCGCCTCTCGAATGTCAGGGCAGGCCCGCGCCGGGGGTGTCGACCGTCACGGCGTCCAGCCGCGAAAGCCGCGTGCCGATCAGCCGCTGGGGGTACGCGTCGGTGCTCGACAGCAGGAACAGCGTGCGGCGTTCGGGGCCGCCGAGGGTGCACGCGATGGCCATCCGCTCACCCATGTCGATGCGGTCGGTTACCGTGCCGCCTTCGGTGATCCGCTCGAACTGGTGGGCCAGCGTCATCGACGTCCACACTCCGCCCTCGGCGTCGAGCGTGATGCCGTCGGGCGGCCCGTCCAGGCCGTCGGCGAAAATCCGGCGCTCGCCCAGCCCGCCGTCTTCACTGATGGTGAACGCGGTCAGCCGGCGGCCCGTCGATTCGGCGACGATCAATGTCTGTCGGTCGGGCGTGATCACCATGCCGTTGGGAAAGTCGAGGTCTTCGGCGACGACGGCGGCCGTGTCGTCGGTATCGAGGCGGATGATCGCGCCACCGGAGAACGCCTGGCATCCGATATAGGCGCGCCCGGCGTCGTCGACGACCATGTCACCCAGGTTGGCCGGCGTCAGATAGGCCAGATCGGCGATGGTGAGGACCGATTCGCCGTCGTAGCGCAACACCTGCCGGTCCTCGGTCGATGCGATCAGCAGGGCCCCGTCGGGGCGAAATCCAAGGCCCGACGGGGAGTGCCCGGGCAGCGGCAGCGTGGTCAGCGAGCCGCGCATGTCCGCGGTGTGCACGGCCTCGCCCAGCATGTCGGAGAACCACAACAGCCCTTCGAACCAGCGCGGCCCTTCGCCGAAACAGAATCCGTTGGCCAGGGGCTCGGGGATCATCCGCCCATGCCTTTACAAAACACCGCAAAAGTGTCACGCACGACGAGCACCGGTGTCAATCTCGTCGAGCTCGCGCGCCACGGCCGCGTGGTAAGCGTCGATCTTCGCCGCGTTGGCCTGCTGGAAGAGCTCATCGGGCAGCGGGGCGTGCTTGTGCGCCTCGATCGTCATGGTCCGGGAGAACAGCGTGATGTCCTGGCCCGGCCTGGTGAATCGGTACGAGACGGTAATCCTGCCCTCCATCCCGCCATTGCCGTGGCGGTCATGGCCGAGGCGACCCACCGAATTGAAGACAAACATTGTGGGCCGGTCGGCGATGGCCAGCTGCCAGCTGAAGATCCGGTCGCCGTCCGGGCCCGCTTCCTCCCAGGTGTCACCGACTTTGAGCGGAAGCTCCGGCAACTTGCCGATGTGCGCGCTGCCGGGATAGGTCTTCGTCCAGTTGGCCGGATTGGTGACGAAGTCATACACGGTCTCGGCGGACTGGGTGAATGCGGTCTCCGAAGTGCTCGTCACTATGCCCAATTGTTTTGCCTCTCTGTGCGTTCCGTTGGTGAGTCGATCCGCTGGCCCGCAGTCTTGTTAGCCAATCTTTACAAATCCTACTCAAAGTGTCACGCTGAGCCGTGAGCTGCTAGCGCGAGAGGTGGAGCGATTTGACCACAGAATCTGAGCAGACTGAGTGGACGGTGCAAGGCCTGCTGGATCTGTTTGACGTGCAGGCCGACGAGCAAGATCGGTTCACCGGCGACACCGGCATCGCCGTTGGCGACGAACGGCAGGTGGTCGAAGGCACCCAGGTGCTAGCCCAGGCGATCGTCGCGGTGGCCAAACGATTCCCGGACAAGTCGGTGCGGTCGGCGCACGCGGTGTTCTCCCGTGCCGTGTCCGTCGGCCCGCCGATCGAACTCGTCCTCGACGTCGTGGCCGAAGGCCGGTCCACCGCCACCGCGATCGTCGCCGTGCATCAGAACGGTCGGCGCTGCCTGAGCATCACCGTGCTGGCCGACGTCCCAACGGGGGATGTGATCCGTCACCACTTGCCGTGTCCCGACGTGGCGGCCCCGGCCGATGCCAACGTGTCCGAGATGCCGATGATCGGGCGGGAACTGCGTCTGGTCGACGTCGTCGACGTCAACAGCCCCGACGAGGTCGGGCCGCCCGAGCTGCACGCGTGGCTGCACTACGACCCGATCCCGGCCCGCGACGACCTGGCCAAGGCGCTCGTCGCGTACTTCACCGGCCATCTCGGGATTTCCACCACCATGCGGGCGCACCCGGGTATCGGTACCAGCCAGGCGCACTTGACCGTGTCCACCGCACCGATGAGCATCTCGGTCGCGTTCCACGAACCCGTGCGTTGGGACGGCTGGCTGCTCTACACCCATGAGAGCACCCAGGTCGGCGCGGGAATGTCGTATGTGCGCGGCACGGTGCACTCCGAGGAGGGTGAGCTGCTGGCCTCCTTTGCTCAGGAGGCGCTGATCCGTCCGCTGCGCACCAGCGACACGGCCATCGATTCCCGCGCGCGGTTCTAGCGGCTGGGAATTTAGATGCGCTTCACCATTACCCACCCGATGCACACCCATCCGTACAACCCGGAATTGGTGGCGGGGGATGGCATCGCGACGGTAGCGGCGGCGGCCGAGGCGGCCGGTTTTCACGGTTTCGGCTTCACCGACCACCCCGCCCCCTCGCAGCGCTGGCTGGAGGCCGGGGGTCACGATGCTTTGGATCCTTTTGTCGCACTGGGTTTCGCGGCGGCCAGGACAACAACTCTGCGCCTGATTCCCAACATCGTGGTGCTGCCGTATCGAAATCCGTTCGTGGTGGCCAAGTCCGGCGCCACGCTGGACCTGCTTTCGGGCGGCCGATTCACGCTCGCGGTCGGCGTCGGTTATCTCAAGCGGGAGTTCGCGGCGCTGGGTGTGAACTACGACGAGCGGGCCGAGCTGTTCGAGGAAGCGCTACAGGTGATCCGCGCGATCTGGACCGGCGACGACATATCCTTTGAGGGAAGGCATTTCACGGCGCGCGGGATCACCGCGCACCCGCGGCCGGTCAGCACCCCGCATCCGCCGATCTGGATCGGAGGCAACACGGCCGCATCCCGGCAGCGCGTGGCCAAGTACGGCGACGGCTGGTGTCCTTTTCCCGCCCCGGCGCAACTGGCGCAGACCGCGGGCACCGCCGTCATCGACTCGGTGCAGCGCCTCACCGAAGGCATCGACGATCTGCGGCGCCGCTGCGATGCGGAGGGCAGGGACTGGTCCAAGATCGACATCACCTTCGCCAACTTCGAGGGCGGCAGCCCGACCGACGACCAGTTCAACGCCGACGCGTATCTGGGGGGCCTGGAAAAGCTTGCGGCCCTGGGAGTGACGTGGGTGAGCGTTGGGCTGCCCGGTGACAGCGTGGCGCATGCCCTCGAAACCCTCGAGCGCTTCCGGACCCTCGTGATCGACGCGATCTAAATGGACTTCTCGCGCGTCGAACTCAGCGCCGAGGACCAGGCCTTCCTCGATGAGACCCGCGCGTTCATCACGAAGCATGTCACCGACGAAGTGCTCCATCGCCAGCGAGAGTTCGGCGAAAACTTCGATGAGCAAGTGCATTTGGCGCTGGGTGAAGCCGGTTACCTGGCCTCGGATTGGCAGCTCGAGTCCGAGGGCGGATTCAGCCCCGTGCGTCGCCGAATCTTTCATCTTGAGATCGCCCGGGCCCATACGCCCTGGTACCACTGGGGCACGACCTCCGTCGTCGCGCGGCTGGTGCAACGATTCGGCGCGCCGGAGCTCGCCGACAAGGTCGTGCCCGGCGTGCTGTCAGGCGAAATCCGGCTATGCCTGGGGTATACCGAACCCGAGGGCGGCTCCGACGTCGCGACCTGCAAGACGCGGGCGGTGCGTGACGGTGACGCGTGGATCATCAACGGCTCCAAGATGTTCACCTCGAACGCGCAGAACGCCAAGTACGTCTTTCTGCTCACCAACACCGACCCGCAGAGCCCCAAACACAAGAACCTGACCATGTTTCTGGTTCCGCTCGATACGCCGGGCATCGAGATTCAACCCATCCGCACGTTGGACGGTGACCGCACCAACATCGTCTACTACAGCGACGTGCGCGTCGACGACTTCTACCGCATCGGTGAAGTGCACGGCGGCTGGACGGTGATGCGTTCGGCGCTGGACTCCGAGCACGGCATCGTCGATGCGGAAGACCATGGCTTGCAATACATTGCGGCGATGTCGGCTCACGGCGACGTGATGGCCGAAGTGGCAGACACCGTCGCGACCATGGTCGCTCAGCAAGGCCCGGATGGGCGGCGCCCGTTGGATGACGAGTCGGTGAAATACCGGCTCGGGCGCAGCTTCGCCCGGATGGAGGCGGCGCTGTCCACGCCCGGGATGTTCGGGCGCGTCGCGATCGCGCAGACGATGCGCGACATCTCCCCGGATTTGATGGACATCCTGGGGACCGCGTCAGCGTTGCCCACCGACACACAGGCGTCCGCTAGCGATGGCGCAGCGGAGCACCTTTACCGGCTGGCGTTACCGGTCGGGGTCTACGGCGGCACCCTCGAGGTTTTCCGCAACATGATCGCCCAGCACGCGCTGGGGCTCGGGCGGCCTAGCTACCGCGGGTGAGCGGCAGCTCGGCGACGACGTCGGCGCAGGTGGCGTCGAAACTCAGGAACCCCTTGACGGGCGTGCTTTCCGGGGGCGGATCCTCGTAGCTCCACGCGACATCGTCGATGACGCGGTCGTCGAGGGCAGCGGACCAATATGTCGCGAAGCCCTTGTAGTTGCAGTAACTCGACGTCTGCGACCGCCGCAGCAGATCGGTGCGCACGTGTGCGGGGTCGACGTAGAGGCGCGGCTCGAGCGCGGTCTCGAACAGGATCACCGTGTCGTCCGTGTCGACCAGCGTGGCGCCGGCGACCGAGACGCGCAGGCGGCGCTTCGTCGGGCGGCAGTCGACGCGGTGGTAGGGGTTCGGCGGATAGTGCACGAGTTCGCGGCCCTCCTCCAGCCAGGTGTCGACCGCGCCCCAGGGCACATGGACGAAACCCGGCGCCTCCGGTTCCGGCTCGGTCGGCAGGTCGCCCACCTCGTCGGCCGGAAAGACGTAGCTGAGCGGGCGACCCCGTCGGTGCACCATCAGCGCCCGCTCGGTGTCGATCACCGGGTGCCCACCCTGAAAGGCCTGGACGCGCCGCGGATGCGGCTCGATGTAGACGACATCGGCGGGTAGCGCGGGCGAGAACCGCCCGGCCGGATCGCTGCTGAACGGACCACGTCCGGCAACCAGAGTCATGGTGTTCCTCTCTCGATCGCGCGGCTTATTGATGGCATATCACGGGTTCGCGTGACACAACCCCCCGTTCGCCGGTAAAAATCCAGCCATGGCGGGACCGGTAGAAGGCATCAAGGTGGTCGAGCTAGGCGTCTGGGTGGCCGGACCGGCCGCCGGGGGCATCCTGGCCGACTGGGGCGCCGACGTGATCAAGATCGAGCCGCCGACCGGGGATCCGGGGCGCATGTTCGGCCGGATGCTGGGCTGCGACCTCGGGGTCAACCCGCCGTTCGAGATGGACAACCGGTCCAAGCGCAGCATCGTCTTGGACCTCACCACCGACGCCGGCCGCGACACCGCATTCGAATTGCTTTCTGACGCGGACGTTTTCCTGACCAACGTGCGCCCCGGTGCGTTGCAACGCCTCGGGTTCGACTTCGAGTCGGTGTCGGCCCGCAACCCCCGTCTGGTCTACGGCCTGATCACCGGGTACGGCGAGACCGGGCCCGACGCCGACCGCGCCGCGTACGACGTGGCCGCGTTCTGGTCCCGCGCCGGCGTGGCCCACCTGCTCACCCGGCCCGGTGATACGCCGCCGTTCCAGCGCGGCGGCATGGGCGACCACTCGGCCGGGATGACCCTGGCAGCGGCGGTGTGCGCGGCGCTGCTCGCCCGCGAGCGCACCGGCACGGGCCAGCTGGTGAGCACCTCGCTGTACCGCCAGGGCGCCTACACGGTCAGCTTCGACCTCAACACCTATCTGCTGACCGGCCAGCCCATCGCGGTCGGGCAACGCGAATCGATGGGCAACCCGTGCATGAACAACTACGCTGCCGGCGATGGGCGGCGATTCTGGATCGTCGGGCTGGAAGCCGATCGCCACTGGCCCGCGCTGTGTCGGGCCGTGGGCCGCCCCGAGTGGTGCGAGGATCCCCGATTCGGCGATGCCCGGTCTCGGGCGGCGAATGCGGTGCAGCTCATCGCCGAGTTGGACGAGATCTTCGCGACCCGCCCGCTCGACGAATGGGCGCAAGTCTTCGCGGGTGAACCGGATTTCTTCTGGTCGCCGGTCAACACGCTCGAGGACGTCGTGGCCGATGAGCAGTTCCACGCCGCGGGCGGCATCGTCGACGTACCGGACGGAGAAGCCGGCGTGGCCATGGTTGCCACGCCGGCCGATTTCCACGGCACGCCGTGGGCGCCGCGTTCCGTCGCACCGCAACTGGGGCAGCACACCGACGAGGTTCTCGCCGAACTCAAGGCCCGGCGCGAGTCGTGACCGGCCCTTTGAAAAGCCAGGTACCTTTACAAATTTGCGTCAAAGTGTCACGCTGTCCGGTGAGTCGCGTCACGCAGCGTGAGGCGGCAGCCCACAACGACAAGCCCATGACGAGCGCTGACAGGTAACGCCATCGCACCCGTGCGGTGCGGCGGTGGGAAACGGATTGATGGTCACTCCAACGTTCGACATCAGCCAGAACAGCCGGGTTAGGCCCGCACGAACAACCCGCGCAGACGGTGAGTCCCTGCGATATCGGCTGGACGTCGTCGCGGCCAGCGCTGCCGACGTCGTGCACTCGGCCGGGGGTTGGCTCTACGACCGGGTGATGGCCGGCTGGGAGGTGACCGTGCTGCTACCGCACGGTTGCGACACCCGCCCGCTGCGGATCCTCGGGGTGCGGGCATCCGACCCCGAGGCGCCGTCGGCCCTGACGGGATCGACGAGTCAGAGCCTGGCGGTCAGCGCCGAGGCATTCACCGCCGATGCGCGCGTGCGCGAGAAGGTTCTCGAGTCCTTGGACGACCGGTTGACCGAGGTCGCGTTGTGGGGTGACGGGTGGCCCCTGGCGGTCAACCGCGCGATGACCCGGGGGCAGCACGTGCTCAGCGCGGCGGCGCGCAGATTCAAGGGCTATGCGCTTACCGCGGCCGGAATCGCCTGCGATTCAGTCGATCCCACCGAGACGCTGCTCTGCGACATGGCAACCCGTTCGGCGGTCGACTCCGAGCTGATCCCGCTCGACTAGCTCATGAAGAAGTACTACAGCCACACACTGCTCTACCTGCACGAGACGATCTCGCTGGGATCCGGGCGGAGCGACTGCTTCACCGAGATGTTCACCGACACCTACGAGCCGATGATGGACGAGCTCGGCGCCCGCCTGTTCGCGATCTGGGAGACCACCCCATACAACGGCCATTGGCCGCAAGTCACGATCATCTGGGAGATCGACGGGTTCGCCGACTACGCGAAGATCGGGGCCGCGCAGGCGCGCGGCGGCAGCCACGAGGTGTCGGCCGGCAAATGGTCGGCGTTTCTGGCCGATATCGGCGCCTCGGGGGAGGGGCGAATCATGTACCCCGGACCCAGCAACAAAACACTGGCGCAGCTGCGCGAGGCGAATTTCGCTGCGCCGCTGGTGATTCAGGAGATCATGCAGACCAAGCCGGGCCGTCAAGACGACTACATCCGCGAGCTGGAACGGCTCTATGTCCCATGGTCGGAGCGCACCGGCAAGCGCTGGCTCGGCTCCTTCACCACGACCTTCCGCTACAACGAGGTCATCCACTACTGGGCCCTGGACGGCGGCTGGGAGTGCTTCGCCAACCACTACCCGTCCTGGAAAGACAGCCCACCCGCCGAGATCGTCACCTGGATGAGCGTCGCGCCGGCCCTGCGCGACGGCTGGGAAGACTCCATCCTGCAGGCCTTACCACCATCGCCACTGCAGTGAGACGGTAGCGCGCACCCATGAACTTCACCGACTTCACCTACGATCCCTTCGACGCGGAGGTGATGGCGAACCCGTTGCCGTACTACCGGATCCTGCGCGATGAATATCCGGTGTACTACATGCCGCAGTGGGATACCTTCGCGCTGTCCCGTTTCGACGACATCTGGCGGGTTCTGGAGGTCAACGACGGCACCTTCGTGGCATCGGAAGGGACCTTGCCCGCGGCTGCGGTGTTGGCCGAGCACAACACCGGGCCGGTCGACGATCCGCCGTTGCATCCCTTGCCTTTTCACGCGCTGTTCGACACCGACCTGTACGGCGAGATCCGGCGCGCGCACTCCCAGCCGCTGCGGCAGAGGTCGGTCGCCGGGCTGGGGGCCAGGATTCGTGCTCTGGCCAACGAGCGGCTCGACCTGCTGCTGCCGCGGGGTTCGTTCGACCTGACGCAGGAGTACGGCGGGATAGTTGCAGCCTCAATGGTGTGCGGATTGCTCGGCCTCCCAGACGAGCTCGCCCCGCAGGTGTTGGCCGCGGTCAACGCCGGCAGCCTCGCCGAGCCGGGTGTTGGCGTCGACACCGCCGAAGCCCGGCCCAACTATCTGGGTTTTCTGACTCCGGTGGTCGAACGCCGCCGCGCCGAGCAGTCCGGGGACGCGCTGCCTGTAGTTGACGGCCTGCTGGGCTACCGGCTGCCCGACGGTAGCGCGCTGTCCGACGTCGAAGCCGCGACCCAGATGCTCTGCATTTTCATCGGCGGCACGGAAACGGTGCCCAAGATCGTCGCCCACGGCCTGTGGGAGCTCAGCAAGCGCCCCGACCAGTTGGCAGCGGTGCGCGCCGACCCCGCCACCAATGTGCCGCTCGCGCGCGAGGAGATGATCCGGTACTGCGCCCCGGCGCAGTGGTTCGCCCGAACGACGCGAAAGCCCTACACCATTCACGACAAGACGATTCGGCCCGGCCAGCGCATCATCACCCTGCTGGCGTCGGCGAACCGCGACGAGCGGGAATACCCGGAGCCCGACGAGTTCGTCTGGAACCGACCGATCCGTCGCTCGCTGGCTTTTGGCCGCGGCCAGCACTTCTGCATCGGCTACCACCTGGCCAGGCTGGAAATCGATGTGCTGCTGACCGAATGGCTTCGGCGGGTGCCGGACTATGCAATCCAAAGTGACGCCGCCACCCGGCTACCGTCCAGCTTCCAGTGGGGATGGAACAACATCCCGGTGGAGGTGTGACGTGTGGTCCTACCGGATCATCGCCCCGTACCTGTTCGAGCGGACATCGATCCCTGATAACACGCCCGAGCGCCTGGCGGATGGTCAGGTGCTGCTGCGGTTTTCGGCCGCCGGCGTCTGCGGCAGTGATCTGCCGGCCTTTCGCGGCGCGCGTGGCCGCCTTCCGGGAGACGACGGGAAAAGCGCCGCCGAAAAGGACGGGTTCCCGATCCACGAAGTGGCCGGCGAGGTGATCGCCAGCCGACACCCCGATCACCACGCCGGCGATCGCGTGGTGGGCTGGGCGTCCGGGTTCGACGGCCTGATGGAACGCGTGATCAGCGATGGCAACATGCTGCTGCCGTACGACCCGGCGCTGACCCCGGCGCAGGCGATCGGCCTGCAACCGCTGGCGTGCGTCCTGTATGCCTGCGAGCAATTGCCGGACCTGTCCGGCCGGCACGTCGCGATCATCGGGCAGGGCTCGATCGGCCTACTGTTCTCCTACGTCGCCAAGGCGGCCGGCGCCCGGCGTGTCACCGGGGTCGATCCCGTCGACCGGGCAAGCCACGCAACGACATTCGGGGTCGACGACCCGGTGCGCGCCACCAGCGACCGGTGGGTGAGCCAACTCGCCCCCGCCGACCGCGCCGACGTCGTCATCGAAGCCGTCGGACACCAGGTGGCCACCCTGGGGCACGCCATCGAAGCCGCCGCCCCCGGCGGCACCGTGTTCTACTTCGGCGTTGCCGACGACGACGCCTACCCGATTAGCATGCGCCTCATGTTGCGCAACAACCTGACGCTGAAATCCGGTGTGACACTTGACCGGCGGCGGGTCCTGGAACTCGCCGGCAAGTTCGCCGACGAGCATCCCGGGCTGCTGGGCACGTATCTCACGCACACCTTCGGCATCGATGACGTGCAGGGCGCGTTCGATCTGGCCTGCCGGCCGGCCCCCGAGCGCATCAAGATCGCGATCGCGGAGTGAATGTGGCAGAGACTTCGCCGAGCAATTTGCAGCGGGCACTGAGCAAAACCACCCCGATATGGGGTGGCTGGATCACCGGCCCGACGCTGATCGGACCGGAGGAATTCGCAAGGGCCGGTTACGACTACGTGGGTTTCGATGCCCAGCACGGCTACCTCGACGACGCCGATATCGCGAGAATGCTGCGGCGCACCGAACACGTTCCCATCGCCACGGTGGTGCGGTTGCCCAACGCCGACGCGGCCCCGATCGGGCGGGTGCTGGACGCCGGAGCCGACGCCGTCGTCATCGCCATGATCGAGTCGGCTGACCAGGCCGCCGCCGCGGTAGCCGCCACCCGCTACCAGCCGGACGGCATCCGCAGCTTCGGCCCACTGCGCACCAGCCTGGGGCTCGACCCTGCCGCCCACGAGGCTCGGGTAAGCGTGTTCGCGATGATCGAGACGGCGGCGGCGCTGTCGGGCCTCAGCGAGATCTGCGCCGTCGAAGGGCTGGCCGGGCTCTATGTCGGGCCCGCCGATCTTGCCCTCTCGATGGGCGTGGATGTCGTTGGCGCAACAAAACATCCGGCCGTCCTGGACGCCGTGGTGCAAATCCATCGAGCGGCCACCGATGCGGGGCTGGTCACCGGTATTCACGCGGGAGACGGCAACACGGGCCGCGCCATGGCTCAGCTGGGACTTCGGATGATCACCCTGGCGGCCGAATCGCAGGCGCTGCGGCGGGGAGCGGCGGAGCACCTCCGTGAGGCGACCGGACAATGACGGACGATCAAGCCGCGATCCGTGAACTCATTGCCGGCTACGCGCTTGCCCTCGACGCCGGAGACATCGACCAGTGCGTTGGCCTGTTCGTTGAAGATGCCGAATTCCTTGTCTACGGAAGGACGTTCGCTGGCCATGGAGGCATCGGCCAGATGTTCCGGGACGCACCGCGCGGGTTGCACCTGACCGGCGTCTCGCGAATAGACGTCCACGGCGACACCGCGACGGCCCGGTCACAGGTGCTGTTCGTCCGCGCCGGCGACCTGCACCTGCGACCCGCCCTGTACGACGACGAACTGGTCCGCGACACCACGGATAGTGGGTGGTGGCGCTTCCGGCGGCGACGGTGCCAATTCGTCACCAGCCGCGGCCTGTCCGACAGCCCCGAGGTGGTGTCGCCATGAATCGACGTGTCGCACTTGTGACCGGCGCCGCCGGCGGACAGGGTTGGGCCATCGCCAAACGGCTACGCGCCGGCGGCTATTCGGTGGCCGCCTGCGATCGACGCGGCGACGAACTGGCCGCCCTGGTCGGCGACCTGGGTGACGACGAGGTAATCGGGATCGACCTCGATGTCACCTCGCAGGCACGGTGGGAGACGGCCGTGCATGCGGTGGTCAAGCGATTCGGGTCGCTGACCACGCTGGTCAATAACGCCGGCGCCCTGCACCGGGCCTCGTTAGCCGACGAGACGGCCGAGGGCTTCGAAAACGCCTGGCGGGTCAACTGTTTGGGTGCGTTCCTCGGCATCCAGGCGACGCTCGAGCACCTGCGTGCGGCACAGCGCGCGGCCATCGTCAACATCTGCAGCACCGGGGCGATCCGTCCCTTCCCGCGGCACAGCGCCTACGGTTCCTCGAAGTGGGCGCTGCGGGGCCTTACCCAGAACGCCGCCGCCGAACTTGCCCCGCTCGGCATCCGGGTCAACGCGGTGTTCCCCGGACCCATCGCGACCCCAATGCTCGATGACGCCACCCAGCTGAGGCTCGCCGCATCGTCGGCGTTCGGACGGATCGGTCAACCCGATGAGATCGCCGACGCGGTCGCGTTTCTGGTTTCCGACGAGGCGTCATTCATCACCGGTTCGGAACTGGTCGTCGACGGTGGGCAATGCGTGCAGATCCGATGAGCCTGTCGGTCGGCATCATCGGTGCCGGGCCAGGTGGCATGGCACTTGGAATCCTGTTGACCCAAGCCGGGTTCCGTGACTTCACGATCTTCGACCGCGAAGGCGATGTCGGTGGCACCTGGCTGATCAACACCTATCCGGGGCTGGCGTGTGACGTCAAGTCGCACCTCTACTCCTACTCGTTCGACTTGAACTCGGACTGGTCGCGGCTGTGGCCCGCGCAGCCCGAGATCCTGGCGTACTTCCAGCGTTGCGCCGACAATTACGGACTGCGCCCACACCTGCGGCTGCGCACCGAAATCCGTTCCGCCCGCTGGGATGGAGACACCCGGCGGTGGTGTCTGACCACGGCGACCGGCGAACAGCATCACTTCAATGTCGTGGTGTCCGCCGTGGGCCTGTTCACCCGCCCGCTGTTCCCGGACCTGGTGGAAGAGGAGCCGTTCACCGGAACGCTGATGCACTCATCGCGATGGGATCACTCAGTGTCGCTCGAGGGCGCACGGGTCGCCGTGCTGGGCACCGGATCGACGGCGTCGCAGCTGGTGCCGGAATTGGCGAAGGCGGCCGGCAAGGTGTATTCGGTGCAGCGGTCACCGACCTGGATACTGCCCAAGCCCGATCGGCCTTACTCGCGACGCGAGCGCTGGGTCTTCGCCCACATTCCGTTTGCCAAGAAGCTCTACCGGACCCGGCTGTGGCTGCGCAGCGAATCCAACATATCGGTGATCGAGCATGGCAGCGAAAAGACCCAGGAGTTCACCGCGATCGCTCGCGGCCTTCTCGAGAAGACCGTTGCCGATGAGGAATTGCGCCGCAAGCTCACGCCAGACCACCCGATGGGCTGCAAGCGGCTGGTGTTCTCCTCGGACTACTTGCCCGCGTTGATCCGGCCCAACGTCGAGGTGTTGACCAGCCCGGCGCGGTATCTGCGCGCCCGGTCCCTGGTCACCGAGGACGGCACCGAACGCGATGTCGACGTGGTCGTGTGCGCGACCGGTTACGCCGCGGCCGACTATCTCGGGGAGCTCGACGTGCTCGGGGAGCAGGGGACCACACTGCGGGAGGTCTGGCGTGACGGGGCGCAGGCGTACCTCGGCATGGCCGTTCCCGGGTTCCCGAACTTCTTCATGCTCTACGGGCCGAACACGAACGTCGGCTCCAACAGCGTGATATTCATGCTCGAAGCTCAGGCGCACTACATCGTGCGGGCGCTGAAGTACATGCGGCGCAAGGGCAAGGCGTACATCGCGGTGCGGCCCTCCGCGCTGGCGGAGTTCGTCGCCAAGATCGACCGCTGGATGGTCGGCACCGTGTGGACCACCCGGTGTAGCAACTACTTCCGCGCGGCGAACGGGCGAGTGGTGACCCAGTGGCCGCGCAGCGCGCGTAGCTTCTGGGAAATGACGCGCAGATTCAAGCCCGCCGATTTCAGCTTCGAGGGACCGGCCGTGTCCGCCGCCGACGCGGGCCTTGCCGGGGCTGCCCCGGGGCTGGACACGCAACCTCGATGACGGATCTGGACAGGCTAGACGGCTTCGAACGGCTGGATCCCGCGCTGCGTGCCGTTGCGACGACGCGAACGGACTTTTCGCTGGACGCCATTCAACTCATGCGCGAACCGTTCAACCAGCGCCGCCGGGAGGCGGCCGAAGGCACTGACGCGCAAGGCGTGCGGATCGATGACGACAGCGTGGCGGCCGAATCCGGCAGCGTGGCGGTGCGCATCTATCGCGGCGGGGAGGCGAATCCGGCGCCGGTGATGGTCTACTGCCACGCCGGCGGCTTCGCGCTGGGAAACCTGGACACCGATCACCGGCAGTGCGTGGAACTCGCGCGTCGCGCGCGCTGCACGGTGGTGTCGGTCGACTACCGGCTGGCGCCGGAGCACCCCTTTCCGGCCGCGCTCGACGATGCGATCGCCGTGCTGCGTTGGGTGGCGGCCAATGCGACGGAACTGGGCGTCGATGTGGCGCACCTGGCCGTCGGGGGCAGCAGCGCCGGCGCCACCCTGGCCGCGGGCTTGGCGCACGGTGCCGCCGACGGGTCGCTGCCGGCGGTCACGTTTCAGATGCTGCACCAGCCGGTGCTGGACGACCGAGAAACCGCATCGAAAGCCGAGTTCTGCGCCAGCCCGGCTTTCGACAGCGAGGCGGCGGACCTGATGTGGCGTTACTACCTGGGCCCGGATCCAATCCCGGCCGACGGGTCGGTGGCCGCCGTGCCCGCCCGCCGGGCTCAATTGCGTGGTCTGCCACCGGCTTTGATCACCTGCGCGGAGATCGATCCCTTTCGCGACGAAGCGGTCGACTATGCGCTACAGCTGCTTCACGCCGGCGTTTCCGTCGAGCTGCACGTGTTTCCGCGCACCTGTCACGGATTCGATTCGCTGCTGCCGGATTGGCCTGACTCCGAGCGGTTGTTCACCCTGCAGGGTCAGGCCCTCCGGCGCGTCTGGCACGGCGCCTGAGCGGCGCGGGACCTTCGCCTCTACTGTGAGCAAACGGTCCCGCGGAACAATCTGCTGTCATGAAGATCACCGGCCTACAGGTCGTACCGTTCGAGTCATTCGTCGATCGAATCTCGTTCGGCCAGTTGACCACCGACTACCGCGTGGTGCAGACGGTGACCAAGGTCTTCACCGACGAGGGGGCGGAGGGCTACTACTTCGGGGGTCACTTCCACGGAGACCAGGATGGGCTGCTTGCCGCGGACCAGGCGCTGATCGCGCAATTTCTGAGCCCCCTTCTCGCCGGCCAGAACCCATTCGACCGGGCCGAGATCTGGCGGCAGCTGTGGGCGGCGAAGCTCCCCGAGAACGTTTGCAGCGTCATCGATCTGGCCCTGTGGGATCTGGCCGGCCGGGTCGCCGGGCTGCCGGTGCACAAGCTGCTGGGCGGTGCTCGCGAGCGGGTCAAGGCCTATGCGAGCAGCTTCAACAATCTCGGATCGCCCGACCAGTACGCCGCCCACGCCGCCGAATGCCGGCGACGGGGTTACCTGGCCTACAAGATCCACCCCTACCACTACTGGAACCCCGCGACACGTCAACCCGCGTTGCCCCGACCGTCGTACGTCGACTGGGATATCCGGGTGTGCCGGGAAGTTCGGGCGGCGGTCGGTGACGACATGGTGCTGATTTTCGACCCGTGGGGCACCTACCACACCTACGAAGAGGCGCTGCGCGTCGGCCGCGAGCTCGAAAGGCTGGGGTTCTACTGGTATGAGCATCCGATGCCGGAGTACCGGGTCGAGTCCTACGTGAGGCTGGCCGACGCGCTCGACATCCCGATCTGCTCACCCGAGATCGCCGAGGGGGGCATCTATACCCGGGCGGACTGGATCCTGCGCAACGCGTCCGACATCAGCCGCATCGACGTCCTGCGCGGAGGCGTCACCGGCGTCATGAAACTGGCCGGGATGTGCGAGGCGGTCGGTATGCGCTGCGAACTGCACATGAGCGGCTTCGGCAATCTTCAAGTCCTGGGCGCCACGAGCGAAGACGTGTGCGAGTACTACGAGCGTGGCCTGCTCGGCCCCGGGGCTCGCTACGACGCCGTTCCGCCGTATCTCGAGGCGTCCTGTGATCCGCTCGGCCCGGACGGACTTGTTGATCTGCCCCAAGCGCCCGGACTCGGCTACCAGATCCGGTGGGACTACATCGAAGACCACCGTCTCCCCGACGCGACGGCGGAGCCGGTCGCGCCGATGCACCCGAGATAGCGGCCAGCCGAACCGTCGGACGATTGCCACCGGTCTGGCGACACACGAGCTGTCTGACAGGATGACAGGCAAGGTCAGGTCGCGTTGGCCGGCTCAGGAGGACGGATGGCGTGTTGCGATGTCCCAATCGAGGACTGCGACGGAGCCTTCACCGTCGACGCGTCGCGGGTGACTTTCGGGCGCGGCTGCCTGGCGGAGGTGGGTGACAGAGCCAGCGCTCTCGGGCTGCGGCGGGTGGCGTTGTTCTCCGACGCCGGCGTGGCTGGACTGCCCATCTTTGCGAAGACGCACGACTCGCTTGTCGCGGCCGGACTGGACGTGGTCACCTATACCGACGTACATGTCGAGCCCACCGACGCGTCTTTCCTGGACGGGGCGCGTTTCGCGCAAGAGCTGAACCCCGATGGCTACATATCACTGGGCGGCGGCTCTGTCATCGACACGTGCAAGGCCGCCAATCTGTACGCCACCTATCCCGCTGACTTGCTGACCTACGTCAACGCGCCCATCGGCGAGAGCAAACCCGTACCCGGCCCGCTCAAGCCGCATATCGCATGCCCCACCACGGCGGGCACCGGTAGCGAGGTAACCGGCATCGCGATCTTTGACCTAGTGTCGCTGTCCGCCAAGACGGGCATCGCTTCGCACGCGCTACGTCCCACGGAGGCGCTCGTCGACCCCGACTGCACCGCGAGTCTGCCCACCGAGGTCGTCGCCTCGGCAGGGCTCGACGTGCTGTCTCACGCTTTGGAGTCCTACACCGCGCGACCCTACATCCGGCGGCGCGCACCCGAACGGCCCAGCCTGCGACCCATGAGTCAGGGCGCCAATCCGTGGAGCGATCTGGGCTGCCGTGAGGCGTTGCACCTGCTCGGGCAGTTTTTGGAGCGTGCGGTGAACGACGCCTCCGACAGCGAGGCCCGTGAGCAGATGATGTGGGCTGCAACGCTTGCGGGCATCGCGTTCGGCAACGCGGGCGTTCACGCACCACATGGCATGGCCTACGCGGTGGCAGGGCTGGTACGTGACTTCCGCCCCTCGGGCTACACCGCCGATGAGCCGCTCGTGCCGCACGGCATGGCCGTCATCCTCAATGCGCCGTCGTCGTTCCGCTTCACAGCGGAGGTGAGCCCGGAGCGGCACTTGGAGGGGGCACGGCTGCTCGGCGCTGACACGCAAGGCGCCGGCGCGAAGGATGCGGGCGAGGTGCTGGCCAACGAGCTCATCCGCATCATGCGAGCGGTGCGCATGCCGAACGGGCTAAGTGGGGTGGGCTACACCGAAGATGACGTGGTGGCCCTGACAGAGGGTGCCTACCCTCAGCAGCGCCTCCTACAGAACGCTCCGCGCGAAATGAGCAAACCGGTTCTGGCGGACCTCTTTCGGCGAGCCATGCGCTACTGGTAGTCGCAACCTCGGCCGCCTCGATGCGCTCCGGCACGGCGCCCCGTATGTGAAACATGTTGGAATACAGCCATGAGTTCAGGTTCGCCGGTTCCCTCGGTTCCGCCCGCACCGGACACGCTCACCGGCGACGACTTCCCCGTGCTGTGGCCGGTCGGAACCCGGTGGGCCGACAACGACATGTTCGGCCACCTCAACAACGCGGTCTACTACCAACTGTTCGACACCGCGATCAACGCCTGGATCAACACGACCATCGGGCTTGACCCGCTCACCATCCCTACGCTCGGCATCGTCGCCGAGTCGGGCTGCCGCTACTTCTCCGAACTGCATTTCCCAGAGAGCCTCGTGGTCGGCATCGCGGTGACGCGGCTGGGTCGCAGCAGCGTCACCTACCGGCTCGGTGTGCTCCGCGCGGACCACCGGTCGATCACCGCGTTGGGGCACTGGGTGCACGTCTATGTCGATCGGACCAACCGCAAGCCGGTCCCGATTCCCGACGCCATCCGCTCACTGCTGTCAACGGCCCGCGTGGATCACTAGCGCCCAAATCGCGCCCGGGCCGGTCGGTTTCGGCGGAACCGCACCCGGCTATGCTTCGCCAATGCCAGTTTTGAGCAAGACCGTCGAGGTCAGTGCCAACGCCGCATCGATCATGGGCATCGTCGGCGATTTCGAGCGCTACCCGGAGTGGAACGAGGGGATCAAGGGCTCATGGGTGCTCGCGCGCTATGACGACGGGCGTCCCAGCCAGCTGCGGCTCGACACCGAGGTCAACGGCATGCAGAGCACGTTCATCCAGGCCGTCTACTACCCGGGGGACAACCAGATTCAGACCGTCCTGCAGCAAGGCGACCTGTTCTCCAAGCAGGAGCAGTTGTTCAGCGTGGTGGAGACGGGCGCGTCGAGCTTGCTGACGGTGGACATGGACGTCGAGACCTCCATGCCTGTGCCCGCTCCGATGGTCAAGCAGCTCCTCAACAACGTGCTCGACCACCTCGCGGAAAACCTGAAGCAGCGCGCCGAGCAGCTGGCCTCGAACTAGGCGCCGGCTCGGTCGAAGATTCCGGCCCGGTCCAGCATCTCGGTCAGCCGGTTTGCCGCGTCGGTGAACTGCCAGACCGCGTGTTCGATGGCGGCCTGTGCATCGCGGCGGCGCAGCGCGGCGATCAACCGCCGGTGATGACCGACCGTCGCCGCCCCCCATTCCGGGTCCGCCGCGTACACCTCCGCCGGCATGTAGCGCGCGGCGTTGAGCAGGAACCATGCCAACTTGATCCGGCCGCTGGCCTGGTTGAAGACACGATGAAAGGCGAACTCGATGCCCGCGATGGTCGCGGCATCGCTGGACCCGATGGCCGCCGCGAGCGCGTCGTTGATGCGGTCCAGCTCGTCGATCCCGGCGTCGGTGATGTGATCGGTGGCCGCGGCGGCCAGCTCCTTGGCGATCGTTGCCTGCAACCAGAAGATGTCCTGGATGTCTTGCCGGCTCAGCGGCAGAACGACGTGACCGCGGTGCGGCTCGAGCTGCACCATGCCCTCACCCCGCAGTTTCAGCAGGGCCTCACGCACCGGCGTGACGCTGACCCCGAGCTCGGCCGCGGTCTCATCGAGGCGGATGAACGTGCCCGGACGCAACGCCCCGGACATGATCGCCGCCCGCAGGTGGCCGGCGACCTCGTCGGACAGCTGCGCGCGGCGCAGTGGCCGGCGGGTCCTCGGCTTCGCCGATATCGGTGCGTTCACGCGGGCTACCAGGGGTTTCAGGGGCTCGGCGGGGCTTGTCTTTGTGGGACTAAAGCCTTAGTGTGACCCACACAACACTATGTTTTATCAAATATCAACCTGGCGCAAGCGGTGCGCGAGTGAAGGGAAGGCAATTAGTTGACCGCGCAATTGGCCAGCCATCTGACACAAGCCACCGAGCAGCCGTACCTGGCCCGGCGGCAGAACTGGGTCAACCAACTCGAGCGGCACGCGCTGATGCAACCGAATGCGACGGCGCTGCGGTTCCTGGGCAACACGGTCACCTGGGACGGCTTGCACCGCCGGGTCGTGGCGCTGGCCGATGCGTTGAGCCGCCGAGGGGTCGGCTTCGGCGACCGGGTCATGATCCTGATGCTCAACCGCACCGAGTTCGTCGAGGCGGTGCTGGCCGTCAACTCCCTCGGGGCCATCGCGGTTCCGCTGAACTTCCGGCTCACCTCGGCCGAAATCGTCTTCCTGGTCGAGGACTGCGAAGCGCGCGTGATGATCACCGAAGCGGTGCTTGCCCCGGTGGCCACCGGCGTCAGACAAATCCAGGACACCCAGCCAATGCTCGACACCATCGTCGTGGCCGGTGGCTCGACCGACGACAGCGTGCTCGGCTACGAAGACCTCGTTAACGAGCCCGGTGATTCGCCCGGACCCGTCGACATCCCGAACGACTCGCCGGCGCTGATCATGTACACCTCGGGCACCACCGGACGGCCCAAAGGCGCGGTGCTGACCCACGCCAATCTGACCGGCCAGACGATGACGGGGCTCTACACCAACGGCGCCGATATAAGTAACGACGTCGGTTTCGTCGGCGTCCCGTTCTTCCACATCGCCGGCATCGGCAACCTGCTGACCGGCATGCTGCTCGGCGTCCCCACGGTGATCTACCCGCTGGGTGCCTTCGACCCGGGGCAGCTGCTCGACGTGTTGGCGGCGGAGAAGGTCACCGGCCTCTTCCTGGTCCCCGCGCAGTGGCAGGCGGTATGCGCCGAGCAGCAAGCACGACCGCGCGACCTGAGGTTGCGGATGATGTCGTGGGGAGCCGCCCCGGCGCCGGACGCGTTGCTGCGGGAGATGTCGGCAACCTTCCCCGGAACCTCGATACTGGCGGCGTTCGGCCAGACCGAGATGTCGCCGGTCACCTGCATGCTGCTCGGCGAGGACGCGATCCGAAAGCGTGGCTCGGTCGGCAAGGTGATCCCCACGGTCGCCGCCCGCGTGGTGGACGAAAACATGAACGACGTGCCCGTCGGCGACGTGGGCGAAATCGTCTACCGGGCACCGACCCTGATGAGCGGCTACTGGAACAACCCCGAGGCCACCGCGGAGGCCTTCGCGGGCGGTTGGTTCCATTCCGGAGACCTCGTCCGGATGGACGAGGACGGCTACGTGTGGGTGGTGGACCGCAAGAAGGACATGATCATCTCCGGCGGCGAGAACATCTACTGCGCCGAGGTGGAGAACGTTCTCGCCGGCCATCCCCAGATCGTCGAGGTCGCCGTCATCGGCCGGGCCCACGACAAGTGGGGCGAGGTGCCGATCGCAGTTGCGGCCGTCGCCGGCGAGCAGCTGGGGCTCGACGACTTGCACGAGTTCCTGGCCGAGCGGCTGGCGCGCTACAAGCATCCGAAGGCGCTCGAAATCGTCGATGCGCTGCCCCGCAACCCGGCCGGGAAGGTGCTCAAGACTGAGCTACGGGTGCGCTACGGAGCTGCCTTCATTATCGAAAGCACCTCTACTACAACAGATTTGACGACCCGAGAGGAAAGTTGACGGAAACTGTAACGTTTGCCCGCTGTTGACGAAGGGTTAATTGTGCGTAGCCAGTTCACACGCTCACGGCCATCGGGTACATTCCTGTGGTCGCCGTTACTACTTGCGGGTAGGGAGCCGACGGTCACACACGTAGGGTCGGGGCAAGGTGGGGGTACCCCCGGCCGCGTAGCGGAGAGGGGGCGAGGCGTGCGACACGATCGGCCGCGGAACCGCCAGGCACGCGGTGCCGAGGTGAGGGGGCAGCGGTGACGACGTCGACGGACCGTCCGCACCTGGTCGGCTACCTGCGCGACCAGCTGGAGACGCCCCTGACCCTCATCGGTGGGTTCTTCCGGATGTGCGTCCTGGCCGGAAAGGCGCTGTTCCGCTGGCCGTTCCAATGGCGTGAGTTCATCCTGCAGTGCTAGTTCATCATGCGGGTGGCGTTCCTGCCGACCATCATGGTTTCGATCCCGCTGACCGTCTTGCTCATCTTCACCCTCAACGTTCTGCTGGCCCAGTTCGGTGCCGCCGACCTGTCCGGCGCGGGCGCGGCGATCGGTGCGGTCACCCAGCTGGGGCCGCTGACCACGGTGCTGGTGGTGGCCGGCGCCGGGTCGACGGCGATCTGCGCGGACCTGGGCGCTCGCACCATCCGCGAGGAGATCGACGCGATGGAGGTGCTCGGCATCGACCCGATCCACCGGCTGGTGGTGCCTCGGGTGGTCGCCGCGACCCTGGTCGCCACGCTGCTCAACGGGCTGGTGATCACCGTCGGCCTGGTGGGCGGCTACCTCTTCGGGGTGTACCTGCAGAACGTGTCGGGCGGGGCCTACCTCGCCACCCTGACCACCATCACCGGCCTGCCTGAGGTGGTCATCGCAACGGTCAAGGCCGCCATGTTCGGCCTAATCGCGGGCCTGGTCGGCTGTTTCCGCGGGCTGACCGTGCGCGGCGGTTCCAAGGGGCTGGGCACCGCCGTCAACGAAACCGTGGTGCTCTGCGTGGTCGCGCTGTACGCGGTCAACGTGGTGCTGACCACGATTGGTGTTCGATTCGGGACGGGGCACTGACATGTCGACCGCTGCCGTATTGCGCGCCCGCTTCCCGCGCACAGTCGAAAACGTCAACCGCTATGGCGGCGCCTTCGGCCGTGGCATTGACGACATCGGGCGGATGGGCTGGTTCGGGGCGGTGTGCATCGGCAACATCCCGCACGCGCTGCGCAACTATCGCAAGGAGACGCTGCGGCTGATCGCCCAGATCGGCATGGGCACCGGCGCCATGGCCGTCGTCGGCGGCACCGTCGCGATCGTCGGTTTCGTGACGCTGTCCGGCAGCTCCCTGGTCGCCATCCAGGGATTCGCGTCCCTGGGGAACATCGGCGTCGAGGCGTTCACCGGCTTCTTCGCCGCGCTGATCAATGTGCGCATCGCCGCCCCGGTCGTCACCGGCATCTCGATGGCCGCCACCGTCGGCGCCGGCGCTACCGCAGAGCTGGGTGCCATGCGGATCAGTGAAGAGATCGACGCCCTGGAGGTGATGGGCGTCAAGTCGGTCTCATTCCTGGCGAGCACTCGAATCATGGCCGGGCTGGTGGTGATCATTCCGCTCTACGCGCTCGCGATGATCATGTCGTTCCTCTCGCCCCAGATCACCACGACGGTGCTGTACGGGCAGTCCCACGGCACCTACGAGCACTACTTCCGGACGTTCCTGCGCCCCGATGACGTGTTCTGGTCGTTCGTGGAGGCCATCATCATCACGGCCGTGGTGATGATCACCCACTGCTACTACGGATACAATGCCGGCGGCGGCCCCGTCGGCGTCGGCGAGGCCGTCGGCCGATCGATGCGCTTCTCGCTGGTGTCGGTGCAGGTTGTCGTTTTGGCCGCCGCGTTGGCGCTCTACGGCGTCAACCCCAACTTCGCCCTCACGGTGTAGCCGCCATGACGTCGCCCGGCGGCAAGATCAACGCACCCCGGAACCCGCCGTACAAGTGGGCCGGGGTCGCACTACTGGTGGTCGCGGCCGTGCTTCTTGTGTTGGTGTACGGGCAGTTCCGGGGGGACTTCACCCCGAAGACCCAGCTGACGATGGTGGCTTCCCGGGCCGGATTGGTGATGGATCCCGGCTCGAAGGTCACCTACAACGGGGTGGAAATCGGCCGGGTGGCGCACATCTCTGAGGTCATGCGCGACGGCAAGCCGGCGGCCAAGTTCAGCCTGGACGTGTATCCGCGATACCTCAAGTTGATTCCGGCGAATGTGAACGCCGATGTCAAGGCGACCACGGTGTTCGGCGGTAAGTACGTGTCGTTGACGACGCCGCAAAACCCGTCGCCGCAAAGGATCACTCCGCAGACCGTGATCGACGCCAGGTCGGTGACGACGGAAATCAACACGCTGTTCCAGACCATCACCGAGATCGCGCAGAAGGTGGATCCGGTCAAGCTGAACCTGACGCTGAGCGCCGCCGCGCAATCGCTGGCCGGGCTGGGCGACAGGTTCGGGCAGTCGATCGTCAACGCCAACACGATCCTCGACGACGTCAACCCGCAGATGCCGCAGGCCCGTCACGACATCCAGCAGTTAGCGGGTCTGGGCGACACCTACGCCAACGCCGCGCCGGATCTGTTCGACTTCCTCAACAATGCGGTGATCACGTCGCGCACGATCAATCAGCAGCAGAAGGACCTGGACCAAGCGCTGTTGTCGGCCGCCGGGTTCGGCAACACCGGCGCGGACATCTTCCAGCGGGGTGGGCCGTACCTGGCGCGCGGCGCCCAAGACCTGGTGCCGACGGCCCAGCTGCTGGACACCTACAGCCCGGAGCTGTTCTGCACCGTGCGCAACTACCACGACATCGAACCCAAGGCCACCACGTTCCTCGGCGGTAACGGCTACTCGCTGAACGCCCACACCGAGCTGATGTCGGGCCTGGGGCTGCTCCTGAACCCCCTCTCGGCGACCACCATCGTTGGCCTCATCGGGCTATTCGCGGTGCCCACGATGGGGCTCGCCGGGCTCGGCGGGCTGGCCGGACTGGTGGGCGGCGCGCCCAATCCCTACATGTGGCCCGAAAACCTGCCGCGGGTGAACGCCCGCGGCGGACCCGGGGGTGCGCCGGGCTGTTGGCAGACCATCACCCACGACCTATGGCCCGCGCCCGAGTTGGTGATGGACAGCGGCAACAGCATTGCGCCCTATAACCACCTAGACACCGGTTCGCCGTACGCGATCGAGTACGTCTGGGGCCGCCAGGTAGGGGATAACACGATCAACCCATGAAAATCACCGGAACCATCGTCCGACTCAGCATCTTCTCACTGGTGCTGCTGCTGTTCACTGTGATGATCGTCGTGGTGTTCGGTCAGATGCGCTTTGACCGCACTAACGGGTATTCGGCGGAATTCACCAACATCAGCGGGCTGCGGCAGGGCCAATTCGTCCGGGCCTCGGGCGTGGAGATCGGCAAGGTCAGTTCGGTAAAACTGGTCGACGGCGGCAGGCGCGCCCGGGTGGACTTCAACGTCGACCGCTCGATCCCGCTGTATCAGTCGACGACCGCCCAGATCCGCTACCTCGACCTGATCGGCAACCGGTACCTGGAGCTCAAACGCGGCGAGGGTGAGGGCTCCGACCGGATCATGCCCCCGGGCGGATTCATCCCGGCTTCGCGGACATCGCCGGCGCTCGACCTCGACGCGCTGATCGGTGGTTTCAAGCCGCTGTTTCGGGCGCTTGACCCGCAGAAGGTCAACACCATCGCGTCGGCCCTCGTCACCGTTTTCCAGGGGCAGGGCGGCACCATCAACGACATCCTCGACCAGACCGCGCAATTGACCTCCCAGCTCGGCGAGCGGGACCAGGCGATCGGCGAGGTGATCAAGAACCTGAACATCGTGCTGGACACCACGGTTCGGCATCGCCAGCAATTCGATCAGACCGTCAACAACCTCGAGGTCCTGATCACCGGGCTGAAGGACCACGGCGACCAGCTGGCCGGCGGCACCGCGCACATCAGCAATGCCACCGGGACGGTGGCCGACCTGCTGGCCGAGGACCGAGGTTTGCTGCACAAGAGCCTCAACTACCTGGACGCGGTTCAGCAGCCGCTCATCGATCAGCGTGAGCAGCTGAACGACTTCCTCCACAAGGTGCCGACCGCGTTGAACATGATCGGGCGCACCATCGGTTCCTACGGCGACTTCGTCAACTTCTACGCCTGCGACATCACCCTCAAGCTCAATGGGCTGCAGGGTGGTGGTCCGGTCCGCACGGTCCGGCTCTTCTCGCAGCCGACGGGTAGGTGCACGCCGCAATGAGAACGCTGGAACCTCCCAATCGGCTGCGCATCGGCCTCATGGGCATCATCGTGACGGCCCTCGTGATCGGCGTGGGTCAAAGCTTCACCAGCGTCCCGATGATTTTCGCCAGGCCGAGCTACTACGGGCAGTTCACCGACACCGGCGGCATCAACTCGGGCGACAAGGTCCGCATCGCCGGCATGGACGTCGGCAAGGTGGAGGGCCTCAAGATCGAGGGTGACCACATCTCGGTGAAGTTCTCGATCGGCACCGAAAGCATCGGCACCGAGAGCCGGCTGGCGATCAAGACGGACACCATCCTCGGCAAGAAGATCCTCGAGATCGAGAACCGGGGCAACCAGGCGCTGCGGCCCGGGGCCACGTTGCCGCTGGGCCAGAGCACCACTCCGTATCAGATCTATGACGCGTTCTTCGACGTGACCAAGGCCGCCTCCGGCTGGGACATCGACACGGTCAAGCAGTCACTGAACGTGCTCTCGCAGACCGTCGACCAGACCTATCCGCACTTGAGCGCCGCGCTCGATGGCGTGGCCAAGTTCTCCGACACGATCGGCAAGCGCGACGAGCAGGTCAAGCACCTGCTCGCCCAGGCCAACCAGGTGGCCAGCATTCTCGGTGACCGCAGCGACCAGATCGACCGGCTGCTGGTGAATACCAAGGTGTTGCTGGCGGCATTCAACGAGCGGGGCCAAGCCATCAACGCATTGCTGGGGAATGTCGCCGCCTTCTCCGAACAGGTGAAGGGACTGATCAACGACAACCCCAACCTGAATCACGTGCTCGAACAGTTGCACACCGTCAGCGACATCCTGGTCCAGCGCAAGGACGACCTCGCCGCGGGCCTTACCGAGGTCGGTAAGTTTCTTCCGTCGTTGAACGAGGCCATCGCGTCGGGACCGTTCTTCAAAGTGGTCCTGCACAACCTGGCCCCGGGTCAGATCGTGCAGCCGTTCGTCGACGCGGCGTTCAAGAAGCGCGGCATTGACCCGGAGAACTTCTGGCGCAGCGCCGGACTACCGGAATTCAAGTGGCCCGATCCAAACGGCACCCGATTCCCCAACGGCGCGCCGCCGCCGGCGCCGCGGGCGCTGGAGGGCACGCCCGATCATCCGGGACCGGCCGCCCCGCCCGGATCGCCTTGCTCGTACACGCCGGCGAACCCCGGCGGCAACGTCACCGTCGGCGACGAGGGTCTGCCGCGTCCGTGGAATCCGCTGCCCTGCGCCGGCGCGACCGTCGGGCCGTTCGGTGGTCCCGGCTTCCCCGCGCCGGTCGACGTCGCGACGTCGCCGCCGAACCCCGACGGGCTGCCGCCCACGCCGGGCATGCCGATCGCGGGACGGCCGGGTGACCCGCCACCGAACGTTCCGGGCACACCGGTGCCGATGCCGACACAGGCGCCGCCGGGAGCGCGCACCGAGAACCTGGCGCCGGCCGGCCCGACGCCGCCGCCGTCGACGTTCGCGCCCGCCCTGCCGCCGGGTCCGCCGGCGCCGCCCGGGCCCGGCGTGCAGCTGCCGGCACCGTTCATCAACCCCGGCGGCGCGGGAGGCAGCGGCGCAGCGGGAGGGGGTAGCCAGAATTGAGCACCATCTTTGATATCCGCAACATCCGGCTACCGAAGCTGTCACGGGCGTCGGTGGTCATCGGGACGCTGGTGATCGTGCTGGCCCTGCTCGTCGGGTACGCCGGCTGGCGGCTTTTCCAGAAGCTGACGAACAACACGGTCGTCGCCTACTTCCCCGCGGCGAACGCTCTCTACCCGGGAGACAAGGTCCAGATCATGGGCCTGCGGGTGGGTGCGATCGACAAGATCGAGACGGCCGGCGACAAGATGAGGGTCACCTTCCACTACGAGAACAAGTACAAGGTGCCCGCCAGCGCCTCCGCGGTGGTCCTCAACCCCACCCTCGTCGCCTCGCGCGCGATCCAGTTGGAGCCGCCCTACAAGGGCGGCCCGGTGCTCGCCGACAATGCGGTGATCCCCGAAGAGCGCACCCAGGTGCCGGTGGAATGGGACGAGCTGCGCAACAGCGTCACCAACATCATCTCCAAACTCGGCCCCACGCCCCAGCAGCCGAAGGGTCCGTTCGGCGAGGTCATCGAGTCCTTCGCGGACGGGCTCGCCGGCAAGGGCAAGCAGATCAACACGACGCTGAACAGTCTCTCGCAGGCGTTGACCGCGTTGAACGAGGGCCGTGGCGACTTCTTCGCGGTGGTGCGCAGCCTCGCGCTGTTCGTCAACGCCCTGCACCAGGACGATCAGCAGTTTGTGGCGTTGAACCAGAACCTGGCGGACTTCACCACTCGGCTAGCCAGCTCCGACGGCGCCCTTTCCGAAGCGATTCAGCAGTTCGACAGCCTGCTTTCCACCGTGCGCCCGTTCCTCGACAAGAACCGCGAGGTACTGACCCAGGACATCAACAACCTGGCGACCGCGACGAACACGCTGCTTCAGCCGGATCCGCTGAACGGGCTGGAGACCGCCCTGCACGTGCTTCCGACGGCCGCGTCGAACATCAACCAGATCTACCACCCGTCGCACGGTTCGGTTGTCGCCGTTCCGGCCATCACCTTCTCGAACCCGATGCAGTTCATCTGCAGCTCGATTCAGGCCGGTAGCCGGCTCGGATATCAGGAATCCGCCGAACTCTGCGCGCAATACCTGGCGCCGATCCTCGACGCGATCAAGTTCAACTACTTTCCGTTCGGGTTGAACCTGTTCAGCACCGCCGAGACCCTGCCCAAGGACGTCGCCTACTCCGAGCCGCGGTTGCAGCCGCCCAACGGGTACAAGGACACCACCGTCCCGGGAATCTGGGTGCCGGACACGCCGACGTCGCACCGCAACACCCAGCACGGCTGGATTGTGGCCCCGGGCATGCAGGGGCAGCAGGTTGGCCCGATCACCGCGGGCCTGATGACGCCCGAGTCGTTGGCTGAATTGATGGGCGGCCCCAACATCGAACCGGTGCAATCGAATCTGCAGACCCCGCCGGGATATCCGAACGCTTACGACCAGACCCCGATAGCGCCCGTCGTCGGCCAAAACCCGCCACAGGTTCCGATACCGCCGCCGCCGCCGGGCCCGGAGGTGGCCCCGGGTCCCGTGGCTCCGACGCCTGCGCCGGTGGCGGCGCCCGCGCCCAACGCCGGCGGGCCGGCTGACGCGGGAGCGGGCCAGTGAGCGCGCTGCTAAGGCTGGTCCCGCGGATTCGCCACCGGGCCTGGCAGGGCGTGGCGTTACTGGTGGCCGCGCTGGTGCTGAGCTCGTGCGGATGGCGCGGAATCTCGAACGTGGCGATTCCGGGCGGTCCGGGCACCGGCTCGGGGTCCTACAACATCTACGTGCAGATGCCCGACACGCTCGCGATCAACGGCAACAGCAAGGTGATGGTCGCCGACGTTTATGTCGGCTCCATCAGGGCCATCAACCTGAAGAACTGGGTGGCCACCCTGACGCTGGGTATCGACAAAAACGTCAAGCTCCCGAAGAACGCCACCGCCAAGATCGGCCAGACTTCTCTGCTCGGTTCTCAGCATGTGGAGCTGGCCGCCCCACCCAACCCGTCGCCGGAGCTGCTCAAGGATGGCGACACCATTCCGCTGAAGAACTCGACGGCGTTTCCCACGACCGAGCAAACCCTGGCCAGCCTCTCCCTGATCTTGCGCGGTGGCGGCATCCCGAACCTGGAAGTGCTGCAGAACGAGGTCTTCAACATCTTCAACGGGCGGGGGAACCAGATCCGGTCGTTCCTCGGCAAGCTGGACACCTTCACCGACCAGCTGAATCAGCAGCGCGATGACATCACCCACGCCATCGACTCCACCAACCGGCTGTTGGTGTACGTGGGCGGCCGGGCGGACGTGTTGGACCGGGTGTTGACCGACATCCCGCCGCTGGTCAAGCATTTCGCCGACACCAAACAGCTGCTGATCAACGCGGTCGATTCGGTGGGACGGCTGAGCCAGGCCGCCGACCAATACCTGTCGGAAGCGCGCGGGCCCCTCCACCAGGACTTGCAATCGTTGCAATGCCCGTTGAGGGAGCTCGGCCGCGCGTCGCCGTATCTGATCGGTGCGCTGAAGCTGATGCTCACGCAGCCCTACGACATCGAAACGATTCCGAAGCTGATGCGCGGCGACTACCAGAACATTTCGCTGACACTCGACTTGACCTACAGCTCGATCGACAACGCGTTCCTCACCGGTACCGGATTGTCGGGAGCCCTGCGCGCACTCGAGCAGTCGTTCGGGCGTGACCCCGAGACGATGATCCCCGACGTCCGCTACACGCCGAGCCCGAACAACGCGGCCGGCGGACCGCTGGTGGAAAGGGCGGACAGGCAATGCTGACTCCCTTCGTCCGGCGCCAGCTGATCGCCTTCGGGGTCCTGACGGTGATCTCGCTGCTCGTGCTCGGGGTGTACTACCTGCAGATCCCGAGCCTCGTGGGCATTGGCCGGTACACGCTCAAAGCCGAACTGCCCGCGTCGGGCGGTCTGTATCCCACCGCCAACGTGACCTATCGCGGCATCACCATCGGCAAGGTCACCGACGTCGAGCCCACCGAAACGGGCGCCGAGGCGACGATGAGCATCGACAGTCGCTACAAGATCCCGATCGATGCGATCGCGAATGTGCACTCGGTATCGGCGGTCGGTGAGCAGTATCTGGACCTGGTGTCGAGCGGCAACCCGGGCAAGTACCTTTCATCCGGACAGACCATCACCAAGGGCACGGTGCCCAGCGAGATCGGGCCTGCGCTGGACACCGCCAACCGAGGGCTTGCCGCCCTACCCAAGGACAAGATCGGCACACTGCTCGACGAGACGGCGCAATCCGTTGGCGGCTTGGGTCCCGCCCTGCAACGGCTGGTCGACTCCACTCAGGCGATCGTCGGTGATTTCAAGACGAACATCACCAACGTCAACGACATCATCCAGAACTCCGGGCCGATCCTCGACAGCCAAGTCAATTCCGGTGGTGCGATCGAGCGCTGGGCGCGCAACCTGAACAACTTGGCCGCCCAGTCCGCGCAGCAGGATCAGCATGTGAGAAGCGTCCTGCGCCAAGCGGCGCCGACCGCAGATCAGGTCAACGAGGTATTCAGCGACGTCCGCGACTCGCTACCGCAGACGCTGGCCAACCTCGAGGTCGTGTTCGATTTGCTCAAGCGCTACCACACCGGCCTGGAGCAGGTGCTGGTGTTCCTGCCGCAGGGTGCCTCGATCGCGCAGACGGTCGCCGCCCCGTTCCCGAACCAGGCCGCACTCGACCTGGCGTTGTCGATCAACCAGCCGCCGCCGTGTCTCACCGGTTTCATCCCGGCATCGGAGTGGCGGTCCCCGGCGGACACCAACCTGGCGCCCCTGCCGTCCGGCACGTACTGCAAGATCCCGATGGACACGCCGGCCAACAGCGTGCGCGGATCGCGCAACATCCCGTGTACCGATATCCCCGGCAAGCGGGCGGCCACGCCGGGGGAATGCCGTGACCCCAGGCCGTACGTTCCGGCCGGGACCAACCCCTGGTACGGCGACCCGAACCAGATCCTGACCTGCCCGGCGCCCGCGGCGCGTTGTGACCAATCGGTGCGGCCGGGCATGGTGATCCCGGCGCCGTCGGTGGACACCGGCCTGAACCCGGCACCCTCGGACCGGGTCGCGGGGACGCCGCCGCCGACCAGCGACCCCTTGTCCCGGCCGGGAACCGGTACTGTGCAGTGCAACGGCCAACAGCCCAACCCATGCGTCTACACTCCGAGCGGGCCTCCCGCGGCGATCTACAGTCCTCAGAGCGGTGAACTGGTGGGGCCCGACGGCGTGAAATACTCCGTCGAAAACTCGACCAAAACAGGAGACGACGGATGGAAGGAGATGCTGGCGCCGGCCGGCTGAACCCCCCACCGATGCCGAGGTTTCGTCGACTGCGTGGGCTTGCGCGGCGTAGCGGTCCGAAGGTTGACCAGGAGCCGGCGGCTGCTGCCGAGGAGACCACCCCGCAGGTGACTGCCGAGGAATCGCCGGAGTCCGAGGACGGAGCCGACGAGACCAGCCCGGCGTCCGAGGAGTCGCGCGAGGTCGCACCGGAGTCCGCGGACGGAACCGACGAGACCAGCCCGGCGTCCGAAGAGTCGCCGGAGTCCGAGGACCAAGCCGACGAGACCGGCCCGGCGGCGGCCGAGGAGTCGCAGGAATCCGAAGGCGAGGCCGATGCTGCGGCCGCCGGTGTCGAACGTGGTCCGTCGCGCCTGGGTCGCGGGTGGCTCGCCGGTATTGCCGCGGCGCTTGTCTTGTTCGCCGGCGGCCTCGGGGCGGGCGGCTACTTTGCGCTGCGTTACCACCACGAGAGCCAAGTCATAGCGCGCAACGACGCCGCCGCGCTCAAGGCGGCGGTGGATTGTGTCGCGGCGACCCAGGCGCCCGACACCAATGCGATGGCCGCGAGTGAACAGAAGATCATCGACTGTGGCACAGACGCATTCCGCTCCCAGGCGCTGATCTACACCAACATGATCGTTCAGGCCTATCAGGCCGCGAACATACACGTTCAGGTGTCCGATGTGCGGGCGGCGGTGGAGCGCAACAACAACGACGGTTCGATCGACGTGCTCGTCGCGATGCGGGTCAAGGTGGCCAGCGATCAGTCGCAAAAGGAAACCGGCTACCGCCTGCGGGTGAAGATGGCATTCACCGAAGGGCAATACAGGATTTCCAAGCTCCACCAGGTGACGAAGTGACGGTGGTGGTCGAAAAGACTCGGACGCGGGCTCAAACCAAGGCGGCTGTCCAAGAGTCACCGCGGGATGCGTTGGCGCCCTGGCACCTTCGCGCCGGCGCATTCGCCGTCGACGTCCTGGCGCCCGTCGCCGCGGTGACGACACTGGCATTGGCGTCGTTCACCGTGCCTGCGCGCGGCGTGTGGTGGTGGATATGCATTTCCGTCGTCGGAGTCCTCATCCTGCTGACGTTGGTCAACCGGTCGCTGCTGCCGACAGTCACGGGCTGGAGCTTGGGTCGCGGCCTGTTGGGCATCGCGGTGGCACGCCCCGATGGGGCGGCGATCGGGCCGTGGGAGCTGCTGCTGCGGGACCTGGCCCACCTGCTCGACACCGCATCGGTGGTGGGATGGCTTTGGCCCCTGTGGGATTCGCGGCGCCGCACATTCGCCGACATGCTGCTGCGCACCGAAGTGCGACGCGTCGAAGCAGACGAGCCGCCGCCCAACATTCGGCGGTGGGTGGCGGTGGCGGTGCTGACCGCGGCCGCGGTATGCCTTGCGGGCGCCGCCGTCAGCTACCTGGCGGTGTACTCCCGCGATCGGGCGAGCGATCAAACTCGCGCACAGATCCAGGCGGAGGGTCCGAAAATCGTCGCACAGATGCTGACATACGACCCAAAGTCGTTGGGCGACGACTTCGCTCGCGCCCGGTCGCTGGCAACCGACAAGTATCGGCGCCAGCTGGCGACGCAGCAGGACGTGGTCCAGAAGGGGAGTCCGGTCATCAACGAGTACTGGCCGACCGACTGGTCGGTCCAATCGGCCACGCCGGACCGGGCGACGATGCTGCTGTTCTTACAGGGCCGGCGGGGCGCAGCGCCCAACGAGCGGTATATCAGCGCAACCGTACGGGTGGAGTTCGCCAAGGGCGGGGACGACCGCTGGCGCGTCGACGACCTCAGCGTGCTGACCAAGCCGAAATCGCCCGGGACCGGAAAATGAGCCCCCGTCGCAAGTTTGAGCCCGGCGAGGGATCGCTGCTCGTGGAGCACCCGCCGGAGCCGCGGCGACCGCTGGGGTTACCCGTGGCCGGCGCGGTTGCCGCGCTGCTGATGGTGGCGGCGATCGCGGCATGCACGTTGATGCTGATCTCCCACGAATCCCGCCTGCGCGCCGCGTCGAAGGACCGCGAGGTGCTCAACTACGTGTCAGGGTTCATGGCGCAGTTCACTTCCATTGACCCCTATCACGCCAACGACTACATAACGCGGGTGTTGGCCCAAGCGACCGGCGAGTTCGCCAAGCAGTACCACGACAAGGCCAACGAGATCCTGCTCCAGGTGGCCCGGGCCGAACCCGCGACCGGCACCGTCCTCGGCGCGGGCGTCGAGCGGTGGAACGACGACGGCACCGCCACCGTGATGGTGGCCACCGACGTCACCTCGAAGTCACCGGACGAGAAACAGGTATTCGAGAACACCAATCGTTGGATGGCAACCGTCACGCAGGAAGGGAATCAGTGGAAGATCAGCAACCTGCTGCAGGTGATCTGACGGCCGACGCGGAAAAAGCACCCTCGGAAGCCACGGCGGAGACGGAAGAATCCAAGACCGCGGACCTCGTGGAAGGCGACGAAAGCACGCCTGCTGCAACACAAGCCACAACCGAATCCGCCGAGGCGGGCGCCGACGAGGCCGACGCTGAAGCGCAGGCGGATGGGGAGGCTCCGGAGGCCCCAGAGGCGAGCGCCGCGGACGCCAAAGACCGTCGCCCCCGGCGCAAGCTGTTGGCCGGCAAGCGGCTTGGCATCGCCATCGCGGTGGCCGCCGTGCTGTTCGTCGGTTCCGCCGCGTTCGCGGGTGCGACAGTCCAGCCATACCTGACCGACCGCGCCGCCGCCGCCACGAAGCTGAGGGTGGCGCGGACCGCGGCCAACGCGATCACGACGCTGTGGACCTACACGCCGGAGAACATGGATGGCCTCGCCGATCGCGCGGCGGCCTACCTCAGCGGTGACTTCGAGGCCCAGTACCGCAAATTCGTCGACGCGATCGTGGCCCCCAACAAGCAGGCCAAGGTCACCAACAACACCGAAGTCACCGGCGCGGCCGTCGAATCGCTGGACGATCCGAACGCCGTCGTGATCGTGTATACGAACACCACGTCCACCAGTCCACTGACCAAGAACATCCCGTCGCTGAAGTACCTGTCCTACCGGTTGTTCATGAAGCGCACCAACGGCCGCTGGCTGGTGACGAGAATGACGACCATCACTTCGCTGGATTTGACGCCGCACGTCTAGCGCGATCGGAGCCGAGTCCGCCGAAAAATCCAGCAGCCCATGCCCGTTGCGTCGCCGGTTTCCGAGCGCTCGACCGTCGCAGCGTTGCTGTTGCTGACCTTCGCCACCGGCTTGGCGGACGCGATCAGCATCCTGGTCCTCGGTCACGTCTTCGTGGCCAACATGACGGGCAACGTCATTTTCCTGGGTTTCTGGCTGGCTCCGAAAACCAACATCGACCTGACCGCAGTCGTGGTGGCCCTACCCACCTTCGTCTGCACCACGATCGTCAGCGGCCGGTTGTCACGGCACTTCGGTGAGCGGACGCGGCCGTGGATAACCACCGTGCTGGCAACGGAAATCGTGTTGTTGGTGACGTTATCGATGCTGGCCGGCGCGGGTGTGCTGCACTATCACGACAACACCAAGCTCATCATGATCGGCATCCTCGCGGTGACGTTCGGTCTGCAGCACTCGAGCGCGCGTCAGTTCGGGATCCAGGAACTCTCGACAACGGTGTTGACGTCGACGATCGTCAGCCTCGGTCTGGACAGCCATCTGGCCGGTGGGACGGGGGCCCGCGAGAAACTGCGCTTCAGCGTCGTTTTCACGATGTGTGCCGGCGCCCTGGTCGGGGCGACGATGTCGCGATTCGTGGTCGCTCCGGTGTTCGCGGTCACCGCGGCGGTGGTAGCGACCAGCCTGCTGATCTTCCGCTTCGGCCCGACCGATGCGAAAACTGCTGCCGTGCAACCCGATTAAGCGCTAGTTAAAGGCAAGCCAGCTGGGCAGCGCCCGCTCGTGGGAATCGCAGAGCACCTGCCGGGTGTCGCAGGATCCCCTCGGGGACCCGGCCCCCGCCCACATGCCGCCGGTGTCGCGGCGCAGCACGATGGCCGACGACCCACCGCCGTCGAGCAGGACCGCGGTGTCGCTGCCCAGGCCGCGGAAGAGGTCCTGGATGTTGTCGGGGGTGTAGCTGCCGCCCTCGAAGATGTACATCTCGTCCTTCTGCTTCGCGTAGGCGATGGCCGTTCGCGCCGCGCTGGGGCCGCCGTCGTTGAGCTGCCCGGTGTTGCCGGGGGAGAGCAGCCCGATCCCCGACACCGCGACGAACTTCTCATTCTTGTTGAGCAAGTCCTGGACGACCGGAGTGGCGACGTCATAATCCTGTCTGCTTCTGGGCCGCAACACATATGGCGCACCGCCGGACGGAAGGATCATCGTTGACAGCGAACTCCAGCTTTCACCTCCGCCGGAGAGGCCCTGCTTGCCCGGATACGCGACGGTACCGGTGACGGCCTGGTTGGCCCGGCCCTGGCCGTGGGTGTTGTCGACGAAGGCGCCCAGCGGCGAACTGCAGCCGGTCTGGCGCCACGACCCGCCCTTCTGACCCCGCACGTCAAAGAAGTTGGCATTGATCGCGATTGTCGGTTGCCCCATCCGCTGCCACGCCTGCAGCGGCGGGTAAAGTTCCGACGCCTGCCACAGTCCCTCGCCGGTGCGGGCGCCGGGATTGTTCTCGCAACGCGCCTGATCACCCTGGTGGGTGTCCACCAACAGGTGCGGCGCGAGCCGTCCGGCCGCATTCTTGATGATCATCAGGTGGCCGCCGTTGTCCATCTCGTACCAGCCGCCGCCGGCGTTGAGCATCGGCGTGGGGTGACCGGGGCCGAAGTTGTAGACCAGATACGAGCCCCTGGTGGTGTTGATGGCGGTGGCCAGCAGGTCGCGCCCGTCCGCGGCGTGCGCGACGGGCTGTCCGGTGGTGCTCGCCAGCACCGCGCACGCAACCACGGCAGTGCAGCAGGCCGCCAGCCGGCGCAAGCTGGCGAGGGGCGTCAGCACGATGGACCTTTCGGCGCTGATGTTGATGCAGCATCCACAGCATCAGTCACACAGGCCACACTGTCAACTTTGATAACAAACGCGTGACGGTTGGGCCGCGCCCGAATTACGTTTGCCCGCTTTGACTTTCGCTTACACTCTCGGCCGCACTCTCGTCGGCTCCCTCTCGCTTACCCGCGCGCGCCTGGTACTGCGCCTGATGTTCCGCGGCGATCGCCATTTCGACCGCCCCGTGGATCCGGTGGAAGCCCTTGCGGTCGTAGAGGTGGGTGATGATCCCACCCAGCAGCAGGCCGATGACCAGGCCGACCGACGTCAACCACAACGCCTGCGCCAAACCGGAATCCGCGCGGCCATTGAGATAGACCAGCGAGCGCACGCCCAGGAACACCTGGTGCATCGGCTCGAATTCGGCCAGCCAGCGAAAGAACGGCGGCGTGGCCTCCAGCGGGACGGTCGCGCCCGCGGACGGCAAGCCGAGGATCACGAAGATCAGCATGCTGACCAGCAAGCCCATCGAGCCCAGCACCGAGAGCAGAGAACTGGAACTAATGCCCACCGCGATGATCGCGAACACCCCGTAGGCCCACAATTGCCAGCCGAGCGGAATGGGCATGCCGAGCCCGTGCGCAATGGCCAGGTACACCGCCGACGTCAGCAACGCCAGCACCACCATGATGACCCATTTGAGCAGCAACGTCTGGAAACGCGAGATCCTGACCTGCTCGCCGAAGCGGTATACCGGGCCCCATTCCGCCGGCACATAGCCGAGCAGGGCGTCCACCAGCGCGCTGACCACCACGCTGCCGGTGAAGCCCGCCAGCAGCAGCAGGAGCGCGAAATAGAACGCCGACAGCCCATTGCCGGTACCGTTCGGCAGCGCGTTGTAGACGCTTGCCTTGACGTCGATCGGGCTGGCAAGGCCCAGCGCCGATGCGCCGGTCAGCGGCGCGCCGCCGGTCTCGGCCGCAACGTCAGCCGTAAGTCGTTGGCCCACTTTGCCGTTGGCAACGGCCATCGCCTGGGTCAGGGTTTGGCCCGCAATGCTGGAACCAAGCGTGCCCGCCCGCGGGTTCGTGGCGATGGTGACCGAGGGCCGGGCCGCATGGCCGGGCGTGACGGCGCTGGCCCCGAACTCGCGAAGACTGGACGAGAAGGTCGGCGGGATGACCAATTCGCCGTACACCTGCGCGGTGTCGAGCAGTCGCTGCGCCTCGTCGTGGGACACCACCCGGAGGTCGAACTTGTTCTTGTCCAACCCGCTAACCAGGCCGTCGGTGATCTGCGCCCCGAACGGTCCGGCGTCCTCGTTCACCACGGCGACGGGGAAATGTCGCAGGTTGGTCATCGGGTTCAAGATGCCCCCGAGGTACAGCGCACACAGCGCAGACATAAGCGCCAAAGTGACGACGATCGGCAGCGCCCAGAACCGCACGGTCCGAATTGCCTTGATGTTTCGTTTGGGGTTCGGCGCCGCGTGCCGCGGCCGCGATTGAGACATGCGGGCTCCTGTCTGTCGTGCCCACTCTATGTGGTCTCAGGCGCCCAACTTTGCGTGCATCTCCCAGATCAGCAGTTCCGATTGCTCGCTCGCCGTCACCCGCCGGCCGTCGGCGTCGGTGAACCGGACGGCGTCGCCCTCCTCGAGCTCACCGATCCCCTCCAGCGTGACCCGGCCCCGCGCGGCGAACAGGTGCACGTACGGCGCCGAGGGCAGGTTCACCGCGCCGCCGGGGCGCAACCGCGTGGCGTGCAGCGCGGCGGCCCGGTTGTGCAGGCCGATGGCCGCGTCATGCCCGGGCATGCCCGAGGCGATGGTCACCAGGCCGCCGCCCGACAGCTCCCGGCCATCGATCTCGTGCTGCTGATAGCTCGGGGAGATCGCGGTCTGGTCGGGCACCACCCACATCTGCACGAAATGGACTGGCTCCGCCGAAGAATCGTTCTTCTCCGAGTGCAGGATTCCGCTGCCCCGCCGACATGCGTTGGGCCAGACCGGGATAGATGACCCCGCGGTGGCCGGTGGAATCCCGATGCGTGAGCTCGCCGTCTAGAACCCAGGTCACGATCTCCATGTCCCGGTGCGGGTGCGTGTCGAATCCCGTTCCGGGCTCGACGATGTCGTCGTTGTTGACCAGCAGCAGCCCATAGTGGGTGTTATCGGGATCGTAGTGGTCGCCGAACGAGAACGAATGCCGGGATTTCAGCCAGGACGTCGTGGTGACGGCCCGGTCGGCCGCGCGCCGAATCTCCGCGGTGCCAGGCATGCGCCCAGCCTACTCAGGCCACCCCGGCCGTGAGCAGTGCCTGTGCGTGCCGCAGCGCGCCGTCAAGCGCGGCGAGGGTCAGCCCGGCCGAGCGGCCCAGGTGGATCTCGATTTGGTACTCGGGCTGGCCGTCTTGGCCGAAAATCGGCAGAACGACGAATTCCGTTGACGCCAGCTCAGTTTCGAGCACGTCGGTAACAGACCGCAGTGTCACCATGGTCATCAGGGCGGTGAGCCGGCGGGTCACCTGCGCGGTCGGCTCCAGCGACGCCAGCACTTCGGCCAGTCGGTGGTGCAGCGACTGGTGTGTGTCGTCGAACCGCCATGCGCCGTAGCCGCGGTCCCGGATGTCAGCGAGCACCCGCCGGTGGTGGGCGATTTCGGCGCGGGTCAGCCGCGGCATGACCCGGTGCAGCCAGGCCTCGACGAAATCGTCGTCGCCCCAAGCCATCGCGACCAGACCGAACGGCGGGTCGATGGGGAAGCGCTGGCCGACGGCATGCTCGCCGTCGGTGCCGTGGCCGACTGCGTCGACGGTGGTCAGGTGGCGCTCACCGATCTTCGACATCGAGCAGCCCGCGCCGAGGCTATCGTGCAGGAAGCGCAGCGCGTCACGCCCGCGGTCCAGCAGAGGGAACTGCGTCCGCAGCCCGTGGACGAGGCCGAACAAACCGCTGCCCAGCACGTAGCGGCGATCCTCGCGGCGCGCCACCCATGCGCGCCGTTCCAGTTCGGCCAGCACCAGCGCACAGGTTGAGGTGCTGATCCCGCACGTCTTCGCCAGCTCCGCCGACGAGCGGCCGTTCGGTGAATCCGCCAGCCTGCCAAGGACATCCATCACGCGGCCGGTGGGCGGGGACTTGGCGGTTGACTCACCCACGCGAAGCTCCTTACGATCCGTCCCAAATCTCAGGATAAATATCCTAATATTAGGAGACAGGTCGTGTTCAAGGTGGGAGTTTGGGGGCCCGGTTCCATGGGCGTGATCGCCCTGCGCGGGGTGATCGACCATCCGGAGCTGGAGCTGGTCGATGTCGTCGTGCACAGCGACGCCAAAGCGGGTCGCGACGCCGGAGACCTGTGCGGGATCCCGCCGGTGGGAGTGACCGCCACGCAGGACCCTGCGTCGATGCTTGCCGGCGCCGCCGACGTGGTGGTGTACGCCGCGGGCGCCAACCTGCGGCCCCTGGAAGCGGTCGAGGACATGGCGTCGATCCTGCGGGCCGGGAAGAACGTGGTGTCGTGCTCGGTGGTACCGCTGGTGTATCCCGACGCTCCAGGGCCGGAACGCGCGGCGTTCACCGATCCGCTGCGGCGGGCCGCGCTGGACGGCGGTGTGTCTTTCTTCACCACCGGTATCGACTCCGGTTTTGCCAACGACGTTCTGCCGCTGGTGCTTTCGGGGGTTTCGCGGGTCATCGAGTCGGTACGTGTGACGGAGATGTTCAACTACGCCACCTACCCGGACAAGGCCGCGGTCTACGAGATCCTGGGCTTCGGCAAGCCGCCGGAGTACACCGCGTTCGCGGCGACGCCCGGTGTGTTCACCTTCGGCTGGGGGCCGGTTCTGCACCAGCTCGCCGCCGGTCTGGGCGTCAAGGTCGACAACATCGAGGAGAGCAACGAGCGCATCCCCGCCACCGAGTCATTCGACACGCCCACCGGCCACGTCGCGGCGGGCACGATCGCGGCGATGCGCTCCACGCTGACCGGATACGTCGGCGAGAAGCAGACTTTCGTCCTCGACCACGTAACGCGGATGCGCGACGACATCGCCCCGGACTGGCCGCAGCCGCACATCTCCATCCCGCCGAAGGACCTCGGCTACGGCTTGGCATCCGGCCGCGGCCTCTATCGCGTCGAGATTGAGGGATCCCCGAGCATGCGCTGCGAATTCGAGATGGCCGAGGACCATGACCACGATCTGGGCGCGCGCATCGCCGGTGCGTCGCGGATGGTCAACGCGATTCCCGCGGTGTGCGCGGCCCCACCCGGCCTGCTGTCCGCACTCGACCTGCCGCTGATCACAGGGGCCGGCCTGGTTCGTCCGGTGCCCGGCCCTTCCCCGGACAGCCGCCTGTTCTAAGCCGCGGGGTCACCCCGGGGGTACGTCGCGGCGGCGAGCTGGAGGATCTCGGCGCGATCGGCCGGCAGGATGAACCCGGAGCCGATCGCCTCGTCGAGCGCCGCCGTGAAGCTGTCGAGGTACTGCTCGACTCCGCCCGGATACAGCCGGCGCAATGTCGCGGCGTCGAAGGGTTCGCCGCAGCCGAAGATCATCGCCATGACGCTCTCGGGGGCGCCGTCTGGGTCACCGAAGCCGGATGTCTGAGCGATCGGTACGTCGACCCACGGGGTCCTGACACCGCCCCGGGCGAGGCCGTTGGAATCCAGTACGGGCCGGGCCTGATCGCTTTCGTGCACCCCGATCGGTGAGCCCGCGGGGGCCGGCTCGCCGGTCCGGACCCACGTGTGCAGGACGGCGAGCGCCGCCTGCACCACGTAGTGGTGTTGGGGCGCGAAGTTGATGTAGTGCTCCAGCTGCTGACCCATCAGCAGGTCGGTCGGCGCGTAGGCCGCCACGATGGCATCGAGCGGCGCCGAGCCGCTGTCGATCGGCGCCACCTGGATCGTGTAGTTGTCGGCATGTGCGGCGCCGGGGATCTCCCAGACCCGCAGCCGTTCGTTGTCGGGCTGCCGCGCGAAGTAATAGCCGTGCCGGGGACCGCCGAACAGGTCGGTCTCGGTGATGACCGCGACGAGCGGGACGCGCAGGTCGGCGCGGAACGCGACCGCCTCCGGGGACGCGGCCTGTGACTCGGCGAATATGGAACTGCCGTCCAGCGGTGCGGCCGGCGCGAACCGCGAATGCACCAGGAAGCCGTCGTAGCTTCGGGCGAGCGGATCGACGGCGTTGACGTAGGTCGTCAGGAACATCGCCGATTGCGATTCGCCCACGGCGACCACATGCTGCGCTCGGAGATCGCCCAGCACCCCCTGAGAGCTGTCGTCCCCGGCGTGGCGAACGAGTTCGCCGATCTGGGAGAAGATGTCGTAGGAGAATTGGTCACCCGGGTGCCGCAGGGGGGCATAGCGGACCGGGTGCTGGGTCTTCAAGGACATGTCCGCGCCGAGCAGGCTCGCACCGCCCTCCACCCCCACCCGCTGGGCCGAGACCGCGACGTAGGCGTAGCCCGCCCGAAGGATCTCGCGATGCGCCATCATCCACACGGCCGGAGCATCGATGCCGCCGCTGACGTTGAGCCATTCGACGAGGACCGTCCCATTGAAATCGGGGCAGTGCGCGCCATCGGCCGGGGTCAGCACCACTATCCGGGTTGTGTATTCGGTGGTGCCGCTCGGCGTTACGTCCCACCGGCCGTCCGGGCCCAACTCCGTCGTGGGTGTGTAGGACGAGGCCGTTCCGGAAACGAAGAACTCCTCGGCGACGTAGCCCAGGGTGCCGATGTCGAAGGCGCCCAACAAGAGATGTGGTTTTCCGGGCACAGGTGTAACGAGCGCGGGATTCGTCATCGTCACAGGGAACCGGGCAGCCCGAATTTTGTAAACAACGCACCGTCGAGGAACGCCACTACACGCGACACCCGATCGTTGCTGATGTCCAGCACGTGCAACTGAAACGGCAGGTGCACGTCGCCCGCGCGCATGTACATGGCGGCGCCGGGCTGGCCGTTGGCCACAAGCGGGAGAAGGCGCATGTCCCCGGGATTTTCGGCCGGACACTGCTGGTGTATGAGCGTGATGATGTCCCGCGGCCCCCGGTACCAGCCGACGTACGGCGGCATTTCCCAGATCGCCTCCTCGGTGAACAGCTCGACCAACCGGTCGATGTCATAGGCCTCGAACGCGGCGATGTAGCGGTCCAGCAGGTCCTGCGCCTCAGCCGATTCCGGCGGCGTCAACCGGTAGCCGGAGCTGGGCTGGACGGCCTCCAGCTGAGTACGGGCCCGCTGCAGCAGGCTGTTGACGGCGGTCGTGGTGGTGCCGATCGCCCCGGCCACTTCGGCGGCCTTCCACTGCAGCACGTCACGCAGCAGCAACACCGCCCGTTGCCTGGGTGAAAGGTGTTGCAGCGCAGCAACAAATGCCAACCGCACCGACTCACGCGACCCGACGATGACCGACGGATCCGCCGGATCGTCCGTCAGGTCCGGCAGCGGCTCCAGCCAGGGCACTTCGCGGCGTTCCACCAGCTCCGCGGTCGGGTCCGAGCTGGGTCCCCCCAGCCCCGTCGGCAACGGCCGGCGCTGGCGGCCCTCCAGCGCGCTCAGGCACGTGTTGGTCGCGATGCGATGCAACCAGGTCCGCATCGACGACCTGCCTTCGAAACGGTCGTACGCCTTCCAGGCCCGCAGCAGCGTCTCCTGCACCAGGTCCTCGGCGTCGTGTAACGACCCGGTCATCCGATAGCAGTGCGCGAGCAATTCGCGACGGTATGGCTCGGCATCGGTCGAGAAGTCCCCGCCGACCGCCGAATCGCCTCCAGAATTCTCGGCGCTTTCAGTCAGTAGTCTCACCGCAACGAGCCTACGCAGAGTGTCTGACAGTTGAGCCACTACGCTGCCGGTAATGACTACCACCCGCACCGAACGGACTTTCGACGGCGCCGGCGGCGTGCGCATCGTCTATGACGTCTGGACGCCGGACGTCGCGCCGCGGGCGGTGGTCGTGTTGTCGCACGGCCTCGGCGAGTATGCCCGCCGCTACGACCACGTCGCGACGCGTTTCGGTGGCGCGGGGCTGGCCACCTACGCGCTGGACCACCGTGGGCACGGCCGCTCCGGCGGCAAGCGCATGCTGGTGCGGGACATCTCCGAGTACACCGCTGATTTCGACACCCTGGTCGGCATCGCCACGCGGGAGCACCCCGGCCTCAAGTGCATCGTGCTCGGGCACAGCATGGGCGGCGGCATCGTGTTCGCCTACGGCGTCGAACGCCCGGACAACTACGACACGATGGTGCTGTCGGCGCCGGCCGTGGCGGCCCAGGATCTGGTGTCGCCCGTGATGGTGCTCGCCGCCAAGGTGCTCGGTGTTCTCGTGCCCGGTCTTCCGGTGCAGGAACTCGACGTCGACGCCATCTCCCGGGATCCCGCTGTGGTGGCCGCCTACAACTCCGATCCGCTGGTGTACCACGGGAAGGTCCCGGCCGGCGTCGGACGCGCGCTGCTCCAGGTCGGCGAGACCATGCCGCAGCGGGCACCGGCATTGACGGCGCCGCTGCTGGTGGTGCACGGCGCCGACGACCGGCTCATCCCCGTCGACGGCAGCCGCCGCCTGATCGAATGCGTGGGATCCACCGATGTCGAGCTGAAGGTCTACCCCGGGCTCTACCACGAGGTCTTCAACGAGCCGGAGCGCGACCAGGTGCTCAGCGACGTGGTCTCCTGGATCTCGAAGCGGCTGTGACCGGCCGTCGGCTCTGCCACCAACCGACTGTCGCACCGCTCCCGTAGTTTGTCGCTATGACCGACGACAAAATGCTGGCTCGCATAGCCGCACTGCTGCGTCAGGCCGAAGGCACCGACAACCCGCACGAGGCGGACGCCTTCATGAGCGCCGCGCAGCGGTTGGCGACCGTGGCCTCCATCGACCTGGCGGTTGCGCGGTCCCACGCGGCCCAGCGCTCGCCGGCGCAAGCCCCGACCCAGCGCACCATCACCATCGGCTCCGCGGGCACCAGAGGGCTGCGGACGTATGTCCAGCTTTTTGTGGTGATCGCCGCGGCCAATGACGTGCGCTGCGACGTGGCGTCGAACTCGACTTTCGTTTATGCGTACGGGTTCGGCGAGGACATCGACGCGACCCACGCCCTCTACGCCAGCCTGGTCGTCCAGATGGTCCGGGCGTCGGACTCTTACCTCGCGTCGGGCGCGCACCGGCCCACGCCGACGATCACGGCCCGCCTCAACTTCCAGCTAGCGTTCGGGACCCGGGTCGGTCAGCGCCTCGCCGAGGCCCGCGACCAAGCCACGCGCGAGGCCACCAAGGACCGCCGTCGCCCTCCGGGTACCGCTATCGCCCTGCGGGACAAGGAGCTCGAGCTGCGCGACCACTACCGCAGCACGTCGAAGGCGCGCGGCACCTGGCGAGCCCATCGAGCGACGGCGGGCTATTCGTCGGCGGCGCGGCGCGCGGGTGACCGGGCCGGTCGGCGGGCGCGGCTTTCGGACAGCCCCGAACTGCCCGGCGCGCGGAGCGCTTTGGGCCGATGACGCGGGCCGGTGCACCCCGAGATTCCCAGCGCGCGAGGGTTTACGCGGCTGAGGCGTTCGTCAGGACGTTGTTCGACCGTGCCGCCGAGCGCGGATCACCCGCTGTGGAGTTCTTCGGCACGCAGTTGACGCTGCCGCCGGAGGGGCGATTCGGGTCGGTTGCCTCCGTGCAGCGTTACGTCGACGAGGTGCTCGCGCTGCCGTCGGTTCGAAAGCGTTGGCCGGACATGTCGCCGCTGAATGTGCGGCCGCGGCGGGCCGCCACCGCGGCACATTACGAAAACCACGACGGCGCGGGCGTTATAGCGGTTCCCGACCGCGACACCGCCGACTGGGCGCTGCGCGAGCTCGTCGTGCTACACGAAGTGGCGCATCACCTGTGCCAGGCCGAGCCTCCCCACGGTCCCGAGTTCGTCGCGACGATCTGTGAGTTGACGGAGCTGGTGATGGGACCGGAGCTCGGGCACGTGCTGCGGGTCGTGTACGCCAAAGAGGGTGTGCGGTGAGCGATCTGGATAACCCCGATGAGGCCGGAGCCCGGGCGCGTGAGATCGAAACCCGGATGACCGACGACGAGCGGTTCACGCTGGTGGTCGGGGTGATGGGGGCCGGCGAACTGTGGCCGCTGCGGGATGAACGCATCCCGCCCGGCGTCCCGATGAGCGCCGGGTACGTGCCCGGGGTTCCGCGGCTCGGTGTCCCGGCGTTGCTGATGAGCGATGCCGGCCTCGGCGTCACCAACCCCGGCTACCGGCCCGGTGACACGGCCACGGCGCTGCCGGCCGGGCTCGCGCTGGCCGCCGGCTTCGATCCCGCGCTGGCCCGCACCGCCGGCGGCATGATCGGCCGGGAGGCGCGCAGCCGCGGGTTCAACGTGCAGCTCGCGGGGGCAATGAACCTCGCGCGCGACCCGCGCAACGGTCGCAATTTCGAATACCTTTCCGAAGACCCGCTTTTGACCGCGACGATTGCCGCGGAGTCGGTCAACGGGATACAGCAACAGGGCGTCATTTCGACGGTCAAGCACTACTCGCTGAATTGCAACGAGACCAACCGGCACTGGCTGAATGCCGTCATCGATCCCGACGCGCATCGCGAATCCGACCTGCTGGCATTCGAGATCGCCATCGAACGCTCGCAGCCCGGCGCCGTGATGGCGGCCTACAACAAGGTCAACGGCGACTACGCGGCCGCAAACGACGTCTTGCTCAACGAGGTGCTGAAGGGCGCGTGGGGATACCGCGGCTGGGTCATGTCCGACTGGGGCGCGACACCGGGCTGGGAATGCGCGCTGAGCGGTCTTGACCAAGAGTGCGGCGCGCAGATCGACGCGCTGCTGTGGCAGTCGGAGGCGTTCGGTGAGCCGCTGCGAGCCGCCCACGCCGGGGGCAGGCTGCCCAAAGAACGCCTGTCCGACATGGTCCGGCGGATTCTGCGGTCGATGTTCGCGGTCGGGATCGACCGCCAGGAGGCCGCGCCCGCACCAGACATGGCCGCACACAACGAGATTGCGTTGCGGATCGCGCGACAGGGGATCGTGCTGCTGGCCAACCGCGGGGTGCTACCCCTGGCGCCCGAGTCGACGGCGCGAATCGCCGTCATCGGCGGCCACGCGCAGGTGGGTGTCGCCGCCGGCTATGGTTCGAGCGCCGTCGTTCCACCGGGCGGCTATGCCGGCGTGATCCCGATCGGCGGTCCGGGCCTGGAGGCCGGCTTACGCAACTTGTACCTGCTGCCGTCGAGTCCGCTCGGCGAACTGCGAAACCAACTTCCCCACGCGCACATCGAGTTTGATCCCGGCGTCAGTCCGGCGGAGGCGGCGCTGGCGGCGCGCCGAGCCGAAATCGCGATAGTGTTTGCCGTCCGCGCCGAGGGGGAGGGTTTCGACGGCGCCGACCTTTCGTTGCCGTGGGGTCAGGACGCGCTGATTGCGGCGGTGTCCGCCGCCAATCCGAACACCGTCGTGGTGCTGGAGACCGGCAACCCGGTGGCCATGCCCTGGCGAGACTCGGTGAACGCCATCGTGCAGGCTTGGTATCCCGGCCAGGCCGGCGGCCGGGCGATCGCGGAAATCCTTGCCGGGCGGGTAAATCCGTCGGGCCGGCTGCCGATCACCTTTCCGGTCGATCTCGACCAGACACCGCGGCCCGGGCTGCCCGCCCTCGGCGCCCCGTGGGGGACACCCACCACGATCGACTACTTCGAAGGAGCCGATGTCGGCTACCGCTGGTTCGCTAAAACCGGCCAGGCTCCGATGTTCGCGTTCGGTCATGGCTTGTCCTACACCAGGTTCGAGTACCACGACCTGGTGGTTAGCGGCGGTGACACCGTAGAGGTGAGCTTCAGCGTGGTAAACGTCGGCGACCGTGGCGGGGCCGACGTTCCACAGCTGTATCTGACCGCAGCCCCCGGCGAGCAATGCCTGCGGTTGCTGGGATTCGAGCGGGTCGAGCTCGAGCCGGGCGCGACCCGCCGGGTCACGATCGAGGCAGACCCGCGCCTGCTTGCCCATTACGACGGCAGCGCGCGAACGTGGCGCATCAAGCCCGGCCGTTACCGGGTGGAGGTGGGCGCTTCGGCGGTCGCCCTACGGCTGGAGGCCGGGGTCGAGCTGGCCGGTCGCGCGTTCGGGCGGTGATCGACATGATCCGCACGGCCAGAACGCGCGACCGGCGCTTTGCGATTACTTGACGGGGGCCAGTTCGTCGCCGCATGTGCAGCGGTACGGCTCACCCGCGCCCGAGCAGTGGCATGGAACCTCGATGCGAACGCGACATCCGCAGCCCTCGTGGCCACACGTGAGCAGGGTTCCTGCTTCATAGTTTGCCATTCGAATCACCCTTCTTTGTGTCGTGGGCTCCAGTGCTGTGAAGCAACCACGGCATGACTATATACCCCATACGGGTATCCCGTAAATAGGCTGCGTCGTGCGCTCGCGGCTAGCGTGGCGGCATGACGGAGAAACCAACCCCAGAGGACGTCGACGCATTCTTGGACAGCACAGTGGTTGGCGACGATCCGGCCCTGGACGCAGCGCTGCAGGCCAGCGACGCGGCCGGGTTGCCGCGAATCGCCGTCTCGGCGCAGCAGGGCAAATTCCTGTGCCTGCTGGCCGGCGCCATCGGGGCGCGCCGCATCCTCGAGATCGGCACGCTGGGTGGCTACAGCACCATCTGGCTGGCGCGCGGCGCGGGCCCCCAGGGGCGGGTGGTGACGCTCGAATACGAGCCCAAGCACGCCGAGGTCGCGCGGGCGAACCTGCAACGCGCGGGCGTAGCCGACCGCGTGGAGGTGATAGTCGGCGCCGCGCTCGAAACGTTGCCGACGCTGACCGGCGGTCCCTTCGACCTGGTCTTCATCGACGCCGACAAAGAGAACTATGCCGGGTATCTGGAGTGGGCGGTCCGGCTGGCCCGCCCGGGTTCAGTCCTTGTGCTGGACAACGTCGTTCGCGAAGGACAGATCCTGGAGCCGGAGTCCGGGGACGCCAAAGTGCAGGCGACGCGCCAGACGTTGCAGTTGATGGGCGAGCACCCGCGGCTGGACACGGCGGTCATCCAGACGGTCGGAGCCAAGCACTGGGACGGCTTCGCGCTCGCGCTGGTCCGGTAGCGGGTCACCGAGGGCTGAGGTCCTTGACCGCCTGCTCGGCCGAGGTGAGTTCGCTGATCCGGAGCGCGGTTTCGCCGGCATACAGGGCGGCGCTGTCCAGCCAGGAATCGGGCACCCCGGCCACCGGTGCCAGCGGGGTGAAGAACGGACGGGCCGGCGACTGCAGCCGCATCAACGCGCCCGCATCGAAATAGCCCAGCACCGACAGCGGGCGGCTGGCCGCGTTGAGGGCGGCCGGCAGCGCGCGGGCCTTCCCGTCGTCGTCGCACCACCGCCGGGTGGCGGCGTTGGGCACGACACGATGGCGCAGCGGCCAGCTCAGACCGAACAGATTCGTCTCAATGGTCCTGTCCGCCTGCATGATTCGCCGCTGATACCCCCGGCTCGCATTGGCCTCGTGCGTCAGCAAGAATCGCGTACCGGCGATGACGCCGTCGGCTCCGGCATCCAGCGCGGCGCGAGTGTCGTCGCCGGTGGCGATGCCACCGGCCAGAAACACCGGACGATTGGCGGCCACCCTCAGGGCGTGGGACAAGAAGTCCAGGGCCGGCATGGTTCCGACGAGGTGGCCGCCGGCCTGGCGCCCCTGAGCGATCAAGCCATCGGCGCCCCAGGCCACCGCGGCGCGCGCCCGCGCCTCGTCACCGACCATCACGAAGACGAAGATCCCGGCTTGGCGTAGGTGGTGGAGCAGGTGCTGCACGAGCCCCCGCTTTTCGCCGAACGCCAACACGACGGCGTCCACGCGGGCGTCGACGCAGACCGCGACGTGATGGCGACGAACGAAGGGCATCAACAGGTTTACCGCGACGACGCGACCCGGCGCCCGTTCGCGCACCTGATCGATCGACGCTCGCAGTTGGCGGGGCGTGACCAGGCCCAGGGTTCCGAGGCCGCCCGCTCGCGCGACCGCGGCCACCAACGACGGGCCCGCCAGGCCGCCGCCCATTCCGGCCTGCCCCACCGGAACATCGAGCCGCAGCCGGTCCGCGATGTCCATGCCGACGACGCTACGCGGTTGCTGGGGTGGGCCTGCGAGGTGCCCAATTCTCGTTGCTCGTGTACCACGATCGAGCGCAATCTTGACCTCAGATGGATGGGTGCAGTCGGCTCAAAAGGCTTGCTGCATAACAGAAAAGTCACAAAATGAGTACAGTCCATTCATCAATCGATCACCACCCCGATTTGTTGGCTCTGCGTGCCCGCTATGAGCGCGTCGCCGAGTCGATGAGCGCGCATGTCACCTTCGGCCTCGTTCTGCTGACGGGCCTGTATGTGGCTGCGTCACCGTGGATCGTTGGATTCAGCGGTACGGGATCGCTTGCCACGTCCGACCTGATCGTTGGGATCGCGGTGGCGTTCTTGGCGTACGGGTTCGCGACGGCGCTGGATCGCGCGCACGGTATGACCTGGACGCTGCCGGTGCTCGGCGTGTGGGTCATCGTCTCGCCGTGGATCCTGGTCACGCCGACTGACGGCATGATCTGGTCGAACGTCGTCGCGGGTGCGGTGTTGGCCTTGCTGGGCCTGAACGCCACCTATTTCGGCATGCGCACACGCGCCGCGGGCACGCACGCATAGTTTGAAGCCCGTTGAGCCAGAACTGAATTCACCCCGCCCGGCCCATCCCTTCCCGCCGGGCGGGGCTATCCGCAGACCGCGCCGATGGCCGCCGAGCTGACCAGCTTGACGTACTTGGCCAGTACGCCGGTCTTATAGCGCGGCGGGGGTGGTGCGAAATCCTTTCGCCGAGCTTCGAACTCGGCCGGGTCGGCCAGCACGTCGAGGGTGCGGCTGGCAACGTCCAGCCGGATCCGGTCACCGTCGCGCAGCAGGGCGATCGGCCCGCCGTCGACCGCCTCCGGGGCGACGTGTCCCACGCAGAGGCCGGTCGTTCCGCCGGAGAACCGGCCATCGGTAAGCAGCAGAACGTCTTTGCCGAGCCCGGCGCCCTTGATCGCGCCGGTGATGGCGAGCATCTCCCGCATCCCGGGCCCGCCCTTGGGGCCCTCGTAGCGGATCACCACGGCGTCGCCCTTGGTGATGGTCCCGTCCTCGAGGGCGTCCAGCGCGGCCCGCTCGCCGTCGAAAACCCTTGCCGTGCCTTCGAACACGTCGGAGTCGAAGCCGGCCGTCTTGACCACCGCGCCCTCGGGCGCGAGCGATCCGCGCAGGATGGTGATCCCCCCGGTCGGGTGGATCGGGTTGTCCAGCGCCCGCAGCACCTTGCCGTCCGGGTCCGGCGGGGCAATCTCGGCCAGGTTCTCGGCCAGGGTCTGGCCGGTCACCGTCAGGCAGTCGCCGTGCAACAGGCCCGCGTCCAGCAACGCCTTCATTACCACCGGCACGCCGCCGATGTGGTCGACATGGGACATGACGTGGCGGCCGAACGGCTTGACGTCGGCCAGGTGCGGCACCTTCGAACCGATCCGGCTGAAGTCGTCGAGGGACAGCGCGACGTCGGCCTCGTGGGCGATGGCCAGCAGGTGCAGCACCGCGTTGGTCGAGCCGCCGAACGCCATCACCACCGCGATCGCGTTGTCGAACGCCTCCTTGGTCAGGATGTCGCGGGCGGTGATGCCGCGCCGCAGCAGCTCGACGACGGCCTGACCGCTGCGGCGCGCGAACCCGTCGCGGCGGCGGTCGGTCGCCGGCGGCGCCGCGCTGCCCGGCAACGACATGCCGAGCGCCTCGGCGGCGCTGGCCATGGTGTTGGCGGTGTACATGCCGCCGCACGCGCCCTCGCCGGGGCAGAACGCGCGCTCGATGGCGTCGACGTCCTCACGGGGCATCAGTCCGCGCGAGCACGCTCCCACCGCCTCGAATGCGTCGATGATCGTGACCTCGCGCTCGCTGCCGTCGGACAGCTTGGCCACCCCCGGCAAGACCGAGCCCGCGTAGAGGAACACCGCCGCCAGGTCCAGCCGCGCGGCGGCCATCAGCATTCCGGGCAGCGATTTGTCGCAGCCGGCCAACAGCACCGAGCCGTCCAGCCGCTCGGCCTGCATGACGGTTTCGACGCTGTCGGCGATCACCTCGCGAGACACCAGGGAGAAATGCATCCCCTCGTGACCCATCGAGATGCCGTCGGAAACCGAGATCGTCCCGAACTCGAGCGGATAGCCGCCGGCCGAGAACACCCCCTCCTTGACCGCTTTGGCGAGCCGGTCCAGCGAAAGGTTGCACGGCGTGATTTCGTTCCAGGACGACGCGACCCCGATCTGTGGCTTGGCGAAGTCTTCGTCTCCCATCCCGACGGCGCGCAACATGCCACGGGCGGCGGCCTTCTCCAGACCGTCGGTGACGTCACGACTACGCGGTTTGATGTCAGCGACTGGCGCCGAATCCGTGGTTGTGGCCATCGTTCAAGTATGCGCGGGCGGGCCGAGCCGCAAATGCGCGGGTTATACCCCATCGGGGTATGGGGTAGACTCGGAAGCGCAAGATTGACCGCGCGACGCCGCAAGTCGGATGCGCACCGGGAGGGTTTTGACAGGACATGACGACCGCACACGGATATTCGCAGCAGAAGGACAACTACGCCAAGCGGCTGCGGCGCATCGAGGGCCAAGTGCGCGGCATCGCGCGCATGATCGAAGAAGACAAGTACTGCATCGACGTCCTCACCCAGATCAGCGCGGTCAACAGCGCCCTGCGTTCGGTGGCGCTGAATTTGCTAGACGAGCACCTGAGCCACTGCGTCACCCGCGCCGTGGCCGAGGGCGGCGGCGACGCCGACGATAAGCTGGCCGAAGCCTCTGCCGCCATCGCGCGACTGGTTCGTTCCTGACCGCCGACTTTGTTGACAGGCGTGTTGAACCCTCAACTCGGGTGAACCTATTGTTGCGGTGCGTACGGTAGGTGCAGCGTGATCTCGCCAGCAGCATTGACCCCCGATTGCGTGCCCCAACCTATGACTGCCATGACTGTCGAAGCCAGCACTGCCGCGCGAACGTGGACGCCACGGGTCGCCGCGCAGCTTGCTGTGCTGGCCGCGGCGGCCTTCACCTATGTCACGGCGGAAATCCTGCCGGTGGGCGCCCTGTCGGCGATTGCGCGGAACCTGCAAGTCAGCGTGGTCTTGGTCGGAACCCTGCTGACCTGGTATGCGCTGGTGGCGGCCCTGTCGACGTTTCCGCTGGTGCGCTGGACGGCGCACTGGCCGCGCCGGCGCGCATTGATGTTCAGCCTGGTCTGCCTGACCGTCTCGCAACTCATCTCGGCGCTGGCACCCAGCTTTGCGGTGCTGGCCGTGGGGCGGGTGCTGTGCGCTGTCACCCACGGCTTGCTGTGGTCGGTCATCGCCCCGATCGCCACTCGGCTGGTGCCGCCGAGCCATGCCGGACGCGCCACGATGTCCATCTACGTCGGGACCAGCCTGGCGCTCGTGATCGGCAGCCCGCTCACGGCCGCCATGAGCCTGATGTGGGGCTGGCGGCTGGCCGTGGTCTGCGTCACCGTCGCCGCGGCCGTCGTCACCGCGGCGGCCTGGCTGTTGCTGCCCCAGATGGTGCTCAGCGCCGACCAGCTCAAGTGTGTGGGTCCCAGGGCGCGCCACCACCGCAATCGCCGGCTGATCACCGTCAGCCTCATCACCATGATCGGCGTCACCGGCCATTTCGTGTCGTACACCTACATCGTGGTGATCATCCGCGACGTCGTCGGCGTGCGCGGTCCGAACCTGGCGTGGGTGCTGGCCGCCTATGGCGCCGCGGGAGTGACGGCCGTGGGTTTGGTGGCGCGGCCCCTGGACCGTCGGCCCAAGAGCGCCGTCATTCTCTGTATGGCGGGCTTGACCGCCGCGTTCGTGGTGCTGACCGCGCTCGCGTTCGGTGGCCGACCCGCCGCGGCGACGGCGCTGATCGGGACCGGCGCGATCGTGTTGTGGGGCGCGATGGCCACCGCCGTGTCGCCGATGATGCAATCCGCCGCGATGCGCAACGGGGCCGACGACCCCGACGGGGCGTCGGGCCTGTACGTGACGGCGTTTCAGGTGGGCATCATGGCGGGCTCGCTGGCGGGCGGACTGTTGTATGAGCGCAGCGTCGCGCTGATGCTGACCGCATCGGCGGGCCTGATGGCTATCGCACTGGCCGCCATGGCCGCCAACCGGCAGACGCTGGACGTTGCGCCGACAAGCTCACGCAATTCATAGCTGCGCAGGTTAACGGCGTAAATCGGTAGCGCATGGGCCCGCCGCCGGCCGCGGAAGAGGTAGCTGGTCTGCGCGCTATGCCACACTAATTCGGAGAAAGCGACTGGAGGTATGGATATGTCGGGCTGGACGAAAGGAAGCCTTTCCGCCGCTTTGAAGGCAGCCGGATTGGCTTCGATGTCGGGGGTACTGGGTTTGGCGCTGGTGTTGAGCGCGGGCCCCGCGCTGGCGGACCCCGACCCGGCCCCCGGCGATCCGGGCGTTGTCGCGGCACCGCCCGGTCCGCCGTTGCCACCGCCCGACCCGGCCGCGGCGCAGCCCGCGCCCAATCCGCTCGCGCCACCACCGCTGCCCTTCCCGGTGGCCCAACCGGTGTTGGCGGGTCCGGCTGACGGGCAGGATCCGACACCGTTCACCGGAACACCGCCGTTCGGGACGCCGAGGTTCCTCCCAGTCAACGGCTCGACGGTGGGCGTGGGTCAGCCGATCATCATCAATTTCCCGGGGCGGGTCGATGACGCCGGCGCGGCCCAAAGCGCGGTTCACGTTTCGTCGGTCCCGCCGGTCCCCGGCAAGTTCTATTGGATGACCCCGACGCAGCTGCGCTGGCGCCCGTTGAGCTTCTGGCCCGCCCACACCGCGGTGACCGTCGATGCGGGCGGCACGGTGTCCAGCTTCCATACGGGAGACACATTGGTGGCAACGGCCGACGACGCCACGCACCAACTGACCGTCAGCCGTAATGGCACCGTGGAGAAGACCATCCCGATGTCGATGGGCATGTCGGCCGGTAATCACCAAACCCCCAACGGCACCTACTACGTGCAAGAGAAGATGCCCTCGGTGGTGATGGACTCCTCTACCTACGGGGTCCCGGTCAACTCGACGTACGGCTACAAGGTGACTGTCGACCTGGCCGTCCGGTTCGACAACGTCGGCGACTTCGTGCACAGCGCTCCGTGGTCGGTGGATGACCAGGGCAAGCGAGACGTCAGCCACGGCTGCATCAACATCAGCCCCACCAACGCAAGGTGGTTCTTCGACAACTTCGGCGCCGGTGATCCCATCATCGTGAAGAATTCCACCGGCGGCGATTACAAGAAGAACGACGGCTCCAACGACTGGCAGTCGTAACGGCCTAGCGGCCCAGCAGACGCGGAATCGCCCGGTTCGATAGCGGATCGGGCGATTCCGCGTCTTTCGTTGGCCCGGCGATTATGTATAGCATAATACATAGGCCGTAGCGGTAACCGAGGAGTGGCGGATGCGTAGCCCACGCGAGCGGATGGTGGTTTCGGCCGCGCTGCTGATCAGGGAGCGCGGCGCGCACGCCACCGCGATCTCGGACGTCCTGGAGCACAGCGGCGCGCCGCGCGGGTCGGCCTATCACTACTTCCCGGGCGGGCGGACCCAGCTGCTCTGCGAGGCGGTCGATTACGCCGGCGAGCACGTCGCCGCCATCATCAGCGAGGCCCCGGGGAGTCTCGAGCTGCTGGACACGCTGCTCGACAAGTATCGCCGGCAGCTGCTCGAGAGCGATTTCCGCGCCGGCTGCCCCATCGTTGCGGTCTCCGTCGAAGCCGGCGAGGAGTCCGACCGTGAGCGCATGGCGCCGGTGGTCGAGCGAGCGGCGGCGGTGTTCGATCGCTGGTCCGACCTGATCGCTGAGCGCTTCATCGCCGACGGAATGCCGCCGGACCGCGCCGGCGAACTGGCGATGCTGGCGACGGCCGCGCTCGAGGGCGCGATCGTGCTGGCGCGGGTGCGACGTGACCTGACACCCCTTGACGTGGTGCACCGCCAATTGCGCAACCTGCTTCTGGCAGAGAGCGCCGAGACCCAGAGAAGGGAACCTCACGATGACCGGTGAGTGGCAGTCCACTGCGTGCATCCTCTGCGAATGCAACTGCGGCATCGTGGTGCAAGTCGAAGATCGCCGACTGGCGCACATCCGCGGCGACAAGGCGCACCCGGCGTCGCAGGGCTACACGTGCAACAAGGCGTTGCGGCTGGACCACTACCAGAACAACCGCGCCCGCCTGACCTCCCCGATGCGCCGCCGCGCCGACGGGACCTTCGAGGAGATCGACTGGGACACCGCCATTGTCGAGATCGCCGAGGGGTTCAAGCACATCCGCGACACCTACGGCGGGGACAAGATCTTCTACTACGGCGGCGGCGGGCAGGGCAACCATCTGGGCGGGGCCTACAGCGGCGCGTTCCTGAAGGCCCTGGGAGCGCGCTACCGGTCAAATGCGTTGGCGCAGGAGAAGACCGGCGAAGCATGGGTGGATGCGCACCTCTACGGCGGTCACACGCGGGGTGAGTTCGAGCACGCCGAGGTGGCAGTGTTCGTCGGCAAGAATCCGTGGATGTCGCAGAGCTTCCCCCGGGCGCGGGTGGTGCTCAACGAGATCGCCAAGGATCCGGCCCGGTCAATGATCGTCATCGATCCCGTCGTCACCGACACCGCGAAGATGTCCGACTTCCATCTGCGGGTGCGGCCCGGGACCGACGCCTGGTGCCTGGCGGCGCTGGCCGCCGTCGTCGTCCAGGAGAACCTTTGTGACGAAGCGTTTCTCGCCGAGCACGTGCGCGGCGCCGACGCCGTCCGCGCGGCGCTGCACGAGGTCCCCGTCGCCGACTACGCGCAGCGCTGCGGGGTCGACGAGGAGCTGCTGCGCGCGGCGGCGCGGCGCATCGGTGCCGCCGCCACCGTCGCGGTGTTCGAGGACCTCGGGGTTCAGCAGGCCCCCAACAGCACCCTGTGCTCCTACCTGAACAAGCTGCTGTGGATCCTCACCGGCAACTTCGCGAAAAAGGGTGGCCAGCACCTGCATTCGTCCTTCGCTCCGCTGTTCAGCCAGGTCTCGGGCCGCACACCCGTCACCGGTGCGCCCATCATCGCCGGCCTGGTGCCGAGCAACGCGGTGCCCGAGGAAATCCTGACCGACCACCCGGACCGCTTCCGGGCCATGATCGTCGAAAGCAGCAATCCCGCCCACTCGCTGGCCAACTCGGCCGCCTGCCGCGAGGCCTTTCAAGCCCTGGAACTGATGGTGGTCGTTGATGTCGCGATGACCGAGACCGCCAGGCTCGCCCATTACGTGCTGCCCGCGGCCTCCCAGTTCGAGAAGCCCGAAGCCACCTTCTTCAACTTCGAGTTCCCCGGCAACGCTTTTCAATTGCGCCGGCCGCTGCTGCGGCCGTTGCCCGGGACTCTGCCCGAACCGGAGATCTGGGCGCGGCTGGTGCGCGCGCTCGGCGCGCTCGACGACGCCGACCTGCGCCCGCTGCACGAGGCCGCGCAGCGCGGTCGCCAAGCCTATGCCGAAGCGTTCCTCGGCGCGGTCGCCACCAATCCGACCGTGGCGAAACTGGTTCCGTACGTCCTCTACGAAACGCTGGGGCCGACGCTGCCGGATGGGTTGTCCGGCGCGGCCGCCGTGTGGGGACTGGCCCAGAAGACCGCCATGGCCTATCCCGAGGCGGTGCGGCGGGCGGGGCACGCCGACGGCAATGCGCTGTTCGACGCGATCCTCGACAGCCCTTCCGGGGTCACGTTCACCCTGCACGAGTACGAGGACGACTTCGCGCTGATCAGCCACGCCGACCACAAGATCGCGCTGGAAATCCCCGAAATGCTGGACGACCTAAAAGCTTTGGCCGCGAAGCCGCTCGAGCTGACCACGTCGGAGTTTCCCATCGTGCTGTCGGTGGGTGAGCGGCGCGCATACACCGCCAACGACATCTTCCGCGACCCCTCGTGGCGCAAACGCGACGCCGACGGGGCGCTGCGGGTCAGCGTCGAAGACGCCCAGGCGCTGGGGCTCGTCGACGGGGGGCGGGTCCGCGTCAGCACCGCGGCCGGCAGCGCCGAGGCGACCGTCGAAATCACCGAGACCATGCTCGCCGGGCATGCCGCCCTGCCCAACGGTTTCGGCCTCGACTACGTCGACGACGACGGGCTCACCGTCGTTCCCGGTGTTGCCCCGAACGCGCTCACGTCGACCGAATGGCGCGACCCGTACGCGGGCACGCCCTGGCACAAGCATGTGCCAGCGCGGATCGAGCCAATGCTTATTGGGGTCAGTTCCAGATCCTGACCCGGCTCCGCGGCTCCAGAAACAGCGCGTCGCCCTCGGTCACGCCGAAGGCGTCGTAGAAGGCGTCAACGTTGCGGATGACGCCGTTGCACCGGAACTCCGGAGGGGAATGCGGGTCCACCGCCAACCGCCGAATCGCTTCTGCATCACGTGATTTGGTCCGCCACACCTGCGCCCAGCCATAGAACACGCGTTGCACGCCGGTGAGTCCTTCGATGACGGGAGCGGGCCGGTCGTTCAGCGACAGCTGGTAGGCCAGCAGCGCGATGGACAACCCGCCGAGGTCGCCGATGTTCTCACCGACGGTGAACGCGCCGTTCACGTGGTGCCGATGGGCTGGGTCGTCGAGCGCCCTGGGCGTGTACACGTCGTATTGCTCGATCAGCGCCTTGGTGCGGGCGCCGAACTCGGTGCGGTCGTCGTCGGTCCACCAGTCGACCAGGTTGCCGTCGCCGTCGTACTTGGCGCCCTGGTCGTCGAAGCCGTGCCCGATCTCGTGGCCGATCACCGCCCCGATCCCGCCGTAGTTGGCCGCGTCATCGGCCTCGGCGTCGAAGAACGGCGGCTGCAAAATGGCTGCGGGAAAGACGATTTCGTTCATGCCCGGGTTGTAATAGGCGTTGACGGTCTGCGGCGTCATGAACCACTCGTCACGGTCCACCGGCCCGCCGAGCTTGGCCAGCTCGCGGTCGTGGTTGACCGCGTACCCGCGTTGGTAGTTGCCGTACAGGTCGTTGCGGTCGATCACCAGCCTGGAGTAGTCGCGCCACTTCGTCGGATAGCCCACCTTGGCGGTGAACTTCTCCAGCTTGGTCAGCGCGCGCTCGCGGGTCTGGGGCGTCATCCAGTCCAGCTCGCTGATGCTGAGCCGGTACGCGGCCTTCAGGTTGTCCACCAGGGCGTCGATCCGGGCCTTGGCGCCCGGCGGGAAATACCTTTGTACGTAAAGCTTTCCGACGGCATCGCCCATCAGGCTCTCGACCAGGGATACCGCGCGCTTCCAGCGTTCCCGGATCTGCTCGGCGCCGGTCAGCAGGCGACCATAGAACTCGAAGTCCGCGGCAACGAGGTCGTCGGTCAACCAGGGGGCGCGGGCGCGGATCAAACGCCAACGCGCCCAGCGCTTCCAGTCCTCGAAGTCCCCGCTGTCCCACAGGGCGGCAAACGCCGTCAGGTAATCGGGTTGGCGCACAATCACTTCCGCTAGGGCAGCCGGCGTGCTGCCCAGCGCGGTCGCCCAGCCGGCCCAGTCGAAGCCCACCGCCTCGGTCTGTAGATCGGCGAAGGTGCGCAGGTTGTAGCTGAGGTCGGCATCGCGGCGCTTGACCACGTCCCAGTGTGCGGCGGCGAGTTTGGTTTCCAGCGCCACGATCCGGGCCGCCGTCTCCGCATGGGCTGCGGGATCTTCGGGGCGTTCGGGGTCCCCGCCGAAGACGAGGCCGAACATCCGCGCGATGTGTCCGGGGTAGGCGGCCAGCACCTCGGCGTGCCGCTCCTCGCGGAAATATGATTCGTCGGGCAAACCGATGCCCGATTGGGTGAAGTGCACCAGGTAACGGGCGGAATCCTTGGCGTCGGTGTCCACATACATCGCCACGCCGCCGCCGACCCCGGTGCGTTGCAGGGCGCCCATCACGGTGGCCAAGGCCGCGGCGTCGGCACAGTTGTCGATGGTGGCCAGCTCGTCGAGCAGTGGTTGCAGGCCCCTGCGTTCGACGGCTTCCTCGTCGAGGAAGCTGGCGTAGAGGTCGCCGATCCGCTGCGCGTCGGTGTCGTCTGAGGCGCCCTGGTCGCTGGCTTCCACGATCAGGTCGCGCACCTGCTCCTCGGCCCGGTCGAACAGCTGGCGGAAGGCGCCGTCGGTCGCCCGGTCCGGGGGGATGTCGTATTCGGCCAGCCAGCGGCCGTTGACGTGGCCGAAAAGGTCGTCTTGGGGGCGGGCGTTCGCGTCGACGAAGCTCAGGTCGACGCCGGATCGGATGGCCTCTACTGTCACCCCGCCATCCTTCCATCTTCTTTTGGGTGCGACGATCGGGCCATGTCCGACGGCGAGCCAACCGAGCCACCGGCCCCCGAGAAAACCGAAGAAGCTGCCGACCCTGACGACCATGCCGACGAGTCCGGCGCCGAGCCTGCCGAGACCGGACCGGCGGGCGACCGGGTCTTTTCCAGTTACGGCATCGCGTCGACCGTCCTCGGCGTGCTGGCGGTCGCCGCGGTCGTGCTCGGCTACTTCATCTGGTCCGCTCACCGCGATGAGGTGGGCGAGCGCGTCTACCTGACCCGCGTCATGCAGACCGCCGCCGAGTGGACGGGTGTGCTGATCAACATGAACAGCGGCAACATCGACGCCAGCCTGCAGAAGCTGCACGACGGGACGGTCGGAGAACTCAACACCGACTTCGACGCGGCCATGCAGCCCTACCGGCAGGTGGTGCAGAAGCTGCAGTCGCAGAGCGCCGGCCGGATCGAGGGCGTGGCGATCGAGACGGTGCACCACGACCTGGACACGCAGCCCGGTGGAGCGAGGCCCCGGAGATCAGATGTCACCACCACGCTGCCGCCGTTCGCCTCCCGCATGGACTCGGTGATGCTGGTCGCGACGTCCGTCAGCGAGAACGTGGGCGCCAAGCCGCAGACGGTGCACTGGAACTTGCGGCTCGACGTGTGCGACGTCGACGGCAAGCTGATGATCTCCGGGCTGGAATCGATCCGATGAGGAATGTCTGGCGGCTGCTTGCCTTCGACATCGCGGCGCCGCTGGCCGCGATCGGCGCGCTGCTGGCGATCGGACTGGTCCTCGGCTGGCCGCTGTGGTGGGTGTCGGGGTGCTCGGTCCTGCTGGTGCTGATCGTCGAAGGCATGGGCGTCAACTTCTGGCTGCTGTGCCGCGATTCGGTCAGCGTCGGCACCGACGACGACGCGCCGGGGCTGCGATTGGCCGTCGTCTTCCTGTGCGCGGCCGCCTTGTGCATAGCGGTGCTGACCGGGTACACGCACTGGACGAGGCCGGACCGCGACTTCAAAAACGATTCCCGGCAGGTGGTACAGGTCGCCGCGGGTATGGCCGAGGCGATGGCCTCGTTCACCCCGAGCGCACCGACGAACTCGATCGATCGGGCCGCGGCCATGATGGTGCCCGAGCAGGCGGGCGCCTTCAGGGAGCAATACAAAAAGTCCAGCGCCGAGCTGGCCCAGCACAACGTCACGGCGGAGGCCGCCACGCTGGCGGCCGGAGTCGAGGCCCTCGGCCCGTCGGCGGCAAGCGTGGCGGTGATCCTGCGGGTAACCCAGAACACGCCCGGCCAGCCCCCCAGCCGGGCGTCACCCGCGCTGCGGGTGACGCTGGCCAAGAAGGGCGACAACTGGCTGGTGTCGGACGTGACGCCGATCAACGCCCACTGATGGGTCAGTTGGATTCGGCCGACCGCGCGGACTTCACCTTGACGAACCGATCCGACAGCCTGCGTATCCGGATCATGAGCGCGGCGGACGGGCTGGTGCTGCCGTCGAGGTAGGCGGCCAGATCTTCGGGCGACACCCCGATGCGCGACGCGAATTCCTGTTCGCCCAGGCCCGACCGGTCGATCAGCAGCCGCACGTGGCGGGCCACCTCCGCGCGTTCGTTGGCCTCCAGGTGGGTCCGCGCGCGCTCCAGCACCTCCCACAGGGCTTTCGAGATGCCGTAGGGCCGCGTGCCCTCGAGGACCTCCTCGACCTGGCGGGCGGTCCGCCCGTACGGGTCGCGTTTCAGCGCGGCCGCGATGCGCTTCCAGGTGGCGATGTCACCGCCTTGCAGCGCCGAGCGGATGGCCGCGGTCGGCCAGAACTCCACCGGCTGGTCGGGGTCCTGAAAAGATCCGGAAGATCCACCGTCGGGCCCGCGCTGTTCGCTGGCGGGCCGCCGTGGCGGAGGCGCCGGGCGCCGGTCGGATGCCAACGTCACCTCGCCTCCTCCAGCATCGCCACGGCCACCGAGAGGCATCGCTGCCTGACCTCGTCCCAGTCCGCCTTGGCGTCGGGTTCCGACCACTGGTCGTCAATGAAGTCAGAAGGATGTGGATCCGCGAGCCGACGGACCAACTGGGTGGCCATCCAGTCCGGCCTCGGTGTTTGACAACAGTAATACCTATCCATTCCGGCCAGCACCACAGCGGCGGTCTCGGGCTCCACCGTGTCAATCATGTCAGCAAAGTCGGCGTAATCGCGGCTGCTGTTACGGCACATGATCAAGTAGCCCTTGAGACGCAGCGCCTCCGCGCCGGTCGGGACGAGCAACCGGTCGCCCGTGGGCAATTGCACGTGGGTGGTCTCCACCGGGCTGCGCCGTTCGTACTCCGGCCGATCGTCGGTCTCGGTGGTTTCCAGCGCGTCGATCGCGACCGACAGCCGCCCCCGCCACAGCGTGACCGGATGAACCGGCCGGTCCGTCGCGGCCATCGCGCGGGCGATGCCGTTGCGGGACGCCCGGCCGCCGACCGGCTTCTTGGCCCCCGAATGACCCTTGGTGTGGCCGTTGGTCCCGGTCTTTGAAGAAGATCCCGTGCCGGCGTGGCCTGCCCCGAACCCCGCGCTGTCGTCGCTGATGTTGACCTGGTGCGGGATCTGTCCGGGGCCGAGTCCCCTCGGCTTTTCGGGGCCCTGCCCGGGCTCCTTGCCGTTGCGCCCGCAACCGGTGAAGGCTAGCGGGTCGGCCACGCAAATGGCATCGGGCGCAAGGTGTTTGAGCTTTGCGGCCGACTTGAGCACCATCCGCAGGTCGGCGCTGGGTGCCGTCAGCGCCGAGATGTCGTCCGGGATGACCACGATGTCGCCGAGGTCGACCTCGGGCAGTGGCCGGTCGAAGTCGACGGACGGCAACACGCGCGACAACCACCTGGGCAGCCACCAGTTCCACTGGGCGAACATCGCCATCAGCGCCGGGACCAGCACCAGCCGCACCACCGTGGCGTCCACCGCGATCGCGACCGCGCAAGCCACGCCGATCTCGGCGACCAGCGGCATGCCCGCGAACGCGAAGCCGATGAACACCGCGATCATGATCAGGGCGGCGCTGGTGATCGTGCGGGCGCTGGTGCTCACGCCGTATGCGACCGCGTCGCGGGTGTTCCCGGAGTGCAGGAAGCGTTCTCGGATGCGGGTGAGCAGGAAGATCTCGTAGTCCATCGACAACCCGAAGGTCATCGCCAGCACCAGGGGCGGAACGGTGCTGTCGATCGAGCTGATCCGGGCGAAACCGAGATCTTCCAACCAGCCCCACTGGAAAACCATCACCAGGCTGCCGTACGCGGCGGCGACCGACAGCAACGTCATCAGCACGCCCTTCAACGCCAAGAACACCGAGTGGATCGAGATCAACAGCATCACGAAGGCGATCAGCGCCACGAAGAGCAGCACCAGCGGCTCGGTTTGCGACACCCGGTCATCGAAATCCTTGATCAGCGCGGTCGGGCCGCCCACGTCCACCCGCGCCGTTCCCGCGTCGGGAATCTTGGGTAGCTGCGTGCGCATCCAGCCGACCGTGTCCCTGGCCTTCATGTCCTCGGGATCCACCGACAACACCGCCGACAGCAGGGCGCTCCCGTTGTCCTCGGCGAATTGCGGCGGTGACACCGAAACGATGTTGGGGGCCTGCGTCATCCGCTGACGGATCGCGGCGACCGTCTGGCTGTGGTCGGGTGAGGCCGCGCCACCGTCGGGAAAGCTGACCAGCACCCGGATCGGGCCCAGGGCGCCGGGCCCGAGCGCCTGGGCCGCCGCGCCCACCCCGGCGCGGATCTCGTGCGAAGAGTCGAACTGGCGCAGCAGGCTGTTGCCCAGCACCATCGACGCCGCCGGCACGGCCATGACGAGGAGCACCACCGACGCCGCCACCGCCGACGCCCACGGCCGGCGCATCACCCACCCGATCCACCGGTTCCAGAACCGGGACTGAGTGCCCTCCGGCTGGCGAGACCAGTGGAGTAGCGCCGACCTCTTGGCGGCCGCCCGGCCGAACGTCGCCAATACCGCCGGGGTCAGGGTGGCCGCCGTCAGCATCGCGACCGCGACGGCCAGGATCGCTCCGGTGGCCATCGACTTCAGCGCCGGGGTGTTGATGAGGTAGATCCCGGTCAGCGACGCGATGACGGTCATCCCGGACAGCACCACCGCCAGCCCGGACGTGGCCATCGCGGCGTCCACCGCCTCGGTGGGCTCGCGGCCGGCACGCAGTTCCTCGCGGAAACGCATCAGGATGAACAGCGAATAGTCGACGGCCAGCGCGATCCCGAACATCGAAACCGTCGAGGTCACGAACACCGACATGGTGGTGTACGCCGACAACAGGTAGATCAGCCCCATGGTGACCACGACTGTGCAGATGCCCAGGGCAAGCGGGATCGTGGCGGCGGCCAGCGAGCCGAACACCGCCAGCAACACCATCAGAATGATCGGCAGGTTCCAGCGTTCGGCCGCGGCGATGTCGTGCTTGGTATTTGCCGCCGCGGCGGCGCTGAGCGCGCCTTGCCCGATGACGTACAGCCGCACCCGGCCGTCGGCGGTCTGGCCGGACTGATCGCCCTTGATGCCAACCTTTTGGCGTAACTGCTTGGCGATGTCACTGGTGCCGGCGTTGCGGGCGTCCATCCGCAGCGACACCACATACGGCCGGTCGGGTTGCGGCGGCCGCTGGGTCGGGTTGGGCGCCTCGGTCACTCCGGGGAACTCGCCCGCGATTTGTCGCAGCAGTGCGACCGCGTCGTTGATGTCCTGGTAGCTGGCGTCCGGGCGGGGGGCCGCCACCAGCGCCAACGAGGACGCTCCCTGGTCGTGGTAGAGATCCTCGAGCTGATCGTGGACCGCCAGTGACTGGGAGCCGGCCACTTCGAAGCCGCCACCGGTGAGGTTTCCCGACTGCGTCATCGCCAGATAGATCGCCGGCACCAATGCCAGCAGCCAGCCTGTGAAGACCAACCAGCGGTACTTACGCAGGCTGCGGCTGAGGCGCATCATGAGCTGCTGGATTCTGCACTCCCCGGTTTCTCGCGCAACGCGTGCAGGCGACGATACCGCAGCAGCCTGTGGATTATGTCGGCTTATCGGGTTCCTGAGCTGCAGAGACGCCGATGTTGCCAAGACGCCACGCAGTTGTTGTAAACCGGTGATCAAGCGGGATTTCGATCACACGAGGTGCCGGCCGCTTTGTGGGCCCATGCCGGGAATGGCAGGATGGCGGATGGCCGCGGGGGGCTCGGGATACTCCGGGGGGACTCCGCCAACGAAAGAGCCGCTATCGCAGCCGTTTGCGAGGCGTCCAGCACTGCGCGCACCGTCGCAAGCTTTTAGGAGTGACCCATGACGACAGGCACCGCGAACAGGCACCGCAGACTCTTGGCGGGGTTGATCGCGACCGCCGTGCCGGGCGCCGCCATCGCGGTCCTGGCCGGGCCGCCGGCGACGGGTGCCAGCGACCCGTGCGCGGCCAGTGAGGTCGCCCGCACGATCGGTTCGGTCTCCAAGTCGATGGGCGACTATCTGGACTCGCATCCGGAGACCAATCAGACGATGACCACGATGCTGCAGCAGCAGGCCGGGCCCCAGTCGTTGACGGGCTTGAAGTCCTACTTCGAGGCGAACCCCAAGGTTGCCGGTGACCTGACGTCGATCGCGCAGCCGTTGACCAACCTGTCGACGCAGTGCAAGTTGCCGGTCACGATCCCGCAGGCGATGGGCCTCATGCAGCAGGCGCAGGGCGCGGCGGCTGGCCTGCCGGGCGGGCTGCCTGCGCTGCCGGGCGGTGGCGCGCCGGGCACGGCCCCGTCCGGCGGCGCTCCGGGCGCCATGCTGCCCGGCGTTACGGTAGGCGGCGCGCCGCGACCGAACAGCGTCGGCTAGAAGTCGGCTGGCGCCGAATGTGAACCGCACGACGCGTCGTAGCGTGTCGGGTCGCAGGATTCACATTCGGCGGGCTGAAAGTCGGGAACACCGTTGGCTAACCGAAGTTTTGGGCGTTCGGCTCCGGTGGCGGTAGGGGACCCTGCAGGGCGGTCTCCGTCGGATCGGCGGACGGGTCGCTCCGACGCACGACGGGTAGCGGTCCGGTAATCGGGTCATCGCCGTCGGCGTCGGCGAGGTTCTCGGTGCGGAACACGAAGAAGAACACCGCCCAGCCGACGGCGGCGATGAGTAGCCAGCTGATCAACCGGTAGATGAGCATGGCCGAGATGGCGCTCGGCAACGACATCCCACTGGAGACGAGGCCGGGCACCAGCACCGCCTCGACCACCAGCAGCCCGCCCGGCATCAGCGGTATGGTGCCGACCGCGCGAGCGGCCGCATAGGCAACCGTCAGCCCGGCGACCGACGCGTGGTCGCCGGCGGCGTACGCGGCGAAGCCGAGGCAGGCGACGTCCGCGATCCAGTTGAACATCGACCAGCTGAACGCCACGCTCAGATCGCGGCGGCCCAGGCTCACCGATTCGAGCTGCATCAGGGTCTCGCGCCACCTGTCCAGGCCGGTGTCGGCCGGCTTGCCGCGAATCGAGTTGACCCACGCCAACACCCGGCTGCCGATGCCTTCGATCAGCTCCGGGCGCGACGCCACCGCTTGGGCCAGCAGCAGCAAGGCGACGAAGCCGCCCAGGGTGAATAGCAGTGAGAACGGGTTGTTTTTGGCGCCCAGGAAGAAGGCGCCACCCAGGCCGAGCAGCGCCAGCCCCACCGCCTGCAGCACACCGGACATCACCAACTGCCACGAGGCCACCACCGTCGAGGCGCCCCAGATCCGCTGCTGGCGGAGCAGGAACGTCGCCGACAACACCGGCCCGCCGGGCAGCGTGGTGCTCAGCGAGTTGGCGGCGTAGAACGTCGCCTCCGACCGCACTTGTTTGACGTGCACGCCCGCGGATTTCAGCAGGGTGCGCTGGATCTGGGCGAAGCTGTGCATCGATGCGGCCGCCGCCAGCACCGACGCGATCAGCCACCACCAGTTGGCCTCGTACAAACTCGTCCAGGCTTTGGCCAGTTGGTCCCAGCCGAGCGCGATCTCGACAGCAAGCACGATCGCGACGATGCCGAGGATCACCCAGCGCACCAACCAGTACTTGCCGCGCGGGGCTGCTTCGCGCGTCAAGTCCAGCTTGCGGGTGGGTGCGTCGTTCGGCACGTGCATTAGGGTAACCGTGCAGGTGGCGCGGCCAGGGGGGCGCGGCTCCGACTGTGTCGTCGTCGTAACCGGATCGTGCCGGCCGCAAGGACCCCGGGCCCCCGAAACGGCCCCCGGAAGGCCTTTGCGGGGCCCTCGGGGCGCAATTGCGCGCTATAGGCTGGCCAGATGCCGGCAAACCTCGACCACGCCTTAGAGGCTGGGGCAGTCGAACCGCTTGTCCGCAAGGCCGCGGCCTGGGCGTGGCGGTTGCTCATCATCCTGGCCGCGGCGGTCGCCCTGCTCTGGGTGGTCGAGAAGCTTGAAATCATCGTCGTCCCGGTGTTGCTGGCGCTGATGATCAGCGCTTTGCTGGTTCCGGCGGTTGACTGGCTCGACCGCAGGGGCCTGCCGCGCGGTTTCGCGGTGGCGCTGGTCCTGCTCGGCGGATTCGCGATTTTGGGCGGCATCCTGACGTTCGTCATCATCCAGTTCGTCTACGGTTTGCCCGACCTGACCGAGCAGGTGACCCGCAGCATCGACTCCACCCGCAGGTGGCTGATCGAGGGGCCGTTGCATCTGCGCGGCGAGCAGATCTCCAACGCGGGCAATGCCGCGATCCAGGCGCTGCACAACAATCAGTCCAAGCTGACCAGCGGCGCGCTGGCCACCGCGGCGACCATCACCGAGCTGGTCACCGCCGCGGTGTTGGCGCTGTTCACGCTGATTTTCTTCCTTTACGGCGGGCGCAACATCTGGCAATACGTGACCAAGATCTTTCCCGTCGGTGTCCGGGACAGGGTGCGCGAGGCGGGCAACGCCGGATACGGGTCGCTGATCGGCTACGTGCGGGCCACGTTCCTGGTCGCCCTGACCGATGCGGCGGGTGTCGGCACGGGATTGGCGATCATGGGCATTCCGTTAGCGCTGCCGCTGGCCTCACTGGTGTTCTTAGGCGCCTTCATCCCGCTGGTGGGTGCCGTGATCGCCGGCTTTCTGGCGGTGGTGGTGGCCCTGCTGGCGAAGGGTATCGTCTATGCGCTGTTCACGCTGGGTTTGCTAATCGCGGTAAACCAACTCGAGGCGCATTTGCTGCAGCCGCTGGTGATGGGCCGCGCGGTCTCGATCCATCCGCTCGGGGTGGTGCTGGCCATCTCCACCGGCGGTGTGCTTGCCGGGATCGTCGGCGCGTTGCTGGCCGTTCCGACGGTCGCGTTCCTCAACAACGCGATACAGGTGCTGCTCGCCCGGGATCCCTCCGCCGAAGCGGAAAAGCAGACGGAGGACGCCGACGAGGTGGGCGCGATCGTCCACGCGAAACCGGACGACCCCGAAAACAAGCCCGACGAGCCCGACTGACCGCTAGGCGCCTACCAGCCCCTACAGTCGTCCCTCGCGGCGCAGCAGGTCCTGGGCACTGACACCCGCGCCGCCCCCGCCGGCGCGGCGGCGTGGACGCGGACTGTCGCCATTATCGCCATGGCCGCTTTCGCCGTGGGCGTTGAGCTGCTCGGTGGCCGCATCGGAGTCGTTGGCGTCGGACCGCATGACCGGGAGAGCGGCGGTGGGGTCGGCCGGGTCGTTCTTGTTGTCTCCGGAATGGGTGGTCGGGACCGGCATGGCCCGGGTCTGACCGCTGGACGGTGTCGGGGCCGGGGGTGTTGGGGGTGCCGGTGGCCGGGGCGCGGCGCCGGCCGGTCCCCGCGCGTCGGCGGATCGTTCGTGGCCGGGTGCCGACAGGCGCGCCGTCGTTGCGTCCGTCGGCTGGCTGGGCCTGGTTTGGAGGCGCGCGGTGTCGGCGCGGGACGGCGGGCTCGGCGCACCGGCGGGCAATTCCTGGGCGGGCCTGGGCTCCGGCGGGCCGGCCGGACCCGGCCGCGCCGGCCGCGACGGCTCCAGCGCGCCGGCGTGCGTGGGGTCGTGCGGTGTCCGCGGCGTCGCGGCGACCAGGCTGGCCGCCGCGACCGGAGGCCTGCCGGGCCGCCCGTTGACGCCGGGCCGCTTGCGCTCGTCGGGAAGGTCGATCTCGCCCAGTCCCAGCCGGTTCTGCAGGCGCCGGGCCCAGCGCGGGGCCCACCAGCAGTCGTCGCCGAGCAACTTCATCACGGCCGGGACCAGGAACATGCGGACCACGGTCGCGTCCAGCAGCAGCGCCGCCATCAGACCGAACGCGAGGTACTTCATCATCACAAGGTCGGAGAACACGAACGATGCGGCCACCACGGCGAGAACCATCGCGGCGGCCGTGATCAGGCGGCCGGTGGTTGCGGTGCCGATCCGGATGGCCTCGGCGGTGGACATGCCGCGCTCTCGCGCCTCGACCATCCGGGACACCAGGAACACCTCGTAGTCGGTCGCCAGCCCGTAGCCGACCGCGACGACCAGCGCGATGATCACCACCATCAACGGTGTCGGCGTGAAATTCAGCCACTTCGCGAAGTGCCCGTCGACGAAGATCCACGTCAGGATGCCCATGGTGGATCCCAGCGTCAGCGCGCTCATCACCGCGGCCTTGATCGGCAGCACCATCGATCCGAAGGCCAGGAACATCAACAGCATCGTGGTCGTGACGAGAACCACCAGCATCAGCGGAGCCTTGGCGAACAAGGCGTGAATGCTGTCCTGCTCCAGGGCCGGCGTACCGCCGACCCAGACGGTCAGGCCCTTGGGCGGGCTGATCGCACGCAGCTCGTCGATCTTCCTGGCGGCATCGCTCCGGTTGACCAGGCCGTTCTCGATCACCCGCACCGAGGCGTCTTGCGGATGGGTGGTGCCGTTGGGTCCCGCAACGCACGGATTGCCGGCAACCCCCGGGCAGGGCCGCTCATCCCACTGCTTGTTGGTGAAACCGGTGAGCGTGGACACCTTGTTGCGGATGTCGGCGACCTGCTGATCGGTGACCGGGCTATGGTTGTCGCTCTGGATCACCAGCGTCAGCTGTTCGGTGCGGTAGCCGGGAAAGAGTTTGTCGAAGTGTTCCTGTGCCACGCGGACGGAATTGCTGGGCGGCAGGTACTTCTCGCTGATCCCGCCGAACGACAGGTTGCTCAGCGGAATGACCAGGAGGATCATCCCGACGACGATGGGGATGGCGAACATCAGCGGTCGCTTCATCACGAAGTTGACCAGCTTGCCCCAGAAGCCGGCCTCGACCTCTTCGCGGGTCTTGGTCTTCTGCAGCCGGTCCGCGAGCCAGTTGAGGTAGGCGCGCGAAACCTTCCAGTTCCGCAGGAAGGGAACGCGGAACGCGGTCCGCACGCCGAGCGCGTCGACGTGGCGACCGAGGATGCCCAGGCAGGCGGGCAGCAGCGTGATCGACAACAGCGCCGCGAGGCCGACCGCCGCGATCAGCGCGTAGGTCAGTGACTTCACGAAGCCCTGCGGCAGCAACAGCAGGCTCGAGCCGGAAGCAATGATCAGCACCGCCGAGAACGTCACGGTGCGCCCGGCCGTCATCACCGTCCGTCGCACCGCGGCCTCGGTGTCGTAGCCTTCGGCGATCTCTTCCCGGAACCTGCTCACCACGAAAAGGCCGTAGTCGATCGCCAGACCGAGGCCGATCAGCGAGACCACCGGTTGGGCGAAGAAGTGCACCGGCCCGAACATCGCGACGAACCGCAGGATGCCCAGCGCGCCCGCGATGCTCAGCCCACCCACCATCACCGGTAGGCCGGCGGCGATCGCGCCGCCGAACACCAGGAACAGCACCACCGTCACCGCAGGCAGCGCCAGCACCTCCATGCGACGCTGGTCGGTGGCGATGGTGCCCGCCAGCGCGTTGGCGATGGGCTCGAGGCCGGCGAGTTGGACCGTGCCGCCGTCGAGCTTCTGCAGATCCGGGGCGACGGCCTTGTAGTTGTTGAGAATGGTGTCGTCGTCATTGCCCTTCAGGGGAATGCTGACGAAGGTGTGCTTCTTGTCCTCGGTTGCCATTCCCTTGATCAGCGGGGACGCGTCGGCCGGGTTGGACAGGGCGAGGTAGCCGGCCCACCCGAGAACCTGGTCGGGGTGGTCGTTCTTGAGTTTGTTCAGCTCGTCGACGATCTTCTGTCGCCACGCCGGATCGTCGACGTTCTTCCCATCGGGAGCGGTGAAGGTGGCGACGATGTGGCCGGTCCGGTCGCGGCCGTAGACCTTGTCGCCTAGTATCGAGGCCTTCACGGATTGGCTGCCGTCGTCGTAAAAACCGCTCTGCGTAACGTGGTTACCCAGGCTGAGCCCGAATACGCCACCGCCGAGGCACAGAGCCACCATGACCCCGATAACGATGTACCGGTACCGGTACACAGTTCGACCCCACCAGGCGAACACGTGAGCTCCTTACTGGATCAGTAGCGACCCGCGCATTGGTTTTCCAGTCTCACACACGCGTGGTCAACAGTGCAGACAGCGGCCGGAACGGCTGCAGCCACGCCCCCTGGTCAGGCAGCGAATCTAGGCCGATCCGCGGCAACGACTCCCGGAAAACACCGGCGATGTCTTCCAGGTCGACGAAGTCCAAGGTATCCGACGCTAGCGCCCAACTGGCATGTTCGCGAAATCCGATCACTTGTACGGAAACGCCGGTGCGTGCGATTTCTTCCAGCGGTTGACGGAAGGCCTGACCGTCGGCGGAAGCCACCACCAGCGCCGCAAGCCCCTCCTGATGCCGCTGTGCGATGTGCGCAAGCATGTCGTGGTCAACGTCGCTGTCCTCGTCGATCTTCGGCTTGGCGAAGACCGCAAACCCCACGTTACGCAACGCGTCCACCCAGGGCCGAACCACGTCGGCGCTGCCCGGTGCGATGTTGGTGAAGACCGTGGCCTCGGGTTCGATCACGACGCCCGGACGTGCGGAGCTGACCTCGGCCGTGCGTGCCAGCAGCCAGCGGCCGAGGGCATCGAAACGGGGGCGTTCCAGGGCCGTTGGGCGACGGCCCAGGATGGAGCCCAGGCCCATGTCGAGGTTGGGGGCGTCCCAGACCAGCAGGACGCGGCCGGCCGGCGGCTGGAAGCCGCTCAGGCCCTCGGCCGACAGCACCGCCGGTGAGTCCAGCGGTTCTGATGCTGCTTCTGATGCTGCTGTCGCCTCTTCTGTCAGGCTCATAGTCAATCGCCCTTTCCGAGCCTTTTCCAGATGAATTCGTTCACGGCGCTGGCCGCTTCTTGGGCCTTGGTCTCGTACTTGGTGATGGGGCGGACGACCGACATCGCCAGCCGGCTACCCGGGTCGACGCGGCACAGCCGCGGTTCGGCATCGCCGACTTCGGCGATGTGCTCGGCGTAGCCGGGATGGTCGGTCGCGGCGTGCAGGACACCACCGGGGAGTAGCCGGTCCGCGATGAGGCCAATCGTGCCCGGCTGCAAGAACCGGCGTTTGTGGTGGCGGGCCTTTGGCCACGGATCGGGAAAGAAGACGCGGACCCCGGTCAGCGAGCCCGGCGCGATCAGACGGTCCAGGACCTCGATCGCGTTCCCACGGATCAACCGGATATTGCCAACGTGCTCGCGGTCGATCGCGCACAGCAGCTGCGCCAGGCCCCGCCGGTAGATTTCTACCGCGATCACGTCGATATCGGGCTCGGCCTTTGCCATCGCCAGTGTCGATGTGCCACTGCCACAGCCGATCTCGAGCACCACCGGCGCCTGACGGCCGAACCATGCACGGGTGTCCAGCGGCTCCGCCAGGCGGGGTGCCCCCTCGGGCGGAGCCCCGACCGAGATGCCCAGTTTCGGCCACAGCCGCTCCCAGGTCTGGCGCTGGGCCCCCGAAAGCGCGGAACGCCGCGAGCGGAAACTCGTGGCCGGGAGGTGGCGCTGTTCGGGTGCTGGGACCATGGTCTTTCTTGTTTCGGGTCCAGTTTCAGGTCCAGTGTCCAGGCCGGCCTCCACGGGCGCATCGGGATACGTCGCGACCCCGGGTTGCGCATGCATTTGTCCATGGTGGCCCATGAACCTCCGATGTAGCCGCGCCTGGTCCAGATTGATACCCAACAGTTGCCTTCGGCTGGTAACAGATAGACGGTGGCTCGCATCTCGGTGACGCAGATGCCACCATTCGGTGTGACCCGATCGGCCGCCCGGCGACGATGCGGTCCGCGTGAGCGGAGTGAGGAGGAGCCGGGCAATCGGGATCCGGTCCGGCAAACGGATCCAGCCTCGGCGACGGCCTCGCACCCGGCGGGGACACGCCGGCCGGGCGATCGGACCTATCGGATCGAACAGGCAGGACATGACGGGACAGGGGCACCAAATTTTCGTCGACGAGCTGGCACGCTTTGCTGCCGGTTCCGCCGACCCGCGCGTGACGGCGATCGCCGAGCGAGCCGCCGCGCCGCTGCGCGTGGTCGTCGGCGGACTCCGCGGAGTGGGTCGCAGCACGGTGGCGCGTGCCCTGGACCGCGCCGGAAGCGCGGGGGGGATCTCGGCGAGCACCGGGATGACGCCCTCGGCGGCCGACATAGTCGTCCACGTCACCGCCGAGGTGGTCAAACCCGAAGACACCGACGCCATCGCCGCCGCCGGACGCCCGGTGGTTGCGGTGCTGAACAAGGCCGACCTGGCCCTGTCCGGCCGGGCCGGTGACGGGCCGATCGCGACGGCGCGGAAGCGCTGCATGAGTTTGTCCGCGCTCGCCGGGGCTCCCATCGAGCCGATGAGCGGTCTGCTCGCGCTGGCGTCGCTGGAAGACGTGGACGGCACGCTGTGGGCGGCGCTGCGGGCGCTGGCCGCCGATCCGGGCGGGGCCACCTGCCTCGACGGCTCCTTCGCGGGGTTCCTGGCGGCGGATAATCCGGTGCCGACGGACGTGCGGCTGCGCCTACTGGACACCCTGGACCTGTTCGGCACCGCGCTCGGCATCGCCGCGGTCCGGCAGGGTAGGACGCCGGCACAGGTCCGCGCCCTGCTGCGCCGAATGAGCGGTCTCGATGCCGTCCTGAACAAGATTTCGGTGATCGGCGCGGAGGTGCGCTACCAGCGGGTGCTTGCGGCCGTCGCGGAATTGGAGGCCCTGGCCATCTCCCAGGACCAGACCGGCGAGTCAATCAGTGGCTTTCTATCCCGCGACGACACGGTGGTTGCCCGCATGGCGGCCGCCGTTGACGTGGCCGAGGCGGCCGGGCTGGAGCCCGGCGGCGGCGATCGCGACGATCCGGCCGCGCACCTGCCACGCGCGGTGCATTGGCAGCGCTACAGCCTTGGAAAACTGGGCCCGGTGAGCGAGTTGCACCGCGCCTGCGGTGCCGACATCGCCCGGGGATCGCTGCGGCTTTGGTCGCAGGCCTGCGGCTCGCTGCCCGGGGAGTGCTGGTGAGCGGCGAGGCCGGCGAGGATCCGGCCGCCCGGGTGGACGCGCTGGTGGCGACGATCGGGCCCCGGCTGGACTCGCCCGCGATCAACCGCCGCGACGTGGTGTTGGTGACCGGCCCGTGGATGGCCGGCGTCACCGCGGTGGTGGCGGCGCTGCGCGAACGGCTGCCGCAGCACAAGTTCGTCGAGGCGACGGATCTGGGACCCGGCGACGCGCCGACCGCGGCGGTGTTCGTCGTTTCGGCGGCGGCGCAGTTGACCGGATCTGACTGTGCGCTGCTCGATGCCGCCGCCGAGTACACCGACGTGGTCGTGGGTGTCGTGTCCAAGATCGACGTGCACCGCAACTGGCGCGACGTGGTCGACGCCAACCGCGACACACTGGCCGCACACGCGCCGCGGTACGCCCGGGCGCCCTGGGTCGGTGCGGCCGCCGCGCCCGACCTCGGCGAGCCGAGCGTCGACGACCTGGCCGAGACGGTCGCCGCACAACTCGCCGATTCCGATATCCCCCGCCGAAATAGGTTGCGCGCCTGGGAATCCCGGCTGCAGAATGTCGCGCAGCGGTTCGACCGCGACGCCGAGGGTGCCGGTCGGCGGGCGCGGGTTGACGGGTTGCGCGAAGAACGCAGCGCGGCCCTGCGGCAGCGCCGCCAGTCGAAAACCGAGCGCACCATCACGCTGCGCGGCCAGATTCAGCAGGCCCGGGTCCAGTTGTCCTACTTCGCGCGCAACCGATGCTCCTCGGTGCGCTCCGAGCTGCAGGAGGACGCCGCCGGTCTGTCCCGGCGGAAGATGTCCGGCTTCGAGGCGCACACGCGCGGCCGGGTCGACGAGGTGGTGGCCGAGGTGGGCGAGGGCACCAGCACCCAGCTCGCCGACGTCGCGCAGGTGTTGGGTGTGCCGGTGGCGTTGCCCGCCTTCCAAAAGGGAGAGGAGAAGCTGCCGACGGTCGAGATCCCGCCGCCGCCCCTGAAATCCCGGCGCGCGGAGACCTGGCTGATGATGCTGTTGGGCGCCGGGTTCGGGCTCGGCGTGGCGCTGACGCTCAGCCGGTTGGTGGGCGGGCTGGCCTCTCGGCTGAGCCCCGGGCTGGCTATAGCGGGGGCCGTGGGGTGCGTCGCGATCGGGCTGGCGGTCACGTTCGTCGTCATCCACATCCGCGGGCTGCTGCATGACCGGGCGTTGCTGGACCGCTGGGCGGGCGATGTGACGTCGTCGCTGCGGTCGGTGGTCGAGGAGTTGGTCGCCACCCGCGTGCTGGTCGCCGAGTCGGCGCTGAGCACCGCGCTGATCGCTCGGGATGAGGCGGAGAACGCGCAGGTGGCCGATCAGGTCAGCGCCATCGACAGTGAACTTCGCGAGCATGCCATCGCCGCGGCGCGCGCGGCGGCGGTGCGCGACCGGGAGATGCCCACGGTTAAGGCCGCGCTGGACGCCGTTCGTGCGGAACTGGGAGAACCGGGTGCATCCGAACCCGAGGGCTCGGCCGGGGATGGGGATGGGGATGGGGCCGAAACCGATAAACCGGCTTCACGGAGCGCGAATGGCCATCTCGAGTGACGTTTGGCCCTGTTTCTGAATCGTTGTTGTGAGAAGGCTTATACCCGCCCGAGACCCTCCCGACAAGTTGCCCGCGATAACCTGTAGTTAACGCCACCATGTGAACGGTTGTGTGGGCGAGTGCATACGTAACCACGAGATGCCGAGCAAGCAGGCAGAAGAATCCAGGAGAGTTCGATGACAGTGACCATTCCCGGTCTGGACACCGCGCCCACGAATCACCAGGGGCTGCTGTCATGGGTGGAGGAGGTCGCCGAGCTCACCCAGCCTGACCGGGTGGTCTTCGCCGACGGTTCCGACGAGGAGTGGCAACGGCTCGCCGATCAGCTGGTCGAGGCCGGCACGTTCAGGCGGCTGAACCCGAAGAATCACCCCAACTCATTCCTGGCGTTGTCCGACCCGTCCGACGTGGCGCGAGTGGAATCGCGGACCTTCATCTGTTCTGAGCGGGAGATCGACGCCGGGCCGACCAACAACTGGATGGAGCCGGCCGAGATGCGGGCCACCATGACCGAGCTGTACCACGGGTGCATGCGCGGTCGCACCATGTGGGTGGTGCCTTTCTGCATGGGCCCGCTCGGCGCCGACGACCCCAAGCTCGGCGTGGAGATCACCGACTCCGAATACGTCGTCGCCTCGATGAAGGTGATGACCCGGATGGGCACGCCCGCCCTGGAGAAGATGGGTGACGACGGGTTCTTCGTCAAGGCGCTGCACTCCGTTGGGGCGCCGCTCGAGCCTGGCCAAGAGGATGTGCCGTGGCCGTGCAACGAGACCAAGTACATCACCCACTTCCCGGACACCCGGGAGATCTGGAGCTACGGCTCCGGCTATGGCGGCAATGCACTGTTGGGCAAGAAGTGCTACTCGCTGCGCATCGCGTCGGCGATGGCCCACGACGAGGGCTGGCTCGCCGAGCACATGCTGATCCTCAAGCTGATTTCCCCGGAGAACAAGGCGTACTACTTCGCCGCGGCGTTCCCGTCGGCGTGCGGCAAGACCAACCTGGCGATGCTGCAGCCGACCATCCCGGGCTGGCGCGCCGAGACGCTCGGCGACGACATCGCCTGGATGCGGTTCGGCAAGGATGGCCGGTTGTATGCGGTCAATCCGGAATTCGGCTTCTTCGGGGTGGCGCCGGGCACGAACTGGAAGTCCAACCCCAACGCCATGCGGACCATCGCCGCGGGCAACACCGTCTTCACCAACGTCGCGCTGACCGACGACAACGACGTGTGGTGGGAAGGCCTGGAGGGCGAGCCGGATCACCTGATCGACTGGAAGGGCCAGGACTGGGTTATTCGCGAGACGGAAACCAAAGCTGCGCATCCGAATTCGCGGTACTGCACGCCGATGTCGCAGTGCCCCATCCTGGCGCCGGAATGGGACGACCCGCAAGGGGTGCCGATCTCGGGGATCCTGTTCGGCGGCCGCCGCAAGACGACGGTGCCGCTGGTGACGCAGGCCCGCGACTGGCAGCACGGCGTGTTCATGGGAGCCACCCTGGGTTCCGAGCAGACCGCCGCCGCCGAGGGCAAGGTCGGCACCGTGCGCCGCGACCCGATGGCCATGCTGCCGTTCCTGGGCTACCACGTCGGCGACTACTTCCAGCACTGGATCGACCTGGGCAAGAGCTCCGACGAGTCCAAGCTGCCGAAGGTGTTCTTCGTCAACTGGTTCCGCCGCGGCGAAGACGGCAAGTTCCTGTGGCCGGGCTTCGGCGAGAACAGCCGGGTGCTGAAGTGGATCGTCGACCGCATCGAGCACAAGGCCGGCGGCCAGGACACCGCGATCGGTATCGTGCCGGCCGTCGAGGATCTGGACTTGGACGGGCTGGATGTCGATCCGGCCGATGTAGAGCAAGCGTTGGTGGTTAACCCGGCCGAATGGCGCAAGGAACTGCCGTTGATCGAGGAGTGGTTCGAGTTCGTCGCGGAGAAGCTGCCCACCGGCGTCAAGGACGAGTTCGAGGCGCTCAAGCAGCGGCTGGCTGATGCCGATTAGGTCGAGCTAGAACCCCCGGCGGGAGGCGCCGATCGACTGCCTTCGCAGCGACTTCGGCAGGTACACCGCGCCCGCTCCGGCGACCGCTGCCGTGTCGCCCGGATTGGAGATCGCGCAGCGCTTCAGTGACAGGCAGCCGCAGCCGATGCACGAGTCCAGGTTGTCGCGAAGCGCGATCAGCCCGGCGATCTGGTCATCGAGGCGTGCGCGCCAGGTTTTGGACAGCCGGGCCCAGTCCGCGCGGGTGGGGGTGCGGCCGTCGGGAAGCTTCGCCAGCGCGTCGGCAACCTCGTCCAGGCTCAATCCGACGTTGCGGGCGGCGCGGATGAAGGCCAGGCGCCGCAGCATCTGTCGTTCGAATCGGCGCTGCCCGCCAGACGTCCGAGTTGCCGTGATGAGGCCCTGGCCCTCGTAGAACCGGATCGCCGAGGCGGCGAAGCCGCTGCGGCGGGCGATTTCGCTGACAGTGAACAAATCCCGCTTGTCCATGTGGCTCCCTCGAATTGGAGACTTGACTGAAAGTTTACTTCAACTATCACTATGGGCCGTATGACTCAATCTCAATCACGTCCCGTTGCCATTGTCACCGGCGCCTCGCGCGGGTTCGGTAGGGCGTTGACCGCCGCCCTGCTCGACCGGGGGTGGGCGGTCGTCGCCGATGCCCGCCGCGCCGCTGACCTGAAAACCACTGTCAAAGAGCTGAATTCGACCGGATTCATTGCGTTGCCCGGCGACGTCACCGACGCGTCGCATCGTGACGCACTGGTCGCCGCCGCGATCAAGGCGGGGCCCCTTCGGCTTCTGGTGAACAACGCCAGCCGACTCGGGCCCAGCCCGCAACCGGCACTCGCCGACTACCCGCCCGGCGAGCTGTGGGCCGTCTACCAGGCCAACGTGTTCGCCCCGCTCGCGCTGATCCAGGCGGCGCTGCCGGCGCTTACCGACAACGCGGGGGTAATCGTCAATCTGACCTCCGACGCCGCCGTCGAGCGGTATCCGGGCTGGGGCGGATACGGGTCGTCGAAGGCCGCGCTGGACCAGCTGTCGACCGTCCTCGCCGCCGAGGTCCCGGCCGTACCCGTCTACGCCTTCGATCCGGGTGACATGCGGACCGAGATGCATCAGGCCGCATTTCCCGGTGAGGACATCTCCGACCGGGCCGAGCCGGAATCCGTCGTGCCGGCGTTGCTGCGCCTGCTGGACACCGGGCCCGCCGCGGGCCGTTACCGGGCCGCGGACCTGTTGCTATCCGGGGCGCGGCCATGACTCTCGCGATGCCGACTACCCAGTTCCACCGTCCCCCGGGCTCCGATGCCATCGAGCCGCCCGAAGCGCACGGCGTCGCCCGCGACGCGGTCAAGCTGCTGGTTGCCCGGCCGGGCGGGGTCAGCCACGCCCGCTTCGCCGACCTCGGTGCTTACCTGCGACCGGGCGATCTCCTGGTGGTGAACAACTCCGCCACCATGCCCGCCGCGGTTGACGGCCGCCGGGCCGGGCGGCCCATCGCCGTGCACTTCTCGATGGCGCGCGGCCGAAAAGACCTGGGTGGTCGAACTGCGGCCCGCGGCTCAAGCGGCCGGACACATCACCGACGTCCGGCCCGGTGAACGCATCGAAATGCCCGGCGGCGCTGCGCTCGCCATCGGCTCGTCCTATCCGGAAGCCGGGGTCGAGGGCGCCCGGCTGTGGACCGCGCGGGTGGTCATCGAAGGCCCTGCGGGCGGCGTCGGGCCGTACCTCGCCCGGCATGGGCGGCCGATCAGGTATTCGTACGTGCCGCAACAATGGCCGCTGCGCTACTACCAGACCGTCTTCGCCCGGCATCCGGGCAGCGCCGAAATGCCCAGCGCCGCCAGGCCGTTCAGCACCGAACTGGTGACCGCTCTGGTCTCCGCGGGGATTGGGATCGCGCCGATCACGCTGCACGCGGGCGTGTCGTCGGCGGAGGCGGGCGAGCCACCGACTCCCGAGTCGTTCGACGTGCCGGCGGCCACCGCGCGGTTGGTCAACTCGGCGCACCAGGCCGGCAGCAGGGTGATCGCCGTCGGCACCACAGTGACCCGCGCCCTGGAGTCGGCCGCGAACGCCGATGGCGTGGTACGGCAGGCGGTCGGCTGGACCGATCTGGTGCTCGGTGCCGGCCGCCCGTGCAGGGTGGTCGACGGCCTGGTCACCGGGTGGCACGACGCCGGCGCCTCACACCTGTTACTGCTGGAGGCCGTCGCGGGCCCGGAACTGGTCGGGATGGCCTACCGGGAAGCCCTCGAACACGGCTATCTATGGCATGAATTCGGCGACAGCGCCCTGCTGCTGCCCTGGGGGCACGCCCCCACAAGTGGGAGGTACCCCCACCCGCTTGCGGGGGACTAGCGCGCCCTCATGACACCCGTCAAGCCGTGCGTCGTACAGTCGGCCCATGCAGATTCGCCCCTTCATCGGCGCCAACAAACCTGCCGTCATCCTGTACCCGTCCGGCACGGTCATCACCTTCGATGACCTGGAAGCGTGCGCCAATCGGCTGGCGCATCGATTCCGCCACGCCGGTCTGCAAGAGGGGGACACCGTCGCGATCCTGATGGAGAACAACGAGCACATCCACGCGGTGATGTGGGCGGCCCGCCGCAGCGGTTTGTACTACGTGCCGATCAACACCCACCTGACCGCGGCCGAGGCCGCCTACATCGTCGACAACAGCAACGCCAAGGGGATCATCGGATCGGCGGCGTTGCGGGAGACCTGCGCGGGGCTGGCCGAGCATCTGCCCAGCGGGTTGCCAGACCTGTTGATGATCGCCGACGGTGATTTGGCGGGCTGGGAGCGCTACCCGGAATGCGTTGCGGATCAACCGGACACGCCGATCGGCGACGAAATCGAGGGCGACCTGCTGCAGTACTCGTCGGGCACCACCGGCCGGCCCAAGGGAATCAAACGCGAATTGCCGCACCTCCCACCGGAGGAGGCGCCGGGCATGATGTCGGCTCTGGTCGGCTTCTGGATGGATCCCGACGCGGTGTACCTCAGCCCGGCGCCGTTGTACCACACCGCGCCGTCGGTGTGGTCGATGAGCGTTCAGGCCGGGGGCATTACGACGGTGGTCATGGAGAAGTTCGATGCCGAGGGAACGCTGGACGCGATCCAGCGCCATCGGGCGACCCACAGCCAGTTTGTGCCGGCGATGTTCGTTCGGATGCTGAAACTGCCTCAAGATGTTCGGGATTCGTACGACCTGTCCAGCCTCAAACGGGCGATGCACGCCGCCGCGCCGTGTCCGGTGCAGATCAAGAAGCAGATGATGGACTGGTGGGGACCGATCGTCGACGAATACTACGCGTCATCGGAGGCGATCGGCTCGACGCTGATCACCGCCGAGGACTGGCTGGCCCATCCGGGTTCGGTCGGCAAACCAATGCTGGGTGGGGTGCACATTGTCGACGAAGACGGCAACGAGCTGCCGCCCGGCCACGCCGGTGAGATCTACTTCGAGGGCGGGTATTCCTTCGAATACCTCAACGACCCGACGAAAACCGCTGCGTCGCGGGACAAGCACGGATGGGTTACGGTCGGCGACGTCGGCTACCTCGACGACGAGGGCTATCTGTTCTTGACGGACCGGCGTCACCACATGATCATCTCCGGTGGGGTGAACATCTACCCGCAGGAGGCCGAGAACCTTCTGGTCACCCATCCAAAAGTGTTGGACGCCGCGGTGTTCGGCGTTCCCGACGACGAGATGGGTCAGCGCGTTATGGCGGCGGTGCAGACCGTCGATCCGGCCGATGCCACCGATCGGTTCGCCGACGAGCTGACCACATGGCTGCGAGACCACTTGGCGCACTACAAATGTCCGCGGTCGATCGCGTTCGAGGCGCAGCTGCCGCGCACCGACACCGGGAAGCTCTACAAGAACGCCCTGATCGCCAAGTATTCGGTGTGACCCATGCTCCGGGTGGTCGACCTGTCGAGTGTGCCGGACTTGGCCGTCGGGTCACCGCCGGGTGTGATCGTCGCCGTCGGCTCGGCCGCTGATATCGCGCAGGCCGAATACTGGCCCCAGACAGCGACTTTCACGCTCACCGAAGACGCTTGCGCCGATCGCAGAGTGGTCACCGTCGATTCGGTGCCCGGAGCTCTGGCCGAGCTGACGCAACGCTGTCAACGCTGGCCGCACGCCAGCAGCGTGTGCGACGACGTGCTGCGTGCGGTCGACCCCGGGGGCCCGGCGCTGGCCGGGGTGGTGACCGAGTCGTTGGCTTACTCGACCCTGCAGGCCGGTCCGGAGTTCGCGCGCTGGCTGGACGAGCGCGGCCCGGCTCGCATGCCCGACATCGCCGACCCGGTGCTGGCGCGGCGCGACGGCGACACGCTGCGGATCGAATTCAACCGGCCGCAACGTCACAACGCGTTCTCCACCGACGCGCGGGCCGCGCTGCTCGAGGCGCTGACAGTCGCGCAGCTGGACCCGTCGGTGACCGGGATCGTGTTGAGCGGCAACGGGCCGTCGTTTTGTAGCGGCGGAGACCTCGCGGAATTCGGCACCTTCGCCGACCCGGCGAGCGCGCACCTGGCCCGCACCCGGCACAGCCCCGCCCTGGCGCTCGACGCGCTGACCGCCCGGTTCGGTCGGTCATGCCGAGCCGAGGTGCACGGCCGCGTGATGGGCAGCGGATTGGAGATGGCGGCGTTTTGCGGATGGGTTGAGGCGCACGATGATTCGGTGTTCGGATTACCCGAATTGGGCCTCGGGCTGATTCCTGGCGCCGGCGGTACCGTCAGCGTCACGCGCCGGATCGGGCGCTGGCGCACGGCGTATCTGGTGCTGTCCGGGCACACGGTCGGCATCGATACCGCGCGCGCCTGGGGGCTGGTGGACGCGAACTAGGTTGGCGGCCAGCGCGTTGCTCAGAACCCCGAGTATGTGGTGGTGGTAGTGGACGGGAGGTTGGAGACGGCCACCGCAAAGATGAAGGCGTACAAGATGCCGATGATCACATAGATGACGCCACCCACGATCGCGCCGATGATGGCCCACTTCTTCGCGCTGTCGGACGCGGACTGGGCCTCGGCATAACGTCCCTGGGCCCAAAGCCCGGAAACCCTGGTGGAGTACACGATCGAGACGATGCCGAAGGGCAGGCAACACAAGACCGTGCACAGGATCGCCCAGACGAGATAGTTGTCGGGTTCGCGCTGGGCCGGCCAGCCCGGCTGCTGGCCTTGCCAACCCGCCGGCTGCTGGCTCTGCCATCCGGGCGGTGGCTGGCCCTGCCAAGCCGGCGGCTGGCCCTGCCATTCCGGGGAACCTTCGTACGGCCCTGGGGGATAACTCATGGCCAGCTGCCTCCCTTTGGTTCCTTCCGGTCCCAGTCACGCTTGCTCCCCCGCCGCTTTGCCGGTGTGAGAAGTCAGGCAAATATACAGCACACTCCGATGTCGGACCGGGAGATTCGCCTTCAGATCCCGCCCCGGGCAACGAGCTGCGCGGCGATCACGTTGCGCTGTATCTCGTTGGTGCCCTCGCCGACGATCATCAGCGGCGCGTCGCGAAAATAGCGTTCGACGTCGTATTCGGTGGAATAGCCGTAGCCGCCGTGGATGCGTACGGCGTTCAGGGCGATCTCCATAGCGGCCTCCGAGGCGAACAGTTTGGCCATCCCGGCCTCCATGTCGCAGCGCTCGCCGCTGTCGTAGCGCTCGGCGGCATAGCGGGTCAGCTGGCGGGCCGCGGTGAGTTTGGTCGCCATGTCGGCCAGGTAGTTGCCGACCGACTGATGTTTCCAGATCGGCCGGCCGAAGCTTTCCCGTTGCTGGGCATAGGCCAGCGCGTCCTCGAGCGCCGCCGTCGCCACACCCAGGGCTCGGGCGGCCACCTGAATGCGACCCGTCTCGAGGCCTTTCATCATCTGCGAAAAGCCCTCGCCCATCTGGCCTCCCAGCACCGCCGACGCCGGCACCCTGAAGTCGTCGAACGACAGCTCGCAGGCCTCGACGCCCTTGTAGCCGAGCTTGGGCAGGTCCCGCGACACCGTCAGCCCCGGCCCATGCCCGACGAGCACGATCGAGATGCCCTTGTGCCGCGGCGTGGCGTTCGGGTCGGTCTTGCAGAGCAGCGCGATCAGCCCCGAGCGGCGCGCGTTGGAAATCCAGGTCTTGGAACCGTTGATCCGCAAGCCGGCTGAGCCGTCGGGCAGGGCGGTCGTCGTCATGTTCTGCAGGTCCGAGCCGCCGCCCGGTTCCGTCAACGCCATGGTGGCCCGCAGCTCGCCGGTGGCCATCGGCCGCAGGAATGTCTGCTTCTGCTCCTCGGTGCCGAACAGCGTGAGCAGCTTGGCCACCACGGTGTGCCCGCCCATCGCACCGGCCAGGCTCATCCACCCCCGTGCCAGCTCCTCGGTCACCCGCACATAACACGGCATCGACACCGGGGACCCGCCGTATTCCTCGGGAATGGCCAAGCCATAGATGCCGATCCGCTTCATCTGCTCGATCCACGACTCGGGGTAGGTGTTCGCGTGCTCGACCTCGCGGACGCTCGGTTTGACGTCCCGGTCGATGAACGCCCGCACCGTGGCGACCAGCATGTCTTCCTCGTCGTTCACCTGTGACCACCCTCCGGCGTTGACCCCCGATTCGATAGCCTGCCAGCATGTGGCGTTGTGATTGGTGACGGGTATGCGCGTATCCGCGAGGGCGGCCCCTACTTCGACGATCTCTCGATAGGCCAGGTCTTCGATTGGGCACCGGCGATGACGCTGTCATCGGGGTTGGCCGCTGCGCATCAGGCGATACTGGGGGACCGGCTGCGACTGGCGCTGGACGCCGTTCTCTGCACCGCGGTGACCGGCGTGCCAGGGCCGCTGGCACATCCGGCGCTCGTTTGCGACGTCGCGATCGGGCAGTCGACGCTGGCCACCCAGCGGGTCAAGGCCAACCTGTTCTACCGTGGCCTCACCTTTCACCGATTCCCGGTGATCGGCGACACCATTTACACCCGCACCGAAGTGGTTGGGCTGCGGGCAAATTCGCTCAAGCCGGACCGGGCGCCGACGGGAATGGCGGCGCTGCGGATGATCACGATCGACCAGGCCGATCAGCTGGTCCTCGACTTCTACCGGTGCGCAATGCTGCCGGCCAGCCCGGGCTGGCGTCCCTCCGGCACGCCCGGCGACGATCTGTCGGCCATCGGCGCCGGCGTGCCCGGCCCGGCCGCCGACCCGACCGCGCACTGGGACGGCGACGTGTTCCGAAACAAGGTGCCGGGTCCGCATTTTGACCCCGACCTGGCGGGTGCGGTGCTGCGCAGCACCGGCGATGTCGTCAGCGGCGCGCCCGAACTCGCCCGACTCACCCTGAACATCGCTGCCACACACCATGATTCGCGCGTCGGAGGGCGCAGGCTGGTGTATGGCGGGCACACCATCGGGCTCGCCCTTGCGCAGGCGAGCCGGCTCCTGCCGAACCTGGTGACTGTGCTGGGCTGGGAGTCTTGCGATCACACCGGGCCGGTGCACGAGGGCGACACGCTCCACAGCGAGTTGCACGTCGAGTCCGCCGAGGCCTCCGATCATGGCGGCCTGCTGGGACTACGGTCGCTGGTCTACGCGGTCGGCGAGTCCGACGGTGAGCCCGACCGGCCGGTGCTGGACTGGCGATTCACCGCGCTGCATTTCTAATTGGTTCGCGGGCGTAACGCCACGGCGAAATCCCGCACGATTTTTCGCACTGGCGTTACGCCCGCGAGCCAAAGAGACAGCCCCGCTCCGAGTGGCGCGCACAATGGTGGGCGTGAGTTCGGCATTGTCGAAGTGGGGCAGCAGCGGGCTGGCCTACCTGACGGGACTGCCCGACGGGCCGCCCGACTTCTCCCGCGCGAACGTGCTGGCTCACGCCGAGTGCGTGGCCGCCGAGATCGGCGACCGCACGGGCGTTGCGGTGGGCGCGGCCGGCCTGCTCACGGGTCGGGCCGCACTGCTCGGGTTGGCCCGCGGCGGCCGGGTGTCGGCCGGTGGCGCCACCCGGCTGCTGGCCGCGCGCGATGGTTGGTGCGCGATCACGCTGTCCCGCCCCGACGACGTCGCGGCCGTGCCCGCCTTGCTGCGGGCCGACGACGTCCCCGCCGACCCGTGGCCGGCGCTGCGGCATTGGGCCGCGACACGGGATGTCTCCACCATCATCGACGGCGCGGCTCTGCTCGACCTCCCGGCGGCCGGCCTGGGCGAGGTCACGGCCACCCCGCCGCGCGTTCGCGCCCTGGGGCCCCGAGCGTCGAACCGGCAGTGGCCGGGCCTGCTGGTGGCCGACCTGTCGTCGATGTGGGCCGGGCCGCTGTGTGGGCAGCTGCTGGCACGCGCCGGAGCGACCGTGGTCAAAGTCGAAAGCCCGCGCCGCCCGGACGGCACCCGGCACGGCGACCGGGCCTTCTTCGACTGGATCAACGGTGAAAAGCTCTCGTACTGCGTCGATTTCGACACACAAGCCGAGGAGCTGCGCGAGTTGCTCGCGGTCGCCGACGTCGTGATCGAAGGCTCGCGTCCCGCCGCGCTGGCGCGGCGCGGGCTCGGGCCCGACGACGTCGCGCCGCGGGCGGGACGGATCTGGTTGCGCATCAACGGTTACGAAGACCCCCGGGCCGCGTTCGGCGATGACGCTGCGGTGGCCGGTGGCCTGGTGGGCACCAGCCCGCTGGGACCGGTGTTTTGCGGGGACGCCATCGCCGACCCGCTGACGGGGCTGGAAGCCACCCGGGCGGTGGCCGATTCGCTCGGCCGGGGTGGCGGCGAGGTGATCCACATGTCGATGGCCGGCGTGGCCGCGACCTACGCCGCGCTGCCGACCGGTGCATCGGTCGCGGGGCACCCGGCGCCGCCACCGCACACACCACCGACCTGTGGCCCGGCGCCGGAAATGGGCGCCGATAACGACGCCGTGCGCCGCCTGGTCTGCGAAAGACGTTGCCTGTCATGCTGATCAAGCGAGCCACGTTGCTGGACGGGACCGTCACCGATATCCGGGTCGGCGCGCAGATCGACGAGATCGGTGACGGCCTGGTCGCCGGTCGGGGCGAGGGTGTGCTCTACGCGGGCGGCGGGACGGTCATTCCCGGGCTGCACGACCACCATGTGCACCTGCGTTCGGCGGCTTCGGCGTTGGATTCGTTTTTCGTCGGACCGCCCGGGGTCACCACCAAAACCCAGCTCACCCAATTGCTGTCGAACGCCACGCCGGGTCCCGACGGGTGGATTCGCGCCGTCGGCTATCACGAGTCGGTCGCCGGGGAGCTGGACCGGACCGCTCTGGATGCCGTGGTGCGCACCATTCCGGTGCGCATCCAGCACCGCAGCGGTGCACTGTGGATGCTCAACTCCGAGGCGCTGGGCCGGGTCGGCCTGCCCGAACATCCCGACGGGCGCCTACGCAGCGCCGACCGCGGCTGGTCGGACGCGCTGCAGCAGCGCGAAACCGACCTGGCCGAACTCAGCCGCCGAATCACCGCGACCGGGGTCACGGGCGTCACCGACGCCACCCCCGACCTCGGCGTCGACGACATCGTCTCGCTGTCGGTGGCGCACCGTCGCGGCGAGTTTCGGCCGCGGCCGGGCTTCCTGTCCCCGGGGAAGAAGATCCTGCACGACGACCGTCTCGACCCGGACTCCCTGACGGCCTGGATCGCCGACCATCACAGCGACGGCCGGCCGGTCGCCGTGCACTGCGTGACCGCGGCCCAACTGGTGGTCACGATCGCGGCCCTGCGCGCGGCCGGCAGCCATCCGCTGGATCGCATCGAACATGCCGCCGTGGTGCCCGACGATAACCTGAGCGACCTCGCCGATCTCGGTGTCACTGTGGTGACGCAGCCCAACTTCGTCGCCGAGCGCGGCGATCAGTACCTCGCCGACGTCCCCGCCGCCGAGCACGGCCAGCTGTGGCGGGTCGCCTCGCTGCTGGACGCGGCGGTGCCGGTGGCGCTGTCCACCGACATGCCGTTCGGCCACGGCGACCCATGGACGGCGATGCGCGCCGCGGTGTACCGAACCACACCGAGCGGTGCCGTGCTCAACGCGAACGAATGTGTCTCGGCGACAAAGGCGTTGACGATGTTCCTGGGCCGTCCGGACCGGCCGGGCAAGGCGCGGACCGTGGAAACCGGGCAGCAGGGGGACCTCTGCGTGCTGACCGAGCCACCGGCGACGGCACTGGCCGAGCTGGACGCCGGCATGGTCGCGGCCACCGTAATCGGCGGCGAGCTCGTCTACTTCGCGATGTGACCGGCGCTTAGCCCGCCAAGGCGAGTGCGGAGCGCAAAGTCTCGCACTGGTCGTCGAAAAACCGCTGTGACACTTGGGCTTTCGGCACCCACAGGTCGAAGCCGTGGAAGACTCCCGGGACGATTTCGACCTGGCACTGCACCCCGGCGTTTCGCAGGCGTTCGGCGTAGGCGAGATCTTCGTCGTGGAACAGGTCGTGGGTGCCCACGCCGATCCACGCCGGCGGCAGCCCGCTGAGATCGTCGCGCCGCGCCGGGACGGCGACCTGCGGGTCTGCATCACCGAGATATGCCGTCCAGCCGAAGTGATTACTGCGGGCGTTCCACAGGCGGTGGTTCGGGTTGTGGCCGGTGGCCGAACTGCGGTCATCGAGCATGGGATACACCAAAAGCTGAAACGCGGGCGTGACTTCGGCGCGGTCGCGGGCCAGCAGGGCCAGGGCCGCGGCGAGCCCGCCGCGGGCGCTGCCGCCGCCGATCGCCACCCGCCGTGGGTCCACGGACGGGAGTCCGGCCAGCCAGGTCAACGCCGAGTAGCAATCTTCCACCGGTGTGGGATACGGATGTTCGGGCGCCAATCGGTATTCCACCGACGCGACGGTGATGCCCAGCCTCCGGCTGAACCGGTGGCACAGCGGATCGTCCTGTAGCGCGGAGCCGATCACGTACCCGCCGCCGTGGATCCACAGCAGCGCAGGTGTGGGCTCCGTGATACCGACGGGCCGGAACAGCCGAACACTGGGCCCCGAGCTCAGGGTGATTACCTCGGCATCGCTTTTTGTGCGCCGGTCCCGCAGCGCCATCAACCTTCGGATCAGGGGCAATGTCCGGGGACCGACCAGCCGCCGGGGAGTGAAGCGGGCGATTCGCCGTAGGTCGGGATGAACGTCGTTGTTCGGCACCGATCCAGTGTCCATCCGGGCTGGTCTTGGCGCCGAATCACTCCCGTGAACCATTCGGCCCGGTCGGCGGGGCGGCCCCGCTCGGGCGCGGTTAGCCGATCGCAGATCGGGGTATCGATCCGGTTGATCGAAACGCTGGCGCATCCCGCGGATATCAGCGTGTCGGCGATGCGGGTTCGAAACAACACCCCCCACCGGGGCAGAGGCGCGTCCGGGCCGCCTGGTCGTGCACGATGCGGGAGGCGTGACATGCTGGCATCTCTACGATCGGGCGCTCGGTGGCGAGAGGTGTTGGGTCCGCCATGAGGACGGTGAGGTTCGGCCGTTGCCGGCTCACCGCTGGTTGGGTGATCGATGTTCGAATACCCCATCCCGTGACGCCTTCGATGACGTCTTCGACGAGGCCGTCACGCAGATGTGCACGGGGCCGACGATCGAGCTTGGATGCGGGCCGGGACGGTTGGTCGCCATGCTGATCCAGCGGGGGATACCCGCGCTCGGCATCGATCGGTCTGCCACGGCGATCCGCCTGGCGGGCCGCGGCGGTGCGCCGGCCCTGCTGGGCGACGTCTTCGAGCCGCTGCCCGGAACGGGTTGTTGGCAGACGGTCTTGCTCGTCGACGGCAATGTCGGCCTCGGCGGCGACCCGCGACGGATCCTGGCCCGCGCCGCCGAACTGCTGGGCCGCGGTGGGCGCTGTGTCGCCGAGTTCGACACCGAGGTCATCGGCATCCGCGAGCGCTGGGTGCGTCTGGAGACGGCCCGCGACGTCGGGCCCTGGTTCCGATGGGCATCGGTCGGCGTGGACAGCGCCACCACGTTGGCCGCGCAAGTGGGCCTGACGCTGACCGGCGTCCGGCTGATCGGCGGCCGGATGATCGCGAGCCTGGCGGCCGTATGAGCCTGCGGCGTGCGCTCGACCGACCACCGCCAGGTGTACGGCGGCTCTCGCGGTTGCTGGGCCAATTTCGAAGCCCCTTGCGCGGCCCGTGGCTAACGTCGGTGTTCGGGCTGGTGCTGCTGATCGCGCTGCCGATCGTCATCATCACCGGGCTGCTGTCCTACATCGCCTATGCGCCGCAGTTCGGCCAGGCCATCCCGTCCGACGTCGGCTGGCTGCGCCTGCCCGCCTTCACCTGGCCGACCCGCCCGTCGTGGTTGTACCGGCTGACCCAGGGTCTGCACGTGGGGCTGGGCCTGGTGATCATCCCGGTGGTGCTGGCCAAGCTGTGGTCGGTGATCCCGCGGTTGTTCGTGTGGCCGCCGGTCCGCTCGATCGCCCAGGTGCTGGAGCGCCTGTCATTGCTGATGCTGGTCGGCGGGGCGCTGTTCGAGATCGTCACCGGAGTGCTCAACATCCAGTACGACTACATCTTCGGGTTCAGCTTCTACACCGGCCACTATTTCGGCGCCTGGGTCTTCATCGCCGGTTTCCTGATGCACATCACCCTCAAGATTCCGCGCATGGTCAGCGGGCTGCGGTCGCTGTCGCTGCGGGAAGTGTTGCGCACCAACCGAAGCGACACCCGTCCGCAACCACCCGATCCCGACGGTCTGGTGGCGGCCAATCCCGCCGAACCGACGATGAGCAGGCGAGGCGCCCTGGCACTGGTCGGCTCCGGTGCGCTGCTCATCGGCGTGCTCACCGCGGGCCAGACCATCGGCGGCGCTTCCCGCGGCGCCGCCCTACTGTTGCCGCGCGGGCGGGGTCGGGGCGATTTAAGGGGCGATTTTCCCGTCAATAAGACCGCCGTCGCCGCGGGGATAACGCCCGAAAGAGTCGGTGCGAGTTGGCGATTGACCCTGCGCGGCGGGCCGTCGGAGGTTGTGCTGGACCGGCCGGCCCTCGCCGGTATGCCGCAATCCACCGCACGGCTGCCGATCGCGTGCGTCGAGGGCTGGTCGACCGTGCAGACCTGGAGCGGGGTGCGGCTGGCCGAGCTGGCCCGGCTGGCGGGGGTGCCCGAACCGCGCGCGGCGCGTGTGGCATCGCTGCAACTGGGCGGTGCATTCGGCGCAGCGACGTTGCAAACCAACCAGATTGGCGATCCCGACGCCTTGCTGGCGCTGCGGGTCAACGGCGCCGACCTGTCTTTGGATCACGGCTATCCGGCACGGATCATCGTCCCGGCACTGCCCGGCGTGCACAACACCAAGTGGGTGTCGTCCATCGAGTTCGAGCCGAGCTGAGATGTCTGGAATCTCAACTCGTTTCAGCGCGATCTACGGGTCTCGGCCGCTGCATCTGGTGACCATGGTGTCCGGTTTCGCGTTGCTCGGCTACATTCTCGCCACCTTCAACCCGGCAACGCTGTGGAACTCCGGCACCTGGTGGCAGTCGATCGCCGTTTGGTTGGCCGCCGCCGTCATCGCCCACGACCTGCTGCTGTTCCCCCTTTACGCGCTGGCCGACCGGATGCTGGCCGCACGAATCACCCGGCAAACCGCGTCGGGTCGGTCGGATCATCGGAAAGTCGGCGCCCGCAACCATATTCGGGTGCCCGCCCTGGGCGCGGGACTGACGCTGCTGATCTTCCTTCCGGGGATCATCCAACAGGGCGCGCCGACCTACGAGGCGGCCACCGGGCAAACCCAGCAGCCGTTTCTGGGCAGGTGGCTGCTGCTCACCGCGGCGATGTTCGCGGTGAGCGCTATTTGCTACGCCGCGCGACTCGCCGGCGCGCAATTTCGACCACGCTGGCGTCGCCCGGGCAAATAGCGATCGCGCGGCTGCACACGAGACAAGCCGCGCGGAGCAAACGGCTACGGCGCGCTCTTCCGCCGCGGAGACCACCCTTTACGCAATCGTCAGTTTCGCCGATCCGCGCCGGGGTACAGTCCCCTCATGACTGCGAGGGCACCCCGCATGACACCCTTGATGAAATGGTTGCTGCGGGCCGGTCCCGCCGACTACATGCTGGCCATGAGCGTGGCAGCCGCTTCGCTGCCTGTCGTCGGTAAGCGCCTGGAGCCGCTGGGGGCTTTGACCGCTATGGGTGTCTGGGGCGCCCGTCACGCACCGTCAGCCCTGTCCGCGATGACGAAGGATTGGCTGACGCCCGGCATCAACGACGTCCGGCGCCGGGATCGCGAGAGGACCAAGGAGGTTTCCCTCGCGGCGCTGCGGGGCGTCGTGTCGGCCGCGGACCTGGACGTCGAATGGCCCACCGCGGAGCGGACTCCGCCGATCTGGGATGCGATGCGGCAACGCCGCTACCTCTACCGCCGCGGCGTCCACTACGGGAACAGCCCGGCGCAGGAGCTCGACGTCTGGCGCCGCAAGGACCTGCCCGCGCAACCCGCGCCGGTCCTGATCTTCGTCCCCGGGGGCGCCTGGGTACACGGCAGGTCCATGGGGCAGGGGTCCGCGCTGATGTCGCGGCTGGCCGAGCAGGGGTGGGTGTGCCTGGCGATCGATTACCGGGTCGCCCCGCACCACCGCTGGCCGCGCCACATCACCGACGTCAAGACGGCCATCGCGTGGGCGCGCGCCAACGTCGACAAGTTCGGTGGCGATCGCAATTTCGTTGCGGTGGCGGGCTGTTCGGCCGGTGGGCACCTGTCGGCGCTGGCCGGGCTGACCCCGGCCGACCCGGCGCACCAGGCGGAGTTGCCGGAGGGCGCCGACAGTTCGGTGGATGCTGTGGTCGGGATCTACGGCCGCTACGACTGGGAGGACCGGTCGACTCCCGAGCGCGCGGGGTTCGTCGACTTCCTGGAGCGGGTGGTGGTCAAAAGGTCGATCGCCCGTCACCCCGAGGTGTTCCGCGACGCGTCGCCGATCGCGCGCGTGCATCGGAATGCGCCGCCCTTCTTGGTGATTCACGGCAGCAAGGACAGCGTCATCCCGGTCGAGCAAGCGCGTAGCTTTGTCGATCGCTTGCGGGCCGTTTCGCATTCGATGGTCGGCTACCTGGAATTGCCCGGCGCGGGCCACGGGTACGACCTCATCGACGGGGAGCGCGCCGGTGCGGCGGCGCATGCCGCTTCGCTGTTCCTGAACCAGGTCTACCGCACCAAAACACGGATCGGCGCGAAAGAGGTTATCTGAGCTCCCGCCGCTGAGTATGGTCCCTCTATGGGTAAGGGGCAGCGGTGAAGAGGCTGAGCGGCTGGGACGCGGTACTGCTGTACAGCGAGACGCCGAACGTGCACATGCACACCATCAAGGCCGCCGTGATCGAGCTGGATCCGGACCGGCGTGACTTCGACATCGACGCCTTCCGCCGGGTGATCGCCGGCCGGCTGAACAAGCTCGAGCCGTTCTGCTATCAGCTCGTCGACGTCCCGTTCAAGCTCCACCATCCGATGTGGCGGGAGCACTGCGAGCTCGACCTCGGCTACCACATCCGGCCATGGCGGCTGCCCGCACCCGGCGGTCGCCGCGAGCTGGACGAGGCGATCGGGCGGATGGCCAGCACCCCGCTGGACCGGACACGTCCACTGTGGGAGATGTACTTCGTCGAGGGTCTTGCCAACAACCGGATCGCGGTGGTCGGCAAGATCCACCACGCGCTCGCCGACGGCGTCGCCTCGGCGAACCTGATGGCCCGCGGCATGGACTTACAGCCCGGGCCGGAGGGTGGCCCGTATGTGTCCGACGCGGCTCCCACCACGCGACAGCTGATGGGTTCGGCGTTCGCGGATCACCTGCGGCACGTCGGGCGAATCCCCGCGACGGTCCGCTACACCGCACAGGGGCTGCGCCGCGTCCGCCGCAGCTCGCGCAAGCTGTCACCCGAACTGACCCGGCCGTTCGAGCCGCCGCCGACCTTCATGAACCACATGATCACCCCGGAGCGCAGGTTCGCCACCGCCACGCTGGCGCTGGCCGACGTCAAGGAGACCGGCAAGCGGCTCGGGGCGACGATCAACGACATGGTCCTTGCCATGTCGACCGGCGCGCTGCGCACGCTCCTGTTGCGCTACGACGGCAAGGCCGATCCCCTGCTGGCGTCGGTGCCGGTGAGTTTCGACTTCTCGCCGGAGCGCATCTCCGGGAACCGCTTCACCGGGATGCTGGTGGCGCTGCCGACCGACTCCGACGACCCGCTCGAGCGGGTGCGGTGCAGCCACGAGAACGCCATCTCGGCGAAGGAAGGCCACCAGCTGATGGGGCCGGAGCTGGTCAGCCGGTGGGCGGCCTACATGCCCACCGCGCCCACCCAGGCCTTCTTCCGGTGGGCGTCCGGCCGGGACGGGCAGAACAAAATCCTCAACCTGAACATTTCGAACGTGCCTGGTCCCCGCGAGCGCGGCCGGGTCGGCGGCGCGCTGGTCACCGAGATCTATTCGGTGGGACCGTTGACCGCCGGCAGCGGTCTGAACATCACCGTGTGGAGCTATGTCGATCAGCTCAACATCTCGGTGCTGTCCGACGGGGCCACCCTCAAGGACCCGCATGAGGTAACCGAGGCCATGGTCGCCGACTTCATCGAAATACGCAGGGCCGCAAATCTTTCCGAGGAGCTTACAGTCGTCGAGGCCGCGATGGCGCCCGCCTGAGCCGTCCGGTTCGGGCGTCGGGATAACGGCACTCTCGCCTAGTGTTAATGACATTCTGATCGGCCGTTACCATCGGTCGGAACCACCCCTATCCGAAGCCACCCATTTCCGAAGGAGCGGCGCAGCACCGTGAGCACTGGGAGCCAAGAGGCCAGCAATCCCGAACCCGAAGTCCTGGTCGAACAACGGGATCGGATCCTGATCATCACCATCAACCGGCCGAAGGCCAAGAACGCGGTCAACGCCGCGGTCAGCCGGGCCCTGGCCGACGCCATGGACCGGCTCGACGGCGACAGCGGCCTGTCGGTGGGGATCCTGACCGGCGCGGGCGGTTCGTTCAGCGCCGGCATGGACCTCAAGGCGTTCGCCCGCGGCGAGAACGTCGTCGTCGAGGGCCGCGGCATGGGCTTCACCGAACGTCCGCCGGCCAAGCCGCTCATCGCCGCGGTGGAAGGATACGGCCTGGCCGGCGGCATGGAGCTGGCGCTGGCCACCGACCTGATCGTGGCGGCCACGGACTCGGCGTTCGGCATTCCCGAGGTGAAGCGGGGCCTGGTCGCCGGCGGTGGGGGGCTGCTGCGGCTGCCCGAGCGCATTCCGTATGCGGTCGCCATGGAGTTGGCGCTCACCGGTGACCAGCTTTCGGCTGAACGCGCCCACGAGCTTGGGCTGGTCAACGTGTTGGCCGAGCCGGGAAAGGTGCTGGACGCGGCCATAGCGCTGGCCGAGAAGATCACGGCCAACGGGCCGCTGGCGGTGGCCGCCACCAAGCGGATCATCGTTGAATCGCGCGGCTGGAGCCGAGACACGAGGTTCGCCGAGCAGATAAAGATTTTGGCCCCGGTGTTTTCGTCCAACGACGCCAGGGAAGGCGCGATCGCGTTCGCGGAGAAGCGCCCGCCGCGCTGGACGGGGACCTAACCGGTCAGATAACGCTGCACGGTCGGCCCGAGCCACGCGACCAAGTTTTCGACCGGAGTGGACGCGATCGGCTCGATCTTGAGCTGGTAGCGCGCGAAGGCGAGGCCGGCCAGATGACTGGCCACCAGCTCGACCCGCAGCTCGGCGTCGGCGACCCCGAATTCCGCCGCGACCCGCTCGGCGATGGGGCCGGCGAGGCTGTCGTGCAACACCTTTCGCGCCCGAGGCTGGATGGCGGCCGAGCGCCACAGGGTCAGCAGGGGCTCGTAGGCGGCGCCCTCGTCCCAATGTTCGAGGAACCGGCGCACCAGCCGCGGTCCGATCTGGTCGGTTTCCTCGTCGAGGAGCGTGGCCAGCTGGTGCAGCGGGTGCTCGGGCCCGGTGAGCGCTGACGCGGTGAAAAGCCCTTCCTTGCTGTCGAAGAAGTAATAAACCATCGCGACGTCCACCCCGGCGTCGGCGGCGATCGCGCGGACCGTGGCCCCGTCGTATCCGTCGCGCATAAAGCGTTCGCGCGCCGCGTCGATGATGCGCTGCCTGCTCTGCTGGCCGGTGCGCCACCGGCCCGCGCGTCGGGCTTCCGGCATGCCCGACAGCATACTTCAACAAGCGTTGACCTTCGTCCGGCGGCGGGCGTAGGCTGGAATTGTTCAACGAAGGTTGAATTAATGGTGACAGAGGAGAAAGCCATGGTGACGAACACGCGCGAACGACGGCTTTGGTGGCGACACCTGATCTCTTTCCTGCTTTTCCCGGTGACGATGACGCTCGTCATCCCGGCCCTGATCTTGACACCGGCCGGCGTGCGATGGCCGCACCTCGGTGCCGCGCTGACGGTCGGGCTGGTGACGGTCGGTTGCTTACTGATCGCTGGCGGTTTGGGCATGTTGATCTGGACGGTGGTGCTGTTCGACCGGGTGGGCAAGGGCACGCTCGGCCTCGGCCCTGTCATGGGGGAGCCGGTCCACCTCGTCGTGCGCGGGCCCTACCGACACGCGCGAAACCCGATGATCACCGGCGTGCTCTGCATCCTGCTCGGGGAGGCGGCCGTCACCGCGTCGGTTTGGCTGCTGGGATGGTTCGCGATCTTTCTGACGTTCCAGCTGATCGCTATCCGATTCTGGGAGGAGCCGCATCTCGTCCGGCGCTACGGCGATGAGTACGTCGACTACCGGCGCAACGTTCCACGCTGGATCCCCCGAATCTCGGCCTGGGAGCCGGGCCGTTAAGGCGACCCCGGCGGCCCGCGACGATACTTAGATGACTTACACTGTGGCCTAGATTTGTAAAGGGCGGGGATCCAAGAAGGATCGAGGATGAGCATTTCGTTGCTTCTGGAGATGGCCGCGTCGAGCAACCCCGACCGCACGGCGATTGTTTCTGAGGGGTCCTCCGGCTCCCTGCGGCTGACGACGCAGCAGCTCAGCGATCTCGCCGACGGCGGCGCGGGTGTCATCGCGGCATCGAACGCCAAGCACGTGGCCTACGTGGGCGCCGGCGGCGCCATGCTACCGCTGCTGATCTTCGGCGCCGCGCGCGCCGGACTGGCCTTCACCCCGCTCAATTACCGGCTGTCGGCTGACGGCCTGCAGGCGCTGATCCAGCGCCTACCCGAACCCCTGGTGATCGTCGACGACCGATACCGGGACATGCTCGGCGACTCGACAGACAAGGTGCTGTTGTCCGACGAGTTCCTGTCGGCCGCGCGCACCGCCGAGCCGTCTGCGGAATTCCCCGACCCGGAATCCGTTGCGATCGTGCTGTTCACGTCGGGCACCACGTCGCAACCCAAGGCCGTCGAGCTCTCGCACAACAACCTGACCAGTTACGTCACCGGGACGGTGGAGTTCGAATCGGCCGAACCCACCGACGCCGCGCTGATCTGCGTGCCGCCGTATCACATCGCCGGGGTCGGGGCCGCGCTGTCGAACCTGTACGCCGGCCGCAAGATGGTCTACCTGCCCAACTTCGACGCCGACGAATGGGTGCGGCTGATCGACGCCGAGCAGGTGACGACCGCGACGGTGGTGCCCACCATGCTGGACCGCATCGTCGCCGTGCTCGAGTCCGGTTGCCACAAGCTGCCGTCGTTGCGCAACCTCGCCTACGGCGGCTCGAAGGTGGGCCTGCCGCTGGTCCGCCGGGCGCTCGGACTGTTGCCGCATGTGGGTTTCGTCAACGCCTACGGCCTGACCGAGACGAGCTCGACGATCGCGGTGCTGACCCCCGACGACCACCGCGCGGCGCACGCGGCGTTATCCACGGCGGACGCCGCCGTGGCCAAGCGGTTGGGTTCGGTCGGACGGCCGGTGCCCGGCATCGAGCTGCAGATCCGCGACGAGGACGGCACGGTGCTCGGGCCGGGCGAAAGCGGTGAGCTGTTCGTGCGGGGCGAGCAGGTCTCGGGCCGCTACACCGGGATCGGCTCGGTACTCGACGCGGACGGCTGGTTTCCGACCAGGGACGTCGCCCTGCTCGACGGGGACGGCTACCTATTCATCAGCGGGCGCAGCGACGACACCATCATCCGCGGCGGTGAGAACATCGCGCCCGCCGAGCTCGAGGAGGTGCTCATCGAGCACTCCCATGTCCGCGACGTCGCCGTGGTCGGCGTCGACGATCCGCAGTGGGGTCAAGCGATCGTCGCCGTGGTGGTGCCCGCCGCGGGCATCGATCCCGATCCCGAGGAACTCCGCGAGCACGTCCGCAAGAGCTTGCGCGGTTCGCGTACCCCCGACCGGGTAGTGTTTCGCGACGAGCTGCCAACCACACCCACGGGCAAGGTGCTGCGCCGCGAGATCGTTGATGGACTGCGAACCGCGCCGGCGGACCAGTAAGAGACGCGTCAGGGGACGAGACCATGATCAAGAACGGAACCCGCCTCGCCAGCCAGGTGTGTGACACCCAGGTCATCGTGGTCAGGAGCGCCGACAGCCTCGACGACCTGCGCTGCGGTGGCGCGCCGATGGTGCCGATCGGCGCCGAGCGCTCCGGCGAACTAGATCCGGCCTTCGCCGACGGCACGGTGATGGGCAAGCGCTACGTCGACGAGACCGGCGCCGAGGTGCTGGTGACCAAGCCGGGCGCCGGGAGCCTGAGCGTCGGCGCGACCGCGCTGCAGCTGAAAGAGGTCAAGCCGCTGCCGGCCAGCGACTGACAATCGGCCTCGGGCCCTTGCCGCCCGATTGTTTCGCGATCCCGGGGTATCCGCGGCGTCGATTCGGGAATCTATGACGACGCCCCGCGCGGCCCGTTGGCCCCACTGGCTCCCAACACAATCCCGCCGTTGCCGCCGGCACCGCCGGTACCGCCGAGGCCGACACCAGCTCCGCCACCTTCGCCGCCGTCGCCGCCGTCTCCGAACAGCCCCACCGCGTTGCCGCCCGCGCCCCCCGCGCCAGGAGTGCCGAATATCGCCTGTCCGCCTGTGCCACCGTGACCGCCGTTGCCGAGAAGGTGCCCACCGTTGCCGCCTGTGCCGCCGGCACCTCCGTTCGCCACTGAACTGAAAACGCCGCCGCCGGTTCCTCCAGCACCGCCGTCTCCGATCAGTCCGGCGCTCCCGCCGGCGCCTCCGCTGAGTCCCAGGGAGCCATCACCGCCGTCGCCACCATCGCCGAACAGCATTCCGCCCGCGCCGCCAGCACCGCCCACGCCGCCGGTTCCTCCAGCACCGCCGTCTCCGATCAGTCCGGCGCTGCCGCCGGCGCCTCCGTTGAGTCCCAGGGAGCCATCACCGCCGTCGCCACCATCGCCGAACAGCATTTCGCCCGCGCCGCCAGAACCGCCCACGTTGCCGGTGTTGCCGAATCCGGCGTCGCCGCCGTCGCCCCCCGTCCCGAAGAGCAGGCCGCCGCTGCCGCCGCTGCCACCGGCCCCCCGGGGCCGGTGCTGCTATTGGCCACACCGCCGGCCCCCCCGGCGCCGCCGGCGCCGAACAACCCGATGGCGTTACCCCCAACGCCGCCGTTGCCCCCTCGCCCAGCGGCAAAATCGCTCGCCCCACCGATCCCACCCCCGCCGCCATTTCCGGCTAGCAGGCCACCGGTACCGCCCGCGCCACCGGTGCCACCGCTGCCTCCCGCCACGGCGGCGCTCCCGCCGGTGCTGCCGGCGCCGCCGTTGCCGAAGAGGCCGGCGGCCCCGCCGTTGCCACCGTTTTGGCCCCGGCGCCAGACCCGCCGTTGCCGCCATTGCCCCACAGGATCCCGCCGGCCCCGCCGTTTTGCCCTGTGCCGGGCGCTCCGTTGGTGCCATTGCCGATCAGCGGGCGCTGCAACAGCGTCTCGGTGGGTGCGTTGATCACGCCGAGCAGTTGCTGCAGGGCGGTCTCTAATGGCGACGTACTGGCCGCCTCGGTGCTGGCATACGCGCCCGCTCCCGCGCTCAAGGCCTGCACAAACTGCTGATGAAACGCCGCCGCCTGGGCGCCGAGGGCCTGATAGCGCTGCGCGTACCCGCCGAACACGGCCGCCACGGCGGCCGATACCTCATCGGCGCCAGCCGTCAGCAAAGCAGTGGTTTGGCCCGCCGCAGCGCCATTGGCCTCGGTGATTGCTGAACCGATATTCGCCAGATTCGTGGCGGCGGTCGACATCAGGTGTGGTTGCGCGATCACAAACGACATTCCGCACCTCCCCCACCCATGAGGGCCGGCGGTCGCCCAGCGCCATCGTCGGGCCATGCGGTGAGGAACAAATCGTAACGCCCGCCGTTCTGCCCCGTCCCCGCCAAGCCGTTGGCGCCGTTGCCGATCAGCGGGCGCCCCAACAGCAGTTCGGTGGGGGTGTTGATCGCGCCCAGCACGTCTTGCTGCAGCATCTGCCACGGGTTCGCCGCCGCGGCGGCGTTGGCCGCTTCCGTGCCGGCGTAGGCGCCGGCGCCCGCTTTCAAGGCCTGGACGAATTGGTCATGGAATGCCGCCACTTGGGCGCTGAGGGCCTGATACCCCTGGCCGTGGGCAGCAAAGAGCGCCGCGACCGCCGCCGATACCTCGTCGGAGCCCGCCGCCAGCACCTGGGTGGTCTCGGCCGCCGCGGCCGAGTTGGCCTGGCTGAGTGTCGAGCCGATGCCCGCCAAATCCGTGGCGGCCGTTGACACTACGTCCGGCACCGCGAACACGAACGACATTCAGAACCTCCCGACGAGCGCTCCGACAGGCGCAGGTGATGGCCGAGCCGGGTAATCAGGAGTCAGATGGTACTTGCTGTGGGCAGCAAAATGCCGCGTTATTGCCAGTTAGGGCGGCGGGCTACTCCCCAATCTTGTTGCGGATGACGAATTCCCTTGCCTTGATGAGGAATTCGAGCTGCTCGCCAACCTGGCGCAGGGGGTCGGTACTGCGGGTCGAGCGGGCCAGCACCACGGCGCCTTCCAGGGCGGAGATAGACATCACCGCCAGCGACGCGGCATCGGCGTCGTCGAAGCCGTCGTTGACGAACGCCCGGGTCAACGCGGTGCACCAGCGGGCCAGGATGGCGCCGGCCTCGCCGGAAAGCTTGGGATCGCCCTCGTCCGAGCCGATCGCGGCCGCCACCACGGGGCAGCCGGCGGCGAAGTCGCCCTCGGTCAGCAGCCGTTCCCAGAACTCGACGAACTCGCGCAACAGCGCCTTGGCGCCCCAGCCGCAAGCGTCGTCGATCATGGCGGTGATGGAGTCGCCGGAGTACCGCAGCGCCTCGGTCAGGATCTGATTGCGCCCGTCGGGGAAGTGGTAGTACACCGAGCCGCGCGGCGCGCCGCTGCGGGCGAGCACCTCATCGATGGTCACCCCGGCCGCCCCGCGCTCACGCATCACCTGGGCGGCGCTGACCAGCATCTTTTTCCGAGTATCGCAGCGCTTCGTCGGCGTGGGTTCCGCGGTGGCATCGGTGGTAGTCGGCACTGTCGTACCTCGCGTGGCGCGCGTCATGCAGCGTGCGAATGCCGCAGTACCGGCCAGTGCATATTACGCGGGCTGAAGCGGAAGGGGCGGCGCTTCAAGTCGGGCATCTCGCGGGTGAACCGATAGCCGGCGACGTTGAGTTCGATGATCCACATGATTTTCTCCCCGGCCTGTGTGCGACCCATGATTATGCTATGCAGCATATAAGACATAGGTCGAGTAGGCAAGTTTTATTCCCTAAGTAAGCCGAGTAACACCATAAATGGCTTGAGTGCCCCGTCAAGGGTCCTGGTCAGCGCGAACATAACAATACGGTTTCTAGGCTCTATTGCATAATAACTAACGCTGCGATTCACTTTGACTATGGCCTTACCAACCCTTGATACCGTGACACTCGAGCAGGACGGACACGTCCTGCTGATCGGCCTGAACCGGCCGCAGAAGCGCAACTCGTTCGATCGGGCGATGCTCGCCGACCTCGCCCGCGCCTACGCGCTGCTGGAATCCGACGCCTCGGTGCGGGCCGGCGTGTTGTTCGCGCACGGCGACCACTTCACCGCCGGTCTGGACCTGGTCGACGTCGGCCCCGCCATCGCGGGCGGGCAGGATCCGCTGCCGGACGACGGCCGCGACCCCTGGCGGCTGGATGGTCCCTGGACCACACCGCTGGTCGCCGTCGCGCACGGCTGGTGCATGACGTTGGGCATCGAACTGCTGCTGGCCGCCGACGTCCGCATCGCGGCGGCCGGAACCAGGTTCACCCAGCTCGAAGTGCGCCGCGGGATCTACCCCTTCGGTGGAGCGACGATCCGGCTTCCCCGCGAGGCCGGGTGGGGTAACGCCATGCGCTGGCTGCTGACCGGCGACGAGTTCGACGCCGCCGAGGCGCACCGCATCGGGCTGGTTCAGGAGGTGGCCGACGACGCGGGCGCGGCGCTGGCCCGGGGCCGCGAGATCGCGCGCACCATCGCCGAGCGCGCCGCGCCGTTGGGCGTGCGGGCCACGCTGGCGTCGGCCCACCTGGCCCGCGAACATGGCGAGGCGGCCGCGATCGAACGACTGCGCCCCGACGTGACCGCGTTGTTCGCCAGCGAGGACGCCGCCGAGGGCGTGCAGTCGTTCATCGAGCGACGAGACGCCCGATTCCAGGGCCGCTAGCTAAGCTAGCGCGAATGTGCTTGCTGGCCTCAGCTGTCGACCGTGTAGCCCATCGGCATCAGCACGCTCTTCTGCTGGGTGAAGTGCTCCACACCCTCCGGCCCGTTCTCGCGGCCGATGCCGGAGTTCTTGTAGCCGCCGAACGGGCAGCACGGATCGAAGGCGTACCAGTTGATCGCGTACGTCCCGGTACGGATCTTCTCCGAGATCTCGATGCCGTGCGGCACGTTGGTGGTCCACACACTGCCGGCCAAGCCGTAGGCCGAGTCGTTGGCAATTTTGATCGCGTCCTCCTCGGTGTCGTAGGGGATGATGGACAGCACCGGCCCGAAGATCTCCTCCTGGGCGATCGTCATCTTATTGTCGACGTCGGCGAAAACCGTTGGCTGCACGAAGAAGCCGTCCCCCAGGCCCTCGGGACGGCCACCGCCGCACACCAGCCGGGCGCCCTCCTCGATGCCCTTGGCAATGTAGCCCTCGACCCGCGCACGCTGCTTCTCCGAGATCAACGACCCGATCTGGGCGGCCGGGTCCGTCGGCGTCCCGACCGGCAGCGCCTGCACGAAAGCGCTTACTGCATCGACGATTTCGTCGTAACGCGAGCGTGGCGCGAGGATCCGGGTCTGGGCCACGCAGGCCTGCCCGGTGTTCATGATCCCGGAGAACACCAGCATCGGGATCGAGGCCGCCAGGTCGACGTCGTCGAGGAGGATCGCCGCCGACTTGCCACCGAGCTCCAGGGTGCACGGCTTGAGCAGCTCCGCGGCGCGCCGGCCGATCTCCTTGCCGACGGCCGAGCTCCCGGTGAAGGAGAAGACGTCGATGTCGCGATTGGACGTGAGGGCCTGGCCGGTCTCGACCCCGCCGGGCACCACCGACAGCACCCCCTCGGGCAGGCCGGCCTCGGCGAACACCTCCGCGAAAGCATTTGCGCTCAAAGGTGTTTCGGCCGCTGGCTTGAGCACGACCGTGCACCCGGCCAGTAGCGCCGGGCCCAGCTTGTTGATCGCCAGGAACAGCGGCACGTTCCATGCCACAATCGCCCCGACCACGCCGAGCGGCTCGCGATGCACGATGGTCTGTCCGTAGCCGCCGTTGCGGATCTCCTGCCACTTGACCTGGTCGACGGCGGGGCCGGCGAAGAAGTTCATCGCCCCGATTCCACTCATCCACTGCATCGTCTCGACCGACGTCGGCGGCTGTCCGGTCTCGAGGCCGAGCAGCTTGGTGAAGCCGTCCTTGCGCTCCTCCATCAGCTTGAGCGCGTTGGCGATGACGGCCGCGCGTTCCTTTGGCGGTGTCGTGGGCCAGGGGCCGTTGTCGAACGCCGCGCGCGCCGCGGCGACCGCGGCGTCAACGTCGGCCGCCGCCGCCATCGGCACCTTGCCGACGTACTCGCCGGTGGCCGGGCAGTGCACCTCGATGACTTCGGAGGTCGACGGTTCGGTCCACCTGCCGCCGATGAAAAGCTTGTCGTATTCGGTCTTAATGTCGCCCATGGCGCCACCCTACCCAAGCCGAAGCAAAACGAGAACATGTTCCATTATCGCGGCTGGAGCACCAGCACGAGATTGCTCACCAGGAATTCGCGCAGCACCGGCACCGACGTCAGCCACCACGCCCATCGCGGGTGGTAGCGAGGAAATGCGGCCACCCCGGCGCCGGTGCTGGCGGCCCAGCGCAGGCCGTCGGCCGCCGACACTGCGAACAACGACGACCCGTAGTCGTTTTTGGCCGGGTGCCCGTGTTTGCGGGCGTAGCGCGCGGCGGCGCGGGCGGCGCCGAGGTAGTGGGTCAGGCCCATCTCGTGGCCGCCGAACGGGCCCAGCCACACGGTGTAGGAGAGTACGGTCAGCCCGCCCGGTTTGGTCACCCGCAGCATCTCGCCGCCGAGCTGCCAGGGCCGCGGCACGTGTTCGGCCACATTGGACGACAAGCAGATGTCCACGGAGTCGTCGGCGAACGGCAGCGCCATGCCCGAGGCGCGGACGAACGTGTCCCTTTTCTGCACTGCCCCGGCGAAAGCCGGCCCTGCGGCGTGCATCTCGCTCGGGTCCGGTTCCACGCCGAGGTAGCGGACACCCGCCTCGGCAAACGCCGCCGCGAAGTATCCGGGGCCGCCGCCGACGTCGAGCAGCGTGCGGCCGACCGGGGGCTCGCCGTGGGTTGCCCGCCACAGGTCGGCGACCATCGCCGCGGTGTCGGCCGCCAGCGTGCGGTAGAAGCGGGCCGGGTCGGGCCGCTCGTAGCGGAACTCGGACAGCAGCCGCAGCGACCGGGGCAGTGTTGCCCGTCGCGCGAAAACGTCAGTGGCGGCCACCGGCCAACCCTACGGCCGGCATCGAGGCGCCGAGCGTGACGCCGGCTTCACGTTCGCGGCGTCTAGGCTGTTGACCAATGTCTGCTCTGCGCTCGGTCCTGATGTTGTGCTGGCGCGACACCGGACACCCGCAGGGCGGCGGCAGCGAGGCATATTTGCAGCGCGTTGGCGCGCAGCTGGCCGCATCGGGGGTTGCGGTCACGCTGCGCACCGCCCGCTACCCGGGTGCGCCGCGGCGGGAAGTGGTCGACGGTGTGCGGATCGACCGTGCCGGCGGCCGCTGCTCGGTGTACGTCTGGGCGTTGCTGGCGATGGCTGCGGCGCGCATCGGTCTCGGACCGCTGCGGAGAGCGCATCCGGACGTCATCATCGACACGCAGAACGGCTTGCCGTTCCTTGCCCGCCTGGTGTACGGCCGGCGGGTGGCGGTGCTGGTGCACCACTGCCACCGCGAGCAGTGGCCGGTGGCCGGGCCGGTGCTCGGCCGGATCGGCTGGAATGTCGAGTCCAGGCTGTCGCCGCGGCTGAACCGGCGCAATCAGTACGTGACGGTGTCGCTCCCGTCGGCCCGCGATCTCGTCGCGCTCGGCGTGGCCAACGAGCAGATCGCGGTGGTGCGCAACGGCCTCGACGAGGCGCCGGCGCAATCGTTGTCCGGTCCGCGCTCGGCCGCACCGCGGGTGGTCGTGCTGTCGCGGCTGGTGCCGCACAAGCAGATCGAAGACGCACTGGAAGCCGTTGCGGCGCTGCGGCGACGGAATCCGGCGATGGCCGGCCTGCACCTCGACGTCGTCGGCGGCGGCTGGTGGCGGCAGCGGCTCGTCGACCACGCGCAACGGCTCGGCATGGCCGATGCGGTGACGTTCCACGGCCACGTCGACGACCTAACGAAACACCATGTGCTGCAAAGCTCTTGGGTGCACGTGCTGCCGTCCCGCAAGGAGGGATGGGGTCTGGCGGTCGTCGAGGCGGCCCAGCACGCGGTGCCCACCATCGGCTACCGCTCCTCCGGCGGACTGTCCGACTCGATCGTCGACGGCGTGACCGGGATATTGGTGGACAGCCGCGCCGAACTGGAGGATCGCCTCGAACAGATGCTCTGCGACCCCGTGCTGCGCGAGCAACTCGGCGCCAAGGCGCAGACGCGCAGCGGCGAGTTCTCCTGGACGCAAAGCGCCGATGCGATGCGCAGCGTGCTGGAGTCGGTGCAAGCCGGCGTGTTCGTCAGCGGCGTCGTGTAAGTCGCGAGACTTAATCCTCGGCGACGCCCGTCGGCGTGTCGTGTGCGTGGTTTAAGTGTCGGCGCCGCCAGCGGCAGACCACCGCGCCGGCGGCGCCCACGAGCAGCATCGCCAGCCAGGCCAGGTGTGCGATCAGCGCCGCCGCGCGTCGGGCCGGGGAGGCACCCGGGGTGTCGCCGCCGATCCGATAGAGAGCGAACTCGTGGTCGCGGTAGACCGGCGTCAGCGCACCGAGGGTGCGTGCGGCCGCGCCCATGTCACCGGCGCTGTCCGACTCGACGACCAGCCACCCGATGCCGGCCGGGGCCAACGTGGCCGGATCGGGCCCCGCCAGAAGCAAGTCCTGCACGGCCCGGGCGCGGTCGCCCTCCCCCGGAACGACGACACCGGAGATGGCCAGGTCACCGGTGGTCAACACGTCGGCTCGCACCCAGCGGGGCAGCGGATCCAGCACCGGCGCCGCGCCGGACCACGAGAACCGCCGCATGGTGCCGGCGGGCAGCACCGCGACCGTCCGCGGATCGGCGTTGATCGCCGCCGCCACCGCGGCCCACCCCGGCGGGTAGCGCACCGGCGAGACCTTGCCCCACGCACCCCACGCCAGGTCCGGCAGCGCCAGGATCAGCGCGAGGCAGCAGACCAGCGCCGCCACCGAAGGCCTTAGCCACCGTCGCAGCGTCACCACGGCACCGGCGCCCGCCAGCGTGTATCCCGGCATCGCCAGCGCCACCCACTTCTGGCCGTCGCGCAGCACACCGAAGGCGGGCGCGGTGTCGACCACCGCCCGCAGCGCGTGCAGACCCGGGCCGGTGGCCAGCGCGGCCGGTGCCAGCACCGACACCGCCGCCAGCGCCAGCAGCGGCACCACCACGGCACGACGCACCACCACCGGTAGCCCTGCCGCGACCACACCCAGCAGCACCACGGCCGACGACAGCGCGAAAAGCGTTGTCCGCGAAACCGGTACGGCCTCGCCGTTCCAGATGCCGCCGAGGCTGGCCAAGCTGGCGAGCGTGCCGAGACCGGGCTCGGCGCGCGGCGCGAACGCGGTCACCCCGAGCGCGTTCGCCGGCGCGTGCGCGGTCAACGACGAGCCCGTCGCCGCCGCGGTCAGCCAGGGCGCCGCCGCCACCAGCGCGGCACCCAACGCCGCCGCGGCACATAGCCGGCGCGGTCTGGACCCACCCGGGCCCTCAACCGGGACAGCCACACAGGCCAGCGCCACCGTCGCGGCGAGCAACAGGCCGGTCGGGGTCAGCCCGGCCAGCGCCACCCAGAACACCAGGCCGAAGACGCCGGACCAGCCGGCGCCCTCGGCGGTTCGCAGCTTGAGCATCGCCGCGGCGACCCATGGCAGGCAGCCGTAGCCGACCAACAGGCTCCAATGGCCCTGGAGGAGCCGTTCGGCGACATAGGGATTCCAGATCGCCAGGGTGCTGGCGACGAACTCGCCGGGCGCGCCCGCGCAAGGCAGCGCCGTTGCGACCAGCCGGGCCGCGCCCCAGCCCGCGAGCCACAGTCCCGCGACGAGCAACGCCTTCACCACGATGCCGCCGTCGACCAGATGCGACGCCAGCGCCACCGCGAAATCCTGGGGTGTCGCCCGCGGCGCCGACGTCAGCCCCAGGGCGCTATCGGAGAGGTATGACCGTGGCGTCGACACCGCGTCGCGCAGCAGCAGGTACCCGGGTGCCAGGAGCGGCGCGACCACCAGCAGCGCCAGCAACAGCGCGTACCCGGGCCGGGTCCAACGCACAGTCAGCGCATCCGAGGGAAGCTAGGGCCGTTCCGGCGGGCCGGGGGAGGAACCGGGTGACTCCGGTGGCCCGGCGTCGGGCGGCCCGGAATCGGGTGGCTCATCCGAGCCCAGAGTGGGTGCGTCCGAGCCGGGCGGCCCCGGGTCCTCACCCGAAACGGGGCCCTGCGTCGGCAGCTTCTCTGTCTCTGCCTCGGCGCCGGGCACCGGTTCGTCGAGCCCGCTGCGGCCGAAGAATTCCTGGTCGGTCCGGTCCAGGCCGGGGTCGGTCAGCGCGCTCTCGGACCGCAGGCTGAAGGAGGCGAGGATTCCGCCGCCGATCAGCCCGACCAGGCCCACCGCGGTGAACGTGATCGGCAGCACCCGCGACCACAGCGCCAGCCGATCGCGCTCATCGCGGGCCCCGTTGACCTGGGCTTCGACGGTGTCTTCGTTCGAGGTGACCTTGTAGTCGGCCAGCGTCAGCTCCGGCTTCAGCGGATCACGCGCGAAGTAGTGGTTGGCGTGCTCGGTCTGCTTGACGATGGTGCCGGACACCGGGTCCACCCAGAAGGTCCGCTGCGCCGCGTAGTAGCGGGTCATGGTCACCTGCTCGCCGGGATCGCCGGGCACTCCCCACGTCGCCGCCGACGCGGTGACTTTGCCGTCCTCGTTGCCGGGGTACAGCGACGGGTACACGACCGGGGCCGCCAGCTTGCCGTCGGGGTTGTAGCCGACGTTCTGCGTGAAGCGGTACGTGGTCAAACCGTTGACGTCTTCCTGGCTTTCGTAGTTGACGTCAAACGGCTTCTGCGCGATCGGATCGAAGTAGCGGTACGTCTTCTTCTCGGTGTGGAACGGGAACCGGTAGGACAGGCCGTCGTGCCGCAGGGGCATGGCGGTCGGCGGGTTCTCGTCGCCGAAGGAACGCGGCTTCTGCACCGACCCGCCGGTGTGGGTGTCGTCGGAGACCGCCATCGCCGTCTTGCGGTTGAGAGTGACGGTATCGACGATCGCCAGCAGCAACCCGCTGTCCTTTTGCTTGTCGGTGCGCCGGACCGAGGTGCCGACCTGCAGCGTGACGACGTCGGCGTTGGCGGGGGATTCGACGCTGACCTGCTGCTGGGATACCAGCGGCACGTTCTGGTTGACGACGAGGTGGTCGCCGGACAAAGACGCGCTGTCGAGGGCGGTTCCGTTGCCGTCGCTCACCAACGTGGTGTCGATGTCCAGCGGGATCTTGGTGATCCGGCTGCTGGTGTACGTCGACAGCAGCAGCGCGGCGATCAGCAGGGCGGCCCCGAGTCCGATGATCGCGCATGCGGCGAACCGCAACATGACTGCTCGGTTCACGTAGCTGTGCCCTCCTCATGGTCCCCAAAGATCCTCAGACTCGTCGCCAAGCAGCGTGGCAAACCCGTTCGACCCTAACAGCAGAATTTAAGGCCCCGGCTTACCAGCCCTTCCCACCCATTGCGCACCTCGCGCCGGGTGGTTCCGGTGTACCCGATCCGTCCGGCAGCACGCGCGGTCGCATTGGAGGGCACACTGTTGATCGTGACCGATGGCCAGCAAGTGGGCGGGATCCGCAACTTCCTGCCCGCCGTGGAGGGCATGCGCGCGTGCGCGGCCATGGGCGTGGTCGTCACGCACGTCGCCTTCCAGACCGGACACTCCAGCGGCGCCGCCGGCCGGCTGTTCGGGCGCTTCGACCTTGCCGTGGCGGTGTTCTTCGCGCTGTCGGGATTCCTGTTGTGGCGCGGACACGTTGCGGCGGCGAGGGGTTCGGGGCCGCGCCCACGCACCGGCCACTACCTGCGGTCGAGGGCGGTCCGCATCATGCCGGCCTATGTGGTGGCGGTCGTCGTGATCCTGACCCTGCTGCCCGACGCGGATCACGCCAGCCTGACCGTGTGGTTGGCCAACCTGACGCTCACCCAGATCTACGTGCCACTCACCCTGACCGGTGGCCTGACGCAGATGTGGAGCCTTTCCGTCGAGGTCGGCTTCTACCTGGCGTTGCCGATTCTGGCGTTGCTGGCCCGCCGGCTCCCGGTTGGCGCCAGGGTGCCGGCGATCGCGGCCCTTGCGGCCCTGAGCTGGGCGTGGGGCTGGGTGCCGGTGCATTCAGGATCCGGAATCAATCCACTGAACTGGCCGCCGGCGTTTTTCTCCTGGTTCGCCGCGGGCATGTTGCTGGCGGAGTGGGCGCACAGCGGTATCGGCTTGCCGCACCGGTTGGCGCGGCGGCGGGTGGTGATGGCCGTCGTGGCGGTGCTGGCCTACCTGGTGGCGGCGTCGCCGCTGGCCGGCCCGGAGGGCCTCGTCCCCGGCACCGCCCCACAGTTCGCGGTGAAGACCGCGGCGGGCTCCGTGGTGGCGTTCGCGTTGGTAGCCCCGCTGGTGCTGGACCGGGTGGACACGCCGCACCGGGTGCTGGGCAGCACCGGCATGGTGACGTTGGGGCGCTGGTCCTACGGCCTGTTCGTGTGGCACTTGGCCGCGTTGGCGATGGTGTTCCCTGTGCTCGGGACGTTCCCGTTCACCGGCCGGATGCCTTCGGTGCTGGTGCTGACGCTGATCTTCGGCTGGGCGATCGCCTCGGTCAGCTACGGGCTGGTCGAGTCGCCGTGCCGCGAGGCGCTGCGCCGCTGGGAGAAACGCCACGAGCCGGCCGAAACAACTCAGGTCATAGATGCTGAGGCGGACGCAATCGCGCCATGATCTCGGCCCGCACCGCCGATCGCCGCGCCTTGCCGGCGTCGTCACGCAGGGGAGTCTCGACGAATTCGACGGTGTGCGGCACCTTGTATCGCGAGATGTGTTCGCGCAGAAAGTCTTTCACGCTTGCGGCGTCCAGCGTCGACCCGTCGGCCGCGTGCACCAGGGCGTACGGCACCTGGCCCAGGTCCCCGGAGTTCGGGTCGGGGACGCCGACGACGAGGCAGGACATCACTTCGGGGTGCGCCGAGAGCGCGTTCTCGATCTCGGCGGGGTAGACGTTGCGGCCGCCGACGGTGAACATGTCGACCCGGCGGTCCGACAGGTAGAGGAACCCGTCGGCGTCGAAGTAACCGAGGTCGCCCAGCGAGTCCCAGCCGTCTCGGGTCTTGGCCGTGACGCCGATGTAGCGGTAGGTCGGCGCGCTGCCGGGGCTCGGCCGCATGTAGATCTCGCCCACCATCCCGGGCGGACAGGGATTGCCGTCGTCGTCGAGCACCTTCATCTCCCCGGCGACCACCGCGCCGACCGAGCCGCGGTGGGTCAGCCACTGATCGCCTGAGATAAAGGTGAGCGCCTGCAACTCGGTGCCGCCGTAGAGCTCCCAAAGCTTTTCGGGAGCGAGCAATTCGATCCACGCCTGCTTGATGGCCGGTGGGCACGGCGCGCCCATGTGCCAGAAGCGTCGAATCGACGACAGGTCGTAGGCTTTCGCGTCGGCGTGGTAGACCGGCAGCGCCCGCTGCATGATCGTCGGCACGGTGGTCAGGAACGTGACGCGATGGTCGGTGATCAGCCGGAGGAACCGATGGGGGTCGAACCGGCTCATCAACACCAGGTGATGGCGCATCAGCAAGGCGATCGTCGCGGTGGTGAAGCCGGTGTTGTGGGACAGCGGGATCGGCACCAGGGTGGTGTCGCCCTGCTGCGCGCCGAGTGGATAGCCGATGACAGCCGGTATCCGGCTGTCCCCGCCGGACTCGATGAGCTTGGGCCGCCCGGTGCTGCCGCCCGACCCCATCGCCTTCCACACCGGCGAAACGGCTTCCGGTAATGCGGCGTCAGACAACGCCGGGTCGGGCGTGAAACCCGTCGGCACGCTTGGCATTTCGGAGTGTTCGCGGCCCACCAGCAAGGCGGGCGGGCGCAGGTCCAGCAGGCCGTGCAACTCCGCGTCGGGCAACCGCGCGGACAGCGGCTGGGGGACGGCGCCCAGCTTCCAGCACGCCACCGCGGCCTGAATCCACTCGATGGAGTTGGGCAGCACCATAGTCACGTAGTCGCCGACGCCGACGCCGCGCTCGGCGTAGGCCCGCGCCAACCGGTTCGTCGAACGGTCGAGTTCGGCGCGGGTGATGGTCAGCCCGTCGCAAGTGACCGCGGGCTCGTCGGGAGCGAGTTGGGCGAGCTGCGAAATCTGGGTGCCGATCGGCGGGACCGGCTCACCCTGGGTCATCTAGTAGGCGCCCTTTTGCTCGAAGATGCGGCGCGGGTTGTCGACCAGCATGGTGTGCAGCTGCTCGTCGGTGACGCCGCGTTCCTTGAGGGCGGGGATGACGTCGTTGTGGATGTGCAGGTAATGCCAATTGGGCGCGGCCACCGGCAGTAGCTCCTCGGGCAGCGCGTCGAAGTAGCAGTTGGCGTCGTGGGAGAGCACCATCTTGTCGGCGTGCCCGCGCTCGCACATCGTCGCGACGATGTTCACCCGGTCCTCGAACGGCGAGATCACGTCGATGCCGAACCGGTCCATGCCCAGGTAGGAGCCGGCGGCGATGAGCTCTTCGAGGTAGCCGACGTCGGTGCTGTCGCCGGAATGCCCGATGACCACTCGGCTCAGGTCGACGCCCTCCTCTTCGAAGATGCGCTGCTGCTCGAGCCCGCGCCGCAAACCCGCATGGGTGTGCGTGGAGATCGGCACCCCGGTGCGCTTGTGCGCCTGCGCGACGGCACGGAGCACCCGCTCGACGCCCGGCGTGAGGCCGGGTTCGTCGGTGGCGCACTTGAGGATCCCGGCCTTGACGCCGGTGTCGGCGATGCCCTGCTCGATGTCGCGCACGAACATGTCGGTCATCACCTCCGGACCGCCGAGCGCGCCGCCCGGGCCCATGTAGTGGAAGCAGAACGGCACGTCGTTGTAGGTGTAAAGGCCGGTCGCCACAACGATATTCAGCTCGGTGGCCGCCGCCACGCGGGCGATGCGCGGGATGTAGCGGCCCAGCCCGATCACGGTGAGGTCGACGATGGTGTCCACGCCGCGGGCCTTCAGCTCGTTGAGCCGGTTGACGGCGTCGGCCACCCGTTGTTCCTCGTCGCCCCAGGCTTCGGGGTAGTTCTGGGCGACCTCGGTGGTCATGATGAACACGTGCTCGTGCATGAGCGTCACGCCGAGATCGGCGGTATCGACGGGGCCGCGAGCGGTATTTAGTTCTGACACGGGACTGACTCTAAGTCGACTCGGTGCCCGACCAACAGAGGGCGTTTTGTCCAGTGCGCCCCGAGGGCGGCCTTCGGTGCAGTACCGTCACCCTCGTCTTGATCGGAGCCACTGGGAGTCATGTCATGTTGCTCAATCCGAACCACCTGCAACGCCGCTACCCGGACCGCCGCTCGGGGGAGATCATGGCCGCGACGGTCGACTTCTTCGAGTCCAGGGGCAAGGCCCGGTTGAAATCCGACGACCACAACCGGGTCTGGTACTCCGACTTTCTCGACCACGTCGGGCGGGAGCGGATCTTTGCCTCGCTGCTGACGCCGGCCGAATATGGAGCCTCGGACTGTCGCTGGGACACCTACCGGATCAGCGAATTCGCCGAGATCGTTGGCTTTTACGGGCTGAGCTACTGGTACCCCTTCCAGGTCACCGCCCTGGGCCTGGGCCCGATCTGGATGAGCGCCAACGAGGACGCGAAGCGAAAGGCCGCCGCCCAGTTGGAGGCCGGCGAGGTGTTCGCCTTCGGGCTGTCCGAGCAGACCCACGGCGCCGACGTCTACCAGACCGACATGATCCTGACGCCAAGCGATGACGGATGGACCGGCTGGGTCGCTAATGGCGAGAAGTACTACATCGGCAACGCCAACGTGGCCCGGATGGTCTCCACCTTCGGCAAGATCGCCGGCTCTGACGAGTACGTGTTCTTCGCCGCCGACTCCCAGCACGATCGGTACGAGCTGATCAAGAACGTGGTCAACTCGCAGAACTTCGTCGCCAACTACGCGCTGCGCGACTACCCGGTCACCGAGGCCGACATGTTGCACCGCGGCCCCGACGCCTTCCACGCCGCCCTCAACACCGTCAACGTCTGCAAGTACAACCTGGGCTGGGGCGCCATCGGCATGTGCACCCACGCCATGTACGAGGCGGTCACCCACGCGGCCAACCGCTACCTGTACGGGACCGTCGTCACCGACTTCAGCCACGTGCGGCGGCTGCTCACCGACGCCTATCTGCGGCTGATCGCCATGAAGCTGGTCGCCACGCGTGCCTGCGACTACATGCGCAGCGCGTCGGCGGCCGACCGCCGCTACCTGCTCTACAGCCCGCTCACCAAGGCGAAGATCACCAGCGAAGGCGAGCGGGTCGTCACCGCGTTGTGGGATGTCATCGCCGCCAAGGGCGTTGAGAAGGACACCTTCTTCGAGGCCGTCACCCGCGAGATCGGCCTGCTGCCCCGGCTGGAGGGCACCGTGCACATCAACATCGGGCTGCTCGGCAAGTTCATGCCCAACTTCCTGTTCGCCCCGAACGCCGAACTGCCTCTGATACCCCGACGCGACGATGCCGCCGACGACACGTTCCTGTTCGCCCAGGGGCCCACCGGGGGGCTCGGCAAGGTGCGGTTCGGAGACTGGCGCGCGCCGTTCGAGAGCTTCGCCCACCTTCCCAACGTCGCGCTGCTGCGCGAGCAGGTCGACGTGCTCGCCGAGATGCTGGCCAGCGCTACCCCGGATGCGGCGCAGCAGAAGGACATTGACTTCGCCTTCGGCGTGGGCCAACTGTTTGCCGCGGTGCCCTATGCGCAGCTCATCCTGGAGGAGGCCCCGCTGTCCGGCGTGGATGAGGCCTTGATCGACGAGATCTTCGCCGTGTTGGTCAGGGACTTCAACGGCTACGCCGTGGAGCTCAGCGACAAGCCCGCGACGACGGACGAACAGGCCCGGTTGGCGCTGCGGATGATCCGGCGGCCGGTGCACGACCCCGCGCGCTACGACCAGATCTGGAAGGAACACGTGCTGCCGATCAACGGCGCCTATCGGATGCGCCCGTAGTCGGCGCCGAGCGCCGCGTTTCGAGGCGCCTCGAGTGTGAAGCTGCGCTCACGTTCGTGCTCGAGCGTGAAGCTGCGCTCGCATTCGTACAAGCAACGGCGCGGTCGACCCCTTGACTGTGACGTGGCTCACCGTAGAATGACCGGTGGTCATCGACGCTAGGAGGCCGCAATTGCCGACGGTGACATGGGCGCGCGTGGACCCCGCCCGCCGCGCGGCGGTAATAGAAGCCGCGGAGGACGAGTTCGGGGCGCACGGATTCTCCCGCGGCAGCCTGAACGTCATCGCCCGCCGGGCCGGAGTCGCCAAGGGCAGCCTCTTCCAATACTTCGCCGACAAGCGTGACCTCTACGCGTTCATCACCGACATCGCCAGCCAGCGGGTGCGCTCCTACATGGAGGACCTGATCCGCGAGCTCGACCCGCGCCGGCCGTTCTTCGAATTCCTGACCGACCTGCTCGACGGGTGGGTGGCCTATTACGCCGAGCACCCACACGAACGTGCCCTGCACGCCGCGGTGACCCTCGAGGTCGACACCGAGGCCCGCATCAGCGTGCGCAGCGTCAGCAACCGTCACTACCTGGAGGTGCTGCGGCCGCTGGTACACACCGCGCAAACCCGCGGAGACCTGCGTGCGGATGCGGACACCGACGTCTTGCTGTCCCTGCTGCTGATGATCTTTCCGCACCTGGCGCTGGCCCCCTACATGCGCGGCCTGGATCCGGTCCTCGGCCTGGACGAGCCCACACCGGAGCAGCCGGCGCTGGCCGTGCGCAGGCTCATCGCGGTCCTCGCGGCGGCGTTCTCGGCGAAACCGAATGCCTCCGACTCTTCCCTAGTACAAGCAGCCCCAAGGCGATCTGAGGAGGTCACATGACACGTACACGTACGGGCTCGATGGTTGCGGGCGGACTCAACTGGGACAGCCTGCCGTTGCGGCTGTTCGCCGGCGGCAACGCGAAGTTCTGGGATCCGGCCGACATCGACTTTTCCCGCGACCGCGCGGACTGGGAACGGCTGTCGGACGACGAACGCCACTACGCCACCCGGCTATGCGCCGAATTCATCGCCGGCGAAGAAGCGGTGACCGAGGACATCCAGCCGTTCATGTCCGCGATGCGCGCCGAAGGCCGGCTGGGCGACGAGATGTATCTGACGCAGTTCGCGTTCGAGGAAGCCAAGCACGTCCAGGTGTTCCGCATGTGGCTCGACGCCGTCGGCGTCACGGACGACCTGCACGCCTATCTGGACGACATCCCCACCTACCGCACGATCTTCTACGAGGAGTTGCCGGCCTGCCTCAACGCTTTATCCGTTGATCCGTCACCGGCTGCCCAGGTCCGGGCGTCCGTCACCTATAACCACATGGTCGAAGGCATGCTGGCGCTGACCGGCTACTACGCCTGGCACAAGATCTGCGTGGAACACGGCATTCTTCCCGGCATGCAGGAGCTGGTCCGGCGCATCGGTGACGACGAGCGACGCCACATGGCATGGGGCACCTTCACCTGCCGGCGCCACGTCGCCGCCGACGATGCCAATTGGGACGTCTTCGAAACGCGCATGAACGAGCTCATGCCGCTCGGGCTGCGCCTCATCGAAGAAGGCTTCGCCCTTTATGACCCGATGCCATTCGACATTTCGGTGGACGAGTTCATGCAGTATGCCGCCGACAAGGGGATGCGGCGGCTCGGCACGATCAGCAGCGCCCGCGGGCGTCCGGTCGGCGAGATCGACCTCGACTACTCGCCGGTGCAACTGGAGGACACCTTCGCCGACGAGGACGAGAAGGCCTTGGCGGCCGTGTCGGCCTGATGCCCTAGGAGGTCCAGGCCGCCGACTGTGGGCCCTAAGTACGGCAACCGCCGTGAATTCGTCCGTAGGTCCCACGCTCGGCGACTCAGATTCGGCTCAGATTCGGCGGGCCCGGGCTACCCGATCCAGACGGTCTTGGCGTTGCAGAACTCGCGGATGCCGAGGCCCGCGAGTTCGCGACCGTAGCCGGACCGCTTCACCCCGCCGAACGGCAGCTCCGGGTACGACACCGTCATCCCGTTGATGAAGACCTGGCCCGCCTCGATGTCGTCGACGAAGCGCTGCTGCTCGGCTTCGTCGCGGGTCCAGGCGTTGGAGCCCAGGCCGAAGGTCGTGGCGTTGGCGATCTCGATGGCTTCGTCGATGTCCGCGGCTCGATAGACGGAGGCCACCGGGCCGAACACCTCCTCGGTGTACAGCGCCATGTCCCTGGTGATGTCGGTGACCACCGTCGGCGGGTAGAACCACCCCGGCCGGTCGAGAGGCTTGCCGCCGCAGCGGATTACCGCGCCCGCCGCGGCCGCGTCGTCGACCTGCTTGGCGACCTCGTCGCGGCCCGACTCGGTGGCCAGGGGGCCGACGTCGGTGTCCGGGTCGGTCGGGTCGCCCACGCGCAGCGCCTGCACCCGCCCGACGAACTTGTCGACGAACTCGTCATAGATATCGGCGTGGGCGATGAACCGCTTTGCGGCGATGCAGGACTGGCCGTTGTTCTGCACCCGGGCGGTGACCGCGGTCTTGACCGCCTCGTCCAGGTCCGCGGACGGCATCACGATGAACGGGTCGCTGCCACCGAGCTCCAGCACCGTGGGCTTGATCTCGTCGCCGGCGATGGCGCCGACAGATTGGCCGGCCGGTTCGCTGCCGGTGAGGGTGGCCGCGGCGACCCGGGGATCGCGCAGGATGGTTTCGACCGCGCTGGAAGGAACCAGCAGCGTCTGGAAGCAGCCGTCCGGGAAGCCGCCGCGGGCGATCACGTCGGCGAGGTAGAGCGCGCACTGCGGCACGTTCGACGCGTGCTTGAGGATGCCGACGTTGCCGGCCATCAGCGCCGGCGCCGCGAACCGGACGGCCTGCCACAGCGGAAAGTTCCACGGCATGACGGCCAGGACCACGCCGAGCGGTTGGTACCGGGTGTACGCCTTCTTCGCGCCGACCTTTCCCGCGTCGGCCGGCTCGTCCGCCAGCAACTTCTCGGCGTTCTCGGCGTAGTAGCGAAAACCCTTGGCGCACTTGAGCGCTTCGGCCTTGGCCGACGTCAGCGTCTTACCCATCTCGAGGGTCATCATGGCGGCGGTGGTGTCCGCTTCCGCCTCCAGCAGGTCGGCGGTGGCGTTCGCCCACTGCGCACGCTGGGCAAAGGTGGTGTTGTGGCGGTAGTCCTGGAACCGGGCGTACGCGCGGCCGATAGCCGCGTCGACTTCCTCGTCGGTTGCCGGGGTGAAGGTTTTGACTGTCTCGCCGGTGGCCGGGTTGATCGTGGCGATAGGCACGCTGACATCCTTCGCTTTGCGATGGTTGATGAAAGGTTCAACATCTAGCCTGCCACTATCGTTCCCAGAGGGAGGTGCCGGATGAGTACAGCGGCTCAGCTGATGGTCAAGTGCCTGGAGAACGAGGGCGTTTCCGTGGTCTTCGGGCTGCCGGGCGAGGAGAACATCCGTTTCGTGCAGGCGCTGGCCTCCTCGGACATCCGGTACGTGCTCACCCGGCACGAGCAGGCGGCGGCGTTCATGGCCGAGATGTATGGGCGCGTCACCGGCCGGGCGGCGGTGGTGTCGGCCACCCTGGGCCCGGGCGCGATCAACATGCAACTCGGCGTCGCCGACGCCACCACCAACAGCACCCCGATGGTGGCGATCTCCGCGCAGGTGGGCCAGGACCGCGAGTACAAGGAGTCGCACCAGTACGTCGACCTGGTGTCGATGTTCGCCCCGATCACGCGGTGGGCGGCGGGCATCCCGACTCCGCGCGCGATACCCGAGATGGTCCGCAAGGCGTTCAAGCTCTCCGAGGCCGAACGCCCGGCCGCGGTCTACCTGGCCGTGCCCGAGGATATAGATGCAGATGTCGCTGACTATCCCGACCTGACACCGTTGCCCCGCAACGTCGTTCGTGCCGACGCGCCGGCCCCCCGCCAGGTGGAGCGCGCCGTCGACATCCTGCGCAAGGCGCAGCGGCCGGTGCTGCTGGCCGGGCACGGCGCCGCCCGCGCCGACGCGACCAAGGCCCTCGTCCGCTTCTCCGAGGAGTTCGGGATCCAGGTGGCCAACACCTTCCACGGCAAGGGCGTGATGCCCGACGACCACCCCAACAGCATCGGGACCCTGGGCTTCATGCGGCATGACTACGTCAACTTCGGGTTCGACCACGCCGACGCCGTCATCGCCGTCGGCTACGAGCTGCAGGAATTCGATCCCGTCCGGATCAACCCGCAGGCCGACAAGAAGATCATCCACATTCACCGCTTCCCGGCCGAGGTCGACGCGCACTACTCGGTTGACGTCGGGATCATCGGCGACATCAGCGATTCGCTGAATGCGCTCACGGACGCGCTGGCCGGTCACACCTTCAACCACGCCACCGATGTGCCCGGGTCGGGCCTGCTCGCCGAGGAATTCGCTCGCGGACAACAGGATTCGCGCTACCCGCTGGCGCCGGCGCGGTTGGTCGCCGACACGCGCGAGGCGCTGGGCCGCAGCGACGTCGTCCTGGTCGACACCGGTGCCACCAAAATGTGGATGGCCCGGCTCTACCCGACATACGAGCGGAACACCTGCTTGATCTCAAATGGCCTGTCCACCATGAGTTTTGCCCTACCGGGGGCGCTCGGCGTCAAGCTGGCTCGGCCCGAGGCCAAGGTGCTGGCCGTCGTGGGTGACGGCGCGTTCCTGATGAACTCCCAGGAAATCGAGACCGCCGTTCGGGAGCGCATACCTCTGGTTGTGTTGATCTGGGAGGACGGCGGTTACGGCCTGATCGAATGGAAGATGGACCTCGAACTCGGTGAGCACTACTACGTGAAGTTCGGCAACCCCGACATCGTGACCTACGCGGAAAGCTTCGGCGCCAAGGGATATCGGATCAACAGCGCCGAGGAACTGTTGCCGACACTTGAGGCCGCGCTCGACGACGACGGCGTCTCGCTGATCTGCTGCCCGGTCGACTACTCCGAAAACCTGCGGTTGACCGACCGGCTCGGCGAGCTGGACGAGACACTTTAGCCCCAGGCTTGCTACCGGCTTTGCAGGTTCGTCGCTTTCTGTAGTGCGACGGGCCTGACGTATCCGCCAATCAGCGTGCGATGCCACCACGCCCGATCCCGGCGCAGCTCGGCGAAAGTGGTGAACCGGTATTCGTAGAGCTGTGCGCGCACATACCGGGGCGGCGAATCCGGGAAGGGGCTGTGCCGCAACAGGCGCAGCGTCGGCCGATCGTTGCGCAGCAGCCGCTGCAGCAGCGGCATCAGCCACTGGTGGGCATAGCCGGGGGAGATCGCCGCGAACCACATCAGCCAGTCCAGGCGAAGGTGATACGGCGCCCATTGGCGGGGTAGCCGGCGCACGGCACCGGGCTTGCCCTTGAATTCGTACTCCTTCCAGACGGTGTGCGGCGTCAGCCGCTCCTCTTCGGTGCCTTCGATCACCACCTCGCGCCGCTCGCGGCCGATGCTGCCGAAGGCTCCGTAGGTGTTGACCAGGTGAAATGGATTGAAGGACATGTTCATTCGCTGACGCGAGGAGAGCATGTTGCGCACCGGCCAGTAGCTCATGAACAGCACGGCGCCGGCGAACACGATCACCGGGCCGGCGAACCACGGCGGCGGCGCCGACCAGGCCGGATGCGCGGGTATCCCAAACAGCGTCGCCAACGCCGAGTCGTCGATCGCGCTGAACGCCAGGATGATCGTCACCCAATTGAGCCAGGCGAAGTTGCCCGATGCCACCAGCCACAGCTGGGTGACCACGATGATCGCCGCGGCCACGCTGGCCACCGGCTGTGGCGCGAACAACCCGAACGGCACGATCAGCTGGGCGAAATGGTTGCCCGCCACCTCGACGCGGTGCAGCGGCTTGGGCAGGTGATGGAAGAACCAGCTCAACGGCCCCGGCATGGGCTGCGTCTCATGGTGGTAATACAGGCACGTCAGGTCGCGCCAGCACGAGTCGCCGCGCATCTTGATCAGTCCGGCACCGAACTCGACCCGGAACAGCAGCAACCGCGCCATCCACAGCGTCAGCACCGCAGGCGCCACCCGGTCGTTGCCGAGGAAGATCATCAGAAAACCCGCCTCCAGGAGCAACGACTCCCAGCCGAACCCGTACCAGGTCTGCCCGACGTTGACGATCGAAAGATAGAGCGCCCACAGCGTCAGCCACATCAGCATCGCGGCCCACAGCGGCGCCAGGTCGGCCGCACCGGCGACGATGGCCGTCGACAGCGCCGCGCCGAACCAGGACACGCCCGCGAACAGCCGATCGGAATAGCGGAGATGAAAAAGGCTCGGCGTTTGCCAAAACGACTGCCTGGCCAAATATCGCGGTACCGGCAGCATTCCGTGCTCCCCGATGAGCGCCCGGAACTGCAGCGCCGCCGCAAGGAACGCAATCAGGTAGATGGCCGCGACGCCGCGCTCGAGCACCAGTCTGCCCAGCCAGTATTCGGGTGCCGAAAACCATCCCATGGCCGCAACTCCTCGGGCGGTGGCGATCACACCGAGCCGTATATCCAGTCAACCAGCAGGGAATCCGGTAGCCAACTGCCGAAAGTCATTCCTTGCGGGGCCGCGGCCCCCGTTCCGGCATCGTCACCACCGACGCGGCGAGCACCGCAAGCGAAATCAGCGCCAGCAGTTGGACATTCGCCGAGTGCCCGGCGTAACCGCCGACCGACCGCCAGGGATGGCGCGACAGGGCCGCCCCGGCCAGGATGAGCCCGCCCGCGCTCAGCCCGACGGTCATGCCGTCGCGCCACCGCTGCCGATGGCGCAGCGCGTACCGCAGGCCCAGGGCGGCGCCGACCGCGACGACGCCAACCGCGCCCGCGATGATCGCCCCCGCCGCCAGCACGGCGACCGCCGCCCAGCGCCCCGGCGCCCATGGCTGTGCGGGCGCGTCGTCGGCACGCCCGCGCCGCGTGCGCCACAACGCGAGCGCGGCCAACAGCGGCAGCAACGCCAGCCCCACCGCCAGGCCCGCCCGGTACAGCGAATTGGAGGCGAAGGTCAGCGTGATGGTGCCGGCATCCCCGGCCGGCACGATCCAGCCCTGCTGCCACCCGTTGACGGCGACCGGCGTCAAGCGGGCCCCGGCGCTGGTGCGCGCCACCCAGCCGGGGTTGATGCTTTCGGGAATGACCAGCACCCGGGAAGTGGGCGACGCGGGTGCCCTCACCTCGCGGCGGCCCGGGCCCCACGCGCCCGTGTCGGCGCGAACCGGAGAGGCGGTAGGTATTTCCGCGGCAGGTCGGAGTCGACAGCCGGGCCCCGTCCACCACGAACTGAGCGCCCGGGCTGATCAGCAGCTCCTGTTGGCCCGCCGGCAGCGCGATCGGGTCCCGTTCGCAGGGCAGCGCCGCAACGGGTCCGCCGTCCAGCAGCGCGCCCACGGTGGTGTGGATCGACGTGTGCACGAACCGGCCCGCGACGGCGATGACCGGCCCCTGGAGATCACCGTCGCAGCCGACCGTGATCTCGCGCGACCGGTTGCGGGTGGCGTCGGCGGGCGCGATCGCGTTGCCGTCGGTGCCGAGCACCGCGACTTCGGCCAGCCCCGGCGGCTTGAGCTGATCGAAGCCCAGAGCGTTGCGGTCGATGATGTCTTCCCAGTCGAGCAGGCTGATGCTGACGGTGTCGGTCACCCGCGGTTTGAGCGACAGCGTTTGTGGCTCACCCGGCTTCAACTCCCGAACCTGCGGCCCGTCGCCGAGGTTGACGGCCACCACCGTCGGGTGCGCCGGCAACGTCGACCGGCTGGGCGCCACGCGCAGCCCGGCGACCTCGGTCGGCCGCGGCAGGGTGACGGTCAGCGTCGGCGGGGACTTGTGCTGCACCACCCGCTGCGGCGCCGTCCACGCGGTGGCCGCGTCACCGTCGGTGGCCGCGTATGCCGAACCCAGGATGTCAACCACGTCGGAATCACCCCGGGCGCGAGTGGTGTTCGGCTCGGCTATCAGGTCGGCCAGCTTGGGTCCCTGCCGTGGCCGCACCCACAACATCGGCGTCACCGACACCGGAGCCGCAACGGTCAGGGTGCGGGAGAAGTTGACCGGCTCTTCCGGCGCCAGCGCCATCGACGCCGCGCAGCGCACGATGTCGGGCCCCTGGGCGCAGCCCGGCCTGCCGAGCAGTTCCGATCCCAGGTCCCAGCCCGCGATCGCCGAGCCCGGCGGCGGCCCGGGCACTCGCACGGTGTGCCGCAGATCGACCGGGTGGGCGAAGCCGGATGCGTCGTACTGGGTGATGGACAGGTCGGTGATGCCGAACTGCACACCGGGGGACCCGTCGTCCGTGCCGGCGGCGGTGATCCGCACCCACGGGGTTTCGCCGTACGGCAGCGCCGCCGCGAGCGGCTTGCCGGGCTCGTCGAACCGCAGGGTGGTGCTGCCGTTGGCGGTTTCGATCAGGATGCGGCGGACCTGGGCGCCGACGGCGGTCGCGCTGGGTGTGACGGTGATGGCGCCGTTGGTCACCGGGTGATCGAAATCCACCTGCAGCCACTGCCCGACGGCGGACTGCAGCGCGTTGGACACCCACGCCGTTCCGGAGTCGCCGTCGACGGCGGCGGCGGGGGAGGTCGCCGGTGCGACGTCGGGCATCGCGGTCGAGTCCGACGACGAGCTCGACACGGTGATCCGGCTGCCGTTCCACGCGCCCAACACCGTGTCGGCGCCCGGGGCCGGATAGTCGGGGACCCGGTTATAGGTGTGCCGGGCATCACCGGCCGCCCGGATCGCCGACGAGTGTTCGTCGACGCGGCCGTAGTCGGTCTCGCGGGCCACCGGGGTGTCGGTGACGGTCACCAGGGGCGCCGGCAGCCCGGCGCCTCGGGCGTCCGCGGTAATCAGAACCGGACCCAGCGGCGGCTGGCCCAGCAGCCGTCGCCGCTCGTCGAGGCGCAGCAGCACCTCCGGCCCGCCGTCGATCCGGGCCAGCCGGTCGGTGTCGACGAAGTAGGGCGCGCCCGGGTCACCTTCGACGGCGACCCGGTAGATCTCGACAGCTGGGTACCGCGGGCGCAGCCCGCTGTCGGCGACGAAGCCGGCCAGCGTGCCCGGTCCCACCGGCGCGCCGAACTGCGCCACCTTCTGCAGTCCCGGCGAGCCGTCGACGGCGCGGTGTACCAGGATGGGGCGCGCGGAGCGCGATGTTTCCGGATCCAGGTCGTTGCGCAGCACCACATACGAAATGCCCTGGCGGGCAAGGGTATCGGCCAGGCCAACCGAGGGTTGCCCCGCAGCGAACAGGCGTTGCACCGAATCCAGCGCCCGGATGGTTTGGGGCGGCGTCAACGGGATGGAGTCACGCACGCCCCACGGGCTGCCGCCGAGCACCTGGAGCGGTTCGTCGTGGCTGGTGCCCCACACCTGGGTGGCGAACGGCGCGCCCGGGACCACCAGCACGCGTCCGGGCGCCGGTGTCCCTGTGTTGTGTTCGTCGAGCCAGTCGGCGGCGTCCTGCCAGTACCGGGGTATCGCGCCGAACGTGCCCGGCGGAGTGAGCCGACCGCTCCACGCCAGTGAGGTGCTGACCAGCAGCGCCGTCAGGACCACGACCGTCACCGCGACCCGCTTGTCGCGCTCGGGGTGGGCGAACGCGCGCAGCCACACCCGCATCGGCGCGCCGCCCGGCCCCCTCCCGGGAAGGGGTATCCGGCCCAGCAGCTGCGCGATGCCCAGCACCACCGGGATCCGGACCACCGATCCCAGCTTGTGCACGTTGCGCAGCGGTGCGCCGGCGGCGTCCAGGAACGCCTGCATCTGGTGGGCCAGTGGCGAGCCCAGCCCACCGCTGTAGCCGGCGGCCATCAACACCACGCCGACCAGCAGCATCGTCATCAGCCGTCCCCGTGCCGGCATCCCGGGGCCGGCCAGCCCGGCCAGCCCCGCCGCCGTGACCAGGCAGGTGCCCAGGATGGCCGCCGACCCGGTAACCAGTGGCGCGCCGGCCGTGGCGGTCGGCGCCACGAACGGGGTCCAGGCGTCGGTGCCGCGCAGTATCTCGGTCAGTGACGACCATTGCGTCGTCACGCCGGAGGATTCGATGAAATCGAGGAAGGGCGGACTGACGTGGCGCAGGCAAACCAGCGCCACGACCCACCACAGCATGGCCAGGCACAGGGCCAACACCCACCACGCGGTGTAGCGCCACCACAACCGGTTCGGCCGGTGACACGCCCACCAGATCACCGCGGGCAGGCAACCGGTCAGCGTCGCGATGGCGTTGACCGCGCCCATCAACGCGACCGCCAGCCCGGCCTGCGCGGCGAGCGCTCGCACCGACCTATCGCTGGCGGCCCGCAACGCCAGGATCGTCGGCAACAACACCCAGGGCGCCAGCATCATCGGCAACGTCTCCGACGAGATCGATCCGAGGGTGGTCAGCACCCGCGGCGACAGTGCGAACGCCGCCGCGCCGATCACGCGAGAGGCCGGGCTGCCGATTCCCAGCGTCTCGGCCACCCGCAGCAGCCCCCAGAAACCCACGCCGAGCAGCAACGCCCACCACACCCGCTGGGTCATCCATCCCGGCACCCCCAGCAGATGGCCGACCAGAAAGAAGGTGCCGTGGGGAAACAGGTAGCCGTAGGCCTGGTTCTGCGCCTGCCCGAACGGCAATTCGCTGTTCCACAGGTTGGTCGCGCGGGCCAGGAAGCGCAGTGGGTTGGCGGTGAGGTCGAGCTTGGTGTCGGGGGAGACCTGCCCGGGGGATTGCGCGAAGGTCAAAGCCAGCGCGATGGCGCCGACCAACACCAACCACCGGCGTGACAGTGGCGCAGCCGACGGGCACGGGTCCGGCGCAGCGGCCCGGCTCCTCGCCGGGCTAGCTACGGTTGCCGTACTCGACCCGGTTGAGCACTGACGACTGCGGATCGCCCCCGGGGAGTGGCGGCTTCGTGTCCTGCTGCACCATCAAGGTGATCCCGAAGATCGCGGCCGCGCCCAGCAACAGACCAACCACCACGCTCGCGGCAGCGGGCGCAATGATCCGATTCATCGACGGCTCCTCGGGGTTTGCGGTCTTATCCGGAAGACCTAGCGCCAACGTAGCAGAAGGGCCCTCAGGGCCTCAGTTGCGGCGGCAGCTGGTTCAGGCAGGACTGCTTGCTGTTACACGGAAGGCAGTGCCCGTGAAAACACCGGTCGCCGTAGTCCACCAGGTACGGCCCGGCAGGGCTCCGCGGAGCCGGTGGGCTGTGCGCCGCCGCCATGCTGTGACCGTCCAAAACGTCCAGGGCGAGCGTGCCACCAACGGTCGCGGCGGCACCGATCGACAATCCCACCGCGATGCTGGCCGCAGTGGCCAGCGTCAACCCGGTCATCGCTGGCTCCTCCCTGCCAGTCACGGGAGGTGCCCGCCCCCCGATTGAAAACGTACCGCCGATGCCCCCTGGAGCAGGGGACGAAACGCTCACCGTGACAACATGGCCCGATGGTCTTTCCGCGCACCCTGGCCGTGCTCGCCGCCGTATCAGCGCTGCTGGCAGGCTGCGGCCACCATGCCGCACGGCCGCCGGGCGCCTCGTCGACCACGGCCGGCAAGCCGGTGGCCGCTCCCGCCCCGCCGGTATGCGCCGACCCGACGGGAGTCCCGGCCGCTTTGTCGACCCGCGACAAGCTGGCCCAGCTGCTGATGGTGGGGGTGAAGAACGCCGACGACGCCCGGGCCGTCGTCAACGGCTACCACGTCGGCGGCATCTTCATCGGCAGCTGGACGGACCTCTCGATCTTCAAAGGCCCGCTGGCCGAGATCGCGGGCAGCGCCGGCCCGCTGCCGCTGTCGGTCAGCGTCGACGAAGAGGGGGGCCGGGTGTCGCGGTTGAAGTCGCTGATCGGGACGGCGCCGTCGCCGCGGGAGTTGGCGCAGACTCAAACGGTCCAGCAGGTCCATGACCTGGCGGCCGACCGCGGCAAGAAGATGCGCGACCTGGGCATCACCGTCGACTTCGCTCCCGTCGTCGACGTCAGCGACGAGCCCGACGACGCCGTGATCGGGAACCGTTCGTTCAGCGCGGATCCGGCCAAGGTGACCGCCTACGCCGGGGCGTACGCGCAGGGCCTGCGCGATGCCGGTCTGCTGCCGGTCCTAAAGCATTTCCCCGGTCACGGGCATGGCTCCGGTGACTCGCACAAGGGTGGCGTGGTGACGCCTCCGCTGAGCGACCTGCAAAACGTCGACCTGGTGCCCTACCGGACGTTGGTGACGGCGGCGCCCGTCGCCGTGATGGTGGGTCACCTGCAGGTTCCCGGGCTGACCGGCGACGACCCGGCCAGCCTGAGCCGGGCCGCGGTCCAGCTGCTGCGCGCCGGCACCGGCTACGACGCCCCGCCGTTCAACGGTCCTGTGTTCAGCGACGACCTGTCCAGCATGGCCGCGATCTCCGATCGCTACGGCGTATCGGAGGCGGTGCTGCGCAGCCTGCAGGCCGGTATCGACGTCGCGCTGTGGGTCACCACCGACGAGGTGCCCGCGGTCCTGGACCGACTGGAGAAGGCGGTAGCCGCCGGCGAATTGCCGATGCCGGCGGTCAACGACTCGGTGGTGCGGGTGGCGACGATGAAGGGCACCAATCGGTCATGTGGGCACTAAGACGCCACATCATCGTTACCCTGGAGTCAGATAGACGGGCTAGTGAGGTGCAGCGATGGCGGGTGGTACCAAGCGGCTACCGCGTGCTGTCCGTGAACAGCAGATGCTCGACGCCGCCGTGCAGATGTTCTCGGTCAACGGCTACCACGAGACGTCGATGGACGCCATCGCCGCCGAGGCGCAGATCTCCAAGCCGATGCTGTACCTGTATTACGGCTCCAAGGAGGACCTGTTCGGCGCCTGCCTGAACCGCGAGTTGAGCCGCTTCATCGATGCGGTGCGCGCCGACATCGACTTCACCCAAACCCCGAAGGACCTGCTGCGCAATGCGATCGGGTCGTTCCTGCGCTATATCGACGCCAACCGTGCGTCGTGGATCGTGATGTACACGCAGGCCACCAGCTCGCCGACGTTCGCCCAGACGGTGCGTGAGGGACGTGAGCAGATCATCGAACTGGTCGCCGGGCTGGTGCGCTCCGGCAGTCGCGTGCCGCGGGCGGACGCCGAGCACGAGATGATGGCCGTGGCGCTGGTGGGCGCGGGTGAGGCGATGGCCACCCGGATCACCGCCGGCGACATCGACGTCGATGAGGCGGCCGAGCTGATGATCGACCTGTTCTGGCACGGCCTCAGGGGCGCGCCGGAGGACCGGGAGGCAGCCGCGGCGTTGCCGGATGCCGGTGCACCCAGCGCGGCTACCGGCTAAAGCCTGGCTAGACCCTACATTCATGGGGTGGCCCCATCGGCTCGCCGCAGCCTCGACTTCTTCTGCGCGGTAGTCATCGTCGGATTGCTGGCGGGGGTCGCCGGGTTGGCGACGACCGCGGTGCTGCGCTTCGTCGAACACGCCACTTACCACTACAGTTTCGGCACGCTGCTCTCCGGGATCACCGGCAGCAGTCCGGTCCGCCGCGCCCTGGGGCCGGTGGTCGGCGGCGCGCTGGCGGGATTCGGCTGGTGGATCCTGCGGCGCAGCACCCGGGTGCCGCCCCTTGCCCAGACCATCGCCCACCGGGACCGCATCCCGCGGCTGGCGTGGAGCGTCGACGCCGTGCTGCAGGTGCTGCTGGTCGGCTCCGGGGCATCCCTGGGCCGCGAGGGTGCCCCGCGCCAATTCGCCGCGGCCCTGGGCGATTTCGGTACCGCGTGGCTGAAGCGGCTGTCCAGCGACGACCGCCAGATCTTGCTGGCGTGCGCGGCCGGCGCCGGGCTCGGTGCGGTCTATGCCGTTCCGCTGGCCGGCGCGTTGTTCGCCGTGCGGATCATGCTGAACACCTGGCACCCGCGCGCGTTGGGCGCGGCGTGCCTGACCTCCAGCCTGGCGGTCGCGATCTGCTCGGCCGTCACGCACGATCAGCCCACCCTGAACTGGCCCAGCGCGGAATCGTCGTATTTGCTGACCGCGCAGGGACTGATGCTGGCGCCGCTGACCCTCGTGGTGGGTTTGGCGTTCAACCGGCTGATGGCGGCGGCGCGGCCGGCGAGGGTGATGCGGACCTGGGCGCTGATCCCCGCGCTGGCCGCCGCGGGTTTGGTGATGGGCGTCTGTTCGCATTGGTGGCCGGAGTTGCCGGGCAACGGGCGAAGCATCCTGACCGTCAGCCTCGCCAGTGGGATGACGCTGTCCGCGGCCGCCTCCATCCTGGTGCTGAAACCGCTGCTGACGGCCCTGTTCCTGCGCGCCGGTGGGGCGGGCGGAATGCTGACACCCTCGCTGGCCACCGGCGCGGCGGCGGGATCGACGCTGGTGCTGGCGGTCAATTGGGCGGTCGGGACACACCTGCACACGCCCGCGGTCTCACTGGCCGGTGCCGCCGGGGTGCTCGCGGTCACCCAGGGATCACCGATATGGGCCGCGATCTTCGTCTGGGAGCTCGCCCATCCGCCGGTCTGGCTGTTTCCGGTCTTCTTGCTGACCGCCTGCGGCGCATACGGATTGAAGGTGCTCGCGCTGGGGCGCAGACCCTCTGGGCCGCGGCGTCCGGGCTAGAGCGCCCGGACGCTGCCGGTCAGATGCGGGTATCCCTTGGCGACATTGCGCAGCGAGAGGTCCCAGCCGCCACTGCAACCTTTGTCGCCCTGGTCGATGTAAAGCCCCGCGGTGGCGGGCAGCACCAGCGGCTTGCCGAACCGCACCGAGTACTGCACCCGGTCGGGAAGCCGAGCCTCGATGTTGGCCAATACCGCTGCGGCGCTGAACATACCGTGTGCGATCACCGTCGGGAAGCCGAACAGCTTGGCCGCGATCGGGTTGGTGTGGATCGGGTTGTGGTCGCCGCCCACGACGGCGTAGCGCCGGATCTGGCCCGGGGTGATCCGCAACACGGTGCTGGGCGGGGGCAGCTTGGGCTGCTTCTCCGGCGGCGGCTTCGGCTCGTCGGACAGGCTGGTGCGTTGCTGATGCAGGAAGGTGGTCACCTGGTGCCACGCGGTGTCATTGCCGACGCTGACGTCCGTCACCAGATCCACCAGCAGGCCCTTGCGGTGTTCGCGAAGGTTCTCCGCATGCACGCGCACGCCGACCGTGTCGGTCACCGCGATCGGGCGGTACTGCGTGATGCGATTCTCGGTGTGCACCGATCCCATTGCGGCGAAAGGAAAGTCGAAGCCGGTCACCAGTGACATCACGGCGGGAAAGGTCAGCGCGAACGGGTAGGTCAGCGGCACGTGGTTGCCGTAGCGCAGGCCGGTGACCCCCGCGTATTCGGCCACGTTCGTGCGGTCGATGGGTAGTTCCTCGACGGTCACCGTGCGGCTGGGCAGCTGGTCCGAGCGGGGCACCAGCGGCAGCGCCCCGGCCGCCGCGCGCAGCATGTTTCTCAGGCCGCTTGGCTGGTTCATTGCATTCTCCCAAACCTCATGCGCCCAGCATTGCCTGGCCGCAGACGCGAATGACGTTGCCGGTCACGGCGTTTGAAGCGGGGCTGGCGAAGTAGGCGATCGTCTCGGCGACATCGACGGGCTGCCCGCCCTGCAGCAGCGAGTTCATCCGGCGGCCCACCTCGCGGGTGGCCAGCGGGATGGCGGCGGTCATCTGGGTTTCGATGAATCCCGGCGCGACGGCATTGATCGTGATGCCCTTGTCGTAGAGCCCCGGTGCCAGCGCCTGGGTGAGACCGATCATCCCGGCCTTGGTGGTGGCGTAGTTGGTCTGCCCGCGGTTGCCCGCGATGCCGGCCATCGACGACAAGCCGATCACCCGGCCCCCTTCGCCGATGCTGCCGTTGCCGATCAGACCTTCGGTAAGCCGCTGCGGGGCAAGCAAATTGACGCCCAACACGGCGTCCCAGCGGGCGTCGTCCATGTTGGCCAGCAGCTTGTCGCGGGTGATGCCGGCGTTGTTGACCAAAACGTCGGCGTGCCCGGCGTAATGGTCACCCAGGTGCTCGGTGATCTTGTCGACGGCGTCTTCGGCGGTGACGTCCAGCCACAACGCGGTGCCACCGACCCGGCTGGCCGTTTCGGCCAGCGCCTCGGCGGCGGACTCCACGTCGATCGCGACGACGCGGGCACCGTCGCGGGCGAACACCTCGGCGATCGTCGCACCGATTCCCCGGGCGGCACCGGTCACGATGGCCACCTTGCCGTCCAGCGGCCGTTCCCAATCGGCCGGCGGCGTGGAGTCGGCCTCCCCGACGTAGAAGACCTGGCCGTCGACGTAGGCCGACTTGGCCGACAGGATGAACCGCATCGTGGATTCCAGGCCCGTTGCGGCGGGTTTGGCCTGCGGCGACAGGTACACCAGCTGCACGGTGGCACCGTCGCGCAGTTCCTTGCCCAGCGAACGGGTGAAGCCCTCCAACGCGCGCTGCGCGATCCGCTCGTCGGTGCCGGCGGCGGCGTCGGGCGTGGTGCCGACGACCACGACGCGCGCGCTGTGGCCCAGGTTGCGCAGCACGGGCGTGAAGAACTCGTGCAAGCCCTTCAGCCCGGCCGGCGTCGTAATGCCGGTGGCGTCGAAGACGAGGCCGCCGAACTGGTCGGCCCAGCGGCCGCCCAGGTTGGCGCCAACCACGTCGTAGTCCCGATCGAGCGCCGCGCGCAGCGGCTCGACCACCCTGCCTGGCTGGTTTTGGGGACCCCCGATCAGGAGCGATCCGGCCAGTGGGGGATCGCCGGGCCGGTAGCGGCGAAGTGTCTCGGGTTGCGGAATGCCGAGTTGCTTTGCCAGGAACGATCCGGGGCCCGAGTTGACCACCTGCGAGAACAGATCGGACGAGCGCTTGGGAGCCACTGAGCTGCCTTCCTTTTTCTTTCAGGTTCGTTCTGGGTCCGGACGTGCCGTTACAGGGCAACCGTATCGGGGACGAACTTACTTCAGAGTAAGAACAGTGGGTAGTATGGCCTCCATCGGCCGGTTCAAAACTGGTGTACCCGGACATACACGGAGAGAAAAGTGGCCACTGCGAGTTCTAGGACCAGGCGACCAGTCGCGGTACTGGGTGGCAATCGTATTCCGTTCGCGAGATCCGACGGCGCCTACGCCGAGGCATCCAACCAGGACATGCTCACCGCGGCCCTGGATGGTCTGGTGGACCGGTTCGGCCTGGCCGGCGAGCGGCTGGGGGTGGTCGTCGGCGGCGCGGTGCTCAAGCACAGCCGCGACTTCAACCTGACGCGCGAATGCGTGCTGGGTTCCGCGCTGTCGTCGTACACGCCGGCGTTCGACATTCAGCAGGCGTGCGGGACGGGGCTGCAGGCGGCGGTCGCCGCGGCCGACGGCATCGCGGCCGGCCGCTACGAGGTCGCCGCCGCCGGCGGGGTGGACACGACCTCCGACCCGCCGATCGGCCTGGGCGACAACCTCCGTCGCCAGCTGCTCAAGCTGCGCCGGTCCAAGTCCAACCTGCAACGGCTCAAGCTGGTGGGCGCGTTGCCCGCCACCGTCGGGATCGAGATCCCGGCCAACAGCGAGCCGCGCACCGGGCTGTCGATGGGTGAGCACGCCTCCATCACCACCAAGCAGATGGGCATCAAACGCGTCGACCAGGACGAGCTGGCCGTCGCCAGCCATCGCAACATGGCCGCCGCCTACGACCGGGGCTTCTTCGACGACCTCGTCACGCCGTTCCTGGGGCTGTACCGCGACGACAACCTGCGGCCGAATGCCAGCACCGAAAAGCTGGCGACGCTGCGCCCGGTGTTCGGGGTGAAGGCCGGCGACGCGACGATGACGGCCGGCAATTCCACCCCGTTGACGGACGGCGCGTCGGTCGCGCTGCTGGCCAGCGAGGATTGGGCGGCCGCCCATTCGTTGCCCCCGCTGGCCTACCTGGTGGATGCCGAGACCGCCGCGGTCGACTATGTCAACGGACGCGACGGCCTGCTGATGGCGCCGACCTACGCGGTGCCCCGGCTGCTGGTCCGCAACGGGCTGAGCCTGCAGGACTTCGACTTCTACGAGATCCACGAGGCGTTCGCGTCGGTGGTGCTGGCGCACCTGCAGGCGTGGGAATCCGAGGAGTACTGCAAGGAGCGGCTGGGCCTCGACGCCGCGCTCGGGTCGATCGATCGCGCCAAGCTCAACGTCAACGGTTCGTCATTGGCCGCCGGTCACCCCTTCGCGGCGACCGGCGGGCGGATCCTCGCGCAGGCCGCCAAGCAGCTCTTTGAAACGAAAGAGGCGAAGAAAGCAGAGCAGAAGGGCGGCGGGACCGTCCGGGCGCTGATTTCGATCTGCGCCGCCGGCGGCCAGGGCGTGGCCGCGATCCTCGAGGCCTGACCGCCCCTGCGTCCCGGGCGGTCGGGCGAATGATTTCGGTCACAGCCGGTTACTGACGCGATCCCTGGGGTACCCGAAGGTCCGGATAGCCCCGTGTTGTGGTCTGACCCCCCGACCCCGACGGCAATACGGGGCATCCCTTTAGTCGATCGCCGGTCAGCGGACGGGCGTACGAAAAGGGCCGCCGCTGGAGTGAGGGGATCCAGCGGCGGTCTTTTTCGTAGGCTCCCGGGCGCCGCATGAACCGCCGCACAAACAAAGCTCCCCCGCTTCAACGTGGAAGCGGGGGAGCTTTGCGTACAGCCCTGAGGAAGGCGGCCTAGAAAGCAGCCTCGTCGAGCTCCATGATGTCGTTGTCCAGCGTCTCGATGACCTCGCGGGTGCTGGCCAGCAGCGGCAGGAAGTTCTTCGCGAAGAACGATGCCACCGCGACCTTGCCCTCGTAGAAGGACCGCTCGGCGCCGCTGGCGCCGGCGTCGAGCGCCTGGATGGCCACCGCGGCCTGACGCTGCAGCAACCAGCCGATGACCAGGTCGCCGACGCTCATCAGGAAGCGCACCGAACCCAGGCCCACCTTGTACAGGCTGGTGACGTCCTCCTGGGCCGCCATCAGGTAGCCGGTCAGCGAGGCCGCCATCGCCTGGACGTCGGCCAGCGCCTTGGTCAGCAGCTCGCGTTCGCTCTTCAGCCGGCCGTTACCGGACTCGCTGTCGACGAACTCCTGGATCTGTCCCGACACATGGGCCAGCGCCACACCCTTGTCGCGGACGATCTTGCGGAAGAAGAAGTCCTGCGCCTGGATGGCGGTGGTGCCTTCGTACAGCGAGTCGATCTTGGCGTCCCGGATGTACTGCTCGATCGGGTAGTCCTGCAGGAAGCCGGACCCGCCGAACGTCTGCAGGCTCTCGGTCAGCTTCGCGTAGGCCTGTTCGGAGCCCACGCCCTTGACCAGCGGCAGCATCAGGTCGTTGACCTTGACGGCCAGGTTGGCGTCCACACCGTGCAGCGCCTCGGCGACCGCCGCGTCCTGGTAGGTCGCGGTGTAGAGGTACAGCGCGCGCAGACCCTCGGCGTAGGCCTTCTGGGTCATCAGCGAACGGCGCACGTCGGGGTGATGCGTGATGGTCACCCGCGGCGCGCCCTTGTCGGTCATCTGGGTCATGTCGGCACCCTGCACGCGCTCCTTGGCGTAGGCCAGGGCGTTGAGGTAGCCGGTCGACAGGGTCGCGATCGCCTTGGTGCCGACCATCATGCGGGCCTGCTCGATGACGTCGAACATCTGCGCGATGCCGTCGTGGACCTCGCCGACCAGCCAGCCCTTGGCGGGCACGTCGTGCTGACCGAACGACAGCTCACAGGTCGCCGAGACCTTCAGACCCATCTTGTGCTCGACGTTGGTGACGAAGACGCCGTTGCGCTCGCCGGGCTCACCGGTCTCGAAGTCGAACAGGAACTTGGGCACGAAGAACAGCGACAGGCCCTTGGTGCCCGGTCCGGCGCCCTCCGGGCGCGCCAGCACCAAGTGGAAGATGTTCTCGAACAGGTCGCCGGAGTCACCCGAGGTGATGAAGCGCTTCACCCCGTCGATGTGCCAGGAACCGTCCTCTTGCTTGATTGCCTTGGTGCGGCCGGCGCCGACGTCCGAACCGGCATCCGGCTCGGTGAGCACCATGGTCGAACCCCACCGACGCTCAACGGCCAGCACGGCCCACTTCTTCTGCTCCTCGGTGCCGAGGTGGTACAGGATGTTGGCGAAGCCGGCGCCGCCCCCGTACATCCACACCGCCGGGTTGGCGCCCAGTATGTGCTCGTGCAGCGCCCACCCCAGCGCCTTGGGCATCGGGATGCCGCCGAGCGCCTCGTCGATGCCGGCCTTGTCCCAGCCGGCCTCCTGGACCGCCTGGACCGACTTCTTGAAGGTCTCCGGCAGCGTCACCGAGTGGGTCTCCGGGTCGAAAACCGGCGGGTTGCGGTCGCCCTCGACGAACGACTCCGCGACCGGTCCCTCGGCCAGTCGGCTGATCTCGTTAAGCATTTCCTGGGCGGTGTCGACGTCTAGGTCGCTGTACTCGCCCTGGCCTAAGGCCTTGTCAACGCCGAAGACTTCGAACAGGTTGAACACCTGGTCACGGACGTTGCTCTTGTAGTGGCTCACTACGTTCCTCCTCGTTGAGAATGCCACTTGTGGTTGGGTACTAGGTCTAAGTTACCCACCAGTAACACGATCAAAATATAACCGTTAGCCTGTCCGATGCAAGCGATTGTGAGCTAGATTTCACCGTCTAACTAACCAACCGGTTGGGAAGCCCGTTTTCAGCTGGCTGACCTGCGAAGATAGCGAGACCATGACAGACGTGAGGAGCGTCACTGCGTTGCCCGTGGTGGACCTAAGGGCCGACCCGGGTCCGCTGCGGAAGGGCCTTCGCGAGGCCGCTCACGAGGTCGGTTTCTTCTATCTGGTCGGCCACGATGTGCCCGACGAGCTCGCGGGCAGGGTGCTCGACGCGGCGCGCCGGCTGTTCGAGCTGCCGGAAGCCGACAAGGACGCCGTCGCCATGGTGCGCAGTCCGCATTTCCGCGGCTACACGCGGCTCGGTGGTGAGCTGACCCGGGGCCGGGTGGACTGGCGCGAGCAGATCGACATCGGACCCGAACGCCCCCCGATCGGCGGGCCAGGCAAGCCGGATTACCTGTGGCTGCAGGGCCCGAATCAATGGCCGAAAGGCCTGCCCGAGTTGCGCGCGATCATCGCTGAGTGGGATGCCGCGCTGTCCGCGGTGGCCCGCACCCTGCTCCGGCATTGGGCGGCCTCGCTGGGCAGCCCCGCCGACGTGTTCGACGCCGCCTTCGCGGACACGCCCGCCACGCTGATCAAGATCATCCGGTATCCCGCCCGCGCGGCCAGCCCGCAGGGCGTCGGCGCGCACCGCGACGCGGGGGTGCTCACGCTGCTGCTGGCCGAGCCGGGCAGCCGTGGCCTGCAGGTGCGGCGAGCCAAATCAGGCGAGGACGGTTGGATCGACGTGCCGCCGTTGGAGGGCGCGTTCATTGTCAACATCGGTGAGCTGCTCGAGGTGGCGACGGGCGGCTACCTGAGGGCCACCGAGCACCGGGTGAACTTGCGGCTGGCGACGGCCGATCGGATTTCGGTGCCGTACTTCTTCAATCCTCGCCTGGACGCGCAGATACCCGTACTGTCGCTCCCCGCGGAGCTGGCCGCACGCGCGATGATGCAACCGGACCCAGCGGACCCCATCTTTTCGGTGTACGGACGCAACGCCTGGAAGAGCAGATTGCGGGCCCACCCCGATGTAGCTTCCCAATATGGATACGTGCATGGCGGCAGGTAGCCTCAGGCAGGAGAATTCCGTTCTCGGATCAAGGGGCGAATGAAGTCCGGTGAACTCGAACAGCAATCTGACACCGTCGTCACTGCGTGAGGCCTTCGGCCACTTTCCCACCGGGGTAGTGGCCATCGCAGCCCAGGTCGACGGGGTACGGGAAGGCCTGGCCGCCAGCACCTTTGTCCCGGTATCCCTGGAACCGCCCCTGGTGTCGTTTTGCGTGCAGAACACGTCGACGACATGGCCGAAGCTCAAGGGTGTGCCGATGCTCGGCATCAGCGTGCTGGGCGAGGCCCATGACGCGGCCGTGCGCACCCTGGCCGCGAAGACCGGCGACAGGTTCGCCGGTTTGGAAACGGTGTCCCGCGAAACCGGTGCCGTCTTCATCAAGGGCACGGCGCTGTGGCTGGAGAGTGCGATCGAGCAACTGATCCCGGCCGGAGACCACACCATCGTGGTCTTGCGGGTCAGCGAGGTAACGGTGGATGCCGAGGTGGCGCCGATTGTGTTCCACCGCAGCGAATTGCGCCGGCTCGGCGTCTAGTAGCCACCAGTCATCCTGCACCACAACCAGTTTCGTCGACGTCCGAAGCTGATCGAGTCTGCGCACAGCGCGCGCAATCCAGCGAATCCGACACGCTAGACGCAGACTCGGCGCGCTGAGCGCAGACTCGTCGCCTACGGGCGGTGGCTGAGCTCTTCCCGATAGCCGTCGATACGCCGCTCGATTTCGGCGGCTTGCTCATACCGGGTCGTGGCGGCCTTCCTTGTGCGCGAGCTCGGCGCGCGCCGACAACTCGCGGATCGCGGTTCGAATCTCGTTGACGCCGGTGGTTCCTCGCATGGGTTTTCGGTACCCGATACCGCCGCGACTCAACGACGGAACAGCTTGTTACCCAGCCACACCACGGGATCGTATTTGCGATCGACGACCCGCTCTTTCATCGGGATCAGTGCGTTGTCGGTGATCTTGATGTGCTCCGGGCACACCTCGGTGCAGCATTTGGTGATGTTGCAGTAGCCCAGGCCGTGCTCCTCCTGCGCCTGGTTGCGCCGGTCCAGGGTGTCCAGCGGGTGCATCTCCAGCTCGGCGATGCGCATCAGGTAGCGCGGCCCGGCGAACGCCTTCTTGTTTTCCTCGTGGTCGCGGACCACGTGGCAGACGCTCTGGCACAGGAAGCATTCGATGCACTTGCGGAACTCCTGCGAGCGCTGCACGTCGACCTGCGCCATCCGGTACTCCCCGGGCTGCAGTTCCTTGGGCGGTGCGAAAGACGGTATCTCGCGGGCCTTTTCGTAGTTGAACGAAACGTCGGTGACCAGGTCACGGATTACCGGGAACGTCCGCAGCGGCGTCACGGTCACGACCTCGTCCTCGGCGAACGTGGACATCCGGGTCATGCACAGCAACCGGGGGTAGCCGTTGATCTCCGCCGAGCACGATCCGCACTTTCCGGCCTTGCAGTTCCACCGCACCGCGAGGTCGGGCGTCTGGGTCTGCTGCAGGCGGTGGATGACGTCGAGCACCACCTCGCCCTCGTTGACTTCAACCGTGAAGTCCTGCAGCGCGCCGCCGGCCTCGTCGCCGCGCCACACCCGCATGGTCGCGTTGTAGCTCATTTACTTCTCCGTCCCGGGGGTCCGTCCTGGATGCTCGGCCAGCTCACCGTCGGTGTAGTATTTCTCCAGCTCGGAGATCTCGAAGAGCTCCAGCAAATCGGGCCGCATCGGCACCTGGTCTTCGCGAGTGATGGCAATGTCCGGAATCACGTCGTCGCCGCCGGCTGTGCGGCAGACCAGCAACACCTTGCGCCACGACGAATCCATCGACGGATGATCGTCGCGGGTGTGACCGCCGCGGCTCTCGGTGCGCACCAGCGCGGCCTTGGCGACGCATTCGCTGACCAGCAGCATGTTGCGCAGGTCGATGGCCAGGTTCCAGCCGGGGTTGTACTGGCGGTGCCCCTCGACTTGGATGTTCGTGAACCGCTCGCGGAGCTTGTCGAGTCGGCCGAGGGCCTCGGTGATTTCTTCCGGCTTGCGGATGATGCCCACCAGGTCGTTCATCGACTGCTGCAGTTCCAAATGCAAGGTGTAGGGGTTCTCGGCCGCGGCGCCATTGGTCGGTCCCTCGAAGGGGGCCAGCGCCCGCTTGGCCGCCGTGTCGATGGCGTCCTGGGCGACGGCCGGGCGGCTGCTCAGGGCGCGCACATAGTCGGCGGCACCCAGGCCGGCGCGCCGGCCGAACACCAGCAGGTCCGACAGCGAATTGCCGCCCAGCCGGTTGGAGCCGTGCATGCCGCCGGAGCACTCGCCGGCGGCGAAGAGCCCGGAGACCGTGGCCGCGCCCGTGTCGGCGCCCACCTCGACGCCGCCCATCACGTAGTGGCAGGTGGGCCCGACTTCCATTGGCTCCTTGGTGATGTCGACCCCCGCCAGCTCCATGAACTGGTGATACATCGACGGCAGTCGTCGCTTGATCTCCTCGGGTGTCAACCGGGACGCGATGTCGAGGTACACCCCGCCGTGCGGGGTGCCCCGGCCGGCTTTGACCTCCGAGTTGATCGCGCGCGCGACCTCATCGCGCGGCAGCAGATCCGGGGTGCGACGGGCCGAGTCGTTGTCCTTGAGCCACTGATCGGCCTCTTGTTCCGTCTCGGCGTACTGGCCCTTGAACACCGGCGGGATGTAGTCGAACATGAACCGCTTGCCGTCGGAGTCCTTCAGCACCCCGCCGTCGCCGCGGACACCCTCGGTGACCAGGATTCCTTTCACACTCGGCGGCCACACCATGCCCGTCGGGTGGAACTGGACGAACTCCATGTTGATCAGCGACGCGCCCGCGCGCAGCGCCAGTGCGTGGCCGTCGCCGGTGTACTCCCAGGAGTTCGAGGTCACCTTGAACGACTTGCCGATCCCGCCGGTGGCCAGCACCACCGCAGGGGCCTCGAACACGACGAACCGGCCGCTTTCGCGCCAGTAGCCGAACGCTCCGGCGATCCTGTCACCGTCTTTGAGCAACTCGGTGATCGTGCATTCGGCGAACACCTTGATCCGCGCCTCGTAGTCGCCGAGTTCGGCGTAGTCCTCCTGCTGCAGCGACACGATCTTCTGCTGCATGGTGCGGATCAGCTCCAGGCCGGTGCGGTCGCCGACGTGCGCCAGCCGCGGGTAGGTGTGCCCGCCGAAGTTGCGTTGGCTGATCTTGCCGTCTTTGGTGCGGTCGAACAGCGCGCCGTAGGTCTCCAGCTCCCAGACCCGGTCCGGCGCCTCCTTGGCGTGCAGTTCGGCCATCCGCCAGTTGTTGAGGAATTTCCCACCGCGCATCGTGTCGCCGAAGTGGGTCGTCCAGTTGTCCTTGGGGTTGGCATTACCCATCGCCGCCGCGGCACCGCCCTCGGCCATCACGGTGTGGGCTTTGCCGAACAGGGATTTGCACACCACCGCGACTCTCAGACCCCGTTCGCGCGCTTCGATGACCGCACGCAGCCCCGCGCCGCCGGCACCGATCACGACCACGTCGTAGGAGTGCCGTTCGACCTCAACCATGAAACCTCGCTCAGCTTTTCCTTGTTAATCCTGGATGGCTTTTCAGCCAATGAATCTGACGTCCGTGATGGTTCCGCTGGCCACCAGCATGATGTAGAAGTCGGTGAGCGCCAGGGTTCCCAGCGTGATCCAGGCGAATTGCATGTGCCGGGTGTTCAACTTGCTGACTTGTGTCCAGATCCAATACCGCACCGGGTGTTTGGAGAAATGCTTCAGCCGGCCGCCGGTGATGTGCCGGCACGAATGGCACGAGACGGTGTAGATCCAGAGCAGCAACACATTGACCACCAAAATGACGTTGCCCAAACCGAACCCGAAACCGGAGGGCGAATGAAACGCCATTATCGCGTCGTAGGTGTTGATCACCGAAACCACCATCGCGACGTAGAAGAAGTAGCGGTGACTGTTCTGAATGATCAGCGGAAGCCGGGTCTCGCCGGTGTAGTGGGCACGCGGTTCGGGCACCGCGCAGCCGGTCGGCGACTGCCACACCGAACGGTAGTAGGCCTTGCGGTAGTAGTAGCAGGTAATCCGGAAACCCAGCAAGAATGGTAATACCAGCATTCCCAACGGAATCCACCACGGGAAGTGACCGAACCAGACACCCAGATGGCTGGCGCCCGGCTCGCACGACGCGCTGACGCAGGGCGAATAGAACGGCGTCAGGTAATGGTATTTGTCCACCCAATAGCTGCTGCCCCAAAAGGCCCGGGTGGTCGCGTAGAGGATGAACGCCGAAAGACCGAGGTTGGTCACCAGCGGCGGCAACCACCACCGGTCGGTGCGGAGCGTCCGTTCCGGTATATGTGCGCGGGTAGCCGAGAAAACGCCGGACTCAGAACGGGTCGCCGTGGGTGCGCTCATCTAGTGTTCCTCTTCGAACGGGCTGTCTGGTCGAAGGGTACACAGAGAGAACCCTCCCTTTTTCGGGGGGCTTGGGTTGTCCGGGGGTTGTCAGAACCTGCTGTGACCCCCGACACCCTCGTCGTCGACATCGCGCCAGAAATCGGTGTCGTACTGGGTGTCGGGGATGACGATCTTCTCGCCGGACTGCTGGACGGTCACGCGGGCCAGATCCAATTCGGACACGTCGGTGTCGAGCAATTCGACGTCAGACAGGATCCGATCGGCGTCGATGACGATGCGGCGCATCGCCGCGCTGTCGCCGTATCGCGCCTTCAGGGAGCTCACGCACCGCCGCAGGCCGCCGATGAGGTCGTGCAGTTCGGCGAGTTCGCTAGTGCCAGTGGGGCTGGACAACAGATCTCCTCGGGCAGACGGTGTTACGGATCACACTACGCACTCGATAGTATCCACCGCGCAGCCCTAATGTCAGACAGGTCACATCGGGCGACCCAGGGAGCAAATACCCAATGACAGGTCAAACCACCGCGCAGCGTGCTACGGCGCTGCTCGAGCTGCACCAGCCGGGCAACCCGGTAATCCTGCCGACCGTGTGGGACGCGTGGTCGGCCCGCCTGGCCACCGACGCCGGATTCGCGGCGCTGACCGTTGGTAGCCATCCGCTGGCCGACTCGATCGGCAAACCGGACGGCGAGGGCATGTCGTTCGACGACGTGCTGACCCGCGTGGCACAAATCACCGCCGCGGTCGACGTCCCGGTGTCGGTGGACATCGAATCCGGGTACGGGCAGCCGGCGGCGCGACTGATCGACGGCCTGCTGAGCGTGGGCGCCGTCGGACTGAACATCGAGGACACCGTGCACTCGGAGGGCAAGCGGTTGCGGTCGGCCGGTGAGCACGCCGAACTGGTCGGCGCGCTGCGCTCGGCCGCCGACGCGGCCGGGGTGCATGTCGTGATCAACGCCCGCACCGACCTCTTCCTGCGCAAGGATGGTGACGATTCGGATCGCGTCGAACGGGCCGTGACGCGGCTGACCGAGGCCGCCGCCGCGGGTGCCGACGTTCTGTATCCGGTGGGCCGCCACGATCCGGAAACGTTGCGGCGCTTGGCCACTGACTTGCCGCTACCGATCAACGCGATAGCCCTGCCCGACCAGGACGACCCGGCATCGTTCGGCCCGCTGGGTGTCGGCCGGATCAGCTTCGGGCCCTTTCTGCAGGCCGCGCTGGCGGGCCGGGCCAAGGAGTTGCTGGCCCGCTGGGCCTGAGCTGAATCGGCCCTAGATCGGCTCCAGCGTGCGGTGTGGCTCTGGCGCCACTGCGGGTTGTTGTCTACGCCGATGCCGACGGCAACGCGGTCTTCTCGATGGACCAGCCCAGCGCGGCGTTCGGCAGCCTGGGCATCGCCGCGGTGACCAGGGGGTCAGGATCTCGACCGCAAGGTGGCAAACCTGTTGCGGGTCATCGGGATCGATGCATCCCAAGCCTTCGGGCGCTAGACGCGGTGAATCCGGCGGAGCCGATGACCCCGCCGGATTCCGGCGATTTACCGCGAATTACTTCGTGATCGCGATGCGTTGCGCCTGAGCCCCGGAGTAGGCACCGGTGACCCGCACTGTTAACACACCGGCGTCGTACGACGCCGCGATGGCCTCGCTGGTGACGTGCGCGGGCAGCTGGAACGTCCGGCGGAACGATCCGTAGCGGATCTCACGCAAGGTGCGGCCGTTTTCCTCCTCCGCGTGCTCGTCGCGGTGCTCGCCGTGGATCACCAGGCGGCCCTTGTCGACCTCGACGTTGACGTCCTTCTCGACGTCAACCCCTGGCAGTTCCACGCGGACCACTGCGTCGTCGCCGTCCTTGACGATCTCCGCGGCCGGCTTGAAACCGCTGGCCACTGGCTTGAACCAGTCCGCCGTCGCGGCCGGGCCGAAAAAGTCGCGCAACCACCGGTCGGTGTCCCAGGCCGGTCGCGACCACAATGCGAGGTTGCTCATGGGCTTTCTCCTCCTGCTTCCTTATGCTTTGCTGTGAGTTAGCTGTGACCGACGCCTTACCGGTCGGCTATTTCTACAAACATGAGTCGACCCCGCTTAAGTTCCACTTGGGCGTTCGCCCCGAGCGAACAGTTTCACAGCGGCCTGTGTGAGGTGTGAGGGCGCCGTCATGCGGGCTTCACATTTCGCGATTTTTCCTTAATTTGGCGCCCCTAGCCTCGTGGCATGGCCCAATCCGAAATTGCGCGCGCGCACTGTGCTGCGCGTCACGTCATCGTGGTCGGGCATGGCATGGTGGGCCACCGACTGGTGGAGGCGCTCCGTGCCCGCGACGCCGAGGGATCCTGGCGCATCACGGTTTTGGCAGAGGAGGCCGACGCGGCGTATGACCGCGTTGGCCTGACCTCCTACACCGAAAGCTGGGACCGCCAACTGCTGGCACTGCCCGGCAACGACTACGCCGGTGATGAGCGGGTCCGGTTGCGGCTGAACGCGCGGGTCACCGAAATCGACCGCGCCACAAAGTCGGTGGTCACCGCCGACGGTAAGCGGCACCGCTACGACGCCCTGGTGCTGGCCACCGGGTCCTACGCCTTCGTTCCGCCGGTGCCCGGCCATGATCTGCCCCAATGCCACGTGTACCGCACGCTCGACGACCTCGACGCGATCCGCGCCGACGCCCAGCGCACGCTGGAGGCCGGCCGCACCGCCGGAGGGGTGGTCATCGGCGGCGGCCTGTTGGGACTCGAAGCCGCTAATGCGCTGCGCGAGCTCGGGTTGCAGACGCACGTCATCGAGATGATGCCGCGATTGATGGCCCAGCAGATCGATGAGGCCGGCGGCGCGCTGCTGGCCAGGATGATCACCGATCTCGGCATCGCGGTGCACGTCGGGACGGGCACCGAATCGATCGAATCCGTTGAGCATCCGGACGGCTCGACGTCGACGCGAATGCGTCTGACCGACGGTGAAATCATCGATGCCGGCGTGGTGATCTTCGCGGCGGGCGTCCGGCCGCGTGACGAGCTGGCGGCGGCCGCGGGACTGACGCTCGCCGAGCGGGGCGGCGTGCTCACCGACTTGTCCTGCCGAACAAGCGATCCCGATATCTACGCGATCGGCGAGGTCGCCGCGATCGATGGACGGTGCTACGGCTTGGTCGGACCCGGTTATACCTCCGCCGAGGTGGTGGCGGATCGGATGCTGGACGGCGCCGCAAAATTCGGCGAAGCCGACCTGTCGACGAAGCTCAAACTGCTGGGCGTCGACGTCGCCAGCTTCGGCGACGCGATGGGCGTGACCGAGAACTGTCTCGAGGTCGCCATCAACGACGCGGTGAACCGCACCTACGCCAAACTGGTGCTGTCCGACGACGCCAAAACCCTCCTCGGCGGCGTGCTGGTGGGCGATGCCTCGTCGTACGGGGTGTTGCGGCCCATGGTCGGGAGCGAGCTGCCGGGGGATCCGCTCGCTCTGATCGCGCCGGCCCAGGCCGACGGCGCAGCCGCCTTGGGCGTTGGGGCGTTGCCGGATTCGGCGCAGATCTGCTCGTGCAACAACGTCACCAAGGGCGATCTGAAGGGCGCGATCGCCAGCGGCTGCGCCGACGTTCCCGCGCTCAAGTCGTGCACGGCGGCCGGCACCTCGTGTGGGTCGTGCGTGCCCCTGCTCAAGCAGCTGTTGGAAGCCGAAGGGGTGGAACAGTCCAAGGCGCTGTGCGAGCACTTCAGCCAGTCGCGGGCGGAGCTTTTCGAAATTATCGCCGCCACGGAAATCCGGACGTTCTCGGGGCTGCTGGAGCGCTTCGGCGGCGGAAAGGGCTGCGACATCTGCAAGCCGGTGGTCGCGTCGATTCTGGCGTCCACCGGCTCCGACCACATTCTCGACGGCGAGCAAGCCTCGCTGCAGGATTCCAACGACCACTTCCTGGCCAACATTCAAAAGAACGGCAGCTACTCGGTGGTCCCTCGGGTCCCCGGCGGTGACATCAAGCCGGAGCATCTGATCCTGATCGGCCAGATCGCACAAGACTTCGGGCTTTACACCAAGATCACCGGCGGCCAGCGGATCGACCTGTTCGGCGCCCGCGTGGACCAGTTGCCGCAGATCTGGAAGCGGCTGGTCGATGGCGGAATGGAATCCGGCCATGCCTACGGCAAGGCGTTACGCACCGTGAAGAGCTGCGTGGGCAGCGACTGGTGCCGCTACGGCCAGCAGGATTCGGTGCAGCTGGCCATCGACCTGGAGCTGCGGTATCGCGGCCTGCGTGCCCCGCACAAGATCAAGCTCGGCGTCTCGGGCTGCGCCCGGGAGTGCGCAGAGGCGCGCGGCAAGGACGTGGGCGTCATTGCCACCGAAAAGGGTTGGAACCTCTACGTCGGCGGCAATGGCGGTATGACGCCCAAGCACGCTCAGCTGCTGGCCAGCGACCTGGATACCGAGACGCTGGTCCGCTACGTCGACCGATTCCTGATGTACTACATCCGGACGGCCGATCGGCTGCAGCGCACCGCGCCGTGGGTCGAATCGCTGGAAGGCGGCCTGGATCACGTGCGCGAGGTCGTGTGCGACGACTCGCTGGGCCTGGCCGCCGAATTCGAGGCCGCAATGGCGCGGCATGTGCAGAACTACAAGTGCGAATGGAAGGGCGTGCTGGAGGACCCGGACAAGCTGTCGCGGTTCGTCTCCTTCGTCAACGCCCCGGACGCCGTCGACTCGACGGTGACATTCACCGAGCGTGCCGGGCGCAAAGTGCCTGTGCCCATTGGCATCCCGCGGGTCCGCTCATAGATCTCCGGAGGAGACAAGGGGAACGATGACACTTCTCAATGATGTTCGAGACCTTCAGGTGTGGACGACCGCCTGCGCATACGACCGCCTGATTCCGGGTCGTGGCGTCGGGGTGCTCCTCGATGACGGCTCCCAGGCGGCGCTGTTCCGGCTGGACGACGGGTCGGTGCACGCGGTCGGCAACGTCGACCCGTTCTCCGGGGCCGCGGTGCTCTCACGTGGCATCGTCGGAGACCGCGGAGGCCGCGCCACGGTCCAATCCCCGCTTCTGAAGCAGGCTTTCGCGCTCGAAGACGGCTCCTGCCTGGACAACCCCAGGGTCTCGGTGCCGGTGTACCGGGTGCGTGTCACACCCGAGGGCCACATCGAGATCGGGCGGATCGCCGCCTAGTCGATATCGCCGACGAGGTAGCGCTGCATCGTTGGGCCGATCGCGTCGACGAGTGCCTCCACCGACATCGAGCGCAGGGGTTCGGAGCGCACGCCATAGCGCATGATGCCCAGGCCGACCAGCTGAGAGGCGCACAACGACGCCCGCACGGCGACCTTGTCGGCCCCCAGGATTTTCAGCAGCGGCCCGAAAACCGGGCCGATGAACATGCCCTGCACGATTTCGGCGGTCTTGGCCAGGCCCGTCGATGCGATCGCACTGGCGGCGAAGGGGCCGCCGCCGGCCGCATCCCACGAGGTGATCAGCATATATAACGTCCGGCGGCCCACCTGGTTGACCCCACCGGTGACGATTCGGTCGATGAACTCCGGTGTGCCGAATGGCAACCGGAGCATCTTCGCGACCGGGTCAAGGAGCCCACGCGATGGCTCTTCGCGCCGGGGCATGGTGCCAGGATCGCCGGAATGTGAGCAAAGATCAAGCGTCGCGGCCCTCGGCGTGCCTCTTCGCCGAGAACGCCGGCGAGGCCGACAAAGCATCGTGCTCCATCGAATTCGAAAGCGAATGGGGTGTTTGGGCTCGCCGCCGGCTGGGTCGACGCGACGCGTGGCGCGTTGTCACGGGCACGAGTCCGGGCACGGCCCTGCGGAATCGGTTCGCAATCAACCGGGCCAGCCCGGGATGGGTACCCAGCGGTTGGCTGACCAAGTAGGCGCCGCTGGCCCGCAGGCGTTGTTGAAAGAGACCGTCGGCCAAAAGATAGGACGCAACCACGACGCGGCGTGCGCCACCGCGGCGAGCGGCGGCGACCGCGTCGTCCACGGACGGATCGCCGGTGGCCGCGAATCCCAGCCGCACTCGCGATTCGACCAGCGCGGACAACGTCGTCGCGGTGATGTGCAGGTCGGCGCGCGCGTGGGAGTCCGTGGTGCCCGCCGCCCCGAGGATCACCGAATCGCCAAGACGCCAACCGGCTTTCGCCAACTGATCGGCGACTATCCGCGCGATCTCTCCACTGGGCCCCAAGGCGGGGGCGACTTTGACATTCGGGTGCGCGCTGTCCGTGACATGGGCGGGCAGGTCGGTGCGCACGTGATAGCCGCGCGACAAGAACGCCGGCACCACGATGGCGGGGCGGCCGCTGGCCGCCACCCGCGACAGTACCTCGCTGGGCGTGGGTCCCAACACGTCGACGAACGCAACCTGCACCCGCCGGTCGAGGAGCGCGCTCACCCGCGCCGCAAGGTCGCCGACCATGGCGACACCGCCCGGCTTGCGGGTGCCGTGTGCGGCCAGGATCAGGTCCATGGGCCATCCGGCGGGTCGTCGACGGCGAGCCGGTAGCCCCGCTTGACCATCGTTGCGATGATGTTCTTGTCGCCCAAAGCCGTTCGCAGCCGAAGCACGGCCGTGTCGACGGCGTGCGGGTCGTTGCTGTGGCCGGGCAGCACCCGTAACAAGTCGGTGCGCGCGACGACATCGCCCGGTCGCTGTGCCAGCGCACGCAGCACCGACATCCCGGACGGCGACAGCAGCTTGATCGAACCGTCCACCAGCACGCAGGTTCCGCGGATGTCAACCGTGTGACCGGCGACCTTCACGGTGCACGATCCCAGCAGCGGCAGCTCCTCGGCGATATGCCGGGCCAAGGCCCCCAACCGCATTCGTTCGGGCGCTGACGTCGGGACGCCTTTACGGATCAGCGGTTTGGAAGTCACCGGGCCGACGCACATCGCGTGCACATCGGTGCGCAGGGCCCCCAACACCTGGTCCTCGATGCTCAGCTCGCGACTGCGTTCCAGCACTGCCGCCGCCGCCGGCGCCGACGTGAAGGTGACCGCATCGAATTGTCTGCGCGCGATCCCGGTGACCAGCTGATCGAAATCTCCGCCCAATGGTGTCGGCTTCCACCGGTACACCCGGATAGGCACCACTTCGGCGCCCGCGAAACGCAACCCGCCGATGAATTCCGGGAACGGGTCCCAGGCGTCGGCGGCGCCGTGCAGCTGGATGGCGACGCGCAGTCCCGACACACCCACGTCGAGCAGATATTCGAGTACCTCCTGTGAGGATTCGGACTCCGGGGACCACTCCTCGTGCAAACCGGCGGCGCGCAGCGCTCCGGTCGCCTTTGGTCCGCGAGACACGATCCGCGCCGACGACAACGCCGTGATGAGCTGGTTGGCCAGCCCCCATCCCTCGGCCGCGGCCAGCCAGCCGCGGAAGCCGATGCCGGTGTGCGCGACCAGAATGTCGGGCGGATCGGCGATCAATGCCTCTGTGTTGCTTTGCAATTCGTCATCGTCGGGCAGCGCGATCATGTTGATCGCGGGGGCGCTGCAGACCTCGGCGCCCTGTCGGCTCAGTAGCGCGCACAGTTCCTCGGCACGCCGAGCCGAGGTAACCGCGACCCGGTAGCCGGTCAGTGGCGCGGATTTCGGCTGGGCCATAAAACCTGTGTATGCCTGGGACGTTTCCGCCGCGTTACCGCGCAATTGCTGACGCATTGCCCCTGTTGCGACCGCCATCACACTCTCGCGGGTTCGGTTTCGAGGACCGATCCCGGCACGCTGGGGACCGAGACCGGTCGGCGCACATACAGCATCCAGGTCACGACCGCCGCGACGACATAGGAGGCCAAAAACATCCAGTACGCAGACGTTTCGGTGCCGCTGTTGAGGTAGGACTCGCGCAACGCCAAGCTGATTCCCACGCCGCCCAGCGCACCGATCGCCGAGCAGAAGCCGATCAGCGAACCGGACATCGCCCGCGACCAGCGGCGGCGCTCGTCTTCGCCGAGGTCCAGCCCGCGACTGCGCGCCTCGAAGATCGACGGGATCATCTTGAACACCGATCCGTTGCCCATCCCCGACAGAACGAACAGGGCGATGAAACCGATGACATAGCCGATCATCGCGGCGGAGCCGCCACCATTGCGGCCGTCGACCGTGCTGATGGCGACAAGCGACCCGGAGCCCAGGATCATGCCGCCAAGGACGACCAGCGTGACGCGGCTGCCGCCCACGCGATCGGCCAGCCGCCCACCGTAGATGCGCGCCAGTGAGCCCAATAGCGGTCCGACAAAAGCGATCTGCGCGGCGTGTAGCGATGCGTGCCCGGCGGTTTCCCCACTCGCCAAGAAGTTGACCTGCAGCACCTGGCCGAAGGCGAAGGCAAACCCTATCCAGGAGCCGAACGTACAGATGTAGAGCAGCGAGATCACATAGGCGTCGCGCTCGAAAAGGACCGAACGCTGCGTGTTTACCTCGATGCCGTGGTCGAGGTTGTCCATGAACAACGCCGCCGCGATACCGACGATCGCCAGCAGGACGAGGTAAACCGCGCACACCCAGTACGGCGCTTCATGGCCCGCGGTGGCGAGCACCAGCAGGCCGACCAGCTGGATCACGGCGACCCCGAGGTTGCCGACGCCGGCGTTGATCGCCAGCGCCGCGCCCTTGAGGCGCCGCGGGTAGAAGGCGTTGACGTTGGCCAGCGATGCCGCGTAGTTGCCGCCGCCCAGCCCGGTCAGCGCCGCGCACAACACGTACGGCCATAGCGGCAGGCCGGGGTTGGCCATCAGCACGATGGTGCCTACCGTCGGGATCAGCAGCACGAACGCCGAGAACGCCGTCCAGTTGCGGCCGCCGAAGGCGGCGATGCCCAGCGTGTACGGGATGCGCGCGCAGCCGCCGACCAGGGTGGCAACGGCGCCCAGCAGCAGCTTGTCCCCGGCCGAGAAGCCATAGACCGATGCGGGCATGAACAGCGCCATCACGGGCCACAGGGTCCAGATCGAGAAGGCGACGTGGTCACCCGCCAGCGTGCAGAGCAGGTTGCGGCGGGCGATGTCCTTGTTGCCGGCCTCCCAGGCGACCGCGTCTTCCGGATTCCAGTCCGCGATGCGGTGGTTGCGGCCCGTGTGGTCTTCACCTTTCGTCGACGGGCTTTGGGGGTGGTGCGCGATGGCGCCGTCGTGTGGCGACGACCGCGTCGCCGGATTTTCGCGGACGCTCACACCCGTGGACCCGTCAGCGAAATCGCCTGGGCGCGTTGAGTAGACGGGCCAGCGCCAACTGCAGCTGCGCGGCGACCGGCCCGGAAACTGGCGTGCATACGATTCCTCTCGTCGAGCCGTCCAGTAACCGCTGACCGGCGCCGTCGCCCATGACTGAGTCAGCTCAACCCATACGCCGGGAAGAGCTGTTCTGAGCCTGGCCGTCAATGTCTGTGGGGGCGCCCCAAATGAAGAGGTATGCCCTGCCGTATGTTCCGATGCTCACATTCGAGATGGAAGTCCGTCAACTCGATTTGGCCGATATCGCCTGTAAGTTGAATCCCAGTTATCTGGTAAGTCGCTGAAGGCCAATCCAAATGACGAACCTGCAGCTCAGAAGCATTCTGCAGGCAAATAAACACGGACACAGGCATCGTAATTATTCACCCCTGCCAAGGCTGTTGTGGGATTTGGTGTGAGGTGGAATACATTTCGTGCTGATACGGCTTCGCCGCCGAATTGGCGTGGGGCCCAATACCGGGCCTATACGGATCTATACGTAGGCCAAGTCAGTCGCTGATGCAGCCTCTGGAGCGACTGGGATAGTGCCCTGGAACGGCCGGCGCACGTAGACCGCCCACGTCAGCATCGAGGCGGCTACGTAGAACAACACGAAAGCCCAGAACGCCGCCGTCGCGGTGCCACTGTGCAAATAAGACTGCCGCAGAGCCAGATTGACACCAACGCCACCGAGTGCGCCGATCGCCCCGGCAAGCCCGATCAGTGCTCCGGACATGGAACGTGACCACTGCCGTCTCTCGGTCTCGTCGACCTCTAGCGCGAGGCTACGCGCCTCGAAGATTGACGGAATCATTTTGTACACCGAGCCATTGCCGATCCCGGACAGGATGAACAGTGCGACGAAGCCGATCACGTAACCGACCATTGTCGCGGCCGAGGCACGCCCGGCATGACTACCGAAAGTGCTTGCACTGACTAGTATTCCGGCGGCCAGGATCATCGTGCAGAAGACAGCGAGGGTGACCCGGCCGCCACCGATGCGGTCGGCGAGCTTGCCCCCATAGACCCTGGACAGCGAGCCCAATAGCGGTCCCAGAAAGGCGATCTGGGCAGCATGCAGTGACGCCTGCGCCGTGTTTTGCCCGCTGGCGATGAAGTTCATCTGGAGCACCTGACCAAACGCGAACGAGAAACCGATGAATGAGCCGAAGGTGCCGATGTAAAGAAGTGCGATCACCCAGGTGTGGCGCTCGGACAGCACCGCCCGCATGGTGCTCATCTCGATGCGGTAGTCCTCCAGGTTGTCCATGAATAGCGCGGCGCCGATTCCGGCGATCGCCAGCAGCACAAGGTATATCGCGCACACCCAGTAGGGCTGGCGGTTGCCGACGGTGGCGATCACCAACAAGCCGACCAGCTGGACCACCGGCACTCCGAGGTTGCCGCCGCCGGCGTTGAGCGCCAGCGCGGCGCCCTTGAGCCGCTGCGGATAAAACGCGTTGATGTTTGTCATGGACGAGGCGAAGTTGCCACCGCCGAGACCGGCCCACGCCGCGCACACCAGATACGGCCACAGCGGCAGGCCGGGATTGGCCAGTAGCAGCATGGTGGCGATGGTCGGGATCAATAACACCAGCGCGGAGAATATGGTCCAGTTGCGCCCGCCGAACCTCGCGGTGGCAAACGTGTAAGGGAACCGCAGGCACGCTCCGACCAGCGTCGCGGTGGCGGCCAGCAAGAACTTGTCTCCTGCGGAAAAGCCGTACACCGACGCGGGCATGAACAGCACCATCACCGACCAGATCGACCAGATTGAGAAGCCGACGTGCTCGGCGGCCACCGACCAGACCAGATTGCGACGGGCAATCCTTTTGTTGCCGGCCTCCCACGCCACGGTGTCTTCCGGGTCCCAGTCCGAAAGGACATGCGAACGGCCCTTCGAGATTCCCATGAGACTCCAATCGTGTTCGCGCTTCACGATCACGCTAGGAATCGTTTGTTGCCCGGGCGCTGCCGGCAGTGACCCGGGCGTGAATTTCCGCTCACCACCGCAGATCTGGCGATGTGAGAGTCAAGTCAATCCGTGTGGCGTGCACCACAATGACCGCCAGCTGTAACGAAATGTGGCTGAGCAGCGGCGAAGTGGTCGCGATCCGGTCCCGGACCTCGTGCAGCTGTTGCCGCAGCCGATGTCGAGGACTACCAGACGTCTCCTGCACGCCAATCGCACATCAAGTCTGCGGAGGTGTCCAAGCTGATCCCGACCGGCAAGACGAATACCGTTTCGTCGTCCTCGGGCGTGCGGGTCGGACCGGTTGGGGCCAGCACCGACGTCGGCCCGTGCCAGGGCAACCACCCGCGCGCGGTGTACACCCTGCGGGCAAGGTCCGACGAACTGACGGCACCCACCTGGTAGGCGCCGCGGATCACCTGTTCGACGCCGTCCAGCAGGGAGTGCACCAGGCCCTGGCCACGGAAGTCCTCCCGCACCGCGACCCCTTCGACGTAACCGCAGCGCAGCGCGTTGCCGCGGTATAGCAATCGCCGCTGGACCACGGCGGCGTGCGCGATGATTGCGCCATGATGCCAGATCAGGGCGTGCATGCCGCCCAGCGTGTGCTCCCAGTCATCGTCGGTGAAATCTCCGGCGAACGCGGCGGTGACCATCTGGCAGACGTGCTGCCGGGTTTCACTGTCGAGATCGGCGGTGTGGACCAGGCGGGCGGTGTGGACCTGGGTTTGCACAATCCCTGTCTACCAGCCTTGTCTACGGGGTGGTGCTAAGACAACGGCCGGCCCGCGGAAGTCGAAGTCAGCCGGCCCCCCAGCGGAGACCGGGGTCGTGCCCAATGCAGCCGCACGTACTGGCCGGGTCGCACCTGGGCCGCCTTGTCGATGTCGTCGTCGGTGACCACGGCGACTACCGGATAACTGCCTGTCACCGGGTGATCGGGCCCCAGGATCACCGGTAATCCGTTGGGCGGCACCTGGATCGCGCCGCGGGTGGTGCCCTCGCTGGGCAGCTGCCGATCCGGCTAGCGGTGCTGCAGCGGGCGGCCCTCCAACCGCATTCCGACCCGGTCGCTGCGGTTGGAGGCCATCCAAATCGTGTGCACCAAGGCGTCGGGATCGACCAACCAGTCGTCGTGCGGCCCCGGCACCACCAGCAGCTCCACCAGATGCTTGGAGATAGCGGCCACCGGGGCCTGGTCGAGTTCGGGGTAGTCATCGGTGTGCTCGCCGACCGGCAGCACGGTCTCCGCTGCGCAGCGGTGCCGGGCCGATCGCCGACATCACGTCGTAGCTGCGCGAGCCCAGCACCGGCTCCACGCCGATGCCGCCGCGCACCGCCAGGTACGTTCGCAGCCCGGCGCGCGGGGCGCCCAGGGAGATCACCTGGCCGTCGCGGACATGGTGAATGCTGTTGGTGCCGAACTCGATTCCGTTCACGGTGGGGTCGGTGTCGGCGCCCGTCACTGCGATATCGACATCGCCGCCGCGGACCCGGGCGCAGAAGCCGCCGAACGTCACTTCGACGGTGGCGCGGTCGTCGGGATTGGCGACCAGCCGGTTGGCGAGCTTGTGCGCGCGGCGGTCGGCGGCCCCGGACCGGCTGACGCCGAGGTGAGCCAGCCCCGGCCGGCCGAGGTCCTGGACGACGGCGAATGGTCCGGTGCGCAGGATTTCCAGGCTGACTTCCGGGTTTGTCACGGCTATCTCCTTGGTCAGACGGCCCGGAACCGAACCCACATGCCCTGCGTCAGCAACGCCGGGTCGGGCCGCTCGAGATCCCACAGGATGGCATCGGTGTGGCCGATCAGCTGCCAGCCGCCGGGCGATTGACGTGGATAGATCGCGCTGAATTCGCCGGCGAGGGCGACGGAGCCGGCGGGCACCGAGATCCGCGGCTCCGAGCGGCGCGGCACCCTCAGGCGTGCGTCGCCGTCGACCAGGTACGCGAAACCCGGTGCGAACCCGCTGAATCCGACCCGCCACAGGGTGGAGGTGTGGGCGTCGATCACCTGTGCGGTCGTCAACCCGGTGTGGTCGGCGACCTCGGCGAGGTCCGGACCGTCGTAGACGACGTCGATCAACACATCGGCGCTGCGATCCGCGGGGGCCACGCCATTTGAGACATCGGCGGTGACCCGCATCTTGCGCAGTCGCTGCCGGGTGGCTCCCTGCAAGCGGGGGTTGTCGACCTTGACCAACACCGTGCGGGCGGCGGGGACGACGTCGACCACGCCGGGCAGCGGCGCCGCGCGCAACGCATCCACCCACGCCAGTACCTCGGCGGTGCTGCCACATTGGAGCATCAGCCCGTGGTCGCCGTAGTCGAACACGGTATTGCCGACCAGGTCGGTCGACAGCTCCTTGGAGACGCCGCTGCTCATGTCCGTCACGCTCATTACTCGACGGTAACCCCGGGATCCCTGCAGGCGGGAGGGAATGGACGGAATTTCGAGCACTGCCAGAGGTGCCTTAGTAAACGCTCAAACAGTTGCGATCTAACCCAGGATCTTGCCGATCTGTGGGGGCAGTTGGTCGGCGATCATCGGGTAGCTCAGCGGCGACGCGAACGCGATCGCGCCGGCCTGGTCCTTGGTGGTGAAGATGTGGCGGTTTTGGGCGGTCGCTAGCGACGCCGCCACGTCGGGGTCGGCCAGCAGCGCCTTCTGGTCATCGGGGCTCTCGGTCGTCCAGATCACCACGTCGGCGGAATCGAGCACCGCTTTGATCTGATCGCGCGGGATGATCGCGCGGTTGTCGCTGCCGAAGGGTTTGATGCTGTCGGCGATGACAAGGCCCATCCGGTTGAGGAAGTCGGTCCGCCAGCCGGCCAGGGTCGCGACCACGGTGCCCTGCCAGAACGTGCCCTGCATCAGCAAGGCCTTCTTGCCCTGCCATTGCGGATTCTTCTGGCCGACGGCGGTGAATTGCTTGTCGACCGCATCGATCAGCGATTTCATCTGGTCGGCCTGGAACACCGCCTGGCCGACGGCGCTGGCCTGGTCCTTCCACGGCTCAAAGAAGGCGTCGCCGTCCGATTGCGCGATTGTCGGCGCGATCGCCGACAGCTTCTGATAGGTGTCAGCGTCCAAGCCCGCGTTGACGGCCACGATCAGGTCCGGTTTGAGGCCCGAAATCTGGTCGACCTGAATGCCGTTGTCCAGGTTCAGCACCACCGGCTGCGCCCCGCCGAGCTTGGGCTGGGCCCATGGCCACACCGCGAATGGCTGGTCACCGAACCAGTTGGTCACCGCGATGGGCACCACGCCCACCGCGAGCAGGTCGTCTTGCTCGGTGTAGCCGGCACTAACCACGCGCTTGGGCGGTTCCTTGATTACGGTCTGGCCGAACAGATGGGTGATCGTCACCGATCCGCCGCCGCCGGGTGGCGTGTTGCGTGACGAGCACCCCGCCGCGACTGAAAAGCCCCCGCCGATCGCGGTGACCCCGGTAGCCCCTGCGAGCTGCAAGAATCCCCGTCGATTCCATCCCTGCATCGCGTGAGATTATCGCGTTCTTCGCTCGCACCCGCGCCGCCGCGCTTGGGCCGCTCAGCCCAGCGGCATGCCGGCGTCCAGGAAGTCCAGGGCCCGATAGATCGTGTCGGCCGTCTTCGGCGCGCTGTCGTAGGCCGCCATCATGGCGCCCACCATCGCGCCGACGTACACCCGGACCTCGAAATCGCCTGCGGGACGGCCGATTCGGTGGCCGATCGCCTCGGCCATGACGGTCACGGTGCGGTAGTACTCGTCGTACAGCGCGGCCTTGAGTTCGGGTATCGAAAAGATCAGCCGCTGCCGGGTGTTTTCGAACTCCAACTGCTCTTCAGAAAGGTGGGCCAGGACGTCCTCATACGCCCGGCGGATGGCTTGGCTCGGCGACAGTTCGGGCGGCTGCGCCCGGAAGGCCGCAAGTATCAGCGGGTCCAGGTCGTCGGCGAGCAGCAGCGACTCCTTGGACGGGAAGTACCGGAAAAAGGTGCTGGGTGACACTTCGGCGGCGTCGGCGATCTGTTCGACGGTGGTGGCCGCATAGCCGTGCGCGTCGAACAGGCGGAACGCCTCGCGCCTGATGGCCTGGCGGGTCTTGATCTTCTTGCGTTCCCGCAGCCCAAGGGGCTGGTCAGTCACCTGCATACCGCGATTGTCGCGCATGCAGCCCCACTGGCGGCACCGGCCATCAGCGGCATGTACCGTATCCACCGCCACCGGGGGTTTCGATCACCAGCGTGTCGCCGGGCTCGACTTCCGTCGAGTCGCAGCCGGCCAACTCGACGGTGCTGCCGTCGGCGCGTTCCACTCGGTTGCGTCCCAGCTCCCCGGGTGAGCCGCCGGCCATGCCATAGGGCGGAACTCGTCGATGACCGGACAATGTGCTGACCGTCATCGGCTCGGTGAACTCGATGCGACGGACGGCGCCATCACCGCCATGCCAGCGACCGGCGCCACCGCTGCCGTGCCGAATGGCGAACTCGCGTAGCAGCACTGGGTAACGCCATTCGAGCACTTCGGGATCGGTGAGCCGGGAGTTCGTCATGTGGGTCTGCACAACGGACGCTCCGTCGAACCCGTCACCAGCCCCGGAGCCGGACCCCAAGGTTTCGTAGTACTGGTGTCGCTCGTTGCCGAAGGTGACGTTGTTCATCGTCCCGGAGCCTTCGGCCTGCACACGCAGCGCGGCGAACAGCGCGCCGGTGATCGCCTGCGAGGTTTCGACGTTGCCGGCGACAACCGCGGCCGGGTGGGTCGGCGCGAGCATGGACCCGTCCGGGACGACGATATGCAGCGGGCGCAGGCAACCGTCGTTGAGTGGGATGTCGTCGGCGACCAGGGTCCGAAAAGTGTAGAGCACCGCGGCGATCGCGACCGAGGACGGTGCGTTGAAGTTCGTGTCCAGCTGGGGCGAGGTTCCGGTGAAGTCGATCGTCGCGCTGCGGGTGGCGCGGTCGACGGTAATGCGCACGGCGATCGTGGCGCCGGAATCCATGCGGTAGCGGTATTCGCCGTCGTCGAGCCGCTCGATGACGCGGCGAACCGCCTCCTCGGCGTTGTCCTGGACATGGCGCATGTAGGCCTGCACCACGTCCAGACCAAAGTGGTCGATCATCTTGCGGACCTCGTCGACGCCTTTTTGGTTGGCCGCGATCTGCGCGCGCAGATCGGCGAGGTTGGTGTCGGGGTTGCGTGACGGGAACGACGCTTCGGTGAGTAGCCGCCGGGTTTCGGCTTCGCGGAACTGTCCGTTTTCCGCGAGTAGCCAGTTGTCCAACAGCACACCTTCTTCGTGGATCTGGTGGCTGTTAGCGGGCATGGAGCCGGGAGTGATCCCGCCGACTTCAGCATGGTGGCCGCGAGAAGCGACGAAGAAGAGCAGAGCGTGTTCGGAGGCATCGAAGACGGGGGTTATGACGGTGATGTCCGGCAGATGGGTGCCGCCGTGGTACGGGTCGTTGACGGCGTAGACGTCACCGGGCTTGATATCGGCGCAGCGCCGGCGGATCACCTCCTTGACGGTGCTGCCCATCGAGCCGAGGTGCACCGGTATGTGTGGCGCGTTGGCGACCAGGTTGCCGTCCGGATCGAACAGCGCACACGAGAAGTCCAGCCGTTCACGGATATTCACCGACTGAGCGGTGGCTTCCAGCCGGAAACCCATTTGCTCGGCGATCGACATGAACAGGTTGTTGAAGATCTCCAGCAGCACCGGGTCGACGTCGGTGCCCGCCTCGGGCTGGGTGGGGGCAACCACTCGCTCGACGAGCAGATGCCCCAAGCGCGTCATGGTCGCCTGCCAGCCATCGTCGACAACCGTGGTCGCGTTGGCCTCGACGACGATGGCCGGGCCGATGACGGTGTCGGTTGGCCGCATCCACTCTCGATGTCGCAGTGGGGCGTCGCGCCACGATCCGTTCGAGTAGACCCGGACAGTTTCTGGCGAGCTGGTGTTGTTGCCCTCAGCCGGATCGCCCAGGTGCGATAGGTCCGGCTGCTCGGTGAGCCCGATCGCCTCGACCGAGATCGCTTCCGCGATTAACGGACGGTCCATCAGGAACGAGTACATCGCGCGGTGGTCGGCTTCAAACGCCGCCGTCATGGCGTCCAGCCCGGCCAGTTCGACTCCGACCGTGGTGTCGGTCCCCTGGTAACGCAGATGCACGCGGCGGACCACGCGGATAGACTCGGACGGGATACCCTCGTCACGCAGCTCGGCGCGGGCGGTCTGCTCGAGAGTGTCTGCAACGGCACCCAGCTTCTGCAGGCCCGCCGTCTCGAGCCGGATCTCCACGGCTTGCTCCCGCATCACGGTGGTGTCGGCCAGGCCGATACCGAGAGCGGAGAGCACCCCGGCCATCGGCGGGACCAGCACCGTGCGGATGCCCAACGCATCGGCGACCGCGCATGCGTGCTGGCCACCGGCGCCGCCGAACGTGGTCAGCACGTACCGGCTCACGTCGCGTCCTTTTTGGATCGAGATCTTCTTGACCGCGTTCGCCATATTGGCCACCGCGATCTGCAGAAACCCCTCGGCGACCTGCTCGGGCGAACGGTCGTCACCCGTGCGCGCCCGGATGTCGTCGGCCAGGTCGGTAAAGCCGCGCCGCACGATCTCGACATCGAGCGGCTGGTCGCCACCAGGACCGAATACTGCCGGGAAGTGCGCGGCCTGAATGCGGCCGAGGATCGCGTTCGCGTCGGTGACGGTAAGTGGACCGCCACCGCGGTAGCAGGCCGGGCCGGGTGCGGCTCCCGCCGAGTCCGGGCCGACGCGGTAGCGGTTGCCGTCGAAATGCAGGATCGACCCGCCACCGGCAGCCACCGTGTGGATGTCCAGCATCGGAGCCCGCAGCCGGACCCCGGCCACCTGGTTCATGAAGACGCGCTCGTACTCGTTGGCATAGTGCGACACGTCTGTGGAGGTGCCGCCCATGTCGAAGCCGATGACGTGGTCGAAACCGGCCAATGTCGACATCCGCGCCATGCCGACGATGCCGCCGGCGGGGCCGGACAGGATCGCGTCCTTGCCGCGAAAGTGCCCGGCCTCGGCGAGGCCCCCGTTGGACTGCATGAACATCAGTCGCACACCATGCAGCTGGTCTGCCACCTGGTTGACGTACCGTCGCAGCACCGGGGACAGGTAGGCGTCGACCACGGTGGTATCCCCGCGTGGTACCAGTTTCATCAGCGGGCTGACCTCGGACGACAGCGAGATGTGGCCGAAGTCGACGTGCTCGGCCCGCTTGCCGATCTCGCGCTCGTGGGCCGGGTACAGGTAACTGTGCAGGCACGCCACCGCCAGCGCATGGATCCCATCTGCACGGGCCTGCCGCAGTTTCGCGCCCAACGCCTCGAGGTCGGGTCCCCGCAGCACCGTGCCGTCGGCCGTGACCCGCTCGTCGACCTCGACGACCCGCTCGTACAGCAACTCCGGCAACACGATGCGCCGGTCGAAAATGCGCGGACGATTCTGGTAGGCGATGCGCAGCGCGTCACCGAAACCGCGGGTGATCACCAACAGTGTGCGCTCACCCTTGCGCTCGAGCAGCGCATTGGTCGCGACCGTGGTGCCCATCCGCACCGCGTTGATGCCCTCGACTGGGACAGCGGCGTCCTCGGCGATCCCGAGCAGCGCACGGATCCCGGCCACGGCGGCGTCGCGGTAGTGCGCAGGGTTCTCCGAAAGCAACTTGTGCGTCAGCAAGCGTCCGTCCGGCCGGCGCGCCACGATGTCAGTGAACGTGCCGCCCCGGTCGACCCAGAACTGCCACCCCGCAGTTGCCACCCGGACTCCCTTTCACGGCTTTCCAAATAGGCTGCACCAATGTCATCGGAAGCGGCATGATCAGGACTAAATAGGGCAGCTGTCGCGTGCCTCATCCCCTCCAACGCCGGACGAATCAGATATACCAGCTGAGTGCTCGGGTCTTCGAACTCCTGGGCCCAGGCTCCATTGATTGGCTTAGCGCGCTGTTCGCCGCCTACCACGGTGACTAACACTACCCGTCGGCAAGGTCCACACACCGGGCGTTCGCTGCCACTGGCAGAGGCGGACGCTGTCCGCTCCCTTATTAGGCTGAGGAGCCACGGTGCTGGCCCAAGGCCCCTTCCCAGGGGCTGTAGTCGGCGATCAGCTCCTCCTGCGACGGTCGCTGGTCGGCCGGCACGTGCTGCAGGTTGATCCGGATCCGGTACCAGATCGAACTCGGCCCACGCATGCCGTCGACCAGGACGTCGGCCGGTTGCAGCAGGCCGGCCGCGGCGGGATGGCGGTCGCGCCAGGTGTCCAGCGCGGCCATGGCCTCGTCCCTGGTCTTGGTGCGGGCGATCTCGATGAGCGGCTTCGACGAGACGCGCCTGCCGTCACCGCCCTTGCCGCCCTCTTTCGCGCCCCGCGGCGCGCGCTCCGGAGGTCCCATTTCTTCGGCCAGCATCAGTAGCCGATCGAGTTCCCCAACCGCGTCGTCCATCCCCGCCCACGGGTCACCCATTTCGGCGAGCCGGCCGGGCACGGTGTCGATGGTGAACGCCTCGGGTTTGCAGGCGGCGACCTCGTCCCAGTGCAGCGGCGTCGACACCCGGGCATCCGGGGTCGCCCGCACGGAATACGCCGACGCGACGGTGCGGTCCTTGGCGTTCTGGTTGAAGTCGACGAACACCCCCTCGCGCTCCTCCTTCCACCACCGGCTTGTCGACATGTCGGGCGCCCGCCGCTCGACCTCACGGGCAACGGTCTGGGCGGCCAGCCGCACCTGGCGGAACCCCCAGCGCGGGGCGATCCGGGCGTAGATGTGAAAGCCCCGCGACCCCGACGTCTTCGGCCACGCGACCAGGCCGTAGTCCTCCAGCACCTCGCGGGCCACTAACGCGACGTCGACGATCCGCTGCCACGCGACGCCCGGCATCGGATCCAGGTCGACGCGCAGTTCGTCGGGGTGATCGAGGTCGCCCGCGAGCACCGGGTGGGGGTTGAGGTCCACGCACCCCAAGTTGATCACCCACGCCAGTCCCGCTGCGTCGTGGATGACGGCTTCCGCCGCGGAAGTGCCTCGCGCGTAGTGCAATTCGGCAACGTCGACGTAGTCCGGCCGTTTGGTCGGCGCCCGCTTCTGGAAGACGGCCTCCTCGGAGATGCCCTTGACGAAGCGCTTGAGGATCATCGGCCTGCCGGCCACGCCGCGCAGCGCCCCCTCGGCGACGGACAGGTAATACCGGACCAACTCGAGCTTGGTATACGGGCCCGCGCCGCCGTGGCGTTCGAACACCACCTTGTCGGGATGGGTGATGCTCACCTGACGTCCGGACACTTCCAGCGACACCGGACCGGCCATGGTAAGCATGGTAATTTGGGCAACTTTTCGGACCGCATTGCGACCTGAGTCACATAGGGTGAAGTCATGCCTAACCTGAATGACCTGCCCGGCCAGGCTGTCTCCAAAATTCAGCAGTACCTCGAGCGCGGCTCGGCCGAACTGCATTACGTGCGCAAGATCTTCGAATCGGGTGCATTCCGGATCGAGCCGCCGCAGAACTACGCCGCGATGGCCGCCGATATCTACAAGTGGGGCGAATTCGGCATGCTGCCGGCGCTCAATGCCCGGCGCCATCCCGACCGCGCGGCGTGCATCGACGAAGACGGCGAATTCACCTGCAGGGAGCTCGACGAGGCCGCCCATGCGGTGGCCAACGGGCTGATCGAGAAGGGCGTCAAGGGCGGCGACGGCGTCGCCATCCTGGCCCGCAACACTCGCTGGTTCCTGATCGCCAATTACGGCGCCGCCCGGGTCGGCGCCCGCATCATCCTGCTCAACAGCGAGTTCTCCGGCCCGCAGATCAAAGAGGTGGCGGAGCGCGAAGGCGCGAAGCTGATCATCTACGACGACGAATACACCACGGCCGTCAGCAAAGCCGAGCCGGAGCTGGGCAAACTGCGGGCCCTCGGGACCAACCCGGACAGCGACGAGGAGTCGGGCAGCCAGGACGAGACGCTGGCCGACCTGATCGAGCGCAGCAGCAAGGAGCCCGCCCCCAAGGCGGCCAGGCACGCGTCCATCATCATCCTGACCAGCGGCACCACCGGTACCCCCAAGGGGGCGAACCGCAGCACCCCGCCGACGCTGGCGCCGGTCGGCGGCATTCTGTCGCACGTTCCGTTCAAGGCCAACGAGGTGACCTCGCTGCCCGCGCCGATGTTCCATGCGCTGGGTTATCTGCATGGCACCATCGCGATGTTCCTGGGCTCAACGCTGGTGCTACGTCGGAAATTCAAGCCGCCGCTGGTGCTGGAGGACATCGAGAAGCACAAGGTGACCGCCATGGTCGTCGTGCCGGTGATGCTGTCGCGGATCCTCGATGCGATCGAGAAGATGGACAAGAAGCCCGATCTGTCCAGCCTGAAGATCGTGTTCGTATCCGGATCGGCGTTGGGAGCCGACCTCGCGGAACGGTCGCTCAAGGACCTGGGGCCGGTGATCTACAACATGTACGGCTCGACCGAAATCGCCTTCGCCACCATCGCCGAGCCCAAGCATCTGGAATTCAATTCGTCGACCGTTGGGCCGGTCGTCAAGGGCGTGAAGGTCAAGATCTTCGACGACAACGGCCAAGAGTTGCCGCAAGGCGAGGTCGGGCGGATCTTCGTCGGCAACGCCTTCCCGTTTGAGGGCTACACCGGCGGTGGCAAGAAGCAGATCATCGATGGGCTGCTGTCCTCGGGCGACGTGGGTTACTTCGACGAAAACGGCCTGCTCTACATCAGCGGGCGCGACGACGAAATGATCGTTTCCGGCGGCGAGAATGTCTTCCCGGCAGAAGTCGAGGACCTCATCACCGGACATCCGGACGTCGTGGAGGCCACCGCCATCGGTGTCGAGGACAAGGACTGGGGCCAGCGGTTGCGCGCCTTCGTGGTCAAGAAGGAGGACGCCGACCTCGACGAGGACACCGTCAAGCACTACGTGCGCGACCACCTGGCCCGCTACAAGGTGCCCCGGGAAGTGATCTTCCTCGGCGAGCTGCCGCGCAACCCCACCGGCAAGATCCTCAAGCGCGAGCTGCGCGAGATGGAGATCGACTAGTCGCGCGGCCTTCTTTGCGGGTTACTTGCGGGCTTGAATGGCGCGGGTGATCTGACTGGACAGTTTGGGGTCGACCAGCAGCTGATCGATGAGCGCGGTGAGGACCTCTTGTCCCGTGACGCGGGCGACTCCCATGCGGTCGGCGGCCTCGCGCTGCCACACGTCGAGCGCGCGGTGCGTGGCCAGCGGCAGATCGATGGTCCGTCGCGTTCGTCGGTCGCGCGTTGTCGGAGCGGCCGCTTGTCCCAGCGGGGTGAGGCGCTGGGTCGGCCCCGTCTGCCCAGGCAGGGGCGTCCTGGCGGTGTATCTGGCGAACCGCTTGGGGCCGGATTCGTTGCGGCCGGGGGTGATACTCATCACGACGACCCTTCTTGGGGTGCAAATCAGTAGATCCGCTTATCAGTATGCGCGTCGTCGAGCACCCTTCCATTGATATCACCGTGAAGCGCTCGCGGCGCGTCGACGGTCTCGGGCTGTCGGCCCGTGGTTTGACGGTGCCGGCGGTCCGTGCGGGAACGTCCGACTTGGTAAGCGGGCGGAGAATATGCCCGCCGGGATGTACGCAATCCGATGAGCTTTACGATAGTTTGCTAGTTGTTTCATTTGAATGCCCAATTAGCGACAATGCGGGTTGTCCTGAAAACTGCGGATCATTAAGCGCGGATATCCGCCTCTGCGCAACCGCGTACTTCAGTAGAGCGCCCTTGAACTGGCATGACGCAGTCAGACAGAGATACTGAAACCAGTAGTCGCAGAATCCCGTTAAGCGCGAAATCGCGCTGCGGCCGGAAATATTCTCGACAAAAATCAAATACATATTGAGTAGCTATGGTTGAGAATAGCGTGGAAATCGGGGTATTATTCATGTGACGCATTAGATGGCCTCAAGGCTTTAACCTTCTGATCAGTTCGACATCGTGGAAGGAGCCCACAAATGTTGAATTCACTGCATTCGGTCCGCAAGGCCTCGGTTGGCGCGGTGGGCGCCGGGATGGTGGCCGGAGCGATGCTGTTCGGCGGCACCCCCGCCGCGCAGGCCGCCCCGCCGCCCGCCCCCGGCACCACCTTCGCGATGTCCGGCCCCCATGGCGCTCCCGACCTCCCGCTTAGGCCCGGTGGGGGCGGTGGGGGTGGTGGGGGCCATGGCGGCGGCGGCCACGGCGGCGGCGGCTGGGGCGGCCACGGCGGCGGCGGCTGGGGCGGCCACGGCGGTGGCTGGGGCGGCCACGGCGGTGGCTGGGGCGGCCACGGCGGCCACGGCGGCGGCGGCTGGGGCGGCCACGGCGGCGGCGGCTGGGGCCACGGCGGCTGGGGCGGCCGCGGTGGCTGGGGCGGCCACCCTGGTTGGGGCAACGGCGGTTGGGGCCCCCCTGGCTTGGGCTATCGGCCGTGGTGGCCCTTATGGAACTGGTGGTGGTGAGCTGACGCCGCCTACGTAGCGGCCAAGAACCGGGCCATGCCGACCTGACCGACGTGGGACAGGTCGGCATGTCCCATTCGGGGGCCGGTTACGGGTCGCGGGGCAGGCCCAGCAGCCGTTCGGCGATGATGTTGAGCTGTATCTCCGACGTGCCCCCGTAGATGGTGGTGGCCCGGCTGGCCAGCAGATACTCGCCCCACTTGCCCGTTAGCTCGTTGGTGTCGCCGACCGCGGCGTCGGTGCCGAAGGTCGACACCGCGAACTCGGCATAACCCTGGCCGGTGCGCATCGACAACAGCTTCGAGATCGCGGCGGACGGCATGGGGTCGCCGCCGGCCAGCGTCAACAGCGTCGAGCGCAGGTTCAGCACCTTGGCGGCGTGGCCTTCGGCGATCAACTGCCCCGCCCGGTGCTGCGCGACCTGGTCGAGCTGCCCATCGCGGACGAACTCGACGAACTCGGGAAGTGTCGCAAGGAAATTCGCGTCGCTACTGCCTATCGATACCCGCTCCGCCGTCAGGGTGTTGCGGCTGACCTCCCACCCCCGGTTGACCTCACCGAGCACGAACTCGTCGGGAACGAACACGTCGTCGATGTAGACGGTGTTGAACATCGCGTTGCCCGTGAGCTCACGCAGCGGCTTGACCGTGACGCCTTCGCTCTTCATGTCCAGCAGGAAATACGTGATGCCGTTGTGTTTGGGAGCGCTTGGGTCGGTTCTCGCCAGTAGCGCGCCCCGTTGCGAATACTGCGCGGCGGTGGTCCAGATCTTCTGCCCGGTGATGCGCCAGCCGCCTTCGGTCCGGGTCGCTTTGGTGGTCAGCCCGGCCAGGTCCGATCCGGCGCCCGGCTCGGAGAACAGCTGGCACCAGATCATTTCGCCGCGGAAGGTCGGCGGCAGGAACCCGTTGCTTTTGCTCTTCGGTCCCGAACGCGACGATCGACGGGATGATCCACGCCGCGATGCCGACCTGGGGCCGCCTGACCCGCCCGGCGGTGAACTCCTGGGCGATGATGATCTGCTCCACCGGACTGGAGGCCCGGCCCCACGGCTTCGGCAGGTACGGCAGCACCCAGCCGGCCTCGGCGATCGCGACCCTACGTGGCTCGCGCTCCATCGCCTTGAGCGCGGCGACCTCGGCGCGGATCTCGGCCCTCAGCTTCTCGGTGTCGGGGTCCAGGTCGATGTTCACCGCGCGCATCCCCGTAGTGGTCGCGGTGTCCACCACTTTCTGCGGGTACTCCGAACCGCGACCGAACGAGGCGGCCAGCATTACCGCCCGGCGGTAGTAAACGTTCGTGTCGTGCTCCCACGTGAACCCGATTCCGCCGTGCACCTGGATGCAATCCTGCACGCACCGTTGGGCGGCCGTCGGAGCCAGCGTCGCCGCCACGGCCGCGGCGAACTCGACCGCTGAAGTGGTGATGTCCCAACCATTTTGGCTCGCTTCGTCGATCGCGCGGGCGGCGTCCCACACCGCCGCGGTGGCGCGCTCGGTGTCGGCGATCATCTCCGCGCACTTGTGCTTGATGGCCTGGAACTGGCCGATGGGCCTGCCGAACTGCTCACGGATCTTGGCGTATTGCGACGCCGTGTCGGTCGCCCAGCGCGCCACGCCGATGGCCTCGGCCGACAGCAGCGTGGTCATCAGCGCGTGCGCGGTTGTCATGCTCAGGTTCCTCAAGACGACGTCGTCGTCGACCTCGACGGCGTTGGCTCGCACATCCGCGATGGGCCGCAGCGGGTCAAGGCTTTTCACCGGCACGATCTCGAGTTCCTCGGCGCGTAGCACCACCCATTCCTCGCCGCTGTCGATCGCGACCGGAAGCACCAGCACCGAGGCCTGCGCCGCGGCGGGAACCGCGCGGACTTCGCCGCGGATAACCAGTGTCTGCTCATCGGGGCCCTGGCGTGTGGCGGTCAGCGCGGAGCAATCCCGCGCGTAGGCGGCGATGGCCGCGCCGGACGCCAGTTCCGAGAGCACCTTCGCGTCCGGGTCGTGCGCGGAGATCAGCGCGCTGGCGATCGCCGACGGCACGAAGGGTCCGGGCACCGCGCCGTAGCCGAATTCGGCCAGCACGATGGCCAACTCGAGGATGCCGAAGCCCTGCCCACCGACGGATTCGGCCAGATGCACACCCTGCAGACCTTGGTCGGCCGCGGTCCGCGAGTAGGGCGGCGGGTTTTCGATCGGCGTTTCCAGCGTTGTTTCTAAGGCGGCGTGCAGCACCTCCGACGGCGCTATCCGCGCCACCAGGGATCGCACCGAGTCGGCCAGGTCTTGATGCTCAGGAGTTATTGCGATCGGCATTGGTCGCCTTCCCATGGCTTTCGGGTCCGTTTCGGCGAAGCACCTTCCAAGCTAACAACCGGTCGGTTGGTTGATCACAGGGGTCACCACGTGGGCCAGCGGTTGCCCGTCGCGCAGCCGGCGGCAGTTCGCGACCGCCTCGATCAGGTACCGCCGCATGGTGTCGGCGGTGTACCAGGTGACGTGCGGTGTCAGCACCACGTTGTCCAGGCCGAGCAGCGGATTGGCTGGCGCCACCGGCTCGACCTCGAAGACGTCCAGCCCCGCCGCGGCCAGCCGCCCGTCACGCAGCGCGTCGACAAGCGCGTCTTCGTCGACGACGGCGCCGCGTGACGTGTTGACCAGCACCGCAGTCGATTTCATCCGGGCCAGCGCGTCGCGGCCGAGCAGATGATGGGTCCCGGCCGTCAGGGGCAGGTGCAGCGAGACGATGTCGGCGGCGGCCAGCAATTCGGGCAGCGGCCGCCAGCCGGGCCGCCCGTCGTCGCGGGTGCTGGTGTGCAGCACGGTCGCCCCCATTGCGGTGACGGTCTCGCTCACCCGCTTGGCGATGTTGCCGTAGCCGACCAACCCGACGGTACAGCCGCCGATATCCCGCACCGTTTCACCGAGGCCCGGGTCCGCCGGCCAGCCGTTCCCCTCGCGGACCGAACGGTCCAGCTCCGGTAGCCGGCGCAGTGCGGCCAGCATCAGCAGCACCGTGCCCTCTGCCACTGACGGCGCGTTGGCCCCCGGCATGTTGGCGACCGCGATGCCGCGTTCGGTCGCGGTTTCCACGTCGATGGTGTTCACCCCGGCCCCGAGTTTGTGCACCAGCCGCAGCCGGGTCCCGAGGCGCAGGTCGGCGCCCGACAGCGGCCGAAGCACATGCCAGATCACGTCCGCTTGCGGGAGCTCACGGTAAAAGCCCGCGTCGTCGTCTTCGGCACACCACCGGACGTCGAGCCAATCCGATTCTGGCGCAACGAAGTCGAGCACCCTATCGCCGGGAACGAAGTGGGCGAGAACTCTCAGCGCCACCGCTTGGTGATCCACCTCGCGATGGTATCGGCTTGCTCGCTGCGCGCGCCCGGGGTGGTGAAGTAGTGGTCGGTGTCGATCGAGGCCTGCGCCTTGTCGGTGCTGGCGAGCGCGTCGTGAATGCGCTGGGCATCGGACCGGAAGACTCCGGTATCGGCCTCGGCATTGATCACCAGGGCCGGGCAGGTGATGCGGGCCAGGTGTGGCTCGGCCCGGGTTTGTGCCACCCGCAGGCTCCACATGCCCAGCCAGTTGCGCAGGGTGCAGGCCGCGGCGATGCCGTGCGCGGAGCGGTTCGCCTTGGCCGGGACGCCCGCGTAACACATGTTCGGCTGGCGCCGGGTGGGCTCGATACCGGGATCGACCATGCGGGGATCGGCCCAGGTGCGCATCACCGTGAACGGGCGATCCGAAAAGCCGGCGGCGCGAACGCGTTTGAACTCTGTCTCGGCCCAGTCGGTGAGAGCGTGGTTGCGCGCGGTCTGCGCCTCGCGGTAGCGGGCCATGAACTCCGGCGAGTACGGCGGCCCGTTGCGCTCGTTGAACAGGTCGAGATCGGCATCGGTGGCCACCGGGTCGTTCTCGTCGAGGACGGCCGCGTCCATCCACGCCGTCAGCACGTCCGGGCGCCCGGGGTGGGCGGCGGTGGCGACGTAGCCGTCGGCGGGAATCAACTCGGTCAGCCCGGCCGCCGGGCGCATGCCGTCCAGTGGGGTCACGTTCGGTTCGACCGCCTGTGACTGATAGGCGGCCATCAACGAACCCCCACCCGAATTGCCTAGCAGCACAACGGTCTCCACGCCCTGGACCTCACGCAACCAACGCATTCCGACCCCGATGTCCACCAGCGCGTGGTCGAGCAAGAAGCTGCTTTCGAAACCGCGGAACCTGGTGTTCCAGCCCAGGAACCCGACGCCGCGGGTGGCCATGTAGTCGGCGAGATAGTGCTCGGAGAAGTCGATCTGGTAGTGCGTGGCGATCATCGCCACCTTGGGCTTGCGTCCCACCCCGCGGTGGTAGAGCCCCTGGCATGGATGGCCGCCCGCGCCGGCCCGCCCGGCGGTGGGCGACGCTAGCCCGACGAACTCGCGGACAACCCCCGTGGCGCCGGTGCGACGGGTCAATTCGGCTCACCTCCGCCGGTGTAGATGGCTCGGTAATAGATGTTGGCCAGCGTCCGGATGCAGGCCGCGTCGTCGGGCTCGCTGGCCCGTTTGTTGGCCCCGGTGAGCTGGATGTAGCAGAACTGGTTGAACATGGCCACGATCGCCTCGGCGATCAGCTGCGGGTCGTCGTCGGGGCAGTAGCCCTCGGCCTGGGCGCGCCGGACCGTCTCGCTGATGAAAGTTATTGGCACCGAGCAGATTTCGGCCCAGTACTGTGCGAAGTCGTCGTTGACCATCGCCAGCTGGGACACGCTGATCACCTCGGCGAGCCGGTTGCGGTAGGCCTGCCAGTGCGCGGCGGCGGCCTCGTACGCGCGCTCACGATTGGACAGGCCGTGCCCGGTCACCGAACGCGCGCGCTGGTTAGCCTCGTCGCGGAACCGCAGGGCCCATTGGCGGACCATCGCCTCTTTTGAGTCGTAGTAGTTGTAGAACGATGCCGCCGAGCGGCCCGCTTCGGCGGCGATGTCGGCAATGGTTGTCGCGAGGATGCCTTTGCGAGCGATGACCGTTCGGGCGGCCAAGTCGATCGCGGCCTGCGTTCGCCTGCCGCGATGCGTCGGAAACGCTGGACCTGCCGGGCCGGCCATCGGTTCGGCCGCGGTCGACACCTGGCGCACCTCCTGGAGCAAAACTGAATCTGATGTTAGATTCAGATTCGGATCTTGGCCAGGACCCCGGGACCGATGGGAGCCGCACGATGATCAAGCCGCACAACACCAATACCGAATTCGAGCTCGGCGGGATCAACCATGTCGCGCTGGTGTGTTCCGACATGGCGCGGACCGTGGACTTTACTCCAACATCCTGCATGCCGCTGATCAAATCGCTCGACCTGCCCGGCGGTCAACGCAGCACTTCTTCTTCGACGCCGGCAACGGCGACTGTGTCGCGTTCTTCTGGTTCGCCGACGCTCCCGATCGGGTGCCGGGCATCTCGTCGCCGGGTGCCATCCCGGCATCGGTGACATCACCGCGCCGTGAGCACCATGAACCATCTGGCGTTCCACGTACCGGCCGAGAAGTTCGACGGCTACCGGCAGCGGCTCAAGGACAAAGGCGTGCGGGTGGGCCCGGCGCTAAACCACGACGAGAGCGAGAAGCAGGTCGCGGCGGCCGTGCATCCCGGGGTCTACGTGCGCTCGTTCTACTTCCAGGACCCCGACGGCATCACGTTGGAATTCGCTTGCTGGGTAAAGGAATTCACCACGAGCGATAACAAGGCCGCCCCTAAGACCGCGGCCGACCGACGGCCCCGGGTGGAGGCCGTACGCTAAACGGCAAGACCGTGTTTGAGCCGGGGGATATCCATGATGACCGACGGCATTTTGTCCGACACTCAGATCGCCGCGCTGACACCCGAGCAGCGGCGCGACCTGATCACCCGTTTGAAGAAACCCCTGAGCGACGTCATCGACCCGGTGTTCCTTAGCCGGGTACGGCGCATCCGGCTGAGCCTGATGACCGGTGGCTCGATCGCGATGATCCCCTGGCTGGGGTATCTCGCCATGACGCTGCCGGCGAACTACGTCGCCCACAACTGGCCCGCCACCTGGGTGGGCTTCGACGTCTTGCTGGTCGGGTTCATGATCGCAACCGCGGTGCTCGGGTACCTGCGCCGTCAGCTACTGGTCCTGGCCGCCTTCACCACCGGTGTATTGCTGATCTGCGACGCGTGGTTCGACCTCATGACCGCCGGACCCGACGACCTCTGGTTGTCGATAGGCACGGCGCTGCTGATCGAGGTGCCGTTGGCGGTCTTCATGATCTTCAGCGCGCTGCGGCTCATGCGACTCACGATGATGCGGTTGTGGCTGCTCAATCCCGGGATGCGGTTGTGGCACCTTCCGCTATTTCCGTGACGCGGTACAGGTTTGGGTTGGTGAGTTCCTCGAGCAGCGCCGCCAGGTGATCGACGAGCTGGTCCGGCCCGAGTTGGACGTCGCCGGCCAGCCACGCGCTGATGGTCTGTGCGACGCCGCCGACTACGAAATGGGCCGCCGCCTTGACGCGCTCGTTCGCCGGCGCCCGCAGGGTGTCGACGGCATGCTGGCCGGACAGCATCACCATCAGCGCGCGGGATTCGGCACGCTTGCGCACGACAACCGAGTTGGCCAGCTGGGTGCTGAACAGAAGCCGCCCGATGCGGGCGTCATCGGCAATGGTCCGCACGATATTGGCCATCCCGGCGCGGGTCCGTTCCTGCGCCGGCACCGCCGCCACCGCGGCCTGGGTGGTGGCGGCCAGCTCGGCGACCACCCAATCGAACACCCCGCTGACGAATTGGTCCTTGTCGGCGAAGCTTTCGTAGAAGTATCGGGCCGCCAGGCCGGCCTCGCCGCATATGCCGCGGACCGTCAGCTCGGAGATGTCCTGCTGTTCGGCACCCAGCAGGTCCAGGCCCGCGGCCAGCAGCCGGCGGCGGCGCCCGGCCAGCCGATCGGCGGCCTCGATGCCGCGGTACGGCCGCGGGCTGGATGCTTCAGGCATAGTCACCATCTTGACACCGACGCCACTCGCGGGACAACATCGGGAAACAGACGTTCGCACATTTGGCGGGCCGGCTCCGCGGAAGGACTCACCATGGCAATTCACGAGGCGGTTCACCAGCCGATTCGGCATGTGGAGCGCCCCATCGCCGATTCGCCCCGGCTATCCCTCTCGAGGCGAACCCGGCGCAGGCGCGCCTTGGGCATCGACGCGGGTTTGATGGGCGTCGCGCTTTTGGCCGGGCCCGCGAACGTGATCATGCAACTGGCGCGGCCCGGGGTCGGCTACGGCGTGCTGGAAAGCCGCGTCGACAGCGGCCGGGCGGACCTGCACCCGATCAAACGGGCGCGCACCACCTTTACCTACCTCGCGGTGGCAACCGCCGGTAGCGACGCCCAGAAGGAGGCCTTCCGTCGGGCGGTCAACGGGGCGCACGCGCAGGTGTACTCCACCGCCGACAGCCCGGTCCATTACAACGCCTTCGACCTCGACCTGCAGCTGTGGGTGGGGGCGTGCCTGTACAAGGGCGGGGTCGACATCTACCGCACCTTCATCGGTGAACTGGACGGCGAGGACGCCGACCGCCACTACCGCGAGGGCATGGCGCTGGCCACCACGTTGCAGGTGCCGCCGGAGATGTGGCCGGCGGACCGGGCGGCCTTCGACCGGTACTGGCAGGAGTCGCTGGCCAGGGTGCACATCGACGACGCCGTCCGGGACTACCTGTATCCCATTGCCGCGGGCCGCATTCGGGGTGTGGCGCTGCCGCGCCGACTGCAGCGCCGGTCGGATGATTTCTCGTTGCTGATCACCACGGGCTTTCTGCCGCAGCGGTTCCGCGACGAGATGCGGCTGCCGTGGGACGCCGCCAGACAGCGGCGCTTCGACCGGCTGATGGCCGTGTTGCGCACCGTCAACCGCATACTGCCCCGGTTCGTCCGGCAGTTCCCGTTCAACGTCCTGCTGTGGGATGTCGACCGCCGGATCAGGACGGGGCGGCCTTTGGTCTAGCGCCCACGGAGGCCGGTCCGTCGCCCGGGTTGATAACGACAATCATTTTCATTAGGCTTTCGGTCTGGTAACCCTTCCAGCCCGAGGAGTGCCGCTATGACCGCGCCGATTTGGATGGCTTCACCGCCGGAGGTGCACTCAGCGCTGCTGAGCAGCGGTCCGGGACCGGGGTCGTTGCTGGCGGCCGCGGGGGCGTGGAACGTGTTGAGTGCTGAATATGCTTCGGTAGCAGACGAACTCACCGCGTTGCTCGCGGCTGTGCAGGCCGGCGCCTGGGAAGGGCCCAGCGCCGAGTCGTACGTGGCCGCGAATGCGCCGTATCTGGTGTGGCTTATGCAGGCCAGCGCGAACAGTGCGGCAACGGCCGCCCAGCATGAGACCGCGGCCACCGCCTACACCGCCGCGCTGACCGCCATGCCGACGCTGCCTGAACTGGCCGCCAACCACGTCATCCACGGAGTTTTGATGGCGACCAATTTCTTTGGGATTAACACCATTCCGATCGCGCTCAACGAGGCCGACTACGTGCGGATGTGGATTCAGGCCGCCACCACGATGGCGACCTATCAAGCGGTCTCCAGCGCCGCGGTGGCGTCGACGCCGCAGACCACCCCGGCGCCGCAGATCCTCAAATCCGACGCGTCAGCCAATCCGGCGGCGAGCACCAACCCGCTGCAAGCCATCCTGCAGCAGATCCAGCAGTTCTACCAAAGCCTGCTCACCAACCCGTTGAATTCCGATCCGGCCAACCCGGCAGGTTTCCCGCCGTGGTTCGTGCAGGCCCTGCAGAACTTCGGTATCGGAAATGCCCCGGTTGTACACGCGCCCCTTCTCGACTACCCGGTGGACGACCTGGTTTCGAATATCCTGCAGAACTTCGGGATAAATTGGAATCCCAGCCTGGGCATGGTGAACGGACTCACCTACGACGCCTATACGGATCCGACCACAACGATCTGGTGGGTCGCTCGATCCCTCGAAGTCTTTGAGGATTTTCAACAGTTCGGCACCTACCTAGTGCAAAACCCGGTAGAGGCTTTTCAATACCTGATCAGCTGGCAACTGTTCGACTTTCCGCTTCACATCGAAGAATTTGCTTACACTCTCGGCGTGCCTTTCCAGGCGGTGTACGCCGCTATTCCCGCGGCGGCGGCGGCCCCGCTCGCGTCAGTGGGCGGCCTCGGCGCGCTGGGCGCGCTGGCCGCCATGCCTCAGCCGGTTGTGGCTCTGGCACCCGTTGCCGCTGCGCCCAGCGCGTTGCCGGCCGTAGGGCTGACCTCAATCGCCGTCCCGGCTGCGGCCCCTGCGACGGCGCCGGCACCTGCGCCGACGCCTAGCGCCCCGGCCCCTGCGGCTCCGGCCCCGCCGCCGCCACCGCCCGCGGCCCCGGGTGCGGCGGGCTTTGTCCCCCCGTACGCGGTGCCCCCCGGCATCGGGTCCGGCTCGGGGATGAGTGCCAGCGCCGCATCCAGCGCGAAAAGGAAGGCGCCGGAAGCCGGCAGCGTCGCGGCGGCGGCGGCGGCCGCCGCCCGGGAGGCGGCGCGGGCGCGGCGGCGCCAGCGCGTGAAGCAGCGCGGGCACGGCGACGAGTACGTGGACATGAATGTCGAGGTCGACCCGGACTGGGGTGGGCCGTCAGGAGGGGAGTCGGTGGCCTCCGGCCAGGGCGCCGGAACGCTGGGGTTCGCAGGCACGGCACGCAAGGAAGCGGCCGCTGAGGCGGCGGGCTTGACCGCACTGGCCGGTGGCGAGTTTGGCGGTGGCCCGCGGATGCCAATGTTGCCGGGCACGTGGGACCCGGGCGGTGCTCGCGAGGGTGCCGAAGGGGCGCGCGACAGCGAACGACGCGACAGTTAGCGTTGCGCGCTCTTCCATCCCTTGGGCGCACACCTGGCGCGCGGGCGCATAAACCGTTCATCGACTGCCTAAGCGAATACAGGCCACGGCGCGGAACCCTGAGAGATCGTCGGCGACATCGTCCGCAGGTCCCGATGGGGCGCCCGCGCGCTGACATACTGGGACGATGGCGACGCTGAAGACCCGGCCCAGGTTGCGCGTCGGGTCGATGGAAGTGCTGGTGGGCATTCTGCTCGTCGGCGCCTTCGCGGCGACGAGGCTGCGGAACGCGGTCGCCCTCAGTCCGGCGTTATCGACGGCTGGCACCGTGTTCTGTGGGGTGTTCGTGCAGGCGGTTCCTTTCCTGGCGCTCGGCGTGGTGGTCAGCGGGTTGATCGCGGTGTTCGTGTCGCCGGAACGATTGGCGCGCTGGCTGCCGCGTCGCCCGGCCATAGCGGTGTTGGCCGCCGGCGTGGGCGGGGCGGCGTTGCCGGGCTGTGAATGCGGTTCGGTTCCGGTGGCGCGGCGATTGTTCGGCGAAGGAGGGGCCACGGGGGCGGCGGCTTTGACGTTCATGCTGGCCGCGCCGGCGATTAACCCGGTAGTGCTCGTGGCCACCGCGGTCGCGTTTCCCGGTGCGCCCAGGATGGTCATCGCGCGCATGGGGGCGTCGCTGCTGACCGCGGTGATCATGGGCTGGACATGGGCACGTTGGGGCCGCGCGGAGTGGATCACCCGCCGGCTGCCCGCTTCGGGAACCCGGACCGAGTCGCGGTGGATGGTGTTCACCGAGGCAGCAAGACACGACTTCCTTCAGGCCGCGTCGTATTTGGTATTGGGTGCCGCCGCGGCGGCGGCGCTTCATGTGGTGGTGCCGCGTTGGGTGTTCGCGCATCTGGCGTCGAACCTAATCCTGGGTGTTGCGGTGATGGCCACCCTGGCGGTGGTGCTGGCGTTGTGTTCGGAGGCCGATGCGTTCGTGGCCGCCAGCATGATCATGGTGCCGCTGCTGCCCCGGCTCGTCTTTCTGGTTGTGGGCCCGGCGGTCGACGTAAAGCTGTTCGCGATGCAGGCGGGGATGTTCGGCCGGGCTTTTGCGGCCCGCTTCGCCCCTTGCACGTTCCTTGTCGCGATCGCATGCGCCTGTGGCGTCGGACTGTTCGTTCTGGGTGGCAGGTAATGACCCGCGAAACAGAGAACACCGTGCTGCTGGTGGTGGGCATCAGCATCGTCATGATCACGATCACGGGCGAGTTCACCCGCTACGTCAAGCCGGGACTGCTGCCGTGGCTGGTCGCTTCGGCGGTGCTGCTCATCGGCTTAGCACTCTTGGCGATGCTCGGCGATATCCGCCGCGGCGGTCCGCGGATTAGTGATCGGGTCGACGATCACGGCCACGTGCACTCCCATAGGCACGGCATCGTGTGGCTGCTCGTCGTTCCCATCGTGGCCCTGTGTTTCGTGACGCCACCGGCGCTAAGGCCGTCGGCCGCCGCGCCGTCCGTGACATCGGTATCCAATGATGTTCTGAATAGGGCGTTTCCGCCGCTGCCCCCTGGCAGGGCTCCCGAACTGTCGCTGCCGGAGGTGCTGATGCGCGAGGCTCAGGACACCACCGGCTCGCTGAAGGATCGGCCGATCACCGTGACCGGCTTTGTGTTGAACGAGGCGCAGGGCGTTGACCTTGGCCGCGTCGTCATCATCTGTTGCGCGGCCGACGCCCAACTGGCCCGCATCCACCTGGGCGGCCCGGCCGCCGCCCAGGCTACCGGGTTACCCGACAACACATGGCTTCGGGTCGAGGGCGAAGTCCCACCCAGGCGACCGAATTCGGCCAAGATTCCGACACTGCAGGCCACCGCGGTCACTCGCATCGATGCCCCGGCCAACCCCTACGACTACCCTCGTTGATGAGTCGTCGCAACCTCAGTTGCTGCAGGTCGCGTTGCGAGTCCAAAGCTGATGTCTGCCGAGATGTCTTGGCACGGGCGTGTCTTCCCATTGCCCAAGCTCCAGCCACTCGCGCAGGGCCGCCGCCTCACCGTTGTCGGTGATGGGGCCGATCCAATGCGGCGGTCCGCAGGCTATCCGGTCGTCCGTGCAGGGCTGGACCACCGCCATGACGCCGCATCCGGTCGGGCGAGACGCGCAGGTGAGTGGCCCGAGCATGCACGCGGCGGAGATAAGCATCGCGTGTGGACAGCGTCGGATGGTGGGACGTAGTTCGTCGATGACGGAGAGGTTGTCGTCGGCCGCACACGCCGTACAGACGATGACGGTGAACGGGCGGTCGGTACCGCGCCGCGGGGAGGTCAACGTGCCGCGCTCTGGTCGATCGCGCAGAGACCGGAAGCAGATGTCATCCTTTGGTTCCCTTCGCATCTTCGTAAAGTCTTGGTAGGCAAACTGTTTCAGCGGCCGGTCGGTCCCGGGTAGGACACCAGCGCCATTTCGCGTGCGTTCTTGATCGCGACGGCGACCTGCCGTTGTTGCTGGACGGTTAGGCCGATGACGTGACGGGACCGGATTTTGCCGTGTTCCGAAATGAACACGCGAAGCGCCGCGGTGTCCTTGTAGTCGACAACGCTGAGTCCCATGCTGGCCAGAAGGTTCTTCTTGGGCTTGACGATCGGTTGTGCGGCATGGCGAGCCCCCCGAGGGTTCTTAGCGATCACCAGCTGGCTTTCCGCACGCCGGGCAACTGCCCGTTGTGGGCGAATTGGCGGACCCGCACCCTCGACAGCCCGAATTTGCGCAGATGCCCGCGCGGACGCCCGTCGACGGAGTCGCGGTTGCGCAACCGCACCGCAGTGGCGTCGCGGGGCTGGCGTGCCAACTCGCGTTGCGCGGCTGCCCGCTGCTCAACCGCGCTCGATGGTGAGCGGATGATCTCTTTGAGTTCGGCGCGGCGTTGCGCGTAGCGCGCCACGACCGCGCGCCGGCGGTCGTTCTTGACGACCTTACATTTCTTGGCCACGCTCACCGCTCCTCGCGGAAGTCGACGTGGCACCGGATCACCGGGTCGTACTTGCGCAGCACCAGGCGGTCCGGGTCGTTGCGCCGGTTCTTGCGGGTCGTGTAGGTGTAGCCGGTGCCCGCCGTGGACCGCAGCTTGACGATGGGCCGGATGTCGTTGCGCGCCATCAGATCCGCTGCCCTTCCCGGCGCAGCCTCGCCACGACAACCTCGATGCCGTATCGATCGATGACCCTGATGCCCTTTGCGCTGACCCGCAGCCGAACCCGGCGGCCCTCGGATGGCAGGTAATACGTCTTGAACTGAACGTTGGGTGACCACCGCCGGCGAGTCCGCCGATGCGAATGCGACACCGCGTTACCGAAACCCGGTGCCCGGCCGGTCACTTGGCAATGAGCAGACATTGTTTCCTTCCCGGACCTGATCGCCTCTTATTGAAAATCATTTTCGACAAGCCCCGCCGGAGACGGTACCGTACGGATAGCTCTAATGAAAATGATTATCAAGAAGGGGACCGATGCGGACACCCGTCATCCTGGTCGCCGGCCAGACCGGCACCGACCCGGTCGTGGGGGCGCTGCTGCGCGCCCCCGGGACGCTGGTCGTAGAGCACCGTTTCGACGGTCACGTGGTGCGCCGGACGACCGTGTCCCTGCAGCATCGCGTCTTGACGACGGCGGAGGCTGGGCTCGAACTCGCGCACGGGTGCGTGTCATGCACCATCCGCAATGACCTGCTGGTGCTACTACGCCAGCTGCACCGCCGCGACGACGTCGACCGGGTCGTGGTGCACCTGGCGCCCTGGCTGGACCCGAACCGATCTGCGTGGCCATCAACCACGTCCGGATCCGTGTGGCACCGGGATACGTTGACGGGCCGGCGGCGCTGGATGTGTCGATCGCCGCCGTCGTGACCTGTGTCGATTCATCGGTGTGGCTGGGCCAAGCGCTAGGTGACGCCGAACTCGACGACGGACGCACCCGGGCCCAGGTGGTGGTCGGTCAAGCCGAATTCGCAGACGTGGTCGTGCTCAACCGCTCAGACCCCTACGTGGCTGGCGTGCTGCGCCGTCTGTCACCCCGCGCGTGCATTCGAGTGGGCGCCGACGACATCGAGCATGCTCTGGACAATCTGGCTCCCGACGCGCGGCGAGGTCGAAGCGACGACCCGCACGGTCCGTTGCTGGCAGGGCAGCCGCCCTTGGATTCCCGGGGCCCGGTCAAGCTGGTCGAGTTCAATGCCCGACGCCCCTTCCATCCGCAGCGTTTACACGCCTGCCTGGACCTGCTGCTGGACGGCGTGATCCGAACCCGGGGACGGCTGTGGCTGGCCAGCCAACCCGAGCATGCAATGTGGTTGGAATCGGCCGGCGGCGGATTGCGGGTCAGTTCGGCCGGCAAATGGCTGGCCGCGCTGACAGGCTCCGAGCTGGCCGGTCTCGATGCGGAACGACGCGCCTTCGCCGAGCTGAGGTGGGACGACCGGCACGGCGACCGACACACGGCGATGACCGTGCTGGTGTGCGGTGCGCACGCCGCCGATATCTTGGACGCCCTCCATGGCGCGCTGCTCACCGACGACGAATACCGGTTTCCCCAGGACTGGATTCACTACGACGATCCGTTCGGCGACTGGCACGAAGAACCCTGTGGAGCCCCGGCAGAAGCCGCTGAGGACGCACCCTCCCACCACACACAGGACGGTGACCGCGGATGAAACCAGGCATCCACCCCGACTACCACCCCGTGGTCTTCCAAGACGCCACCACAGGAGCGATGTTCCTGACCCGATCGACCATCACCACTTCGCGCACTATCTAGCGGCCGACGCAGCAAGGGGTGCGCCCGTACCCACTGATCGTCATTGAAGTCACCTCTGATTCACAGCCGTTTTGGACCGGCGGGCGCCGCATCGCCGCCAGCGCCGGGCAAGTGGAGAAATTCCACCGCCGCTACGGAAGCCGGCAACCATCCGCATAAACCGCGGCGCCAACGCCTCGCAGCGAACAACGGGTGCCCGGGCCGTCAGGACCGGTTGAGTGTGGGATGTGGTTTACCGGTGGGGCTTTCGGATGCCGGGGCGGTTCGGCACCGCGGGCAGACGCCGTAGAGATCGACGTAGTGAGTGACGTCGGTGTAGTGGTGTTGGCGGCTCAGGCGGTGGGTGTGCTCTTCGAGGTCGGCGGGGGTGAATCCCACAGCTTCGCCACACCGCCGGCAGACCAGATAGTGACGATGCCCCGTCCCGGTGCGCAGGCGGTAGAGAATCTCACCGTCCTCGGCGCGTTGGGTCTCGGCAATCCTGTCAGCGGCCAGCGTGTGCAGGATGCGGTAGACGCTGGTCAGACCTATCCGCAACTGTCGGCGATGGCGAATGTCCAGATAGAGCTGTTGGGCGCTGCGGAAGTTCTCCTGCTCTCGTAGGACCTCCACGACGGCCCGTTGCTTGGCCGTCGACCGTCGCCGCGAGGGCTCAGGGGGCGAAGACACCAGGAACACTCCTTTAGGCAGACGTCGGCCCCGTTGACGAGGCCAGGGTCCGTGACGCACTGCTCGATTGGTCCATTGCTTGGGCGGCAACGCGTCGGTGGCGGTTGCTTGCCCAGACGGTCGACCAGACGGCGCAGGCGATGGTGACGATGGGGAAACTCGGCGGCAGGTTGAACATGGCCGATGCGCCCAGTCCGAGCCATACCGCGGTCAAGCTGATCGCCGTCGAGGCGACCATGGCCAGGACCGGTCGGGGGGTGAGCATGATCGCGGTCGCCGCAGGAGTGACCACCAAAGCGAACAACAGCAGCGTGCCGACGGCTTGTACGGCCATGGTGACGGTGACCCCGAGTAGGGCCATGAAAATCATGGATAGCGCACGCACGGGCACACCTTTGGCCTCGGCGACGAGGGCGTTTACCGAGGAGAACAGCAAGGGTCGGTAGATCATGCCGACGCCGAGCCCCAGCGCCACCAGCAGGATCGCGAAGCCGGCCAGTTGAGTATCGGAAATGGCCAGCAGGTTGCCGAACAACACGTTGGTCATCGTGCTCGAGCTCTTGGTTGCCAGGGAGTTGAAGAACAGGCCGAGGCCGGTCGCCATGGCCAGGACCGTTCCGGTGACCACTTCGCGATCGGCGGTGCGTTTGCCCAGCACGCCAATCACCAGGGCCCCGCCGACGCAGAACACGCCGAGCCCGACGACGACGGGTACCCCCATCAGGACCGCGCCGGTCGCACCGGGAAATCCGATGTGCGCCAACGCGTGGGCGGCAAAGGCGGTCCGTCGCACGACGACGAAGTAGCCAATCAGTCCCGCGGCCAGGGCGACGATAGTGCCGCCGATCAGGGCGTTGCCCATGAACGCCGATGTCAGAATCGGCCACCAATTGGGTTGGTAGCCAAGCGCTACGAGGCGTGTGGTCACAGTGTGCTCCTCATGTATCGCTCCCCGTGCACCGTGTGCGCGACTTGGATCGGAATGCCGTACAGATGAGTCAGCAGCGCATCGTCCACGACATCGTCGATGGGTGCATAGTGCGGATGCCCGTCGAGCAGGTAGATCGCGCTGTCGAGGATGGGCAGCAGCGGGTTGAGGTCGTGAGAGACCACCAGGATGGTCACGTCCAGCTCGGCGTGCAGTCGGGCCAGCAGCGCGACGATGTCACGCTGGCTATGAAGATCCAAAGACGCGAGCGGTTCGTCGAGGATCAGCAACTCGGGATGTGCCACCAGAGCGGCGGCGATCGCTACGCGTTGGCGTTGCCCACCGGAAAGCGTCGACAACCGCCGGTCGGCGATCTCGGTGGCTTCGACAGCGGCTAGTGCCTGGCCGACCTGCCTTCGCTGGGCTGCGGTGCTACGCCCGAAGGCCCACCGACGTCCGGTGAGTCCGAGCAGCACCACATCGGCGGCGCGGATGGCTTCCCCAGAGCTGTCGGCATAGTTTTGCGGCACGTAGCCGATGCTGTCGTTGGCGTGGCCGGGGCGGCGGCCGAACACCTCGAGATGGCCACTGGCGGAGGGGATCAGACCGAGGACCATGTGCAACAGGGTGGTTTTGCCCGACCCGTTGGGACCGATGACGGCGACGAGGCGGCCCGCAGGCACGGTGAAGGTGGCGTGCGACCAGACGAGCCGGCCGCCGCGTACCGCGCTGACGTCGGTGAACGCCAGCGCGGGCGGAGTCACGGAAGGCTCAGACCCCGACACCGAGGGCCTTCCCCAATGCGACAAGCTGGGCGTATTGCCAGCCTTCAAAAGAGGTTTGCCCGGGCGGAACGGTCTCGGTCACGTTGACGACGGGCACCCCGGCTTGTTCGGCGGCCGAACGGATCTGCCCGGGGATCGAACCCTCGGTCTGTGTGTTGTAGACCAGGACGTCGATCTGCCGGCCGGCCAGCGCGGTGCGGAACGCGTCGATGTCTCCCGGTGACGGATCTGTCTCGTTGGCCGAGGCTCGCCGATAGCCCTCCGGGGTCTTGTTGACCAGACCCAATGCTTGCGCCTGGTAGTCGAAAACGGTTTCTGTGGCCGCGTAGGACTTGCCTGCCGCCTCGGCCTTGATCTTGCCGATCAGGCTGGTATATGGCGCGATTGCCGTGGCGAATTCCGATCGGCGCTGGGTGAAGTAGTTGCCGGCTTGTGGGTCGATCTTGCTCAGCTCGGCGGTCACGGCGTCGGCGACCGCGGTCACCGCCGACGGCAGGTACCACAGGTGGGGATTGTCGCCCGGCCGTGTCTTCGTCACGTTGGCCGCGCTCACCACGCGGGCGCCGGCGGCCGAGCTGGCGGCCAGCTTGGAGGCCCACGAGTCGTAGTCGGCGCCATTGACCACAACAAGCTTGGCGCCCGTGAAGGTCGCCGCATCCGCCGGCGATGGCTCGTACTCGTGCGGGTCCAGGGATGAGCTGGCCAGCACCGTTTTGACATTCGCGCAAGAGCCGCCAAGTTCGGAGACGATATCGCCCCACTGATCGACGCTGACCACCACCGCGACCGGGGCGGTTGGGCAGGACGCCGCTGCGTTGCTGCCGGTGGATGTGGGCGTGTTGGCGGCGCCGGAACTCGTAGAGGTCCTTGTCTGGCTTGTCGAACAGGCCGTCACTGCGAGTGTCAGCGCAATTGCGACGGCGACGGATGCGCGGTGAAAGTGGGAGTGGAAGGCACTCACACGAGAACGATAACCGTTTTCATCAGGGCTGCGCGAGGGGCAGGAGCTGCCGTCCGTCGGCGTAGTGTCGGTTGGGTGCGTAGCGAAGGCGATACCTGGGACATCACAACGAGTGTCGGTTCGACAGCTCTGTTCGTGGCGACCGCCCGAGCACTGGAGGCGCAGAAGCCCGACCCGCTGGTCGCCGACCAGTACGCGGAGCTGTTCTGCCGTGCCGTCGGCGGTCCCGCGGCCGACGTTCTCGACGGCAAGGAACCCGACCACCCGCTGAAGTCCGAAGACTTCGGTCAGCATTTCGTCAACTTCCAGGGTGCTCGCACCAGGTACTTCGACGAATATTTCCGCCGGGCCGCCGAGGCGGGCGTGCGCCAGGTGGTCATCTTGGCGGCCGGACTGGACTCCCGCGCTTACCGGCTGGAGTGGCCAGCCGCGACGACGATCTTCGAGCTGGACCGTCCACAGGTCCTGGACTTCAAGCGCGAGGTGCTCAGCGGCCACGGCGACCAACCGCGCGCCGAGCGTCGCGAGATCGCCGTCGATCTCCGGGAGGACTGGTCACAAGCCTTGCGGGACAACGGCTTCGATGCGGCCATGCCGTCCGCATGGATCGCGGAGGGTCTGCTGATCTATCTGCCGGCAAGCGCGCAGGAGCAGCTGTTCACCGGCGTCGACGGCCTGGCCGGCCACGGCAGCCACGTCGCGATCGAAGACGGCGCCCCGCTCGAGCCGGACGAGTTCGAGGCCAAGCGCGAAGAAGAACGCGCCGCCATGGCCGACGGCACCGAGGAACGCCCGTTCTTTCAGTTGGTCTACAACGAGCAGTGCGCGCCGGCCACCGAGTGGTTCGGCCAGCGCGGGTGGACCGCCGTCGGCACCCCGCTCGCCGATTACCTGCGACGGGTCGGCCGGCCGGTGCCCGGCCCGGACACCGAAGCCGGGCCGATGATCGCCCGTAACACCCTGGTCAGCGCCGTCAAGGCCTGATCCGACCCGGTTCGGTACCACCAAAACTCCTACGACGGGAACTTTTCGGCGCCGTCCACCGACTACTAGCTGCGGGCTCGTGCCGCCGCCCAACAGCCCGGGCGGCCCTTGAATCCAGCCCGATCGGTAAGGAGTCGCTGCTATGACCGCGCCGGTGTGGATGGCGTTGCCCCCGGAGATCCATTCGGCGCAGCTAAGCAGCGGTCCCGGGCCGGGTGGCCTACTGGCCGCCGCCGCGGGGTGGAGTTCGATGAGCGCCACGTACGCGTCGGTGGCGGACGAGCTGACCTCGATCTTGGCCGCCGTGCAGGCCGGGGCGTGGGAGGGGCCGACTGCCGAGCAGTACGTGGCCGCGCATTCGCCCTATCTGGCGTGGCTGATGCGGGCCAGCGCCAACACCGCGTCGGTAGCCGCCCAGCAGGAGACCGCGGCGACCGCCTACACCGCGGCGTTGGCCGCGATGCCCACACTGCTGGAGCTGGCCGCCAACCATGCGATCCATGGGGTATTGGTGGCGACGAACTTCTTCGGCATCAACACCATTCCCATTGCGCTCAACGAGGCCGACTACGTCCGGATGTGGATCCAGGCGGCCACCACGATGGCCACCTATCAGACGGTCGCGGGAACGGCGGTGGCGTCGGCGCCGCAGACCGACCCGGCGCCACCGATCCTGCATGCCGCCGACAGCACCGACAGCGGCAACGGTGGGCTCCAGGACATCGTCGACAACGACGCCGGCGACCCGACGCAACTGAGCTGGTGGATAAACCGATTCCTCGAGGTCCCCCAAACCTTGTGGCGGGACGTGCTGGAGTTTCCGCAGAATCCATCACTGGCGCTAGAGCAGGTGCAGGCCGACATTCCGGCACTCATCGCCGACGAGACCACCCACTTGGGTGAGGTCATCAGCACCTTTCCGCAATTGCAGACGCTGGTGCCGCTCGCCCTCTCTTCGTCGGTCGTCACCCCCGGATTCGCCGCCGGCTTCGCGGGCCTCAGTGGGCTGTCCGGGATTCAGCCCGGCGCGGTCCCGGCAGCGGCAGCGCCGCTGCCGGAGGCGCCCAGTGTGCCGGCGGTTACTAGCTCTCCGGCCCTTGGCGTTGCTTCCGCCGCCCCCACCCCGACGTCGGCCCCGGCCTCGGCTCCAGCCCCCGCGCCGGCGCCGGCCCCGGCGGCGGCCGGAGCCCCGCCGCCACCCCCCGCGGGCGTCGCGGGAGGCGCCTTCCCCTACCTGGTGGGGGGTCCGACCATGGGATCCAGAACCGGGATGAGCACCGGCGCGCAGCGGAAGGCGCCGGAGCCCGGCAGTGCTGCGGCCGCGGCGGCCGCCGGGGCGTCGGCGCGACAACGGGAACGGGCGCGTCGACGCCGGCGGGCGGCGATGAATGACCACCACCGCGGTTACCGCCACGAGTTCCTCGATCTGGATTCGGACGCAAGCCAGGAGCCGGGCCCCGAGCCGGGGGCGGTCGCGTCCGAGCGCGGCGCGGGCGCCTTGGGTTTCGCCGGGACGGCGCGCAAGGACGCCTCCGAGGCGGCGGGGTTGGCCACGCTGGCCGGTGACGAATTCGGCGGCGGCCCGTGGGTGCCCATGGTGCCGGGCACCTGGGAACCCGATAAACTTTGATAATGAAAATCATCTTCAGTAAGCTGCCACTGGTTACCGCCCGGCTGGGCGGCCGATGATCGCCCGGAACGCGCTGGTCAGCGCCGTCGGAAGGGGAGCGGAGACGTGAGTGGGGCGGGGCCGGACACCTCGACAGTTAGCTTATGCAATGCTAACTTCAGGCGGGTTAGGTTAGGGAACACTACATACGGGAGAAGAAGCGGCCGTGGAACGCGGTGACACCGGCATGCTGGCAGGTCGGCCTGTGAACTCTCGGTCAGACGGCAGGGTTGACGGTGACATCGTCAGCCGGTTCGCTACCTGTTGCCGCGCGCTCGGCATCGCGGTCTACCAGCGCCAGCGTCCGGCCGATCTGGCCGCCGCTCGCTCAGGTTTCACGGCGCTGACGCGCATCGCGCACGACCAGTGCGACGCCTGGACCGGGCTTGCCGCCGCCGGCGACGTGTCCCCTCGCGTGCTGGAGGCCGTATCGCGCACCGCGGCCACGGCGGGCACGTTGCAGCGGCAGGTGGAGCTGACGCCGGGGTCTCTGGGCTTCCGCTACGACACCGGCCTATACCTACAGTTCCGCGCCACCACACCGGACGACTTCCACCTCGCCTATGCGACGGCCCTGGCTTCAGCTGGGGGGGCCGGACGGTTTGCCGACGCGCACCAGATCGTCAGCGGCCTCATCGAGCGCCGCCCCAGCTGGCGTGAGGCCCGCTGGGTGGCCGTCGTCATCAACTACCGCGCCGAGCGCTGGTCGCACGTCGTCAAGCTGCTGACCCCGATCGTCAACGACACCGATCTCGACGAAACCTTTTCGCACGCTGCGAAAGTCGCCTTGGGCACCGCGCTGGCCCGGCTGGGCATGTTCGCCCCCGCGCTGTCGTACCTGGAGGAACCCGACGGCCCCGTCGCGGTGGCGGCGGTCGACGGCGCGCTGGCCAAGGCGCTTGTGCTGCGCGCGCACGTCGACGAGGAGTCGGCGAGCGACGTGCTGCACGATTTGTACGCGGCCCACCCGGCCAACGAACAGATCGAACAGGCTTTGTCCGACACCAGCTTTGGGATCGTGACCACCACGGCGGCCCGCATCGATGCCCGCACCGACCCCTGGGACCCCGGCACCGAGCCCAGCGCCGACGACTTCGTCGACCCGGCGGCCCACGAGCGCAAGGCCGCGTTGCTGCAGGAGGCCGAACGGCAGCTGGCCGAATTCATCGGGCTGGACGAGGTCAAAAACCAGGTGTCGCGGCTGAAGAGCTCGGTGGCCATGGAGCTGGTACGCAAGCAGCGCGGGCTCACGGTTGCGCAGCGCGCCCACCACCTGGTCTTCGCCGGACCGCCCGGGACCGGTAAAACCACCATCGCTCGCGTCGTTGCCAAAATCTATTGCGGCCTGGGGCTTTTGAAGCGGGAAAACATCAGGGAGGTGCACCGCGCCGACCTCATCGGTCAGCACATCGGTGAGACCGAGGCCAAGACCAACGCGATCATCGACAGCGCGCTGGACGGGGTGCTGTTCCTCGACGAGGCCTACGCCCTGGTGGCCACCGGCGCCAAGAACGACTTCGGGCTGGTGGCCATCGACACCCTGTTGGCCCGCATGGAAAACGACCGTGACCGCCTGGTGGTCATCATCGCCGGCTACCGGGCGGATCTGGACAAGTTCCTCGACACCAACGAGGGCTTGCGGTCCCGGTTCACTCGTAACATCGACTTCCCCTCCTACACGCCTGCAGAGCTGGCCGAGATCGCGCACAAGATGGCCGAGCAACGCGACAGCGTCTTCGAACCCGCCGCACTCGAGCACATGGAGGCCCTGTTCTCTCAGTTGGCGACGGAGTCGACGCCCGACGCCAACGGAATCTCGCGGCGCAGCCTCGACATCGCCGGCAACGGCCGCTTCGTCCGCAACATCGTCGAACGCTCCGAGGAAGAACGCGAATTCCGGCTCGACCATTCGGAACACGCCGGAACCGGCGAATTCAGTGACGAGGAGCTGATGACGATCACCGACCAGGACGTCGAGAAGTCGGTGGAGCCGCTGCTGCGTGGTCTCGGGCTGTCGGTGCCGGCATGACGAATAATCATGAGCCCGAAGGGGACCGTCGTTCCTTTGCCTCGCGAACCCCGGTGAACGATAACCCCGACAAGGTGGTCTACCGCCGCGGTTTCGTCACCCGCCATCAGGTGAGCGGCTGGCGCTTCGTGATGCGCCGGATCGCCTCGGGTATCGCCCTGCACGACACCAGGATGCTCGTCGACCCGCTGCGCACCCAGTCGCGCGCGGTGCTGATGGGCGTGCTCATCCTGATCACCGGCCTGGCGGGCTGTTTCGTGTTCTCGCTGATCCGGCCCAGCGGCTCGGCGGGCAACAATGCGGTGCTTGCCGACCGGTCGACCGCCGCGCTGTATGTGCGGGTGGGTGACGACCTGCACCCGGTGCTCAATCTGACCTCGGCCCGGCTGATCGTCGGCCGGCCCGTCAACCCCACCACGGTGAAAAGCAGTGAGCTGGACCGGTTTCCGCGCGGCAACCTGATCGGCATCCCAGGTGCACCGGAGCGCATGGTGCAGAACGCCTCGCACGACGCCAACTGGACGGTGTGCGACGGCGTCAGTGGCACCTCACACGGTGCCCATAGCACGGGCGTCACCGTGATCGCCGGCCCGCCCGACGGCGACGGTGCGCGTGCGGCCGCGATCCACGCCAATCAGGGGATCCTCGTCGACAACGGCACCGCCACCTGGCTGCTCTGGGACGGCAAGCGCAGCCAAATCGACCTCGCCAACCATGCGGTCACCAACGCGTTGGGCCTGGGTCTGGGCGACTCGGACGTGCCCGCGCCGCGGCCGATCGCGCAGGGGCTGTTCAATGCGATACCCGAATTCCCGGCGCTGACGGCCCCGTCGATCCCGAATGCCGGTGGCCCGGCGAGCTTTTCGGTGCCGGCTCCGATCGGTGCGGTGGTCGTCTCCTACGGTTTGGAGCAGAACTCGTCCGGCACCCTGCACTACTACGCGGTGTTGCCCGATGGCCTGCAGTCGATTTCGCCGGTGCTCGCCGCGATCCTGCGCAACTCCAATTCCTATGGCGTGGACCAACCGCCGCGGCTCGGCGCCGACCAAGTGGCCAAGCTGCCGGTGTCGCGGATGCTGGACACCACCCGCTACCCCGACCAGCAGGTCACCCTGATCGACGCGGCCAAGAATCCCGTCACCTGTGCGTACTGGAGCAAGGCGGGCGGGGCCGCCACCAGCTCACTGTCCCTGCTATCCGGATCGGTATTGCCGGTGCCCGATGCGGTGCGCACCGTCGACCTCGTCGGCGGCGGCGCCCCGGGCATCGCCGCCCGCGTCGCGCTGGCGCCGGGCACCGGCTACTTCACCCAGACGGTCGGCGGCGGGGCCGCGGCACCGGCCGCCGGGTCGCTGTTCTGGATCTCCGACACCGGGGTGCGCTACGGCATCGACACTGAGACTGGCGAGGCGGCCGGCAATCCCGCCGCCGGGCACGGAAAAACCGTTGAGGCCCTTGGTCTGAGCGCACCCGCGGTTCCCGTCCCATGGTCGGTGCTGTCGCTGTTTGCGCCCGGCCCGACGCTGTCGCGCGCCGACGCGCTGCTGGCCCACGACGGCCTGGCGCCAGACGCCAAGCCCGGCCGTCCGGTGTCGGCGGAGGTGGGGGCACGCCCCCAAGGGGAGGTACCCCCACCCGCGAGCGGGGGAGAGGGCCGATGAGCCGACTGATCTTCGAAGCGCGCCGGAGGCTGGCGCCGCCGACCACCCGCAAGGGCACCATCACCATCGAGGCACCCCCGGAGCTGCCCCGGGTGATTCCGCCGTCGTTCCTGCGCCGGGCGATGCCCTATGTGCTTGTGCTCCTGATCGTCGGCATGGTGGTGGCGCTGGTCGCCACCGGGATGCGGGTGATCTCTCCGCAGACGCTGTTCTTCCCGTTCGTGCTGTTGCTGGCGGCCACCGCGCTCTATCGCGGCAATGACAACAAGACGCGCACCGAGGAGGTCGACGCCGAGCGGGCCGACTATCTGCGTTATCTCTCGGTGGTACGGGACAACATTCGGACCCAGGCCGCGCAGCAGCTGGCGGCCGCGGAGTGGTCCCACCCGGACCCGGCGGCGCTCGCGACGGTGCCGGGATCCCGCCGTCAGTGGGAGCGCGACCCGCACGATCCCGACTTCCTGGTGCTGCGCGCCGGCCGTCACCAGGTGCCCCTGGCCACCGCGCTGCGGGTCAACGACACCGCCGACGAGATCGACCTGGAACCGGTGTCGCACAGCGCATTACGCAGCCTGCTGGACACCCAGCGCACCGTCCGCGACGTGCCGACCGGAATCGATCTGGCCAAGGTATCGCGGGTCACCATCCTTATCGGCGCCGGGGGCGCCAAAGATGAGGTGCGGGCGGCGCTGCGCGCCTGGATCGCCCAGGCGGTCACGTGGCACGACCCGACGGTGCTCGGGGTGGCGCTGGCCGCTCGCGACCTGGAGAGCCCGGACTGGTCCTGGCTGAAGTGGTTGCCGCACGTCGACATTCCCGGCGAGCTCGACGGCGTCGGCCCGGCCCGCTTCCTGTCGACAGACGCCGACGAGCTGGTCGCGATGCTGGGACCCGCGCTGGCCGACCGCCCCTCGTTCACCGGTGAGCCCGCGGATGCGCTGCGGCACTTGCTGATCGTCGTCGACGACCCCGACTACGACCTGAACGCCTCGGCGCTGGCGCCGGGCCGGGCGGGAGTCACCGTCGTGCACTGCTCCGCCACAGCGCCGCACCGCGAACAGTATTCGGATCCCGAAAAGCCGATCCTGCGGATCGGGCGCGGTGCCATCGAACGCTGGCAGACCGGCGGCTGGCAGCCCTACATCGACAGCGCCGATCAACTCGGCGCCGACGAGGCCGCCCACCTGGCCCGCCGGCTGTCGCGGTGGGACTCCAACCCGACCCATGCCGGGTTGCGCTCCGCGGCCACCCGCGGCGCCACCTTCACCACGCTGCTGGGCATCCCGGACGCGTCGCAGCTGGACGTACCGACGTTGTGGGCGCCGCGGCCGCGCGACGACGAGTTGCGCGTACCGATCGGCGTCACCGCAACCGGCGAGCCGCTGATCTTCGACCTCAAGGACGAAGCCGAGGGCGGAATGGGTCCGCACGGCCTGATGATCGGCATGACCGGTTCCGGCAAATCGCAGACCCTGATGTCGATCCTGTTGTCGCTGTTGACAACCCATTCGGCGGACCGGCTGATCGTCATCTACGCCGACTTCAAGGGTGAGGCCGGCGCCGACAGCTTCCGGAACTTCCCGCAAGTCGTCGCGGTGATCTCGAACATGGCCGAGAAGAAGTCACTGGCCGATCGGTTCGCCGACACACTGCGCGGCGAGGTGGCCCGTCGGGAGGTGCTGCTGCGCGAGGCCGGCCGCCGCGTCCAGGGCAGCGCGTTCAACTCGGTGCTCGAGTACGAGAACGCTCGCGAATCCGGGGCGGCGGGCACATTCGATCTGCCGCCGATTCCAACGCTGTTCGTCGTCGCCGACGAGTTCACCCTGATGCTTGCCGACCACCCGGAATACGCCGAGCTGTTCGACTACGTGGCCCGCAAGGGCCGCTCGTTCCGCATCCACATCCTGTTCGCCTCCCAGACGCTGGATGTGGGCAAGATCAAGGACATCGACAAGAACACCTCCTACCGCATCGGGTTGAAGGTGGCCAGTTCCAGCGTGTCTCGCCAGATCATCGGCGTGGAGGATGCCTATCACATCGAATCCGGAAAGGAGCACAAGGGCGTCGGCTTCCTGGTGCCCGCCCCCGGCGCGGCGCCGATCAAGTTCCGCAGCACCTACGTCGACGGCATCTACGAGCCACCGCAAAGAGCTAAATCCATTGTGGTGCACTCGAGTCCGGAGCCGAAGCTGTTCCCCGCCGGGATGGTGGAGCCAGATCTCGGCACCGTGATATCCACCGGTGAGGACGAGGAAGCCGCCGGACCGCCGCGCAAGCTCATCGCGACCATCGGCGAACAGCTGGCGGGCTACGGGCCGCGGGCACCGCAGCTGTGGCTGCCGCCGCTGGACGAGCCGATACCGCTGACCGCGGTGCTGGCCCGCGCCGGGGTGCCGCAAGGGCAATGGCGATGGCCGCTCGGTGAGATCGACAAACCGTTCGAGATGCGCCGCGATCCGCTGGTATTCGACGCCTCGTCGTCGGCCGGGAACATGGTGATCCACGGCGGCCCCAAGTCCGGGAAATCGACTGCGCTGCAGACATTCATCATGTCGGCGGCCAACCTGCACTCGCCGCGCGAGGTCACGTTCTACTGCCTGGACTACGGCGGCGGACAGCTGCGGGCGCTGGAGGACCTGGCACACGTCGGCAGTGTCGCGTCGGCGCTGCAACCCGAACGCATCCGCCGCACCTTCGGCGAGCTGGAGCAGTTGCTGCTGTCCCGCCAGCAGCGAGAGACGTTCCGCGAGAAGCACGGCTCTGCCCCCGACGATGGCTACGGCGAGGTGTTCCTGGTCATCGACAACCTCTACGCGTTCGGCCGGGACAACACCGACCAGTTCAACACCCGTAATCCTCTGCTGGCCAAGGTGACCGAATTGGTGAACATCGGCCTCGCCTATGGCATCCACGTGATCGTCACCACCCCCAGCTGGCTGGAGGTGCCGCTGGCGATGCGCGACGGCCTCGGGCTGCGGCTCGAGCTCAAGTTGCACGACGCGCGGGACAGCAACGTGCGGGTGGTCGGCGCGCTGCGCCGCCCGGCCGACGCCGTTCCGCACGACCAGCCGGGCCGCGGATTGACGATGGCCGCCGAGCATTTCCTGTTCGCGGCGCCCGAGCTGGACCAGGTGGCCGCGATCAACGCCCGTTACCCCGGGGTTTTCGCGCCACCAATTCGATTGCTGCCCACCAATCTCGCCCCCGACGCACTGGGGCCGCTCTATCGCGGCACGGACAAGGTGGTCGTCGGCCAGCGCGAAGAGGACCTCGCACCCGTCGTCCTCGACTTGGCCGAGAACCCGTTGCTGATGGTGTTCGGCGACAGCAAGTCCGGGAAGACCACCCTGCTGCGCCACCTCATCCGCACCATCCGCGAGCACTCCACCGCCGACCGGGTGGCCTTCACCGTGCTGGACCGCCGGCTGCACCTCGTTGACGAGCCGCTGTTCCCCGACAACGAATACACCGCCAACATCGACCGGGTCACCCCGGCGATGCTGGGGCTCGCCAACCTGATCGAGTCGCGGCGGCCCCCGGCGGGCTTGTCGCCGGCGGAGCTGTCGCGCTGGACCTACCAGGGGCACACCCACTACCTGATCATCGACGACGTCGACCAGATACCGGATTCGCCGGCGATGAGCGGCCCACACATCGGACAGCGGCCGTGGACCCCGCTCATCGCGCAGCTGGCGCAGGCCGGCGACTTGGGGCTGCGGGTGATCGTCACGGCGCGCGCCACCGGATCGGGCCACGCGCTGATGACCAGCCCGTTGCTGCGCCGCTTCAACGACCTGCAGGCGACCACGCTGATGCTTTCGGGCAACCCGCAAGACAGCGGCAAGATCCGGGGTCAACGATTCGGCCGGTTGCCCGCCGGTCGCGCGATCCTGTTGGGCGACAGCGATGTTCCCACGTACGTGCAGTTGGTCAATCCGCTAGTCGGTGAGGCCGCGATGTTTGGTGAAACGCAACAGAAGGGGAGTTAGTCATGACGTTGCGAGTGGTTCCCGAGGGCCTGGCCGCGACCAGCGCGGCCGTGGAGGCGCTGACGGCGCGGCTGGCGGCCGCGCACGCGGCCGCGGCCCCGGCGATTACCGCGGTGGTGCCGCCGGCGGCGGATCCCGTGTCGCTGCAGACGGCCGCCGGATTCAGCGCCCAGGGCCAGGAGCACGCCGCCATCGCCGCCCAGGGTGTCGAAGAGCTGGGCCGCGCCGGTGTCGGTGTCGGTCAGTCGGGCGCAAGCTATCTCGCGGGTGACAGCGCGGCGGCCGCCAGCTATGGGATGGCGGCCGGCTAAGAATGACGGCGCCCGTTTGGATGGCTTCGCCGCCGGAAGTGCATTCGGCGTCGCTGAGCACCGGTCCGGGACCGGGGTCGCTGCTGGCGGCCGCTGGCGCCTGGTCCTCGCTCAGCGCCGAATACGCTTCGGCGGCGGCCGAACTGAGCGGGCTCCTGGGGGCGGCACAGGCGGGGGCGTGGCAGGGACCGAGCGCCGAGCAGTATGTGGCGGCGCACGCGCCGTATCTGGCGTGGTTGCAGCAGGCCAGCGCCGACAGCGCGGGCGTGGCGGCGCAGCACGAGGTCGCGGCGACGGCCTATGCCAGCGCCCTGGCGGCGATGCCGACGCTGGTGGAGCTGGCCGCCAACCACATCATTCACGGCATCCTGGTCGCGACGAATTTCTTCGGGATCAACACGATTCCGATCGCGCTGAATGAGGCCGACTACGTGCGAATGTGGGTCCAGGCCGCTACCACGATGGGCGCCTACCAGGCGGCCTCGGGCGGAGCGCTGGCCTCGGCGCCGCGCACCACCCCGGCTCCCTCCATCGTGAATCCTGGCGCCGGTGACCTCGGCAACGCCGCAGCGCAGAGCGACCCAGTCTCGTGGCTTGTGCAACTGCTGCAGACCTACGTCAACCTCTACCAGGAGGGGTTCAACCAATTCTCGGCGTTACTGCAGAATCCGGTCGGGATGTTGCAGCAGATCATCTCTGCGTTTGCGACGAATCCTGTTGCCGCGCTGGTGGCCTACAGTCCGCTCCTTTTCTTTGGCGCCTACGAGGTGATTTCGCCGATCGCCACATACGGTCCCATGCTCATGGCGCTGTCGCTGGGCGTGAGCCTGAGCCTCGGACAGATCACCCTGCCGCTCGGCGAGGTCGCGCCGATCGCGGCGCCGATCGCGGCGGGGGCGGCGGGCATACCGGCTCTCGCATCAACCGCTTCCACGGTGTGGCCGGTGGCCAGCCTGGCGCCGACCGTCGCGACTCCCGCGGGTGCCCAGGCATCGGTGGGCGCCGCGGGCGCCGGGACGGCCGCCGCGCCCGCTCCGGCGGCAACCACCGGAACCTTCGCCTACATGGTGGGTTTCGGCGGTGGCCCGGGAACCGAGTCCGGGCCGACGGTCGGCCCCCGCGGACGGGTCAAGGCACCGGCGGCCACTATCCCGGCGGCCGGCGCGGTGGCGCCCAGCCGGGCGGAGGCGCGGGCGCGGCGGCGCCGACGGGCGGCGATGCGCGAATACGGCGACGAGTTCCTGGATATGGACTCCGACATCGGCGTTGCGCCAGATTACGGCGGGCCGGAGGAGGCGGACGAGTTCGTCTCAGCGGTGGCTTCCGGGAACGGGGCCGGGCGGCTGGGATTCGCGGCGACCGCACACAAAGACGCCGCCGTGGGCGCGGCCGGGTTGACCAAACTGGCCGGCGACGAGTTCGGTGGCGGCCCGCGGGTGCCGATGGTGCCGGGCACCTGGGACCAGGATCTCGGCAACCGGGACGGCCCGGATGAGTCGGGGAGAGGGGGAGACGACGGTTCGTAACGTGGCAGTCAGCAACCGAAATCCGAAGAGAGCGAAAGGAAACCAATCACCATGAGCCTTCTGGATGCTCATATTCCGCAGTTGGTGGCCGCGCAGTCGGCCTTCAGCACCAAGGCCGCGCTGATGCGCAGCACGATCGGCCAGGCCGAGCAGGAGGCGGTGTCGGCACAGGCGTTCCACCAGGGCGAGTCCTCGGCGGCGTTTCAGGCCGCGCACGCCCGCTTCGTGGAGGCCGCGGCCCGAATCAACACGTTGCTGGACATCGCCCAGGCCAACCTCGGGGATGCCGCGGGCACCTATGTGGCCGCCGATGCCGCGGCCGCTTCCGGCTACACCGCGTTCTGATCAGACCTAACAACCGCGAAAGGACTTGTGATGTCGCAGATCATGTACAACTACCCCGCGATGCTGGGCCACGCGGGGGACATGTCGGGCTACGCCGGCACCCTCCAGGGCCTGGGCGCCGATATCGCCGGCGAGCAGGCGGCGCTGTCCAACGCCTGGCAGGGCGACACCGGTATGACCTACCAGGTGTGGCAGGCCCAGTGGAACCAGGCCATGGAAGCCCTGGTGCGCGCGTATCAGTCGATGGCCAGCACCCACGAGGCCAACACCCTGGCCATGTACGCCCGCGACACGGCCGAAGCCGCCAAATGGGGCGGCTAACCCTGGCCAGATGAGCGCCGAACCCAACGCCGTCGAGCTGACGGTAGATCACGCGTGGTTCATCGCGGAAACCATTGGGGCGGGCAGCTTCCCGTGGGTGCTGGCGATCACCACGCCGTATCGCGACGCCGAGCAACGCACTGCGTTCTTCGAGCGTCAGCGAGCCGACCTGACCCGGATGGGCCTGGTGTCGGACGGGGGAATGGTCAACCCGGCGGTTGCCGAGTGGATCAGGGCGGTGTGCTTTCCGGACCGGTGGCTCGACCTGCGCTACGTGGGACCCACCAAAACGACCGGTGAGCTGCTCCGCGGCGTGGTGGCGCAGCGCGCCGACGCAACCGGCAGGGCCGGCAAAACCCCGAAAACGGTGGTCGCGTTGCGCAGCGCGCAGCTGGTCACGTTCACCGCCATGGATATCGACGACGCGCGGGGCATGGTCGGAGTCCTCGGCGTCGGGCTGGCGCAGCGGCCGCCGGCGCGATTCGACGAGTTCAGCATGCCGATGCGCGTCGGGGCCCGGGCCGACGAGCGCCTGCGGTCCGGCGCTTCGCTGCCGGAAGTCGTTGAATACCTGGGCATCCCGGCGTCGGCAAGACCGGTGGTGGAGTCGGTGTTCTCCGGGCCGTGCAGCTACGTCGAGATCGTTGCCGGCTGCCACCGCGACGGGCAGCACGCCACCACCGAGGTCGGGATGAGCATCGTCGACACCACCGCGGGCCGCGTGCTGGTCAGCCCGTCCCGCGCCTTCGACGGCGAGTGGGTATCGACATTCAGCCCGGGAACCCCCTTTGCGATCGCCGTCGCGGTCGAGCAGCTGACCGCCCTGTTGCCGGACGGCCATTGGTTCCCCGGCCAGCGGCTGTCCCGAGATTTTTCCCGCCCAACATCAGCAGCAACGAGATAGAGAAGAGAAAATCATGTCGCAGGAATGGCCGCAGCGTCTTTCGAGGGCCGCCCAGTGACGTCCGGCGCCGTCATGCCGATCGTCCGCGTCGCGATCCTCGCGGACAGCAGGCTGACGGAGATGGCCCTGCCCACCGAGTTGCCGCTGCGCGAAATCCTGCCCGCGGTCAAGCGTTTGGCGGTTCCCGCCGCCACGAATGGTGATTCCGACGACATCATCGACGTGGCCTCCCACCTGAGCCTGGCGCCGATCGGTGGGGCGCCGTTCAGCCTGGACGCCAGCCTCGACACCGTCGGGGTCGTGGACGGTGACCTGCTGGCGCTGCAGCCGGTGCCCGCGGGTCCGGCCGCGCCGGGCATCGTCGAGGACATCGCCGACGCCGCGATGATCTTCTCGACCTCCCGGTTGAGGCCTTGGGGCACAGCGCAAATCCAGCGCGGGGCGCTGGCCGCGGCGATAGCCGTGGCGTTCCTGGCGACCGGTCTGGGCGCCACCTACCGAGTGGCCACCGGCGCGCTGTCCGGGCTGGTAGTGGTCTCCGTGGTCGCGGCGCTCATCGCGGTGGCCGGCCTGCTCATCGCGGCACGTTCCGCGCGCACCGGGCTGGCGCTGTCGATCGCGGCCTTGGTGCCCATCGGGGCCGCCTTGGTGTTGGCGGTGCCCGGGAGATTCGAGCCGGCCCAACTGATGCTGGCCGCGGCCGGCGTCGCCGCGTGGTCGTTGATCGCCCTGCTGGTTCCCGGCCGGGAGCGCGAGCGGGTCGTCGGCTTCTTCACCACGACCGCGGTGACGGGAGCCGGGGTGTTGCTGGCCGCCGGCGCCGAATTGCTCTGGCGATTGCCAATACTGACCATCGGCTGCGGGCTGATAGTGGCGGCTCTGCTGGTCACCATCGAGGCCGCTCAGGTGTCCGCACTGTGGGCGCGCTTCCCGCTGCCGGTCATTCCGGCACCCGGCGATCCCACGCCGTCGGCGCCGTCGTCACGCGTGCTGGAGGACCTGCCGCGGCGGGTGCGAATCGGCGACGCGCATCAGAGCGGCTTTATCGCCGCCGCGGTGTTGCTCAGCGTCCTGGGTTCGGTCGCGATCGCGCTGCGGCCGGAGTCGGTGGGCGGCTTGGGCTGGTACGTGGTCGGCGCGACCGCGGCGACGTCCGTCCTGCGCGCCCGCGTGTGGGATTCGGCCGCCTGCAAGGCCTGGCTGCTCGCCCAGCCCTACCTGGGGTCGGGTGTCCTGTTGGTGCTCTACACCGCGACGGGGCGTTATGCCGCTGCACTCGGTGCGTTGCTGGTGCTCGTCGCGCTGGCCCTGGTGTGGGCTGTGGTCGCGCTGAACCCAGGCATCGCCTCGCCGGAGAGCTACTCGCTGCCGCTGCGCCGGTTGCTGGGATTCGTCGCGGCCGGCCTCGACGCTTCGCTGATTCCCGTCATGGCGTACCTGGTCGGTCTCTTCGCCTGGGTACTCAATCGATGATTAGAGCCGGATTATCCTGCGTCGCAGCAACTTTGATTGCTGTGATGTGGGCCTGTCCGCCGGCGCTGGCGGTCAGCCCGCCGACGGTCGATCCGGGCGTGCCACCGCCCAGCGGAACCCCTGGGCCTGGGCAGCCGATGGAGCAGCGCGGTCCGTGCAGCGCCTCCGGTGTCGTCCCGGGCAGCGATCCGGCCGTGGCGACGCCCGGCCAGGCGTTGCTGAATCTCCCTGCGGCGTGGCGGTTTTCCCGCGGCGACGGCCAACTGGTCGCGGTCATCGACACCGGCGTGCGGCCGGGCCCACGCCTGCCCAACGTCGACCCCGGCGGCGACTTCGTCGAGACGACGGACGGCCTGACCGACTGCGACGGTCACGGCACCCTGGTCGCCGGAATCATCGCCGGCCAGCCCGGTGACGACGGATTCTCGGGGGTGGCGCCCGCGGCGCGGGTGCTGTCGATCAGGATGACGTCCGCGAAGTTCTCGCCGCGCACGCCGGGCGGCGACCCGCTGCTGGCGCGGGCCTCCCTCGACGTCGCGACGCTGGGCCGCGCGATCGTGCACGCGGCCGACCTCGGCGCCCGGGTGATCAACATCTCCGCGACTACCTGCCTGCCCGCCGACCGGACGATCGACCAGGCCGCGCTGGGCGCGGCGATCCGGTATGCGGCGGTGGACAAGGACGCCGTGATCGTGGCCGCCGCGGGCAACAACGGCCCGACCGGACCGGGAGCGGGCGGCACCTCAGGAACTTCGTGTGACTCCAATCCGCTCACCGACCTCAGCCGTCCGGACGACCCGCGCAACTGGGCCGGGGTCAAGTCGGTCTCCATCCCGTCGTGGTGGCAGCCCTATGTGCTGTCGGCGGCGTCCCTGACGCCGGACGCGCAGCCGTCGAAATTCACCATGGCCGGGCCGTGGGTGGGGATCGCGGCCCCCGGTGAAAACATCGTGTCGGTAAGCAACCGCGACGGCGGCGGCCTCGCCAACGGCCTGCCCGACGACCACCAGCAGATGGTCGCGCTGAGCGGCACCAGCTACGCGGCCGGCTACGTGTCGGGCGTCGCGGCGCTGGTGCGCAGCAAGTACCCGCAATTGACCGCCGCGCAGGTGGTGCGGCGCATCACCGCGACCGCGCACAACGGTGCCCGGGCGCCCTCCAACGTCGTCGGCGCCGGCAGCGTGGACCCGGTGGCGGCGCTGACCTGGGATCTGCCCGCCGGCAACCAGCCCGGTGTGGCGCCGGTGAAGCCCGTCGCCGTTCCGCCGGCACCGGCGCCCAAGGACACCACCCCGCGGACCGTCGCGTTCATCGGAACCGCCGTGCTGGCTTTCGTCGTCGCGGCCGTCGCCGCGATCGCCGCGATCGCCCGAAAGAAGGAGACCACCCCGTGAGCCCGCTTCGCTCGATACCGCCTTGCGGCACCGGCCGAATCACGCTGGCGCTGCTGGCCGTGGTGCCCGCGGTGATGGCCTACCCCTGGCGATCGACTCGCGACCAGTGGGTGCTCGCCGTCGCCGCCGCCGTCGTGATCGTGCTGCTGGGCTGGTGGCGCGGTTTGCACTTCACTACGATCCTGCGCCGCCGGTTGGCGATGGTTCGCCGCACCGGCGGGGTCGTGCCCGAATCCGGTTCCGCCACCAGGGCAACCGCGCTGCTGCGGATCGGGCCGCCGATCGGCGCTTCCGATGTGCTGCCGCTGCCGCTGATCGCCCGGTATCTGGACCGCTACGGCGTCCGCGTCGACAAGATCCGAATCACCAGCCGCGACAACGCATCCGACGTGTCGAGGCGAGAGACTTGGATCGGACTCACGGTATCCGCGGCCGACAACCTGGCGGCGCTGCGGGCGCGCTCACCGCGGATCCCGTTGCGCGAGACCGCCGAGGTGGCCGCGCGCCGGCTGGCCGATCACCTCCGCGAGATCGGATGGGAAGCCGGCGGCGTTGCGCCCGACGACATCCCGCGGTTGCTGGCGCCCAACGACCGCGAAACCTGGCGGGGAGTGCAGCGGGGCGCCTCGGATTACGTTGCGGCATACCAAGTCCGCATCGACGACGGGTTGGCCGAGACCCTCGATGCGATCCGGTCGCACGCGGCGCGCGAGACCTGCATGGCGCTCGAGATCGCGGGTGACGGGTCCCACCGCACCATCGCTGGCGCGTGTGCGTTCTTGACCGATGCACTCCCCGCGGGCGCGGCGCCGCGGGCCGGGCTGACCCCGCAGCGCGGAAACCACCGACCGGCGCTGGCGGCCTTGGACCTGTTGTCCACGCAACGACTTGACGGACACACCGATGAACCCGCCGGCCTGCTGGCGCGACTGGCCTGGCCCACGCCGGAGGGCGGCGCGCACCGGGCGCCGCTAGCCGAAACCGCTGGAGTCGTGAGTCGTTAGTTGCGGAGCACCTTTTGTGCCGCGGCGGGTCTTTGTCGAGATCGACGCTGGCGCGAAGAAGTGAGTGAGCTGCACGCTAGCGTCGATTTCGGCGTCCAAGGAAGCCCAATAACGACTCACGACGCTAGAACATGACTTCGTGCAGGAACTGTGTCATCCGCCGCAGATAGTCCAGCTGGCTCACATGCAGCACGTGACTGCCTGGGAACCAATGCAGCGCACAGCGATTCCAGTGCTCCCACAGCGCGACGGCCTGATCCGGCGGGGCCATCCGGTCGCCGAGGCCAGTGATGATCATCCGGCGGTCCTTCGGCACCACTGGCCGGTAGTTCAGTGGGCAGTGGTAGGACAGCCCGGCGACTAGCTCGTCACGGCTGATATTGGACAGCCGCAGCCCCAGCCCCATCAGCTTGTTCGCCGGGAACCATTCGTCGAACATCTTCGCCGGAGTCACGACCGGGCAGTTGGGGATCACCGCCTCGAGCCGATCCTCGACCGAGGCCACCAGCGCGGAGGTGTAACCGCCCAGCGAGATGCCGGTCAAGGCGATGCGGTCGACGCCGGTGTCGCGCAGATAGTCGATGACCGACCGGAAGTCGTGCACGGCCTGGGCCATCGCCTCCGCGAAACCGCGGAGCCCGTCGGCGAAATAGCCGAAACCGCTGAAGGGCGAAAGCTTTTCGGCCCGTCGGCCGTGGAACGGCAGCGTGTACATCAGAACGTCGTAGCCGGACCGGTAATACCACGGCAGCGTGAAGAACCGCCCGTTGGCCAGGTACGACGACCCCATGAAGCCGTGTATGACGCACAGCGTGGGGTGCGGTCCGTCGTCATGGCGCCAGTGCTGCGCGTGCACGACGTTGTTGGATTCCCAGGCGCTCCATCGGGCGCGCATCGCGGGGTTGATCGCCCTGAAGCTGCTGGGGAACGAGATGTTGTCGACCGTGGCGCCCGAGAGGCGCTCCGCGAGCCGATTGGCGGGCCGCGACGAGACCCTGGGCAGCTCGGTGGGCACGGGAAACGACTTCGCCGGATCCCGCTCGGCGCCGAGCTCGGCGTAGAAGCGCAGGCTGTCGCGTTCACTGCCGAACCGCACGGAGCTGGCGATCACCGCCGGCGTGACGGTGGTGGTCAGCACCGACGCGACCGCGGTGCGCAGCGCGAGATCGGAGACGGCCGCTGCTTCGAGGACCATTCGCTGACGGGGCGACAACGCGGAGCGCGGCGGCAACCCCTCGGCACCGGCGGCTACGTCGGCACCGGGAACATCCGGGACGGGAACGGGGGGATCGACCGGATCCGCGTCGGGCGTCACGAACGCGATGGTATCTCCGAGGCGGTCGTCGCCGGGACAACATGCGGTAATACGGTTTGTCTATCAGCCGAATCGTGATGGTGTCGATCAGGAGGACCAACATGTGGGATCCCGACGTCTACCTGGCCTTTGCCGACCATCGCAGCCGCCCGTTCTACGACCTGCTGTCGCGGGTGGGCGCCAAATCGGCGCGTCGGGTGGTCGACCTCGGCTGCGGCCCGGGTCACCTGACGAAGTACCTGGCGAAGCGCTGGCCGGGCGCGGTGGTCGAGGCGGTGGACAGCTCGCCGGAGATGGTCGCTGCGGCCAAGGAACGCGGCATCGAGGCCGTCGTCGGCGACTTGCGGGACTGGAAGCCCAAGCCCGACACCGACGTGGTGGTCTGCAACGCGGCCTTGCATTGGGTGCCCGAGCACACCGACCTGCTGGTGCGGTGGGCCGGCGAGCTGGCGCCCGGCTCGTGGATCGGCGTCCAGATCCCGGGCAACTTCGAAACTCCCTCCCATGCCACGGTGCGGGCGCTGGCCCGCCGCGAGCCCTACGCAAAACTCATGCGCGACATACCGTTTCGCGTCGGGGCGGTGGTTCAGCCGCCGATGAATTACGCCAATCTGCTGCTGGACGCCGGATGCAAGGTCGACGCCTGGGAGAGCACGTATCTGCATCAGCTGACCGGTGAGCATCCGGTGCTGGAATGGATCACCGGCACCGCGCTGGTGCCGGTGCGCGAGCGGCTCGACGACGAGGGCTGGGAGCAGTTCCGTCAGGAGCTCATCCCACTGCTGGACGACGCGTACCCGCCGCGGGCCGACGGCACGACGATCTTTCCGTTCCGCCGGGTGTTCATCGTCGCCGAGGTCGGCGGCGCGCGGCGCTCCGGTGGGTAACCCCCGAGCTACTCCTCGATGCCGCGGTCGACGGCGATCGCCGAGCTACTGTTCGGCGTCATTTGATGAATCCGCAGATACGTCTCGGTGTAACGCACCGCGATGCGCGAACCGGCGAAGTCGGACGGTATGACGTCGCCCGTGCGCTGGCGCCAATCATGCAGTCGGACAGCCAGATCGGTGGCGATCGCATCCACGCCCGCCACTGTGCCCGGGTCACCCGCCAGCAGGTTGTTGGTCTCGGTGGGATCGGTTCGCAGATCGTAGAGTTCGCGCTGTGGACGTGGCCCCTGCACGAACGGTGAGACGGCCAATCCAGACGGGCTTTCCTGGATGTCTAACGGCATGTCGAGCAGCGTTCGGGCCGCGTAATTTTCGATGTAGCTGTGTTCCTTGGTGCGGATCGCGCGAATGGGGTCGAACGAGTCGTGATAGGTCTTCATGGTGTACACGTGCTCGCGCACCGGTTCTGCGTGCGGTTCCGGCGCCAGCAGCTCGCCGGCGTGTGACACTCCCTCGACGTCGGCCGGCACGCCCAGACCCAACACGCCGAGCAGCGTGGGCACCAGATCGACGCCGCTGAAGAGTTCGTCGTAAACGCGGGGGGCGATGGCCCGGTTGGTGGGGGGACGGACGATCATTCCGATGCCGGTTCCGGCGTCGTACAGCGTGGATTTCGCGCGCGGAAATGCGGCGCCGTGATCGGTGAAGAACACCACCCAGGTGCTGGCGTCCAGCCCCGTTTCGGCCAACGTGTCCAGCAGCCGGCCGACCGCGGCATCAGCCGTGGCGATCGCGCCGTAGAAGTCGGCGAGGTCGCCGCGAACCTCAGGGGTGTCGGGCAGGTAGTCGGGGGGATCGACGTCGGCGCTGTCGGCCGGCTCATAGCGGTCCCGCGGGTAGGGTCGGTGCGTTTCGAAGAAGCCCGCGGTCAGCAGGAACGGTTGGCCCCCAAGGTTCTCGGCGCTGTCTTGCAGCCACTCCTGGGCTCTATCCACCACGTACTCGCAGTAGGAGTTTGAGACGTCGAACTCGTCGTAGCCCAGCCGTTTCGGATAGGACGTCTCGTGCTGCATGCCGAAAAGTGCTGAATACCAACCCGATTCGGATAACATCTGGGGGAGGGTCCGAACGCCGCTGCGGTATTCCCAGCCGTGGTGGGCCAGGCCCAGGAGCCCGTTGCTTTGCGGGTAACGGCCGGTGAACAGCGATCCGCGCGATGGTGAGCACAGCGGCGCCGTGGCGTGGGCCCTGGTGAACAGGATGCCCTCGGCGGCGAGCCGGTCCAGTCGCGGGCTGGACACATCCGGGTGACCGTAGGCGCCGAGATATCGCCCCAGGTCGTGCCAGTGCACGATCAGAACGTTGTCTTTTGCGTCTTCAGCGTCTAGTGCGTCTTTGCCCGTCATACCGTCACCTCGACCGGCGACGATACCGCAGCCGCCGGTTGTGTCGCCTCGACACAACCGAATCGCGTGACCCCGCGGTTGACGGGCCCGCGCCCGGGTGTTATCGGCCCCATTGGTTCTCGGAGACGAACTCCGGCAGTGGCCGCGCGCAGGCCCACCTGTCGAGCTCGAGCGCCGGCCGGTCCGGAAACTCGGGCACCGGGCCCAGACATAGGATTGCCACCGGCTCGGCGTCGGCCGGCATTGCCAACAGGGCCGCCAACCGTTGCGGATCGAACAGGGAAACCCAGCCCATGCCAAGGCCTTCGCAGCGTGCCGCCAGCCACAGGTTCTGGATCGCGCACGACACCGACGCGAGATCCATCTGGGGCAGCGTCCGCCGGCCGAATACGTGCTTGTCGCGGTTGTCGCACAGCGCCACCACGAAGAGCTCGGCACACTCGAGAATGCCCTCGACCTTCAGCGCCAAGAACTCCTCGGCCCGCTCCCCGAGGGCCGCGGCGGTGAGCGGGCGTTCCTCGTCGACCAGCGAGTGAATGCGGCTGCGCAGCGAGTCGTCGGTGATTCGGATGAAGCGCCAGGGCTGCATCAGGCCGACGCTGGGGGCGGCGTGCGCGGCTTGCAACAGCCGCGCCAATACGTCCTCGCCCACCACGCCGCCCGGTAGGAACCGGCGCATGTCGCGCCGCTCCGAGATCACTCGATAGACGGCCCGGCGCTCCGCGGGGCTGAAGGCCTGATCGGTCACAGGGTCATCGTAGGAAATCCCGGCTAGCGTGAACGGTGTCCTCTCAGACGCCCTCCGAACGCCCAGGAAGGGAGTGTTCCGTGAAGCTTTCCGACGTACTCGACCAGCTACCCGCCGACGGCGCCGCCGGGCGCGTTTACGGCGACCCTTACGAGACCGCCGACGGCGCCACCGTGATCCCGGTCGCCAAACCGCTCGGTGTGTTCGTCGTGCGCGGCGGCGAGGCCACCTGGGTGCCCGCCATCGATGCCAACCGGATCGCGCTGATCGGCGTGCTGACCGGTCTGCTGGCGGCGGTGATCGGCAGCCTGGCGGTGCTGCGGCAGCCGCCCTGGCCGCGGATGACGTTCACGGGCTATAGGTGACGCCGACGGCGCGGAAGACGTATTCGGGCGGCATGCCGAAGGCCAGCGATCGGCGCGGCAGGCCGGCGAGCACGTCGGCGGGGATGGCGGCCTTGTAGTGCAGCGACAGTTCGCCGCTGAACTTTTTGTCGACCTCGGCGACGTCGGTGTCGACCTGCAAACCGGTTGACGAAATCTTGACCTTGGCCCCGCCGGTCTGCGGCGCATCCCAGCGCACGTTGACGGTCGGCCCGGCCAGCCTGGGCAGCATCGACAGCGTCGCCAGCACCCGCTCCGAGGTGAAAACCAGCGAGCCGGCGTAACTGGCGACGCTGTGCGGCAACCGCACGCCGGGAAGGACGCCGCTGAATCGCCGGGTCACCGCGACGTAGTCGGCGAGGTAGATCAGGCCCTCCGCCTCGACTTGAGCATGCAGATCGGCGGGCAGCTTGCCGATGCCGAACAACCTGCGGACGAAGACCGCCATGACGCCAGTATGACCGCCCGCGGCGTCGACGCAGCTTGCGTGCTGGTATCGGTTGAATGATGACCCGTCTCGGACCGCGCCGGCCGTGTTGGTCGCCCTGGCGGCCGTCGTGGTTTATGCGGTCATGTGGGTGGGCTACTGCCAGCAGTGGAGTTGGCTGCATCGCTTTGATTGGTCGTTGTTGAACGCCGCGCACGACATCGCCGTCAAGCATCCGGTGTGGGTGCGTTTTTGGGACGGGGTGTCGTTCGCGCTGGGGCCGGTTCCGTTGCGGCTGCTGGGGGCGGTGGTTACGGTGGCCGCGCTGGTGAAGCGCAACGTGCGGGCGGCGCTGGTGCTGCTGGCTTGTGCGCCGCTGAGCGGGCTGGTGACGTCGGCGGCCAAGGGCCTGGTGAACCGCCCGCGACCGTCGACCATGCTGGTGGCGGTGCCCTCTTCGTCGTTCCCTTCGGGCCACGCGCTCGAGGCGACGTCCGCGTTGCTGGCCCTGCTGGCCTTCCTGCTGCCGATGATGAGCCGCGCGATGGGTCGCATCGCGGCGGCGGTGACGGCGCTGAGCCTGCTGTTGGTCGGGATCGCCAGGGTGGCGTTGAACGTCCACTACCCGTCCGATGTACTGGCCGGCTGGTCGCTGGGATACCTCTATTTTCTGCTCTGCCTGTTGGTGTTTCGACCTGTGGTCACAGCGTAGTTACCCAACCGGGTCTGAAGTTTGACTTGACCCTGAGGTTCGCGTTGTCCGACGATTGAATCCATGCGCCGACTGCTCGCTTCGCTGTGCGCTGCGGTGTGCCTGATCTGCGCGCCCCTTGTGCTCGCGCCGGTGAGCGGTGCGGCCACTCCGTGGTTCGCGAACTCCGTTGGCAATGCCACGCAGGTGGTCTCGGTCGTCAGTAGCGGCGGTTCGGACGCGAAAATGGACATCTACCAGCGCAGCACAGCCGGTTGGCAGGCGCTGGTGACCGGCATTCCCACGCACGTCGGTTCGGCGGGCATGGCGCCGCAGGCCAGGAGCGGGGTGCCGGCCACCCCGATGGGCGTCTACACCCTCGACTCCGCCTTCGGCACAGCGCCGAATCCCGGTGGGGGGCTGCCGTATACGCAAGTTGGGCCCAACCACTGGTGGAGCGGCGACGACCATAGCCCGACGTTCAACAGCATGCAGGTGTGCCAGAAGGCGCAGTGCCCGTTCAGTACGGCGGCGAGCGAGAACCTGCAGATTCCGCAGTACAAGCACGCCGTGGTGATGGGCGTCAACAAGGCCAAGACCCCCGGCGGCGGTTCCGCGTTCTTCTTTCACACCACCGACGGCGGGCCCACCGAGGGCTGCGTGGCGATCGACGATGCGACGCTGGTGCAGATCATCCGCTGGCTGCGGCCCGGCGCGGTGATCGCGATTACCAAGTAACCCTTGGTCTCGAGTGTGAACCGTACGACGGGATTTCGGCGTGTCGCGTCGCAGGGTTCACGTTCGGGGTCTGCAGCGGGGTAGTCAGGCCAGCGCGCGCCCGGGCTTCACCTTGAAGTCCAGGCCCGCCAACGACATTGTGGCGTCGTAGGTTCTGTCGTAGCCGGTCGCGCTGATCTTCCAACCCCCGTCGGTGCGCCGGTACTGGTCGCGGTAGAAGGCCGCGCCGATCAGCATGAAATTGTATTCGGCGACGATGACGCGGTCCTGCAGATACCAACTGCCCCTTGCGGTATCGCCGGTCACGGTGATCTCCGGATGCGTTACCCGGTGTTCGGTGATGACGTTCGGACCGAGCGCCGAACGCATGTAGTCCACCAGGTCCGCGCGGTTGGCGAAGTGCAGCTCCTCGCCGATCGACGGCCCGTAGTCGGCGGTGATGTCCTCGGCCAGCGTGTCCGCGAAATCGTCCCAGTGCTTGGTGTCCAGCGCGCGCAGGTAGCGGTATTTGACCTGCTTGATCGCTTCGATGTCGGCTGCCACATCATGAGGGGTCATCAGGTCATTCCAGCACACGGTCGACAGCCCCTCTCCGGGCGGTCGGACGACCTACGACGCCGAGACTTAAACCACGGTCACGTTCTCCGGCGTGTCGTGTGCGTGGTTTAAGTGTCGCGGAGTCCGCGACCGTCGGACAGGTAATGGGTGACCATGTCGATCAGGGCGCGTCGTTCCAGGCTCCAATCGATGGCGCTACCGGTGACCATCTGCGCCAGCACCACACCCCGCAGCGTGGCCCAGATTACTTCGGCCACACCGGCATTGGCCGGATCCATGGTTATCAGTCGACCCAGCTGACCGATCGCTGAATTCATCTCGAGCAGGTGACGCCGCGAGGACTCGCCGGGGCCGCCGCGGGTGGCCCGCAGGATTTCGAAGGCGGCCATCGACGTCGGGCTGCTGTAGCAGCTCCACGCGGTGTCGACGACGACCTCGATGCGCTCGCGTAGCGGAAGCTGGCTGACATCGGCCGAGGAAAGGCTGTCGACCAGCCTGACGACGCCGTCGTCGACCACGGCCATCAGCAGGCCGTTGCGGTCTCCGAAGTGATACTGGATGACCCCCCACGTCACGCCGGCGCGCTCGGCCACATGCTTGGCGGTGGCGGCGGCGAATCCCTCTTCCACGATGCAGCGGACGGTTTCGTCGATGATTTTCGCCCGAGTGTCATCGCCGCGCTTACGCGGCGCGCTGGTGCGTCGGGTGGGGCTGACCGAGCGCCCCGGCGTCTGGCCTGCGGCAATGGACATTGTTGACTTTATAACATAGTCGCGACTATTTTTGGGCGGTGAGCCGATCCCATTACGCGCGGTTGTCCCGTCAGGAGCTGTCCGTCCTGGTGCCCGAACTGCTCCTGATCGGTCACATGATCGACCGCTCCGGCATGGCGTGGTGCATCCAGGAGTTCGGTCGCGAAGAGATGGTGCAGATCGCCATCGAGGAGTGGGCCGGCGCCAGCCCGATCTATACCAGGCGCATGCAGCGGGCGCTGAACTACGAGGGCGACGACGTGCCCACCATCTTCAAGGGGCTACAGCTCGACATCGGCGCTCCGCCGCAATTCATGGACTTCCGCTACACCATTCACGACCGGTGGCACGGCGAATTCCACCTCGACCACTGTGGCGCGTTGCTCGACGTGGAGCCGATGGGCGACGAGTACGTGTTCGGGATGTGCCACACCATCGAGGATCCGACGTTCGACGCCACCGCGGTGGCGACCAACCCGCGCGCGCAGATGCGTCCCATCCACCGGCCGCCGCGGGTGCCCGCGGACCGGCACCCGCACTGCGCGTGGACCGTCATCATCGACCAGTCCTACCCCGAAGCCCAGAGCATCCCGGCTCTTGACATCGTTCGCCAAACCCGGGCCGCGACATGGGAGTTGGATCCCATCGACCGGTCCGATGAGGGCCAGGCCGACTACTCGGGGCCGCTGCTGTCCGATCTCGACTTCGGCGCCTTCTCGCACTCGGCGTTGGTCCGCATGGCCGACGAGGTCTGCCTGCAGATGCACCTGCTCTATCTGTCGTTCGCCATCGCGGTGCGGGCACGCGCCGTCGACGACGCCCAGGCCGCATCGGTCTGCACCCGCGGCCTCATCGGCCTGGCCGGGCTGGCGGCGGAGCGGATTCGCCGCGCGCTGGAATTACCCGGCGGAATCGAAGGAATGCAACGGGTCCTCGAGTTGCACCCGCTGCTCAACCCCGCGGGCTACGTCGTCGCCGAAACCGCGGAAAACCGGCTGAACGTGCACCGGTCGCCGGCGCACGACGACGGCGCCTGGATTTCGCTGTGCACACCGGAATCCGTGCAGCCGCTCCAAGCGATCGCCACCGCCGTGAATCCGCGCCTCGCGGTTGAGGTTTGCGGGAGTGACACCGACTGGACCGCGGAACTGTTTGAAACCGATGCCCCGGCGGCCGAACTGCCTGAGGTGTCGGTGGCCAAATTCAGTGGCGGATCGACATTCCAGTTCGAGCCGCGGCGTTCGCTGCCGCTGACCGTGGTATGAACTCAACACGATTGTCAAGGGGTTTTTGATACCGCTTCGGTGACACAATCACATCGAGCGGATACCAATGATATTGCAACCCATCGGCTTTGCGCGTGTCCGCGGCTATGGTTAACGCTGGCCACCGACCTCTATAGACGAAGGTTTTCGCTCTATGTACGACCCAGTGGGGTTGTCGATCGGGACCACGAACCTGGTCGCTGCGCGTAATGGAAGTCCGCCGGTTGCACGCCGTGCGGTGCTGACCCTTTATCCGCACTGCGCGCCGAAAATCGGGCTGCCCAAGGAAAACCCGATCCTGTCCGAGCCGGGCGTGCTGATGCGCGGCTTCGTGGAGCGCATCGGTGACTCGGTGGCGCTGGTGTCGCCCGACGGGTCGGCTCACGACCCGGACCTCCTCATGGTGGAGGCATTGGACGCGATGGTGCTGGCGGCCGGTGCGGACGCGGCCGCGTCGGAGATCTCCATCGCCGTGCCCGCGTACTGGAAACCCGGTACGGTGCAGGCGCTGCGCAATGGTTTGCGAACGCATTTGGGCTTCGTCCGAAGCGGCATGGCGCCCCGCCTGGTCTCGGACGCGATCGCGGCGCTGACCGCGGCGAACGCGGAGCTGTGCCTCGCGGCGACGGGTGTGGTCGGACTGCTCGACTTCGGTGGCGGCGGCACGTCCGCCACCTTGATCAGCCTCGCGGGCGATTTCGAACTCGTCACGCCCACAATGCGTTACGCGGCCTTCTCCGGCGACGAGATCGACCAAGCGTTGCTGCTGAAGGTCTTCGAGGAGCTTGGCCACGGCAGCGGCATCGACCCGGCCAGCACAGCCGCGGTCGGTCAACTCGGCCTGCTCAGGGAGCAGTGCCGTGCGGCCAAGGAGCAGTTATCCACCGAAACGGTAGCCGAATTCGCCGCCGAGCTCGGTGGGCGCCGGTGCAGCATGAAGCTGACGCGAGACGAGCTGGGTGACCTCATACAGGACCGGCTGTCCGGCTTCATCTACGCGTTCGACGACATGCTGGCCCGCCATAAGAGGAGCTGGGCGGATCTCTCGGCGGTGGTCACGGTCGGCGGTGGCGCCAGCATTCCTCTTGTCAAAGAACGCCTCTCGGTGCACGGCCGCCGACCGGTGGTGAGCCCGTCGCAGCCGGCCTACGCGGCCGCTCTCGGCGCGTTGCTGGTGGCCTCCCGCGGTGAGGAGCGGGATCTCCGGACGCGCACATCCATCGGCCTGCTCACGGCGGCCGCCGGCGAAGTCGTCGAACTTCCGGCCGGTGATGTGCTGGTGATCGACGATGAGGCGCTCACGGATCGCGAGTTGGCGTGGTCGCAAACCGAATACCCCGGCGACGTGCGGGCGCCGTACACCCCCGACGCCTTCGACGAAGACGGTCCGGCCGGCTGGTCGATGCGCCTGAACCTGATCGAGCAATCCCCACAACGACCGTGGCGGCGCGTGCGGCTGTCGCAGTTGATCGTCGGGATGTGCGCCGTGGTCGCCATGACCTCGATCGGGGGCGTGGCCTATACGTTGTCGGGCATCGAAAACCACCAGGCGCCGCCCACCGTCGCGCCCCGGCCGGCGCCGCCGGCCAGCTCTTTGGCGCCGAGCCCGCTACCGCCGCCCCCGACGGCCGTGCCGGCGCCGCCCAGTGCCGCACCGGTGCCCAGCGCCGCGCCGCCACCGCCGCCCCCACCTCCGCCGTCGCCGCCACCGCCACCACCGGCGCCGGTGATCGTCACCCCGGCGCCGCCGCCGGTCGTCACCACGAGGCATCCCTCACCGCCGCCGGCCACGAGTCAGCCGCCGACCACGACGGCGATGACCACCACACCGCCGCCGCCGTCGACGACTGCGACATCAGCGCCGCCACCCACACCCAGTACGACGCCCACGACGACGGTCCCCATGACCACGGAGTGGATACACGTTCCGCTGCTACCGGTGCCGATACCGGTTCCGGTGCCGCAGAACCAGGCGCCTCAGGCGCCCCAACGTCCGCAGTATCCGGGGAACTCGCAGAACCCGTTCCTGAGCCCCGGGTACTGAATCGGCGTCGTGTGCCGTTGATCGTTCAGGATCGACCAAAGGACAATCGAACCTGCGCGTCCGGCCGCACGCGAGTAGCGCGGTGTCACACAGTTCGGGCGGGGTCTGTTTTGCTGATGCTCTCTTGGAGGGCCGTCTGGGACCTTGGAGGCGCAAGTGGACATCGTGCTCGGAGTGTCGATGGCTCGGACGGTGTCACAGTCGAAGAGGACGAATTCGAGGCCGGTGGGCCGGACCAGGTGATAGCCGCGATTGTCGGCACCCGGGAAGGCGCGGCGGAGGGTGGCTGTCGGCTGACCTCGACGGGGGTGACGTGGGCTGTCCGTGGCAAATGGGGACGACTGAGCGCACACTGGCAATAACGTCGTGACTGCAAGGAGGTCTGCGTGGCCGAGTATGGAGCGTTCGGATTCGATCCCGAAGAGTTCGATCGCGTGATCAGGGAGGGCAGCGAGGGACTGCGCGACATGTTCGAGCGGGTCGGCAAATTTGTCGCCGGTCCCGGTGCCCGGACGGGTTGGTCGGCGTTCTTCGAGGACCTGTCGCGGCGGCCCCGCTCCGCACCGGAGACGGCCGGGGAGGCCGGTGACGGGGTCTGGGCCATCTACACCGTGTACGCCGACGGCGGTGCTCACGTCGAACAGGTCTATGCGACCGAACTCGACGCGCTGCGCGCCAACAAGAACAATCTCGATCCCAAGCGCAAGGTGCGCTTCCTGCCCTACGGCATCGCGGTCAGCGTCCTCGACGATGATTCGGAAGAGCCCACTTAGCCCGGAGATTCCCGTACGTTTCGGCTAACGGGAATCCGCCGAAGGGGCGAGGTGTGACGGCGACATCGTTGGTGTGCCACGTTTGCGGCACGGAGCCGCGTAAGGGCGCACGATTCTGCGATGCGTGCGGCGCCGCGCTCACCCTGGTCGTCGAACCGGCCGAATACAAACAGGTGACCGTCCTATTCGCCGACGTGGTGCGGTCGATGGATATCGCGGCATCCCTCGGCCCGGAACGGCTGCGCGAGGTGATGACCGACCTCGTCAGCCGGTCGGTGGCCGTCGTGGAGCGCTACGGCGGCACCGTGGACAAGTTCACCGGCGACGGGATCATGGCGCTCTTCGGAGCACCAATCACGTTGGAAGACCATGCTTTTCGGGCGTGTCTGGCCGCGATCGATATTCAGCAAGCCGCTCAGCGATTGGGCGCGGAGGTGCAACGCAGCGACGGGATCGACTTGCGAGTGCGCGTCGGCCTCAATTCCGGCCAGGTGATCGCCGGCGAGGTCGGCGCCACCCACCTCGGTTACACCGCGGTCGGTGAACAGGTCGGCATGGCCGAGCGGATGGAAGCGGCGGCACCGCCGGGCGGCGTCATGCTCACGGAGTCGACCGCGAGGCTCGTCGAGGGCCGAGTTATGTTGGGCGAGCGCGAGATCGTGCACATCAAGGGCGTCGACGTGGGCGTGCCCGGACGCCGGCTGCTGGGGGTCGATGTCGAGCATCCCTATAAGTCCAGAAAACCCCGTCATGAGTCCCGTCTCGTCGGACGACAACGGGAGAAGGGCGCGATCACCGCGCTGCTGGACCAGGCCGCGCGCGGTAACGGAGCCGTGATCACGGTGGTGGGTCGGTCCGGTGTCGGAAAGACTAGGCTGGTCCGCGAATCGGTGGCGGCGGCGCGGGGCCGCGGTTTCGAGGTGTTCGTCACCTATTGCGAATCCCACACCCGAGACATCCCGTTCCATATCCTCTCCCGGTTGCTGCGCAAGATCCTTGGCATCGCCGGCCTCACACCCGAACAGGCCCGGGGCTGGGTCCGCAGCGAAATCCCCTCAGCCGGAGCCGACGAGCTGGTTCTGCTCGACGACATGCTCGGCATCCGCGACAGCGATCAACCGTTGCCCGACATCAGCCCGGACGCCCGGCGGCGCCGCCTCGTCGACCTGATCAGATCGTCGACCCGCCGGGACCCGGCGATCTACGTCATCGAGGACGCTCAATGGATCGACAGCGTCAGCGAATCGATGATCGCCGAGTTCGCAGCGGCGATCCCAACAAAGCCGGCGACGTTGCTCGTCGTCTACCGGCCCGAGTATTCGGGGCCCCTGTCGCGAATCCCCGGAGCGCGTCACTTCGCCCTTGCGCCGCTGAGTCATTCGGACATCGCCGAACTGCTCAACGGGCTTCTCGGCGAGGATCCTTCGGTGGTCGCACTGGCGACGGTGATCGCCGAGCGAGCGGCGGGCGTCCCGTTCTGCGCCGAGGAAATCGTGCGCGACCTGGCCGAGCGGGGCGAACTCGAGGGCAGCCCGGGCGCCTACGTATGCGTGCGAGAGGTGCGCGACATCCACGTCCCGGCCAGCGTGCAAGCGATCATCGGGGCACGCATCGATCGGCTCAACGCAACGGCCAAGCGCACCCTGCACGCCGCGGCTGTCATCGGCGCGCTGTTCGACACCGAGCTGCTCGAATGCCTGGTGGAATCGGCGGATTTGGCGCCGCTGATGGAAGCGGAACTCGTCGAGCAGGTCGCGTCCACGCCCCACGCGACATATGCGTTTTGCCATCCGCTCATTCAGGCGGTCGCGTACGAGTCACAGTTGAAGGCGGGGCGGTCGGAGCTGCACCGCCGGGTGGCCGCGGTGATGCAACGGACACACGGGGGGTTCACCGGCCAGGAGGCCGCCATCGTCGCCACCCAGTACGCGGCGGCCGGCGATCTGCGGGACGCGTTCGACTGGCACATGCAGGCGGCGACTTGGTATGGCGCGCGCGACATCTGGGCCGCCCGGGCGAGTTGGCAACAGGCGGTGCGGGTCGCAGACGAGCTCCCGGTCGACGATCCGGATCGGCTGGCCATGCGGATCGCACCGCGAGCTTTGCTGTGCGGCAGCGCATTTCAGGTGGGCGGCACGCCGGCCGACACCGGTTTCCGCGAACTGCGCGCGTTGACCACCGCCGCCGGCGACAAGAGGTCGTTGGCGCTTGGCATGGCGGGGCATCTCACCACGCTGACGTTCAACGGGCACTATCGGAAGGCGGCCGCCATGGCGTCGGAGTTCGCCGCGCTCGTCGAGTCGATCGGAGAGCCGGCGATGACGGTCGGGTTGTTCTATGCGGCCGGTCAGGCAAAGTGGGAGGCCGGTGAAGCGACCGAAAGCCTGCGGCTGGCTCAGCGGGTCGTCGACCTCGCCGGCGGCGACGCGACGATGGGCGACTTCGTGATCGGGTCCCCCCTGGCGTGGGCCATCACGCTGAAAGGAGCGGCCGGAATGTTCCTGGGCCGGCGGGGATGGCGCGGCGACCTCGAGGAAGGCATTGCCCTGGCCCGGTCGGTTGACGCGGCCGCCTGGCCATTCGTGCAGCTGTACAAGTACGCGGCCGCCGTCGGGAACGGAGCGGTGCTGCCGGGTGCGCGCGACGTGGCCGAGACCGCGGAGTCTTTGGAGGTTGCCCAACGGTCCGGGAACAACACCGCGGTCGCCTACGCGACATTGAATCACGCTATCACCCTGATCCACAACGACTTTGAAGATAGTTCGCCCGGTCTGGAACTGCTGGCCAGGGCCCGCGAGATGGTCGTCGGCGAACAGCTCACCGTCGCGCTGCGACGATTGTCCGATATAGAGCTTGCCCGCGAGCGCGCACGCGTCGGGGACCTCAGCGGCGCAATAGATTTGGCCACAACGGTTCTCGCCGAGCAGTTCGACACCGGCGAGATGATCTTGCGCGGGCCCGCCACCACGGTGTTGGTCGAGGCACTGTTGTCGCGCGGTTCGGCCGCCGACATAGAGCACGCGCAACGTGCGATCGAGGGGCTGGCCGCCGTGCCGACGGAGCCGGGATTCGTGCTGCACGAACTTCCGCTGCTGCGGCTGCGCGCGCTGCTGGCCCGCGCGCGCGGCGACGAGCCCGGCTATCGGCAGCTCGCGGAGCGCTTCGCGGCGCGGGCGCACGAGGCCGGGTTCGAGGGATGCGTGGCGCAGGCCGGGGCCATGGTCTAGCGGGCCAAGCTCTGTTGGCAATCAGCCCTGTTCCACCACGTTGGAACCGCCGGCATTGCTGATCTTCGGGTTGCCCGAGTGGTAGGTGATCTTGTTGTTGAAGCCGGAGGCGTCGATGGTGTCGACGGCGTCGACGGTTATTGCGTTCTGGACCCCGGACACCGTAAGGCGTGTGCAATGGCCGGTGATCACTACCGTGTTGGAAACCCCGCTCACGCTGACGATGTTGTCGTTGCAGGCGATCGTTCGATTCTCGTTGATGCCGGAGACGCTGAGCTTGCCGCCCGGCGGCACGGTGGGTGACGTCGACGGCGTGGATGATCTAGTCCGAGTGGTCGACGGGCTGGGGCTGCTCGGGGCGCTCCGGGTGCTCGACGGCGGACCGAACGTCCCGGAGACGGTCGGCGGGGAGTTGATGATCGACCGGACACCGGAAAGCTGGTGGGCGGCGAAGGCGGCGATGCCGCCCGCGAGGGCCAGGAACCCGACGACGATGACGGTGCCCAGGATCCACCACGTGCGGTTGCCCGAGGGCGGATTGGGCGGTGGCCCGGAAAGTGGTCCGCCATATGTCCACGGGCTGGGTGGCGGCGGCGGGGCCGGCGGCCCCGCCGGGCCGGACGGATACGTGTAACCGCCGGGCGGCGCTTGTCCCACTTCGGACCCGCGCGCCGTGTCGGCCAGGGGGCGCTCGAGTTCCCGGATGCGTTCTTCCGGGTCATCCTGCGAGTTCATGCAGAGATGCTCCCACCGGATCGGCGTCAATGGGTAGTTTCAGCACGTGCCCGACTTGCCGAACCGCCAAATCGTATTGCGTCGCCGCCCGAACGGGCTGGTCCAGCCCGGTGATACCGAGTTGATCACCGCGCCGGCACCGGAGCCCGCGGAGGGTGAGGCGCTGGTCCGAACCACCTACGTCGGACTCGACGCCGCCGTCCGCACCTGGCTGAACGACCAACAGGGCTACCTCCCGCCGGTGCAGCTCGGCGAGGTCATCCGGGCGGCCGGGATCGGCGAGGTGGTGGCGACGCGCTGCGACGCCTACGGGGTCGGGGACGTCATCACCACGCTGACGGGCTTCCAGGAGTACGTGATCGTTCGCGACGACGTGTTCAGCACGCCCATCCCCGGCAAGGCCACGGTTGACCAGCTGGCGGTGATGTCGGTGTATGGCCCGACCGGGGCCACCGCCTACATCGGGATGATGGACATCGGCCGGCCGCAGCCCGGGGAGACGGTGGTGGTGTCGGCCGCCGCGGGCGCCACCGGGTCGGTGGCCGGGCAGATCGCCAAGATCGCCGGCGCCCGCGTGGTGGGCATCGCCGGCGGCCCCGAGAAGTGCCGGGCGGTGGTGGAGGACTTCGGGTTTGACGCGTGCATCGACTACAAGAACGACGACCTGGCCGCGGGGCTCAAACGGCATTGCCCGCGCCGGGTCAACGTCTACTTCGACAACGTCGGAGGCCCGATCCTAAACGCGGTGCTCGGCCGGCTGGCCACCAAGGCGCGGGTGGTGCTCTGCGGCGTCATCTCCAGCTACCTCAGTGGAGAGCACCCCGGACCGGCCAACTACGTGAACCTGTTGTCCAAGACCGCGCTGATGCAGGGGTTCAACGCGCTCGACGACTGGGGGCGCTTCGACGAAGCATTCGCCGCGCTTCGCCAATGGGAGCACGAGGGTCGGATCAAACACCGCCAGACCGTTTTTGAGGGCGTCGAGTCGTGCGTCGACGCCCTCAACGGCCTGTTCACCGGGGCCAACATCGGCAAGATGCTGGTCAAGCTCAGCGAACCAACCTCCGGGTAGGGTCTCAGGCCTCACCGAGGACGCGGTGCAGCGCCTTCTTCGCGTCGGTCAGGGCCTCCAGCACCTTGGTCCGGGTCTCGGCGAGCTGCTCCTTCTGCTCGTCGGTGCCGGTCCAGGCGATCGTGCGGGCCAGCCCCGCGATTTCGAAGAGTGTTCTGCGGATCTTGAAGACGTCGCCGAACTTGGCCGCCCGCCCCAGGAACGCGTGCGCGGTCTCGCTGCTGACCCCCCGCCAGGCCAGCAGGTTCTGGCCGAGCTCCGTCAGGGTCGCCACGCCGTTGTCGACCGTGACCACGCCCCGGCCGGCGAGCAGCCCAATGGCAAGCTCCGCCAGGTCCTGCGGAGGGGTGAAAGCGCCCTCGGTTGCGTCGGACACGCGCTGCACGACCTGCGCGGCGTCGGCCGGCCCGTCGAGCAGCATCGCCGCGGTCACGAACGCGGCACGCTTGAGAAACGGCCGGCCCCCGGGGCCGAAACCACCCTTGAAACCAGGGCCGCCGGAACCACCGTGTCCCCAGCCTTTTCCGCCCCAGCCGCCACCAAAACCGGGGCCACCAAAACCGGGGCCACCAAAACCGGGGCCGCCGAATCCGCCAAAGGGGCCGCCGAAGCCGGGTCCGCCGAAGCCGCCGCCGAAGAATCCACTACCAGACATCGCTGTCGTTCCTTTCCACATCGGACTATCAAGCTCCTTGATACCACCGGCGGCGAAGATGTCAAGGAAATTGATGGTTGCTTGTCGGGAACCGCTTCGCGCGTGTCAGCATGTGGGGCATGAGTCAATCCCACCAGGAGCCGCTGGGGTTTCTGCTGTACCGCGTGGTGGCGGCGCTGCGGCCCCAGGTTGCCGCGGAGCTGAAGCCGCTGGGCCTGAGCCTGCCGGAGTTGGTGTGCATGCGGATCCTCTCGATGCATCCCGGGCTCACCAGCGCCGAGCTGGCCCGCGGTACCAATGTCTCCGCCCAGGCGGCCAACCAGGTGCTGCACGCGCTGGAGGAACGCGGCGTCCTGACCCGTCCGGCCTCGACCCCGGCCGGCCGCGCGATGCCGGCCCGGCTCACCCGCCGGGGCAAGGCCCTGCTGAAGCGCGCGGAAGCCGCCGTACACGTCGCCGATCAACGGATCTTGACCCGACTCACGGCCGACGAACAGCGCCACCTCAAGGAACTGCTCTATGCGGTGGGAACCCGCGCCGCGGCAGACTGCAAAACGGATTCGGCCCGCTAGCAGCGGTAAATTCCGCGAAATGGGGTCGCGGCGCGCCGCCAGGCGAGATGCGCGCCTGCCCCGCCGCATGGTTTCATAACACCGTTTGCGAAAGTTGCCTCGGGGAAGATCACGCCGGGCCGGAGGTCCCGGCTCTTTAACGATTGGTGGTATTGCAGATGGATCGTCGCAGCATGTTGTTGACCACGGGGATGGGCATGCTGGCGGCCGCGATGCGCATGCCGGAGGCCTGGGCCAGCCCGTCGCACTCGGCGCCGCCGGAGGCGCCGTCGGCCGGCGGTGGGCCCTACATTTTCTCCGACGATTTCGACGGCCCGGCGGGCTCGGGTCCCGATCCGGGCAAGTGGACGGTGCAGACCTGGCAGGACGACGTGTTCCCGCCGGTCGAGGGGATATACCGCGACGATCGCCGAAACGTGTTTCAAGATGGCCATTCCAATCTCGTCCTCTGCGCCACCCAGGAAGGGGGCCAGTACTACAGCGGCAAACTGCGCGGCAACTTTCGCAGCATGATCAACCAAACCTGGGAAGCGCGGATCAAGCTGGACTGTCTGTACCCGGGCCTTTGGTCCGCGTTCTGGGGTGTCAACGAGGATCCGTTGCCAGACGGCGAGGTCGACGTATTCGAGTGGTACGGCAACGGCTCGTGGCCCCCGGGCACCACGGTCCACGCCGCGTCCAACGGAAAAACCTGGGAGGGGAAATCGATTCCCGGTCTGGTGGACGGCGGCTGGCACACCTGGCGAATGCATTGGGCCGAGGACGGGTTCCAGTTCTCGCGCGACGGGGCGCAGTACTTCAGTGTTCCGAACAAACCCATCCACGTCCATGGCGGCGCTCCCGACGACTTCCGGTGGCCGTTCAACAAACCCGGCTACTGGATGACCCCCATGTTCACGCTTGCGGTCGGTGGGGTTGGCGCAGGGGACCCTGCGGCGGGTACCTACCCGGCGAGCATGCTCGTCGACTACATCCGCATCTGGTAGGCGGTTATCGCTCGCCCTTGATCACCTGAACCAGGTTGAACTGCCAGCGTTCGACGAGCCGGAAGCCCAGGTCGTGCGGAACCGCGAAGGCGGAGGTTGCTCCGTAGCGAGGGCCGGGCGGAATCGCCGATCCCTGCTCGTGAGCGGGCATGGACTCGTCGGCCTGGGTGATGATCCACACGATGGCGCAATGGCTCAACGGCCGGGCGACGACCTCCGGGATGAGATTGGTGTCGAAGACGTCGTTGCGATCCGTTGCCCGCTGCCACAGCGTGAGATCGATCAGTTTGCGATAGGCATCCGGGCGCGCCGCCATCAACGGGCGCATCGGGGCCGGCATGAACGTCACCGTGTCGTTCACCAGCAGGCAATCACCGGGTGCCGCCTTCGCGGTGATCAGATCGGCCACCTGGCTGTAGTCCATCCCGTATTTGGCATACGGGTCGCGTTGCGCCAGAACGTAGTTCGGCGCGGCGGCGACGGCGAAAAGACTGACGAGCGCTGCCGCTGCCCACCGCTTGACGGCCACGGCGGCGGTGCAGACCCCCAGGATCAGCGCCATCGCCGGTGCCGTGAAGGCCAAATAGCGCGGCGTGTAGATCGGGTGAACCAGCGCCGACCAGATCACGATCAGGGCGGTGGGTATCACCAGCCACGCGACCGCAATGGTCAGCAGTTGTCGATCGCCATGCGCGAGTCGCCCGGATCTGCTGAGCCACAGGACAATAGCCGCCGCCACCACCACCGCCGACAAAGCCGCGAACGGCGTGCTCCTTTCGAAATACTGCTGGACCACGACATCTTCGATCGTCCGGTGCCCGATCGTTGGGACCCAGCTGATCTGATGCGATTGCTCGGCGACCGTGGCCAAGAACGGCGCCAGGGCGCACACCGCCGCCCCCGACGTAATGGCGAAGCGGACCAGGACTTTTCGCGTGCGCCGGAAGACAAAGACGAAGGTCAGGTGCGCCAAGACCAACAGCACGAGGTACGCGTCGAGCATGATCGATATGGCCAGGGCGATGCCGTAAGACAGCCAGGACCAAGCGGTGTTACGGCGCGCCGCGGCGACGAGCAGCACCGTCAGCCACACGGCGGCCATCATCGAAAGGGCATACGGGCGAGCTTCGATGCCCGCCCACGTCGTCCGGGGCAGGATCGCGCAGAAGACTCCGGAGGCCAGCGAGACGGTGCGAGACGAGAGCTGCCTGCCCAGCACCACCACTCCGGCCGCGGCGCCGCCCACCGCCAGACCGCTTGGCGCACGGGACCAGAACTCGGTCGGTGGGAAGATCTGGAACCAGCCGTGCATGAGCGCGTAGTACAGCCCGTGGACGGCGTCGACGTTGCTCAGCATGTGCCATAACTGACCGAGCGAACGGCTGTACGACGCCGAAATGGTTGCGGCCTCGTCGTACCAGAAGGACGGACGAGCGGCGCCGCCCAGACTTATTGCGGCGGCCAGGATTCCAACGATGAGCGGGTCGAGCGCAGCCGGCGGCGATGCAGGCAGGCCGCCGCGGGGACGCCGTGACTCGGCCGTATCGGAGACGCTCACCGTCCGCTATGTTGCCAGAAGCGCACCGGGGCTTTTCAGCCGTTGTTCAGGTAGAGGTAATACACCCTGTCGGAACCCTCGCGGCAGACCCAATGGGTGTAGCGTCCGTCGTCGTAGGTGATCTCGACGTGCGGGCCGTCCACTTCGCAAGCGGCCAGCGTCGAATAGACGCCCTCGACCTGAACTTCATCGGCGTTGGCGACGCCAACAGCGCCGGTCGTCAGCCCCATCAGCGCGAGTAGCCCCCGGCGATAAACGTCCTCATCCCGGCCTCCCCCTGTTATCGGTGACGCGGCTATAGCGATTTGCCGGGGCACGTCATCGGGAAATGACGGACTAAACCAGCCATGTATTCGAACGTATGAACTGCTTATCTGCTTAAGTGGACTAGTATGCTGGTCAGCGTCGGAGTTGTTGCTGGGCGGGTCCGGTTCGGCGGGGTGGACGATCCGCAGGATGTGCTCTGGAGTCTTCGGCGCCGTTCCCGATGATGTCGTCCAGGTGTGCGGATCGGTGTCTGACGCTTTGTCGCTGGAGTCGGTAGAAGAGCTTCCGCGTGCCTTCGACCTGCGGCGGTCGAATCGGAGCGTGGCAGACTCGTCCACGGCAGCACTGGAAGTGCGCCGCGTTGCGACGCGATACGTCGATGGCGGCCGGAACGATCTTTCACCGCACGCGCAGCGCCGCTACACGTGGTTCGTCCGCGATCTGGCTGGTGACCTCGCAGAAGAACGGGGTCTCGGCGAGATGTAGCCCGACACGCTAGGCCTGGGCTCCTAGCCAGACTGGCCTCGGCGAGGACTCGGAACATGCGTGCGCCGTCGGTGCGCGATCCGCGAGCGTGGCGCTGCTCGCTGGTGCCGGCGAGGTCGACGAGTCTGTTTGGAGCCTGGCGCATCGGCGACCGCAAGTCAGGTGCCCGGCCGGACAAGGTTCCTGTCATGATCGCTGGTGGAAATCCGCGGATTTCCACCGCGATCATGACAGGAGCCTTCGACTCCGTCGGGCACCCTGACTTCCGGTCGCCGATGCGACCAGGCTCCAAACAACTCGTCGATCTCGCCCGCACCAGCGAGTAGCGCCAGGTTCGCTGACTCCGCACCGCACGGCGCAGCTGGATGTTCCGGGTTCTCGCCGAGGAGGGCTCGTAGGAGCCCACGCACTACATGTCGGGCTACAGCTGCGCCTGAGCCGCGTTCTACTACGAGTCACCCCAGATCCCGGACGCCCATCGTGCTCGCGGCCTCGCTGCTCAAACGGTCGGAACGCCGGCACCCATCACTTCCGCGTGCGCAACGCGACGCACCTGCAGTGCTACCTCGACGAGTTCCACCTTCAGCCATCCAACCGCCCGCAGGTCAAGGCCCGCGCGAACGCTCTTCTACCGACTCCTGCAACAAAGCGACACATCGATCCCCACCCCCTGGCCGACCTCATCGCGGCGCCGAAGGCCCAGAGCAAACCCTGCGGTCGACCGCGAACCACTGCCCAGCAACAACTTCGACGCTATCTTAAGCAAACTAGTCCACTTAAGCAGATAAGCAGTACGTATGATCGATAAATGGGCGAGCTCGCGTCGATCGGATACAACGGCCACCCGGTCCGCAGCCCGTTTCGCGTGGTGCGTCCGCCGATTACGGTGCTGGTTGACCTGACGGTGCTCTTCCCACGCGAGCCGCACCGTTCGGGGCGGTATCAGCCCAACGGTCTGCAGTTGCACAAGGTCGTCGAGGGACGGCTGAGCTGCTGGGGCATCTGCGAGCAGGGCGACTGGTGGGGGCTGGTGACCTACCCGATCGCGTACGGCTCCAAGCGGAAAACCGTGACGCACTGGGTACCGGCCTGGACGCTGCGCCGGAAAGGCTAGGCAATGCGATGATTGCTGCCCGTGGCAGGCAACTGGGTTTCCGTACTAACCAAACTCATTCCGCTCGGGCTGGTCATCGCGCTCTCACCGATCACGGTCATCCCGGCGGTGCTGGTCTTACACGCGCCCCGGCCGCGGCCGGCCAGCCTCGCCTTCCTCGGCGGCTGGCTGCTGGGCATGGCCGCCCTCACGGCGGCGTTCGTCGGGGCCTCCGACCTGCTCGGCGGCCTGCACCAGGCGCCGCCGACGTGGGCGTCATGGCTGCGCGTGGTGCTGGGTTTGGCGCTCATCGTGTTCGGCGTGTTGCGCTGGCTGACCCGGCATCGTCAGGGCCAGACGCCGGCCTGGATGCGTTCGTTTTCCAAGCTGACCCCGCTGCGCGCCGGGGTGACCGGGGCGGTGCTGGTGGTGGTACGGCTCGAGGTGCTGATCCTGTGCGCGGCGGCCGGCCTGGCCATCGGTACCGGCGGGCTCGGTGTCGCGGCCGGCTGGATCACCGGCGCCGTCTTTATCGCCGTGTCCTCATCGACGATCGCCATACCGATATTGGCCTATGTCGGCGCCGGTGACCGCCTCGATGACGCGCTGGAACGGCTCAAAGCGTGGATGGAAGAAAACCACGCCGGCATGCTCGCGGTCATCCTGGTGCTGATCGGTTTATTGGTGCTCTACAACGGCATTCACGCTCTCTAGCCCGCTTCGCGTGCAAAGATTCTGCCCATGGCAGGTAGCTGGGGATCCGTGGCGGCCGGGCTCATTCCGCTCGGGCTGGTCATCTCGCTCTCACCGATCACGGTCATCCCGGCGGTGCTGGTGTTGCAAGCGCCGCGACCGAGGCCGACCGGCCTGGCCTTCCTCGCCGGCTGGGTGCTGGGCCTGGCTGCGCTGACGGCGCTCTGCGTTGCGGCCTCCGGCTTGCTGGGCGGACTGGACAAGTCGCCGCCGAGGTGGTCGTCCTGGCTGCGCGTGGTCCTCGGGGCGGCCCTCATCGTGTTCGGCATCTACCGCTGGCTGACCCGGCACGGCCACAGCGAGTCACCGCGGTGGATGCGCTCGTTCGCCACTATCACCCCGCCGCGCGCGGCGATAACGGCGCTGGCGCTGGTGGTGCTGAGGCCCGACGTACTGCTCATTTGTGTACCCGCCGGATTGGCGATCGGCGCGGCCGGGCTGGGCGCGGCCGGTGACTGGGTGGCCGCGGCGTTCTTCGTCGCCATCGCCGCCTCGACGGTTGCGATCCCGGTACTGGCCTACGCGGCCGCCGGTGCGCGCCTCGATGATCCGCTGGCGCGGCTCAAGGACTGGATGGACAGAAACAACGCCGCGCTGATGGCGGCACTGCTGGTCGTAATCGGTTTGATGGTGCTCTACAACGGGATTCGCGATCTGCATCACCTGTAGCCCCCGTCGGACAGGCCGGCGTCCTCTTCCAGCCTGTTCGTCTCGCCGAAGACCATCTCGCGGACCAGTTCCCAGCCGTAGTCCCTGAGCATGCCGACATAGCCTTTCGCCGCCCATTGCCGGCAATGCCGCTCCTCGTGGTGGAGCACGCGGTCCAGATCGAGGTCGTGCCAGGCGTGCCCGGACGAAACGATCCGGCGCAGCCGCTCCGCGGGGTCGGTGAGCTTGCCCAGGTTGACCATGAAAATGTCGCCCCAGGTGGTGCCGCCCCGTCGGCTGAACCGGCGCTGGATCAAATTGCCGCCCAGGCCCATGAGGATGCCGTTCGGGGTCGTCACGAGGCGCCCGCCGTTGCGATCGACGAACCGGACGTCGCGGGAGTAACTCCAGCGATTCGCCTTCTGCCGGCTGATGATCCGCGCGACCTCGGCGGCGCCGTAGGGCGTCTCGGGGAAGTCGGTGGGCCGCTTGGCCGCCGTGCCGTAGTCGGTGCCCGCGTTGAGGACGTAGGTCATCAGCGTCGCCTTGCGCACGTCGTCCCCGCTGGTGCCCGGCGGCAGCAGGAAGAAGGACTTGCCGTGCGGGTCTTTGATCTCCTCCGCCGTCTCGAGGATCTCGAAGCTCTCCGGGGTGATGGCGTGCCGCCGGGCGATCTCGGCGACGACCTCCGGGGGCACGCCGCGCCGTCGGGCGTTCTGCAGCCACGTCGTGGAGTAGCCCTTTGCGCGCACGCTTGTCGATTCTTGTCGATTGTTGTCGGTCACCACGTGCTGCCCGCCAATGGGTGCCGGGAGTGCCCTGGCCGCAGTATGTTTGACGATGACCTGCCGGACCTGCGAGGGGGGGTGCGGTTGCAAGTTCATTGCCCCGCTGCTCTAGATCTTGTGAGTCGCGGAGGGAGCAAACGGGTTCACAGTGCGAACTCAGCGCGTGCCTAGCTCCGCCTCATCGACCGCGTGTTAAATCCAAGCGTTGCTGCCACGCCGGCCGCGAAGTGCGAATCTGCTGCGAGGCGAACTTGGGATCGGTAGGCCGGACAAACGATACGGTTCTGCTATTCGGTGACCGTCGGGCGGTCGCCGCGTCGGTCGGAGGTCGGGATGTCCTTTGTAATCGCGGTCCCGGAGTATGTCACGGCGGCGGCCTCGGATTTGGCGAATGTCGCTTCGACGATCACCGCGGCCAATGCGGCGGCGGCGGCCCCGACGATGACGATGCTGGCCCCGGGCGGTGATGAGGTCTCCGCGGCCGTCGCGACGATGTTCGGCGCGCATGCGCAGGCCTATCAGGCGATCAGTGCCGAGGCGGCGGCGTTTCACCAGCAGTTTGTCGAGCTTCTGAATGCGGGTGCGGGCTCCTACGCCAGTGCCGAGGCCGCCAATGCCAATCCGCTGCAGGGGCTCCTCAACCAGATCAATGCGCCCTTCGATGCGCTGCTGGGGCGGCCGCTGATCGGCAACGGCGCCGACGGCACCCCCGGAACGGGCGCCAACGGCCAGAACGGCGGGTTGTTGTGGGGCAATGGCGGTGCCGGCGGGTCCGGTGGGCCCGGCCAGAACGGCGGGAACGGCGGGAACGGCGGGTTCTTGTTCGGCAACGGCGGCCCCGGCGGGCCCGGTGGGTCTATTAGCAGCGGCTTCGCCGGCTTTGGTGGCAACGGCGGCAACGCCAGCGGACTTTTCGGCAGTGGCGGCATCGGCGGGACCGGCGGGAACTGTCCCAATGGCGTCGCCGGCGACGGTGGTTTCGGCGGGAACGGCGGGTTTTTGCTCGGCAACGGCGGCATTGGCGGGACCGGGGGCAATGGCTTCGTTGCCGGCTGGGGCGCCGGCGGCGGCGACGGCAGCGGCTTGATCTACGGCCTGGGCGGCACCGGCGGTGTCGGCGGGACCGCCACCAGCAGCGGTGGGGTCGCGGGCGTCGGCGGCGACGGCGGCAGCGGCAGCATCCTCGACGGCCTCTTCAGCACCGGGGCCGCTGGCGGCGCGGGCGGGGCGGCCGTCGGCGCTGGCAACATCGGCGGCCAGGGCGGCCAGGGCGGTGGCGGCAGCGGCCTCCTCTTCGGCGTCGGCGGAGCCGGCGGGGCCGGCGGGACCGCCCTGACCCCCGGCGGCACAGGCGGGGTCGGCGGATACGGCGGCGACGGCGGTGCCTTCTTCGGCGTCGGCGGAGCCGGCGGCGACGGCGGGGCCGCCCAGACCGGCGGCCACGGCGGCACGGGCGGGCTCGGGGGACTCGGCGGCCTCCTTTTCGGCCTCGGCGGCCACGGCGGCAACGGCTACGGCGCGGCCGATTTGGCTTTCGGGGGTAACGGCAGTCAGGGCGGCTACGGTGGCATCCTCTTCGGCATCGGCGGCGCCGGCGGCAACGGCGGCATCGGGATCACCCCGGGCGTTGGCGGTCCCGGTGGCTTTGGCGCGTATTACATTGGCGGCCTGAACGGTCCGAACGGGTTGACACCGGCGTGAACCCGGCGGGCGCATTTCGCCCGCCACGGGGTGACGTTCTGCCATCGAAATGGATCGAAGGCCATCGGTCGTGCTTCCACGGGGCGCTTGGCTCCCTAACGCGGTGCTGTGGGCGCGTCAGTGGGACGGCTATCGGTGGCCGCCGCCGCCACTCTCGGCGCCGCCACCAGAGCTCCCGCCACCCGAGCTCCCGCCGCCACCGCCGCTCTCGGTGCCGCCACCAGAGCTCCCGCCACCCGAGCTCCCGCCGCCACCGCCGCTCTCGGTGCCGCCGCCACCAGAGCTGCCGCCAACGCTGGAGCCGCCACTGCCGAAGTCGCCACCGCCGTGGCTGCCGCCACCGGACTCACCGCCACCGCCGACCGGCCCACCACCGCCAGGGCTTTCGGCACCGCCGATCGGTCCACCACCGCCATGGGATTCACCTCCGCCGACCGGTCCGCCGCCTCCAGAAGGTGCACCTCCGCCGACCTGTCCGCTATCGCCAGGAGGCGTACCACCGCCGACCGGCCCGCCCCCGGGAGGCGCGCCGCCGGGAGTCCCGTGGCTGGGGCCGGGACCAGTAATAGGTCCGCCGCCCTCGGGAGGCGCGCCGCCGCCGGGATTCCCGTGGCTAGGGCCTGGGTCGGTAATAGGCCCGCTGGCTCCCGGGTTGCCCGGGGGGCCGCCGCCCCTGCCACCAGGATTGGGCCACGGCCCCTGACCCGGAGGAGTTTGGTGGGGTGGCGGCGAGTGCGGCGGGGGGACGTGGACCGGCGGTGGCTCGGCAGGCGCCGACGGGTGCGTCGGGGCCTGGACTACGGGCGGGCTCGCTGGCGGGTCGGGCAGCCGAACCGGCGGAACGGGAGCGGGCGCTATCGGCGGGACCACCACGGGAACCGGCAGGGCCGGCGCCGCCGGAACCGGAGCCGGGGGGACCGGAGCCGCGGGAACCGGAGCCGCGGGAACCGGAGCCGCGGGGATCGGAGCTGCCGGCGGCGGTGCGCCTGCGGGCGGACTCAAGGGCTTGGGCGCCACCGCCTTCGTGGCCGCCACTTGCCCCGGTGCAGGCGCGAACACCTGCTCGGCTGGGGCAATGAGATTTTGGAGCGGAGCGGGCAGCAAGCCGACCGTCGTGTGGATGCCGACTGCCAGGGCTATCTCTAGTGCCATCGCCGCGCTAAAGCCGGCCACCGCCACCGCACTCCCGACCAGCAGGCCCGGCCTAGGACGGGGCTCGCTCTCGTCCCGAGCGCCGGCGTCCATGACGACAGTTGGGGCACTGACTTCATCGTCTCCCACAGCGCTATAGGCGACTTCGTCGTCGCCTAGCTCGGCATCGGCGATGCTCAGATATTCGGGTAGGGCAGTCGCGTCGAGCGCACCAGTGCCGGGGTCTTGTGCGTAGGCCAGCGCAGCAGTCGACGAAGCAAACAATGGTGCATTCGCGGACGCCAGGGCCGCGCCGCGGGCCAGCGCGGTCTCCGGCTCTTCCGGCGAGCTCACGCTAAGCGACGTCGCCTCTTCCAGATGCGGCTTGATCGGGGCGACGTCGACACCGGAGCCGACCACAAACAGGCCGCCAGGGCGCGTTGGCAGCTCGTCGAGCCCGGCGACCATCTCCATCAGCTCGGCGGTTGCAATCTCCCCGGACGTGCTATTCAACTGTTCTTGTTGGACATCGGTGACGGAACCGTCGGAGGTCTCGACAACGGCCAAAGTTGCGGTGTCGGGCTCCACGAAAAGCACCGCAGTACGCTCGTAACCCATTGCGCCGCCGACAGATTGAGTCAATGAGGTCGCGGCGAAAAACGCCGAGACCAGCATGACGTTCTCGAGCGCGTGGGCGGCCAGCGCGTCGCGTACCCCTTTCGCTTCTAGCTGGTCGGTGCATGCCACCCCGACGGCGGACAATTCGAGGCCGGCACCGGCCGCGTCTTCGCGAGTACCCAGAATGGCGGCGATCGCTCGATCAGACGCGCTGACGGTGGGCGAATCGTCGGCAGCGGTGACGGCGAACTCTCTCTCGTCTACCGTTGCGCCGTCAGCGTTTTCGCCTTGCAGCAGCACCATCTGAACCGAGTCTGGCGCCAGCGAGACTCCGAGCACGATATCCACGACGCACGCCTTCCAACATCTTGGCGGCCAGCCAACGGCAGGGCGGAGGAGAGACCACACGGACCGCTAACTGATCGTCGCCCGGGAAGCTGTATCAGGTTCCTGCGGAAGTTATGTAGGCCTTAAGAAGGTCACGGCGGTGTACTGACTCACTGTCAGTAAGTCCGTAATATCGCGTCATGAGGCTTGTCGCGATAACACCCGGCGCGCACCGTGTCCTCAGCTTGGCGGCCGCCGCCCCGCTTGCCGCCGCATTGGTGATTGCGCCGGCGGCGACGCCCTTTGCGATAGCGGCGCTGATTCCGGCGGCATCGGCGGCATGCCCCGATGCCGAAGTGGTTTTCGCTCGCGGCCGAGAGGAACCACCCGGCGTCGGCGCGGTCGGCGACGCGTTCGTCAATTCGCTGCGCGGCAAGACGCGTATGTCGGTCAGCGTGTATGGGGTCAACTACCCCGCCAACATAAGCACCGGCAGTGGCGCCAACGATATGAGCGCCCACGTTCAATCCATGGCCAGAAGTTGCCCGAACACCCGCGAAGTGCTCGGCGGCTATTCGCTGGGTGCCGAGGTGGCTGACCTCGTGACCGGGGGCCGTCCGGGATTCGGATTTACCAACCCACTGCCGCCGGGTATAGATCAGCACGTCGCAGCGGTCGCATTGTTCGGTAATGGCACCCGGGGAAGCGCCCCTGCCTTCGCCGGTAAGACGATCGACCAATGCGCGCCCGGCGACCCCATCTGTGGGAGAGGCATGAATTGGCCGTCGCATCTGCAGCCCTCGTACATCGACTCCGGACTGGTGGATCAGGCCGCCAGCTTCGTTGCCGGCAGGCTCTAGCACGGACGCAGATCCCGGGTGCTCAAGATCAGTGTTTCCATCTTTCGCCACCCGCGACGGCCCTCGTGATCAGGAGAGTTGATTCTCCCACCCACGGTGGCGGGGTGACAGGACCATCGTGATTCCGTACGCCAAGCGCTCGGCGATGACACGATATTGAGGTGCGCGACGACGGGCCTGTGCAACACGGCGACGCCGACCGTGATCGCCGCGCGTCGATCGACGACCTGCTTGATCGCGCCGTGTTCGCGATCAACAGCGGTGATCGCGCAGCTGTTACCGCGCTCGTGGGTGAGGTGCTGGCCATCGACGGCGCCAACGCCGACGCCGAGGATCTGCTCGCGGCTCCCGACGACACCGGAGAGATGCGAAGACTCACCATCGTCTTCATCGATGTTGTCGAATCGACGGAGCTGTCCACCCGCCTGGAACCCGAGCCCTACCGTGTGCTGGTCGGGAAGTATCGCGAGTTGGTGACCCGCGCGATCCAGCGTTACGAAGGCCACGTCGCGTCGGCCAAGGGTGATGGACTCCTCGCGGTGTTCGGTCACCCCGTTGCCCACGAAAACGATGTCCACCGCGCGGTGCGGGCCGGGCTGGACATCACGCGCGACGTGCGCCGGCTCAGCGAACAGGCCCAGCGCCGGTTCGGTGTGGGTATCGACGTCAGGGTGGGCGTGCACCGCGGGCTGGTGTACCTCGACGTCGCCCAGGACGACGTTTACGGGCTTGGCGCCAATCTCGCCGCTCGCGTTTGCTCATTGGCGCCGCCAGGGGCGGTGGTGGTGTCGGATGTCGTGGCGGCGCTCATCGGCGACGCGTTCGACATGGAGCGCCGCGAACCGGCCTCGGTCAAGGGGATCGCGGAGCTGGTCGCCCACTGGCGGGTGATCAGGGAACGAGCAGAGGCGTTAAGGATCAAGCGAGGCCCACTGATCGGCCGCGACCGTGAACTCGCGCGCCTCGAGAAGACTTGGGCGCGAGCGCAGTCCGGCAACTTGACCACGCCCGGCGTGGTCTTTCGCGGCGAGGCCGGAATCGGTAAGAGCCGACTCGTAGCCGCGGCGACGGAGCTGGCCGAACGCAACAGCGCTGCGGTGCTAGAGCTCAACGGGTCGCCGTTTCACACCGATGTCGGCCTGCATCCATTCCGCGCCTTGATCGAAAGTCGCTGCGGCATCGATCGGTCCACCGACGCCGACGACCGGCTCAGAATGCTCGCTGCCGAAATACGTTCAGTGGGACTCGATCCCGCGGACATGGTCCCGTTCCTGGCGCGCGTGGTGGGTGTTCCGGCCGACGGTGGTTATCGGCCAGTCATCGCCGAAGGCCGCGCACTGCAGGAGATGATCGTTTCGGCCGTCGGCGACTACCTAACGGCATGTGCCGGCGATGGGGCGGCACTGCTGGTGGCCGAGGATGTCCATTGGTTCGACCCGTCGAGCCTGGAGGTACTCGGCACAGTGCTGCGCGGCGGGACCGGCCGCCTGATGGTGGTGGCGACCGGCCGTGCCGGAGGATGGCTGCCGACCGACTGGCCCGTGAAGGTGTTCGATCTGGCGCCGTTGACCGATGAGCAGACAGACGCGCTGACCGAAGCACTCGGCCCCGGTTTGACGGCCGATCAGCGTGCCGCGGTGCGCGCGCGCTGCGACGGGATCCCGTTCTACATCGAACAGATCACCGCCGAGTTGCGGGCCGCCGGGAAGCAGGGCGAAGCCGGTGTCCCGGAGGCCTTGTACGAGCCGCTGTTCGCCAGGCTTCGGGCCAGCGCGCACGCCGTTCCTGTGGTTCGCGCGGCGGCGATCATCGGGAGGCAGGGAGACCGCAGCGAGCTCCGAGCGGTGCTGGACCTCACCGAGGCCGCCATCGACGACGCGATCGACGAACTGGAAGACGCGCAGGTCTTCGAGCCGTCGGGTGTTGACGGTTGGCGCTTCCGCCACGAGCTGTTGCGGGAGGTCGCCGCGGAGTTCGCGCCGCCCAGTGTGGCCTGCGGTCTGCATGCTCGCGTCGCCGACGCGATGGTGGAGAGGGGCGGCGATGAGGCGGATTGGCCGTTGGTCGGCGCGCACTACGAGCAGGGTGAGCGGTTCGCCGACGCAGTGTCGGCCTACCGAACCGCGGCCGCCCAAGCACGTCGGCGCGGCGCACTCGCCGAGGCCCGGGTACACCTCACCAAGGCGCTCGACCAGCTGCGCGGCATACCTGCCGGTTCCGAGCGTGACCGATTGGAATGCGGTCTGAGGCTGGAGCGCGGACATCTCACCGGTTTGGTCGACGGCTACCAAAGGCCTTCTGCAGCAGGAGATTTCGAACGGTGCGTACAGCTACTCGGAGCGCACCCCAAAGACAACGAGCTGCTGGGGGCCCTTACCGCGATCATTAGCTATCACAGTGTGCGTTCGGATATGAACGCGATCGCTGAGGTCGTCGAGATGCTGCGCGGAAGCAGCGATGAGCAGCGTCCCTGGCTGCGATACATCGTCGAGTCGATATCAGCGTCGGTGGCCCTCGGTCGCGGCGACCGGGAATCCGCTTTCCAGCACTTCGCGGCGTTGGAAGAGATACTGACGGGCGACGGCGCTCAATTCGCTCACACAATCGAATTTATCGGGCTCGACGGGTTCATCGATCTAGCCAGCCTGCGGGCGCTCGACTGCGTCCTCATCGGCGACTTCGCCGGCGCTGAAGCCGTGCTGGCAGGGGCGGAACGCCGGATCGAGCAGATCAGTCGGGACCGTCGAGTGATGAACACCTGCCAAGTCGATTCGCTTAGGTTCTGGGCCCTGCTCCAGCAGGGCGATATCCAGGGTGCAGCGACGCTAGCGCGACAGGTCCACGATCTGGCCGCATCACACGGCATCGACACGATCAGGCTGAACGCCGCTACCGCGCGCGCTGCGGCCGATGCGTTGTTGGTCGCGCACGGTGCCAACAGTGACCGCGATGAGTTTCTGGGACGGATCGCACGGCTTACCAAACTGCTCGACCTGTGGCGGCGCATTGGGCTGGAGGTGGGTCGACCTCTCTTCGATGGGGTGGTCGCACGGCTGCTTCTGATCGCCGGTGACCCCGACAGTGCGCGCGCCTGGCTGGACACCTCGCTCGAGGTCACCGCCAGAAATGGGGTGTTCTTCTACGATGCCGAACTTGTGCGCCTCTGCGCCCACACGGCAACCGATGCGGATCAACGCCGGGAGGAGCTCGTTGCGGCGCGCGACCTTGCCCGGCGCCAGGGTTTCACGTTGCTGGAATTGCGCGCGGCGCTAGACGATTTCGAACTGCGCGGCCAACCCGCGCGCGCTGCACTTGTCGACGTGGTCGGCCGCATGCCGGCCGAGGGTGGTGCGCCGGAACTGGCGCGCGCTCAGGAGTGCCTTCGGCGATCAGTCGAATCCACACGGTAGGGCCCCCGACCTGCGATTTCGTGGAGCCGATGACGGGAATCGAACCCGCGTATTCAGCTTGGGAAGCCGATTCGAAGCTCGATCAGATGTTCTGTAATGCCTGGTGAGCGCCGTATCGGCTGATCCGAACTCCGGCTACAAGTGCGGTTCTTGGACACCTGGCACACGGATACGGTACGGCGCTGGTACGTCTGCGGTTCGGTCGCGTTGAGGGTACCGACGGGGTATTTGCAGAGCAATCGACTCGTCACGTCGCCTGAGGAGGCGCTCGAGTCGTTCGCTGGTCACAACAGTCGGCAGAAGTCGCCGCATTAAGCGCAGATCGAGGGCCACTAGCATTGACTTTGCTGACTATCACACGTAATCGTGAAAGACTTCCAGCTACGGAGAAGTGACGGCGTGGAGGGTCAACGGTGGACTTCTACGCAGTGCTCGACCAGGTGGTCGAGCTGGTCCGCAGCCGCGGCCGAGTGTCAGAACGCGCGCTGAAGCTGAAGTTCGACCTGGACGACAAACACTTCCAAGCACTCAAAGAAGAGCTCCTCTACGCACACGGAGGATCGATTTGCGACGAGGGTTCCGGTTTTGTGTGGGCCGGCGAACCAAAGCTCTCTCTCGCTACGCCGCAGTCGCAATCTCCGGAGGCTGAACGCCGCCATCTAACGATGTTGTTCTGCGACCTCGTGGGTTCAACGCCGCTCGCCAGCCAGTTCGATCCCGAAGAGTGGCGCGAGATCATGCGGGCCTATTACGACACGTGTGGCAAGGTGATCGCCCGCTTCGATGGTCACATCGCCCTATACCTCGGCGACGGACTACTCGTCTACTTCGGCTATCCGCTCGCTCACGAAGACGATGCGCAGCGGGCTGTGCGCGCCGGGCTGGGAATCGTGGAGGCGGTCGGGCAGCTTAACGCCGTCCTCACTGAAAAGCATGGCGTGTCGCTGGCTGTTCGCTTGGGCTGCCACACCGGACTGGTGGTAGTCGGCGAGTTGAGCGGGACCGGTCGCGACGATATGGCGCTGGGCGAAACGCCCAACATCGCGGCGCGGCTGGAGGCCATCGCGGAACCAAACACGTTGGTAGTCGGCGCCTTAACGTACGAACTCCTTGGCGGCCTCTTCACCTGCCGGTCGTTAGGTACTCCACCTCTGAAAGGCGTCGCCGCGCCGCTCGAGGTTTACCAGGTGCTCCATGAAAGCACCGCCCGTACCCGGCTAGAGGCGATTGGCAATACCGGCCTCACGCCGCTGGTAGGGCGTCAAACCGAGGTGAAGCTGCTCGAAGAAAGCTGGGCTCAAGTCGTCGATGGCCGAGGGCAGGTTGTGCTCCTCAGTGGTGAGGCGGGGATCGGCAAATCCCGTCTAGTCCGGCACATCAGCGAACACGCCGCGGACGACGCGTGGCTCATCCCATTCCAGTGTTCCCCCTTCTACCAGGACACTGCTCTGTATCCGGCGACCGACGCGCTCGAACGGGTGGCGTTGGGCTTGAAGCGCCACGACTCCGCGACACGGAAGATGCGCAAGCTTGAGGGGTGGTTGGTCCAGAACGGCCAACCTCTAGCCGATGCGGTGCCACTGTTTTCGTCCCTGTTGTCGATTCCGCTGACACCGGAGTACACCCCGGTGACCGCGCCCCCGGATCAGCAGAAACAGCAAACCCTTCAGGCAATCGCAACCATCATGCTCAACCGAGCAGCCCAGCAGCCGGTGCTGTTCGTTGTGGAAGATCTGCAATGGGTCGATCCCACCACGATCGAGCTCCTCAATCTGATCATCGAACAGGCCCCGACCGCTCGAATCATGACGCTGCTCACCTACCGACCGGACTTCGAACCGCCTTGGGCGCGACTCGCACACCTCGAAGCAATCACGCTTGGTCGCTTGCCGCCCGATGAGGCCGCCGAACTGACGAGCGAAGTGGCTGGCGGCAAGACCCTGCCGGCAGACGTTATGAGCCAGGTGATAGCCAAGACCGACGGTGTGCCGCTGTTCATCGAAGAACTGACCAAGATGCTGCTCGAGTCTGGGCGACTCATCGAGCACGCCGAACGCTATGAATTGACGGGCCCGCTGCGTGCGATGGCGATTCCCAATACACTCCACGACTCGCTGACCGCGCGCCTAGACCGGTTATCACCGGTGAAATCGGTCGCCCAGCTGGCCGCGACCCTGGGGCGTGACTTCAGCTATGCGTTGCTGCGGGCCGTTGCGCCATGGGACGACGACACATTGCGACGGGGACTGCGCCAGCTGACGGAAGCGGAGATCTTGTACGAACAGGGGCTGCCGCCCTCGTCAACCTACCGCTTCAAGCATGCCTTGATCCAGGACGCGGCTTACCAGTCGCTTCTGAAAAGCACTCGGCAACAGCACCATCAGCGCATCGCTCAAACGCTCGAATCCCATTTCCCTGAAACGGTTTCCACCCAACCCGAGCTGCTGGCACACCACTACACCGAAGCCGGCCTGACCGCGCAAGCCATCCCCTACTGGCAAGCCGCCGGACAACGAGCACTGCAGCGCTATGCCAACCACGAAGCCGCCACCCACGCGACGCGGGGCTTCGAACTGCTCAGCACTTTGCCTGACACACCACAACGCTCCAAGCAAGAACTCTCCCTACAGATCTTGCTCGGTGCCGCCTTGGCTTTCGTGCACGGCCCTCACTCCGTCGAGCACAATTACGCCCGCGCCTGCGAGTTGGCGCGGCAGGTCGGCAGCACCCCAGAACTGTTCCCGGCGCTGTCCGGCTTCCAATACGGACAGATAATTCGCGGGCATATGCATAAGGCGCGGGCTCTGGCAGAGGAGTTCCTGGAGCTGGCCCAACCGCAGCAAGACCCGCTGATCTTGGCGGTCGGACACCGGATGCTGGCCTATACGGCGTGGTGGCAGGGGGATGTCATCGATGTGCGGAACCACAGCGCTCAAGGCCTCGCCTTCTATGACCGGGACCAGTACCGGACATGCGTCGTGAGCTACATCCAGGATTCGGGGGTCCTCTGCGGATATCTGAGTGCACTCGCCGACTGGGTCCTGGGCTACCCAACGCGGGCGGTGCAGGCCATGGAGCGGGCGGTGGCGCACGCGCGGGGGCTCGAACATCCCTACAGTGTCGCGCTGACGCTCTTGATGTCCGCCCAATTATCTCAACTGCGCCGCGATCCCGAGTCCGCACGTACCCAAGCGGAAGCCGCAATTGCGGTTTCTCGGGAGCATGGCCTTCCCGCGGTGGAGCTCTGGTGCCTGCTGCCCCGAGGATGGGCGCTCGCCGAGCAGGGTGAGGTGGCCAAAGGCATCTCGGACATCCGCGAAGGGATGGAACGCCGACAAGCCTCTGGCATGGGCGCGGTGTGGCCGTGGTTTTTGGTCTTGTTGGCAGAGGCGTATGGCAAAGTTGGACAGCTGGAGGAGGGCTTAGCGGCGCTGCGGGAGGCGCTGCAGTGGGTGCACCGCAACGACGAGCGGCTCTACGAGGCGGAGGTGTACCGGATCAAGGGCGAGCTGTTGCTCAAACAGCACGTACCAGACACGGCCGCGGCAGAACAGTGTTTCAAGCAGGCATTGCAGGTCGCCCGTCAACAAGAAGCGAAGTCCTGGGAGCTTCGTGCAGCCATCAGCCTAAGTCGCCTGTGGCAGCAGGAGGGAAAGCGCGACGACGCACGTGAGCTGCTGATGCCCGTATATGGCTGGTTCACAGAGGGATTCGATACCGCCGATTTGCAGGATGCGCGCGAGCTCGCCGACGCCTTGTCCTGACACCACCCACCTATGCCAGGCGGCAGGCCAGCCCATGTAGATCGGTCCAGGCTCAGATTCGACCACGAGCTACAACTTGTCGAGATAACGAACCCGCAAGAGTAGCCGGGGGTGGCGCCAGGGTGGGTAACGGTGGCCAGGCAGGATCACGGACCCAGCCACCGCCCCCGCCTCAACTGATGGCAGGCGCTGAGAAGACCACCCGCCACCAGGAGCGCGCTACTTAGGCCAATGCGGCGTGTACCCGAGCCACTGCGGCACGGTGCCTGGTACAAAGCCGTCTATCGGCCCGCGGTGTTGCGCCCCAACAGGCTTAGGCCGACCGCCGCGTTGTCGCCCGAGCTGAAGTTCCATTCGCTCCGGCACACGTACGCGAGCCTGTGTGTGGCAGCCGGGATCCCGTCGCTTGAAATCAGCCGGTTCATGGGACACAACAAGGTGACGACGACGCTCGGCATCTACGCGCACCTGTTCGCGGACGACCACTCAGACGCGATGGCGGCGCTAGGCGCTATGGCCGCTCAGCCGAAGGCCAAGGCGAGCAATGTGATACAGCTACGGCGTTAGGCCGCTCGTTGGTGTAGTGATCCGGTAGACATCGACCTCTTCGGGCAGGCCCTTGAGGCGTTGTGGACCAAGGCTTTCGAAGGTCAGGCCCGACCCTGCCGACAGGTCCCGCACCATCCGACTGGTCAACACTTCGCCGGGTCCGGCCATCGCGATTCTTCCGCCCAGGCAGCACAGTCAAAGCCCTCAACGCACACTTGACGCGGGCCTGGCCGTCGACGGTGACTCCGCTCCAACTTTGGTACCCAGGGGTATATGTAAGCGCGATCGCTGCCGTGAACCCCGCCCAGCCGGCGAAAGATTGGCGAAGATCTCGTTGAACCATGGCGCTACCTGTCGCGTGTCAAATAGTTGAGCGCTCGGGCAAGTGCTCGTTGCCGACCTCGCGATCCCCGGGTCGACATTCCCCATATGTCCGTACCGGGAGGTAGCGATGTCGTTTGTGATCTCGACACCGGAAATGCTGGAGTCCGCGGCGACGGATCTGGCGAGAATAGGTTCGACGATCGGCGCGGCAAACGCGGCCGCGGCGGCTCCTACGACGAAGGTGCTGGCGGCGGCCGCCGATGAGGTGTCGGCGGGCCTCGCGGCGATGTTTAACACGCACGCCCAGGCATTTCAGGCGGTGAGCGCCCAGGCGGCGGCGTTTCATGACCAGTTTGTGCAGGCGCTGAACGCGGGTGCGGGCGCGTATGCGAACGTCGAGGCCGCGAGCGCTGCGGCCGTGGCGAATCCATTGCAGACCGTGCAGCAGGATGTGCTTAACGTCGTGAATGCACCCACTCAGGCTCTGTTGGGGCGCCCTCTGATCGGCAACGGCGCCAACGGGACACCAGGGACCGGACAAAACGGCGCGCCGGGCGGGATATTGATCGGCAACGGTGGGAACGGCGGGTCCGGCGCGACCGGCCAAAACGGTGGGGCTGGCGGGGCCGCGGGGCTGTTCGGCAGCGGCGGCGCAGGGGGGTCCGGCGGGTTCGGCGCCACCGGCGCCGGGGGTACCGGCGGGGCTGGAGGGGCCGGCGGGCTGTTCGACGCCGGCGGCGCCGGCGGGGCCGGCGGGCCCAGCTCCCTCCACAACGGCGGGCTCGGCGGGGCCGGCGGGACCGGCGGGCTGTTCAGCGCAGGCGGGGTCGGCGGGGCCGGGGGCGCCAGCAGTGTCACCGGGGTCGGCGCAGCCGGCGGTGCCGGCGGGACCGGCGGGACCGGCGGGCTGTTCGGCATCGGCGGGGCCGGCGGGATCGGCGGGGCCGACGAGAACGCCGTCGGGGGCATCGGGGGTAACGGCGGGGCCGGCGGGTTGTTCAGCGCCGCCGGCGGCGGCGGCACCGGCGGGTTCGGCTTAGTCGGCGGGACCGGCGGGGCCGGCGGCAACGCCGGCATGCTCTCCGGCTCCGGCGGCGCCGGCGGCACCGGCGGGTCCAGCGAGGCCATCGGGGGTAACGGCGGGGTCGGCGGCAACGCCGGCATGCTCTCCGGCTCCGGCGGCACCGGCGGCACCGGCGGGTTCGGCCATGACATCGGGGGTAACGGCGGGGCCGGCGGCAACGCCGGCATGCTCTCCGGCTCCGGCGGCACCGGCGGCACCGGCGGGAACGCCATCGACCTCGGGGGTAACGGCGCGGTCGGCGGCAACGCCGGACTGATCGGCAACGGCGGTAACGGCGGCGACGGCGGGACCGGCAACATCGCCGGCGGTAACGGCGGTAACGGCGCCAATGCCCAGCTGATCGGCAACGGCGGAAATGGCGGCAACGCTGGGATTTTGCTAACCGTAGGCAGCGTCGCCGGCGCCGGCGGCACCGGCGGGCAGCTGCTCGGCGATAACGGGATGAACGGGTTGAAGTAGCCGGCCCGGCCGCGCCCTGTCATTGCTGTCGGGACGTCCACTCGGCGGTTGCCGGGCAGGTCGTGGAACAGGTTCGGGTGTGCGTTGACGGCTTCGAGTGTGCGCGCAAGGTGGAATCTCGCGATTTTCCCGCCCAGGCCGCACAGTCAAAGCCGTCGACGCACAGTCGACGCGCGACTGGCCGCGGCCAGCTCCGCCGTCGGGCGTGCGTTGAGGGCTTTCCGCCCAGGCCGCACAGTCAAAGCCTCAACGCACACTTGACTGCAATACCCCATTGGGGTATATGTGTTTCGACCCTTGCGGGGTATGGAAGGAGCGGGCCATGAAGACAACCGCCAGACTCGCGGTGTTCGCTGCCGGATTGGCGGTCGTGTTCGTCTCGGCGTTCTTGGTTGGCGGTGCGGCTGCGTTATCCGTCGCCGCGATGACATCCCAGCCAGCGCGTTCGAGCGCAATGTCGAAGCCCCCGGCCCCGGTGAAGAGGCTCACCACTTGACCCTTGCGCGTACTACGCGGTGTCACCGCATCCCCTTCCGTCAATCGAACACATGTACTGCTTATCTGCTTAAGTGGACTAGTTTGCTTAAAATACGTCAAAGTTGTTGCTGGGCAGTGGTTTAGCAGTCGACCGCAGGGTTTGCTCTGGGCCTTCGGCGCCGCCGATGAGGTCGGCCAGGGGGTGGGGATCGGTGTTGACGCTTTGTTGCAGGAGTCGGTAGAAGAGCATTCCGCGGGCCTTTGACCTGCGGCGGTTGAATCTGAAGGTGAACTCGTCGAGGTAGTACTGCAGGTGCTCGCGTTCCACGCGGTAGTGATGGGTGCCGGCGTTCCACCGTTTGAGCAGCGAGGCCACACGATGGGGTCCGGGTAGGGTGACGTGTCCCGGTTCAGGCGAGCTGTAGCCCGACACGTAGTGGTGGGTATAGCCCTCCTCGGCGAGAACCCGGAACATCCGTGCGCCGTCGGTGCGGATCAGCGAACCTGGCGCTACCGTCGTGCGGGCGAAATCCACGAGTTGTTTGGAGCCTGGCGCATCGGCGACCCCAAGTCGTACCCGGCCGAGTCGAAGCTTCCTATTCGCTGGTGTTCCGAGGTTTTCCACCGCGATCATGACAGGAGCCTTGTCCGTTGAGGCACCCTGTTTTCCGGTGGCGCGACCACCTACAAAAGACTCATCGACCTCAACGGCACCAGCGAGCAGCTCACGCTCGGGACGTACCATCGCCCGGCGCAGCTTGTGCAGCCACACCCAGGCCGTCTCGTAGGAGCCCAGGCCGAGCATGTCGTGCAGATTCTGCGCCGAGGCCCCGTTCTTCTGCGAGGTCACCAGCCAGATCGCGGCGAACCACGTGCTCAGCGGCGTGCGCGTGCGGTGAAAGATCGTTCCGGCCGTCACCGATGTTTTGCGTCCGCAACCGGCGCACTTCCAATGTGCCGTGGAGGTCTGCCACGCCCGATCGCCACCACACACCGGGCACCGGAAGCCCTCTGGCCAGCGCAAACGCGCTAGATACGCCGCACACGACACATCATCGGGAAACCACGCTCGAAACTCCTGATACGTCCGCGGATAGTCCACCCCGCCGACCGGACCCACACCAGCAAAATCCACGCTGACCAGCATAAGTCCACTTAAGCAGATAAGCAGTACACATGTTCGCATTCTAGGTATACAGTCTCGCGCCGACAAGAGATCCGATGCGTGCAGTTGTACGAGAGATGTGCCATCTGCCGGCCTATTTTCGTCGACAATCGTCGACTCGGAGCCAACGGCGTGCCGTGAAAAGTTGAGGCGTTATGGGGCCGGGCTCACCGGGCGGGCGGATGCCGCGTTTGTGAATGCTGGTCGGGGTACGGGCGGGGTACCGGGCCGACAGCCGCACCTCAGGTCACCTATATGGCCTGCCTAAATCGGAGCCGATGACGGGAATCGAACCCGCGTATTCAGCTTGGGAATCATAGGAAGGTGCAGGGTCATAGACGCCGAACTGCGCTGATGTGGGGCCGCGGGTTGTCTCGGTTGACCGGGGTTGACCGGTATTAATGGCACGGGTATGGCACGGACTAGGGGGAGGGCGTCGAGGCGGATACCCACGTCGTCGGACGATGGTCCAAGCGGTTGCGCTGTTCCAGCACGGTGCATAGCCGTGCAGCCAGCAGAGTTCGAGGCGGCCTTCCACGAACCGACACAGACCGGCCCAACCCCAACCGGTTCATAAAACTCACCGGTGCGACGAAGTCGGTGAACTCGAAACCCTACCAGGGGTGACGGCTGCGGCGGATCGTCGATCTGGCCGAGAAATCGGCGAAAACGCAGGTCAGAGAGGCGGTTGCAGTCCCCCCAAAACAAACGGGTGAATCGCCGGTTATCCGCCGAGACGATTGCATATGTAGACGGCGCCTCGAACACCAGCTACGGCAGCGCTATGACCTCAGCCAGGGTGATGCCACATCACGCGCGAGCTGCGCCGGATACCGCTTAGCGGGGTGGCTTGCGGCCGTCCGGACCGACCCGCGGGACAGCCCGGCCCTCCCCGTCAAAAGCGGAAGGTCGGCGGTTCGATACCGCCCCTGGCCACCAGCTCCACCAGTATGTTTCGGCTGGTCAAGGGCATATTGAGATCAAGTTTGTCTCGTGTTGTCTGTCGCTGGTTGACCGTGGGTGACCGGCAAAATCCTCTGCGTAGTACACGTCGGGGGCACGAGGACGTCTGTCTCGGCCGCTTTCGTGCGAACTGCTGACTTCTGATCCGTAGTCACACCTGACTTGGCTCACGTTTCGCGGCCTTGAGTAGTTGCAGCGGCTCGACCTGCTGGTTTGTGGTTGGAATCGGCGAAACTTGCGCACTAAATTTCGGTCGTTGGCTGCGCTGGTGGCCTATCAATAGCCGTAGCCGTACGGTGGGGGTGGTTGGACCGGTAGTGGGAGCCAAATCCCGAGTTCCCAAAAGCCCCATTGCTGGAAGTAGTCATCCCATACCGGGATGACCGACAGGCCGTAATAGTCAAACGGCTGCGGGTACCAATTCAAAGCCGTGTAGGCCAGTCGGCCCAGTCACCGAGTGCACCCAGACCCCAGCCCCAGGGAGCCCCGATACCCCCGTGGTTCGTGCGGCACGTGAATCCCACAACAGTTCCGCTGATCCGGATCGCGAGACATGATGACAGCACCTCGGTTCCACCATCGGATACGCCGACACAGAAGGACGCCGACACAGAAGGACAGGGCATGACTGACCGGGTACTCGACAGGCTGATGCACGTCGCCGACCAGCTGCGCGAGCAGGCCTGGGAGGCAGAGCGGCTTGGCCGCCTACCCGACCAGACCGCCAAGACGCTCAAGTCGGTGGGCGCGATCAGGCTGCTACAGCCCAAGAAATACAGCGGGTATGAGGCCCACCCCCGCGAATTCGCCGAGACGGTGATGGCCACCGCGGCCCTCGACCCGGCGTCAGGCTGGATCTGCGGTGTGCTGGGCGTCCACCCGTGGCAGCTCGCCTACGCCGACCCGAGAGTGGCCAAGGAGGTATGGCGCACCGACCACGACACCTGGATGGCGTCGGCCTATGCGCCCACCGGAGTCGCCAAGCCCGTCGACGGCGGCTACATCTTCAACGGCAGATGGCAGTTCAGCTCCGGCACCGACCACTGTGACTGGATCATCCTGGGCGCCATGGTGGGTGATGCGACCGGCAAGCCCGTCACGCCGCCGAGCAGGCTGCACATCATCTTGCCCCGCAAGGACTACGAAATCGTCGAGGACTCCTGGAATGTCGTGGGGCTGCGGGGAACAGGCTCCAAGGACATCATCGTCCGTGACGCCTTCGTGCCCGACTACCGGGTGATGAAGGCCGAAGAAGTCAAGAACGGCACAGCCCAGCGAAACTCGGGATTGACCCAAAACCTGTACCAGATGCCGTGGTCAACCATGTTTCCGCTGGGCATCACCGCGGCCGTGGTAGGCATCGCCGAAGGCGCGCTGGCCGCACATCTCGACTACCAACGTGACCGCGTCAGCGCGGCCGGCACGGCGATCAAAGACGATCCGTATGTGCTCTACGCAGTCGGCGAGGCCGCCGCAGACATCAACGCCGCGCGCCAGGAGTTACTGGCCAACGTGGACCGGATCTTGGACATCGTCGACTCCGGTCACGAAGTATCCTTCGCCGATCGGGCCGCCGGACGCCGCACCCAGGTACGGGCGGCGTGGCGCGCGGTGATGGCGGTCGACCAGATATTCGCTTGGTCGGGCGGGAACGCCCTGCGCATGGACAAGCCGCTGCAGCGGTACTGGCGCGACGCACACGCCGGTCTGGCGCACGCAATTCACGTGCCCGGCACCGTGTTTCACGCGTCCGCACTCAGCTCGCTGGGCATCGACCCCGTCGGCTCGCTGCGGGCCATGATCTGATCCGACAATGGATCGATTCGACGGCCGCACAACGGCCGTGGTCGACGTGTCGTCCAAAGACGCGGTGACCACGGCGGTCCACCGGGGCCATCGACGGCCTGGGCGGACTCGATGTGCTGGGCAACGCGGCGGCCATCCAGCGGCGCGCCCTGACTTGGCTCACGATTCACGGTTCGTGGTAGCTCCAGGTGTTTGACCAGCTGATTTTCGGTCGGGTCGGCTGGAATTTGCGCACTAAATCCGGGCCGTACGCTGCCTTGGTGGCCTACGTGCGCACCGTCAAAACCGCCTCCGGGGCGATCGCCGTGCAGATCGTGTGGTCGTCGCGGCGGGGGTCACGGTCGATCGAGCACCTCGGCTCTGCCACGATGAGGTCGAGTTAGCGGCGCTGAAAGCCGCAGCCGCTGAGCGGTTGACTGCCGGTCAGGCCGTGCTGGGCCTCGGTCTGGCAGGGCCCCCGGGCTCTGAGCCGTTGCCGATCACCTCCTCGCAGATGACATATCTCTGGGACGGGTTGTGCGCCGTCTACCGGGTGCTGGGATTCGATGCGGTAGCCAAGGGCGACAACGTGTTCCGCGATCTAGTGTTGGCGCGGATCATCGAGCCGACCAGCAAGGTCGAAGCGGGCCGGGTGCTGAACGAAGTCGGAGTCGAGGCGGCCTCCTACGCCACCCTCAAGCGTCGCTTGCCGGTCTATGCCCAACCCGGGTGGCGGCACTCGCTGGCCACCGCGTGCGCACGCCACGCCGGATTGGGGCCGGCGTCGCTGGTCCTGTTCGACGTGAGCACCCTGTACTTCGAGACCGATGCCGGTGACGGATTCCGCGAACCCGGGTTCTCCAAGGAACGCGTGCGTCCATCGAGGCCCACCTGAGCATCGTGTTCGCCGTTCGCCGCGCTGGCCGTAAGCCACTGGATCGAACACCACACCGGGTGGAGCATAAAGAAATTCGTCCGCACCACCCGCCGCTACCACACCGTCCACATCAAAGCCGGCAGCCAGATACTCACCGCCGCAGACCCCGTACCCGACGACCTCCGCGACGCGCTCGCCATGATCCGCGGCGGTGGTGTGCACTAATTTGAGCCAAGTCGGGGCAGAATCAACCACTCCGGACAGCAACAGGCCGACTGATGGACCAGGGCCGGATCGCGTGCACCTTCGATGAACTCAGCGTCGACTCACCGCAGAATCGCTTCATCGCCGCGACGCTGATCATCGCAGCGAGCGTCATGCCGTCGCGGTCCACCGACACCGCCCGCACCGCGGTAATCGTGGTGACGATCGACGTGCGTGGACCAGGAGGGTCGAAGACCGCTAACTCGCCGAACATGTCCGACGGACCCATGATGGCCAGCAAGTGCTCGCGGTCATCCGGCGAACGACGGCAGATCTTGACCTTTCCTGAAATGATGATGTAAAGGCGGTCGCCCGGGACCCCCTGGGCGAACACCGTATGCCCGCGCGGAAAGTCGACGGGCTGCAGTTGCCTGGCCAGCGCGAACGCCGCGCCGGGCTCGACCCCGTGGAAAAGACCCGCTTTGGCCACGGCGTCGTCCACGTTTCCCCTCCTGAGCCGTTATGTGATCGGTGCGCGCAAGCCACCGTCCTCCGTGAGGTGGATGCTCCGGCCGCTTCCATGACATACCGCAGTCTGCGAAGCGACACCGCAGGCGAATCTACGTCGCGAACGTGTCCTCCACATTTCTTCGAGCCTGACCTGGGGTTTCAAGAGCTGTTGGTTACCCTATATCGGAGGCTGCGGGCCAGGTGGGTCACCGAGGCTTCCCGGTCAATTAGCCGAGGACGTCGTTGAGGGTGACGGGTTGACCGTTTCCACTGTTTGCTAGCCATGAGGACGACCTGCTCCGCGGACATGTCAAGCGTAGGCTGCCGATCCATGGACTGGGAGAGAGACTGGGACGGGCGGCCTATTTACTACGACCGCCAAGGCAAGCCCATGACGATGCAACAGTGGGCACAGAGGTTCGAGGATGAAGACTATAGGCACATCGCCCGAGATGTGATCGGTCCTGATGAACCACTCGATCCTGCTCCACTGATCACCGTGTCGACCTTCTGGCTCGGCCTGAATCACGACTGGCGCAGCGATGAGCCGTTGATCTACGAGACCATAATCATCGGCGGAGAGCACGACGCGACCGGTATGCGGTACGCGACGGAGAAGCAGGCGCGGGAAGGCCATCGAAGGGCGGTCGACGATCTGCGCGCCGGCCGCGGTCCGCGTGGTGGTGCGGTCGCCGCTGGCCCCGCGAGCCCGTGCGCAAATCACTCCGACCGCTGAGTGGCAAGTCCCAAGAAGTTGGGTTAGGGCGGATGGTTCGTTTCATGCCCGGCACCGGCGAGTCGGTCCGGTCAAGTAGCTTAGTTAGCTCGTTCTGAGACGCGTCGCACGATGACGACTCCACTAGCTGGTGTCAGTGCCTCGGTGTCAGCTCGTCGTGGGCCGGGTTAGGAACACCAGACGGAACTTGCCGATCTGGATCTCGTCGCCGTTGGCCAGCACCGCCGACGCCACCGGTTCACGGTTGACATAGGTGGCGTTGAGACTGCCGATGTCAACGATCCGCAATTCGTCGTTTTCCCTACGGAACTCGGCGTGCCGGCGGCTGACGGTGACGTCGTCGAGGAAGATGTCGCTGTTGGGATGCCGGCCGGCGGATGTGACGGGCTGATCCAACAGGAACCGCGATCCGGCATTGGGGCCGCGCTTCACGACAAGCACCGCCGAGCCGCTCGGCAACCCTTCGACTTGCCATACCCCCGCCTCGGCGGGCGCCGCGGTCGATGCGTTGCGCTCGCCGAGAAAGTCGGCGCGGAAACTGGCGGTGGTGTCCCGCGTGCCTTCCTCGGAACTCTGGTCGTCGTTGACCTGGTGGCTCACTTGCCCGTCCTTGTCGGCCACGCCGGCGCCATGGCGTGGGCTTCAGCTGGCCTGCCCTGCTACTCGGACGTTACCGCGCGGTCCGGCTCTGTGGTCGCGTTTCTGCGCCAACGGGCCCGTCGTGTCGCCCACAGGCCCGCTGGCGGCGCTGACCACGACGATCTCGCCCGGCTCGTAGCGGGAAGGCGCATGCGGTGCTTCCGCTTGGCAGACGGGTCGTCAGCGACCGATAGCGAACCGCTCGTGCGAGGTGGCCAGCACTGTAACCGATGTCACCGCGCTATAGATCCGGTCGGCGAATCACCCGCACGGCTGGTTCGAGTCCGGGATTCACGCCGCGGCGCGCAGATGGGTGGTCCGATGCAAATCGTCGGTCATAGCGCGGCCCCGATCGGAGATTGAGATAAGTAGCGATAGGCGGTTGCTCGGCTAACGCCAAATGCCTTGGCGAGTTCCGGTACAGGGTTCACCGGTCACGGCAAGCCGGCGAAGCAGTTCTTGTCGATCCGCAGTCAGCTTCGTGGGCTTAGTAGGTGGCAGCTGACGTGCTCGACGGGATTCCCGAGATGCGGCGCGACGCTCTCTGCCTAGCTCAAGTTCGAGCTCGGCAAGGGTGGCCATGATGGCCGCCACTGCTCGACCGGTCGGTGTGGCGGTATCAATTCCTTCCCGCAAGGCACACAACAGGATTCGACGCTCACCGAGATGTGCGATGGTGCGGGTGACTTCGGCGACAGACCGGCCGAGGCGGTCGATCGCCGCGACGACGACGGTGTCGCCCGCGCGGGCATAGTCGAGCATGGCTGCCAGCCCTGGGCGGGCCGTACTCGCTGATCCCGAGAGTTTGTCGGTGAACACCCGGTCCGTATCGACACCGGCTGCGGTGAGCGCGGCGAGCTGTGCGTCGAGGTCCTGGCCGGTGGTACCGACGCGCGCGTAGCCGAGGATCGCCGTCATACCGATGACTGTCTCATTGCCCAACGACAGCGAGGATTCGAGACACGCGGTGTGAGACAAGCTTCATATCCCTCCGGGGGACGCCTCGCGGGCGTGAAAATGGGGTCGGGTCGCCTGTCGACGCCGATCGTTTCTTGGGTCGTATGAGCCCGCAGACAAGCTTGGCGCCGGGGCCCGACCTAGGCATTGTCAAGTTGAGCAATCAGACCAGGATTTTGAGGCGATGCGTTGTCGTGAACCCCCAGGTCATATGTGACGCATGAGGCTGATGTGATTGGCGACCGCGCCCACTTCGCTCAACTTGACAATGCCGGAGCGACTGCGGACGCGCACCCGGAAGGCAGCACCAGCCAAGAAGGCTCCGGCGAAGAAGACCACCAAAAAGTAACCGAAGTCATCGGCGGCAACGCCGTAGCCACGGCGGCTCCTGCGGACGATCTAAACAACAGGGTGACGATCGACTCCGTCCGCAACCACTGTGCGCGCCAGTTCCCGGTGCAGCAGCTCGTGTCTGTTCCCGATGGCGGCCAAGGCCTACCGACTGCTCCGCTCGATCCTCGCAGCCGCCGTCGAGGAGAGCAAGATGCTCGCCGGCAACCCGCGCCGGGTTCGTGGCGCCAGCCTGCTCGATCCCGTTCAGAACTCGTCAGGTAGTCCCAGCACCGCGTCATGCGCCGCGATCGCCGAGCCGCGTGCACCAGCCATGTCCAGATCGGGGACTAGGGCAATGGATGCGGCGCTCGCCTGCTCCTCGCGCAGGACAGTGTGCTCGCGGACCGAGGTGAGGAACCAGTTGCGGAAGTGCGGTGCTGCCTCGACCACGCCGCCGCCGAGGAAGTAGGCGTCCGGGTCGGTGAAGTTCGCGGCTATGGTCAGCAGCCTTCCGATGGCCATCGCCTGCTGCTCGAAAATCTTGAGCGCTAGCGCATCGCCGGCCTCGCCGTAGCTGCGGACGAGCTTCGCCGCCTTGCTGGCCGGCCCGGCCCTGCCCAGCTCATGGCCGGGGAAACGGCCCAGCCAGTAGGGCAGCAGGTTCTTTTCGATCGCGGTCAGCGAAGCAACACTCTCGGCGTCACCGGACAGGCCGCAGTTGCAGGCCGGTACCGGCTGGCCCGGCGCGAGCAGCCCATCCATCGGGACCCAGATATGCCCAAGTTCCCCGGCCATCCCGGCTGCTCCGCGCACAACCCTGCCGCCTTCGATCACACCGCCGCCAAGCCCGGTGCCCACGACCACCGACACCGAGGAGCGCCGCGCTGCCAGCTCCGGCCCGAAATGCGCGTGATGGGCATACAGCGCCGCCGCATTCGCATCGTTGTTATACACAACGGGAAGCCCGAGGCGGATTTCGAGCGCCTGGCGGACAGCGAAACCATGCCATTTCGGGTCCGAGAAGTTGGTTGCCCCCCTGGACGAGATGACGCCGTCCGCGCTGACAGGTCCTGGGGTGTCGAGCCCCACGGCACGCACCGCCGCACGCGGGATCCCGGTGGTCTCCAGCACCTGATCCAGCGACCTGGCCATTGCCTCGATGGCCTTGTCCGGACCGTCCTGGACGCAGCTAGGGCATTCGACCAGCTGGTCGACAAGGAACTGGCCCGCCGAGTCGAGCACCGTGGCGTTGTTCGTCGTGCCGCCATTGTCGAGCCCGACGACCACCCACCGGCCGGAATCCCGCATCGTCCGCCTCTTGCACCGTCGGCCCCATCTGCTTGCGCTGACCCGCATCAATCGCCGACTCTACTGCCGCGAAGGGAAGCGGCGGCGCATGTAGCCTGGATCGCGAGGCAGCAGCGCTGCGCCCGCCAGCCCCAGTAGCGCATATTACCGTACTCGAGGCCGAACCCCCTGTGCACCCCCGCAATCTCCTTGGGCAGGGTCGCCTCCAGCTCTCTATTGAAGGAAACATTGTTCTGGAGAAACTCTGGGATGGTTCCACACAATGCAATGTGGTCGACATCGAGAGCGTCCACTAGCGCCGCGATCCCTGTGCCGAACAGCTGGGCGTACGTCTTGGCCACGCATTCCATGTAGTCCCTGACCGGCACCCTGGAGACCAGGACGCCGTCTTTGTCCCCGATGTAAAGCCCGACACCTCGTTCATCAACCTCATCCGCAGTGAGCCGGAACTGATAGGCATCGGTCCACCACTCCCACGGAAAGCCCCGATCGCGCGGACCCATGAACCGCTCCCAGTTGGCGTCGATGGACTCCAACCACTGGTGGTCAGGTGTCGTGGAGAACCAGGCAACGCCTTGCGCCAGCACGTAGTGAGATCCAGCCGCGAAGCCGTGCCGGCTGGTGTGGAAGGCAAGCGCCACTTGAGGGTTGCTCCGGATTCGGTTGAGCTTGCGCCATGCTCCCAGCTGAGCACGGTGATGGTGCCCCGGCCGCGATCGTGCAGCGCGAAGTTGGTCAGCGGGGTTAAGACGACACCGCGCGCGGGTGTGACGTCGGCCAGCACAACGGCGAGATCGCCACTTAGCACCGTCTCGACTTCGTCGGGCCACCCTGCGATCACGGTGCTCTCTTCGTGTGCTCGCCTGCGACACTCACCAATACTCCTCGATTGACCAACCACCTTTGTCGAGATGCTAAGTCTCGACAAATAGTTTTGTCAATACTAATCGTTTCGACAAAATCCCAGCCTAATCTCAACATCGTCGCTAAGCTGTGCGTCGTGGCACGGATGACAGCGACGGAATCTACACACCCTCTGGCCAGCGACTCGCAGCGACGAGCGCACACCGGTCGGCGACGGAACGAGCAGGCCCGTCTGGCGGTTTTGCAAGCGACGGTTGAGCTGCTCTTGCGGGCCGACGCGCCGCCGATCACGATGGACGCAGTCGCAGCAGCAGCTGGCGTCGGAAAGCAAACGATTTACCGCTGGTGGCCGTCAAAAGCAGCTGTCCTGGTTGACGCGCTCGCCCACGCCGCCCGTGATCGCGTGCCAACCATGGATAGCGGAGACGTCCACCGCGACGTGACTGGCTTCCTGGAGGCCACCTTCCGTGCAGCAAACTCGAAGGCGGTCTCACGCGCCTTGCGAACAGTCATGGCCGACGCCCAGCACGACGCACAAGCCGCCGAGGTGCTGCATCGTTACACGGCAGAGCGCCGATCGGCGATGCTCGCTCTGCTCAAACGAGGGCAGGACCGAGGACAGCTTGTCGATGACGCCGACCTGGGGCTTATCGTCGATCTAGCTTTCGGTTTCGTCTGGTACCGACTTCTCATCGGTCACGCGCCGCTGACCAAGACCGACGCAGCAAAACTGGCTGCCCGACTCTTGTGCAACGATCCCACTCCCTAGAGCGTCACACGTTGAGACGACATTTCGCTTCTAGGTACCTTAGGCGCGGCGCACACGGCTTCGCCAAGAGCGTGAAACGCGTTGTGGGGTCCGGCGGCGCAGCTGCGGATCCCGAAACGACCTACCCACTGGTTCGTCGCGCGCTGCTCGAGGCAGGACCGCGATCTTCGATAGCCACCACCGGTAGACCGTCTGTATTACCCATGCGGGCGCGTTCGGCAATTGCGGCCACCGCTACCCGACGCGCCGTGCCCGGCCACGAGCAATTCGGCGACCGCCCAAGATCGCCAGCTGGGCCGGCCCATTCTTCGCCGCCCCGGTGGACCCGCTTACTCACCCGACCGACAACACTCTTGACGAGACGGATAGTCTCGACAAAGATGGGTTGAATGACAACCGACCCGCGACGCAAGCGACGCCTCGCTGACAAATTCCACAGCCAGGTCGCGAACCCAATTACCCGACGGCTGCCGACCCAGGTGCTGCTGGAGACGACCGGCCGCACGAGCGGCCAGCCGCGCCGCACCCCGATCGGGGGCCGGCTGGTCGACAACCGGTTCTGGCTCGTGTCCAACCACGGCGAGGCGTCGAATTATGTTCGCAACATCAAGGCCGACAACACGATCCGGATCCGCATCCACGGCCGATGGCGCACCGGGACGGCGCATCTATTGCCCGGCGATGACCCCCATGCTCGGCTCGCGCGGTTGCCGTGGTTCAACAGCGCGATGGTCCGCGCGCTGGGCACCGACCTATTGACTGTGCGGATCGATCTCGACTGATGAGCCGGCGGACGGCGCGGTTCCGGCTGGTGGAGCAGGCCCCGTGAGGTGGTACTGCTGCGGCCGATGTGTTGCAGTCCGCTCGTGCGGCTGGCAGCGATCACCACTGCAGGTCAGCGACATTCAGCCGTCCAAGCTGTCTCGCCACGTCCCGCTTGTTCGCATCGGTTCCACCGCGTTCTGTGACCAAATCCGTGGCCACCACACCCAGCGGCAAGTGTCGCCGCCTCGCGCCGTCGCGCCGCGTTTCGTTCACGTCCGTTCACAATGAGTCGGGCGGGCCGGACTGGCAATGCCGAGCATAATCGGCCACCACACTGAGGTGGGCGCCCAGATGACGCTCATGCGGTCCAGGTCTTTGTCGGAGTGAAGAACACCAGCCAGCCCCGCAGCGCCCGCACCACGAGTGCCAGCGCCAGCGCGCGACAGTCCGATCGACTCGCTTGCGAGTGTCGAGCGATGGAAGCAAATGCCCCTCACCTTTGCTTGCGCGGGAACTTACACGCGGGAACTTACAACTGGTTCGACAGACGACAGCACGTCCAAGTACTCGGCAGCGGGGATCAGCCGCCGCGGGCTCTGGCCCAGCATCGCGAGCCGGATGGCCAGCACTCGTTCGCGCATCCAGGCGTAGTCAGGGACGATCTGCCAGAGGGGCCTGGGGTCGAAGCCCGGGTCGTTCACTTGGTACTCGCCATTGTCGAGCCCCGACGGCCGGGTGAACGGGTCAGCGAACAAATATGTCTTGTCCGCCAGGTCGCCGCCGTAGTCCATCAGTATCCGCCGTACGTAATGCGGGCCCATGACGAACAACGCATCAGCCCGGTCGCACAGGCCGCGCGTCAGTTGGGTGGGCCGATGTGCGCTTGCGTCGATGCCCCAGAGGGCAAGCAGCGCCACCGAGGTCGGTGCCGGCAGCTCGCCGACGTACACCCCTGCAGACAATCCCGGCGCGCCGCACAGGTGCTCGTATAGGTACGCCGCCAGCATCGACCGGCTGGCATTCGCATGGCACACGAACAGTGGAGTCATGCGGGCACTGTCAACTTGAGGTCGTGTGGACGTTCTGCTAACCACATAAGGCCTCATACGTCACACGCGACCTGGTGAATCGCGGAGGCGAACCGGCGAAAATCGCCCTCGAATTGCTCAAGTTGACAGTGCCCCTAACCCAACAGTGTGACGTCGACAGCCGATGCGATGGCGTGCTTCCACTCTCTGTTCATCAGCACCGTGAACAAATGACGGTGCAGATCGTCCATCGCATCATCTTCGCGATCAATCTCTGCGGCCTTCTCGGGATCGCCTGACAGCACCACATCCCTTGCGCTGTTGCCGAGTTCAACCGCGATGCGGCCCATCTCGGCGACGTAGCCTTTCCACATCGGGCGTGGAAGGGACCATGGGCCCTATCGAACGCCGGGTTCGGAGGGCATTCTGATGCCGAGTTATTGAAGCCTCGTTTCTGCATTCAACCCCCAAGGGAGCGCAATCATGACCGAGAGCACCGAGAAGCAAACTGTGGTGGAACGAGCGGGCGCCGTGACCGACGAGGTGCTCGAGTCGGTCAACGCCTCGCGGCGAGCCGCGATCGAGGCTGTGCGCAAGTTCGTTGGCGCCCTCGAGGAGGAAACTCCCGCGCTCGTAGACGCGTCGCGGCGTAAGGCCCTCATCGACGGCGGCCTGGAGTTGGCCGACGAACTCTCCACAGCACTGATGGAGTTGCTGCGCAGCCTCGTGCGCACCGCGAGCGGGGCGTTGAGTAGCACGCCGGGCGGCACAAAGGAATGACCGACCGCAACTAGTGACTCGTTTCGGTTGCGCGTGCAAGCGACGTAAGCCTGAGCTTCAGTCGCGCCGACGGCCGCGTTGCGCGGCGGTGAAGATGGCGGTGACGGCGTCATCAAGGTTGACGACGGTGCGGGTGTGAGAACGGCCCCGCTCGGCGTGGTGAGCGGGGCCGTTGTGACGGCACTGTCAACTTGAGCAATTCGAGGGCGATTTTCGCCGGTTCGCCTCCGCGATTCACCAGGTCGCGTGTGACGTATGAGGCCTTATGTGGTTAGCAGAACGTCCACACGACCTCAAGTTGACAGTGCCAATCGGTGACCATTGCCACCTGATCTTCTGCGAAGGTCGTCCTACGGTCATGCGTGAAGCTGCCAATGCGACAGAAACAGGGGAACGAAATGTCCGGCTCCGAAACTCATCGTGGCATTTTGGTCGGCGTCGACCGATCAGCGTCGTCGATGGCGGCGGTCGGCTGGGCGGCTCGCGATGCTGCGATGCGCAATGTTGCGCTAACACTCATGCACGTCGTCGCACCGGTCGTGCCGGCGGTTGCGCCGTGGCCGGAGATTCCGATTCCTCAAGACTATTTCGAGCGGCAGGAGGACCAAGCGAGGCGAATTCTCGAAGACGCGCGCAGGGCGGTCGCCGACAGCACCGCCGACCATGGCCCGCCGTTCGTGCACAGCGTGGTGCTACATGGCCCGACCGTTTCCACGCTCGTCAATCAGTCCAAGATTGCGGACGTGATGGTCGTGGGATGCCGGGGCGAAGGCGCGTTTAGCCGGGTCCCGTTCGGCTCGGTCAGCACCGGCCTTGCGAACTATGCGCATTGCCCGGTCGCGGTCGTCCATGATGAGGCCCCGCCGCCCGCGCAGGCACCGGTGCTGGTGGGAATCGATGGTACGCCCGCATCGGAACTGGCGACGGAGATCGCCTTTGACGAGGCCTTCCGCCGGGGTGTGGACTTGGTGGCACTGCATGCGTGGTCGGATGTCAGCATGCCGGAAGTGCCAGGTCTGGATCTCGCGACGATGGAAGTGCAGGCACAAGAGGCGCTGGCCGAGTGGCTCGCCGGATGGCAGGAGCGCTACCCCGATGTCACGGTGCAACGTGTGGTGGTGTGCGATCAGCCGGCTCGTCAACTTGTCGAGCACTCGGAGTCCGCACAACTCGTCGTCGTCGGCAGTAACGGTCGCGGCGGATTCGCCGGCATGCTGCTGGGCTCGGTGAGCACGGCCGTCGCGCATGCGGCGCGGACGGTGGTGATCGTCGCCCGCGAGTCATAGCGGCGCATGCGGGCATCACGCTGACCCGAGCTGGGGCGGATGTGCTGACGGCTGCGCACTTCCGCGGGGCCGGTATCTACCTTCTGGTAGACGGCGGCGATTGCCGCTTCATGTTGTGAATTGCCCCGGCCACAGACCCGGCCTACGGGCCGGTGAGGCGCTGCTGCAGGCGCAGCACTGCCTTAGACACGTGGTGCCGTCTTCATCCACCACGACCGTGGACTCGACCGATCACCCCTCCAGCACACGCCGGCGCACGGTCTCGACGTCCGAGGGACGGGACGACTCGTCGGCTGTCCACGGGCCGGTGCCCTCCGTGAGGTCGATGATCCCGTCGTCCAGCCAGGCGTACTTGCCGTCGACCAGTGCTGCCGAGAGCTTCCTATCGGCGGCGTCCGTGTTGTCCCACAGAGCGTGGAACAGCGCGTCGACCCGGACACGTGCCTGCCGGCAGAAGTAGTCGGCGAGCTCGTGGGCCTCGGTGCCACGCGTGCCTTCCTGCTGCATGCGGATCTGCTCGGCCTTCACGATCGCGGCCGACATGGCGAAGAGCTCTGCACCGATGTCCACGATCCGTCCGAGGAACGCCTGCTCGTACTCCAGCTTCGCCTGCCACCGTGACATCCCATAGAACGTGGAGCGGGCCAGCTTGCGGGCGCTCCGGTCCACGTAGCGCAGGTGGGTAGCGAGGTCGCCGAACTCGGAGTAGCTGGTGGGGACGAGGCCCTTGCCCACGGCGAGCTGGGGCAGCCACTTCGCGTAGAACCGCGCGGCCTTCAGCCCCGCCTTGGCCTTGTCCTTGAGCTTTACCTCGGGGTCGATGATGTCACCGGCGGCCTGCAGGTGAGCATCGGTGGCCTCGCGGGCCAGCAGCAGACGCATGATCTCCGTGGAACCCTCGAAGATCCGGTTGATGCGGGTGTCGCGCAGCTGCTGCTCGGCGGGGACGGCGCGCTCGCCGCGCGCCCGCAGCGACGCCGCGGTCTCGTAGCCGCGACCCCCGCGCACCTGGACGAGCTCGTCGGCGACCTGGTAGGCCATCTCGGTGGCGTACAGCTTGGCGATCGCCGATTCGATGCGGATGTCGTTGCGACCCTGGTCGGCCATGATCGCGGTGATCTCCTGCAGAGCGTCGAGCGCGAACGCCGTGGCCGCCATGAAGGCCAGCTTCTCGGCCACGGCGCCGTGCTTGCCGATCTGGCGCCCGAAAGACGTGCGCTCGGCCGCCCACTCTCGCGCGATCTTGGTGGACCACTTCGCGCCGGCCGCGGACATCGCGGGGATCGCGAGGCGCCCGGTGTTGAGGGTGCTGAGCGAGATCCGAAGGCCGTCTCCCTCCTTCCCGAGCAGGTTCTCCTTCGGGACCACGACGTCGAAGAACCGGGTCACGCCGTTCTCGATGCCGCGCAGCCCCATGAACGCGTTGCGGTTCTCCACGGTGATGCCGGGGGAGTCCATCTCGACGACGAAGGCCGAGATGCCGCCCTTGTGCCCCTCGCTCGCCGGCACCCGCGCCATGACGACCACCAGCTCGGCGATGACTCCGTTGGTCGTCCACAGCTTCAGGCCGTTCAGGACGTAGCCGGTCCCGTCCGCGGTCGGCACCGCGGTGCTCTTCATCCGGGCGGCGTCGGAGCCGAACCCGGGCTCAGTGAGCAGGAAGGCCGTGATGGCGCCCCTGGCGCAGCGCGGCAGGTACCTGTTCTTCTGTTCCTCGGTGCCGTAGTGCTTCACCGGCTGCGGGACCCCGATCGACTGGTGGGCCGACAGCAGCGCGCCGAGAGAGCCGTGCACCTGCGTGAACAGCATGAGGGCGCGGTTGTAGGTGTACTGGGACAGACCGAGGCCGCCGTACTCCTTGGGGATCTTCATCCCGAAGGCCCCGAGGTCGGCGAGCCCCTTGAGCACGCGGTCAGGGATGACGGAGGTCCGCTCGATCTCGACGCCGACTTCACGCCACTCGGTCTCGCACAAGGTGCGGACCTTCTCAACGAAGGCGTCGCCCTCGGCCCGGACCTCGGCGGGCTCCTCGGGGAAGGGCGAGATCAGGTCCAGGCGGAGCCGACCGAGGTACAGCTCCTTGCCGAACGACGGGAGGCTCCACTCGGTCTGGCGACCGGACTCGGCGATCTTGCGGGCCTCGAGCTCGGCCTCGCGGGTGGTGTCGTGCGCCATGACGGTTCTCCTCCTGACCTGGTTGCGCGGATCGCGCGACGGCGCCCGGCGGCGCGGTTACCCGTCAGTGTTACTCACGAGTAACTCCGAGACAAGAGCCTTCCAGGATCAGATCCCCGCCCGCCAGGGCGGCCTGCGCACTGAAGGCGCGCTGACCTGACGCCGTCCCGCGCAGGACACTCAGGTGCCGACGAGGATTCGGAAGCGTTCGGCAACTGCCGTCAAAGCGTTGGCAGGTGAGATACCGAGGGCCCGACGGGCGAGTCCATACGGCCCCGCGAACATTTGACACGAAACGTAGTGCGGAGCAGTGGCTTTCGATCACCGAGACGCAAGTACTGCGCGGCGAGTGGACGGACCCCGGGCGGGCTCGCATCACCGTGCATGACTATGTCACTGCGTGGATTATCCAGCGTCCTGGTCTCCGACCGCGAACGATAGAGCTGTACAAGTGGCTGCTCCATAAACACATCGACCCGGAACTCGGCGGCGTCGAGCTGGGAAAGCTGTCCACATCGCTGATCCGGCATTGGCGAGCCGGTCGTCTTGCGTCCGGTGTTTCGGCAACTGTCACCGCGAAGTCCTACCGCCTGTTGAGGGCCGCAATGAACACAGCGGTGAACGAGGACAAGATCCTGGCGCGCAATCCGTGCATCGTCCGTGGTGCCGATCGCGAAAGCCCCGACGAGCGGCCCGTGGTCAGCATCGCCCAGGTTTTCCAGATCGCGGGAGAGGTCCCTGATCGCTATCGGCTGCTGGTGCTCCTGGCCGCGTTCGGCTCGATGCGCTGGGGCGAGGTGGCCGCCCTTCGGCGCTCGGACATCGCCCTCGATGCGTCGAGCATCAGGATCGCAAGGGCGATCGTCGAGGCGCCAGGCCGGGGAATCGTATTCGGCCCGCCCAAATCGCGGGCCGGCGTCAGAGAGGTAGCCATCCCCGAAGCCATCCGTGACGACCTTTTGAAACACATCACCTACTACGTCGACGAGCATCCGGAGTCCCTGCTCTTCACAGGCGAACTATCCGGCGGTCCCGTCCGACGGTCGAACTTTTCGCGGCGGGTCAAGTGGTCATCGATGGTCGAAAGGCTCGGTATGAAGGGCGTGCACTTCCACGATCTGCGACACGCGGGAAACATCTGGGCCTCGAAGTCCGGGACGTCGACCAGGGATCTCATGGCTCGGATGGGCCACGATGACATGCGCGCGGCGCTGATCTACCAGCGCGCTACCAGCGACGCCGACCAACGGATCGCCGAGGAGCTGTCGGCCATGGTTGAGGCACATCGCAAGGGCATGCCCCAGCCTTAATGGCACGCTAATGGCACAAAAGAGTGCGTCGACGCGGGTGGAAGGTCTCCAGGATGCCTCGCTGGTACTTCTGACCTGCCGGGATGACGTGGAGCCGATGACGGGAATCGAACCCGCGTATTCAGCTTGGGAAGCTGATGTTCTGCCATTGAACTACATCGGCGCGCCCGGGAAAGTCCGGCCCGGAAAGGCTAGCATCCGGCACCGGAAGCGCTCGTCGGGCGCTCCGGCGGGCCGTTGGTATCGATCCGATGCACGAGCTGATTCCGGCGCGTCAGGCGAATGTCGCTATTGGCTCCGCATCGATTCATGGATAGTCGAAGTTTATTATTTCGTGATCGGGCCGTAATGTGCTCTGGGTGGGTCGGCATCGATTAGCCAAAAAGCGACGAAAGTTGCCAGTAGTCCTGGCTGCGATGCTCGCTCCCGCCGCCCTCTTCTTCGCGGTGTCGGGAGATGTCCGCCCATTACCCGCCCGCGAGGAGGCCAAGCCCGTTATCGGCGACGTTGCGCCGTGCTGCTTGGAAATCGTGACAGCGGCACGGAATTCGTCGAGTAAAGCCGCCGGTTTGGCCGACGGCCAACTGGCCGCGGCGTCGCGGTACCACACGCGGTCCCGTTTCTTGCTCGCTGACGTCGCGCCGGAGCAGGGCCTCCAGGTCAGGACGATCTTGACCGCCCGCAGCATCAGCGCGGCGTTCCCCGAGATTCACGAAATGGGTGGCGTTCGACCGGATCCGCTGCCCTGGCACCCCCTGGGATTGGCGATCGATGTGATGATTCCCAACCCCGGCAGCGCCGAGGGCATAGCGCTGGGAAACGCGATCGTCGCGTACGTGATGCAGAACGCAAATCGATTCGGGATCCAAGACGCGATTTGGCGCGGCGTCTACTACACGCCCGGTGGAGCACAAGCGAGCAGGCTCGGCCACTACGACCACGTTCACGTCACGACCACCGGAGGCGGATACCCCAAGGGTGGGGAGATGTACCTCGCCGACTGAAGGCGGGACGGCTTGCACCGGGGCAGCGGATAGGCTCATCGGGTGCTGCTCTCCGATCGTGACCTCAGGGCCGAAATCGCCGACGGCCGGTTGGGCATCGACCCGTTCGACGACACCTTGGTGCAGCCGTCCAGCATCGACGTTCGCCTCGACTGCATGTTCCGGGTGTTCAACAACACCCGCTACACCCACATCGACCCCGCGCGGCAGCAGGACGAGCTGACGAGCCTGGTGGAACCCGTCGACGGGGAGCCGTTCGTGCTGCATCCCGGCGAGTTCGTGCTCGGCTCGACGCTGGAGCTCTTCGCCCTGCCCGACGACCTCGCCGGACGTCTGGAGGGCAAGTCGTCGCTGGGCCGCCTCGGTCTGCTGACGCATTCGACCGCCGGCTTCATCGACCCGGGCTTCAGCGGGCACATCACGCTCGAGCTGTCCAATGTCGCCAATCTGCCGATCACCCTGTGGCCGGGCATGAAGATCGGTCAGCTGTGCATCTTGCGGTTGACCAGCCCGGCCGAGCACCCCTACGGCAGCTCGAGCGTGGGGTCGAAGTATCAGGGTCAGCGGGGACCGACGCCGTCTCGCTCCTATCAGAACTTCATAAGATCTACCTAGGTTCGAGAGGGCGCCCGCACAGTCATTCTGCGCGATGATGGGTTGGTCCGTGGTTTCTCCTCCGCCCGACCATGGCTTCGCCCGCAATACCTTTGGAGGGGTTGGTTTTGGATATCGTGCTCGGGGTGTCGATGGCACCGGCATCGATTCAGATGGTGGTGTTGGAGGGGGAGAACGCGGACGGCGCCACGGTGGAAGAGGATGACTTTGACGTCACCGCCGCCGATGACGCGGCCACTGCGAGTGCGCCCGACCAGGTAGTCGCCGCCATCCTCGGCACCCGGGAAGGTGCAGCCGACGCCGGTTTGGCGCTGTCGGCTATCGGCGTGACGTGGACCGACCAACTCGAGGCGGCGGCGTTGCGCGATGCGCTGGCCGCCCACAAGATCGAGAACGTCATGCTCGTGTCGGCGTTCCTGGCGGCGGCGGCACTGGCTCAAAACGTCGGTGGCGCAGTGGGTTACGAGCGCACAGCGGTGCTTTACGTGGAGCCCGACACCGCGACGCTGGCCGTCGTCGAGACCTCCGACGGGTCCATCGACGATCTCTACAAACAACAGATCTATGCCGAGTCGTACGACGACGCCATCACGCAACTGAGCGGGATGGTCGCCGGGCTGGAAAAGCTGGAATCAGTCCCGGACGGGCTGTTCTTGGTCGGCTCGGGCGTCGACATTGCCCCGATCAAACCGGCGCTGGAGTCGATGACATCGCTTGCCGTGAGCGCGCCGGAGGAGCCGGAGACGGCGCTGGCCCGCGGTGCGGCGTTGGCGTCGGCGAACGCGCCGTTGTTCGCCTCGTCGACCGCGGCGCTGGCCTACGCCCAAGACCCCGGCACGGGCGCGGTCGACGTCTATGCGCTGCCCGAGTACCTCGGTGTCGGGGCTGAGCCCGGCGACGAGCTCGCCTACAGCGCCGTGCGGGACGACGACTCCGACGCCCCGACCGCCGTGATTGAGAAGCTGTTCGTTCAAGAACAAGAGCAACCGCGTCGCAGGCCGGTCCTGCTCATCGGTAGCGGTTTGGCGGTCGTCGGTATCAGCGCGGTGCTGGCGCTGGAAATCGCGCTGGCGATCGGCATCCGCACGACCGGGACCGTCGGTTTGCGGCCCACCCCCGGCCAAAACCTCATCGTCCCAACGCAACAGGCACCCGCACCGGTCGAGGCGGCCCCTGCGATGCCGAAGATCAACCTGCCGCAGCCAATGGCGGCGCCCAGACCTATGAACGCGCCCGCGCCCGCGCCACTACCCGCGGCTGCGGCTCCGGTAGCCCCGCCGCTTCCCGCGGCTCCTCCGATAGACCCGGTGGTGCCCGTTCCGGTCGTGGTCCCACCCGTGGCGCCTATTCCGCTGCCGCCGGTCCGCGTGCCCATCCCCAACCCGGTAATCCAAGCTCCGCCGATCATCCAGGCCCCGCCGGTTATCCAGGCGCCGCGCCTGCTCGCACCCCAGCCCGTGGCGCCCCAAGCGCCGGTGCACGTTCCGCAGCCGCAGCCCCAGTGGCCGGCGCAAGGCACGGTTCCACATTCGCCTCCCCACCAGACCCCCCCGGGGCAAGGGCCGCTCCCCAACCCAAGCGGCCTCGGCGGCGGACACTTCCCAGAGCCGGGTAGCGGCCCGGGCGGCACCGGCGGCGGTGGACCCATCCACATCCCGGGCGGAGGCCCCGGTGGCGCCGGCGGCGGTGAGCCCGGCGGTGGCGGCCCCTTTGGTGGTCGCGGGCCGTTCGGTGGCGGCGGGCCGCTTGGTGGCGGCGGCGGGCCGCTTGGTGGCGGCGGCCACGGTGGCGGTGAGCCGGCCGGTCCCGGGCCGTTCGGTGGCGGTGGTGGGCCATTTGGTGGTGGCGGGCCGTTCGGTGGCGGCGGTCACGGTGGCGGTGAGCCGGCCGGTCCCGGGCCGTTCGGTGGCGGTGGCGGCCCCTTTGGCGGCGGTGGTAGCGGGCCGTTCGGTGGCGGTGGCGGCCCCTTTGGCGGCGGTGGTAGCGGGCCGTTCGGCGGCGGCGGCGGCGGTGGCGGTGGCGGGCCGTTCGGCGGCGGCGGCTTCGGCGGCGGCCACAGCGGCGGCGGCAGCTTCGGCGGAGGCGGCGGCGGTCACAGCGGTGGTGGCGGGCACCACTAGGCTGTCGGCTGGTTTCCGAACGTCGCTCAGCGTTGCGAAACGGTTAACGCATGCCGACTTGCGCTTAACACCCCGCGGGTGCGCGGGTACGGTTGAGCTATTGGGGCAGGTCGAAAACCCGGGCCGCCCCATTGAGAGAACTACATAGCGCCCAGCTAATCCCGGATTATTGAGCCGCGCGCTGCTGTGGCAATAAAATCCGTGGTCAATGCTACGCAATTGTGTTGTCGGCGTGTTAATCGCCGCGACGCAGCGAACCGAAGGGAAGTTTCGCGGTGGTGGGCATCGTACTCGGCGTCTCGATGGCGCCGACGAAGGTCCGCATGGTGCTGGTGGAAGGCGAAAGCGCCGACGGGGTCACGGTCGACCAGGACAACTTCGACGTCGACGGGGACTTGGCTCCTTCCACGGCGCCCAATCAGGTGGTCTCCGCCATCCTGGGCACGCGGGAAAGCGCCGCCGAGGGCGGCTATCAGCTGCTGTCGACGGGAGTGACCTGGACCGATCACGTCGAGGCCGCGCAGCTGCGTGACGCCCTCATCGACCGCAAGATCGAGAACGTCATGCTGGTCTCGGCATTCATGGCCGCTGCCGCGCTGGCACAGGCTGTGGGCGATGCCACTAACTATGCGCACACCGCGCTGCTCTTCGTTGAGCCGTACACCGCGACATTGGCCGTGGTCGACACTGCCGACGGATCGATCTCCGAGGTGCACCGGCGGGTTCTCGCTGACGACGAAGAGCGGGCGGTGGCCGAGCTTGCCGAGATGGTGTCGGGTGCCGAAGAGCTGGAAACGCGCCCCGAGGGTCTGGTCGTCGTCGGCTCCGGCGTCGATATCCCGCTGATCAAGCCGGCGCTGGAGGCCGCGACCTCCCTACTGCTGTCAGTCCCCGACGAGCCGGAGATGGCCCTCGCCCGCGGTGCGGCGCTGGCTTCGGCGAACGCGCCGTTGTTCGCGTCGTCCACGGCGGCGCTGGCTTACGCGCTGGACCCCGGCACGGGCGAGGTCGACCCGTTGGCGCTCGCCGGCCAGTGTCCCGGATTGCTGCCCGGATACCAGCCCGAATATCAACGCGTTCCTGAGCTTCCCGCCGATGCCGGGGAAGGCGAGCCCGACGTCGCCTACAGCGCCGTGCCGGACGACGACGATGAGGCCCACACGGTCATCGGTCTGGACGAGAGCACGCAGCGGCGCAAATCCATTCTGCTGGTGGGCAGCACGCTGGCGGTGATCTTCATCAGCGCCGTGGTGGCGCTTGAGATTGCGCTGGCGATCAGCATCCGCCCGACAGTGGCGATGCGCCCGAGCCCCGCCGAAAACATCGTCGCGCCCACACAGGTCGCGCCGCCGCCACCGGTTCAGGCCATCCCGAAAATTCAGGCGCCCGCTCCGGTGGCGGTGCCGCAACCCATCGCCCCACCTGCCATAGCTCCGCCTCCCGCGGCCGCGTCCGTCCCGGCTCCCGTGATTCCGCCGCCCGTGTTCGTTCCCGTGCCTCGCGTGCCGCTGGTCGGACCGCCGGTGCCCAGGCTGGGGGGCGGCGGCGGGCCCTTCGGCGGCGGGCCGGGCCCCCGCGGGCCGTTCGGGGGCGGCCGAGGGCCGTTCGGGGGCTGGCCCTTCGGCGGCGGGCATGGTCCCTTCGGCGGTGGGCCTTTTGGCGGCGGCCATGGTGGTTTTGGCGGTGGCCATGGTGGTTTCGGTGGGGGGCATGGATTCGGTGGTTTCGGGGGTGGCCACGGATTCGGTGGGCACAGGTAGCCGTTCGGCCGCGCCAGCCGTGTCCCGCCCCTCGGGCTAGGCTGGCGGACTAGGTTCTGCAGTCACGCCCCGCGATGTGGGGGCAATGAAGCTGTGAGCAAACCAATTTGGGAGAACGTGGGGGAGCGGTGGACATCGTACTTGGCGTGTCGATGGCGCCTGAGACGGTCCGCATGGTGCTCGTCGAGGGTGCAGGCGCCGGGGGCGTCACGGTCGATCAGGCCGACTTGCAGGTCCCCGGTGTGGCCGCGGCAGATCAGGTGATCGAGGCCATTCTCGGGACGCGGGAAAGCGCAGCCGAAAGCGGCTACCAGGTGAAATCCAGCGGAGTGACCTGGACCGATCAAACCGACGCGGCCGCATTGCGAAATGCGTTGGCGGCACACAAGATCGAGAACGTCATGCTGGTCTCGGCGTTCACGGCCGCCGCGGCGCTGGCTCAGGCGGTCGGCAGCGCAACCAATTGCGCGCGCACCGCACTGCTGTTCGTCGAGCGGACCGGCGCGACGCTGGCCGTCGTCGACACATCCGATGGGTCGATCGCCGATGTGCATCGGAAACCCCTACCCAGCAGCGACGATGCCGCGTTGGCTGAGCTGGCCGCGATGGTCGCGAGCGTTGAGTCGATGGATGCCCGCCCCGACGGCGTATTCCTCGTCGGCTCCGGGGTGGACATCCCCTTGACCAAGCCGGCGCTGGAGGCGGCGACTTCGCTTTCGGTGACCGCGCCCGAGGAACCCGAGATGGCCCTGGCGCGGGGTGCCGCGCCGGCGTCGGCGAACGAACACTTCGGAGCGCCGAGCACGGTCGCGATGCCGTACGTCCAGGATCCCGTGCGCGAGCTCGCCTACAGTGCCGAAGCCACCAACGAATCCGACGCGGCACCCGGCGACTACCGGGAATACCCCGCTCGGGACGGGCGACGCAGCCGAAAAGCGCCGGCGATTCTCGGCGCGACCGCGATCTTCGTCGTCGGCGCCCTGGCCCTGACGCTGGCGCTGGCCCTCGGCATTCGGCCGCACGTGGACCAGCGACCCGACATCAGCAGGAACGTCGTCGCCCCGGCGACGCAGGCGGCGCCGCCCCCGCAGGCCCCCGCGCCCGCACCGCCCCCGCCGGCGGCCCCCGCGCCGGCCGCCCCGAACCCGGGGCCCAGCCTGAACCCCCCTCAGTGGCTGCCGCCGCTGCCGCCCAGGGACGACGATCACGACGATCATTGGGGTTGGCTTCGCCGGCACTTGGGGCACGGAATCCTGGGCCCCTAGCCCGGTCCGATTCGGGCGGAACGGCGTAAAATCGGGAGACTAGGGGAATACGGGCGGGAGCGTCGGCTTGCCGCCGCCTCTCAATGTTGCGACGACGACGTCTCCGGCCTTACTGGCTAGCAAACGAACAATGGAGGAGCTTTGGACACCGTACTTGGCGTGTCGATGGCGCCGACGGCAGTCCGTATGGTGCTGGTCGAAGGTGAGAATGGCGACGGCGCCACCGTCGACGAGGACAATTTCGATGTCGCCACCGACGGCGACGCGGCTACGGTCACCGCAGCCGACCAGGTAGTCTCGGCGATCCTGGGGACCCGCGAGGGCGCGGCCGAGGGTGGTTATCAGCTGGCGTCGACCGGCGTCACGTTCACCGACCCCATCGAGGCCGCCGCGCTCCGCGATGCGCTGGCCGCCCACAAGATCGAGAATGTGATGCTGGTCTCGGCGTTCCTGGCCGCGGCCGCGCTGGCTCAAGCGGTCGGCAACCAGACCAACTACGCGCAAACGGCGCTGTTGTACATCGAACCCGACACCGCGACTCTGGCGGTCGTCGACAGCGCGGATGGGTCGGTCACCGAAGTTCGTCGAGAGGCCCTACCGGCCGACGACGAAGCCGCGGTGACCCAGCTGGCCTCCATGGTCGCTGGTGCTGAGTCGTTGGAGACGCCGCCGGACGCCGTGTTCGTCGTCGGTTCCGGCATCGACATCCCGATGATCAAGCCGGCGCTGGAGGCGGCGACCACGCTTCCGCTGGCGACGCCCGAGGAGCCGGATACGGCGTTGGCCCGGGGTGCGGCGCTGGCGTCGGCGAATGCGCCGCTGTTCGCATCGTCCACCGCGGCGCTGGCCTACGCCCAGGATCCGGGCACCGGTGCCATCGCCCCCTTCGCGGTGGCCCTCGGCTACTTGGACACCCCAGCCGGTGGCCGAGTGAACGCGCTGGCCTACAGCGCCGTCGCCGACGACCTCAACGACCCCTATGCCGGCGAGCAGACCGGCGCGACCCAGCTCGTCGGCGCGGGCTATCGCGAACGCAGGTCCTTCAGGCTGGTCGGCAGCGCGGTGGCGGCGATTTTCGTCGTCGGCGTGACGGCGCTGGTCGTCTCGCTGGCGATCGCCATCCGGCCAACCGCCGGTGTGCAGCCCGATCCCGGCCACCACGTCGTCGCCCCCACCCAGGCGGCGCCCGCGCCGGCGGCTCCCGCTCCGGCGCCCGCGGCCGTTCCGGCACCGGCTCCTGAGGCTCCCGTCCCGGCGCCCGCGCCGGTTCCCGAGGCTCCGGCTCCCGCGCCGGTGCCGGTGGCGCCCGCGCCCGCTCCCGATTCCTGAGGCTCCGGCGCCGGCCCCGATCCCGGTACCTGAGGCTCCGGCGCCCGCTCCTGCGCCACCACCGTTGGCGCCCATTCCCGTGCCCATTCCGCTACCGATACCGGGCATCGGCGGTCCGCCGGGAGGCGGATTCGGGCCCGGCGGTGGGTTCGGGCCGGGTGGCGGAGACGGGCCTCATGGCGGTGGCGGGTTCCCCGGCTTCCCCGGTGGCGGAGGCCACGGCGGCTTCGGCGGAGGTCACGGCGGGGGTCACCACTAGGCCTTTCACGGCCACCTGTCATCTCCCGTTTGCCTCCCGCTTAGCGGAGCGATGCAGTTAGCTCATCGCGACCACCTACACCGGTGGTATGAGATGCACCGTCTTCGGCACCGGTTATCTGGGTGCCACCCACGCGGTCGGGATGGCGGAACTGGGACACGATGTCGTCGGCGTCGATATAGATGCAGGCAAAGTCGCCAAGCTGGCCGGCGGTGACATCCCCTTCTACGAGCCCGGCCTGCGAAAGTTGTTGACCCACAACCTCGCTGCCGGACGACTGCAGTTCACCACGGACTACGACATGGCGGCCGAGTTCGCCGATGTGCATTTCCTCGGGGTGGGTACCCCGCAGAAGAAGGGCGAATACGGTGCCGACCTGCGCCATGTCCACGCCGTCATCGATGCGCTGGTGCCGCGGCTGACCAGGCCATCGGTGCTCGTCGGCAAGTCGACGGTCCCGGTGGGCACCGCCGCCGAGCTGAATCAACGGGCGGCGGCGCTGGCGCCGCGCGGGATCGACGTCGAAATCGCCTGGAATCCGGAGTTTCTGCGCGAGGGCTACGCCGTCCACGACACCCTCCACCCGGACCGCATCGTGCTAGGGACCCAAGAGGATTCGACGCGCGCCGAGGCCGCAGTCCGTGAGCTGTATGGTCCGCTGCTGGACGCGGGTGTTCCCTTCCTGGTGACCGACCTGCAGACCGCGGAGTTGGTCAAGGTTTCCGCCAATGCCTTTCTGGCGACCAAGATTTCGTTCATCAACGCGATCTCCGAGGTGTGCGAGGCCGCGGGTGCCGACGTCAGCGTGCTGGCCGACGCGCTCGGATACGACCCACGAATCGGACGCCAATACCTCAACGCCGGTTTGGGTTTCGGCGGGGGCTGCTTGCCCAAGGACATCCGCGCGTTCATGGCCCGCGCCGGCGAGCTCGGGGCCGACCAGGCGCTGACGTTCCTGCGTGAGGTGGACAGCATCAACATGCGCCGGCGCACCCGGATGGTCGAACTGGCCACCGCCGCGTGCGGCGGCTCGCTGCTGGGTGCCAACATCGCCGTACTGGGTGCGGCGTTCAAGCCCGAATCCGACGATGTGCGCGACTCGCCCGCGCTCAACGTCGCCGGCCAACTGCAGCTCAATGGGGCTGCGGTCAACGTGTACGACCCGAAGGCGTTGGACAACGCGCAGCGCGTATTCCCGACGCTGAACTATGCGGTTTCGGTGGAAGAGGCTTGCGAGCGCGCGGATGCGGTGCTGGTTCTTACCGAGTGGCGGCAGTTCATCGACCTCGACCCGAACGACTTAGCCGATCGGGTGCGGGCCCGGGTCATCGTCGACGGCCGCAGCTGCCTTGACGTTGCCCGCTGGCGGCAGGCGGGGTGGCGGGTGTTCCGGCTGGGAGCCCCACGGCCATAGCGCGGCCCATCGGCTACGTCAACCCGTTATTTCCGCCCTGGCCGATCAGCCCGCCCGCACCACCGATGCCGACATTGCCTGGCGGCGTGCCGATCCCGGCGTTACCGCCGTCACCACCGTTGCCGAGAAGCACGGCGTTGCCGCCGTTACCGCCGTCACCACCGCGCCCCGTAACGCCCTGCCCGCCGGGGCCGCCCTCACCGCCGTAGCCGATGAGCGCGGCGTTGCCGCCGTTCCCGCCGTTCCCGCCGCTGGTGCTGCCGATCCCGCCGGCCCCGCCGGCACCGCCGCTGCCCGAGAGCCCGGCGGCGTTGCCGCCGCTACCCCCCGCCCCGCCGACGCCGCCGCCGCCGAAGCCGCCGTTACCGCCGCGCCCGGCGGTGCCCTGGACGGGGCCGGAGTTGCCGGCGTTACCCCCGGCTCCGCCGCCGCCCGAGAGGCCGGTACCGCCGGCGCCGCCGTCACCACCGTTGCCGGAAACCCCCCTTGTGTTGCCGCCGTGGCCACCGGCGCCGCCGTTGACGAAGCCGGTCCCGCCGTCACCGCCTGCGCCGGCGGAGCCTTCGAACATGCCGCCCGCGCCGCCGGCACCGCCGGACCCGCCATCGCCCGTGGCGCCCGTGCCGCCGCCGCCGCCGGCGCCGCCGTTCCCCCAGACCGTGCCGGCCCCGCCGTTGCCGCCGTTGCCGCCGTTCCCGCCGATGCCGGCCCCGCCGGCGCCGCCGACCCCGCCGGCGCCGAGGAGCCCGCCGTTACCGCCGCTGCCGCCGTTCCCGCCGTCGGTGGCGCCGGCGCCACCGACGCCGCCGGCGCCACCGGTGGGCTGTGTGGGTCCGCCGATCCCGCCGTTGCTCGCGATGCTGAACAACCCGCCGTTCCCGCCGGCGCCGCCGTTGCCGCCGACGCCACTCGTCGAGGGGCCGCCGGCCCCGCCGGCGCCGCCGGCGCCGAAGATCCCACCGTTCCCGCCGGCTCCGCCGGTCCCGCCGTGGCCGAGGGTGGACAGCCCGCCGGCCCCGCCGGCGCCGCCGGCGCCGAACAGCGCGCCGGTCCCGCCGTTACCGCCCTTGCCGCCGATGGGGCCGGCCCCGCCGGCGCCGCCGGCGCCGGCGGCGCCGAGCAGCCCGGCGGCCCCGCCGTTGCCGCCGTTGCCGCCGTTTTGGCCCGGCGCGCCGGACCCGCCGGCCCCGCCGTTGCCGATCAAGATTCCGGCGGGCCCGCCGTCCTGGCCGGTCCCCGGGGCCCCGTTGGCGCCATTGCCGATCAGCGGGCGCCCAAACAGTGCCTCCGTGGGCGCATTCACGGCGTCCAGCAGGGTCTGCTCGACGTTGGCGGCCTCCGCGCTGACGTACGAGGCCGCGCCTCCGCTCAAGGCCTGCACGAACTGGTCATGAAACGCCGCCGCCTGGGCGCTCAGCGCGTGAAAGTCCTGCGCCTGGCTTGAAAACAGCGACGCGATCGCCGTCGACACCTCATCGGCGCCCGCGGCCAGCACCCGCGTCGTCGAGGCCGCCGCGGCCGCATGGGCCGTACTGACCGTCGCACCGATACCGGCCAATTCCGAAGCCGCCGCCCCCAGCGCCTCCGGCGCAGCAATCAAAAACGACATTCCCCCGCACCTTTCATCAGCTCACGACAGGACGGACGCTATCGCTATCACGGCCTCCCCGCTCGCTCTTCCGCTCCTCCGGGGCCCGGGCTCGCCGGGTAGCCTGACCGCGTGGACTATGCCGCCGCGTTCCTCGACGAGAACCGCGCCTTCGCGGAGCTCTTTCGCAGCGTCGACCAGTCGAAACAGGTGCCGACGTGCCCGGGCTGGACGCTCAATCAACTGTTGCGCCACGTCGGGCGCGGAGACCGCTGGGCCGCGCAGATCGTGCGCGACCGGCTCGACGACTTCCTCGACCCCCGCGCCGTCGAGGGCGGCAAGCCGCCACCGGATCCCGCCGACGCGATCTCGTGGCTGCATGGCGGCGCGCAGCGGCTCGTCGACGCCGTCGAGATGTCGGGCGTGGAAACACCGGTGTGGACGTTCCTCGGGACGCGCCCGGCGAATTGGTGGATCCGGCGCCGGCTGCACGAAACGGCGGTGCACCGCGCCGACGCCGCCATCGCGACCGGCAGCGAATTCACCCTCGACGCGGACATCGCGGCCGACGGGATCACGGAATGGCTCGAGCGAGTCGCGATTCAGGCGGGAAGCGAGGGGGCGCCGCTGCCGCTCGAGGACGGCAACACCCTGCACCTGCACGCCACCGATCCCGGGCTCGGCGACACCGGCGAATGGACCGTCGGCGTCGATGCGGGCGCTATCACCTGGTCGCACGAGCATGGCAAGGGCAGCGCGGCCCTGCGCGGCGGCGCGACCGAGCTGCTGCTGGCAATGGTTCGTCGGGTCTCGCTGGCCGACACCGGTATCCAGCTGTTCGGCGACGACAGCGTCTGGCAGAACTGGCTGGACCGTACGCCTTTATAACCGGGTTCAACCCGGGCCGGACACGGTAACTTGCTGACCATGACCACATCGGAGATTGCCACCGTTCTGGCGTGGCACGACGCTCTCAACGCTTCCGACCTGGACACCCTGGTTGCCTTGTCCAGCGACGACATCGAGATCGGCGATGCTCACGGGGCCGGACAGGGCCACGAGGCGCTACGCACGTGGGCCGCCTCGCGCGAAGGCACGGCAGAGCCAACCCGGATGTATGTGCACGACGGCGTCGTGGTCGTCGGACAGAAAATCAGCACACCGGACGGGGCCGTAACGGACGCCGCGTCTACATTCCGAGTGGTCCGCGACCATGTCACCTCGGTGTTCCGGCACGAAAGCCTGGCCGCGGCGCTGACGGCAACGGAACTCACCGAGGCCGACCTCGTAAATTAGGGCCGATTACGGGAGGCACTCATGCGTGGGATCGTCTTGGCCGGCGGGTCGGGCACCCGCCTTCATCCGATCACCATCGGCATCAGCAAGCAGCTGTTGCCGGTCTACGACAAACCGATGGTTTACTACCCACTGTCCACGCTGATGATGGCCGGCGTCCGCGACATCCTGATGATCACCACGCCCCACGACGCGGCCGGCTTTCAGCGACTCCTCGGTGACGGCTCGCAATTCGGCATCAACCTCACCTACGTGCAGCAAGACCAACCCGAGGGTCTGGCTCAGGCCTTCGTGCTCGGCGCCAACCACATCGGCAATGATTCGGCGGCGTTGGTGTTGGGGGACAACATCTTCTACGGCCCGGGACTGGGCACCAGCCTGAGTCGCTTCCAAAGCATAAGCGGCGGAGCGGTTTTCGCTTATTGGGTGGCCAACCCGTCGGCCTACGGAGTCGTCGAATTCGGGGCCGACGGCTTGGCGCTGTCGCTGGAGGAGAAGCCGGCCACGCCGAAGTCCCAGTATGCGGTGCCGGGTTTGTACTTCTACGACAACGACGTGATCGAGATCGCCAAGGGCTTGAAGAAATCGGCGCGCGGCGAGTACGAGATCACCGAGGTCAACCAGATCTATCTCAACCGGGGCCGGCTGTCGGTCGAGGTGATGGCCCGCGGGACGGCGTGGCTGGACACGGGCACTTTCGACTCGCTGCTGGACGCCAGCGACTACGTGCGCACGCTGGAACGTCGGCAGGGGCTGAAGGTCAGCGTTCCCGAGGAAATTGCGTGGCTACAGGGCTGGATCACCGACGAGGAGCTGGCCGAACGTGCGCACACGCTGGTCAAGTCCGGATATGGCGACTACCTGCTGGGGCTGTTGGAGCGGCGCTGATTTCGGCGGGTTTCGCCAGCACCGCGGCGATCGCCGTCGTCAACGGCACCGACAGTGCCAGCGCGATGCCGCCGACCGCGGAGCGGGCGAGCTCGATGGCCACACTCTCGCTGATCAGCACGTCACCCAGCGAGCGGTTGGCGACGCTGAACAACAACAGCAACGGCAGCGAAGTGCCGGCGTAGGCCAGCACCAGCGTGTACACCGTGCTGGCGATGTGGTCGCGGCCCACCCGGATCGCGCCCAGGAAGATGGCCCGTCGCGAGGTGTCACCGCCGAGATGGGCAAGCTCGAATACCGTCGACGCTTGCGTCACGGTCACATCGTTGAGTACACCCAGCGACCCGATGATGAACCCGGCGAGCAGCAGTCCGCTGATCGACACGTTGCCCAGATACGCCGATACCTGCGAATTCTGATCGTCCGACAAGCCGGTGAGATGAGCCAGATCGACTGCGGCCCAAGATAATCCGGCGGCCAGCAACAACGATGCCAGGGTGCCCAGCAAGGCGGCGCTGGTCCGCAGATTGACGCCGTGGGCGAGGTAGATCACCGCGTAGAGGATCGCCGCGGATGCCACCAGCGCCACCGGAACGGCGGGCGCGCCGTCACGCAGCGCCGGCAGCAGGAACACGACCAGCACCAAGAATGCGACCACGATGCCGACGAGCGCGAGCAGCCCGCGCCAGCGGGCCACGGCCACGATCACCACCGCGAACGCCACCGCGAGCGCGACCAGCGGCCAGCCGCGTTCGAAGTCGTAGAACGCGTAGCTGGTCGCGCCCTGGTCGTCGACCTGCCGGACGAGCCGGACGTGATCACCCGGCGCGAAGTGGGGCTGGCCCGGGCCCGGGGAGGATTCCAATAGCGTCTTGGCGCCCGCGTTCGGCCCGGAGTCGATTGCGACAAGCGTTTGTAAGCACCGCCCGGCGCCGGGCTGTGCCGGCGCCGGCCCGGTGGTGAGCACCTGACTGGCCGACGGGCTGCCGCAGTCGCCCAGTCCGCTGGACAGCACGTGCCCCCGCTCGGTGCTCACGGCGCCGCCGGACGCGTTCTGGAACGGCATCGGGATGTCGACGTGCTGGCGGCTCGGCCAGAGCAGTACCGCACCGGCTATCACGGCCACACCGATCGCGACCAGCAGCCCGACGACGATCCTGGCGGGCAGCGGACCCAGCGGAGACGGGCCCGACGACAAGCTGTGCGAGTGGGAATGGGTCACCCGCTCCACCGTAGAGGGCGCCCCTGGCGAACCTGCTTACTGCCGATAGCTGGTCAAGAAGTTGCCCAGCCGCTCGATTGCGGCGGCAAGATCACGGGACCACGGCAGGGTCACGATCCGCAGGTGATCCGGCTCGGGCCAGTTGAATCCGGTGCCCTGGGTCACCAGGATCTTCTCGGACAACAGGAGGTCGAGGACGAGCTGTTCGTCGTCGGCGATGTCGTAGACCTCGGGATCCAAGCGGGGAAACGCATACAATGCACCCTCGGGTTTGACGCAGGACACCCCGGGGATCTCGTTGAGCTTGGTCCAGGCCACGTCGCGCTGCTCGAGCAGCCGGCCGCCGGGGAGAACCAGGTCTTCGATGCTCTGGTGGCCGCCGAGGGCGACCTGGATGGCGTGCTGCGCGGGGACGTTCGGGCACAGCCGCATATTCGCCAGCAGGCTGATTCCCTCGATGAAGCTGCCGGCGTGCTCCTTGGGCCCGGTGATCGCCAGCCAGCCCGCCCGGTAGCCGGCGACGCGGTAGGCCTTCGACAGGCCGTTGAAAGTCAGGCACAGCATGCCGGGCGCAAGCGAGGCCACGCTGATGTGCTTGGCGTCGTCGTAGAGGATCTTGTCGTAGATCTCGTCGGCGAGCAGCAGCAGCTGATGCTTGCGCGCCAGATCGACCATCTGGGTGAGGATTTCGCGGCTGTAGACGGCGCCGGTCGGGTTGTTGGGGTTGATCACGACCAGCGCCTTGGTGCGCTCGGTGATCTTCGACTCCAGGTCGGCGATGTCCGGCTGCCAGTTCTGCGTCTCGTCGCACAGGTAATGCACGGGTGTGCCGCCCGCCAGCGAGGTCGAGGCCGTCCACAGCGGGTAGTCCGGCGACGGGATCAACACCTGATCGCCGTTGTCGAGCAGGGCCTGCAGCGTCATCGTGATCAGCTCGGACACCCCGTTGCCCAGGTAGACGTCGTCGACGTCGAACCGGGGGAAGCCCTCGACCAGCTCGTAGCGGGTGACCACCGCGCGCCGGGCGGGCAGGATGCCCTGCGAGTCGGAGTACCCCTGGGCGTACGGCAGGGCCTGGATCATGTCGCGCATGATCACGTCGGGCGCCTCGAAGCCGAACGGCGCCGGGTTGCCGATGTTGAGCTTGAGAATGCGGTGTCCCTCGGCCTCCAGCCGCGCGGCGTGCTGGTGCACCGGGCCGCGGATCTCGTACAGGACGTCCTGCAGTTTGGACGACTGCGCGAAGGCCCGCTGCCGGTGATGGCCGACGGTGTGCGCGGGCAGCTGGTGAGTAGTCACGTCACCCATGGTGCCATCGTTGTCCAATGAAATTTGCTGACCAGGGCCAAATCGTGATCAGCGCTTGCCCGGCGGACGGGCGCCGCGTGCGATCCCCAAGCCTTTAACGGGTGCTGCCGGGGGTGCCGCGTCACCGTCGGACTGCGTCGACGGCTCCGGTTTCTGCTCCGGCTCCGACTTGGCCTCGGGTTGCTGTTCGGCCGGAGCCCCGGTTGCCTCCGCCTTTTCAGGAGCCGCTGGGACTGCGGGTTTCTTGGCGCCGGGTCGCTTGGCGCCGGCGGGGATGCCCAGGCCTTTAACGGGTGCCGCGGGAGCCGCTGGTTCCTCAGCCGCCTTGGCTTCGGTCTTGGCTTCGGAGGCCGGTTCGGCGGGCGCCTCGGCCGCGGGAGCTGCCGCCTTGGCTCTTGTTGTATCGGGGGCCGCCTTCTTGGCGCCGGGTCGCTTGGCGCCGGCGGCGAGACCCAGACCCTTGGCGGGCGCGGCGGGCGCGGCGGGAGCCGCGGGAGCCTCGGCCTCGGCGGCCGGCTCGGCGGGCGCCTCGGCCGCGGGAGCTGCCTTGGCTTTTGTTGTATCGGGGGCCGCCTTCTTGGCGCCGGGTCGCTTGGCGCCGCCTGCGATACCCAGACCCTTGGCTGGGGCGGCGGCCGGGGCGACCGTCTCCGCCTTGGCGGCCGGGGTGGGCGCGGGCGCCTCGGCGGGAGCCGGCGGCGCCTCTGCGGGCGCGCTAGCGGCCGCGCCGGACGCCTTGGGCGTCGCGGCGGCCCGCTTCTCGGCCTCCTTTGCGGCCGTACCCTTTTCGGGCAGTGTCGCCTTGTCGTACTCGAGCGACCCGAGCAGCACCTGGGCCACATCAAGCACCTCGACGCCGCTGCGACCGGCCTCCTCCTGCCGGTCGTTGACACCGTCGGTGACCATCACCCGGCAGAACGGACAGCCGGTGGCGATCGTGGCGGCGTTGGTGGCCAATGCCTCGTCAACGCGTTCGTGGTTGATCCGCTTGCCGATGTGCTCTTCCATCCACATGCGGGCACCACCCGCGCCGCAGCAGAAGCTGCGCTCGGCGTGCCGCGGCATCTCGGTGAGGTTGGCCCCCGCGGCGCCGATCAGCTCCCGCGGCGCCTCGTACACCTTGTTGTGCCGGCCCAGGTAGCAAGGGTCGTGATAGGTGATGTCTTGAGAGACGGGGGTGACCGGCACCAGCTTCTTGTCGCGCACCAGCCGGTTGAGCAACTGGGTGTGGTGCAGCACGGTGTAGTTGGAGCCCAGCTGCCGGTATTCCTTGCCCAGGGTGTTGAAGCAGTGCGGGCAGGTCACGACGATCTTGCGGTCGACGGTCTCCACTCCCTCGAACAGTCCGTCCAGGGTCTCGACGGCCTGCTGGGCCAGCTGCTGGAACAAGAACTCGTTGCCCGACCGGCGCGCGGAGTCACCGTTGCAGGTTTCGCCCGTTCCCAGCACCAGGTACTTCACGCCCGCGATGGCGAGCAGCTCGGCGACGGCCTTGGTGGTCTTCTTCGCCTTGTCGTCGTAGGCGCCCGCGCAGCCCACCCAGAACAGGTACTCGTAGCCCTCGAAGCTGTCGACGTCCTCGCCGTAGACCGGGACGTCGAAGTCGACTTCGTCGATCCAGTTGGTCCGGTCCGACGCGTTCTGCCCCCACGGATTGCCCTTGGTCTCCAGGTTCTTGAACAACGTGGACAGCTCGGAGGGGAACTCCGACTCCATCATCACCTGGTAGCGGCGCATATCAACAATGTGATCGATGTGTTCAATGTCCACCGGGCACTGTTCGACGCAGGCGCCGCAGGTCACACATGACCACAGCACGTCGGGATCGATCACACCGCCCTGTTCGGCGGTGCCGACCAGCGGGCGGCTCGCCTGCTCGGGCCCGTGTCCGGGTACCCGGCCGAATCCGGATTCCGGCACATGGTGGCCCTCTTCCTTGGCCGTCTCGAGGTCGAGACCCTCCAGCGGCTCCGGATTCTGACCCAGGATGTAGGGCGCCTTGGCCAACCAGTGGTCGCGCAGGTCCATGATGACGAGCTTGGGCGAAAGGGGCTTGCCGGTGTTCCAGGCCGGGCATTGCGACTGGCAGCGCCCGCACTCGGTGCAGGTGGCGAAGTCGAGCATGCCCTTCCAGGTGAAGTCCTCGATCTTGCCGCGGCCGAACACGTCGTCGTCGCCGGGATTCTCGAAATCGATCGGCTTGCCGCCGGACTCCATCGGCAGCAGCGGGCCCAACCCGTCGGGCAGCCGCTTGAACGCGACGTTGATCGGCGCCAGGAAGATGTGCAAATGCTTGGAGTGCAACACGACCAGCAGGAAGCCCAGCATGACGCCGATGTGCAGCATCAGCGCGACGGTCTCGATGATCTCGTTGGTGCTTTGACCCAACGGATGCAGCAGGTTGCCCATGAAGTGTGAGAAGAACGCGCCGCGGCCGTAAGGGAACTCGTCGCCGAGGGCATTCACCGACGCCCCGCGGAAAAGGGCGTACGTCCAGATGACGTTGAAGATCATGAACAGGGCGAGCCAGGCAGCGCCCAGGTGTGAGCCGTAGAACCGTGACTTGCGGCCGTATTCTTTCGGCTCGCTGCGCAGTCGGATGATCGCGAACGTGATGGTGCCCGTCAGCACGGCCAGCGCGAAGAAGTCCTGCAGGAAGCCCAGCGCGTTCCAGCGGCCGATGAGCGGGATGTGGAAGTTCGGCTGGAACAGCACGCCGTAGGCCTCGATGTAGACCGTGAGCAGGATGAAGAAGCCCCACATGGTGAAGAAGTGCGCCGAACCCGGCAGCGACCACTTCAGCATCCGACGCTGCCCGAAGACCTCGGCGATCTGCGTCCAGATCCGGGCGCCGAGGTTGCCGGTGCGCCCGGTGGCCGACTGGCCGGACATGACTAGCTTGTACAGCCAAAAGACCCGCCGCGCAGCCAGGGCGCCTACTACCACGGTCATGCCGAGGCCCACTATCAGTCTGATGAGCATCTGTGTGGTCACAAAAGGTCTCCTCACTGCATAGTTAGTTCAGCCTGCGCTTTGTTTCCCTGATCAGCCCTGCTCATAGTTACATCTCGGCAGCTTTCGATGCGAGGAAGGCTGCCCTAACTTAGTGCCCGTTGGTCCGCTTGGCCGTCCGACGTCGAGCCGCATTAACGCGGGAATGGGAGCCCAGGGCGAGACGGTCTTTCCCGCGTGGTCGTTGGCGCAGCGGTGGTGGTCGCCTGCGACGTCGTGGTCGGCTGGGCGCTCGTGGTGGTCGGCGCCTGCGTCGTCGTGGTGGGCGGCTGACTGGTGGTGGTCGTCGCCGGCGGCTCCGTCGACGGCGGCGGCGGGATCACCGTCACGGTGGTGCTGTCGCTCGGCCCGGTGATGGTCACCGTTTGCGACGTTTGCGGTGGTGCCGGTTCGTTCGGCGGTGTGGTGTTGACCGGGTTGGATTTGGTGTGGCCCAGGGTCAGCGCCAGCAGGACCGCCACCAGCACGGCCGCCCCCGCCCCGACGACGCTCAAGACCAGCGCCGTGCGCTTGTACCACGGCAGCGATGCGGTCGCGGCGGCGTAGCGGTCACGCTCCGCATCGCCCAATCGCGTTGCTTCCCGGCCGTACTCGCCGGTCATGTCGGGTCCCGTATAGGGCACCGGCTCGGCCGCATCGTCGGCGTCGTCCGACCACGCCACGGGGCGTTCGCCTCCGGCGACCCGGGCAGTCTCCACCAATTCGGTCGGGTTCTCGACGACGGGGCCGGCGGCGGTCGCGACGCCCGCCGCCGGCTGCTCCTGGCCCAGCACCGCGGCGCCGATGGCGGCGCTGAACGCGGGCTGCGGCGCGGTGTGGATCGGTATCTGCAGGTGGTCCGACAGGCGCGCGCCGATCAGCGGGATGCCGGCGCCCCCGCCGACGGCCGCCACGGCCGCCAGGTTGGACCGCTGAATCCCGTTGCGCTGCAGCGTATCTCCGAGGGTGCCGACGAAGCGGTCCAGCGGTTGGGAGATGAGTTGCTCGAGTTCCGTGCGGGAGAGCTGAACCCGATCACCCCGGTCACCGGAACCCGCCGCGACCGTGGCGGCCGCGGCCGTCGACAGCTGTTCCTTGGCGCGGCGGCATTCGCCGAGCAGGCGGACCTGCGAGCCGATTCGCGCGGTGCTGGCGAGGTCGGCGCTGGTGGCGTCGGAGGCGCGCGCCCCCACGTAATCGAGGACGAGCTGATCGATTGCGTCGCCGGAGAATTCGGCGTACCGCACGGTCGGACCGATCTGCTGAACGGTCGGCCCGGCGGTGATCAGGGTGACGCTGGTGCCGCTGGCGCCGAAGTCGCACAGAGCGACGACGCCGCTGGCCGGGAATCCCCCTCTGGCGCGCAGCGCCGCCAGCGCGGCCGTGGCGTCGGAAACCAAGGCCGGAGGCACACCGCCGCGCGTCAGGTCCGGCTGGGCGAAGAACTCCTCACGCAGCGCGGTGGTCTGCGCCTCCGACCAGTAGGCGGGGACGGCGATGGTGACCGGCGTCCCGTAGCCGACCGTGCGCGCCATGGCTTCGATCGCTTCGACCGTCAGCACCTCGCCGAGGTACTTCGTGCCGTCGGCCGCCACCAACGGAGCGGGGTCTCCGACGCGCTCGACGAATCCCCGCAGCACCAGGCCCGGTTCGGTCAGAGTCGGGTTTTCCTCTGGCAAACCGATTTCGGTCGGCCGGTGCTCGAACAGCGTCAACACCGAACTGCGGGTCACCGGAGCGCTGTCCGCGCGGGCCGCAACCAGGTTGGCCGCACCGATCGACAAGCCGAGCGACTCGCTCATATCGCACACCCCATTCCAGCGAGTCTATGGGCGCGGCGGCTTCACAGGCCCGGCGGCAATGTGATCTCGGTCGGCAGCCCCGGTAACGACGGCAGCGTGATTACCGACGGTAGCTGCGGCAACCGGAACGCCCCAGGTGACGGGGTGCTGGTGGTGGTCGGCGCGCCCGAATTCTCGGTGGACGCTGATGGGGCGTCGGTCCCCGGGGTGGTCGCCGTGGTCGTCTGCTCGTCCGAGTGATGGGTCGGTGGGGCGACCGGCGCGGCGCTCGACCGCGGGGTGGTCGGGGTCTTTGAGGTCTTTGAGGTGATCGTCGGCGCGATGGTGGTGGCCGGTTCCTGCGGCGGGGCGCCATCCACGAGTTGCCCGATGCCCCAGATGATCAGCCCGAGCAGAATCGCGATGAGCACGCCCCACCCGACCAACGCAATCGGTTTGCGCCAGCCGGGAATTGGCGCGTCGGGCTCGGGCTCGGGGCCGTAGTTGTCCTGCACGATCGTGTCACCGGCGCCGTAGTGTCCCGGCTCGCGCCCTGCCATGACCGTTGACGCTATCGGCGGGGCCCACGCGCACACCGCCGCCACGCACGTCGCTACCGATCAGCCGTCAAAGCTTCATCTGGCCGAGACCGGATGAAAGGCCCCGTTACGACAGGCCGGGCGGCAGCGTGACCACGGGCCCGTCGGGAATGGTGATCACCGACGGCAATTGTGGCAGATGATGCCGGTGCGTCGGCTGCTGCTGGGTGGGCTGACGCGTCGGCTGTTGGGTCGGCTGCTGTGCCGGCGGCTCAACGGCGCTGCTGGTGGGCGGCGCCTCCGACGACTGGGTGGTCGTGGTGGTCGGCGGCGTCGTCGCGGTCGTCGTCGGGGTGGTGCTGGTCGTGCTGCTTGGGGTGTGGCTGGTGCCTTGACCCCCTTGAATCAGCTCCATGAGGCCGTAGACGATCAGCCCGATCAGGACCAGAACGGCCAAGACCCACGCGATGATCCCGACGGGCTTGCGATACCAAGGGGTGGGCTCGGATTCGTGGTCGAACGGGTCGAGCGCCTCGGGCGGCTCCGGCTCGTCCAGCGGCATTTCCGCAGGCGGCGGAGCGGTCGGCGGGGGTTCCCCCGATGGCGGGGGTCCTCCCACGCCGCCGTAGTTCGCATACTGCGTCTGCTGATTGTGGAAATCGTCCGACGGGCCGTTGCGTGCCACGGCACCGATGGTACTGACACCGCCAGCGGGCCAGCTCAGAACGTCGTGACCTTGGTACGGCACTGGCGAGCGTGGATCGATCTGTTCACGCCGGGATAACTCCACGAGTGATGAGAATCGCGCGTATTTCCGAAAACCTCGATTGGCTTTCGTCGTACTCGTAGCCCTTGACAACGGCGACCCAGTCATCGCCTCGATTGATCGCAAACTCGGCAGCCGCGGCAAGTGCTCGGTAGAACGCCGTTGCGACATCATCCGACCAAAGGACCCATACTCCGTGTTCGGTTTGGCACAGGGCGCCGATTGACGCGTAGAAGCTGTCAAGCGCACCACTCGCCCGATGTGGATTCAAAAAGTACAAGAGATGTGGGATCTCTGAATACAAATTTTGTAAGAAGGCAGCAATCGCCGGATCCAGGTAGGGATAACTCTCCTCCACCTCTGCGAAGCTCAGGACAACCGATCCGCGCCAGACTCGGGCACGTGCCGGATCAGCGCCAACATTGGCCAGAACACTGCGCACTGCAGCGATGTCTGGACGGCGCCACTGACTCGCCGGGATATCGAGCCGCCGGAGGGTCATTGTCCGGCCCGCTACTCGTGTGCCCACTCATGAGCCATTAACCCCGGAGCACCCTTCCGTGCGTATTGGGCGAGCCTTTCCCTCACGTCCTCAGCGCGAGCTCCGGCATCGACGTCGATGCGAGCGAGTTCGAGCTCGGAGACACCCAAAGATATAGATACAGCGCCGATCGCGGGGTCTGCATGAGATGTGGCTGTCTGCATGTGGTCCCCCAACATCCAAGATCCCGCGGCGCTGGCAATTCGTGTTCTCACGGCGTCTGCTTGATCCCGCCGGCTGAATAGCCGTGGATACACGGCATCCTCCCATGTTCTACCGCCTTCGTCACTGGCGCGAAGAGATGGGTCCGTGGACGCAATGTCTGAAAACGGTTTGAAAACAAGACGAGGCTCACGTCTTTGATCCAGCCGACGGATCCTTATGACAGACCGGGCGTTGATGCCGAGCAATGCGGCTCAACCTCTGCAGGGGTGTATGGCTTTATATTCGGCTTGGCGCGCACGGCGTCGAAGGAGGCCTGGCCATGGCGCTGCCCGCTTTGGTTCTTGTGCACGGGGGCGGATTCGCCGCCGATTCGTGGGAGCTGACCGTCGAGGAGATCCACCAGTTGGCACCGGAGTTGACGGTGCTGACCCTCGACATGCCGGGACGGCGGAACAAGCCCGGAGACCTGAGGGAGATGACCGTCGCCGACTATGTCGACTCGCTCGTCGGCGACATCGAGAGCGCCGGGTTAGACGACATCGTCATCGTTGGTCATTTCGTTGGGAGGTATGACGCTGCCAGGAGTGGTCACCAAGCTTGGAGCGGCGCGGGTACGCGAAGTGATCTTCGCTGCTGCCTTCCTTCCGCCCGAAGGCACGTCCATTGTGGACAGCTCACCGTGGCTCCTGGCGAGAATCGCCCGGCGCTTTGAATCGCACCGGCGTGTCCGGACACTTCACTTCTTTTGAGAGTGAGAGTGAACGTCATGTCATCTTCGCGTCCTGTGAACAACTATCCGCCCGAGTTGCGTGAGCGGGCTGTCCGTATGGTGGCCGAGGTCAGGGGTGAGTACGCCTCGGACTGGGCTGCGGCGGCGTCGGTGGCCGCCAAGCTGGGCGTTGGCACCCCGCAAACCGTGTTGAACTGGGTCCGCAAAGCGCAGGTCGATGCCGGGCAGCGGGCCGGTGTCAGCACGGCCGAGGCGGCCGAGCTGCGGCGGCTGCGCGCCGAAGTGAAGCAGCTCCGGTTGGCCAACGAGATCTTGAAGACAGCGTCGGCGTTTTTCGCCGCGGCGGAGCTCGACCGCCGACTGGGCTGATCGTGGACTACATCAACGGTCACGCCGGCCGGTTCGGGGTCGCGCCGATCTGTCGGGTGCTCAGTGCGCACGGCATCCCGATCGCCCCGTCCACCTATTACGACGCGCATCGGCGGCAACCCTCGCCGTCGATGCGCCGCGATGAGGAACTCAGCGAACACATCGCCCGGGTGCACGCGGAGAACTTCGGGGTCTACGGGGCCCGCAAGGTGTGGCTGGCACTGAATCGGGAAGGCGTCACGGTGGCCCGTTGCACCGTGGAGCGGCTGATGAAATCCCTTGGTCTGCAAGGGGTAAGGCGCGGCAAGGTGAAACGCACGACGATCGCCGATGCCGCGGCGCACCGTCCGCGCGATCTCGTGGAGCGCCGGTTCGGGCCGCTCGCGCCGAATCTGCTGTGGGTTGCGGACATAACTTATGTGTCGACATGGTCGGGGTGGGTGTACGTCGCTTTCGTGACCGACGCGTACGCCCGCCGCATCCTGGGCTGGCGCACCTCGACCTCGATGAGCACGCAGCTGGTCCTGGATGCCGTCGAGCATGCGATCTGGACCAGAGGCCGCCACGGCGTCGCCGATCTGGGCGGGGTGATTCATCACACCGATTATGCCGAGGTTTGCGTTAAGCCGAGGATCTGTGGAGATCGCTTGTGCTGGTGGGGGTTGCTGGTCGATTCCTCGGCTTAACGTTGCGGGCTATCGGAGACTGTAGAGGGCTTGGAGTCTGTCTTCGGTGAGCTCATCGGTCGCAAGGCCGGTGATCGCGGGGGTGGCTGCGTTGATGGCTTGCCGCATCATGTCCAGAGTGGCGAATGCGTAGAACGCTGCTGTGGTGGAGGCGTTTTCATGGCCGAGAAGACGCATGATGACCGGCAGCGGGATGCCCTGCTGGTAGAGGTCCATGGCTTTGGTTTTGCGCAGCATGTGGCAGTGGACGTGCTCGGGGATCGAAGGGCATTGTGCGCGTGCAGTTGTGGCTGCTTGCTTGAGCACTGCCGAGACCGTGTCGGCTGACAGTTCGGCGGGGTGTCCGTGGTGGGGACTGTAGAACACCGGACGTGTGACGGACGCTAACCACAGCCCGCAACGTTAAGCCGAGGAATCGACCAGCAACCCCCACCAGCACAAGCGATCTCCACAGATCCTCGGCTTAACGCAAACCTCGGCATAATCGGAATTAAGCCGAATTCGGCTTAACAGCGACGCGGGCAGCCAATATACCGCGGTGCGGTTCTCCGAGCGTCTCGCCGAGGCCGGCATCTCGGCTTCGGTTGGCAGCGTTGGGGATTCGTTCGACAATGCGCTCGCGGAGACGATCAACGGCCTGTACAAAACCGAGCTGATCAAACCCCGCGGACCCTGGCGCACCGTCGAGCAGGTCGAGTATGCCACCGCCGAATGGGTCGACTGGTGAGGATATGCGGGTAATCCTCGGCGCGTCTCCCGCGAGCTGACGTGGTGGCGCGGATTCTTGTTCACGGAGGTGGTTCGTGTTCGTGCCGTGTCTGGTCCGTGCGTCGCTCGATGGCGGCCAGGTGCCGCGGCTCGGGCACCCGCTTGTCGATGACTTTCTGCAATTCGTGGGCGCACGGGCACGACCGAACACTGTGCTGGCCACCGCGTTCGATCTGAAGGTCTTCTTCACCGTCATCACCAAGGATCCGGTCGACGTCGACACCGCGGATGTATTGGAATTCATCGGGATTCAGCGTGAGCCGCGCCGCGGCGCGGTGGTGGTGCGGATTGAGGATGGCGAGAAGGGGCTGTCTGCTAGGACGATCAAACGGCGTTTGGCCTCGGTCTCAGGGCTGTACGAGTATTCGAAAGTCAGGGGCGACATCACGGTATCGGCAAATCCAGTGCCGCGAGGGATGGCGCTTCGCGGTGACCGACGGCGTGCCACACGTGGTGTTCCGCTGATCCGGACGCCACGCATGCTGCCGCGGATCATCGACCCAGCCGCCGTGGATGCCTTCCTGGCGGCGTTGCGCACGCACCGGGACCGGGCGATGGTCGAGGCAATGCTGCTCGGCGGCCTGCGTCGCTGCGAAGTGCTTGGCCTGCGGTTACCGGATCTACGCGCTGGTGAGAACCGTGTCTTCATCGCCGCCGGCAAGGGCGGCCACCAGCGAATCGTTCCACTTTCGCCCCGGTTCTATGCGACCGTAGCGGAATATCTGAGCGGTGAGCGCCCCGACCATGCTGAAACCGACCATGTGTTCTGCGTGCTCAAAGGCCCCCGCCGGGGACGACCGCTGTCGGCGGCGGGGCTTGATGAGATCATCGCCGGAGCCCGCGCGAGGGCGGGGATCGAGCACCTCACGTGTCACCAGTTGCGCCACACCTGTCTGACCCGGTTACGGGAGGCGGGAATGGCCCTCGAAGCAGTGCAGGCTCAAGCCGGCCACCGCTCGATCGAGTCCACCCGAATCTATCTGCATCTGTCCAACAACTGGCTCGCCGACGAGTACCGCCGCGCCGCCGAGGCGATCGACGCACAGGGCGAGGCGGGCCAGTGATATCGGTTGCGCCCAGAGACGTCGGGAATGACCTGGTGGTGCGCTACGCCTGCGCGATGTGCGCCGCCGGCCGTAAGATGGGCCGATCGAGCACCCAAGCTGCCCGGACCTTCATGGCGAAGATACAACGGGCACAAGGGTTCTCCGAACTGGGTGAACCAGAGCAGGTCGACGCGATCAATAAGGCCCGCGCATTCGCATCTTGGCTCATCGTCATCGGCGAGATCCAAGTATCGGCCCCCGTGCTGATCGCGGTGGACCTGCGTCTGTCGATTCCGGCCCGCACCCACTGCGCCGACGAGTACGCCTGGTTCACCGAGATCTACAGGATCCTGCGCACACCCGACGGGGACATGCAGGCTCAGTGGGCCGTCGCAGTCAAGATTGCCGCCGTCGCAGGCACCACCGTCCGCGCACTGACCACAAAACGGTTCCTCACCGCTCGTGACGACATACTCGCCGCCCAACGGGACCGCGGAATGGGTCCTTCGGCACGCAACTTCGCTGGAATCGCGGGCCGCGTCCAGTTGGCGCTATTCCATGCCGGTGTCCTCGACGCACCCGTCAAGAAATCTTCCAAACAGCCTGTCTCCGTGACTGGATGGTCCTCACTGCCCAAAGGGTTCACCGATACCGCTCAGCGGTACCTCGCGCAGATCGAGGTCAGCCTGCGACCGAACACCGTCAAGCACATCGACACCGATCTCCGCGATTTCGGTACCTGGCTCGCCACGGCACACCCAGCAGTCAATTCTTGCTCCGACCTGACCCGTACCCACATTGAGGAATACAAACTTCGCCTGTCTTCCACACCCCTGGCACGAACCGGCAGACCACTGGCCACCATGAGTATCAAGAACCGGCTGATGAACCTGCACTGCTTTTTCGACCGAATCACGCACTGGGGCTACCTCGACCCGCCGAGACGGCCCTTACTCTTCGTCGGTGACTTGCCCATCGCCGACAACCGCTCAACCATCGCCGGCTATACGAGTACTGCGGGGACATCCCGCCAGCCGAATTGGAGGCCGCCTACTACCGTGAACACCAGCCCCGCCTTCCGGTCGGGAGCTCAGAAACAAAGTGACCGGACATGCCGGTGCGATTCACTTCGCTAAGAAAGGCGTGCCGCGCGAAACGCCAAAATGGCTGGTGAGATTCGGTTACTTGAACGGAGTTCCTTCGCATCGCCGCCGATTCATGGCCGGCAAGCTTTATGCGGAATCACTTCGCATCCTCACGGAGAATGTGTCCCGGCGAGGAATGCCTGACAACATTCCGCGCACCTGGATTCTGACCCTGCGGGATCGTGCACTCGCGCAGAAGTTGCAACGCAAAAACATTGAAGCGACTCGGCGGAGTGCAGACGCTGGTCGAGATCGATGCCTGTCACTGCCTCATGGTCAGCGAACCGGAACGGCTGGCAGAGATTCTCGTTGAACGCTGTCGGCTGTACGTGTAGCCCTGGTAGTCGACTTCGTCGAGTCCTGAATGCCCCATTCGCAATTGTTTTGCTGTCTCGAAAGACGAGTTTCGAGAGTCTCAAAACTTTGTGCCGGAATCACCGTGAGCGCCGACGGCCCGTCGTGAATGGGTCGCAGTCGAGCTCGTCGGGACGGGCGCTGCCGTTAGGACCCGGATACCAGCCCAGTGTCGACGGGCTGTCGAACCCGCTCGTCGGCATCGTAGACGGAACCGCGTCAACCGGTTATCGGATGTCCTCCACTGCGGCTAACGGTCGTCTCAGGCTTCGCATCCTCGGCGATCGGATCGGCAGTGATAAGGCGTGATTGTGCGTTCCCCCGATACCGGGCTGTCATCGCCATTTGGCAGCGGCTCCATCAAAGACAAGATTTGGTGGGCGCTAGGGGACCGTATGCCCCGGAAATCAACCGGGCAGACCGCCTCTCACGCGACCGACCGGTGCGTATTTCTATTGCGCAGCGGCCCGAAGGTTGTTCTGTGCGATCTTCGGAGTGTCGGACTGCGATGGGCTTCGTCGCTCAAGCACGATGGCTAGCGTGACCATTCTGCGATTTAGCCATCAGTGATGCTGGCACGCGGTTGGGTCATGCTCGATAACGAGAAGACCGCCATGCTGCTCGACGTCCTGGCCGCCTGGACCCGGCGCACCGGCGCGAGGTGGCTACGGAGTGGCGGACGGTGGCCGAGACCTTCGCCGAGGTGCCTGATGGTCAATAGTGTTCACTGACAATAGAGTAAGACAATGCAGCCAAATAACACGTCTGCGAAATTTGGGGACACTGAGGGTCGACACGCCATGATCCTGACCTGGAACCCTCAGAAATACCGTTGGAATGAAAACGAATACCTCGATTTCGTCGAACGGACTGCACAGGGTGAGGGTGTGATCATGGACTGGTCCACCGGCGGCAGGATTGGGGGCGTATCTAGCGGTGACCGGGTGTTCATGCTCCGGCAGGGAACCCAGGGAAGGGGAATCGTCGCCAGCGGAACCGTCGTGAGTGAAATCTACCAAGATCAGGATTGGGACGGATCGGGAGGATTAGCCAACTACGTAGACGTTCTGTTGGAACGCCTTGTCGCCGTCGAGGACGCGCTTCCGACAGGTCTGCTGAAGCGACAGCTTTCTGAAACGAACTGGGACCGCCTCCAGATGAGCGGAACCTTCATCAGGGGAAAGCAGGTCGACGAGCTGGAGGAGCTGTGGTCTAACCATCTCGCGAGTATCACCCAGAACGACACCGGCCCGAGCCTTGGACAAGCCATGCTGATGGATGCGGCACGCCGAAAGAAGATCGAGAACGCCGCACAGAACCTGCTGATGGAGTACTACCGCGATGAGGGCTGGACGGTCACCGACACCCGGTACGGCAACCCATTCGACGCTGTTGCCCAGAAAGGCGCCGACCTTCTCTACCTGGAGGCCAAAGGTACTCGGTCGGATGGCCGCAAAGTTCGCGTTACGCGCAGCGAGGTGGACTACGCCCGGGCCAACAGCGGACGGTGCATGATGGGCATCTGGGCAGGAATCGAATTCGACAGCAACGAGGAGGTTGACCCACTGCCGGCTGGTTCAACATCATCCCGTTCGACCCGAACGATGACGACCTCACCCCGCTGAGCTACGAATGGTCGCCGCCGGATCAGCCAGGGTTATAACACTCAGTTGTCGTCGGTGAGGGCGGTAGTGGTAGGCCTGCGTGACGGGCGTGCGCTGCAAGCTGACGCCGCTCGATTACGCCTGGATGCTTCGGTTCGCCGAAATTGCGATGTAAATCGGGGGACGACTTCCGCTGCGATCGTCCAGACCTACATTGCGAACCCCAGCTAGCGCGGGGCATCCCTCGCAATCTTCGACCGGACGAGACAGTGGGGGCTGTCGTGTCCAGTCGAACTTTGCGAAGTCCAGAGTTAGTTCGCGAGGCGCTGTGTGGTCCGGGGGGATAACCCCAGTACGCAGCAACGGCGGCAACCACGAATTGCCGTCCGGCTCACACCCGTCCGCCCATTGCCGCGCCTTACCTGTGGGAGGACGATGAAGGGGACGGCGGCGCCGTCGAGACGCTGCCCCACGCAGAGGAGGCAGATCATGTACGCACGCAGTACCACCATCCAGGGGCAGCCCTCGTCCATTGACGCCGGTATCGCGCATACGCGCGACAGCGCGATGCCCGCGCTGGAGGGCATCGACGGGTGCGTTGGCTTGTCCCTGTTGGTCGACCGAACGGCCGGCCGCTGCATTGTTACCACCTCCTGGGAGTCCGAGGAGGCGATGCGCGCAAGCGAGGAGTCCATTCGGCCGATTCGTGACCGGGCCGCCGAGCTTCTGGGTGGTAGCAGGCAGGTCGAGGAATGGGAGATCGCTGCCATGCATCGCGAGCACCGCGCGAGTGAGGGCGCCTGTGTCCGAGCCACCTGGGTCAAGGTCGGCGCGGACCAGATCGACCGAGGCATCGACTTCTACAAGATGACGATCCTGCCCGCCCTCGAGGAACTGGAAGGTTTCTGCAGTGGCAGCCTGCTAGTCGACCGAGCATCCGGTCGTGGCGTGGCCTCGGCGACCTTCGACAGCGTCGAAGCGATGGAGCGGAACAAGGACCAGTTGGACAGGATCAGAGCCACGGGCAGCCAGGAAGTAGCTGCAGAGGTGCTCGACGAGTGCGACTTCGAGTTGGCGCTCGCCCACCTGCGTGTGCCCGAGATGGCCTGACCGCACGACAAGCACCGAGCAACTTCAGCTGCCGCCACCTTCGTGAGAATTCCCCGTCACGGGCCATTGGGGTCGGACGAAACCAAACGGGGCCGCAGGCGCTTCGGTGTGATCTCGGCGGCCGCCTCGAGGTCGTCGATCAGCGCATCGGCGTAGTTGACCAAACTGGCGGCGTCGATCGCATACGGCGCCGGACGGTCGTGGTGGGCAAGACGGTTCGACGCGCGTCGAAGCAGGCTGATCGCACCCTTGACATTGCCGCGCTGGACGTGGGTGATGCCGACCGCGAGCTGGGCCAGGCCTTGCCACAACATCCGCTCGTCGTCCGGGCCGTTCTTCCATGCCGCCTCGAGCACCTCGTGCGCGTTGAATGCCAGGCCCCGGTCTAGCAGGTCTTGGGCATAGGCGAGGGTTTCCAGCGGCGACAACTCCAGGTCATCGGGGATGCGTGGAATGCCCTCACTGCCTTGCGGAAGCGGTCGGCCAAGAGCGTCGCGCGGGCGGGTGCTACGGGGTCGGCCGGATTCGTCGCGATCACGCTCAGACATACTTCGAGCTGTCGCCCCGATACCCGGCCATCGCACCCACCAGCAGCGCGAAAACACCGAGGCCGACCACTATGCCCGTCCCGCCGGCGTTCATAACCGTCCCCATTCGCCCTTGATGAACTTTAGGCCGCCGATCGGCGAGGTAATCAGCTTGCGTGCGTGCAGATCAGGTTTCCGGTGTCGAGGCACGTCCAGCCGTGCTCGTCGTCGGTGATCCACACCGCCGCGCAGCACGGGCAGCGACCCGTGCTGTGCTGCCTGCCGACCAGTATTGCCGTCCCCGGCTGCAGCCGCTCGGTGCCGGGGCAGGCGGGGCAGTGGCCTTCGGCGAGCAGGCGTTCGCGGGTGCTGTCCCATGAGGTAGCTGCGGCCCATTCGCGGATGAACGCGACTTCCTCGGCTGAGTCGTTGGCGGCGTGATTGGCTGGGCAGCGCATGACGCCCACGACAGCCATCCTCCCAGCCTGGCGTCGGTTCTTTGTATTGGAAGAATCTCCAAATATCGGCGCTCTCACTGGCGGCAGTGGCAGCCGAGGGCGGGCATCCGGTGGGCCTTTCGGTGGCGTCGGCCCTACCTCAATCGTCTTGATATTGTCTTCAGGTTTTTGCTGAGAGCCTAAATATATGCCCTGAGCTGCAGTTATAGTGGTGCACGATACGGGGATTGAATCAGTCGGTGCGAGGAAACGAAAAGTGCCGCCATTGGCTGTCGCGTCGCGACGGTGACGGTGGTTGTCTGGTGTGCAGTGTGTGGCTCCCGTTTGTCCGTGGCGATGACATGACCGCAACAGGGTTGGCGTGCGGGTCGTGCGGTACCGGACTGCGAGCGGGCGACAAGTTCTGCCACGAGTGCGCTGCGCCAGTGGTCGGGGCCAGCAAACCGGCGGAGTACAAGCAGGTGACGGTGGGCGAGAACGCTTGGCTTCGAGGGGCATATCGCGTGGGCCGAGGCAATGCCATGATCGCGGTCGTACCCCTATTGATACCTGACTTCGGCCATCATGGCCCTGCGTGTCTGGAACGCCAACGTCTGACTCTGTTGCGCGACATCAGTTGCGACCCAGCCCCAACTCAGCCAGAAGGGCGTACTCGGCTGCGAAGGGTTTCTCTCGCTTGTACCTAACCCTCTTCGCATAGCGCCTGATGGCGCGTCCAATTGGCTGGCCTAAGTAGCGCATAGCTTCTCCAATCTTCTTGAGTCGCTTGGGCATAGGATTTGCCTGGGAGGCGATTGGTGTACGCGCCTTTGCGGCGACCCGCGCATATACCCCCGGCACCTATCGTGGGCCGCCCCCGGCGGCGAAGGACAGTCCATCGGCCGTGCCCAAGGCACTCGACCAGTCGAAGGCGGCGTTGGCGCGGCGGAAGCATGGGCTGGCTAGGTTGGGGCGATGGACGCAACCACCGCAGCCTCGACCATCGCTGGCCCCATCGGGGACCTGGCGGGCAACTTCTACTTGTCCAAACAAGCCATCGCCCGGGGCGAAGCCATCGGCCTCGACGTCGTCTCCCTCTACGGTGCCGGTCGAGCATCCATGCTTGGTGGCGTCGACCCGGAGGCGGCCGACGCCATCTTCTACTTCTTCAAGCCCGGCGTGATCGCCGCGGTGGTGACCCGGGGTCGCAGCCTGGCCAGTGAAGACGCGATCGCGGCAGCCCACCTCGGTGCCGCCGACGACTATGCCGAGGCCACCTTCGCTGCAGTGGATTCGGCCACCCTCGGCGCGTTCACCGACGCGGTGGGTGCCCTCGTCGCCACGGTTCCCTCGGGCTCCTGGCCGCTGTTCGACGGCTACCGCTCAGCCCCAGCAGCGCCGACGGCCCCGGCTCGGGCCTACCGGGCCGCCATCCTGTTGCGAGAGCTGCGCGGCGGTGTGCACACCGATGCGGTGAAGGCCGCCGGGCTCTCGCCTGCCACTGCCTGTCAGTTCAACCGAGACCGAGACCTCGATAACTTCAAGATGCACGGTTTCTCCGAGGAGGACCTGGTCGAATACACCCCCGAGATCGAGGCCCAGAAGGCTGCTGCCGAAGTGGCGACGACCGCGCAGATGGCGGCACTGTTCGGCCCGCTCTCGCAGACCCAACTCGAGGCGATCGTCGCTGGCACCAATGCCCTCTTAGCCGCCTCGGCTAATGCTGCTCCTTGACTAGACCCCCGGACCCAGGAGCCCCCAGGGGTCGCCGCAGCGGGCGGGGTTGGCCCACGTGGCCGAAGCCGAGGCCGCGATCGACCGGTTAGCGGCCGCGCCAGCCGATGAGGGTCTGGTGATACGAGACATCTGGCTGCTGCGACTACAAGCCCTGCTGGCGCGGGCTCACGGCGATGCCGCGGCTTACGCGCACTTGCGGGATCGCTACCGCGACATGGCGACATCACCGGGCTTCGAGGGGCACATGAAGTGGGCCGAGGCGATGCCATGAGGGCGATCGGACGCAGAGCTCCGCGTCTCGAAACAGACGACATATGAGAGTCTCGAAACTTCGTCTCGCCCGGGCCCGACCGGGATCGGCATATACGGCCACCCGGCCACCGACAGCGAAGGACCGGATACTGGCCGCCCTCGACGACCTGAGCTAGGCCGAGGCCCGCTGGCCGACGAACCGGGCGGGGCCGGTCGGATTGGTCAGAGCCGCGCGCCCGTAACCGTGATGAGGCCGCGCCACGGGGTCGAGCTTGCGCTGCCAGGAGCGCGCCGAGGAGATCGCGTAGATAGTCACTGCGGCGCACATGGCGAGCCTGCCGTAGCCGTCCACCTGATCCGGCGCTCCTCCCGTCATCCCCCGCCTGGGTGGCGAGCCTGGCTTCTGTCTTAAAACGCTTCGCTCTAAATTCGGCGGACGGCCCTGGCTCCCGGAGGTGCCCAGGTAATCACTAACTGAAATGACCTAGGCATGGCGCGTGGCTCGCCACTTTGAACGGCTGCTCACCGAGCACCGTTGACATAGAACGAGCTGCTCGACGAGCGAGCGGCAGCGCTCTCGCCTTTGGGCGGAAACGGAAACATTTAGCGAGGAGCCGGGCGTGCGTGATATTGAGACCATCGACGCCGAACTACGGCTACTGGCCCGGGCGTGGCGCGTAGCTCGCGAGTTCTGTGACCCGATGCCTAGTACAGCGCACATAGACGAACTGCTGGACGAGCGAGCGTCGGCCCAATCCCCCTTAGATCAGGCCAACGGCTGAGCTAAGCCTTGTAGCTGTAACTCCATATACCCATGCCGGACATGGCTGGGTGCGGCTCGGACCCAACCGGGCGATAGTCCGCGTAGGCCTTGAGATTCAGCGTCTCCTCGATGTGCTTTAAGCCCGCCCAGTACGCAGCCTCTATCGTGGGGCCCTGGGGCAACTCGAGCTTGAAGCTGCGCGTCTCCATAGCGCCAGACGATACGCCGCACTGGCTAGCTGCCTCGTCAATCCCTAAATGGAAACACCCACCCTGGCACCATTGGGAATCGGCGGTTGACAACTCCACCCCGTCGGCTTGGGCCCGAGGTTCGTGACCCCGGCCGGTAGCTAAGCTACCTGCCGCGGCGGCCTGACTTGATGATCTCGAGGCGTTCCTTGAGCAGTTCCTCGAGTTCCTCGATCGAGCGGCGTTCCCGCAGCATGTCCCAGGGTGTGCGCGGCACCTTGACCTTCTTGGGTTCGGCCCGGTCACCACCCTCGATCAGGGTGCCCTCCATGCCGTTGCGGCACAGCCAGGTGCCGGGGACTTCGGCGTCGTCGGCGAAGGGCATGTCGAACTCCTCGCCGTTCTCGGTGCGGTACCGGGCGATTTGACGCGGCGCCAGGTCACGGTTGCGGTCGGTCTCGTAGCTCACGGCTCCGAGGCGACTGCCCCTCCTCATGACGCGATCAGCCATCATCAACACTCCTCCTTGCACGTATCACCGCATATCTGTGCAGGTTACGCCCCGGCCATGCTAGCTACTTCGACCTGAAAAAGTCGGGGGCGTGGCGGTCCCTGAGCTGGGGGTGTTTGGACGAGAAGATGGCCTCAACCCCTTGGGCTAGAAGGGATTGAGGCCATCGTGCTCAGAACTGTAAACGACCAGCCGACGTTGTGGGATTCGATTCTGCCGCCTGAGCTGTTGGTGTTGCCAGTGGAGTTGGGGCGGGTGGATGCGCTGCTGGATGATCCGGTGTTCTTCGCGCCGTTCGCCGCGTATTTCGATGTTCGGATCGGTCGTCCGTGCATTCCGGTGGAGAGCTATCTGCGGTTGATGTTTTTGAAGTTTCGCTACCGGCTGGGCTATGAGTCGCTGTGTCGGGAGGTGGCCGATTCGATCTCCTGGCAGCGGTTTTGCCGGATCTCGTTGGGCACCCGGGTGCCGCACCCGACCACGTTGATGAAGATCACCACCCGATGCGGTGATGATGCGGTGGCCGGGCTGAACGAGGCGCTTTTGGCTAAGGCGACTGCCGGGAAGCTGCTGCGCACCGATAAGGTCCGCGCCGACACCACGGTGGTGGAGGCCGATGTGGGCTATCCGACCGATTCGGGTCTGTTGGCCATTGAGGGCGAGTCCTACCGGCAACGCCAGAAACCCCGACCCGGAAAACCGGCCCATCCGACTCCGTCGGATTGACCGGCAGCACCATCGTCAGTCACCATCACCACACGGCCCGCGACCGGAAACAACCGGTCCCATACTCATGGCAAAAGGGTGGTCCCATCACCCTGGCAGGCGACATCTGATCACAGATTGCGGCCAAGAGGTCCACCCCCAACGGGCGCAGTGCTTCGAGGCAGGCTGTCCGGTATCGCGGTGATGGAGCGTAGTAGTAACTCATTCCAGACCCCCTGGCGGAATCAAGGGCGCCAACTCTGGTCGCTCCTTCAACAACTCGATCACTGCCTGAGCCTGAGCCAGCCCAGCTTGTAACCCGGGCAACCGGTGCCATACCAGCTTCATGCTGGGGTGAAGCGGCAGGCCTTCTCTTAACGCCATTTCCCGCTCAGCCATCAGCGCTTCGATCTCGAATTTCGCCATCTTCCTTGCCATCTGATCACTCCCGCCATTTACAGCAACATCAGCCGACTCCTAGGTACTCCCGACGTTGTCGCGACCGAGATTGACCGAGAAGCCGTAGGGGTGCGGTCCGGAGTACGGGTGTTACTCGGTGACCAGGTCGACCCCGTCATCAGGCATTGGCCTGGAATGATAGGCGAGCCGTACCCAGCATCGGGCGTTTGACGTTGAGACCGACGTAGTCGGTCCGCGTCTGCGTGCACAATCTACGAAGTGAGTTCTCTTCGGCGGATTGGCCGAGCGCTGTTAGCGTTTATGTTGGTGATCGTTGCCGGGACTGTGGGCTATGTGATCCTCGGGTTCGGATTTGTCGAAGCGTTGTACCAGACGGTCACGACGATCACGACGGTAGGTTTCCGCGAGGTTCACCCGCTGTCGACAGTGGGCGAGTTCTTCACCATCGCGCTGATCCTCGTGGGTGTGGGAACCGCGTTGTACACGTTCGGGGTCCTCCTCGAAGCGCTCATCGAGGGGCACCTGCGCCAGCAGCTGGGGAGGAGGCGGATGGAGCGGCAGATAGGCCGGATGACTGGTCATTTCATCATCTGCGGATGGGGCCGCGTTGGTCGCGCCAGCGTGCTGTATCTCGACGCGCTCGGGAAACAGGTCGTCGTCGTCGACCGAGACCCCGCCCGCCTGCAGGGTCTCGACTATCCGACGCTGCTGGGCGATGTCACCGACGACAGCATCCTGGAGGCCGCTGGCATCGGGCACGCCTATGCGCTGATCGCGGCGCTGAACACCGATGCGGACAACGTTTACGTGACCTTGTCCAGTCGAGCGTTGCGACCCGATCTCGTCATCATCGCCCGTGCCCGCACGGAGGAGTCGAAGTCCAAATTGTTGCGGGCCGGCGCCAACCGGGCCGTCAATCCGCAACTGATCGGCGGGCAGCGGATGGCGGCGTTTGCGTTGCAGCCGCACGTGGCCGAGTTCCTTGACGTCGTCATGCACGACGAGACTCTCGATTACCGAATCGAGGAAATCAAGATCACTCCCGCCTCGCCTCTGGTCGGTCGGTGCTTGGCCGATACGTCGCTTGGGTTGACGACCGGGGCGCTGGTGCTGGCCATAAGGACCGCGAGTGGCCAGTTCATCGCGAACCCGGCTCCGGACACGCGCCTGGATCCCGACACGGTTCTGATCGTCCTCGGGACTTCGGCTCAACTCTGTTCCTTACGGAGCCGTGTCGACCCGGTCCGATGACAGACGTCAGAATCCGAGGCCCGGCATGCCCGCGCCGCTGTCAGCGTCTCGCGTCGGTAATGCTGGCATGGGGGAGTTGTCCGACTCCCGCGTCGACAACAACGAGGAGTCATGGCCGACACCGAGAAGACTCCCGCGACGCTGCTCGACGAGCTGGTGGCCCTAGACCGGGCGCAACGGTGTGAGGTGGCCACGGAATTGCGCAAGGTGGCCGAGAGACCTTGGCCGAAGTGCCCGACGGCAAGACAGCCTCACACGTGCTGGGTGTGCTCGCTCACCTGCTCGACCTGCCGTGAGCCGGATGGCCTGTGCCGAAAGAGTGGGCATTGATCTGCCGGAGCCGGTGTTGAGCGAGTGCCCGGGGGGCCCTGAGGCGATCTAGCATCTGTTGGTTCTTTCGAAAACCTCACGTAAACGTCACCGGCTAGGCAGAAGACTAGCGCGACGATGCCGACGTATAGCTGTGTGACCATCATCGGTTCCTTTGCTTGTTGTCGGCCCCGGGTGGGCCGCTCGCATTACGTAAGAGCACGCACCGCGTCTGAGTCGGACACTTTTACGCCATGGCATCTCCGCCAGAAGGCTGTCGTGGGTCTGTATCCGGCACCGTACCGGGGAAAGATCATCTGGGACCACAGCGTCGATCTATAGATGGCAAGTGAGTCGACAACGCTGAGCTGCAAGTGCTACGACGCAGGTTGTGGGTTAGAACGCATAGACGTTCTCAATGCTGACGAACATGCCGTGGCCGGTGCTGTCATTGAACCGGGTGCCGTCGCTGCTGCCCTCCACCGTCCAGCCGTTGAAGTGGTAGTAGGTGCCATAGTTGAGCAGAATGTCCCCATTCGGGTACGCGGTCCCGATGTTGCCATCTGCCCAACGGAAATTACCTGCGGTGGTCGATGAGTGGCGCTTCGGGCGAAGCCAAGCGGGTGGAGTTGACGCCTGCGGCGGCTCTGTTCAAGTCGCTCGGTGACCCCACGCGGCTGGCGATGGTGCGGCGGCTGGCGTCCGGTCCGGCACGGGTGGTGGAGCTTGTCGATGAGTTGGGGCTGGCGCAGTCGACGGTCTCCAAGCACCTTGCTTGCTTGCGCGACTGCGGGCTGGTGATCTCCGAGCCGCTAGGCCGGGCGTCACTATTTCGACTGACGCAGCCCGCGTTGATTGATGTTCTTGCGTCTGCCGAGACAGTGCTGGCCGCCACCGGGCACGCTGTGGCTTTATGCCCGAACTACGGCTTGGACGGTTGCGGGACGGAGACGCCCTGATGGCCGCCGAGCGCACTGGCGAGCAAACCTCGTTGGTCCATCAGGCATGCTGCGATGCGTCCACCTCTGCACTGTTGACGCCGGTCGTGCCGGATGCGGGCTGGTTTCGTGCGGCTCGCTGGGCGCGTTGGTTGGCGTGGGCGAGCTTGCTGTGGATGTGCGCGGAGGGCGTGATCGGTCTCTGGCAGGGATTTGTCGCCGGTTCGATCTCGTTGATCGGGTGGGCACTTGGTAGTGCGGTGGAGGGCTTGGCAAGCCTGATCGTGGTGTGGCGGTTCACCGGGTCCCGCACTCTTTCGGAGAACGCCGAGCGCCGGGCGCAGCGTGGGGTCGCCATCTCCTTTTGGTTGATCGCCCCCTACATCGCCGCTGCATCGGTCCACAACATCGTGATTGGACATCGACCGGAGGCGACGGTTATTGGCATCGCATTAACCGCTGTGGCGTTGTTGGAGATGCCCTTGCTCGGCTATGCGAAGCACAAGTTGGGTGCCCGCCTTGACTCCAGGGCCACTGTCGGGGAGGGCACGCAAAACTATCTGTGCGCAGCACAGGCTGCCGCCGTGCTGATCACGTTGGCGGTGCTGGCGGTCTGGCCCGGCGGCTGGTGGCTGGACCCGGCTGTGGGGCTTGCGATTTCCGCAGTTGCTCTCTGGGAGGGCATCGAAGCGTGGCGCGGTGAGCTGTGTACCTGTTGACGCCGTCCGCGTGCGTTGCCAGTCAACTCGATCAGAATAGATCTCGCGCCTGGGATACCAGGTGGGTGCGACCGGCTGTCACCGGATCACCGCCGTCAGATCAGTGCCAAGGTTTTCCCGGTATCGGATTCCCAAGGACGCCTAATTTGTGTTCCACCGTTGAGTAACAGTGATGTACTGGCACTGGGCGACAACCACGAGCGGTTCAGGGGTAGACGGTGGTCAAACATGTCAGCGATAACGAGGGCCGAACTGACGCGCACCTAGCGGTGAACATGCGTGTCCGCGTCTATCCGGGCACCGATGCTGAGGGTCTAGGGGTGATCGTGGAGGATTTCGGTGAACTGGCGGGCCATGCCGTCGATCTCGGTGGCATCCACATCGACCCGGCCCGCCGGTGGGCGGTTCAGTTGGACACCGGCGCTCTGGTGTTCGTCAACACCGACCATCTCGTTCCCGACTGAGCCGCTTGGCGGATCGACCGGCGCGGTCAACCCGTAGCAGGGTGAAGCTGGGGGCCATTTTGGGACCAGTACAGCAACCGGTACAGCAACCCTCAGCGATTGCGACCGCCCCGCTGGACGAGCCAGATGGTTAACGCGACGGAGGCGACCACGGCGATGCTGAGCAGGATGGCGGTTGTCATCGCAGTAATTTATCGAGCAAGGAGCGAGCTTGTCATAGGCCGAGTGACCCGGTCAGACCATCGATAGCGGCGCGGGCCGCGTCATCGGACGTGTGGCCGTAGACATCGCAGTGGCGATATGGCGCATGCTGGCTGGCCAGCGGTGACACGATGTTGATGTGGACGACAGTGGGCTGGCCGCGTGAGATGACAGCGGCGGGACTGTTGTGCGGATCGTGCGGCACGGAACTGACCGAGAAGGCCAAGTTCTGCAGCGAGTGCGGTGCGGCGGTCGTGTCGGCCGCAAAGCCTGCGGAGTACAAGCAGGTCACGGTTCTGTTCGCCGACGTGGTCCACTCGATGGACATCGCCGCGGCGGTGGGTCCAGAGCGGCTGCGGGAAGTCATGGCCGAACTCGTCAACCGCGCAACGGTGGTGGTGCATCGCTACGGCGGCACGGTGGACAAGTTCACCGGCGACGGGATCATGGCGGTGTTCGGCGCGCCGGTGGCGTTGGAAGACCACGCTGTTCGTGCCTGTCTGGCGGCCCTGGGCGTTCAAGAGCAAGCGAAGCGGCTGGCCGTCGAGGTCCACGACCGTGATGGTGTGGAGTTGCAGCTGCGGGTGGGCTTGAACTCTGGTCAGGTGATCGCCGGTGACATCGGTTCAGGGCCTTTCAATTACACCGCCGTCGGGCAACAAGTGGGGATGGCGCAGCGGATGGAGTCGGTGGCTCCGCCGGGTGGGGTGATGCTCACCGAGTCCACCGCGCACCTGGTCGAGCAAAAAGGCGTGCTATTGGGTGAACACCAGTTGGTCCATATCAAGGGTGGTGGTGCTCCGGTGCCCGCGCGTCGCCTGCTGGCGATTGAGCCGCGGCATGGTCTTGTCGGGCGCGTGTTGTCGAGCCTGGTTGGTCGGCGCTGGGAGATCGCCGCCATAGAAGCCATTCTGGACCGCGCGATCGATGGCCACGGGGGTGTCGTCGGTGTGGTGGGAGCCCCGGGTATCGGCAAGACCCGGGTGGCGCGGGAGGCTGCGGCGATGGCCGCCGGTCGCAGTGTGGAGGTGTTTTGGACGTTCTGCGAGTCGCACGCCAGCGAGATTCCCTTCCATGTCGTGACGCTGCTGCTGCGCGCAGCGCTCGGGGTAGGCGAGCTGGATGGCGGAGCCGCCCGGGCTCAGGTGCGGGCCCGAGTTCCCGACGCTGATGAGCAGGATCTGGTCCTGCTCGATGATCTGCTCGGCATCGGCGACCCTGACGTCGAGATGGCCATGATCGACCCGGACGCGCGGCGGCGTCGGCTGACCGCGATGATCAACGCCGCGCAGCTGGCCCGCCCGCAACCGGCCATTTACATCATCGAGGACGCCCACTGGATCGACGAGATCAGCGAGGCGATGCTGGCCGACTTCATCACGGTGATCCCCCAGACCCGCTCGATGGTGCTGATCAGCTACCGCCCCGAGTACCGGGGTGTGTTGGCCCAGGTGGCCGGTGCCCAGACGATTGCCCTAGGCCCGCTGAGTGATTCGGAAAGCACGGCGTTGATCGGCGAGCTGCTGGGGTCGGACCCCTCGGTCGGTGGACTCGGGGCGGCGATCGCCGAGCGGGCCGCCGGTAACCCGTTTTTCGTTGAAGAGATGGTGCGTGATCTGGCCGAACGTGATGTGCTGCAAGGGAAACGGGGCGCGTACGTGTGCCCTGGGGACGGCGCTGAGGTGGGTGTGCCAGCTACCCTGCAGGCCACCATCGCCGCCCGCATCGACCGCCTCGATGCGGGGCCCAAGCAGACGTTGAACGCCGCGGCGGTGATCGGGTCGCGCTTCGGTGGCGAGCTGCTGTCCAGCGTGGGAATCGACCCGGTCCTTGACGAGCTGGTCACGGCGGAGCTTGTTGAGCAGGTGAGGTTCACCCCGCAGGCCGAGTATGGGTTTTGCCAGCCGCTGATCCGCACGGTGGCCTATGAGTCACAGCTGAAATCAGACCGCGCCGAGTTGCACCGGCGGTTGGCCACCGCGATCGAGCACAACGACCCGGGATCGGTCGAGGAGAACGCGGCGTTGATCGCCGAGCATCTGCAGGCGTCGGGCGAGTGGCGCGCCGCCTTTGGCTGGCACATGCGCGCGGGAACCTGGTCGACCAACCGCGACACCGCCGCGGCGCGGGTCAGTTGGCAGCGGGCACGCCAGGTCGCCGATCGGCTGCCCGCGGACGACCCTGACCGGATGTCGATGCGGATCGCGTCGCGCGCCCTTCTGTGCGGCAGCGCTTTCCGAGTCGGCGGGAGCATCGCCGATCTCGGTTTCGAGGAACTGCGTGAGCTGTGTACCGCTGCGAGCGACCAGGTGTCGCTGGCCATCGGCATGGCGGGGCTGGTGATCGCGCACATGTATCACGCCCACCATCGCGAGTCATCTCAGCTCGCCACGGAACTCGCGCGGCTGCTCGAGTCGATCGGCGATCCGACGTTAACGATCGCACTACTCGGCGCGGCGATCGTCGCCAAGTACGAGGCCGGTGAGATGGCAGAAGCCCTGCGACTATCGCAGCAGGTTATCGATCTGGCCGACGGCGACCCCGCCAAGGGCAACCTGCTCATCGGATCACCGCTGGCGATCGCGCTCACACATCGGGGCGCAGCCAGAATGTACCTGGGAATTCCTGGATGGCGAGACGACTTCGACCAGTCCATCGCCATGGCGCGCTCGTTCGACCCAGCGACCCGCGCGTTAGTCATCATGTACAAATACGTTCTCGGCTTTATGCACGGGACGCTGCTGCCCGACCAGGCCGCCCTAACAGACACAGCCGAGGCGCTGCAGATCGCGGAGCACTCAGGAGACAATTTCACGCTGGGCAGTGCTCGACTCACTCGAGGCATCACCCTGGTCCATCTGGACCCTCCACAAAGTGAGGTCGGCTTCGACTTGCTCGCGAAAGCCAGAGACATGGCCCTAAAAGAGCGATACAGCCTGAGTGCCGTCCCGATTGTCGACATCGCTGCCGCCAGGGACAGGGCTCGCACCGGAGATGTCGACGGTGCCATCGAGCTGTCCCGGGCGGCCATCGACGTCGAGCTCGCCAGCGGCGAAGGGCAATGGTATGGACCGGCCACCATCACATTGGTGGAATCGCTGCTGGTACGCGGGGCCGACGCCGACCTTCGGGAGGCGCAGGCGGCGATCAACCGGCTGGCAGCCATCCCCACCGACCCTGGGTTGGTGCTCCACGAACTACCGCCTCTGCGGCTGCGGGCACTGCTGGCGAAGGCTCATGGCGACGAGACCGCGTATCGCGAGTATCGGGATCGCTACCGCGACATGGCGAGAACGCTTGGCTTTGAGGGGCATATCGCGTGGGCTGAGGCTATGCCATGACGCCGGGCATCCAGGGAGGGCCGCCCACGTTGTCTTGAAACAAGACGAGATATGCGAGTCGCAAAACTCTGTGTCGTAATCACCGTGAACGCCGACGGCCCCTCGTGGAGTGTCCAATCGCCTATTCTGTGAGAACCGGGGGCCGGATCGGCGGAGGGTCGGGTGACGGCCATAGCAGCGTGCCGGACATGTGGCACCGAGCCGCTGGAGAACGCCCGGTTTTGCCATGGGTGTGGTTCACCAGTCAAAGACGGCGATACCCGAGCCGAGTACAAGCAGGTCACAGTCCTTTTCGCCGACGTGGTCCATTCGATGGATATCGCCGCGGCGGTGGGCACAGAGCGGCTTCGGGAAGTCATGGCCGACCTCGCTGACCGCTGTGCCGCAGTTGTAGAGCGGTACGGCGGCACGGTCGACAAGTTCACCGGCGACGGGATCATGGCCGTGTTTGGCGCGCCGGTGGCGTTGGAGGATCACGCTATCTGCGCCTGTCTTGCAGCCTTGGGCGTTCAGGAGGAGACGAAGCGGCTTGCCGTCGACGTCCACGCTCGCGACGGTGTGGATCTGCAGTTGCGCGTGGGACTTAACTCCGGTCAGGTGATTGCCGGTGAAATCGGTTCAGGCGCTTTGGGTTACACCGCCGTCGGTGAGCAGGTCGGCATGGCACAGCGGATGGAATCGGTGGCACCGCCGGGTGGGGTGATGCTCAGCGCCTCGACAGCGCGACTTGTTGATGGCGCTGCGACTCTCGGCGAATCCGAGCTGGTCCAGATCAAGGGTGCCGATGAAGGCGTGCCCGCCCGTCGGCTTTTGGGCAGCGGAGACCAGCATCGCGCTGCCGGGCGTGCCGAGTCGAATCTGGTCGGTCGGCGGTGGGAGATGTCCGCCGTTGAAGGCTTGTTGGACCGCGCAGTCGACGGCCACGGCGTAGTGGTCGACGTGGTGGGGTCACCGGGTATTGGCAAGAGCCGTCTGGTGCGCGAGGTCGCCGCGATGGCCGCCGCCCGGGGTGTCGACGTGTTCACCGCCTTCTGCGATTCGCACACCAGCCAGGTCCCCTTCCATGCCGTGGCGCGGTTGCTCCGCGCGGCCACCGGCGTGGAGGGTCTTGACGGGCAGGCCGCTCGCGATCGAGTGCGCGACCGCGTTCCCGACGCAGACCCCGAGGACTTGCTGCTGCTCCATGACCTACTGAGCATCGCCGACCCGAATGTTCCGTTACCGGCAATCGATCCCGATGCGCGTCGGCGACGGTTGACGGCGCTGCTGAATGCCGCTTCCTTGGCTCGGGAAACGCCCGCGGTCTACGTCGTTGAGGACGCCCATTGGATCGACGAAGTCAGCGAGTCGATGATCGCCGATTTCCTGACCGTGATCCCGCAGACGCCCTCGCTGGTGCTGGCCACTTACCGACCGGAGTACGAGGGGGCGTTGGCTCGGGTGCACGGTGCTCAAATCATCGCGCTTGCGCCCCTGAGTGATTCAGAAACCGCGGCACTGGTCTCGGAGCTGCTCGGCCCGGACCCCTCGAATGGTGCGCTGGGCAAGACGATCGCCGAGAGGGCCGCCGGTAACCCGTTCTTCGCCGAGGAGATCGTGTGGGACTTGGCCGAGCGCGGTGTGCTGCAGGGACAGACCGGCGCATACGTGTCGACCGCAGATGTCAGCGAGGCCAAGGTGCCTGCCACCTTGCAGGCGACCATCGCCGCGCGCATTGATCGGCTCGACCCGAACGCGAAACGCACGTTGAGCGGGGCGGCGGTCATCGGCTCGCGGTTCGACCTCGACCTACTCACCGTCTTGGGGATCGAACCGGTGGTTGCCGACTTGGTGGCGGCCCAGTTCATCGATCAGGTCAGGTTCACTCGCCAGCACGAGTATGTGTTCCACCACCCGCTGATTCGTGCGGTGGCCTACGAGTCGCAGCTCAAGTCCGATCGCACGGAGTTGCACCGGCGGGCGGCTGCCGCAATCGAACAACGCAGCGCCGGATCGCTCGACGAGAATGCCGCCTTGATTGCCGAGCACCTGCAGGCCGCAGGCGATCTCCACGCAGCGTTCAGCTGGCACATGCGCGCAGGGGCGTGGGCGGCCACCCGTGACATTGTGGCGGCGTGGGCCAGTTGGGAGCGGGCACGCCAAGTCGCCGACGCGCTGCCCGCCGACGATGCGCATCGCACCGCGATGCGCATCGCCGCGCGCGCCTGGCTGTGCGGCAACGCCTTCCGAGTCCATGCCGACATCTCCGACGGCCTGTTTGAGGAGCTGCGAGAGCTTTGCACGGCCGCCGGGGACAAGCCGTCGCTGGCGAATGGCATGGGCGGGCTGATGATGGAGCACATGCGTCATGGCCGGGTGCGCGAGGCGTCGCGGCTGGCCTCCGAAACCATGGCGCTGGTCGAGTCGATCGGCAAGCCGACCTTGACGGTCGGGCTGTCCCTTGCGGCGATCAGTATCAAGCTTCAGACCGGCGAGATGTCCGAGGCGCTGCGCTGGTCACAGACCGTCATCGAGCTGGCCGACGGCGACCCCACCAAAGGGAACATCGTTTTCGGATCGCCGCTGGCGATGGCGTTGGCATCGCGCGGCACCGCCCTGTGGGCACTGGGCCGTGCGGGGTGGCGCGACGATTACGACCGGGCGCTGGCCATGGCCCGGGAGGCCGACCCAATGTCGCATGCCATCGTCAACACGTACACCTACGGTTTCGCGATCGCGGACGGAGTGCTACTGGCCGACGACGCTGCGCTGCGCGACATCGAGAAGGCGCTTGAGAGCACCGAGCGATCGAGTGAGGATTTCGCGCTGGGCTTTGCCCGGTGGGCGCTGGGTATGGCGCTGGTGCATCGGGAGTCCCCGGCGGAGCGTGAGCGCGGACTGGCGGTGCTGGAGCAGGTCCGCGACATGTGCCTGGAGGGGCGGTTCTACCAGTTCTCGCTTGCGGCCGTGGACGTGTACACCGCGCGGGAGCTGGCCAGGTGCGGCGACCGCGACGGTGCCATACCCCAAATCTGCGCAGCGATAGACGATCTGTTCCATGCAGGACAGCACTCGTACGGCATTCCGGCGACCGGCTTTTTGGTGGAGACGCTGCTGGAGCGCGGTGCTAACGGCGACGTCATTGACGCCGAGGCCGCGATCGAGCGGTTAGCGGCCGTGCCAGCCGATGAGGGTCTCGTGATCCGCGACATCTGGCTGCTGCGACTCCGTGCTCTTCTGGCACGGGCTCAAGGTGACGATGCCCGCTATCGCGACTACCGCGATCGCTATCGCGCCATGGCCACATCGCTTGGCTTCGACGGGCACATGAAGTGGGCCGACGTGCTATGACCCGGTCGGGTGGGCTATCCGCTGTGTCTCGAAAGAGACGACATATGAGAGTCTCAAAACTTCGTATCGGTATCACCCACTGTGAACCCAACAGCGCGCCTCGTCGAGTGTCCAATCGCCTATCCTGTGAGAACCGGGGGCCGGGATAGGCGGAGGGTCGGGTGACGGCCATAGCAGCGTGCCGGACGTGTGGCACCGAACCCTTGGAGCACGCCCGGTTTTGCCATGGTTGTGGCTCCCCTGTCCAAGACGGCGATACGAGGGCCGAGTACAAGCAGGTCACGGTGCTGTTCGCCGACGTGGTCCATTCGATGTACATCGCCTCAGTGGTTGGTGCGGAGCGGCTGCGCGAGATCATGGCCGAACTCGTCAACATTACGACAGGGGTCGTGAAGCGCTATGGCGGCACGGTAGACAAATTCACTGGCGACGGCATCATGGCGGTCTTCGGAGCGCCTCTAGCGTTGGAGGACCATGCCGTGCGGGCGTGTCTGGCCGCATTGGAAATCCAGGACGAACTCGCACGGTTGGCCGTGCAGGTTCGCGATCATGACGGCGTCGAGCTGGCCTTGCGCATAGGGGTCAATTCGGGTCAAGTGATCGCTGGCGAAGTCGGTTCGGCTTCCTTGGGTTACACCACTATCGGCGAGCAGGTAGGGATGGCTCAGCGGATGGAGTCGGTCGCTCCACCTGGCGGCGTGATGCTCAGCGCGTCGACAGTGCGACTCGTTGATGGAGCAGCGGTTCTCGGTGAGGCTGCCGAGGAATGCCGCGTAGGTGGCGATAGCGATGGCGGCGTCGAGGTTCGGCAAGACCCGTCTGGCAACCGAGGTCGCGGCGCGGCTCGGCGACGAATCTGGGGCCGCGCCGGCTGCGGTCACCGATCCGGCGGCGGTGCCCGACGCGGTGGCAGCGGTGCTGGGTCGCTTCTTCTACGACTCGGGAAGCCTCTCTGTCATGCACACCCCGCTCGCGGTCCTCACGGAATACTTCGACCGGCTCGGACACCACGAGCCTGCGGCAACCATCAGCGGTATCGCCGCGAACCCGTTCGCGCACACGGCAGGCGTCGACATAAACAAGACAATCACCCACTTGCGAGAAGTTCTCGGCGATGCGCGCTACGAATCACTCGCCCGCGCAGGCGAAAACATGAGCAGCGCCGCCATGGCGACTTACGCCCTCGACCAGATCGATCAGGCCCGAGCAGAACTGAACGCAGTCTCGAAATAGTAATGGGGCCCCTGTGGGGACGCCGTGTATGCGCGAAAATCGGGTGTGGTCGCTCGCCGAGGTCGAGTGTTCTTGGCGCAGGTGAGCCCGTGAAATAGTTTGATCCTGGGAGTCGTTGGCGGAGCTGCGCATTGTTGCCATGAGCACGAGGGTCCGACTCGATCCGTTCTTCCGTTGACTCCTGCGAGCGGCCGCCATTGTGTTCGGTTGCGTGGAAAGGACACCGGGGATGGAAGAGGTCGACGAGGTCGAACTGGTGGTGCAGCGGGTGACGGCGCTGGATCTGGGTAAGGCCACGCTGGAGGCGTGCATGCGGGTGCCGCACCCAAGTAAGCCGGGGCGGCGGATGCAGGAGATCCGGGGCTATGCCACCACCACCGCGGCGCTGCTGGAGATGGCGATCTGGTTGCGGCAGTGGGGTATTGAGCGTGTGGTGATGGAATCGACCAGCGATTACGTGCGACATGAGGGTGCATGAGTGAAGTGGGAGGCACCGTTTGGAGGTTCGGTTGATGCCGTAGGTGTAGTACTCGGGCCAGTGCGTGAGGGCCTGTCTCCGCCTCGGCGTGCTCTGCGGGTGACTGCAGGGTGCGAAGCCCGGGGTCCAAGCCGAAGCGGTTCCCGTTCCATCCGGGGGCCGCGGGCAAGGAGAAGACCGGCGGGAAGCCAGCGCGCTTCCCGGCTCCGGGGCGGCATCCGGTCGTCTTGGGGTGATGGGTGAACGTGAGTGAACCCCTGATGACGCCTCGTGAAGGTGACCCCCGCCGATGGGATGTGTCAGCGGGGCCGTAGGGACTGGCCGCTGGAAAGCGGCGGGTGCCGGCCGGAGGGTAGTCGCCGGCCGGGAGCGCACCACCGTCCCCGGGGTAAAGGGGGCACCCTGCCCGGTCGAATCTTGTTCATGCGCAACATGACAACCCCGTTGGGGTCCGGCGGTCGATTCCGCCGGTAGGCCGACCGTAAGGAAGGTGCAACCCCCCAGCGGGCGCTGGATGACCCAAGAAGCCAACGCCGACACGCCGAAAGGCGACGGGAAACCGGCAACCGCACGATCCGGCTCCTCCGCCGGACGGTTGCTGCATAACCGGTCGGATACGGGCGTGCTGCCCGGCCCGAAAGGGAGCCGACGTGGGCCGGGTGAGCCTGTGAAGACCAGACGATCGGAGACGCCAGAACCGATGGGCAAGTTGGACACCGTGACGGTGAACGGACCTGAGGACGAGATCAGCGACTGGGACGCCGTGGATTGGCGTCGGGTCGCGGATAACGTACGGCGGCTGCGGCGACGAATCTTCACGGCGACACAGGCGGGGGACCTCAAGCGGGTCCGCAATCTGCAGAAGTTGATCACACACACTGCCGTGGCCGTCACCCAGACCGCATCGGCGTGTACCAGCACTCTGCCATCCCAACTGAGGAGCCTTCGGGGCTTGCTTGAGCCGGTTGCCTGGAAAGCGGGCGCGGCCGGTTCTTAGGGGGCTCCGGCCGCGACGCGCCGGAGCTACCCGACTGGAAGGGCGTCTATTACTTGTTGGAGGCCGAGGGGTTCGACTGCTGGCTGGTCAACGCCCGCGAGGTCAAGAACGTGCCGGGGCGGGCCAAGACGGATCGCGCTGATGCGGTGTGGCTGGCGAAGGTGGCCGAGCGCGGCATGTGCCGCCCGTCGCTGGTGCACCCGCCGCCGATCCGCCGGCTGCGCGATCTGACCCGCTACCGCCGTGCCCTGGTCTCGGACCGGAGCCGGGAGATGCAGCGGGTGGAGAAGCTGCTCGAGGACGCCCAGATCAAGATCTCGTCGGTACTCAGTGACATCCACGGCGTCTCGGGGCGGGCGATGATGGAGGCCCTGATCGCCGGGCAGCGCGACCCGTGGTCACTGGCCCGGTTGGCCAAGGGCAACGCCGGCAAGAAAACCGACCGGCTCGAGGAGGCGCTGCGCGGGTTCTTCACCGACCACCACGCCACGATCCTGCAGATGATGCTGGACAACATCGACCGGATCAGCGCCCAGATCGCCGCGCTGGATGCCCGCATCGCGGAGACAATTGGCCCTTTCTCCCGCCAGGCGGCCCAGCTCGCTGACATCCCCGGTGTCAACACCGTGGCCGCCGCCGAGCTGATCGCCGAGATCGGCGTCGACATGGCCCGGTTCCCCACCGCCGCGCATCTGGTGTCATGGGCCAAGTTCTGCCCGCAAATCCACCAGTCGGCCGGCAAGTCCCGCAGCAAGTCCCGCGGCAAGGGCAACCCCTGGCTGGCCGGCACCCTCGGGCGGATCGTGTTCAGCGCCACACGCACCGACACCTTCCTGGGCGCCCGATACCGGCGCCTGGCCCGGCGTCGCGGTAAGCCCAAGGCCATCGTCGCCGTCGGTAACTCAGTGCTGACCGTCGTCTACCACCTGCTCTCGGACACCGACCTCAGCTTCTGCGAGCTCGGGCCCGCACACTACGAATCCCGCATCAACAAGCATCGTCGCGCCCGTGATCTGGCCACCCAGCTCCAAGCGCTCACAGGTCAACACATCGTCATCCGCGACGGCAAAGCCATCATCACCGACGCCGCCGCGTAATCCCGACGCACACAACATATCCGGCTTCGCCGGATGCCTTCGGCCTGCCCACTCACCATCCGATTTTCGGGTCAGACCACATTCGAGACACGCTGCCACCCTCAATCAGGATTGCAAATTGTCCAGGTAGCGATGTCTCACAAGTTCGTGTCAGAAATAACCGTCTCAACTGTGGTGCTCCGGCATTTATGAGTCACGCGTGGTTGAGATTGGAGTGACGCTGGACGTGTATGCCGACCTGTTCGATGACGACCTGGACACGGTCGCCGACTGTCTGGACACGGCGATCAATTCTGCTGCGGACTTACTGCGGACTGGACTCGATATGGTTTTGAACTGCCGAAACAGTCTCGGGGGCTTGGGATCTCAGCTGTCCTCGGTAGCCTGCGCGGCCGGCTGCCAGTCAGGTAGTCGGCGAGGGGACAGTCGTCCTGCGGTCGGCGGCGGCGATGATGCGTTGTAGAGCATCACCGAAGGCGTCCAGGTCGATGCCCGTGAGATTGTCGAAAAGGTAGCGGCGCAGGCTGACATTGTGGGTGGGCGTGGCCTCGTTGTAGCGCTTTAGCCCGGCTTCGGTGAGCACGGCGTTGTAGGCTCGCGCGTCTCGGGTTGACTGCTCGCGGCGCACCAGACCCTGGGCTTCCAGGCGCCCCACCGTACGGCTGATCGCCGACAGCGACTGCTGGCAGCGCGCCGCGAGGTCGCTGAGCCCTAGTGTGCGATCGGGAGCCTCGGACAACCAATCCATTGCGACGTATTCGGTGTGCGACAGCCGGTGCTCGCGCTGTAGGTCGGCGTCGAATTGACGCATCATCGACATGAAGGCCGCGTGCAGTGACCTGATCACGGTGAGCTCCTGAGCGGTCCGCGGGGGCACCGCGTTGTTGTGTGCCATGTCTCAAATATACGGGTTGCTTGTGCGCGCAAGCAAGTATATAGTTGTGAGCGCAAGCAACTATCGGGAGGTTATGCACGATGAGCATCCGGATTCTCGCCCTGGTCGGCAGCCTGCGCGCCGACTCGTACAACCGCCAACTCGCCGAGGCCGCCGTCAAGCACGCCCCCGACGGCACCGACGTCGAGATCTTCGAAGGACTGGCCGAAGTGCCGTTCTACAACGAAGACCTCGACCGCCCGGGTGATGTCCCGGGTCCGGCACGAGCGCTGCGCGACGCCGTCCAGCGCGCCGATGCGCTGCTACTGGTCACCCCGGAATACAACGGCACCGTGCCCGCCGCGCTCAAGAATGCCATCGACTGGACCTCACGCCCCTACCAGGGCGGGGCAATCGTCGACAAGCCGCTCGCTGTCGTGGGTACCGCCGGTGGGCGTTACGGCGGGGCGTGGGCCCATGAGGACACCCGCAAAACCGCCCGCATCGCCGGGGCGCACGTAGTCGACGACATCGCCCTGTCCGTGCCGCTGGCGGCCGACCGATTCGCCACCACCCACCCAGCAGACGACGACGAAATCGTCACCGCGATGACCGAAATCTTGGGCACGTTGGTCGCGGCCGGCCGAGCCACCGCCGAGACGCCTGAGGAGCGATGATGCGCAGAACGCGAGTCGCTACCGCAGGGCCCCACTAACGGTTCGAGCGGAACATGCGCGCCGAGGCCCTCACTGTTGAATCCACATTTCCTCAATGATCCATGCACAAGGAGTTAGCCATGACCGCAACAACGTATACGACTTCGGTCAACCACCGTCGCGACGAGAACGGCGTTCGTAATTTCACGGCATCGTCATCGCTTGCCGAAGATCTGCAGCGGGTCCTCGCCGATTTGATCGAATTGCATCTGCAGGGCAAGCAGGCCCATTGGAATGTCGTCGGGACCAACTTTCGCGACTTGCATTTGCAGCTGGACGAACTGGTTGACTTCGCCCGAGAGGGCAGCGACACGATCGCCGAGCGGATGCGGGCCCTAGACGCCGTCCCAGACGGTCGCTCCGACACGGTGGCGGCCAACACCAGCCTGCCCCAGTTCCCGGCCGACGAGCTCAACACCGCAGAGGTCGTCGACTTGATCACAACTCGGACCTACGCGGCCGTCGAAACCCTCCGCACGGTGCATGACGCGGTTGACGCCGAAGATCCCAGCACCGCGGACATCCTGCATGTTCAGATCGACGGGCTGGAGAAGCTGGCGTGGCTGATCAAGTCGGAAAACCGCAAGGTCTAAAGACCTAAGGTGGTGCGGTAGTGCAACGAACTTACAGCTCAGACCGCTCGCTGTCATCGTGGCGAAGAGATGGTCGGCATGTGGCGATCTGGCTGATCAACATGACAGGGTACGAACAACGCCGGTAAGGCGTTGGCTCCCTTCGGGTGTCTTGTTGTGAGGCAGGAGCAAAGCGTACATCTTCGCAGCGAAGCGCTGCGCTGACCGCGGCCGAGGACCGGGTGCGATCACGGCGCAAACTCATCGGGGCACACGCAAAGCGAGGTGGTACTGGTCCCGTTGGGTGCCGTCGACGGTGTAGCCCAGCGCTTTCGCGAAGGCATCATGGTCGTAATCCAACCAGCGCTCGGTGTGCTGGCGTTCAAATTCGCTCCAGGACGCCACGGTGAATCTCTCCGTGATCGTCTCGGGATCTTCGACATCGTGATACAGCCGCCAACTATGGCCACCCGTCCGCAGGCGTGATCGCCTGACTGCGCTCATCGCCTTGACAAAGTCATCGAGGTTCTCGGCCGACACTCGGTAGCGGGTCATCACAAGCAGTGGTCCATCATTAGGGTGTGGTTCAAACACGATCATCGGTTCTGGCCAGGCAGTGGAAATGTCGGGGCTCAGCGTCCCGGTGGACGGCCGCAACGGAAGCACGGCGACGCTGAGGGCGGCAGCCCCCAGCAACACCGCCGACCAAATCAGCGCGATGTCAAGCCCCGCCCGCGTGGCAACGACACCCCAGACATACGAGCCAATGGCCTGAGATCCCGTAAACACGAGCAGATACATCGACAACCCGCGGGCCCGAACCCATCGCGGCAACGACAGCTGCGCTGCTGCGTTTAACGTCGTCAACGTGATCAGCCAGGACATCCCCGACAACACCAAAATAGGCGTCGCCGCAGCGAACGGCAGCCAAACCACCGCCAGCGGCGCACAACCGTACGCAGCGGCGCACACTGCCAGCAGCACGTTGGCTGACACTCTCTCGGCGTAACGGTGCGGCAACCACGACAGCGATCGCGGCGCCAAAACCTATGGCCCCCAGCACCACACCGTAGCCACTAGCTCCCAGGTGCCATCTGTCTGCGGCAACCACCGGCAACAGCGCCAACAGGGCCGAGGCGGGAAACAGGAAAAGGGCTGCGCGCAGCAAGATTCTTTGGAAGATTGGAGCGTTACGAACGTATTCCAGTCCGGTGATGATGGCCTGGCCGAGGTGTTCTCGTTCGATTGGCGCGCTTTGCTTGGGTCTTTTCCACGCCGCCAGGACAACGATTATTCCCGCGAACGATACTGCGTTGATCGCGAAGACCGCTGCGGGGCCGGCCAAGGCCACGACAACGCCGCCAATCGCCGGTCCAATCGCTCGGGCGGCGTTTGCCGAGACGCTCGACAAAATCGAGGCGGCCGGTATCTGCTCGCGCGGGACAAGCTCGGGCTGAAGCGCCTGCCAGGCCGGTGCGGTGAGTGCGGAAGCGCAGCCAATGGCCACGGTAAACATCAACAATGATGCCGGGCCAAGGCGACCGAGGTAGGTCAGCACTGCCAGGGCTAGCGTCACCAACACTGCATACGACTGCAGAAACATCAGTAACCGGCGCCGGTCGAACAGGTCGGCAAGTACTCCGGCGAGCAATCCCAAAACGAGCGTCGGCCCAAGACTCGCCGTCTGTACCAGTGCCACGATGACGGCGCTGCTGTGCTTTTCTATCAAGAACCATTGGGCCGCCACACTTTGCATCCACGTCCCGACGTTGGAGACAAACTGCGCGATAAACAAGTCGCGGTACAAGCGATTGCGCAACGGCGTCCATACCGACGGTTGCCCGCCGTCGACACGCTCTTGGCCCTGTATCACCGTCGAACCGATTGTCGACAGCCCGTCTGCTCGGCCGGTTCGCAACAACGAAGCCGACTGGCGCCACCCGTTCCCGCAACGAACAGGATGAGCGTCGTGAGCAAAGGCAGACGGAGTTTCATATCTGACATGCGGGCAACGCCTTTCGCGTTATGCAGGGGTAGAAGTGTAAGGCACGCAGGTAGCGTGCGCGCCACGGCTCCTCACCCCGACAATGCCCTTGTCACCTAAGCGCTTTGCCGAACCCACTGGATGGCCAGATTGCCGCTTGGCGCGCAGTAACGAGGTTTACAAGATGGAAGCGGTCGCGCCAGCGGTGGCCGCGTGTCAGAAGGCCAACGCGAGCTTCCCGACTATCCTGTCCTAATCTGCGCCTAATACGTGTTCACCTTCTCGATGCTGACGAACATGCCGTGGTGCGTGCGGTCGTTGGTGAAGCGGGTGCCGTCGGGAGCGGCGCTTATCGTCCAGCCCTGCGCCGCGTAGGTCTTGTAGTCGATCGTGACGGTCGGGATGTCCCCCAGGTTGCCCAGCACCCACTGCACGTTGCCGCCGGCGCTGATGCTGACGCCGTTGGCGTGCTCACCATCTTGCATGGGCGAGTTGGTGAACGGCGCCTCGCAGCCGACGCTGTCCTTGTTGATCTGGCAGCGCGTCTGGCCGGACTTGGTTTCGATGAAGACGTAGCCGTTCTGGTCGGGCGGGAGCGGGATGGCGCCGGCCGGCGCGGTGGGGGTCGCCGGTCCTGAAGGGCTGGTCGGCGCGGCCGACGTCGTGCTTGGCGCGGGCGGAACGGTGTTCGGGGTGGTCGGCCTGGGTGTGGGGAAGGTGGGTTCGACCGGTCCCGCACCCGGCGAGGCGATCGGCTTGCCTTCGATGCTGGAACTGCAGCCGGAAACAGGCATGGCACTCACCAGCACGGGCGACAGCAGCAGCGACCCGCCCGCCAGACCCCATCGTGCCTTTTGCGATAACCGCACGCGCGACTCCCGAAAATCTGAGATTTCAGGACTCAGGTTACGCAGGAAGTGCCGAAAGTGACTGCAGTGACGCGCCTACGGACGCGGGCAGATGCAGAGCCGATGGCGCAGGGTTATCGCTGCGTGACCGACCGAATCTCGGCCGCTTGATGAGCGGCGGCGACGATGCCTTGGTAACCGGTGCAGCGGCAGAAGTTCCCGGAGAGGCCTTCGCGTATCTCGTCGTCGGTGGGGTTGGGGTTGTCGCGCAGCAGCGCGGTCAGCGACGTCACGAAACCCGGCGTGCAGAAGCCGCATTGCAATCCGTGGCACTCCCGCAGCGCCGACTGCACGGCCGACAGGGTGCCGTCCGGCGACGCGATGCCCTCGACCGTCGTCACCTCCATGCCGTCCGCCTGGACCGCGAACATCAGGCACGATCGCACGGCATCGCCGTCCAGCAGCACCGTGCAGGCGCCGCACGACCCGTGTTCGCAGCCGAGATGGGTGCCGGTGAGTCCGCACTCCTCCCGCAGGAAGTCCGCCAGGGTCATGCGTGGTTCGACGGTGGCCGCGATCCGAGTCTCGTTGACCGACAACTGGACCGGTTGTTCATGCATTGCTTGCCCCCGCGATTGCTTCGGCCATGGCCTCATTTATGGCCTCGTTCCAGGCGCGCGCGGCCATCGTGGCGCCCACCTGGGTGCGGTACGACGCCGACCCCTGCAGGTCGGTCGGAACGTCGTCGAGGCCGCTCATCGCGGCCCGGCCGATCTCCTCGGGCACCAGCTCGCCGACCGGCTTACCGATCACCGCGGCCTCGGCCGCCGTCGCGCGCCTCGGTGTGGAGCCCAGGCCAAGCAGCCCGATCCCGCAGCGGGACACCCGGTCGTCATCATCGAGCTGGACGGCGACCAGCGCACCCGCGATCGCGAAATCGCCATGACGGCGCGAGAATTCGTGGACCGAGAACCCGGACCTTGCGTTCCACACGGGGAATCGGACCCCGGTCAGCACCTCATCGGGCTCCATCGTGGTTTCCCACAATCCGGCGAAGAAGTCCGCGGCGGCGATCTCCCGCCGCCCCCGTGGCGACAGCACCTCCATCACCGCGTCCAGCGCCAGCGCGACCGCCGGGTATTCGCCCGCGGCGTCGGCGTGGGCGATCGACCCGCCGAGGGTGCCGCGGTTGCGGATCTGGAAGTGCCCGACGAACGGCGTCACCTTCGTCAGCAACGGAACCGCTTGGCGCACTTGGGCATCGGCGCCCACTTTCGCCTCGGTGGTTCCCGCGCCGATCCACAGTTCCTGGCCCCTGCGGTCGATGCCCTGCAGCTCGCCGAGCCGGGAAATGTCGATGAGATGGTCGAAGTAGGCCAGCCGCATCGACAGCATCGGGACCAGGCTTTGGCCGCCCGCCAGGATTTTGGCACCGTCACCCACGTCACCCAGCTCGGCCAGCAGGCTCGCGGCTTCTTCGATGGTGTCGGGGCGGTGGTAATCGAACGAGGCGGGTTTCACCGGTCCGCCTCGCTCAGCAGCGACGCGATCGACGACGGGCTCGCGGGCAGCCGAGTGATCGTCACGCCCAGCGGCGCGAGCGCGTCGTTGATGGCGTTGATCACCGCCGGCACCGAGCCGATGGCCCCGCCCTCACCGGCGCCCTTGTAGCCGCCGGGCCCGGGGCCGGGTATCTCGACGTGGCCGAATTCGATGGGCGGGACCTCCGTGGCGGTCGGCAGCAGATAGTCGACAAACGTGGTGGCCAGTGGGTTGCCGTCGTCGTCATAGGCGAGGTCCTCCATCAGCGCGCCACCGATGCCCTGCACCGTGCCGCCGGCGATCTGGCCCTCCACGATGGTCGGGTTGATCATGGGCCCGACGTCCTCGCTGACGATGTAGCGCAGCAGCGTGACCTTGCCCGTGGCCACGTCCACCTCGCAGGTGCAGGCATGGGTCGCGTTGGACCACAGGATGGGCGCCTTTGCGACGTAGCGTGCGGAGGCCTCCAGCTCGGGCGACATTCCCGGCGGCAGTATCTGCGGCGAGTAGTGCGCGAGGTAGGCCAGCTCGCCGAAGGTGACCTGCTTCGACGGGTCCCCGCGTACCGCCGCGGCCGAATGCGCCAGTGCCACTTCGGATTCGGCTACCTTCAGGTGGTGTGCCGCCAGCGCCACGATCTTTTCGCGCAGGATGGTTCCCGCCTCCTCGACGGCTCCGGCGGTCATCGGGCCGCTGCGGCTGCCCTGCGTGCCGGCCCCGTACGGCGTGATGGCGGTGTCGCCCTGGATGGTGGCGACGTCGTCGATGTCGGCGCCCAGCACATCGGCGGTCAGCTGAATGACGGTGGTTTCCAAGCTGTTTCCGCTCGAGCCGCCGTTCACGTAGACATTGATCTTGCCCGTCGGCTCGATCCGGACGGTGCAACCCTCGGTGGCCAGGTGGCCCGTCGCCGCGGCGGTCGGCTCGATGTACGCCGAGAACCCCAGGCCCAGGTAGCGGCCCTGCGCCAGTGCCTCGCGCTGTTCCTTGCGAAACCCTTCGTGGTCAAGGATTTTCACCGCCTGCTCGAACGTCTCGATCGGGGCGACGTGGTCGTAGGGCATGCCATTGGGGTTGAAGTACGGCATCTCGTCGCCGCGCAGGAGGTTGCGGCGCCGCAGCTCCACCGGGTCGAGGGTCATCTTGCGTGCGGCGATGTCGAGCAGGATCTCGCGCGCCAGCGTTTCGTACTGCCATGGGCCGCGGTAGGCGGCCAGACCGCTGGTGTTGGTGAAGACCGTCTTGTAGTTGAAGCTGGCCTTGGGCACGCGATAGGGCCCCGGGAAGAACATGCCGATCGCCGCGGTGGTCAGCACCGGGTAGGGCGTCGGATAGGCGCCGATGTCCTGGACGAAGTCGATGTCGGCCGCCGCGATGTTGCCGTCTTCGTCGAACGCCATCCGGCCCGTGCCGTCGACGTGGCGGGCCTGGCCGGCCGACATCAGGTTCTCGCGCCGGTCCTCGATCCACTTCAGCGCCGCCGGCACCTTGCGGGCGGCCAGCATGATGCACATGTCTTCGCGCATCGGGACCACCTTCTGGCCGAAGCCGCCGCCGGTGTCGCGCATGATGACCCGAACCCGTTGTGCGGCAATGCCTAACAAGCGCGCGCAGAAGGCCCGCAATTCGTGCGGAGTCTGCGTGGACGCCCACAGGGTGAGCTCTCCGGAAGCCGCCGCCCACTCGACGACCAGCCCGCGCGTCTCGATCGGCACCGGCGCGTAAATCTGTTGGTAGATGTTCTCTTTCACGACGCATGCCGCCGAGGCGAAGGCCTCTTCGTCCGGCGGCGCCCCGCCCATCCCGCCCGCGACGTTGTTCGCATAGGTGTCGTGTACCAGCACATCCGAGGACTGCGCCCGCGTGAAGTCGGTGATCGCGGGCAGCGGCTCGTAGTCGACGTCGACCAGTTCGAGCGCGTCCTCGGCGATGTAGCGGCTCTCGGCGACGATCAGGGCAACCGGGTCACCGACGAACTTCGCCTCTCCCTCGGCCAGCGGTGGGCGCGGGGTGTCCGGGACGTCCTTGCCCGCCACGGCGTGCCACGCCTCCCGCACATCGGGGTTGAGGTCGGCGGCGGTGAACACCGCGCGCACCCCGGGTAGCGCCAGCGCCGCCGAGGCGTCGATGCCGTTGATCCGGGCGCGCGCGAACGGGCTGCGCACGAAGCAGGCGTGCAGCATGCCGGGCCGCGAAATGTCGTCGACGAAGCCGCCGCGGCCGGTCAGCAGCCGGCCGTCCTCCACCCGCTGGACGCGGGTGCCGGCGTACCGGGGCGCGGGGGCAGCGGGGGCTCCTTGCAAGTCGTGGGCCGCCCCTTGCACGTCCTGAGTCATCTCGCTCCATTGGGTTGTCGCTACGTGAGAAGCTCAATGTCATCATAGGAGAGTGCCATTATCGCCGTCGATCGGTTCGGCGCCACACAACGTCGGGGTCGTGCTAGCCGCGGGCGCGGGACGGCGCTATGGCAAGCCGAAAGTGCTGGTAGACGGCTGGTTGGAAGCCGCGGTCGGGGCCTTGCGCGAGGGCGGCTGCGCCGACGTCGTCCTGGTCTTGGGCGCCGCCGAGGTTCCGGCCCCGCCCGGGGTCACCGCGATCGTGGCGCCGGACTGGCGCGAGGGGCTGAGCGTGTCGGTGCGCACCGGCCTGGCCGAGGCCGACCGGATGCACGCGGACTACGCGGTGCTGCACGTCATCGACACCCCGGACGTCGGTCCCGCCGTGGTGGCGCGCGTGTTGGCCCGCGCGGCGACGTCCCGCAGCGGCCTGGCGCGCGCATACTTCGGCGAACGGCCGGGGCACCCCGTGGTGCTGGCGCGCCGGCACTGGCCCGAGGTGCTCGCCCGGATATCGGGGGATCAGGGCGCGGGGGCGTACCTGCGCAACAGGCCGGACGTGGAGGTCGTCGACTGCGGCGACCTCGCCGGCGGGGACGACATAGACGCGCCCTAAGCCGCCACGGATGGGTCGGTGGGCGGTAGGGGTGGGATGGCGTCTAGGGCGGCGGCGGCCCTCACCCGATGACGGACCAGGAACCAACCGCCGATGAGCGCGGGGACGCCGATGATCATCGCCCCACGCAGCCAAGGGCCCTGAACTTTGTCGAACAACATCAGGATCACGACGCCGACCAGGAAAGCCAGCGTGAGATAGCCGCTGTACCGGGACAGCGGCATCCGGAAATTCGGCCGTTGCAACCTCCCGGCCCTTGCCAGCCGGTGGAGCTGCAGCTGGCTCGCCACGATCGTCCCCCACGCGAACACGATGCCCACCGCGGCGATGTGCGCGCACGATTTCGAACGCTTGGCTCGGTTTGACGGCGTTGAGCACGATGCCCAACAACCCCATCCCGCTGGTGAGCAGGATCCCGCCGTACGGCACGCCGTTCTTCGACATCGGCGCGGTGAACTTCGGGCCGCTGCCGTTGAGCGCCATCGACCGCAGGATGCGGCCCGTGGAATACAGCCCGGCGTTCAGGCTCGAGAGCGCGGCGGTGAGAACCACGAGGTTCATCACGTTGCCCGCGCCGCTGAAGCCGATCTTGGAGAAGAAGGTCACGAACGGGCTGACGTGGTCTTTGTAGGCGGTGTAGGGCAGCAGCAGCGCCAGCAGGACGGTGGACCCGATGTAGAAGACCGCGATGCGGAACACCACCGAGTTGATCGCGCGGGGCATTATTTTTTCCGGGTTTGCCGTTTCCCCAGCCGCGATGCCGACCAGTTCGATTGCGGCGTAAGCGAACACCACGCCCGAGGTGACGAGCACCAACGGCAGTAGACCGGCGGGTAACAGCCCCGCATGGCTGTCCCACAGCGCCGGACCGGTGTCATGACCTTGAAGCGCCCGACCAGAAAGACCGTGCCGACGACCAGGAAGCTCACCAGCGCCAGCACCTTGATCAACGAGGCCCAGAACTCCAGCTCCCCGAAGGCCTTGACCGAGATCAGGTTCATCGACAACACCACCACCAGCGCGATGAACGCGAGGGTCCACTGCGGGACGGCGTGGAACGCCTTCCAGTAGTGGCAGTAGTGCGCGATCGCCGTGGTATCCACAATCCCCGTCATCGACCAGTTGAGGACGTACATCCAGCCAGCAACGAAAGCCAGCTTCTCGCCGAAGAATTCGCGGGAGTAGGACACGAACGATCCCGACGACGGGCGGTGCAGCACAAGCTCGCCGAGCGCGCGCAGGATCAAGAAGACGAAGATGCCGCAGATCCCGTAGACCAGGAACAACCCCGGCCCCGCGGATGCGAGCCTTCCCCCCGCGCCGAGGAAAAGGCCGGTTCCGATAGCGCCACCGAGGGCGATCATCTGGACCTGGCGATTTTTGAGGCCTTTGTGATAGCCCGTGTCCTCGCGCATCAGCCGCACGGCAGCGCTGTCTAGCGGTTGCATCGAGCTCCTGCCGTGGTGGCTGCTCCAGGAAGCTCAGGCTATCCGATCGATGCGCCAAACGCTCAACAACAACAAACCGGAGTCACAGGCCCAGCAGCCGCTCGGCGTTGCGGTGGCTGATGAGCACCCGATCGTCGTCGCTCAGCGGCAGGCCGTCGAGGAACGCGCGGGCGGCGCGCATCGACCCGAACGGGTAGTCCGCCGAAAAGCACACTCGCCCAACGCCGACCTGCGCGACCAGGTTGGCGTAGGTCGCCTCGTCGTTGAAGTTGGCGAAGGTGTAGTTGAGGTTCCGCCTCAGGTAGGTGCTGACGGGGTTCCGCAGGCCGGTCAGTTCCGGTTTCAGCGTCGCGTCGAACCGCGGCAGCATGAACGACGTCGCTTCCCCCATGTGCCCGATGATGAATTGCAGCTCGGGATAGCGGTCGAACACACCGCCGAGTATCACGCGCAGCACATGCGTGGCGGTGTTGATGTGCCAGCCCCAGCCCACCGTGGACAGCGCGAATGTGACCTCCGCGGAGAACCCCGCGTAGCTGGACTCGATCACGCCCGGCGGCGGGATGGTCGGGTGCAGGTAGATCGGGACCCGCAGGCCGGCCGCGCGGGACAGGACCGGGTCGAAGAACGGATCGTCGAGGTAGCGGCCCCGGCTGTGCCCGTTGATGACCGCGCCCGGGAAGCCGTGTTGGCGCACGGCCCGCTCGAGTTCCTCGGCCGCCGCTTCGGGCGCGCTGATGGGCAAGGCGGCAAACCCCGCCAGCCGATCCGGGTACCGCCCGACCGCCGCCGCGAGCTCGTCGTTGCATTCTCGGGCCAGCCGCACGGCTTCCGGCCCCTCCAGCTGTTCCACGCCCGGCGCCGCCAGCGACAGCACCGCCAGGTCGACGCCCCCATCGTCCATCGCCGCGATGCGGCCGTCACCGAGATCGCTGATCGGTTCGACGATGCCGGTGCGGGACGCCAGCCAGCGACCCGGCCCGCTGAGGAATTCCGTTGTGGCGTAATGCTCTTCGAGGGCTATTGTCCTCATGGTCCGCACTGGAGGCCTAGCCCGCGAGCACTCTGGCGGCGGCGCTCCAGTACGGCAGCTCGTCGCGCTTGGCGGCGAGCCGAATCGTCTTGGTGTACCCGTACTCCGCCAGCGTCTCCTGGGCGTGCTCGCGCCCGAACCCGCTGTGGCCCACCCCGCCGAACCCGGTTCCGATGGAAACCCGGTGATAGTTGTTGACGAAGACGGCCCCGGCCCGGATCCGCCGGCTCACGCGCAGCGCCCGATCGCCGTCCTGACTGAACACCGCGGCGACCAGTCCGAACGGCGTGCCGTTGGCGATGCGCACCGCCTCGTCCTCGTCGCTGAACCGAATGAGGGTGACGACCGGGCCGAAGATCTCCTCCCGGGCCACCCGCATGGCGGGGGTCACGTCGGTCAGGACGGTCGGCGCGACGTAGAAGCCGTCGGCCAACCGGGGATCGTCGGGCAGTGGCGCCTGCGCGGCGATGCGGGCGCCTTCGGCCTCGCCGATCCTGAGGTAGTCCAGCACCTGTTCCTGCTGCGCGCGGGTGACCAATGGCCCGACGTCGGTGGCCGGGTCGGCGCCGTCGCCCACCCGCAGCCGGCTCACCGCGGCGCACAACTTGGCCTCGAACTCGGCGAAGACACTGTCCTGCACCAGAATTCGCGACGCAGCGGTACATGCTTCGCCCTGGTTGAAGAACCCGCCGTCGACGGCGGCCAGCAGCGCCTCGTGCAGGTTGGCGTCGTCGAAGACCACCAGCGGGTTCTTTCCGCCGAGCTCCATCAGCGTCGGGGTGAGGTTGCCGGCCGCGGTCCGCAGCACCGCCGCGCCCGCCCGCGGCGACCCGGTGAAAGAGACCTTGCCCACCAGCCGATGTCCGGCCAGCGCGGCCCCCACCTCGCCCTTGCCGGGCACGGCCTGCACGACACGGTCCGGCAGGACCGACTGGATCAGTTCGACCATGCGCAACACCACCGAGGGCGCCTGCTCCGGTGGCTTGAGCACGACGGCGTTGCCGACGGCCAGTGCCGGCGCGAGCTTGCCCGCGGTGTGGATGGGTGGCCAGTTGAACGGCACGATGCCGGCGATCACCCCGTACGGTTCCAGCGTGGTCACGTCCAGCACCGGGCCGTAGTCGCGCGCCTGGCTGGGCAACACCTCCACCAAGCTGCCGAAGTACTCGAAGATGGCGATCGCGGCTTCCACGTCGAAGTTGCGCGCCTGGGTGATGGGCTTGCCCATTTCCAGCGTCTCGAGTTCGGCAATCTCGTCGGCGTGGGCGCGGATCACCTCGGCGATCTGGCGCAGGTATCGGCCGCGTTCCCGCGCCGGGCGCTGCTTCCAGTGCAGGTGCGCGGCGTGGGCCCTGCGGACTGCCTGGTCCACCTCATCCCGCCCGGCCCCCTGAACGACGGTGACGGTCTGGCCCGTCGCGGGGTTCTCGACGACGAATTGGTCGTCGGTGGACGCCGAGGACCACCGGGTCCTGGTCCTCGTCAGGGTGGGGGCCTGCGAATTCATATAGCGCACCGTCGGGTTGAAGGGGGATTGGGATCGACGCGGGGTAATTACGCGCACGTTAAATTAATCGGGCCGTCGGGCGCCAACGAAATTTTCTGATGGCAGTCATCATTAGCGGTGATAATGACTGGGTGGAGCTTCGCCAGTTCGAGTACTTCCTTGCTGTCGCGGACAACCTCAGCTTCACCCGGGCCGCCAAACGGCTGCACGTCGTCCAATCCGGAGTGTCCGCGACGATCAAGGCCCTCGAACGCGAACTCGGTGCCGAACTGTTCGTCCGGGGCCCGGCGGGGGTGGCGCTCACGCCCGCGGGACGGGAGCTGGCGCCCCACGCCCGCGCGACCATCGACGCCGCCCGGGCGGCCAAAGACGCCGTCGCCGCCACCCGGGGGGCCATCCGCGGCACGGTCACCCTGGGGACGCTGACGTCGATCAACGTCATCGACCTGCCGACTCTGCTGGCCGACCTGTACGCCCGCCATCCCGGCGTGCTGGTCCAGTTGCGTTCCGCCCGAGCCGGTTCCGCGGGCCTGGCGCAGCAACTCCGCGACGGCGACCTCGACGTCGCGTTGGTCGTTTTTCCCGATGGGCCGCCGGCCGACCTGCACACCCGACTCGTCGCCGCCTTCCAGCTGCTGCTGGTGGTCCCCCTGAGTCACCCCCTCGCCGGGCGGGAGTCGGTGCCAATGGCGGAGCTGGCCGGGATGTCGTTCGTCGACGGGCCGCCGGGATACGGCAACCGGGCCGTGGTCGACCGCGCCTTCGCCGACGCCGGGGTGCAACGCACGATCGCCCTGGAGGTCGCCGATATCGGCACCACCGCGACCCACATCCGGAACGGCCTCGGCATCGGCTTTCTCAGCCGGTTCATCCTCGACGAGATCGGCGACTCCGGTCTGGCGACGGTCCGGATCTCCGATTACGACCTCTGCTGGCGCTTATACGTCGCGATGTCCGCGGTCCGCCCGCCCGGCGCGGCCACCCGCGCCCTGTTCTCGCTGATCGAGGAGATGATCCCCGATCGCGGAGCGTCGAGCGTGCGCTGAGGGCGTTCAGTGTGCGCTGAGGGCGCGGATTTCGGCGATTCCCGACCCTCGACGCCCAGTCAAAGCCGTCAATGCACAGTCGACGAGCACCCCGGGAACAAGACGCGAATGCCCGCCGTTAAGATGGGTAACAAGTTGAGTGAACCAGGCTCAAGCCTGGGTTGACACCACGATGCCCGCGAGGGCAGGCTTGCGCGGGGTTCACTCAGCACAGTGCATGGAAGAAGCTCTACTACTCAGGAGGAATCACTATGGCTCGTGCGGTCGGCATCGACCTCGGGACCACCAACTCCGTCGTCGCAGTTCTCGAGGGCGGCGACCCCGTCGTCGTCGCAAACTCCGAGGGCTCGCGGACCACTCCGTCCATCGTCGCGTTCGCACGCAATGGTGAAGTGCTGGTCGGCCAGCCCGCCAAGAACCAGGCGGTGACCAACGTCGACCGCACCGTGCGTTCGGTCAAGCGGCACATGGGCACCGACTGGTCCATCGAGATCGACGGCAAGAAATACACCGCGCAGGAGATCAGCGCCCGCATTCTGATGAAGCTGAAGCGCGACGCCGAGGCCTACCTCGGTGAGGACATCACCGACGCGGTGATCACCACGCCCGCCTACTTCAACGACGCCCAGCGCCAGGCGACCAAGGAGGCCGGCCAGATCGCCGGCATGAACGTGCTGCGCATCGTCAACGAACCCACCGCCGCGGCATTGGCCTACGGCCTGGACAAGGGCGAGAAGGAACAGACCATCCTGGTCTTCGACCTGGGTGGCGGTACCTTCGACGTCTCGCTGCTCGAGATCGGCGAGGGTGTGGTCGAGGTCCGCGCCACCAGCGGTGACAACCACCTCGGTGGCGACGACTGGGACGACCGCGTCGTCGACTGGCTGGTCGACAAGTTCAAGGGCACCAGCGGTATCGACCTGACCAAGGACAAGATGGCGATGCAGCGGCTGCGTGAGGCCGCCGAGAAGGCCAAGATCGAGCTGAGCTCGAGCCAGAGCACGTCGATCAACCTGCCCTACATCACGGTCGACGCGGACAAGAACCCGCTGTTCCTCGACGAGCAGCTGACCCGCGCCGAGTTCCAGAAGATCACTCAGGATCTGTTGGACCGCACCCGTCAGCCGTTCAAGTCGGTGATCTCCGACGGCGGCATCTCCGTGTCGGACATCGACCACGTCGTGATGGTGGGTGGTTCCACCCGGATGCCCGCGGTGACCGAACTGGTCAAGGAGCTCACCGGCGGCAAGGAGCCCAACAAGGGCGTCAACCCTGATGAGGTGGTGGCCGTGGGCGCCGCGCTACAGGCCGGCGTCCTCAAGGGTGAGGTGAAAGACGTTCTGCTGCTTGACGTTACGCCGCTGAGCCTCGGTATCGAGACCAAGGGTGGCGTGATGACCAAGCTCATCGAGCGCAACACCACGATCCCGACCAAGCGGTCGGAGACGTTCACCACCGCCGACGACAACCAGCCGTCGGTGCAGATCCAGGTCTATCAGGGTGAGCGCGAAATCGCCTCGCACAACAAGCTGCTCGGCTCCTTCGAGCTGACCGGCATCCCGCCGGCTCCACGCGGCGTCCCGCAGATCGAGGTCACCTTCGACATCGACGCCAACGGCATCGTGCACGTCACGGCCAAGGACAAGGGCACCGGCAAGGAGAACACGATCAAGATCCAGGAAGGCTCCGGCCTGTCCAAGGAGGAGATCGACCGGATGATCAAGGACGCCGAGGCGCACGCCGAGGAGGACCGCCAGCGTCGCGAGGAGGCCGACATCCGCAACCAGGCCGAGACGCTGGTCTACCAGACGGAGAAGTTCGTCAAAGAACAGCGTGAGTCCGAGGGCGGCTCGAAGGTGCCCGAGGACACGCTGAACAAGGTGGACGCCGCGGTGGCCGAGGCCAAGTCGGCGCTCGGCGGCAGCGACATCTCCGCGATCAAGTCGGCGATGGAGAAGCTGGGCCAGGAGTCCCAGGCGCTCGGGCAGGCCATCTACGAGGCCACCCAGGCTCAGTCTGACCAGGCCGGTGGCCCTGGCGGCGGTGCCGAGTCCGGCGGCACATCCGGCTCAGCCGATGACGTCGTGGACGCGGAGGTGGTCGACGACGACCGGGAGCCCAAGTGACCGAAGGCAACCCGGAACAGGTAACGGTCACCGACAAGCGGCGAATCGATCCCGAGACCGGCGAAGTGCGGCACGTCCCTCCCGGCCCCGAGCCAGGAGGGGCGCCGGGAGGGACGCCGGCGGCCGGTAAGCCCGACGCCGGCGCCGAGAAGGTCGCCGAGCTGACCGCCGATCTGCAACGGGTGCAGGCCGACTTCACCAACTACCGCAAGCGGGCGCTGCGCGACCAGCAGGCCGCCGCGGATCGGGCCAAGGCCGCCGTCGTCAGCCAATTGCTCGGTGTGCTGGACGATCTCGATCGGGCGCGCAAGCACGGGGACCTGGAGTCGGGCCCGCTGAAGTCGGTCGCCGACAAGCTGGACAGCGCGCTGACCGGGCTCGGGCTGACCGCGTTCGGCGAGGAAGGCGAGGACTTCGACCCGGTGCTGCACGAAGCCGTGCAGCACGAGGGTGATGGCGCCGACGGCTCCAAACCGGTGATCGGCACCGTCATGCGGCAGGGCTACAAACTGGGCGACCAGGTGCTGCGGCACGCTCTGGTGGGCGTCGTAGACACGGTCGTCGGCGACGGCGAAGAAACGGTCTCCGGGGTCTCTGGGGCCGATCCAGCCGAAACCCAGCAGCGCGACACGGACGATAACGCCGACACCTCCGGTGACTAGGCACGAAAATCGAATAAATAAAGAAAGGTGAGGGGGTGACGCGGAATGGCCCAGCGTGAATGGGTCGAAAAGGACTTCTATAAGGAGCTGGGCGTCTCCTCTGACGCCAGCCCGGAAGAGATCAAGCGCGCGTACCGCAAGCTGGCGCGCGACCTGCATCCGGACGCGAATCCCGACAACCCGGCCGCCGGCGAACGATTCAAAGCGGTCTCGGAGGCGCACAACGTGCTGTCGGATCCGGCCAAGCGCAAGGAGTATGACGAAACCCGGCGCCTGTTCGCCGGCGGCGGTTTCGGCGGCCGCGGGTTCGACGGTGGTGGCGGCTTCAGCTTCAACGTCGGCGGTGACGGCGCCGAGTTCAACCTCAGCGATTTGTTCGACGCCGCCGGCCGAAGCGGCGGCACCAACATCGGTGACCTGTTCGGCGGCTTGTTCGGACGCGGCGCCAGTCCCCGTCCCAGCCGGCCGCGACGCGGCAACGACCTGGAGACCGAGACCGAGCTGGATTTCGTCGAGGCGGCCAAGGGCGTCGCGATGCCGCTGCGGCTGACCAGCCCGGCGCCGTGCACCAATTGCCATGGCAGCGGCGCGCGTCCGGGCACCAGCCCGAAGGTGTGCCCCAGCTGCAACGGCTCCGGCGTGATCAATCGCAACCAGGGCGCGTTCGGCTTCTCCGAACCCTGCACCGATTGCCGCGGCAGCGGCTCGATCATCGAGCACCCGTGCGACGAGTGCAAGGGCACCGGCGTGACCACCCGCACCCGCACCATCAACGTGCGCATCCCGCCCGGTGTCGAGGACGGACAGCGGATCCGGCTGCCCGGGCAGGGCGAGGCCGGGCTGCGCGGCGCGCCGTCGGGCGACCTCTACGTGACGGTGCATGTGCGGCCGGACAAGGTCTTCGGCCGTGACGGCGACAACCTCACCGTGACCGTCCCGGTCAGCTTCACCGAATTGGCTTTGGGTTCAACGCTTTCGGTTCCCACCCTGGACGGCAAGGTCGGCGTCCGGGTGCCCAAGGGCACCGCCGACGGGCGCATCCTGCGGGTGCGCGGACGCGGTGTGCCCAAGCGCGGCGGCGGCAACGGCGACCTGCTCGTCACCGTGAAGGTGGCCGTGCCGCCGAACCTGGACGGCGCCGCCCAGGAGGCGCTGGAAGCCTACGCGGCGGCCGAGCAATCCAGTGGTTTCAACCCACGCGCGGGATGGGCAGGTAATCGCTGATGGCCAGACACCCTGGAAACCAGAGAAACCCGAGCAAAGAAGAGGCCCGGACCTTCCTGATTTCGGTGGCCGCCGAACTGGCCGGCATGCACGCGCAGACCCTGCGTACGTACGACCGCCTCGGGCTGGTCATCCCGAGGCGCACTTCCGGTGGGGGACGCCGTTATTCGGAGCACGACGTCGACCTACTGCGCGAGGTGCAGCGCCTATCCCAGGACGAGGGCGTCAATCTGGCCGGCATCAAGCGCATCATCGAACTGACCAATCAGGTGGAGGCGCTGCAGTCGCGCGTGAAAGAGCTGACCGAGGAGCTGGCGGCCCTGCGTGCCACCCAGCGCCGCGACGTGGCGGTGGTGCCCAAGAGCACCGCGCTGGTGGTGTGGCAGCCGCGCAAGTCGTCCCGGGGGCGCGGCTGACCGCTACGGCAGCGTGACGCCGTTGAGCACTCCGGAGAGTTGAGAGCCGAAGTTCCCGAAGCCGGAGATGAAGGCCTGCGTCGCGAGGTTGAGCATGGTCGTGTTGTAGATGCCCGACATGAAGTTGCCCAGGTTAGCCCAGCCCGATTCCAGCGTGCCGACGTTTTGCAAACCCGAAATCCCTTGGCCGCCACTGTTGAACAGGCCCGACGTTTCGGTGAACCTGTTCGCGAAGCCGGATACGGCGCCGGCGGCGTCGTTGAGGAAACCCGATGCGCCGCCCGCTCCCGAGTTGAAGAAGCCCGACGACGGGGTGGTGGTCGTGTTGAAGAATCCCGGGCTCTGCTGCCAGCTGAAGCCGAACGTGAACGTGAACGGACCCAGGGTCAATTGCCGGGGAAATCGATGGGCTGCGAGATGACCATGTCGATCGGGGTTTGGGGGTTGAGTGGGTTCGCACCGATGGTGCACGGCCGGACGCCGGTGTTGGAATTGCCCGTGTACGTGTAGATGTCCGCTGTCAGATGCGGATGGAGAACTGGGCGACCGCAGGCTCGCCCGGACGCGCACACCGGTAGCCGCCGCGGCGCAGCGCGTCGGTCGGCGCGGTCATCGGCTCGAAGCACACAATGTTTTCTTCGGGGTCCTCGGCGAGCGGCGCGAAGATCTGGGCCGCCGGATAGCCACACTCGAAGTGCACCTCCAGGCGGCGCCCGCCGCCCGACACCGCGAACACCGCACCATCGCCGACCTGGTCGTAGGCGTCGTCAAAAGCATTGTCGCCCAACGCTTGTTGCTTCGCCGGCTGGGATTCCGATTCGCCGTCGGGCAGCCCCCGCCCGTCGAGGCGCAAATGCCGCAGCGGCGGCGTCTCGATGATCCATTCGCTGCGGGCCACGTCCGGTAGGCGCAGGTAGGGATGGAAGCCGAAGCACAGCGGAACCGCCGTGTCGCCGGTCGCGGTGACCGTGGTGCGAACCGTCAGCGCCCGTTCGGCCAGCCGCACCGTCATCGTGAGCACATGCGGGTACGGGAAGCTGGCCAGCAACCCCGGGTCGGCGCCGAAATCCACCTCCGCGGTCAGCTCGTCGTGCGACTCCGTCGTTACCCGCCAGCCCGGGTAGGCGGCCAGGGTGCCGTGGATGGGCAACCCGTTGGGGTCGGGACGAACACCGTTTTCGCCGGGCGTCAGCGTCATCGTCGCGTTCTCCGCCGTATAGGTGTTGGCGCCCAATCGATTAGCCCAGGGATACAGAATCGGGATTCCCATCGTCTTGCCGGCGGCCAGGTAGCCATCCAGGCCGCGCCGTTGCCCGAGAAGCTCGGTGCCCGAGTCGGTCAGCGAGGTGCCGATCATGCCCGCCTCGGGCACGAACTGCGCGGCCACCGGTGCGGACGGGTCGGTCAGGGTGACGATGTGCATGGCTTACCTCGGCTCACCTGGACAGTGGGTCGTGCTGAATGCGCTCGGGCGGGGCCCCTTTGGCGATCAGGGCGGCCTTCGTGGCGCGGACCATGTCCGGTCCGCCGCAGATCAGGATCTGCCGGTCGCCCCAGCCGCCGTACTTGGTCACCACGTCGGGCAGGCGGCCGGTTTGGCGCAAGTGCAGGCCGCGTGGCGGCGTGACGTCGGGATAGTCGGCGGCCCACGCCGGGTCGCGGCCATACTCCGACACCGGCGACACCGACAGCCACGGATTGTGCTGTGCCACCTGCCACAGCGTGGGCAGGTCATAGAGCTCGCAGCGGTAGCGGGCGCCGAAGAAGAGGTGCACCCGTGGGTTCACCGCGTGGCGGCTCAGGTCCATGATCAGTGCCCGCAGCGGCGCGAGACCGGTGCTACCGGCGACCATCAGCACGTCTCCGCCGTCCCGGTCGACGCGCACGCCGCCGTGCGGACTGGACAACCGCCACCGGTCGCCGGGCCGGGTTTCGTTGACGAGCGCGGTGCTGACCAGGCCGCCCGGCACCTGGCGGACGTGGAACTCGATTCCGCCGTCCGGGTCGGCCGGGATCGCGGGGCTCAGAAAGCGCCACCGGCGCGGGCATTGCGGAACGTGGACGTTGACGTACTGGCCGGGGTGGTAGTGCATCGGGCGGTCGAGTTGCAGCCGAACGACCGCGAGATCGCGCGAGACGCGATTGTGTTCGATGACCGTGCCGTCCCACCAGGCGGGTCCCTCGTCGGCGTCGGCGGCCCCGCTCATCACCCCGGTGATGAGGTTCAGCGACTGATCGGCCGCCGCGTCGACGGCATCGGTCCACGCGTGGCCCAGGTGGGTGCGCAGCGTCGCATACAGCGCGTGACGCAGCGTGTCGTAATGGCTTGGCAGCACACCGAATTTGCGGTGATCGCGGCCGAGCTGGGCGAGGAAGGCCACCGGCTCGGCGGCGCGCTGTTCGACCAGCTCGCCGTAGACCCAGTGCAGGGCGTGCGCGAAAGCGGCTCGCTGGGCGTCCATCTCGGGCGGGAACAGGTCGCGCACCGAAACGTCGAGGGCAAACCAGTGGGTGTAGAACCGGTGGACGAGTTCGTTGTTTCCGCCTCGGCCCGAGTCCTCCTGCCCAAAGGCGTCGCGCAGCACCCGTAACGCGTCCCGGTCCTCTAGGCTCACGGGCCTCGATTCTAGGCTCGTGCGAACCCCACTAAGGCGGCGGCGTGACGCCGCCTCGGTGGGGATTCGGGCCGATTCATCGACGAAGTGCTCCAATTCCAACTTTTTATAAGTTGAGCGGAACACACTCAACCTTGACGGCGTTGAACATCCCGACAAGCATTTTGACTACCCCCCTTTCTGACCCGACTGGAGGTCGTCGTGGACTCTTTCAACCCGACAACCAAAACACAGGCTGCCCTGACGTCGGCCCTGCAGGCGGCCTCGGCCGCCGGCAATCCGGAGATCAGGCCTGCCCATCTGCTGTTGGCGCTGCTGACGCAGAACGACGGGATCGCCGCGCCGCTGCTGGAGGCTGTCGGCGTCCAGCCCGCCACCATCCGCGCCGAAGCGCAGCGCATTCTGGACCAGCTGCCCCAGGCCAGCGGCGCCAGCGCCCAACCGCAGCTGTCGCGCGAATCGCTGGCCGCCATCACCACCGCTCAGCAGCTGGCCACCGAGATGGACGACGAATACGTCTCGACCGAGCACCTCATGGTCGGCCTGGCCACCGGCGACTCCGACGTCGCCAAGCTGCTGACCGGCCATGGCGCCTCGCCACAGGCATTGCGGGACGCGTTCGTCAAGGTCCGGGGCAGCGCGCGCGTGACCAGTCCCGAGCCGGAGGCCACCTACCAGGCGCTGGAGAAGTACTCCACCGACCTGACGGCCCGTGCCCGGGAAGGCAAGCTCGACCCGGTCATCGGGCGCGACAACGAAATTCGCCGCGTCGTGCAGGTGCTGTCCCGGCGCACCAAGAACAACCCGGTGCTCATCGGCGAGCCCGGCGTCGGCAAGACCGCGATCGTGGAGGGCTTGGCCCAGCGCATCGTCGCCGGCGACGTGCCGGAGAGCCTGCGCGACAAGACCGTGATCGCCCTGGACATGGGGTCGATGGTGGCGGGCGCGAAGTACCGCGGCGAGTTCGAGGAACGGCTCAAGGCCGTCCTCGACGACATCAAGAACTCGGCCGGGCAGATCATCACGTTCATCGACGAGCTGCACACCATCGTCGGGGCCGGCGCGACCGGCGAGGGCGCGATGGATGCCGGCAACATGATCAAGCCGATGCTGGCCCGGGGCGAACTGCGGCTGGTCGGCGCCACCACGCTCGACGAGTACCGCAAGTACATCGAGAAGGACGCCGCCCTGGAGCGCCGCTTCCAGCAGGTGTTCGTCGGTGAGCCGTCGGTGGAGGACACGGTCGGCATCCTGCGCGGGCTGAAGGACCGCTACGAGGTGCACCACGGTGTGCGCATCACCGACTCCGCGCTGGTGGCCGCGGCCACCCTGTCCGATCGCTACATCACGGCGCGGTTCCTGCCGGACAAGGCCATCGACCTGGTCGACGAGGCCGCCAGCCGGCTGAAGATGGAAATCGACTCGCGGCCGGTCGAGATCGACGAGGTCGAGCGCCTGGTGCGCCGCCTCGAGATCGAGGAGATGGCGCTGGCCAAGGAAGAAGACGAGGCATCCAAGGAGCGCCTGGAGAAGTTGCGCGCCGAGTTGGCCGACCAGAAAGAAAAGCTGGCCGAGCTGACCACCAGGTGGCAGAACGAGAAGAACGCGATCGACGTCGTCCGCGAGCTCAAGGAACAGCTGGAGACCCTGCGCGGGGAGTCCGAGCGCGCCGAGCGCGACGGCGACCTGGCCAAGGCCGCCGAGCTGCGGTACGGGCGCATCCCCGAGGTGGAAAAGAAGCTCGACGCCGCGCTGCCCCAGGCCGAGGCCGGCGAGAACGTGATGCTCAAGGAGGAGGTCGGTCCGGACGACATCGCCGACGTGGTGTCGGCGTGGACGGGCATCCCGGCCGGGCGGTTGCTCGAAGGCGAGACGGCCAAGCTGCTGCGGATGGAAGACGAGCTGGGCAAGCGTGTGGTCGGGCAGAAGAAGGCCGTGCAGGCTGTGTCCGACGCGGTGCGCCGCTCCCGCGCCGGGGTTGCCGACCCCAACCGGCCCACGGGTTCGTTCATGTTCCTGGGTCCCACGGGTGTCGGCAAGACCGAGCTGGCCAAGGCGCTGGCCGACTTCCTGTTCGACGACGACCGGGCCATGGTTCGCATCGACATGAGCGAGTACGGCGAGAAGCATTCGGTGGCCCGGCTGGTGGGCGCGCCCCCCGGCTATATCGGCTACGACCAGGGCGGTCAGCTGACCGAGGCGGTGCGCCGCCGGCCCTACACCGTCGTGCTGTTCGACGAGGTCGAAAAGGCGCACCCGGACGTGTTCGACGTGCTGCTGCAAGTGCTCGACGAGGGCCGGCTCACCGACGGGCAGGGCCGCACGGTCGACTTCCGCAACACCATCCTCATCCTGACGTCCAACCTCGGGTCGGGCGGCAGCGAGGAGCAGGTGATGGCGGCGGTGCGCGCAGCGTTCAAGCCGGAGTTCATCAACCGCCTCGACGACGTGCTGATCTTCGACGGGCTCAACCCCGAAGAACTGGTGGAGATCGTCGACATCCAGCTCGAGCAGTTGGGCAAGCGACTGGCACAACGGCGGCTGCAGCTGGAGGTGTCGGCGCCGGCCAAGAAGTGGTTGGCGCAGCGCGGGTTCGACCCGGTCTACGGCGCCCGGCCGTTGCGCCGGCTCGTCCAGCAGGCCATCGGTGACCAGCTCGCCAAACAGCTGCTGGCCGGCGACGTGCACGACGGCGACACCGTTCCGGTGAACGTCAGCCCGGACGGCGACTCGCTGATCCTGGGGTGAGGCAAGCGGCCTAGCAAGGCCTGGCAAGGCCCAGCAAACCTTAATTTGCTTGTGACCTGGTCGCATTGTCTATTCCGGCCCGACAGCAGATACCCTGTGTGGGATGGTCCCCCTTTGGTTCACGCTGTCCGCACTGTGCTTTGTGGGTGCCGGCGTGCTGCTCTACGTCGACATCGATCGACGGCGCGGGCGCAGCAGGCGCCGTAAGTCGTGGGCGCGGTCGCACGGATTCGACTACGAGCGTGAATCGACCGACATCCTGAAGCGCTGGAAGCGCGGCGTGATCTCGACGGTGGGCGATGTCCCCGCCCACAACGTCGTGCTGGGCCAGATCCGCGGCGAGGCGGTGTACATCTTCGACGTCGAGGAAGTCGCCACGGTGATCGCGCTGCACCGCAAGGTGGGCACCAACGTCGTGGTCGACCTGCGCCTCAAGGGGCTGAAAGAGCCTCGGGAGAGCGACATTTGGCTGCTGGGTGCGATCGGGCCGCGGATGGTGTACTCCACCAACCTGGACGCGGCCCGGCGGGCCTGCGACCGGCGCATGGTCACGTTCGCGCACACCGCGCCCGACTGCGCCGAGATCATGTGGAACGAGCAGAACTGGACGCTGGTCGCCATGCCGATCTCCAGCACGCGCACCCAGTGGGACGAGGGCCTGCGCACCGTGCGCCAGTTCAACGACCTGCTGCGGGTGTTGCCGCCGGTGCCCCAGGAGGTCCCTCAAGAGGCGGGAGCGCCTGCGGGCCTTCGCAATGCGGCACCGAGCCGACCACTGACGCCGGCCGGCCGCATGGAGTTGCCCGCCAGGCGCGCGCAGCAGGATGTGTCCGGGCTGCTGGGTGACGCGGCTCACCGGGCCCCCGAGCCGGTGCGCCCGGACCAGGGTCGCTCGGAGGATCGCACCGAATCGCTCCGCCGCCCGCCGCCGACCGGGCGCAACGGCCATCAGGCCACCAATTACCAGCGCTGATAGCGCGCGGGGTGGAGGCCGGGACGGTCCCGGCACTGCTCAGTCCCCGTCACTACACTGTCGCTCATGCCTCGCCCCGTAGCCCTGATCACCGGGCCTACGTCCGGGATCGGCGCCGGGTACGCGCGACGCTACGCAAGCGACGGCTACGACCTGGTTCTCGTCGCCCGCGACGTCGACCGGTTGACCAAATTGGCGGCCGAGCTCGAGGGCCAGGGGGGCAGCATCGAGATCCTGCCCGCGGACCTCGCGGACGCGGCCGGCCGCGACAAGGTCGCCGAGCGGCTCGCCGCGGGAGTCAGCGTGCTGGTGAACAACGCCGGCTTCGGCACGTCGGGCGATTTCTGGACCGCCGATCCCGCGCTGCTGCAGTCGCAGCTCGACGTCAACGTCACCGCGGTCATGCGGCTCACCCGGGCCGCGCTGCCGGCCATGCTCGCCGCCGGCACCGGGACCGTCATCAACGTCGCCAGCGTTGCCGGGCTGGTGCCGGGCCGCGGGTCGACCTACTCGGCGTCCAAGGCCTGGGTGATCTCGTTCAGCGAGGGCCTGGCCGTCGGTCTGCAAGGCACCGGCGTCGGCGTGCACGCCGTGTGCCCGGGGTACGTGCACACCGAATTCCACGACAGGGCGGGCATCGACATGGCCAAGTTGCCGTCGTTCATGTGGCTCGAGGTCGACGACGTGGTCAGCGAAAGCCTGGCCGACATCGCCCGCGGCAGGGTGATCAGCATTCCGGGCCGGCAGTACCGGGCGCTCGTCACCGCCGGGCGGATGATGCCCCGGGGCCTGATGCGGGCCGTGACCAAACGAGTCGGTGGCGGTCGTGGGCGAACCTGACCCGCGCGCGGAGTTGGCCGAGCTGGTGCGACGGCTGTCCGTGGTGCACGGCCGGGTCACGCTGTCGTCGGGCAAGGAGGCCGACTACTACGTCGACCTGCGCCGCGCCACCCTGCACCACCGGGCCTCCGTGTTGATCGGCAGGCTGATGCGCGAACTCACCGGCGACTGGGACTACGCCGTCGTGGGCGGCCTGACGCTGGGCGCCGATCCGGTGGCGACGGCCGTCATGCACGCGCCTGGGCGCCCGATCGACGCGTTCGTCGTGCGTAAGTCGGCGAAAACCCATGGGCTGCAACGCCTTATCGAAGGGTCCGAGGTCACCGGCAAGCGGGCTTTGGTGGTGGAGGACACCAGCACCACGGGGGCCTCGGCCCTGACGGCGGTGCGCGCCGTCCGGGACGCGGGAGGCGAGGTGGTCGGGGTGGCCACCGTGGTGGACCGCGCCACCGGCGCCGCCGAGGCCATCGAGGCCGAGGGGCTGTCGTACCGCAGCGTGCTGGGCCTTCCCGATCTGGGACTGGGCTAGGCCGCTAGCGGTATGCGCAGTGTAATCGCGTTTGCTGGAGCCATTGCCTGCTTGGCTGCGTCCCTGGTGGGCTGCTCGGGCTCCAACCATCCCGTTCGGCCGTATGGCGCGCAGGGCGCGCGGCTCGGTGAATCGCTGGCGCTGCTGGGCTGGAACATGGCGGTATCGAATCTGCGCTGGGACGGCGACTACGTGCTGGTCGACATTGACGCGTCGCCGACGGATCCGCACGCGCCCCACGCCAAACCCGAGGACATTCGCTTCGGCCTCTACGGCGCGCTGGCGCACCCGATGGAGTCCAGCGGCCTGGGGAGCTGCGACCAAGCCATCCAAGCGACGACCACCAATGTGCACGACATCGCCGCGCCGCTGTCGGCGCCGCCCGACCGGCTCAGGGGCACGGTTTGCCTTGGGCCGCTTAAGGATCGAAGTCAGGTCCGTGGGGTATACGGCTACTCGCCCCGCGACCGGATCCCGAACACCTCGGCGGCCTACCCGGCGGCGTTTCCGGTGGGGCTGCTGCCGACGAACGGCAACGACACCGGCCTGGTGGTCAAGACCGTCAGCCTGTCAGCCTGGCGCGCCGACGGCGCCCCGATGACCAAGGCTCAGCTCGGCGACCCCGCCGCGTTCAACGGCAACGGCTACATGCTGCTGGGGCTGGAAGCCGACGCCATCGCGAACCGGTATCGCGACGACTCCACCAAGCGCGGCGGGCCGATGATGCTGCTCGCGTCGCCGACCCAGCCCGGCCGGGGGTTGAACCCGGCCTGCGCGACGTACGGGTCGTCGGTGCTGATCCTGCCCGACGCGTCGTTGGACTCGGTGCACGTCAGCGCGTCACTGTGCACCCAGGGTGAGATCAACGAGGCGTTGCTGTACGCGACGGTGGCGGTCGACGGCACTCACGCCGGTGTGTGGACGCAGCGATGAGCGAACCCGGTCCCACCGAATGGGGAACAACGGCCGGCGGCGTCGGGCCCTGGCCGGGGGACCCCCCCGACGATCCGCGATATGACCCAATCCTGTTGCGCGACGGCGATACCCGCAACGTCGTAGACGCCTACCGGTACTGGACCCGGGAGGCGATCATCGCCGATATCGACGGTCGTCGCCATCCCCTGCATGTGGCGATCGAGAACTTCGGCCACGACGCCAACATCGGCTCGGTGGTGCGCACCGCCAACGCCTTCGCGGTGCACACCGTGCACATCGTGGGGCGGCGGCGGTGGAATCGCCGCGGGGCCATGGTGACCGACCGCTATCAGCGGCTGTGCCATCACGACGGCACCGCCGGGCTGCTGGACTTCGCGGCGGATGCCGGTCTCACCGTGATCGCGGTGGACAACGTTCCGGGCGCGGTGCGGCTGGAGGAGACCGCGCTGCCGCGGGAGTGCCTACTGGTGTTCGGCCAGGAGGGCCCCGGCATCACCGACGACGTCAGGGCGGGCGCGGCGCTGACGGTGTCGATCGCCCAGTTCGGCTCGACGCGCAGCATCAACGCCGGCGTTGCCGCCGGGATCGCGATGCATGCCTGGATCCGGCAGCACGGAGACATGACCCGCGCCTGGTGAAGCCAGCTCTTCACCGCGTCGAGGGTCCGCTGACGGCTTTGAGTGTGAATCCCCGGCCTTGCGTGTGCGCTGACGGCGGGATTTCGGCGATTTCTCCGCCCAGGATGCACACGGGAAGCCGTGAGCGCACACTCGATGCCGCTAGCTCCACAGCGTGACGTGAACCTTCGGGCGGAACCGGGTCACGCCGACGCCGCTTCCCCGGATCATCGCCTGGGTACACCGCGGCGTGGTGATGAAGCGGACGAGTTCGGATACGGCGGGTTGGCGGACCGACGGCGCCAATGTCGCCGCACACCACTCGCCCGACCTGTCCAGGCCGGGCCCGGTCACGCGGGTCAACCGACCGGCCGCGAGGTCCTTCGCGACGGCGAAACCGATCGTCAGCGTGACACCGCCGACCCGCCGCACCTCCTCCAGCGCGGCTGCGTCGCTTTGGAAGATTCGCTGTTGTGACTCCGGAATAGCCAGGTCCCGCAACATCTTTGCGATCTCGCCGTCCACACCGCCCGCGGCCGGCCCGAGCATCCACTGCTGTTGGCGTAGCAGCGCCGGAGTCGGAATGCCCGCGGCCAGTGGGCTGTTCGGCGCGGCGACGGTGATGATCTGATATTTCAGGAAGGGCCGCACGAAGATCGAGTCGTCGGGACCGAGCGAACCTTCACCGGCCGGGCCGATCGCGATGTCGACGGCGCGCGAGCAGATCAAATCGCGGAACCGGCTCGTCGGATGCACGCTCAACTCGACCGACAAGTCGTCGGCCCGCGACGAGAACAGCTCGATCAGGCCGGGCGCGGCGTGCTCGGCGAACGCGGTGGACGCGGCGATCCGCAGCAGCCGGCGCCCGTGCGCGGCCTCGGTGACCTCGATCACGGTTTGTTGCTGCAATCCCAAGATTTCGACCGCGCGGCTGGCCAGGCGCAGCCCACCCGGCGTGAACGCCAGACCCGCACCCGTTCTGGTGAACAAGGGGTCGTCGAGCTCCTTGCGCAGCGCCGCCACGAGCATCGAGATGCCGGCGTCGGAAACACCCAGCTCCGCGGCGGCGGCTCGCACCGAGCCCAGGCGCACCACCGCCGAATAGGCCCGAAGTTGAGCCGGAGTCATGCAACGAGCCTACTTCGGGGCCTAATTTAAAAGGGTGCGCGACGTGCTTGCCGAGCTGATGTCGATCTGGCGTGCCGGTGACACCGCGGGGCTCGGGACGGTGGTGCGGACCTTTCGGTCCGCGCCGCGGCCGCCGGGGGCCTCGATGGTGGTGGCGCCCGACGGCTCGGTGACGGGGTCGGTGTCGGGCGGCTGCGTGGAGGGAGCGGTGTACGACCTCGCCACCGAGGTGGCGAAAACGGGCGCACCGCGGCTGGAACGCTACGGGGTCAGCGACGACGACGCGTTCGCGGTCGGGCTGACGTGCGGCGGCGTCATCGACGTCTTCGTGGAGTCGATGTCGCGGGCGACGTTTCCCGAACTCGGCGCGGTGGCCGACGACATCGGCGAGCACCGCCCGGTGGCGATCGCGACCGTCATCGCCCACCCCGACGCGGGATGGGTCGGGCGCCGGCTGGTCATCCGGCCCGATGCGATGGCGGGATCGCTGGGTTCGGCGCGCGCCGACAACGCGGTCGCCGACGACGCGCGCGGCCTGCTGGCGGTGGGCCGCAGCGAGGTCCTCGAGTACGGGCCCGACGGGCAGCGGCTGGGCGAGGGCATGGAGGTTTTCGTGTCCAGCTACGCGCCGCGCCCACGGATGCTGGTGTTCGGCGCCATCGACTTCGCCGCCGCCCTGGCGCGACAGGGATCGTTCCTCGGCTACCGGGTCACCGTCTGCGACGCCCGCGAGGTGTTCGCCACGCCGGTGCGCTTCCCGACGGCCGACCACGTCATAGTCGATTGGCCCCACCGCTACCTGGCCGCCGAGGCGAAGGCGGGCACCATCGACGGCAGCACCGTGATCTGCGTCCTCACCCACGACCCGAAGTTCGACGTCCCGGTGCTCAAAGTGGCGCTGCGGCTCCCCCGTTTGGGCTATGTGGGGGCGATGGGGTCGCGCCGCACGCACGAAGACCGGTTGAACCGGCTGCGCGCCGCGGGGCTGACCGATGCCGAGCTGGGCCGGTTGTCCAGCCCGATCGGGCTGGACCTCGGCGCCCGCACCCCCGAGGAAACCGCGGTGTCGATCGCCGCCGACATCATCGCCAAGCGATGGGGCGGCGGGGGCCGTCCGCTGACCGAGACGGCCGGGCGAATCCACCACGACGCACCGGACCCGCAGGTAGCGGGCGAGTTCAGGGATTACTTAACTCGCTATTGACGCCGGGGTCAGGCGGGCTGAAACTGAGGGCCCGCCGCCGAAGTGAGGTGCGTCACATGCAGGTGCCCGGACCCTTCGAATACGAACGTGCAACCAGCGTCGACCACGCCGTCGGACTGCTGGATCGGCTGGGGGAGGGGGCACGCGTGATCGCGGGCGGGCACAGCCTGCTGCCGATGATGAAGCTGCGCATCGCCAACCCGGAGTATCTGGTCGACATCAACGACCTGGCACCGGAGCTCGGATACGTGATCACCGATCCGACCCTGGTGCGCATCGGCGCCATGACCCGCCACCGCGAGCTCTTGGAGTCCGACACCCTGGCCGCCGTGTGCCCGATCTTCCGCGACGCCGAACGGGTGATCGCCGACCCGGTGGTCCGCAATCGCGGCACCCTCGGCGGCTCGCTGTGCCAGGCGGATCCGGCCGAGGATCTGTCGACGGTCTGCAGCGTGCTGGATGCGGTGTGCCTGGCCCGCGGGCCCTCGGGTGAACGGCAAATACCGATCGACGATTTCGTCGCCGGGCCCTACGAGACCACCCTGGCGCACAACGAAATCCTGGTCGAGGCCCGAATCCCCGTGCGGCTCAACAGTTCCAGCGCCTACGCCAAGGTGGAGCGCCGGGTCGGCGACTGGGCGGTGACGGCGGCCGGAGCGAGTCTCACCCTCGTTGGCACGGAAAGAGAAGCCGCAATCGCCGCCGCCCGCGTCGGACTGACGGCGGTCAACCCCGACCCGGCCGCGCTGGCCGAGCTCTCGGCGGCCCTGGTCGGCCAGCCGGCGACCGACGAGGTCTTCGCCGAGGCGGGTCGCCGCGCCGCCGCGGCCTGCGATCCGGTCACCGATGTCCGCGGCACCGCGGAGTACAAGCGGCACCTGGCCTCCGAACTGACCATCCGCACGTTGCGCACTGCCGCCGAACGGGTGCGGAACAACGTTGCGCGGGAAGGGAACTAAACCATGCAGGTGAACATGACCGTCAACGGCGAACAGGTGACCGCCGACGTCGAACCCCGGATGCTGCTGGTGCATTTTCTGCGGGATCAATTGCGGCTCACCGGAACCCACTGGGGCTGCGACACCAGCAACTGCGGAACCTGCGTGGTCGACGTGGACGGCGTGCCGGTGAAGTCCTGCACGATGCTGGCCGTGATGGCATCCGGCCACAGCGTCCGGACGGTAGAAGGGCTAGCGGGGCCAGACGGCGCTCTGGATCCAATCCAGGAAGGGTTCATGCGGTGCCACGGGCTGCAATGCGGCTTCTGCACACCGGGAATGATGATCACCGCCCGCGCCCTGCTGGACCGCGACCCCAATCCCGACGAGGAAACCATTCGGGAGGCGATCTCCGGCCAGATCTGCCGCTGCACGGGATACACCACGATCGTCCGCTCCATTCAGTGGGCGGCCCAGCACAGCTCTGCGCAGGTGACATCATGACCACGATCGAGTCGCGCCCGCCCTCACCGGAAGATCTGGCAGACAACGACCAAAAGCCGTGCGGCCACGGCCGGATGCTGCGCAAGGAGGATCCACGCTTCATCCGCGGCCGCGGCACCTACGTCGACGACGTCGCCCTGCCGGGCATGCTGCACCTGGCCATCCTGCGCTCGCCCTACGCGCACGCCCGCGTCGCCGGCATCGATGTGACTGCGGCCCTTGCGCATCCGAAGGTCAAAGCGGTGGTGACGGGTGCGGACCTGGCCGAGAAGGGCCTGGCCTGGATGCCGACGCTGTCCAACGACGTGCAGGCCGTCCTGGCCACCGACAAGGTGCGCTTCCAGGGGCAGGAGGTGGCGTTCGTCGTTGCCGAGGACCGGTATTCGGCCCGCGACGCGCTGGAGCTGATCGACGTCGACTACGACCCGCTGGACCCGGTCGTGGATGTCCGCGCGGCGCTCGATCCCTCGGCGCCGGTGATCCGCACCGACCTCGACGGCAAGACCGACAACCACCTCTTCGACTGGGAGACCGGCGACGCGGCGGCGACCGAGGCCGTATTTGCGAAGGCCGACGTCGTCGTCAAGCAGGAGATCGTCTACCCACGGGTGCACCCGGCACCGATGGAAACCTGTGGTGCGGTGGCCGATTTGGATCCGGTGACCGGCAAGCTGACGCTGTGGACCACCTCGCAGGCGCCGCACGCGCACCGCACGCTCTACGCGTTGGTCGCCGGCCTGCCCGAACACAAGATCCGGGTGATCTCACCCGACATCGGCGGTGGATTCGGCAACAAGGTGCCGATCTACCCCGGCTATGTATGTGCGATCGTCGGCTCGCTGCTGCTGGGCAAGCCGGTCAAGTGGATGGAGGACCGCAGCGAGAACTTGACCTCCACCGGCTTCGCGCGCGACTACATCATGGTGGGCGAGATCGCCGCCACCAAGGACGGCAAGATCCTGGCGATCCGGTCCAACGTGCTGGCCGATCACGGGGCGTTCAACGGTCAGGCGGCACCCTTGAAGTACCCGGCCGGGTTCTTCGGGGTGTTCACGGGCAGCTATGACATCGACGCCGCCTATTGCCACATGACCGCGGTGTACACCAACAAGGCACCCGGCGGGGTGGCCTACGCGTGCTCGTTCCGGATCACCGAGGCCGTGTATTTCGTCGAGCGGCTGGTGGACTGCCTGGCCTTCGAGCTCAAGATGGACCCGGCCGAGCTGCGGCTGCGAAACCTGCTGCGGCCCGAACAATTCCCGTATAAGAGCAAGACGGGCTGGGTGTACGACTCGGGCGACTACGAGGCCACCATGCGCAAGGCCATGGACATGATCGGCTACGACGCACTGCGCGCCGAACAGAAGGAGCGGCGCGCGCGCGGCGAGCTGATGGGCATCGGGATGTCCTTCTTCACCGAGGCCGTCGGCGCCGGCCCGCGCAAGGACATGGACATCCTCGGCCTCGGGATGGCCGACGGCTGCGAGTTGCGCGTGCACCCGACGGGCAAAGCCGTTGTGCGGCTTTCGGTCCAGACCCAGGGCCAGGGCCACGAAACGACGTTCGCTCAGATCGTCGCCGAGGAGCTGGGCATTCCACCCGACGACATCGAGGTGGTGCACGGCGACACCGACCAGACGCCGTTCGGGCTGGGCACATACGGCAGCCGGTCGACACCCGTCTCGGGTGCGGCCGCCGCACTGGTTGCCCGCAAGGTGCGCGACAAGGCGAAGATCATCGCGTCGGGCATGCTCGAGGTTTCGGTCGCCGACCTGGAGTGGGAGAAGGGCTCCTTCCACGTCAAGGGGGACCCGTCGGCGTCGGTGACCATCGCCGACATCGCGATGCGCGCGCACGGGGCCGGCGATCTGCCCGACGGCATCGAGGGCGGGCTCGACGCCGAGGTCTGCTACAACCCGGAGAACCTGACCTACCCCTACGGCGCGTATTTCTGTGTGGTGGACGTCGATCCGGGCACAGCGGTGGTCAAGGTGCGGCGCTTCCTGGCCGTGGACGACTGCGGCACCCGCATCAACCCGATGATCATCGAGGGCCAGGTGCACGGCGGCATCGTCGACGGCATCGGCATGGCGTTGATGGAGATGATCGCCTTCGACGAGGAGGGCAACTGCCTGGGCGGGTCGCTGATGGATTACCTGATCCCGACCGCGGTCGAGGTGCCCCATCTGGAGACCGGTCACACGGTGACGCCGTCGCCGCATCATCCGATCGGCGCGAAGGGCATCGGCGAATCGGCCACCGTGGGATCGCCCCCGGCCGTGGTGAACGCGGTGGTGGATGCGTTGGCGCCGTTCGGGGTTCGACACGCCGACATGCCGTTGACGCCCTCCCGGGTCTGGGAGGCCATGCAGGGCCGGGCGAAACCACCGATCTAGCCATGACGATCAGCGAGCGAGCTCGGCAGCTGTTGGCGGCACGGACACCGTTCGTGCACGCGACCGTGGTGCGGGCCCAGCCCCCGACCTCGTCTTACCCGGGCGACGAGGCAATCCTGTTGCCGGACGGGACGATCGAGGGTTTCGTCGGCGGCCAGTGCGCGCAGAACTCCGTGCGCAAGGCGGCGCTGGGCGTGCTCCAGGCGGGCGAAAGCGTGTTGCTGCGCGTGCTTCCCGACGGCGACGTGCACTTCCCCGAGGCTCCCGGCGCCTGCGTGGTCGTCAACCCGTGCCTGTCCGGCGGGTCACTGGAAATCTTCCTGACGCCGCAGCTGCCGGCCCCGCTGATCCGGATCTACGGGGCCACCCCGATCGCCGACGCGCTGGCGCAGCTGTGCGAGGTCCTCGGGTACGACGTCCGGCGTGATGACGAGCCCGACGACGCCACCGCCTCGCCGACTGCCCTCGTGATCGCCAGCCATGGCGGGCCGGAAGCCGAAATCATCCGCGCGGCACTGGATCACGGCGTCGGGTACGTCGGCCTGGTGGCCAGCAAGGTTCGCGGCGCCTCGATCCTGGACTCGCTCGACCTCTCCGAGGAGGAGCGGGCGCGGGTGCACACCCCGGTCGGACTGGCCATCGGCGCCAAGACCCCGGCGGAGATCGCGGTCTCGATCGCGGCTGAACTCATCGCCGGCATCCGCGGCGCCGGAAATCTGAGCCTGGGCCGCCACGTCGCCCCGGAGCGCGGCGCTGCGGAGGCCGTCGATCCGGTGTGCGGCATGACGGTGACGGTCGGGCCAGGCACCGAGCACCTGCGGCTGGCCGGCGCGGACTACTGGTTCTGCGGCCCGGGATGCCGCACCAAGTTCGCAGACCGGCCAGTCGGCGCATGAACGCGCCGCCGGTCACCGGTATCGTGCTGGCGGCCGGCGGTTCACGCAGGCTGGGCACGCCCAAACAGCTTCTGCCATATCGGGATACGACCCTGCTCGGCGCGACCCTGGAGGTCGCCCGCGGCGCCGGGTTCGACCAGCTCGTGGTCACCCTCGGCGGCGCCGCCCAGGCGGTGCGCGATGCGGTGCGGCTCGATGGGGCCGACGTGGTGGCGGTCGAGGACTTCGGCACCGGGTGCTCGGCGTCGCTGCGCGCCGCGCTGGAGCGGGTGGACCCGCGGGCCGAAGGCATCGTGCTGATGCTCGGCGATCAGCCGCGCGTGGATCCGGTGACCGTGCGGCGAATGATTGCCGATGGGCCGGGTGCCGACATCACGGTGTGCCGCTACGAAAACGGGATCAGCCATCCGTTCTGGTTGGGCCGCAGCGTGTTCGGCGAACTCCGTCAACTGCACGGCGACAAGGGGGTCTGGAAGCTCGTAGGATCCGGCCGGCACGAGGTGCGCGAACTCGCGGTCGACGGTCCCATTCCACTCGACGTCGACACCTGGGCCGATTACCAGCGGCTGGTGCAGTCGTGATGTTCAGCGACGTCGAGGACGTGATCCGCCGCTTCGAGGCGCGCGACTACCTGCTCGATACGGGGACCGCGTCGGCGATCTATCTGGCGATCACGCTCGGCCGGCCGCTGCTGCTGGAGGGTGAGCCCGGGGTCGGCAAGACAACGGCCGCGAAAACCCTTGCGGCTGTGCTGGATACGACGCTGGTCCGGTTGCAATGCTACGAGGGATTGACCGCCAACGAGGCGCTCTACGACTGGAACTACCAACGCCAGCTGCTGTCCATCCGGCTGGCCGAGGCGCAGGGGACGGGCATTGAAGAGGCGGACCTCTACACCGAGAGCTACCTGGTCGATCGGCCCATCCTGCAGTGCGTGCGGCATCGCGGCCCGACACCACCGGTGCTGCTGATCGACGAGATCGATCGCGCCGACGACGAATTCGAGGCGTTGCTGCTGGAGTTCCTCGGGGAATCGGCGGTCACCGTCCCCGAGCTGGGCACCTTTGTCGCCGAGCGCCCGCCGATCGCGGTGCTTACCTCCAATCGCAGCCGCGACCTGCATGATGCGCTGCGCCGCCGCTGTCTTTACCACTGGATCGACTACCCGGAGCCGGCCCGGGCCGCCGCGATCGTGCGGCGGACGGTGCCCGGTGCGACGGCGCCGTTGATCGAGCACGCCACCCAATTCATCGGCCGCACACGCGATCTCGACCTGGACAAGCCGCCCGGGGTCGCCGAGACGATCGACTGGGTCTCCGCCCTGGTATCCCTCGGCGTGGCGGACCTGGTCTCGGAGGAAACCCTTGCGGCGGCGTTGACCAGCCTGGGGGCGCTGGCCAAGACCCCCGACGACCGTACTCTGATTCGCGACGCGCTCGTCGAGTACAGCGGCACATGAGAGGACCAGCATGAAGATCGCCAACCAGTTCACCGTCAGCGCGCCCATCGATCAGGCCTGGGACGTGCTGAGCGACCTGGAGCAGGTGATCCCGCTGATGCCGGGGGCGCAGCTGACCGGCCACGAGGGCGACGACTACCTCGGCAAGGTCAAAGTCAAGGTCGGGCCGGTCACCAGCGAGTTCAGCGGCAAGGTGCATTTCGTCGAGCTGGACCGCGACCAGCACCGCGCGGTCATCGACGCCAAGGGCAAGGAATCACGCGGCACCGGCAACGCGGCCGCCACGGTCACCGCCCAACTGCAAGCCGACGGGGAGCGAACCAGCGTCACCGTCGACACCGATCTCAAGATCGTCGGCAAGCTGGCCCAGTTCGGCAGCGGAATGCTGCAGCAGGTTTCGGAGAAGCTACTGGGCCAGTTCGTGGAATCGCTGGAGTCCGAACTGGCCGCAAAGAACGCACCGGCCCCCGCGAGCCCCGCCGCGACGGAATCGGCTGCCGCACCGCGCCATGCGGCCCCCGCGGCCGAGCCGGAGCCCATCGATCTGCTCGACCTCGCCGGTGGCGACCAGCTCAAGAAGTACGGCGCCGCGGCGGTGGTGGTGCTCGCCGTGCTGGTGCTCATCTGGGTGCTGCGCCGGAGAAGTTAGCGGCTCGTGAGCACCCCATTGCTGTTGCGGGGCGTCGATCTGGCGGCGTTCGCGGCCGCCCTGGTGGCGCGCCTGCGCGGCGCGGGGGTGCTGGTATCGGCCAATGGCCCTGCCGATTTCGTCCAGGCGCTCCGGCGGCTGGTGCCGGATACCACGTCGGGGCTGTATTGGGCGGCCAGGCTGACCCTGGTCAACCGGATGGAGGATCTCGCCGCCTTCGACGCCGTCTTCGGGGCGGTGTTCGGAACCACCCGGCCCGACGGCGCACCGGGCCCGGAGCCGGTCCTGCCCCTGGCGGGCCCCAAGACACCCGCGGCCGGAACGGTGCGGCGCGCGGGGAGCCCAGCCAAGGCCGGCTCGCAAAGACTGCCCTGGGCCACCCGCGCCCTCAGCGACGGGGGCGGCACCGCGGAAACCGGTGTCCTCCTGCCGGATCTGCTACCCAGCCGCATAGCCGCGCTCGCCGACGAACCGTTCGACCGCTTCGATCCCGACGACCTTCGCCTGCTCGGCTGCTGGCTGGAGGCGACCGTGGCGCGCTGGCCCCGGCGCCGGACCATGCGGTTCGAGCCCAGCGCGGGCGGCAAGCGCATCGACCTGCGGGCCACGATGAACGCGTCGCGCGCGACCGGCTGGGAATCGGTGATCCTGGCGCGAACGCGGCCCCGCCGCAGGCCCCGGCGGGTCGTCCTGGCCTGCGACGTGAGCCGCTCGATGCAGCCGTACGCCGCGGTCTATCTGCATTTGATGCGGGCTCTGATGAAGGAGGCGCTGCGCCAATCGGGCGTCCGGCCCGAGGTCTTCGCGTTTTCGACGTCGCTGACCCGGCTCACGTCGGTGTTGTCGCACCGCTCGGCCGAGGTGGCGCTGCAGAAGGCCAACGCCAAAGTCACCGACCGGTACGGCGGCACGTTCATCGGCCGCAGTGTCGGCGCCCTGCTGGCCCCGCCGCATGGCAATGCGCTGCGCGGCGCGGTGGTCATCATCGCCTCCGACGGCTGGGACAGCGATCCGCCCGATGTGCTCGCCCACGCGATGGCCAGGCTGCGTCGCCGCGCCGCCTTGCTGGTGTGGCTCAATCCGCGTGCGGCACACAGCGAATTCCAGCCGCTGGCCGGTTCGATGGCCGCGGCCCTGCCCTATTGCGACCTGTTCCTGCCGGCGCACTCGCTGACCGGACTGCGCGAGCTGCTGCTGGCTTTAACTGGTACCGCAACTAGTCGGGCATCGCCGCGATGAGTTGGTCGGCGGTCAACGATCGAGCTGCCGGGTCGTCGTCGTGTTCCATGACTCCCGCATCCCCGGGCGTCGAGTGAACGATGAGGGCGGGATCTCGGCGGATTTCCCTCCTTGAGCGCACGCGCAACGCCGAGACCGCCCACTCGACGAACATGGCATGAGGCAGGATCGACAGGTATGGATCAGCTATGGGCCAACCGGGCGGCCAGCTGCGAAGCCGCTGTCGCGCAACGACACCTGAAACGGCTTTGGGCGCTGCCGGGAACCCAGCTGGGTGTGGTGGCCTGGCCGGCGGCGCGTCGGGACCGGTTGTTCGGCACCTGGCACTACTGGTGGCAGGCGCATCTGCTGGACTGCCTGGTGGACGCGCAGCTGCGCGATCCGCGCCCCGAGCGGCGCACCATGATCAATCGGCAGGTCCGCTCACACCGGCTGCGCAACAACCTCAGGTGGACCAACAGCTATTACGACGACATGGCGTGGCTGGCGCTGGCGCTGGAACGCGCCGCCCGGGTCGCCGGCGTCACGCGCCGGCGGGCGCTGCCCAAGCTCGCTGACCAGTTCGTCAGCGCGTGGGTGCCCGAAGACGGCGGCGGCATCCCGTGGCGCAAGCAGGACCAGTTCTTCAACGCCCCGGCCAACGGCCCGGCGGGCATCTTCCTCGCCCGCTACGGGGACCGGCTGAAAAGGGCCGACCAGATGAGCGACTGGATCGAACGCACCCTGATCGACCCGGAGACGCACCTGGTGTTCGACGGCATCAAGGCCGGCTCGCTGGTCCGCGCCCAGTACACCTACTGCCAGGGCGTCGTGCTGGGCCTGGAAACGGAACTCGCCGCGCGCACCGGCGCGGAAGCCAGGGCCCGGCATCAGGCTCGGGTGCATCGCCTGGTTGCGGCGGTCAGCGAGCAAATGGCGCCCTCGGATGTGCTGCGGGGTTCTGGCGGCGGGGACGGCGGCCTGTTCGCCGGCATCACCGCCCGATACCTCGCGCTGGTCGCCACCACCCTGCCGGGTGACTCAGCCGACGACGCCGTGGCCCGCGACACCGCCCGCACCATCGTGCTGTCGTCGGCGAAATCGGCCTGGGATTATCGGCAAACGGTCGACGGGCTGCCGCTGTTCGGCGCGTTCTGGGACCGCGACGCGGAGCTGCCGACCGCGGGCGGTCAGCAGGCGCAGTTCGTCGCGGGGGCGGTCAACGCTTCGGAGATCGCCGAACGGGACCTGTCGGTGCAGCTTTCGGGCTGGATGCTGATGGAGGCCGCCTGTAACGTCACCGCCGTGACTTCAGGCAGCGAGACATGACCCAACCCGGCGGCTGGATCCCCGACGAGGCAACGCTGGCCGGAGCCAACCTCACCCGCTTCATGGCCTGGCTGGCCGAGACCGGCCGCGGCCGGTACGGCGACTACCACGAACTCCTGCGCAAGTCGGTGGACGACATCGAATGGTTCTGGGACGCCGTCTGGAAGTACTTCGACATCCAAGCCGACAGCCCGCCGCGCGCGGTGCTGGGCAACCGTTCCATGCCGGGCGCCGAGTGGTTCCCCGGCGCCACGATCAACTACGCCACCGAGGTGTTTCGCCACGCCACCGGCGAGCGCCCCGCCCTGATCGTCGTCGGCGAAGACGGGTCCGGCGAGTGGTTGTGGGCGAGGCTCAAGCGGGAGACCGCGGCGTTCGCGGCCTACCTCCGAAGCCTGGGCGTCAAGCCCGGGGACTCCGTCGTCGGATACCTGCCCAACGTCGCCGAGGCCGTCGTCGCCGCCCTGGCCGCGGCTAGCGTGGGCGCGATCTGGGGGGTGTGCAACCAGGACGTGTCCGTCGACGGCGTGATAGCCAGGCTGGGTCAGGTGGAGCCGGCCGTGCTGGTGGCCAGCGACGGGTCGGTGTACGGCGGCAAGCGGATCGATCGGCGGGCGGAACTGGCCACGATCCGGCGTGCCATGCCCACGCTGCGGGCCACCGTGGTGGTGCCGCGGCTGGGGCTCACAATCGACGGTGACACCGTGCCGTGGGCGACCGCCGTCGAGGCGGACGCCGCCCTGGACATAACGCCCGTCCCGTTCGCGCACCCGCTCTGGGTGATGTTCTCGTCCGGAACGACCGGCAAGCCGAAGGGCATCGTGCACGGCCACGGCGGTGTCCTGCTGGAGCACCTGAAGTACCTGAACCTGCAATTGGAGCTGTACCCCGGCGACCGTTTCCTGTGGTACTCGTCCACCAGTTGGATGATGTGGAACCTTTTGTTATCCGGTCTGCTGGCCGACGCCACCATCGTCCTCTACGACGGCAGCCCAACGCATTTGACCACCGATGGCCTCTGGCGGGTCGCCGCCGAGGCCGGTGTCACGGTGCTCGGTGCCGGGGCGGGCTACCTGTTGGCCTGTGCCAAAGAGGATTTGAAGCCGGGCGCGTCGTATCCGCTGGACGCGCTGCGCGCGGTGGGATCCACCGGTTCACCGCTGCCGGCGTCCGGATTCCGTTGGGTGCAAGAGGGACTCGGCCGCCCAGTTCCGGTGACTTCTATGAGTGGCGGCACCGACGTCTGCACGGCCTTCATCGGCGGTTGCTCGATTCTGCCGGTGGTGGCCGGCGAGCTGTCGTGCATCTGCCTGGGCGCGGCCATCGAAGCCTGGAAAGGCCAGGGCCGCCCCGTCATCGGCGAAGAGGGCGAACTGGTGCTGACGAAGCCGATGCCGTCGATGCCGGTGTTCTTCTGGAACGACGACGACGGCAGCCGGTACCGCGCCGCCTACTTCGACAAGTACCCGGGGGTGTGGTGTCACGGGGACTGGATCACCATCACCGACCGGGGATCTGTTGTGGTGCACGGCCGTTCGGACGCCACCCTGAACCGGATGGGTGTCCGGATGGGCAGCGCGGAGATCTACGCGGCGGTGGAGCGCATGCCCGAGGTGACCGACTGTCTGGTGGTCGGCGTCGAGCAGGACGACGGCGGCTACTGGATGCCGCTGTTCGTGCACCTCGCAGACGGCGTCGCACTCGACGACGAGGTACGGTCGAGAATCGTCGCCGAGATCCGCCAGCATGCCTCGCCGCGACACGTGCCTGACGACATCCTGGAGGTTTCGGGCATACCGCGGACGCTGACGGGCAAGCGGCTGGAAATCCCGATCAAGCGGATCCTGCTCGGGGCCGTCCCGGACCAGGCCGTGCAGCAGAGTTCGATCGACCGGCCGGAGCTGCTAACCGCTTTCGTTGCGTACCGCAGAAGTCGGGTGACCTGACTCCGGCTCCTGGTCGTCCGCGCGGGGCGCGCGGTGGCGGCCCCGGTAGCCGCGCCAGGCGGCGATGAATGCGGGCATCAGCGACACGAACAGGATGGCCAGGATGATCTTTTCCAGGTTCTGGTGGACGAACGGCACCGTTCCCAGGAAGTAACCGGCCAGCGTCGCGCCGCCGCCCCACGCGATACCGCCGACGATGTCGAACCCGAGGAAAACCGGGTAGCGCATGAACGAAACCCCGGCGACCACCGGGACGAACGTCCGCACGAACGGCGCGAACCGGGCCAGGATGATCGCCCAGGGCCCGTATTTCTCGAAGAACGCGTGCGACTCCGTCACGTAGTGCTTCTTGAAGAACCGGGAATCTTCCTTCTTGAACAGCGCCGGGCCGATCCGCCGCCCGATGAAATACCCGGTTTGGTCGCCCAGCACCGCGACCAGCGCGACGGCGGGCGCCAGCACCCAGATGCTCGCCGGCGGGTTCGGGTGCGCGGCCAGCAGCCCGCCGGTGAACAACAGCGATTCGCCCGGCAGCAGCGGGAACAGCAGCCCGGTCTCGATGAAGACGATGACCAGGATCCCGGGCAGCACCGCGGACCCGAAGACGCCGTTGGCGCCGAGCCAATACATCGGGTCGACGATGTCCGGCAAGGCCGTCACGGTGCTGCTCATCACGTCCCAACATACCGGCGAGGGGCGCCGGCCCGGCGACATGTTGCGATACTGGACGGACCAGCCGCCCAGGAGGAGCTCATGCCCATCGCCACGCCCGAGGTCTACGCCGAGATGCTGGGACGCGCCAAGGAGAACTCGTACGCCTTCCCGGCCATCAACTGCACGTCTTCGGAGACGGTCAACGCCGCGATCAAAGGCTTCGCCGACGCCGGCAGCGACGGCATCATCCAGTTCTCCACCGGCGGTGCGGAGTTCGCCTCCGGGCTCGGGGTCAAGGACATGGTGGCCGGCGCCGTCGCGCTGGCCGAGTTCACCCGCAGCATCGCGGCCAGATACCCGATCAACGTCGCCCTGCACACCGACCACTGCCCCAAGGACAAACTGGACACCTACGTGCGCCCGTTGTTGGCGATCTCGGCCCAACGTGTGAGCGCGGGCGGCGATCCGTTGTTCCAGTCGCACATGTGGGACGGCTCGGCGGTGCCGATCGACGAGAACCTCGCCATCGCCAAGGAGTTGCTCAAGGATGCCGCGGCGGCCAACATCATCCTCGAGGTCGAGATCGGCGTGGTGGGCGGCGAGGAAGACGGCGTCGAGGGCGCGATAGATGACAAGCTCTACACCACACCGGCGGACTTCGAGAAGACGATCGACGCGCTGGGCCACGGTGAGCACGGCAAGTACCTGCTGGCCGCCACCTTCGGCAACGTGCACGGCGTCTACAAGCCCGGCAACGTGAAGCTGCGTCCCGACATCCTCGACCAGGGCCAGAAGGTCGCGGTCGCCAAGCTCGGACTGCCGGAGGGCTCCAAGCCTTTCGATTTCGTCTTCCACGGAGGCTCGGGTTCGCTGAAGTCGGAGATCGAGGAGGCGCTGCGCTACGGCGTGGTGAAGATGAACGTCGACACCGACACCCAGTATGCGTTCACCCGGCCCCTCGCCGGCCACATGTTCACCAACTACGACGGCGTGCTCAAGGTCGACGGCGAGGTGGGCAACAAGAAGGCCTACGACCCGCGCAGCTACCTCAAGAAGGCCGAGGCCGGCATGACCGAGCGGGTCGTGGAGGCCTGCAACGACCTGCACTGCGCCGGGAACTCAGTGAGCGCATAACGACAAGCGCCGCTCGAGCGTGCACCTGGCCGCACGCTCGGCCACCAGCGTGAAGCTGGCTTCACACTCGGCTGAAGCTGGCGGCTAGACATCCCAGGTCCGTAATTTGTCAAGCGGCATGGGTGTCGGGGGTGGTTTGGCGGTGTGCCCAGGCGGTGTGTTCGTCGTAGGGGGTGTGGTGGCGGAGGCAGCCGTGCAGGATCCCGACGAGTCGGTTGCCCAGTGCGCGGAGGGCTTGGTGGTGGGTGTCGCCGGCGGCTCGGTGCTGGTCGTAGTGCAGGCGCGCGCCGGGACTGGCATTGAGGGAGCAGAAGGCCCATTGGTCGATGGCGTCGTAGAGACGCCTGTTGCGCACATGGCGGGCCAACACGGCGCGTTTCTTGCCCGAGGCGACGGTCAATGGTGATGTTCCGGCGTAGTTTTTGCGACACTTGGCGTCGGTGTAGCGGTTCGGGTCGTCCCCGAACTCACCGAGCACCCGGGCGCCGAGCACAACACCGAGTCCTGGCAGGGAGAGGTAGATGTCGGCGTCCGGGTGTGTCTCAAAATGTGTCATCAGTTCGGCCTCGAGGTCACTGATCTGGTGGTTCAACTCGATGATGATGCCAACCGCGGCCCGGGTGCTTGCACCGAATGCAGCGGTGACCGCGGCGGGGGCGGCGAGCTGCTCAGTGCGCAGCGCGGCCTGAATCTCTAACGCCCGGGCCTCGAGGTTGCGTTGGCGCCCAGCGGCTTTGAGGGCCGATCGGATCTTGGACAGGCTCAGACGCGCGGCCTCGTCTGGGGAGGGAGCGCGGCCCAGAATGGCCAGGGCATCACGATCTGCCAGGTTGTCGAACACCTCCAGCGCCGCCGGAAAGTACTCACGTAGCGCGCTGCGCAGCGCATTGGTGTGCCGAGTGCGGGCCCAGATCAGATTCTGATGTGCGCGGGCGAGGACCTTGATCGCCTCGGCGTCTGGACTGTCCCCCGCGATCGGCCGATGGTTGTGCCGGTCGGTGCGCACCAGGTCGGCCAACAGCTTGGCGTCGCCGGCATCCGACTTCGCACCCGAGACATAGTGGCGGTCACGGTAGCGGGCCACCGCCAGCGGATTGACCCCGAACACCTGATAGCCGGCCGCGATCAGCGCCTCGACCCACAAGCCGCGGTCGGTTTCAATGCCGACCACGACTTGGTCGGGTTCCTGCGCATGGCCGGCGATCAGCTCATGAAACCCGCGGATTCCGGCGAGTCCTTCGGACAGCCGCCGTGACGCCAACCGAGCGCCGTCGCAGTTCATCAGATAAACGTCGTGGTGGTCTTCAGCCCAGTCGTCCCCAACAAAGATCAGTGTGATCGCCTCCTTGCTCATGTAATGAAACGTGCCCGAGCCCAAGGGCACCCGGCGGCAACCTAATGGATCAATGCTCGGCGGCACGACACCCCATCAGCGCTACAGGCGACCTCACCAACCGGCCGGGGCACAATCTAGCCCTAGGAATCGACCAACACTCCGGGGTCTTGACCAGTGCTCACCGGCCGGCGGCTCGGTGATCAGCCTCCCGCGGACAAGTACCTACCGGCCGAAGGCTCGCTGAACGATTCCCATTAGGGTCTGATTGCCCGGCTCGCCCCCTCGCCCCGCTCCGCGGGCCGCATCGTCGCCGGGCTAGCCGCTGGGGGACTGGCAGATCTTCCACTGGTCGTCGCGGTATTGCAGGTCGAGGCTGCGCGTCGAACGCAGCGACGGGTCGTATGCCATGAACGTGGTGATGTTCGCCTCGGCGTGCTGGCCGTTGACGACGACCTGGTCGATGCTGGCGATCACCGGATACTGCTTGGCCGCCGAGACCCGCTGGTAGGTTTCCTGCCACGCGTGTTCGTCGTAATCCACGTACCCGTCGCGGACGGTCCCGCACGTGATGGTGCGCAGCTCGGTCAGATCGCCCCTTTGCACCGCGACGTCGTACTGCTGGATGGTGTGCCGAACCTGGTCTTCCTCAGAGACTTTTGAGTGTTTACCGCGGGTCAGCAGCACTGTGCCCAGGATCGCGATCGCCGCCAACGCCAGCACGATCACGACCAGCGCCAGCACCCAGCCCCAGTTGAATTGCCTGGAGGTCCGCAGCTTGGCGCCCAGCCGGGGCGGAATGGATTGCGGCACTGCGGCTTTCGGGGGAACGCCCATCTGTGTCGTCGGGCCCTCTGCTCCCGGCGGCGATGCGAAGACCTCCGTGGCGGGCTCCGGGGGAGTGGCTATGACGGCCGTCTCTTTGGCGTCGAAGCCGGGCGCGGTGAAACGGCGTTCGCGCTGCTGGCCTTCCTCCGCCTGGGCATCGTTGTCCGGATCGGATTTGTTGATGACCACGGTCTCGGTTTCGGGGTCGCTGGGCACCAGCGGTTGGCCCTCGGTTCCCTCTTCGCCGGGTGTGGCGGCCCGCTCGCCGCCGCGGTCGGGCTCGGGTGGATTGGGCATGAAGCGAGCTTAGCGATTCGCCCCCCGGGAACGGCACAATAGTCGGCATGACGTCGATGGGAGATCTCTTCGGACCCGATCCGATCCTGCTGCCCGGCGACAGCGATGCCGAGGCTGAGCTGCTCGCCAACGAAAACCCGAGCATCGTCGCCGCCGCGCACCCGTCGGCGTCGGTTGCCTGGGCGGCGCTCGCCGAGGAGGCGCTCGCCGACGACAAGGCCGTCACGGCGTACGCGTATGCGCGCACCGGCTACCACCGCGGCCTGGACCAGCTGCGGCGAAACGGCTGGAAGGGCTTCGGGCCGGTGCCGTATGCGCACGAACCCAACAGGGGGTTCCTGCGTTGTGTTGCGGCACTGGCGAAGGCCGCCGACACCATCGGCGAGACCGACGAATACCTGCGCTGCCTGGATCTGCTCGACGATTGCGACCCCGCGGCCCGCGAGGCGCTAGGGCTTCAGTAGCTCTCCGAGCAATCGGAGCCGCCCGGGCACTCGATCTGGACGGTGGCGTGGTCGAGCCCGCGCGCCGACAGCACCGCGCGGGCGTCCTGCAGCACGCGGGCGGAGTCGGCGTCGCTGGTCAGGTGCGCGGTGCACATGTCCTTGCCGGGCGACAGGGTCCACACGTGCAGGTCGTGCACTTCGGTCACACCGTCGACGGCGCCGAGCGCGCTGCGCAACTCCTCCACGTCGATGTGGGTCGGCGACGACTCGGACAGGATGCGCAGCGCGTCGCGGGCCAGCGCGATGGCCCGGGGCAGCACCCACAGCGCGACCAGCACGGCGACCACCACGTCGGCGTATGGCCAGTGCGTCGTGACGGTGACCACGCCGGCGATCAACACGCCCAGGCTGCCGACGCTGTCGGCGACCACCTCCATGTAGGCGCCCCTGACCGCCAGGCTCTGCGCCGAATGTGATCGCAGCAGCAGCGCGACGACGAGGTTGGCGAGCAGGCCGGCCAGCGCGACCACGATCATCGGCACGCCGGGGACCGACGGGGTTTCCTTAAGCCGCTGGATCGCTTCCCAGAAAATGAACAACGCGACACCGATCAGCAGCCCGGCGTTGGCGACCGCGGTGAACACCTCGGCCCGGTGCCAGCCGTAGGTGCGCGCGGGCGATGAGCTGCCCCGCCGGGCCAGGGTCACGGCGGCCAGCCCCATGAACACGGCGACGACGTCGGTCAGCATGTGGCCGGCATCGGCCAGCAGTGCGATCGAGTTGATCAGCAGCGAGGTGGTCAATTCCACGACGAAGAACGCCGCCAGGATCCCCGCGGCGATGACCATGCGGGGGATCATCCGCGACTCGTCGGTCTCGGCGGGGGTGTGATTGTGGCCGGCGCCCATGGTCAGCAATATATGCGTAGTGATGCATATATTGCAAGGGTTAGAGCCACGCGCTCCAGAACCGGGTCAGCGAATTGCCTGCGGCCACCAGCCAGTGCGGCACACCGGAGAAATCGAAAAACCAGAGCACAATCCCGAAGAACCACGGGCTGGCCGCCAAGAGCAGGAACAGCACGACGAAGAAGCCCCACTGCTTGGCCGGTGCCAGCGCGCGCTGCGTCTCCGGACTCAGATGCGGTTCCAGGGCGTCGTAGCCGTCCAGGCCCGGAACGGGCAGCAGGTTCAGCAACACCGCGGTGAGCTGCAGGAACCCCAGGAAGGCCACCCCCGCCCACAGCACCTGATGGGCCGGGTCGTACAGCCACCTGGTCAGCGCCAGCAGCAGCACCGCCAGCACCAGGTTGGCCGCCGGCCCCGCCAGGCTGACCAGGGTGCGGCGGGTGGGCGTCATGAACCACGTCCGCAGGTACACAGCGGCGCCCGGCAAGCCGATCCCGCCCAGCGCGATGGCGATCATCGGCAAGAGAAGCGAGAGCGCGGGATGGCTGTAGCGCCGCGGATCCAGGGTCAGGTACCCGCGGACCGCGACGTCGTGATCGCCGAATCGCCACGCGGTCACCGCGTGCCCGAATTCGTGCAGGCACAGCGATACCAGCCAGCCGGCGATCACGAAGATGAACACCCCGGCATAGGACAGTGGCCGCACGCTCGATCCGGCCAGCCAGGCCAGCACGCCGCCGAGCGCCGTCAACGCGACCAGGCCCAAGAAGAGGGGGCTGGGGCGCACCGATTCGTGCTGCCGGGCGGGGAAGCTCACCGCTCGAAATTACCGGACCAGCAGCCAGCCTTCGACGTTGCGGTAAAACGTCGATCGGCGGGCCGCGCGCGGCGCCGGGACTCCGTCACGCACCACGGTGACTCCGGTGCTCCCGAGTTGGGCCGCGCGGCCGGCGACCCACCGGCGCCAGAGTCCGTTTCCCGGTGAGGCCCGCAGGCCCGGCATGGCCAGCGTCGGCTCGACGCGCACGCTCGCGACCTCGCCGTCGAACAGCGTGGTGTCGTCGACGACCGCCTCACCGTGTATGACCCGCCGGTCGCCTAAGGGCACCCAGTCGGCCCGGCCCACGATCACCGACCCGGTTTCGTCACGGATCAGCGCCACCCGCCGGGCCGAGCCACGCCGGGCGCGCCGCGCCGCGCGGTGCCCGGCGGGTAGGCGGTAGATCCGGGTCGCGCGGGTGCGGCGGGGCGGCGCGTACGCCACCTCGATGTCGAGCCGGTCGGCGCGCAGCAACCGCGTCAGGACCGCGGCCAGGTCGGCGTCGGCGCCGACGACCACCAGCCGCCGGTATGGCCCGATCGCGGTGTCGATATCGGCCGGGCTGTCGGATCGGTGGGAGGGCAGGCCGTCCAATGGCCGGGGCAATCGCCGGTCGCGCTCATCGCCGAACAACAACACCGCCACGCTGGAGACGTTCTCGGCCGTGTTCAAGGCACTCCTCGCAAACGGGGCCCGCTCGACGACGTCGAGCGCGGCCGCGCGGTCGTCCTCACCGGCCGGGCGCTCGGAGTCGTGGACGTTCATCCGGCGGCCGCAAGTGCGGCCCTGATAGGTCCGCGAAGCAGCTCCAGCCGTCCTGGTCACGTGCCATCGTACGGTTGGGTCGCTGACGGAAGTTCCTTCGAAGTGCCAAGCTGTGGGCTCGCTGTGTAGGGTCAGCTCCATGGCCGATGCGGCGCCGGATGCTGCCAGCACGTCAACGCCGATGGTGTCGCTGCGAGGGGTGAATAAGCATTTCGGCGGCTTGCACGTGCTCAAGGACATCAATGTAGACGTGCGGCGCGGCGAGGTCGTCGTGATCCTCGGCCCATCGGGCTCGGGCAAGTCCACGCTATGCCGCACGATCAACCGGCTCGAGACCGTCGACTCAGGCACCATCACGGTCGACGGGGTGCCGCTTCCCGCGGAAGGACGGGAACTGGCTCGGCTGCGTTCCGATGTCGGGATGGTGTTCCAGTCGTTCAACCTGTTTGCCCACAAGACGATCCTGGAGAACGTCACGCTCGCGCCGATCAGGGTGCGCAAGCTGCCCCGTGGCCGCGCTGGACAGAACGCGCTCGCGCTGCTAGAGCGGGTGGGGATCGCCGATCAAGCCGACAAGTATCCCGCGCAGCTGTCGGGCGGCCAGCAACAGCGCGCGGCGATCGCGCGCTCACTGGCGATGAACCCGAAGGTGATGCTGTTCGACGAGCCGACCAGCGCGCTGGACCCGGAGATGATCAACGAGGTGCTGGGCGTGATGGTGCAGCTCGCGGGTGACGGCATGACCATGCTGGTGGTCACCCACGAGATGGGGTTTGCGCGGGGTGCTGCCAATCGGGTGGTGTTCATGGCCGACGGCGCGGTCGTCGAATCGGCCGAGCCCGCGACGTTCTTCGATTCACCGCAAACCGACCGGGCCAAGGACTTTCTCGGCAAGATTCTCAAGCACTGACACCTGGGTGGAAACGGATGCGCTGGAGACCGCTTCGTCTGGCCGCGGCCGCTGCGGTACTGATGGGGCTCTTGCTGACCGGCTGCGCCGGCAACGACCACAAGGTCACGATCGGTGTGAAGTTCGACCAGCCCGGTCTGAGCCTGAGAAAACCGGACGGTTCACTGAGCGGTTTCGACGTCGACGTCGCGAGGTATGTCGCCGAACAGTTGGGATACCCGCCCGGTGAGATCGAATGGAAGGAGGCGCCGTCGGGTCAGCGGGAAACGTTGATCCAGAACCGCCAGGTCGACTACATCGTCGGCACGTACTCGATCACGCCGGAGCGCAGGCAGAAGGTCGGTTTCGCCGGTCCGTACTTCCAGACCGGCCAAGGCCTGCTGGTGCGATCGGACAACACCGACATCGTCGGCCCGGAGTCACTTCAAAACAGTAAGAAGCTGTGTTCGGTGGCCGGCTCGACGCCGGCGCAACGAATCAAACAGAAGTACCCGGGCGTACAGCTCCAGCGGTATGACACCTATGCGCTGTGCGTCGAGGCGCTCAAGAACGGCGCGATCGACGCGGTGACCACGGACACCGTCATTCTCGCCGGGTTTGCAGCACAGAACCCACGCGCCCTGAAACTGGTCGGGCAACCGTTTTCGGTGGAACTCTACGGAATTGGGGTGGCAAAGGACAACAACGAACTGCGGTCAAAGATCAATGACGCGCTGCAGAAAATGATTGACAGCGGCGCCTGGCTGGCGGCGTTCGACAAGAACCTCGGCGCGTCGGGCTACTTGGCTCCACCACCCCCGAAGATCGACCGCTACGAAACGAGGGCCGCCGCCGCGGAAGGATCGCACATCCTCGGCCGATATCGCGGTCAGATCTTGACGGCGTTCTGGACCACGATCAAGCTTGCCGCGTACTCGGCACTCGGTGCTTTGGTGCTCGGCACTCTTCTTGCCGCGATGCGACTTTCACCCATACCCATGTTGCGATGGGTGGGCTCGGCGTATGTGAACATACTGCGCAACACCCCGCTGACGCTCATCCTGCTCTTTTGTTCGTTCGGCCTGGCCCAGACGTTAGGCATCACGTTAGCGGCTAAGGGCTCTCCAACGTTCATCGACGACAGTAACTTCCGGCTGGCGGTCCTGGGCTTGACGGTGTACACAGCGGCATTCGTGTGTGAGTCCGTACGGGCCGGGGTGAACACCGTGCCCGTCGGGCAGGCCGAGGCGGCGCGCTCGCTGGGGCTCACCTTCGGTCAGAACTTACGAATTATCCTGCTGCCGCAAGCTTTTCGGTCGGTGATCGCGCCCCTTGGCTCGGTTCTGATCGCGCTGACGAAGAACACGACCATCGCGTCGGCGATCGGTGTGGCCGAGGCCGCGCTGTTGATGAAAGACATGATCGAGAATACCGCCGCGCTGCTGACGGTCGGAGCGATCTTCGCGGCAGGATTCGTGGTGCTCACCTTGCCGCTGGGATTGCTGTTCACGTATTTGGGACGACGGCTGGCGGTGAAGAGATGAGTCATTCGAGGGCGCTGTACGACGCGCCCGGTCCGCGCGCGCTGCTGCGCAACCGCGTCATCTCGGCGGTCACGGTGGTGGCGATAGTGGCCCTGGTCTGGGTCGGTGTGGCGAAGCTGAACACGAAAGGGCAACTGACAGAACAAAAGTGGGAGCCGTTCAGCACGGCAGATCTGTGGCGAACCTACGTCTTGCCCGGAGCGCAGGGGACGTTGACCGCGGCGGCGCTGTCGATCGTGGCGGCGCTGACACTAGGCATAGTCCTGGGCGTCGGGCGTTTGTCCACCTCAACGGCCGTCAGCTGGGTGTCCGGCACCGTCGTCGAGTTATTCCGCGCCATACCGGTGCTGATCATGATGATCTTCTCGTACTTCCTTTATGCGCTCTATGACGTGTTGCCCTCCAAGCAACTTGCACTGGCCGGCGTGGTGACCGGGCTGACGCTGTACAACGGCGCGGTGATCGCCGAGATCGTGCGCGCGGGCGTGAATGCGTTGCCCCGGGGACAGCGCGAGGCGGCGGCCGCGCTCGGGTTGCGGCCCGGCCAGACGATGCGGATGATCCTGCTGCCGCAGGCGATCACGGCGATGCTGCCGGCGCTCATCTCCCAGGTGGTCGTGGTGCTCAAAGACACCGCGATCGGCTACCAGATCACATTCCTCGAAATGGTGCGCCAGGGCACGCTGATCGGTGCGCAGTACAGCAACTACATCCCGGCACTGTTCGTCATCGCGGTGCTGATGGTAGCGGTGAACGTGACGTTGTCATGGCTGGCGGTGTGGTTGGAGCGCAGGCTGCGACGGACCCGCCGCAGCGCCGCGCCGCCGGCCGCGGCGCGAGCGACCGCGGCGATGGACACCGCCGGTGCCTAGCCGCCTCAGGTGCGCCAGCGCTCCAACTCGAGTGCCAGTTCCGTGCTGACCGTGTCGAACGCCATCGTCTGGCCGTAGCTGAGCCGCGCCGGCATGCCCACCAGCCGCCGGGCCAGCATGTCAGGTCACGACGCGGCGCGGCGGCGCACTACCCTAAACGCCGTGAGAGGCAACCAGCGGCAATCATCGGTCACCAGCTACCCACGGCGGGCGGTCCGGCGCAATCGTGGTTTTGCGCGCGTCGCACAATCTTTGGATAGCGTAACTAGGTATGTTTGTTAACCTGCGGTTTTAGGCTTTAGATCGGCTGGACCACAATAAACAGGCGAGACCAGGCGGGAGCAAGGCATGCCGGCAATCGTGCTCATCGGCGCCCAATGGGGCGACGAGGGCAAAGGTAAGGCCACTGACCTGCTCGGTGGGCGCGTGCAGTGGGTGGTGCGCTACCAGGGTGGCAACAACGCCGGGCACACCGTCGTCTTACCCACCGGCGAGAATTTCGCGCTGCACCTCATCCCGTCGGGCGTGCTGACGCCCGGTGTCACCAACGTCATCGGCAACGGTGTGGTGGTGGATCCAGGTGTGCTGCTCGACGAGCTGCAGGGCCTCGAGGACCGCGGCGTCGACACCTCCAAGCTGCTGATCTCCGCCGACGCGCACCTGCTGTTGCCCTACCACGTCGCCATCGACAAGGTGACCGAGCGCTACATGGGCAGCAAGAAGATCGGCACCACCGGCCGCGGCATCGGCCCGTGCTACCAGGACAAGATCGCCCGCATGGGGATCCGGGTCGCCGACGTGCTCGATCCCGAACAGCTGGCCCGCAAGATCGAGGCCGCGCTGGAACTCAAGAACCAGATACTGGTCAAGATCTACAACCGCAAGGCGCTGGATCCGGAGCAGGTGCTCGAGGCGTTGTTGGCGCAAGCGGAGGGGTTCCGGCACCGCATCGCCGACACCCGGCGGCTGCTCAACGCGGCGCTCGAGGCTGGCGAAACGGTGCTGCTCGAAGGCTCGCAGGGCACCCTGCTCGACGTCGACCACGGCACCTATCCCTATGTGACGTCATCGAATCCGACCGCGGGCGGTGCGGCCGTCGGATCCGGGATCGGCCCGACCCGGATCACCACCGTGCTGGGCATCCTGAAGGCCTACACCACCCGCGTGGGCTCCGGCCCGTTCCCCACCGAGCTGTTCGACGAGAACGGCGAGTACCTGTCCAAGACCGGCGGCGAGTTCGGTGTCACCACCGGGCGGCGCCGGCGCTGCGGCTGGTTCGACGCCGTCGTCGCCCGGTACGCCACCCGGGTCAACGGCATCACCGACTTCTTCCTGACCAAGCTCGACGTGCTCTCCAGCCTGGAAACGGTGCCGGTCTGCGTCGGCTACCAGATCGACGGGTCGCGCATTCACGACATGCCGATGACCCAGAGCGACCTGGCCCGCGCCGAACCGATCTACGAGGAGTTGCCGGGCTGGTGGGAGGACATCTCGGATGCGCGGGAGTTCGACGACCTGCCCGCCAAGGCGCGTGACTACGTGTTGCGGCTGGAAGAGCTTGCCGGAGCCCGTGTTTCGTGCATCGGTGTCGGTCCCGGGCGTGATCAGACCATCGTGCGACGCGACGTCCTGGCGGCCCGCCCGTGACGGACCCCGAGCCGAACCCAATAGAGCTCGACCCGGAGTACGAACATCACGGCGGCTTTCCGGAATACGGCCCGGCCAGCCCCGGCCCGGGTTTCGGCAGGTTCGTGGCGGCCATGCGCCGGCTGCAGGACCTTGCCGTGTCCGCCGACCCGGGGGACGACGTCTGGGACGATGCGGCCGACCGCGCCGCGGCCCTGGTGGAGGTGCTGGGCCCGTTCCAGGCCGAGGAGGGCAAGGCGCCGGCCGGCCGGACGCCCGACCTGCCCGGCATGGGCAGCCTGTTGCTGCCGCCCTGGACGTTGACGCGGTATGCCCCCGACGGTGTCGAAATGACGGGGTATTTCAGCCGGTTTCACGTCGGGGGTAACCACGCGGTGCACGGCGGCGTGCTGCCGCTGCTGTTTGATCACATGTTCGGGATGATCTCGCACGCAGCGGGACGGCCGATCAGCCGGACGGCCTTCCTGCATGTCGACTACCGCAAGATCACGCCGATCGACGCGCCGTTGGTGGTGCGCGGACGCGTCACGAGTGCCGAAGGCCGCAAGGCGTTCGTCTCCGCGGAGCTGGTCGACGCGCGCGGGCTTAGCGACACGGTGCTGGCCGAAGCCAACGGCCTGATGGTGCGGCTGCTCCCGGGTCAGCCCTAGGACGTCCGGAACGGACCTATCCTTGAGCGGTGACTGACGGCTCGACCGAAGGACTGGACGACAAGACGACGGCGCTCGCCGTGCCGCCGCAAGGTCCCCCGCAGGCTCCCGCCCAAGCGCCCGAGCCGCACGCCGATGCCGGTGCTCCGGCCGACGGCAGGCCGAAGGTGATGCTGCTCGGTTCCGGTGAGCTCAGCCGGGAGCTGGCGGTCGCGCTGCGGCACCTCGGCGCGCGGGTGATCGCCGTCGACGAATACCCGCACGCGCCCACGCACGGGGTGGCCGACCAGTCGCTGATCCTCCCGATGACCGACGCCGGCGAACTGTCGAAGGCGATCCAACGGCTGAAGCCGGAGTTCGTGGTGACGGCCACCGACGCGGTCGCCGTGGACGCCCTCGAAGCGCTGGCCGCCGGCGCCGAAAACGAGCGCACCGAACTCGTGCCCAACGCCCGGACCGCCCGGCTCACCGCCGACAGGGAGGCCCTGCGCCGGCTGGCCGCCGACCAGTTGGGGCTGCCCACCGCGCCGTTCTGGTTCGTCGCATCCGTCGGCGAACTCCAAGCGGTCGCTGGCCACGCCGGGTATCCGTTGTTGGTGAAACCGGTGGCCGGGCGGGGACACTCGGTGGTCTCCGGACCCGACGACATCGAGGCGGCCTGGCAGCGTGCCGTCGGAGGCCCGACGGGCCGGGTATTGGCCGAGACGGTGGTCGAGGTCGACTTCGACGTCACCCTGCTCGCGGTGTGCAGCGACGGCCCCAACGGTCCCCTGGTCGAGTTCTGCTCACCCATCGGCCATCGCGACGCCGACGGCGCCGTGCTGGAATCCTGGCAGCCCCAGCAGATGAGCCCCGCCGCAGTCGATGCGGCCAAGTCGATCGCCGCGCGGATCGTCAAGGCGCTCGGCGGGCGCGGCGTCTTCGGTGTCGAACTGATGATCAAAGGCGAGGAGGTGTACTTCGCCGACGTCACCGCGTGCCCGCACCAGAGCGTCTGGGTGACGCTGCGCAGCCAGCGGCTGTCGGCGTTCGAACTGCAGGCCCGGGCCATCTTGGGCCTGCCGGTGGACACCATGATGATGTCGCCGGCGGCCGCCCACGTGATGAATCCCGGCCGTGACGGCGGGTCGCCGGCCGCCGACGCGCTGACCGGCGCGCTGCGAGTGCCGGAAAGCGATCTCCGCCTCTTCGGGCGAGGGCCGCACTCCGCCGGGCTCGGCGTGGCGCTGGCCACGGCACCGGACGTGGCGACCGCGCGCGACCGCGCCCGACAGGTGGCGAACGCCGTGAATATGCGAGACTCACGCGGATGAGCTACGCAGGAGACATCACGCCGCTGGCGGCATGGAAGCTACTCAACGACAACCCGCGCGCCGTGTTGGTCGACGTACGCACCGACGCCGAATGGCGGTTCGTCGGCGTGCCCGATCTGTCGAGCCTGGGCCGCGAGGTGGTGTACATCGAGTGGAATACCTCCGGCGGGACGCGCAACGAGAACTTCGCCGACGAGCTGAAGCAACATGTAGCGCCCGCAGCGGCCGACGAAGAGCGGCCCGTGATCTTCCTGTGTCGCTCCGGCAATCGCTCCATCGGCGCGGCCGAGGCCGCGACAGAGGTCGGCATCACCCCGGCCTACAACGTGCTGGACGGCTTCGAGGGCCATCTCGATGCCAGCGGTCATCGCGGTGAAACCGGCTGGCGCGCGGTTGGATTGCCCTGGAAACAGGGATGAAATAGGGATGAAGCAGCAATGACCGACGGTTCCTCGTCGTCGGAGGGTTCGGTCCGCACGCCCAAGGCGCTGCCCGACGGCGCCAGCCAGGCCACTATCGGCGTGCGCGGCGGGATCCTGCGATCCGGTTTCGAAGAGACCGCCGAGGCGATGTTTTTGACGTCCGGCTACGTCTACCCTTCAGCGGCCGTTGCCGAGCAGTCGTTCACCGGCGAGCTGGACCATTTCGTGTACTCGCGCTACGGCAATCCGACCGTGACGATGTTCGAGGAGCGGTTGCGGCTGATCGAGGGGGCCCCCGCGGCGTTCGCCACCGCGAGCGGCATGGCCGCGGTGTTCACCTCGCTGGGCGCGCTACTGGCCGCGGGCGACCGGTTGGTCGCGGCGCGCAGCCTGTTCGGCTCGTGCTTCGTGGTCTGCAACGAGATCCTGCCGCGCTGGGGGATTGAGACGGTTTTCGTCGACGGCGACGACCTCGCGCAGTGGGAGCGGGCGCTCTCGGTGCCCACGGCGGCGGTGTTCTTCGAGACGCCGTCGAATCCGATGCAGTCCCTGGTCGACATCGCCACGGTGACCGAGCTTGCTCACGCCGCAGGAGCAAAAGTGGTGTTGGACAACGTTTTTGCCACACCCCTGCTGCAGCAGGGCTTTCCGCTCGGGGTTGACGTGGTGGTGTATTCGGGCACCAAGCACATAGACGGTCAGGGCCGGGTGCTGGGCGGCGCCATCCTCGGCGACAAGGAATACATCGACGGTCCGGTGCAGAAGCTGATGCGGCACACCGGCCCGGCGTTGAGCGCCTTCAACGCCTGGGTGTTACTGAAAGGCCTTGAGACGCTGTCCGTTCGGGTCGAGTACTGCAACTCATCGGCGCATCGGATCGCGGAATTCCTGGAAAGCCATCCGGCGGTGAGTTGGGTGCGCTACCCATTTCTGGTGTCGCACCCGCAATACGACCTGGCCAAGCGTCAGATGACCGGTGGCGGGACGGTGGTCACCTTCGCGCTCGACTGCCCGGAAAGCTCTGCAAAGCAACGGGCTTTCGAGGTGCTGGACAAGCTGCGGCTGATCGACATCTCCAACAATCTCGGTGACGCCAAATCCCTTGTCACCCACCCGGCTACCACGACCCACCGCGCGATGGGACCGGAGGGTCGCGCCGCGATCGGGCTGGACGACAACGTGGTCCGCATCTCCGTCGGGCTGGAAGGCACCGACGATTTGATTGCGGATATCGATCAGGCTTTGAGCTAGTTGGGGAGTTAGCCGGCCGCCTTTTGTTCGGCCGCCTCGGCGTTTTCGGCCGCCGCCAGCGTCCCCTCTTCGGCTTGCTGCTCCACCCATTGCGCCAGCGGCCGGGCGTAAATCATCTGGCTGGTGATGGCCATCTGGCCGCGCGTGCGACCGAGGAACGAGATACCCCAGGCGAACATCGCGGCGATGCGGTTGCGGTGGCCGATCAGGTAGTACAGGTGCAGCAACAGCCAGGCCAACCAGGCGACGAAACCCCCGAACTCCAGCTTGCCGACGCGCGCCACGGCGCTGTACCGGGAGATGAGGGCCATGCTGCCCTTGTCGAAGTACTTGAACGGCTTGCGGTTGGCCGGATCGTCGCGTCCCTTCACCGCTTGCTTGATCAGGGTGGCGGCGTACTGCGCCCCCTGGATCGCTCCCTGGGCCATCCCGGGTACTCCGGGCACGGACATCAGATCGCCGACGACGAAGACGTACGGGTGTCCCTTGACGGTGAGGTCGGGCTCGACGATTACCCTTCCCGCGCGGTCGGTTTCGGTTCCGTCGGACTGTTCGGCGATCATCTTGCCGAGCGGGCTGGCCGCCACACCCGCCGCCCACACCTTGCACGCGCATTCGATGCGGCGCTCGCCGCCGTCCTTGTCCTTGATCGTGATGCCCATGTAGTCGACCGCGGTCACCATCGCGTCGAGCTGGACCTCGACATCCATTTTTTCCAGCCTCCGTTGGGCCTTGAGGCCGAGCTTCGGGCCCATCGGCGGCAACACCGCGGGCGCGGCGTCGAGCAGGATGACCCGGCATTCGCTAGGCGTAATCGTGCGAAAGGCCCCCGCCAGGGTGCGTTCGGCGAGTTGGACGATCTCGCCGGCGAGCTCGACGCCCGTCGGCCCGGCACCGACCACCACAAAGGTGAGCCGGCGACGCCGCTCGGCCGGGTCGGTGGCGACCTCGGCGGCCTCGAACGCGCCGAGGATGCGGCCGCGTAGCTCCAGGGCGTCGTCGATGGTCTTCATGCCGGGCGCGAAGGCCGCGTACTCGTCGTGGCCGAAATAGGATTGCTGTGCGCCGGCGGCGACGATGAGGCTGTCGTAGGGCGTCACGGTATTCATGCCCATCAGGTGCGACGTGACCGTCTTGGCCGTCAGGTCGACCTCGACGACGTCGCCCCACAACACCCGGACGTTCTTCTGCTTACGCAGGACCAGCCTGGTGGTGGGGGCGATGTCGCCTTCGGACAGGATCCCGGTGGCCACTTGGTACAGCAGTGGCTGGAACAGGTGAGTGGTCGTCTTCGAGAGCAGGGTGATGTCGACATCGGCCCGCTTGAGCGACCGGGCCGCGTTCAGGCCCCCGAATCCGCTTCCGATGATGACGACGCGATAGCGCGACATACTCACCCCTTCCCTTGGCGGATAGTCTCCTCAGCGCATATCCACCCTATGACTCGACTGCCAGCGGCGAGGAAAGAATTATGTCGCAGTCCGCTGGATGATGCCGCTTTGGTAGATGCGGTCGCGTCCCGCGAGCGCGCGCAGACCCCGCGATGTGAGTATCGTCTTCCTGTCAGACTGCCCACAGCAGCTTTCCGCACGAACAGAGCTCAGGTCGCGCGATCGGCGGCGAACTGCAGCGGCGTCTGCAGGGAGGAAGGTCGTCATGGGTGACAACGACGTCCGGGGCGCTCTTCAGGTTCACTGGGCGGCCTCCGACGCAAACGACTTCGACACGGAACATCGGATTTACCGATCCGACGCGGTTCTCGAGTATCCGCAATCAGGCGAGCGAATCCGCGGCCGCGACAACATTCAAGCTTCGCGCGTCGCCCAGCCGAATGCGAAACGCTTCAGCGTGCGGCGGATCCTCGGTGGTGGCAATCTGTGGATCAGCGAACTGGTCCTGACCTACGACGGGCAGCCTTTCCACGCGGTGAGCATTATGGAGTTCGAGGGCGACGAGGTCGTGCGCGAGACTCAGTATTTCGCGGATCCATTCGACCCCGGGCCGTCGCGCGCTCAGTGGGTCGAACGGATGTAATGAAAAGCCCGATGCCTGGCTCACCAAATCCTATGGTGCCCTGTCCTTTCCGGCACCATCAGTCCCGGCCGGCACTCTAGTCCGCCGTCGTGCAAGTCGTTGAACTGCAGGCGGTTTAGAACGGCCACGTGCCGGCGTTGGTCTTGTACTTGCCGTTGAGCGCGCTGCAGAAGTCGTCGGCCGTGCCGGCGAGCAGGATGTAATAGGCCTCGCCGCCCTCGCGGCTTGAGAAGGAGTTCGGGGTGGTCCACCCGCTGTTGCACATCAACGTGTCCGAACCCGCGGTGGGCCTGCGCCAGTTGGTCCTGGCGCAGGTGGCTAGGGCGTCGACGTTCGGTGTGGCGCTCTTGGCGGCCACCAGCATCGCGCCTCCCCATTGCCCGTCGTTGCGCCGGTAGGCGCGCGCCCCGAATCCTGCGTTGTTGGTTTGGCACGCCAGCGCGCGACGCAGCAGTCCGAAGGGAGCCGCAAGCTGTGGGTTGGTGAGCGCCGCGGCGGCCGTGATGAATTGAGCCGCGTCCGAGCCGTCCACTTCTTGGACATTCGGATTGCCAAGGCCGGTCAGCTGTCCCGAGATCCCGGCATTGTTACCGCCACCGATGATCGGTCCGCCGCCGCCGGTTGTCATCGGGGGCAGCGTGACGGTGGGGTCGGCGGTCGCCACAGAAGCGCACAAAGGCAGCGCGCACGCAGCGACAAGAACACCGATTCGAGACACGACAGATCTCATGAGGCACCTCCCAGCAGGTGTGCATGCTCCGCCCGGCGGCCTTCGGTAACCAAAAGAGTTGAGCACGTGGCGGGTCTGCGACCCCTCTCGACGGGCAGGTCGCTGTAATCGGCGGCCATCGCGTGCTCCTGTCAACGGAAGGCGTCGCTACCGGTGAACGCCTGGCCGAGGACGAGCTGGTGCATCTCCGGTGTGCCCTCGTAGGTTAGCACCGATTCCAGGTTGACCATGTGCCGGATGACGGGGTATTCCAGCGATATCCCGTTGCCGCCCAGTATCGTTCGGGCGGTCCGGCAGATCTTGATCGCCTCTCGGGTGTTGTTGAGCTTGCCGAAGCTGACCTGCTCGGGACGCAGTCCCGCGCCGTCCTTGAGGCGGCCGAGGTGTAGCGACAGCAGCTGCCCCTTGTGCAGCTCGACCGCCATGTCAACCAGTTTCGCTTGCGTCAACTGGAATCCGGCGATCGGGCGGCCGAACTGGGTGCGTTGCGTGGCGTAGTCGAGCGCGGCCTGCCAGGCCGACCGCGCCGCGCCCATGGACCCCCAGATGATTCCGTAGCGGGCCTCCGACAGGCACGACAGCGGGCCGCGCAAACCCCTTGCCTCGGGCAGCATCGCGTCGGCGGGCAGCCGCACGTCATCGAGCACCAGCTCGCTGGTGATCGACGCCCGAAGCGACAGCTTGTGGTGGATGGTGTTGGCGGTGAAGCCAGGGGTCTTGGTGGGCACGATGAAGCCACGGATCCCGTCGTCGGTGACGGCCCACACGATCGCCACGTCGGCCACCGAGCCGTTGGTGATCCACAGCTTGCGGCCGTTGATCACCCAGTCCGAACCATCTTGCCGCGCCCGGGTTTTCATCGCGGCCGGATCGGATCCGACGTCGGGTTCGGTCAACCCGAAGCAGCCGAGCAGTTCGCCGGCGGCCAAGCCGGGCAGCCAATGCTGCTTCTGCTCCTCCGATCCGAACTTCCAGATCGCGAACATCGCCAGTGACCCCTGCACGGACACCATCGACCGAATGCCGGAGTCGGCGGCCTCCAGCTCGGTACAGGCCAGGCCGTAGTGCACGGCGGAAGCGCCGCCACAACCGTAGCCGTGCAGGTGCATGCCGAGCAGTCCAAGTTCACCGAACTGCTTGGCGAGTTGGCGGACCGGAAGGTCGCCGATCTCGAACCACTCCGCGACGTACGGGGTCACATGCTCGGCGCAGAACTGTCGTACGGTGTCGCGCACCGCGAGCTCGTCGTCGGACAGGGAGGCGTCCAGGCCCAGCGGGTCGTCGCGGTCGAAGGCGGGGGGTGCGTCGGTGCTCATGGGAATCAGCCTGCCACTAACCAGCCATCGTTAGGCCGCCGCTGACGCTGATCACCTGTCCGGTGATGAACGACGCGGCGTCCGACGCGAAGAACAGCACCGGCGCGGCGACCTCCTCGGGCCGGGCCAGCCGCCGAAACGGGATGGCCTTGACCAGCGCTTCCTTCAGTTTCTCCGGTTGGGCGTGAAACAGCGGCGTGTCCGTCGGGCCCGGGCACACGCAGTTCACCGTGATCTGGTGGCGGGCCATTTCCCGGGCCAGCGACTTGGTGAGCGCGATGACTCCGCCTTTGGCGCCGGCGTAGATGGTTTCGCCCGCGCTGCCGACGCGGCCGGCGTCACTGGCCAGATTAACGACGCGTCCGCCCGCGTGGGCGTCGATCATTGCCGGCAGGAACGCACTGCAGACGTGCACCGGCCCCAGGTAATTGATCGCCACCACCTTAGCCGCGAATTCCGGTGTGGCGTTGAGGAATTGGTCGGTGCGATCCCAGCCGGCGGCGTTGACCACGATGTCGGGCACGCCGACCTCGGCGTGGGCCCGATCGCGCAAGGCGTCGACTTGGGCGGGGTCGGCGACGTCGACCGGCAGCGCGGTGATCAGCTCGGGTTGTTCCTTGGCCGTGGCCGCAGCCGCGGCCTCGTCGAGGTCGGCGGCGATGACCCGGTCGCCCTGCGCGGCGAAGGCCAGCGCCACCGCCTTGCCGATTCCCGACCCGGCGCCGGTCACCACTGCCAGCCTGCTTTGTGAACGGGCATTCATCGATGACGAAACTAGGTTCACCCCGGTTGCGGGTCAAGGATCGCCACCCGGCCCGGTAGTCTCGCGGCATGCGACGGCTGGGGTGGCTGGCGTACCTATTCGTAGACGTCATCGGTGTGCTGCTGTTTTGCGCCGTTGGGCGCCGCAGCCACGACGAAGGGCTCAACATCGGCGGCGTCGCGACGACGGCATGGCCGTTTCTCGCCGGAACCGTTGTCGGGTGGCTGGTGTCCCGTGGCTGGCGGCAACCCGCCGCGGTGGCCCCCACGGGGGTGATCGTCTGGCTGTGCACAGTGGTGGTCGGCATGCTGTTGCGCAAGGCCAGCTCGGCGGGGGTGGCGGCGAGTTTCGTGGTGGTGGCGGCGTCGGTCACCGCGATCCTGTTGCTCGGGTGGCGGGCGGTCGTCGGGCTGGGCCTGCGGCGGCGCTTCGACGGCTGAGAAGACGATGGCACGGGCGGACGACGACAGCTGGGATCCGGCCAGCGGCGTCGGGGTGACCGCGACGTTCGGCGCCGTCGCCCGAGCGGTGGCCACCAACAAGGGGCTGATGAACGACGCGTTCGCCGAGCCACTGGTTCGCGCCGTCGGGGTGGACTACTTCATCCGGGTGGTCAAGGACGACCTGTTCTCGGACGACGACGGCGACAACCCGGCAATGACCGGGCTCATCGACATCCTCGCGGCGCACACCCGGTTCCTGGACGAGTTTCTCGCCCACGCGGGCAGGGCCGGCATTCGCCAGGTCGTGATCCTGGGGTCCGGTCTGGACACTCGGCCGTATCGGCTGTGGTGGCCGAAGGGCACGACCGTGTACGAGATCGACCGCCCCGAGGTGCTCGATTTCAAGTCTCAACTGCTCCGCGGGCTGGGCGCTAAGCTGGCCGCGAACCGTTGCGCGGTGGGCATCGATCTCCGTCAGGATTGGCTGGCGGCGCTGCGGCGGGTCGGCTTTGACGCCGCCCAGCCGACGATATGGATCGCCGAGCAACTGCTCGTGGGCTACCTACCGCCGGCCGTGCAGAATCGGTTGTTGCAAGATGTCACGGCCTTGAGCGCCCCCGGCAGCCGGTTCGCCGCCGACCACATGCCCACCTGGACCCCAGTGCACGTCGAGGCGGGGCGGGCGTTCGTGGACGGGTGGCGCCGACAAGGCCTGGACGTCGACCTGACCAGCCTGACCTACCCGGGTGAATACCGCTATGTCCCCGAGTACCTGGCGGCCCAAGGCTGGCAGACGGTCGAGCGGAACGTGGTCGATCTGCTCACCGGCATGGGTCTGGCCGAACTGTGGCGTGGCGGCCCCTACGACTTGGCGGTCATCCCGGGATTCGTCACGGCGAGCCGGCCCGGAATGCTTCCCGGTAACAAGCGTTAGACGTTAGATGATGACCGAAATCGGGCTCGAGTTCGTGTCGGCTACCCACGACGACCCGCTGGCGCAGCCGCTGCTGGCCGAGTTGGCCGTCGAGTACGCACAGCGATACGGCGGCACACCGGACGCGCACCTCGCGTGGTTACCGGTGCCCGTGGACGAGTTGGCGCCGCCCGACGGCGGCCTGCTCATCGGGGTTGTGGGCGACGTGCCCGTCACCGGCGGGGCGTTCCGGCGTTACGACGCCGACACCGCCGAGCTCAAGCGGATCTGGACCGACCGCACACGTCGGCGCCGCGGCTACGCGCGGGCGCTGCTGGCTGCGTTGGAGGCGGAGACCGCTGCGCGCGGGTACCGGCGGCTATACCTGATCACCGGCAATCGTCAACCCGAGGCCGAGGCGCTCTACGACTCGACCGGCTACACCCGCGTGGCCGCCGACCCGCTCCCATCCTGGGGGCCGTTCTATCCGATCGCGTTCGAGAAGTGGCTGGCATGACCAGTCAGTTCCATCTGGGCGTCGCGCTCGACGGATACGGTTGGCACCCACAGGCATGGCGCGCGACGCTGGCCGCGGACCCCGCCACGCCGTCGGTGCTGAGCGGCCGCTACTGGGCCGGGCTGGCGGCGACCGCCGAACGTGGGCTGCTGGACTTCCTCACCATCGACGACACCCTGATGCCGCAACCCGGGCGCCGCGAGCGGATCGATCCGCGACGGCTGGCCGGTCGCGGCGACGCCGTGCTGGTCGCGGCCCGCATCGCCCCGGCGACGCGGCACATCGGTCTGATTCCGGTGGCCACGGTCACCCATAGCGAGCCCTTCCACGTCTCCAAATCCATTGCGACCCTTGACTATGTGTCGCACGGCCGGGCGGGCTGGCAGCCGCGGGTCAGCGCGACCGCCCACGAGGCGGCCCTGTTCGGCCGCCGCGACGGGTCCCAGATTCCCTTTTTTGACGAGGCCGATGAGTATGTCGACGTGGTGCGCAGGTTGTGGGACAGCTGGGAGGACGACGCGATCATCCGCGACGTGAGCACCGGGCGCTACGTCGACGTCGACAAACTGCACTACATCGACTTCGCCGGAAAGTACTTCTCCGTCAAGGGACCGTCGATCACGCCGCGCCCGCCGCAGGGCCAGCCGGTGGTGGCCGCGCTGGCGCACGTCGGCCCCGCGTATGAGTTCGCCGCGGCCAGCGCCGACGTCGTCTTCATCACGCCCACGGACGACGGCTCGGTGCAAGGCATCCTCGCCGAGGTGCGCGCGACGGGCGGCACTCACCTGAAAGTCCTTGCGGACGTCGTGGTTTCGTTTCACGACGAGGGCGACTTCCGCTCAGATGCCGTTGTCTTCGCCCGCAGTGCAACGGAATTGGTGGAGATCCTGTTGGGCTGGTGGCGGCTGGGCGTTGACGGAGCGCGGCTGCGGCCGGCCGTCAACGCGACTGACCTGCCGGTGATCGTCGACGAGGTGGTGCCGCTGCTGCAGCAAGCCCAGCTCTTCCGCACCGGCTACCGGCACGGTGAAACGCTGCGGGCCCGCCTCGGCCTGCCGGTGGCACCCAACCGTTACGCGGCGGTGAACCGATGACAGGGGTGCCGCTGTCGATCCTCGATCTGGCCCCGATCAGCGCCGGCGGCGATGCCGCGACGGCTTTGCGCAACACCATCGAGCTTGCCCAGCACGCCGAGCGGTGGGGTTATCGCCGATTCTGGATCGCCGAGCATCACTTCGTCGCCGTCGCCAGCGCGGCGCCGGCCGTACTGATCGGGCAAATCGCCGCCGCTACCAACGTGATTCGCGTCGGTTCGGCGGCCGTGCAGCTGAGTCATACCACGGCCGCCGCGGTGGTCGAGAGTTTCGGCATGCTCGACGCGTTCTACCCTGGCCGCATCGATCTCGGCCTGGGCCGATCCGGGCAGCGGCGGATCACGAAGCCGCGATCACCCAAACCCCCACGGCCTGAACCGCCCCGCGAGTGGCGCGAAGTCGACGGCGTGGTGATCCCGCCGCCGTTCGATCTGCGGGCGTTGTTGGGCAGCGGCCGGGTGCAAGCCACCATGTCGATCCTGCAGCAGCCCGAGGCCGTCGCACCCGACTTCGCCGAGCAGCTCGGTGACATCGTGGCGATGCTGGCCGGCACCTACGAGGTCGCGGGGTTCGACGTGCACGCGGTGCCCGGTCAAGGCGCCGCCCTGACCCCGTGGATCTTCGGCAGCAGCAAGGGACGCAGCGCGCAGGTGGCCGGCGCGCGGGGACTGCCGTTTGTGGCGAGCTACCACCTCACGCCGTCGACCGCGCTGGAGGCCATCGACGTCTACCGAGACGCCTTTGTCCCGTCGGCCGCACTGGAGCGACCCTATGTGGTGGTGTCGGCCGACATCGTGGTGGCCGACGACACCGCCACCGCGAAACACTTGGCGTCCAGCTACGGCCATTGGGTGTATTCGATCCGGGCCGGCGGCGGTGCCATCCCCTATCCCGACCCCGACGAGTGCGATCCGCTGACCGATGAGCAGCTGGCGGTCGTGATCGACCGGGTGGCAACGCAATTCGTCGGCGACCCGGACGAGGTCGCCGAGCGGCTGGAAACGCTGCAGAGAGCCACCGGCGCCGACGAGCTGATCATCACCTCGGTCACCCACCAACACCAGGATCGGTTGCGCTCACACGAACTGATCGCCAAGCGGTGGGGCTTATCCGGATGAGCGTGCGAGAGGGCAAGCAGCGCAAGCCGATTCACCTGGCCGCGCACTTCCCGGGCGTCAACAACACCACGGTGTGGACCGACCCCGGGGCGGGCAGCCAGATCGAGTTCGAGTCATTCGTACATCTGGCCCACACCGCCGAACGGGGACTGTTCGACTTCTTCTTCCTGGCCGAGGGGCTGCGACTGCGGGAACACCGCGGCCGCATCTACGACCTTGACGTGGTGGGCCGCCCAGACACCTTCACGGTGCTGGCCGCGCTGGCGGGTGTCACCGACCGGATCGGGCTGACCGGGACCATCAACACCACTTTCAATGAACCCTTCGAGGTGGCAAGGCAATTCGCAACGCTCGACCACCTGTCCGGTGGCCGTGCCGGCTGGAACATGGTGACCTCGTCGGACGCCTTCACCGGCGCCAATTTCCGCCGCGGCGGCTTTTTGGACCACGCCGACCGGTACTCGCGGGCCGAGGAGTTCCTCGCCGTGGCCCGCGAATTCTGGGATAGCTGGGAAGCCGACGCCGTGCTGCGCCGACGTCGATGACGGGGTCTATGTCGATCCCGACCGGATCCGAAGCGTCCAACACCGCGGTCCGCAGTTCGACGTTCGCGGGTTCGCGACACTGCCCGCGGGTCCTCAGGGCCATCCGATATTGCTGCAGGCTGGCGACTCGGCCGACGGCCGCGCGTTCGGAGCCCGCAACGCCGACGCCTTGTTCACCCTGCACTCGTCGCTGGAAGACGGTCAGCGCTACTACGCCGACGTCAAGGGCCGCGCCGCGTCCTACGGTCGAGACCCCAACCGGCTCAAGGTCTTTCCGGCGGCGACGTTCGTGATCGGTGACTCCGATTCCGAGGCGCAGGACAAGGCGCGGCACATCCGCTATCAACAGGTCAGCGGCGCGACGGCGATTGCGATGCTCGAACAGGTTTGGGGCCGCGACCTATCGGACCACGACCCGGACGGTGCGCTACCCGATTTCGATCCGGTCGTCGACAGCGACATCACCCAGGGCCGCGTCCGGCACGGCGACCCAGTCGCGGTGGCCCGCCGCTATCGCGAACGCGCCTTAGCCGAGAACCTGTCGATCCGGGAGCTGGTGATCGCCGTCACCAGCCGTCAACAGTTCGTCGGCACGCCGAAGGGCATCGCCGACGAGATCGACACTTATATCCAGGCCGACGCCTGCGACGGGTTCATCTTGGTACCGCACCTGACGCCGCACGGCCTCGACGAGTTCGTCGACCGGGTGGTGCCCCTGCTGCAGGAGCGCGGAGCCTTCCGCACCGAGTACACGGGAGAAACGCTGCGGGAGCATCTGGGGCTGGATGAGTTCGTGTGACGTGCACCGCGGTGAACGGTCACAACCAATCTCCCTTTTTTGATGGCGCATGCGATAGCGCGTTTTGAAATCGATCCACCGAGCTGAGGTGGGGGCTGGTGTGGCTGCTGTGACTAATCGCAGTACAGCCCCGCAGTCAGGGCGACTCCACCAGAGCCGCGAGCTTGCCCAACGCCATCTCGGTGCCGATCTCGTTGTCCTCGGCGGAAACTCCCGGCGGTATGCCGTCATGGATCACGGCGACATCGGTGCCGTTGTCCGCGTCGGAAACCGTTGTCGTCATCCGCATCAGCCCGGCAAACGCCGGATCGGACGTCTCGAACTCGAACTCCTCGACCACCCGTTCGTTCGGCACCAGCTCGACGAACCGACCGTGGTAGGTGTCGGTGTGGGCGGCGCTCTTGCCCCGCCCCTGCGGCGATTCGTATGTGAGCGAGACCCGAAACGGACCCCCGACATGGGCGTCGAACTCGTGCACGACCGCGCTCATGCCGTCGGGAACCCGCCATGCCGCAACCGCATCCGCGTCGACGAGCGCCCGATACACCGACGCGCGATGCGCGGATGCGCCGGACCACGCGCGTCTGCGTCATCGCTCAGCTCGCGCGTTGCAGGGCCGCCCGGGTGGCCTCGCGGATCGGGCCGCGCCACACGTCGCCGTGCCCGGGCAGCAGGACCTCGGTGTCGAGCAGGGCCAGCGCGCCCAGGCTGCGCAGGCAGTTTGGTTGGCTGTGGCTGAACACCGCCGGCAGCAGCTGTGGCCCGCGGTGACGCAGCAGCGGGTGGCCGGTGATCAGCGCGTCCCCGCTCATCAGCACCCCGTCGACGACATACGAGCAGTGCCCGCTGGTGTGCCCCGGGGAGAAGACGGCCGTCGGCCGGCCCGGCAGCCCGGCGGCCACCTCGGCGGTCAGCGGCCGTGTCGAAGGGATGCCGTCGCGGATCAGGCCGCCGCTGCGCACCACGTGGACGCCCCACACCGCCCACCGCGGCCGCCAAATGCGCAGTGCCACATCGAAAACCGACACCTGCTCCAGGTACTCCCGCTTTGCGTGACCCACCTCGTCGGCGTGGCAATACACCTGTGTGCCGTGCTCGCTGGCGAACCAGATCGCCGAGCCCAGGTGGTCGATGTGCGCGTGCGTCAGCAGGATGGCGCGCACGTCGCCAGCGTCGTAGCCCAGCTGTCGCAGCGAGGCCAGCACGTCCTCGCGGTCCCCGGGATAGCCGGCATCGATCAACATGACGCCGGTGTCGTCGGCGACCAGCGTCCAGTTGACGGCCTGGCCCTGGGCGAGGTGCACGGTGTCGGTGACCTGAACAAGAGTCGGTGCCGGTCCCATGCCCGCGAGTCTAGGTCTGATGCGTGGCGACCCCCAGCGCCCGGCTCGGCCGCGCTTGCGATCGCCACGAGGAGTAGAAATAGCGGGTGGCTGAACTGAAACTGGGATACAAGGCATCCGCTGAACAATTCGCACCGCGCGAGCTCGTCGAACTGGCTGTCGCCGCCGAAGGTCACGGCATGGACACCGCAACCGTCAGTGACCACTTCCAGCCGTGGCGGCACGAGGGCGGCCATGCCCCGTTCTCGCTGGCCTGGATGACCGCCGTCGGCGAACGCACCAAGCGGATCCTGCTGGGCACCTCGGTGCTCACCCCGACCTTTCGCTACAACCCGGCCGTCATCGCGCAGGCCTTCGCCACCATGGCCTGCCTGTATCCGAACCGCGTGTTCCTCGGTGTCGGCACCGGTGAGGCGCTGAACGAAATCGCCACCGGATACGAGGGCGACTGGCCGGAGTTCAAGGAGCGCTTCGCCCGGCTGCGCGAGTCGGTGCGGTTGATGCGGGACCTGTGGCGCGGCGACCGCGTCGACTTCGACGGCGAGTACTACCGGCTCAAGGGCGCCTCGATCTACGACGTGCCCGAGGGCGGCGTTCCGATCTACGTCGCCGCCGGTGGCCCGGCGGTCGCGAAATACGCCGGACGGGCCGGTGACGGCTTCATCTGCACCTCCGGTAAGGGGGAGGAGCTCTACAAGGACAAGCTGATCCCGGCCTTGGTAGAAGGGGCAGTGGGCGCTGGCAGATCCGTCGACGACATCGACAGGATGATCGAGATCAAGATCTCCTACGACCCGGACCCCGAGCTGGCGCTGGAGAACACCCGGTTCTGGGCGCCGCTCTCGCTGACCGCCGAGCAGAAGCACAGCATCGACGACCCGATCGAAATGGAGAAGGCCGCCGATGCGCTGCCGATCGAACAGGTCGCCAAGCGCTGGATCGTGGCATCGGATCCCGACGAGGCGGTCGAAAAGGTCGGTCAGTACGTGACGTGGGGCCTCAACCACCTGGTGTTCCACGCGCCCGGCCATGACCAACGCCGGTTCCTGGGGCTCTTCGAGAAGGACCTGGCGCCGCGGCTGCGCCGGCTCGGCTGAAAGGCGGGCGGGTGGCTCACGCCGGTCCCGGCGCCGCTGGAACTTCTGCGATCTACATCGCCGCGCCAGAACCGGAGACCGGCAAGTCGATGATCGCGCTGGGGATCCTGCACCGATTGGCCGCGACGGTGGCCAAAGTCGGTGTGTTCCGGCCGATCATCCGGCACGGGGAGGACCGCGACTACATCCTGGACCTGCTGCTGGCGCATGCCACCGCCGGTCTGCCCTACGAGCGCTGTGTCGGCGTGACCTACCACGAGCTGCACGCCGATCGTGACGCGGCCATCGACGACATTGTCGAGCGGTACCACGCGATGGCGGCAGCCTGCGACGTGGTGGTGATCGTCGGCAGTGACTACACCGACGTCACCAACCCCGCCGAGTTGAGCTTCAACGCCCGGATCGCGGTCAACCTCGGCGCGCCCGTGCTGCTGATCGTGCGCGCCAGCCACCGTACTCCCGATGAGGTCGCGGCTGTCGTTGAGCTGTGTCTGGACGAACTGGCCGCCCACCATGCTCATACCGCGGCCGTGGTGGCCAACCGCTGCGAGCCGTTGCAGCTGGCCGCCTTCGCCGACGCGCTGGGTCGTTTCACCCTGCAGACCTATGTGCTTCCCGCGGCGCCGCTGCTGTTCGCGCCGACGGTTGCCGACCTGCTGAGGGCCGTGAACGGGACTCTGGTCAGCGGTGACCGCGAGCTGATGGGACGCGAAGTGATGGGTGTGGCGGTCGCCGGGATGACCGCCGACCACGTGCTGGAGCGACTGCGCAGTGGTGTTGCCATAGTCACCCCCGGTGACCGGTCGGACGTCGTGCTGGCCGTCGCCAGCGCCCATGCCGCCCAAGGCTTTCCGTCACTGTCGTGCATCATCCTCAACGGCGGGTTCGAGCTTCATCCGTCGATCGCGGCGCTGGTGTCGGGCCTGAGGCTGCGGCTACCCATCATCACGACCCTGTTAGGCACCTTCGAGACGACCAGCGCGGTGGCAGCGGCACGCGGCCGGATTACCGCGTCTTCGCAGCGCAAGATCGACACCGCACTGGAACTGATGGAGCGCCACGTCGACGTCTCGGATCTGTTGTCGCAGCTTGCCATCCCGATCCCGACGGTGACCACACCGCAGATGTTCACCTATCGGTTGCGCCAGCAGGCGCGATCGGATCGCAAGCACATCGTGCTGCCCGAAGGCGACGACGATCGTATCCTCAAGTCCGCCGGCCACCTGCTACAGCACGGTGTCGCGGATCTGACCATCCTCGGCGACGATGTCCAGATCCGGCTGCGCGCAGCGGAACTCGGCGTGAACCTGGACAACGCCACGGTGCTTGACCCGTGCACCAGCGAGTTGTGCGACCAGTTCGCCACCCAGTATGCCGAGCTGCGCAAGAAGAAAAACATGACCGTCGAGCGGGCACAGGAGATGATGCGCGACGGTTCGTACTTCGGCACCATGCTGGTGTACAACGGCATGGTCGACGGTATGGTGTCCGGCGCCGCGCACACTACGGCGCACACGGTTCGGCCGGCCCTCGAGATCATCGGGACCGCGCGGGGCATCTCGACGGTGTCCAGTATCTTCCTGATGTGTCTGCCCGATCGGGTGCTGGCATACGGTGACTGCGCGATCGTCCCGGATCCGACCGCCGAACAACTCGCCGACATCGCGATCAGCTCGGCGCACACCGCCGCGCAGTTCTGGATCGAGCCGCGGGTGGCCATGCTGTCCTATTCCACCGGTGACTCCGGCACCGGTGTCGATGTCGACAAGGTCAGGACGGCAACGGAATTGGTGCGCATGCGGGCGCCGCAGCTGCCGGTCGAGGGCCCCATCCAATACGACGCCGCGGTAGAACCATCGGTCGCGGCCGCCAAGGTGGGTGATTCGCCGGTGGCCGGTCGCGCGACGGTGCTGATCTTCCCCGACCTCAACACCGGCAACAACACCTACAAGGCGGTGCAGCGCAGCGCAGGAGCGATCGCGATCGGCCCGGTGCTGCAAGGGTTGCGCAAGCCGGTCAACGATCTGTCCCGGGGTGCGCTGGTCGAAGACATCGTGAACACCGTTGCGATCACCGCGATCCAGGCACAGGGCGCCCATGACGGGTGACCGCCTCGTGCTGGTGATCAACTCCGGCTCGTCATCGCTATTCCAGCTGGTTGACCCCGATTCGGGCGCAGCCCGCGCGTCCGGCCACATCGAGCGGATCGGAGAGGAGTCGTCTTCGGTTCCCGACCACGACGCGGCACTGCGTCGCGCGTTCGACACGCTGTCCAAGGACGGCGTCGACCTGCGGACCTGCGGGTTGCTGGCGGTCGGCCACCGAGTGGTGCATGGCGGCAACGAGTTCTATCGGCCGACACTGATGGACGACGCGCGGGTCGCCGCGCTCGAGAAGCTGTCTGAGTTGGCCCCGCTCCATAATCCGCCGGCGCTCAAGGGAATCGAGGTGGCACACAAGTTGCTTGCCCGACATTCCCCACGTGGCGGTATTCGACACGGCATTCTTCCATGACCTGCCACCCGCGGCGGCGACCTACGCCATCGACCGCGGATTGGCCGAGCGGTGGCAGATCCGCCGCTACGGGTTTCATGGCACCTCGCACCGCTACGTCAGCGAGCAGGCCGCCGCCTTCCTTGACCGACCGGCCGGCGGCCTGAAACAGATTGTGCTGCATCTGGGTAACGGATCGTCCGCGTCGGCGATCGCCGGCACCCGGCCGATCGACACGTCGATGGGCCTGACACCGCTGGAGGGCCTGGTGATGGGCACCCGCAGCGGTGACATCGACCCCAGCGTCGTCAGCTACCTGTGGCACACGGCGAAGATGGGTGTCGACGATGTCGAGGCCATGCTCAACGAGCGCTCCGGGGTGCTGGGCCTGGCCGGGGAGCGCGACTTCCGACGGCTTCGGACGATGATCGAATCGGGCGATGCCGCAGCCCAATTGGCCTACAGCGTGTTCATTCATCGATTACGCAAGTACATCGGCGCCTACCTGGCAGTGCTGGGGCACACCGATGTCGTCACCTTCACCGCCGGGATCGGCGAGAACGATCCGGCGGTGCGTCGCGACGCGGTGGCCGGCCTGGAGGAGCTCGGCATCGTGCTCGACGAGCGCCGCAACCTCAGCGGGGGAAGGGGCGCGCGGCAGATCTCCACCGACGATTCGCCGATCGTCGTGCTGGTGATCCCGACCAACGAAGAACTGGCCATCGCCCGCGACTGCGTGAGCGCGCTGGCCGGATCATAGGAGGCCCAGCCGACGCCGGCCCGCCCCGACCGACGGCGTGGGATCCGTCCCGACGGTTCGGGTCAGCAGCTCGTAGTAGACGTCGCGAAAGTCCGTGGTGAACTTCAGGTCTCCGTTGTCGAGGTCGGTGAGGCTGGGTTCCTCGCCGTAGAAGCCGCCCTTGACCGGCACACCCGCGACGAAAACCGGCCCGGCGGTGCCGTGGTCGGTGCCGTGAGAGGCGTTCGCCCGAACCCGGCGGCCGAACTCCGAGTAGGCCATCAACACGACGTTGCGTCCGTAGCGGTCGCCGGCCATCTCCTGCAGGAACGGGGTCACGGCCGCGTCGAGTGTCTGCAGCAGACGTTGCTGTGTTTCGCGTTCGTCGGCGTGGGTGTCGAAGCCGCCCAACTGCACGGTGTACACCCGCGTCGGGACTCCGGGCCCGCACCGCGGCGCCAACCATGCTGAGCTGCGCGGCAAGCGAATTGCGCTCCGCAGCTGCGGGTTTCACCGATGCGAACGTCTTGTTGGTGGTTCGCGCGGCGCGGTAGGCTTTGCGCACCGCAGCCATCGCCGGGGTGTCGCCGGGGTCGTCGGCGCCCAGCGCGCCCATGATCGCGTCGAGTCTGTCCGCCTGGTCGGCCGGAACCTGGACCTTGGAAGGCGCTGAAGGCACTGAAAGCGCTGCCGCGGTGTACTTTTCGCCGACTGCCAGTGGCGGCAGGACGGGTCCGATGTTGACCGCGCGCAACGGGTCGTCGCCGGTGGCGTCGAGCCAGCGGCCGATCCAGCCCGTTGAGACAGGCTCGGCCGGCGATGCCGTCTGCCAGATGTCCATGGACCGGAAGTGGCTGTGGTCGGGCTTGGGATAACCGACGCCGCGCACGATGGCGAGTTGGCGCTGATTCCACAGTTGGGCCAGACCCTTCATCGCCGGGTTGAGCCCGAGCCGCTCGTCGAGGTGGATGACCTCGCCCGGGGCGTAGGCAAGGTCTGGCCGCGTGTCGTGATATGCGTTGTCGGCGTAGGGGATCAGGGTGTTGATGCCGTCATTGCCGCCGTACAGCGTGACGAGCACCAGCACGCCGGCGCCCTCGGGCAGCGGCCGGTCCTGGGCAGCGCGCAACAGGCCATGCCAATCGACCGCCACCGCCGTCGACAGCAGGCCGGCGGCGCCGACGCCCGCACTGGCGATCAGGAATCTGCGGCGGTTGACCTCGGGCATGGTTGATCTGGCTAGGACGTCAGGTATTCGGGCGTGTTGACGGCGGCCGCGACCAACTGCGGCGGTCTGCGCACCAGCGGCTCCAGCGCGTCGGCGGTGCGGTCCGACCAGCCCCCGACCCCGATCAGGTAGCCGACCGCGTCGATGCGGTCGCCCGGGGCGGCGCTTTCGATGCCGGACAAGTCGCCTACGTGCGCCAGCCGACTCGCAGCGCGCAGCCGGGCCTCGGCGCTGGCGGTGGACAGCCACACCTGACCGTGCGGCCAGCCGCCGACGCTCGGTGGGTAGAACGGCCGCTGGCCCAGCGCTCGCAACGTCGCGTCGGCGAGCTTGCGCTGCGCGGGGTTGCCGATGGGGACCCGCAGCGCCCGCATCACTCCCACCAGCCATTCGACCGGGGTGTTGACGACCGTGGCCCGGCCGCCGGTGAACTCGCCGTCGGTGAGGATCGCCCGCGTCAGCGCCCGCAGGTCGCGCCCCGGGCCGTATGCGGACACCAGGCGGTCGAGCGCCTGCGGCGAGGGCGGGTCGTCGGAGGCCAATTGCTGCCACAGCCGGCCCGCAACATACTCCGCCGATTTCGGCTGACTCAGCACCGCATCGCAGAACGCGGCGGCGTCGAAGGTGCGGGTGAGCCCGAACAGCGTCTTGGCCGTCGAGTCGTGGCGATTGGGGATCACCGAGGTTTGGCCGTTGGCGCCGATCACCCACCCGGTCAGCGCTCGGGCGCCGGCGCGCACGTCGTCTTCGGTGTAGCCGTTGCCGTGGCCCAGTGCGAACAGCTCCATGAATTCACGGGCGAGGTTCTCGTTGGGGGCCTTGGCCGTGTTGGTCTGCCCGTCCAGCCAGCGCAACGTCGCGGCGTCGGTAAGCATCCCGTAGGCCAGGGCGCGGAAACCACCCAGCGATCCGGTGCGCAGCTTCTGATTTTGTGCGGCCATGTACGCCGTCACCCGGACCTTATGCGCGGAGGTGGCAAAGTGGTTGTGCCACAACAGCGTTAGCTTCTCATGGATCGGCTGGCCGACGGTGACCATGCGGCTCAGCCACCAGTCGGACAGCGCGCCCTGTTGCTCGGACAATTGACGGCCGAACTCCTTGCGGGCGGCCGGCGTCGCGCCCTTTCCGGGCGCGCGCGGCGGTTCCAGGGAGGGCATCGGGGTGGCGATCGCGCCCGGGTCCGCGTCGGGGTTGGCGCAAAGTATGGCGTCCACATAGCTCGGCCAGTCCCGGGTGACGGCCGCGTCGACCTCGGGCCCGGTCACCCCGAAGCCGGCCCGACGCAACGCGCGGGCCGTGGTTATCCACTGCGCGGACTGCCCCGGCATTGCTTAACTGTGCGGTATCAACCTATGTTTTCGCTGAGTGTGCGGTAACGGCTTTGGGTATGCGCTGAGGGCGGATTTTCGGCGATTTTCCGCCCTGGACGCACACTCGGCTGACTCTGTGGATAGAGGAAGTCGCGGAGCACGGTTGATGTGCGATTGTCCGCCGCATGAGCGAACCGTTCATCGGCAGCGAGGCATTGGCGTCCGGGGCGTTGAGCCGGCATCAGCTGCGGACGCGCCACCGTGCGGTGTTTCCGGACGTCTACCTGCCCAACGATGCCCAGCTTTCGCTAGAGCTGCGCACCACCGCCGCCTGGCTGTGGTCGAGACGGACGGCGACCATCGTGGGAGCGGCCGCCGCGGCATTACATGGTGCCAAGTGGATTCCCGATGGCGTTCCGGTTGAGCTGAATCACACCAACACCCGGCCACCTCACGGCGTGCTGACGCGGCGCGACGCGTTGGCAGACGGCGAGACGCAGGTCATCAACGGGCGCACGGTCACCACACCCGAGCGCACCGCCTTCGACATCGGCCGCCGCGGGGCCGTCCGCTCGGCGGTCGTTCGGCTGGACGCGCTCGCGCGGGCAACGGGTTTCAAGGTCGATGATGTGCAGCGTGTTGCGAAGTCCCATCCCCACTCGCCCGGGCTGCGGCGACTGGAGGCCGCGCTGGAGCTGGTCGACCCGGGTGCCGAGTCGCCCAGGGAGAGCTATTTGAGGCTGCTTCTCATCGATGCGGGTCTGCCCCGGCCGCAGACCCAGATCCCGGTCCTCGGTATCGACGGCATGCCGGTCGCCTACCTCGATCTGGGCTGGGAGGAATCCATGGTCGCGGTCGAATACGACGGCGATCAACATCGAACTGACCGACGGCAATACGTCAAAGACGTTCAGCGCATCGAGATGGTCGAGCGAATGGGGTGGATCATCGTCCGGGTCGTCGCGGAGGACCGTCCCGGCAACATCGTCCGCCGGGTCCGCGCCGCGCTGGAGGCATCGACGGTGCGCTGAGGGCTTCGAGTGTGCGTCCTGGGTTTCGAGTGTGCGTCCTGGGTTTCGAGTGTGAGCTGGCGGCGGGATCTGGGCGATTTTCCCGCCCTGGACGCACACGCAAAGCCCTGGACGCACACGCAAAGCCCTGCACGCACACGCAAAGCCCTGGACGCACACTCAAGCGGAGAAAGCGCCATCAGAACGTGCTGGTGGGCCGCACCTTGTTCGCCATGTCCACCAGGGTGTAGCGATGCCGCTGGGTGGGCGCGACGCGGGCCAGGCTGCGCAGCGACGCCTCGACGCCCAGTCGCAGGCCGTGTTCGGTGAACGGGAAACCGAGGATGTGGTTGGTGCTGGCCTCGTTGTTCTCGAGCCAGTCCATCGCGCCGCCCAGCACCAGGGCGCGGATCTGCAGCACGCGCGGTTCGGTCGGCGGCAGCGCCTCCACGCGGCGGGCCGCGTCGCGGATCTGCGCCTCGGTGATTTCGCCGGTGGACCGGCCGGACATCAGGGTCACCGCGCTGGTCAGGCGCGCAGTGGTGAAATGCCTTGAGGTGGGCGGCACTTCGTCCAGGGTGTCCACCGCGTCCACTCGATCACCTTCGGCCGAAAGGGTTCTGGCCAGCCCGAAGGCCGCGGAGATCACGCCGTCGTTGGTTTTCCACACCGTCTGATAGAACTTGTGCTCGTCGGTATTGCCGGCCAGCTCGGCGGTGGCCGCCAGCGCCAGCTTGGGCGCGAGCTCACCGGGGAAGGTGTCCAGTACCTCGGTGAAATGTTTTGTGGCGGAGTCGTAGTCGCCGGTAAGCAGCTCGGCGACGGCCCGGTACCAGACCAACCGCCACCGCCAGCCCACCCGCTCGGCCAGGTCGTCGAGTTTGCGGGTGGCCTTGGCCACGTCGCCCAGGTCCAGCAGCGCGCGGACCTCCATCAGGGGCAGCTCGATCGACTCGGACACCTCGATGCCGTCGGCGTCCAGCGAACCGTGGCGGGCCGCGCGCAACGAGTCCAGTGTCTGCACCGGCTGGGAGAGCACCGTCGCCTGCAGCACCGGGGCGGCGACGTCGGCCGGGTCGACCAGCGGCACCGGCAGCGCGGTCACGATTTCCCTGGCGGTCAGCTTCTCCGAATGGACCTGGCCGTCCAGGTACACGTCGGTGTGCGCGACGAGCAGGTCCACCCCGAACGTCGAGCGGCTGGGGCTGAAGACCGTCGACAGGCCGGGCCGCGGCACCCTGGTGTCGGTGGCAACCACCTCCCGCAGCACGCCCATCAACTGGGCGGACATCTCCTCGGCGGTGGAAAACCGGCGCCGGGGGTCGGGGTCGGTGGCGCGGCGCAGCAGACGGCCGAACGAGTCGTAGGTCTTCAGCACGGGGTCGTCGGGCAAGCCGTCCACGTAGCGGCCATTGCGGGTGCGCAGGTTCAACGTGAGCGCCGCCAGCGTCCGCCCGACCGTGTAGATGTCGGTGGCGATCGTCGGGCCGGTCCGCACGATCTCCGGCGCCTGGAAACCGGGCGTGCCGTAGAGGTAGCCGAACGAATTGATCCGCGACACCGCGCCCAGGTCGATCAGCTTGAGTTGCTCCTCGGTGAGCATGATGTTCTCCGGCTTCAGGTCGTTGTAGACCAAGCCGATGGAATGCAGGTAGCTCAACGCGGGCAGGATCTCGAGCAGGTAGGCGATGGCCTCGGCGACCGGCAGCTTCTCGGACTTCCCGTCTTTGAGGCTGCGCCGCAGCGACTGCCCGCCGATGTACTCCATGACGATGTAGCCGACGGGATCGCCGCGCCGGTCCGTGTGCTCGACGAAGTTGAAGATCTGCACGATCTGCGGGTGAACCACCTCGGCGAGGAACTGGCGTTCGGCCATCGCGATCGCCTGCGCCTCGGCGTCGCCGGAATGCACCAGGCCCTTGAGCACCACCGGACGGTCGTTGACGTTGTGGTCGACCGCCAGGTAGACCCAACCCAGTCCGCCGTGTGCGATGCAGCCCCTGACCTCGTACTGGCCGGCGACGATGTCCCCCGGATTCAGCTGGGGCAGGAAGGAATACGGGCTGCCGCAGGCCGGGCACCAGCCCTCCGATGCGCCCTTGCCGTCCTGACTGGACCGGCCGACCGGCTTTCCGCAGTTCCAGCAGAAGCGCTTTGACTCCGGCACCACCGGATTGGTCATCAGGGCCTCGAGCGGATCGATGTCCCGCACGCGCGGGATCTCCACCAGGCCACCGCCGAGCTGCCTGGTCGGCGGAAGCACCCGGGTGGCCACCGTCATCCGTTCCGGTGCCTCGGTGTCTATACCGGGGATGAGCGGGAAGTCGTCGTCATCGTCGTCGAAATCGGGACGGAACAGCGCCTGGGTGGCCTGTGGCCGCGACTCCGCCGCCGCGCCCGTCTGTGCTTCCGGCGCCTGGGTGCCCAGCTCTTCGGAGTCCATCGGCTCGGCCATCAGTCCACATACCTCGGCGTCGGCGGGGCGGGTGCGGGACCCAAAACCGTCAACCACTTGCGGTACAACGTGTTCCACGTGCCGTCCCGGCGGATGCGTTCCAGCGTGCCGTTGACGAATCGGACCAGCCCGGTGTTGTTCAGGTTGATGCCGACGCCGTAGGGCTGGGTGGCCAGGTTCGGTCCGACGATGTGCAGGTAGGGGTCTTCCTCGACCAGCCCGGCCAGGATCGAGTCGTCGGTGCTGACGGCGTCGATCTCCCGCTGTTGCATGGCCACCAGGCAGTCGGCCCAGTTCACCACCGACACGATGACCGGTGGCGGGTCGATCTGCTGGATGCGGTGCAGCGACGTGGTGCCCCTGGCCACACAGACCCGCTTGCCGGACAGGTCGGCCGCCTTGGCGATCGGCGCGTCGCGGGGGGCGAGGATGCGCTGGTTGGCGTCGAGGTAGACGGTGGAGAAGTTGACCAGCTTGCGCCGCTCGCAGGTGATGGTCATGGTCTTGACGACGACGTCGACCTCCGAGCGCTGCAGCGCGGTGACGCGCTCGTCGGACGACAAGATCCGGTACTCGACGTGCGATGGGGCGCCGAAGATGTCGCGCGCGATCTCGCCGGCGATGTCGACGTCGAAGCCGATGATCTCGCCCGTGATCGGGTCGCGGAAGCTGAACAGGTTGCTGCCGATGTCGAGGCCGACGACCAACCTGCCACGCGCACGGATGTCGGCGACGGCGGCGTCGGCCTCGGCCTTGGTGGCGAAGGGGCGCAGGCTGGCGGTCGGATTGCAGTCCTGACTCGCGTTGTCCGGGGGCAGCGGCGGCTCCGGCGGCATCTGCTGCATGCCGACCGGAGTGGGCGGCGGCAGCGTCGGCGCGGTGGCCACGGTCAGCGATTCGGTGTGGCCGCAGCCCGCCAGCACGACGACCGCCGCGAGCGCACCGAGATGGGAGCCCGCACGCCGGATCCTGGCCAGGCGCGTCATCATCGGTACTCCTTCAGCCGTGGCCACAGGCCCAGCGCGACGGCGATGGCGGCGCCGAGGCTGAGCACCACGCCGCCGACCTGGGCGCCGGACAGCCCGCTGCGCGCGTTGAGCACGTCGTTGCGCAGGTGGGTGCGACTCTGATCCATGGCCTTGCCCAACTGATCTTCGAGCTTGTCGAACGCCGGGGTGGAGTCGTCCTCGCCGCTACCGAGGGCGACCTGGGTGGCGGCCCGGTAGTTGCCGACCGAGATGTAGGAGTTGATCCGGTCGTTGGCCTGCCGCCAGCGCAACAGCAGCTGATCGGCACCCTGCAGGTCGGGCTTGTCGACGGCGTCGCTGCGGGACATGTACTGGTCGAGCTGCTGGTGCATGGAGTCGATGCGCTGGTAGAACAACTGCTTGCGGATCTCCTCGTCGCCGCGGCGGATCAGCGACAGCGTCTCGTCGGCCCGCGCCTGCTGGGCGGTGATGGCGACGTTGGTAACGGTCCTGAGCGACTCCGCGGCGGTGTCCTTGGCGCTACGACTCGAGGCCGTGGAGATGGTTAGCGCGGTTCCGACCCATACCACCATGACGAGGATACCGAGGGCGCCCACGACCAGGCCCGGGTTGATCCGGCGCCTGGTGCGCCGGGCCAGCCAGCGATGGGAGAACGCGCCGAAGACCACCGTGCTGGCGACGACCAGGATCACAGGCGCCGGGAAGTGAGTGGACGCGGTGGTTTCGCTGTCCACCCGCTCCGACGTCGCCTGGTACAACTGTGCCGCGTCGGGCAGGATCGTCGACTGCATCAGGCCGGAGGCCTCCGACAGGTAGGACGACCCGACCGGGTTGCCTTCCCGGTTGTTGGTTCGCGCGATTTCGATCAGCCCGGTGTAGACGGCCAATTCGGCGTTGATCCGGCCCAGCAATTGCACCAGCGGTTCGTCCGTCAGCCCGCTCGACGCCCTGGTCACGGCGACCGTGGCGTCGGTGATGGCCTGCTCGTAGCGTAGCCGGACCGGGCGCGGCTCGGCCTGGGCGATGAACGCGGTGGCCGCCGCGGCGTCGGCCACCGACAGCGTGGTGTAGAGCCGTCCGGCGGCGAACGACAGCGGCTCGGTGTGGTTGAGCACCGTGGACAGCACCTGCTGCCGGTGGTTGATGGTCGTCGAGGTGGCGAAGGCGCTCGAGACGCCGAGGGCCGCCAGCACGATCCCGATGGTCAAGATGCGGCCCGGCGTCGTCGAGATGAACCACCTGCGGGGGTGGGCCGGTTCGGCCGGCGACCGCAACCCTTTCGGTTCGGTCGTCGGGTGCGCCAGCTCAACCGTCACGTCTGATCAGCCCTCGTACTCTCGGCCCCTGAAAACGCATGCAATTCGACACAAACCCGGATAAGCGAATTCTAAGAGAATGTTCCGGCGGATGGGGGAGGCGATCCCAATTGACCGGTTGGATTGCCTGCATATCCTGAACTCGTGCAGGGCGACGGTGACGGATGGGTGGTATCCGACGGCGGCGCCCACTACTGGGGCCGGTTCGGCGCGGCGGGCTTGCTGTTGCGCGCCCCCCGGCCAGACGGCACGCCCGCGGTGCTGCTGCAGCATCGCGCGGTGTGGAGCCACCAGGGCGGCACCTGGGGGTTGCCGGGCGGCGCCCGGGACAGCCACGAGACCCCGGAGGAGACCGCGGTCCGCGAAGCGCACGAGGAGGCCGGCCTGCCCGCCGAGCGGCTGTCGGTGCGGGCGACGCTGGTCACGGCCGAGGTCTTCGGTCTCGGCGGCGCTCACTGGACCTACACCACCGTCGTCGCCGACGCGGCCGAGTTGTTGCATACCGTGCCCAACCGGGAAAGCGCCGAGATGCGCTGGGTCGCCGAGAGCGAGGTGGCCGACCTGCCGCTGCATCCCGGTTTCGCGGCCAGCTGGGAACGGCTGCGCACCGCCCCGACGCTGGTGCCCCTGGACCACGGCGACGAACGGCGGCACCACCTGCCACGCACGATCGAGCTCGAGGCCGGAGTCTTCGTGTGGTGCATGCCGGGCGACGCCGATGCGGAGCAGTCGCAGCTGAGTCGCCGGATCAGCTCGCTGCTGCAAGCGCCGACCTGAGCTGTTCTGCCGCCGCTCGCGGGTCCTCGGCCGCGGTGATCGCCCGCACCACCACGATTCGTCGCGCGCCGGCGTCCAGCACCTCGGGCAGCCGCCGGGCGTCGATGCCGCCGATCGCGAACCACGGCTTGCCGCCGGCGAGTTCGGCGTCCAGGGCGGCGGCCACCCGTACGAGCTGCAGGCCCGGCGCGGGGCGATCGGGTTTCGTCGGGGTGGGCCAGCACGGCCCGACGCAGAAGTAATCGGCGTTGCCCGTTGCGGCGGCGGCAGTCTGGCCACGGTCATGCGTGGACAGCCCGAGCAGCGTCTCCGGCCCGACAATCTCCCGGGCCACGGCCAGCGGCAGGTCGTCCTGGCCCAGGTGCAGCACATCCGCGCCGGACGCGCGGGCGATATCGGCACGGTCGTTGACCGCGAACAGGGCACCGTGCCGACGGGCCGCCTCGGCGAGTATCTCGCACGCGGCCAGCTCGTCGCGCGCCTCGAGGGGGCCGAACCGCTGCTCACCGACCGACCCCTTGTCGCGCAGTTGGACGATGTCGACTCCGCCGGCCAGGGCCGCGTCGGCGAATTGGGCCAGGTCGCCACGCTCGCGGCGCGCGTCGGTACACAGATACAGCCTCGCCGCCGCGAGACGGGTGACGGCACCGTACACACCGCGACGCTAGCGCGCTAGCGTGGAACCCGGAGAACTCAGTTAGACACGGGAGTCCCGGGTAGTCATCTGCGGGGCTGAGAGTGGGCACAGCCAGGCGTCGACCTGTCCTTACCGTCACACCTGATCCGGATCATGCCGGCGAAGGGAGGCCAAGAATGCCTACCGCCTCTTCGGGGTCACCGACGGGGTCCGTAGCTGTGATCGGCGGCGGCGTCATCGGGCTGTCGGTGGCGCGCCGGGCGGCGCGGGCCGGGTGGTCGGTGCAGGTGCATCGCACCGGCGACGTGGGTGCGTCCTGGGTCGCGGGCGGCATGCTGGCCCCGCACAGCGAAGGCTGGCCCGGTGAGGAGCGGTTGTTGCGGCTGGGTCTGGAGTCGCTGCGGCTATGGCGCGAGGGCGGCTTCCTGGACGGGCTGCCGCCGGAGGTGATCACCGCCCGCGAGTCGCTCGTGGTGGCGGTCGACCGGGCCGATGTCGCGGACCTTCGCACCGTTGCCGACTGGTTGTCGGAGCAAGGGCATCCGGTGGTCTGGGAGTCGGCCGCCCGGGATGTGGAACCCCTCTTGGCGCACGGCATCCGGCATGGCTTCCGGGCGCCCACCGAGCTGGCGGTGGACAACCGCGCGGTGCTCGACGCGCTGGGCAAAGATTGCGAGCGCCTGGGGGTTCGCTGGGCGGCGCCGGTCAGCGACCTGTCTGGAGTCGATACCGACGCGGTGGTGATCGCCAACGGCATCGACGCACCCGCGCTGTGGCCCGGCCTGCCGGTGCGCCCGGTGAAGGGCGAGGTGCTGCGGCTGCGCTGGCGAAAGGGCTGTATGCCGTTGCTGCGCAGGGTGATTCGCGCCCGCGTCCACGGACGGCAGGTCTACCTGGTTCCGCGCGCGGACGGGGTGGTCGTCGGCGCCACCCAGTACGAACACGGACGCGACACGGCCCCCGTGGTTTCGGGAGTGCGTGACCTGCTCGACGACGCGTGTGCGGTGCTGCCGGCGCTCGGCGAGTACGAGCTGGCCGAGTGTGCGGCGGGGCTGCGCCCGATGACACCCGATAATCTGCCACTCGTGCAACGCTTGGACGCACGCACGCTGGTCGCCGCCGGCCACGGCCGATCCGGATTCCTACTGGCGCCGTGGACCGCCGAACAGATTGTTTCCGAACTGGTCCCGGTCGGAGCCCACCCATGATTGTCGTAGTTAACGAGCAAAAGGTCGAGGTCGACGAGCAGACCACGGTTGCCGCGTTGCTGGAGTCGCTGGGCTTCCCGGACCGGGGCATCGCGGTGGCGATGGACTTGGCGGTGCTGCCGCGTTCGGCTTGGGCCACAAAGCTATTCGACGGTGCACGACTCGAGGTGGTGATGGCGGTGCAGGGTGGCTGATGCAAAACTGACGATCGGCGATCGCAGCTTCGCCTCGCGGCTGATCATGGGAACCGGGGGAGCGACGAATCTCGCGGTGCTGGAGGAGGCGCTGATCGCGTCGGGCACCGAGCTGACCACCGTCGCGATCCGCCGCGTCGACGCCGAGGGCGGGACCGGGTTGCTGGACCTGCTCAACCGGCTCGGCATCACGCCGCTGCCCAACACCGCGGGGTGCCGCAGCGCGGCCGAGGCGGTGCTCACCGCGCAGTTGGCCCGCGAGGCGCTGGACACCAATTGGGTCAAGCTCGAGGTGATCGCCGATGAACGCACGCTGCTGCCCGATGCGATCGAATTAGTCCGGGCGGCAGAGCAATTGGTCGATGACGGGTTTGTCGTCCTGCCCTACACCAACGATGACCCGGCCCTGGCCAGTCGGCTCGAAGACGCCGGCTGCGCTGCCGTCATGCCGCTGGGCGCCCCGATCGGCACCGGTCTCGGCATCACCAACCCGCACAACATCGAGATGATCGTCGCGCGGGCCGGCGTTCCGGTGGTGCTCGACGCCGGCATCGGCACCGCCAGCGACGCCGCCCTGGCGATGGAGTTGGGTTGCGACGCTGTGCTGTTGGCCACCGCGGTGACCCGCGCGGCCGACCCGCCGGCCATGGCCGCGGCGATGGCCGCCGCCGTCACCGCCGGCTATCTGGCGCGGCGGGCTGGGCGGATCCCCAAACGGTTCTGGGCGCAGGCTTCCAGCCCAAATCGATGAAACGTTATGTCGCGCTGGGTAGTTCGATGGCCGCCGGTCCCGGAATCCGGCCCCGCGCCGCGGGGGCTCCCCTGTGGTCGGGCCGATCGGCCCGCAACTACGCGCACCTGGTCGCCGAACGGCTGAACCTGGAGCTGGTTGACGTCACCTTCTCCGGCGCGACCACCGCCCACGTGCTCGCCGAACAGCAGCGCGGCACGCCACCGCAAATCGCCGCGCTGGACGGGTCGGAGAGCCTGGTCACGGTGACCATCGGCGGCAACGACGTCGGCTACGTTCCGCTGTTGATGGCCGCCTCGCTGCCGCTCGCCGCGCGGCGCCTGCCGCTGCTGGGCGGGCGCATATCCGAACTGCTGGACCGTGGCACGCGCGATCGGGCCCTGGCCGACGTGTTCGATTCGTTGTGCGCGGTCGGGACCGCGCTGCGGCAGCGCGCCCAGGGCGCACGGGTTTTCTTCGTCGACTACCTGACGATCCTGCCGCCCGCGGGTGCGCCGGCCCCGCCGCTGCCGGAACGCGATGCCGATCTCGGCCGGCATGTGGCCGAGACACTCGAACGCCTCACGGCCGACGCGGCGGTCTCGACCGGATGTGAGGTAATCCGCGCCGCCGCGGCCAGCCGGCAACACCACGCCTGGTCGGCCCGGCCGTGGACGACCACGCCGGCGCGCTACGGTGTGCCGCTACCGGGTCGGCCGGCCCCGTTGCACCCAAATGGTGCCGGGATGCGCGCGGTGGCGGATTTGATTGCCGCCCAACAGTAGAGGTCAGCCGTTGGTGCGCCACCACTGGTAGAGCGCGTTGACGTCGGTGTTGGATGCGCGGATGTGGCTCAACACGTTTTTGCTGTCGGTGGTCCAGGTTATGACCGCGGCGTTCTTGTACGTTCCGCACGCGACTTGCCCCGCCGTCTGACCGGAACTGCCCTGGTGCCAGGTGCCCGGCGACTGACCGTTGTCGCCGCACGCGCTCAGTGACACGCCGTTGATGCCGGCGGTGAACGCGGCGGCGAGGTCGCTGCCGTTGTTGAAGAGTTGGTAGACGCCGGCGGCGGGTCCGCTGGAGTCGGGGTTCTGCCCGCAATCGAGTTCGGCCAGTACGGGACCGGACAATGGGGCCGGCTGGCAATTGTTGAGGCCGTAGCCCTTCGACAGCGAGCCGGCCAGCGTGTTGATATCTGCCGAGGTACCGGTGCCGGGGTCTGCCGTCGCCGTGGCGGTACCGACGACGGCGGCACCGCCCATGAGCACTACGGCCGTCGCGGCTCGCAGCGCGTTGGTGAGAGGTGACATCCTGAACTCCTTTGTCGTGTTGGAAAACCAGGTAATGCAAACATCTTTCGGGGACGCCGCCGCGGAAGTCATTGCGGCCCAACGATCCACATCAGCCGTTGGCGCGCCACCACTGATAGAGCGCCGGGACGTCGTTGTTGGATCCGCGGATGTAGCCCAACACGTTTTTGGCGTCCGTGGTCCAGATGATCTCGGCGGCGTTCTGGTACGTCCCGCATGCCACCGATCCCGAGTTGGCGGTATCACTGCCCTGATGCCACGTCGTGGGTGACTGGCCGGCGTCTCCGCACGCGGTCAGAACGTCGTCCTTGATGCTGGCCTTGAACGAGCCGGCCAAGTTGTCGGCGTTGTTGAAGAGGATGTATTTCGCTTGGACTGGGCCGCTGGGGTCGGGGCTTTGTCCGCAGGTGAGTGCGGCCAGTTCGCCGGTGGTGAGGTTTTGGGCGGTGCAGTTGTTGAGGCCGTAGCCCTTCGAGAGCGAGGCGGCCAGCGTGTTGATGTCTGACGAGCTACCGGTATTGGTGGGGTCCGCGGTCGCGGTGGCGGCACCCGCGAACGCGAAACCGCCCACGACCGCTGTGGCCGTCGCGGCTCGCAGCGCCTTGCTGAGATGAGACATCCTTGGCTCCTAACGGTTGTCGGACCGACGGTGCGGCAGCGCTGACCTCCCGGAGTGTGTTTGCGTCGCTCACCGGAAACAGTGCTTCTGCTAATGGCATCGTAGGGCTATGTCCTGTCTATGCAACACATTCCGCTGGAAATTATCTGACTGGGCATCTTTGCAATAACGGCGGCTACTGATGCCTGATCGGCAAAGCGGTTAATCGCCAGCGACTTTCAGGCCGGCCGGGCAGGCGTCACTCGGGCGGGTGGCAACGCAACGGTCATGGGCGCGGTCGTCGCGCGCTCGGCCGAAATGATGGATTCTGTGGAGATTAGTGCCCTCGCGGCGCTGCTCGGGTATGGTAAGCACCGCTTCACGCCAGCTAACTCCTCCCAACTGGAGAATCCATGACACAGCCACCGCCACCGCCCGGATACCCGCCGCAGCAGCCCGTCGGGCAAGCACCGAATAACTACCTGGTGTGGTCGATTCTGGCGACGTTGTTCTGCTTCCCCATCACCGGGATCGTCGCAATCGTGAAAGCCGCATCGGTTAATGGATTGTGGGCGCAAGGTTTGCACGCCGAGTCGCAGGCGGCCGCCGCCAGTGCCAGGAAGTGGGTGATCTGGTCGGTCATCATCTGGGCCGTCTGGGTTGTCATCCTCATCATCATCTCGGTGGCCGGTGGTCTGAATGCGGACAACACGAGCGCGGCGATGCTCTCTGGCCTTTCCGGGATGCTCTAAGCGCTGGGCTGAGCTCGTGGTGACGCGCCAACGGTCGGTGCGGTTCGGCTTGGGCGCGCCGCTCTTGGTGGCCGCCTCCGCCACGTTGGTGTGTGCCGCTACCTGGGTGGGTGACCCGACGACCCCGGGCGGCCCGCTGCCCGTGTGCCCCACCAAGGCCCTGCTGGGCATCGACTGCCCCGGATGCGGCAGCGCGCGGATGTTGTATTCACTGATGCACGGCAACTTGGTGGCGGCCGCCAGGTTCAACGCGCTGGGTTTGGTGGCGGTGGTGCTGTTGGTGTGGGCGTACGCTGCGTGGACCTACGGCCGCGTGACGGGCCGTCGGGTCAGGGGCTGGCAGCACCAGCGCTGGTCGGCGGTGGTGGCGCTGCTGCTGGTGGCGGCTTGGTTTGTGGTGCGCAACATTCCATTTGCACCATTCACCGCGCTGTATGTCTAACCTTGGGCGCGATGGCAAAAAAATCAAGGACGATCCCGGCGGTGCTGGCAGTGCTCGCCCTGACCGCATTTCTGACCGGCTGCTCCCATCGCCGCGCCGAGTCGCAGCAGGCGACCGGTGACCCGGCCGCGGCCGAGTTTGCCACGGCTGTACATAACAAGGTCACGACCGACGCGATGATGGCGCACCTGACGAAGCTCCAAGACATCGCCAACGCCAATAACGGAACCCGAGCGGTGGGCACCCCGGGCTACGAAGCCAGCGTCGACTACGTCGTGAATACGTTGCGTAACAGTGGCTTTGAAGTGCAGACGCCCGAGTTCTCGGCGCGGGTGTTCCACGGCGACAAGCCGGCGGTGACCGTCGGCGGCAAGGCCGTGGAGGCGCGTGCATTGGAGTTCAGTCTGCCCACCCCGCCCGACGGGGTGGGCGGGCCGCTGGTGGCGGTGCCCGCCGGGGACAACCCCGGCTGTAAGCCCGCCGACTTCGACGGGCTGCCGGTGCAAGGCGCGGTGGTGCTGGTGGACCGCGGCACTTGCCCGTTCGCTCAGAAGGAGGATGCCGCCGCGCAGCGCGGTGCCGTCGCGATGCTCGTCGCCGACAACGTCGACGAGCAGCAGATGGGCGGCACCCTCGGGGCCGACACGGTGGTGAAGATCCCGGTGGTGAGCGTCACCAGGTCCATCGGGGTGCAGCTGCGCGCACAGCCGGGACCGACCACGATCAAGCTCAACGCGAGCGTCCAAAGTTTCAAGGCCCGCAACGTGATCGCGCAGACCAAGACGGGGTCGTCCACCGACGTGGTGATGGCGGGCGCGCACCTGGACAGCGTGCCCGAGGGCCCGGGCATCAACGACAACGGGTCGGGAGTAGCCGCCGTCCTGGAAACCGCGGTGCAGCTGGGAAATTCGCCGCAAGTGCACAACGCGGTGCGGTTCGGCTTCTGGGGTGCCGAGGAACTCGGACTGATCGGGTCGCGCAACTACGTGGAGTCGCTGAACCTGGACGGGCTCAAAGACATTGCGCTGTACCTGAACTTCGACATGCTGGCATCGCCGAACCCCGGCTACTTCACCTATGACGGGGACCAGTCGCTGCCAGCGGACGCCCGCGGCCAGCCGGTGGTCCCCGAAGGCTCGGCCGGCATTGAGCGCACGCTCGTCGCCTACCTGAAGTCGGCCGGCAAGACCGCGCAGGACACCTCGTTCGACGGTCGTTCGGACTATGACGGATTCACCCTGGCCGGGATCCCGGCGGGCGGTCTGTTCTCCGGCGCCGAGGTCAAGAAGTCCGCGCGAGCAGGCCAAGCTGTGGGGCGGGACCGCCGATCAGCCGTTCGATCCGAACTATCACCAGAAGACCGACACCCTCGACCACATCGACCGCACCTCGCTGGGCATCAACGGCAGCGGTGTCGCCTACGCGGTGGCTTTGTACGCGCAGGACATCGCCGGCCGCAACGGGGTTCCGGAGATGGCGGACCGGACGCGACACGTGCTCGCTAAACCATGATCCGTCGGCTTGGCGCCGCGGTGGTGCTCATCGGGCTGGTGGCCGGATGCTCGTCGCCACGTCCGGTGCCGCCGGCCGCGGCGCCGGATCTCGCTCGGGGATTGGCGCCAAAGGTGACCGCGGACCGGATGGTCACCCACCTGCGCGCGCTGCAGGATATCGCCAACGCCAACCACGGGAACCGCGCAGACGGCACGCCGGGCTACGACGCCAGCGTCGAGTATGTGTCGAAAACGTTGCGGGACAGAGGTTTCAAGGTATCGACGCCGCTGTTCGACCGGCTCTATACGGTTTCACCGGGTAAGCCGGCGCTGACGGTGGCCGGCCGCACCTATCAGGTCGACCAGGCATCGCTGCTGGTCCGCACGCCGCCCGGCGGCCTAACCGGGCAGCCGGTCCGGCCGACGCAACCGTCGGGCTGCGCGCCCAACGATTACCCGGCCGAGGTGCCCAAGGGTGCGATCGCCGTCGTCGACGACACCACCTGCTCGGTGGTCGACAAGCAGAACAGCGCGGTGGCCAAGGGCGCCGTGGCGCTGATCGTGCTCAGTGCGCCGCCCGCTGGCCAGGGTGCTCCGCCCACGCTGTTCGTCCCCGGTTACTTCAAGCAACTGACCGTGCCCGTCGCCGTCGCCGGTGCCTACGGCGCCACCGCGCTCACGCGCGATACCGCGCCGATACGTCTGGTGCTGGACGCCGAGAACATCAAGATCACATCGCGAAACGTGCTGGCGCAGACCGAAACCGGTTCGACGCATGATGTGATCGTGGTCGGCGCGCATCTGGACAGCCCGCGCGACGGTCCGGGCATCAACGACAACGGGACCGGCGTGGCGGCGGTGCTGGAAACGGCGCTGCAGCTAGGCCCGTTGCCGCCGGTGAACAACGCCGTGCGGTTTGTTTTCTGGGGAGCCGACGAGGACGGGTTCAACGGCGCCATGGATTACGTCTTCGGCATGGATCGGGATCAACTCAACGACATCGCGATGTACCTGGACTTCACCATGCTCGGTTCGCCGAACGCCGGCTACTTCACCGACGATGGCGACCAATCCGGTCCGCCCTCGCCCGGAATCGGGTTCGGCGATGTGCCCGACGGTTCGGCCGGCATCGAGCGCACCCTGGGCGGCTACCTGAACCTGGCCGGCAAGCGACCCGCCGATATGCCGTTGAGCACCAGGAGCGACTACCACCCCTTCATGGTCGCCGGCGTGCCGATCGGCGGTATGACCGCCGGTGCTTCGCAGGCGAAAACCACGGTGCAGGCGCGACTATGGGGCGGTCAGGCCGGTGTCCCGTTCGACCCCAACTACCAGGGCCCCCGCGACACCGTCGACGCCGTCAACCGGGAAGCGTTGGCGGTCATGGGTTCTGGCGTGGCATTCGGGGTGGGCACCTACGCGGAGTCGCTCGGTGGCGTCAATGGCGTCCCGCCGCATGACAAGCGGCATCGCACGCGGGTGCCATAGCGCGGTTATCCACAGCCCACGATCTTCGGCAATTGTTGTCGTGGGGTCCCGCTATACTCGAACACATGTACTGCTTATCTGCTTAAGTGGACTAGTTTGCTTAAAATACGTCAAAGTTGTTGCTGGGCAGTGGTTTAGCAGTCGACCGCAGGGTTTGCTCTGGGCCTTCGGCGCCGCCGATGAGGTCGGCCAGGGGGTGGGGATCGGTGTTGACGCTTTGTTGCAGGAGTCGGTAGAAGAGCATTCCGCGGGCCTTTGACCTGCGGCGGTTGAATCTGAAGGTGAACTCGTCGAGGTAGTACTGCAGGTGCTCGCGTTCCACGCGGTAGTGATGGGTGCCGGCGTTCCACCGTTTGAGCAGCGAGGCCACACGATGGGGTCCGGGTAGGGTGACGTGTCCCGGTTCAGGCGAGCTGTAGCCCGACACGTAGTGGTGGGTATAGCCCTCCTCGGCGAGAACCCGGAACATCCGTGCGCCGTCGGTGCGGATCAGCGAACCTGGCGCTACCGTCGTGCGGGCGAAATCCACGAGTTGTTTGGAGCCTGGCGCATCGGCGACCCCAAGTCGTACCCGGCCGAGTCGAAGCTTCCTATTCGCTGGTGTTCCGAGGTTTTCCACCGCGATCATGACAGGAGCCTTGTCCGTTGAGGCACCCTGTTTTCCGGTGGCGCGACCACCTACAAAAGACTCATCGACCTCAACGGCACCAGCGAGCAGCTCACGCTCGGGACGTACCATCGCCCGGCGCAGCTTGTGCAGCCACACCCAGGCCGTCTCGTAGGAGCCCAGGCCGAGCATGTCGTGCAGATTCTGCGCCGAGGCCCCGTTCTTCTGCGAGGTCACCAGCCAGATCGCGGCGAACCACGTGCTCAGCGGCGTGCGCGTGCGGTGAAAGATCGTTCCGGCCGTCACCGATGTTTTGCGTCCGCAACCGGCGCACTTCCAATGTGCCGTGGAGGTCTGCCACGCCCGATCGCCACCACACACCGGGCACCGGAAGCCCTCTGGCCAGCGCAAACGCGCTAGATACGCCGCACACGACACATCATCGGGAAACCACGCTCGAAACTCCTGATACGTCCGCGGATAGTCCACCCCGCCGACCGGACCCACACCAGCAAAATCCACGCTGACCAGCATAAGTCCACTTAAGCAGATAAGCAGTACACATGTTCGATACACGGCTTCATGACTATTGGGAGCCCCCGCAATGCGAGGGGTCGCGGGCGCTGGTGGAGCGGATGCGTGCGTCGTGGCGGGCCGAGGCCCAGGCGGCTGCGGATCGGTTGGATGCGATCGGAGAGTTGTTCGAGTTGCGGCGCACCCAGCGTGGGGAGCAGGCCGATTGGGCGGTGGATACCTGGGCGGCGGTGGGGGCGGAAGTGGCCGCGGCGTTTCGGACCAGCCTGGGTATGGCGGGCAGCTTTCTGCGTTACGCGCTGGCCATGCGTGAGCGGCTGCCTCAGGTGGCGGCGGTGTTTCGTGCCGGGGACATCGATTACCGGTTGTTTCAGACGATGGTATTTCGCACCGATTTGATCACCGATGCGGCGGTGTTGGCGCGCGTGGATGCCGAGTTGGCGGTGCGCGCCTCGCGGTGGCCGTCGATGACGCAGGGCCGGCTGGCCACCGAGATCGACCGGGTGGTGGCCCACCGTGACCCGGATGCGGTGCGCCGTGCCCGCGAGTGCGTCCAGGGCCGCGAGGTGGCCATCTGGGAAGTGGGGTCGGGGATCTCGGAGGTCTACGGCCGGCTGTTTAGCACCGATGCCGCCGCGCTCGAGCAGCGCCTGGACGCGTTGGCCGCCACGGTGTGTGCGGGCGATCCCCGCACCCGTGATCAGCGCCGCGCGGATGCGTTGGGGGCGTTGGCCGCCGGGGCCGACCGGCTGGTGTGCCGGTGCGGCAGCCCCGAGTGCGACGCGGACCCCCGTCCGGCGGGCCCGGTGGTCATCCACGTGATCGCCGAGCAGGCCACCGTGGAAGGGCGCGGATCCACGCCCGCTGTGGTGGCCGGGCTGGAGGGACTCCTGCCGGCCGAGGTGATCGCCGAACTGGCCAAATCGGCCCGACTGGCCCTGCTGAGCCCACCGACGGGTCCCGAGCCCGGCTACACCCCGTCGGCCAAACTGGCCGAGTTCGTGCGCTGCCGGGACCTGACCTGTCGGGCCCCGGGCTGTGACCGCCCGGCCACCCACTGCGATATCGACCACACCATCCCCTACGCCCAGGGCGGGGCCACGCACGCGTCGAACCTGAAATGCCTATGCCGGCTGCACCATTTGCTGAAAACCTTCTGCGGCTGGCACGACCAGCAGCTGCCCGACGGCACAATCATCTGGCGGCTGCCCGACGGCCACACCTATGTCACCACCCCGGGCAGCGCGCATGCTGTTCCCCCGCTTGTGCGCGCCCACCGGCGACCCGCCCGCCGTGCCGCTGCCGGCCAACGAGCGCTGCGGGGAGCGCACCGCAATGATGCCGCTGCGCACCACCACCCGCGCCCAAAACCGCGCCCACCGCATCGCCACCGAACGCCACCACAACCGCCAAACCCGACTCGCCACCCAAACCACCCAAACCGCCCAAGCCGGCCCCGCACCACCCGTCGACGACGACGACCCACCGCCATTCTGATGGTGAGTCAACGGTTTACGCAGAGGCGACGGCGAACAGCCGCCATTCGCCGGGAACGCCCTTGAGCTGGTGAGCGCCGCGGTCTTCGAATTCGAGTCCTGACCCGATCACCAGATCGCGCAGCGTGCTGGACACGAGCACGTCGTTCGGCCCCGCCAACGTGCTGACGCGTGCCCCGATGTGCACGCCGATCCCACCGATGTCATCGCCGCGGACCTCGCACTCGCCGGTGTGCAACCCGGCACGCACCTGGATGCCGAGCGCCTGCGCCGCGTCGCGGATCGCCATCGCGCAGCGGATCGCTCGCTGCGGGCCGTCGAACACCGCCAGGAACCCGTCTCCCGATGTGTTCACCTCGCGGCCCCGAAAGCGAAGGAGTTGTGCCCGCACGACGGCATCGTGCGCGTCAAGCAAGGCATGCCAGTCACGATCGCCGATCTCCGCCGCCTTGCGCGTCGAGTCCACGATGTCGGTGAACAACACCGTGGCGAGAACCCGATCGTCGGCCACGTCGGCCTGCTGGCCGGTGAGGAACTCGGCGACCTCCTGAAACGACGGGCGCCAGTCGGGTTCGACGAAGAGGAACGCGTTGCGCCCAGGGAGCTCGACGTACTTCGCGCCCGGTATGTGATCAGCGACGTACTTCCCTCCATCGGTCGGGACCAACGGGTCGTCGGTGTGGTGGAGGACGAGAGTTGGCACGCGGATTGTCGGGAGGATCGCCCGCACGTCCCCGTAATTCGGACACGAGCGGTCACATGAGAGCAGCAGTCCCTGGGCGGGCCGCCAGATGCGGTCTCGGCGCACCCACGTCGACCGGATCACTTCGGTCGATGGCTTTTCCGATGGAAGACGCGGTGGGAGTGTCACCCGGTTACCCAGCATGGCGACCATGGCAGTGCGGAGTTCTTCGGGAGCGCGACCATCGGTGCGGACCGTGGATGGCGTAGCATTCCAGCACGACCAGCGCGATTGTGCGGGACGGATGTGTTGCTGCGAACAGCCCCCTGTCCAGACCCGGCGTCGCTTGCCAGGAGGACCGCTCCGCGACTGCCGAGGTCGTCCAACACCGCGGTGATGCTGTCGGCCCACTGCTCCAGATCGGCAGCGTGCTGGACCAGACGTGTTCGGACCCGCCCGTGCCCGGCGCCCCGATTGATGAGCCGCCCACCGATGTCATCGCCGCGGACCTCACCCTTGACGCGATGGCAGCTCCGGAAGAAGCTCACAGCACGTGAACCAGTTCGGGACGAACACGATGTCGCGAGGACCTTCGCGCGACGCGCGATAGGCGACGCGCAAGTCGCCGTTGCGCGCGTAGCGCGTCGCCGAGAACATTGCGGAAGTCTAAGCCGGATTGCCGTCCAATCTGACGGGTGGCCCGGGCCCGCTCGGGCACCGGCAATTCGTGGTGCGAATACCGGCACGCCCGTTGGCGTTTCGCAATCGGCAACCGTTACGGGGCCGCGCGTGCCATGGCAGACGGCATGAGCGCAAACCGGGGCTTTCATTTGGGCTGTCAGCGTTAGCCAGGGCATCTAGAATGAGATCCCTTTGATGCTGCCTTGCAGCCCGGTCGGGATGAGGTTTGTCATGAACAAGCGCGGGCGGAGTCGACGCATGAAGGCGGCAATCGCCTGCGCGGGGGCGGCGCTCGTGGTGGCGGGTTGCACCACCTACGTCGACGGGCGCGTGCTCTCCATGCTCAACGACCCATTCCGGGTGGGCGGTCTGCCCGCGACCAACGGCCCCAGCGGGATCCGTTCGAACGCACCGGCTCCGACCGGCACCGTGGTCAACACCGATAACGGGACGATCGACAAGTTGTCGTTGCTCTCGATCAACGACATCCAGGAGTACTGGCAATCGGTGTACAGCCAGTCGCTGAAAAGAACTTTCGTTCCGGTCGGCAAGATGGTGTCCTACGACTCCGACAATCCGAACAGTCCGATCGTTTGCCATAGCGACACCTACAAGCTCGTCAACGCCTTCTTCACCTCGCGCTGCAATTTAATCGCCTGGGATCGTGGGGTATTCATGCCCGTCGCGCAACGCTATTTCGGTGACATGTCCGTCAACGGAGTATTGGCGCACGAATTCGGCCACGCCCTGCAGCAGATGGCGAAACTGGTGACCAGACAAGATCCGACCATCGTTCGCGAGCAGCAGGCCGATTGCTTCGCGGGCGTCTACCTGTATTGGGTGGCCGACGGTAAGTCGCCGCGCTTCACGCTGAGCACCGCCGACGGGCTCGACCACGTGCTGGCCGGAATCATCACCACCCGCGACCCGGTGCTGGACTCCGACACCCAAAACGACGACGAACACGGGTCGGCGCTGGACCGGATCAGCGCCTTCCAGATGGGCTTCATCAGCGGTGCCTCGGCGTGTGCGGGGATCAACAAGCAGGAAATCGAGCAGCGCCGCGGCGACCTGCCGACCACCTTGCGGGTCGATACCAGCGGCGACCAGGAAACCGGCGAGGCGCCGATCAACGAGGACACGTTGTCGACGCTCATGGAGCTCCTGGGAAAGATCTTCTCCCCAAAGAATCCGCCGACGTTGTCCTACAAGCCGGCGGAATGCGCGGATGCCAAGCCCAGCCCACCGGCGTCCTACTGCCCGGCCACCAACACCATCGTCGTCGACCTTCCCGGACTTGCGAAGGTGGGTAGGGTCGCCGCCGAGAACGAGCACACCCTGCCGCAAGGTGACGACACCGCCCTGTCGATCGTGATGTCGAGGTACGCATTGGCGGTGCAGCACGACCGCGGCCTCCCGATGCAGAGCCCGTGGACCGCGCTGCGGACCGCGTGCTTGACCGGCGTCGTGCACCGCAAGATGGCCGAACCGATCGAACTGCCGTCCCAGAAGCAGCTGGTGCTGACCGCCGGTGATCTCGACGAAGCCGTTTCCGGCCTGCTCACCAACCACGTGGTCGCCAGCGACGCCGACGGCACCAGCGTGCCGGCCGGCTTCACCCGGATTTCCGCCTTCCGTGGCGGCGTGACCGGCAACATGGACGCCTGCTACTCACGCTATCCCGGATAACGCTCAGGCGATTTCGGCAACCCTGGGAATCACTTCATCGCCGAGGCGGCGAACGAAGCCGACGGGGTCGGGGTTTCCGGGCAGCGGACCGACATTGATCAGCTCAACACCAAGCTCGGCGTAGCGCTCCACGGTCTTCAGGTAGCCGTCGGTGTCCTCGAAGGGGTCGTTGAGAACGCCGACAGTCTTGCGGATTTCACCGGGATCCCGGCCCACCGCGTCGCAGTGGCGGTTCAGGACGTCGATCTTGTGCTTGAGTTCGTCTGAATCGCTCGTCGTGCTGTTCCAGATGTCGGCGTACTGCGCCACCAGCCGCAGCGTCTTCTTCTCGCCGTCGCCGCCGATCAGGATCGGGGGCCGCCGGATCGGTTGGGGCACACAGATCGTCTCGCCCAGCTGATAGTGCTCCCCGTTGTACGGCCCGTCATTGTCGCTCCACATCTGCCGGCAGATCTGCAGCGTCTCTTCCAGCATCTCGAACCGCGCGCCGAGCGGCGGATACGGAATGCCAAGCGCGACATGTTCGCGGTCGTACCACGCGGCGCCCAGTCCTAACATCGACCGGCCCTGGGAAAGCACGTCAAGCGTCGTGACCGTCTTCGCCAGCACGCCGGGATAGCGGTAGGTGACCCCGGTGACCAGCAACGTCAGGTCGATCATCGACGTCTGTGCGGCCAGGAATCCCAACGATGTATAGCCCTCGAGGAACGGATCCTCTGCTTGCCCAACGTTTTCCATCTGGAAGAAATGGTCGGCCAGGGTGAACATGGTCGCGCCGCCCTGCTCGGCAGCCCTGGCCGCGTCGGCCAGCGTCGGGCCCAATGTCGCCGGATCCCCCGGCAGAAAATCGATGAAGTGTACGCCCAATTCCATTGCAGTGGTTCCCTTTTCATGATTCGGTCAAACGCTCGAGCAGCGACAACCCATCGAGGATGGTGCGGCGTTCCCGTTCGGAATACCGCTCCTGGATGGCGGACGCCAGCCACTCCTCCCGCACCTGACGGTCGCTCTCGGCGCGCCGCCGGCCTTCGCCGGTCAACGAAACCACTTGGCGGCGACCGTCTTCGGGGTCGGGAGTGCGCTCGATGAGCCCACGTTGCTCGAGCGCGGCCACGATCGTGGCCATCGACTGCGGGCGCACCCGTTCGGCACCGGCCAGTGCGCTGGCCGATGACGCTCCCCCCTTCCAGAGCCGGGTGAGCGCCGCGGTCTGGGACGGCGTGAGGTCGTCGTCGACCCCGAGACTCCTCAACCGGCGTCGCAGCCGGCTGAACAGCACCCGCAGATCGCGGGCGGCCGTCACCGCTGAGTCACCGACGCCGTCCATGACCCCAGCCTAAATTAGCCAGTTAGAACTGTCCAGTTTTAACTGACTAAATCCGCCCTAGACGGGGTCGCGCGCGTCCAGGCGATCACGAACACGGTGAGCAGCATCCACCCGATGGCAACGGAGGGGATCGCCCACACGCGACGCGTGAACAACGCGCTTTGACACTTGTTGACCACGTCGCCGCCGCTGGTCTGCACGACCTGGGTGAGGTTGGAGCTGAAGCCGTTGCCGCATTCAATCGGGAAGCCATAGGCATCGTGTTGATTGAGGTCGATAGGAACCCACAGCGCCGCCAGCCCAACGACCGCCAACAGCAGGCCCGCCACTCCCAGATACATCCGACGATTGCTCACGGCTGTCTCGTCCCCCCGCCAACTATGTGAATGGCTGATTTCGATGTGAACCAGGCGTTATGTCATGCAGACGTTGGCGAAAAGCAGCACCGGCCACGACACAATCGACCCGAGGAAGGACACCGCAAGATCGACGCCGTGCATCTGATGCAGGTGCTCGGTGTGGGTCGTCGACCAGATGGTCCCCACCAGCAGGTACGGGGTGCCGAGGATCAATCCGATGGCCATCAGCTGGGCGATGCTGAGCCGGTATTCGAGCAGTCGGCGAAGTCTTTCCAACATGTGCGGTCCCTCTGGCGCCAAGTGCCGATTATGTTAATCGAGATTCCGTGGCTGCGGTAGTCGTTGTACGAAGACCCCCGGGTTAAAGTGAGTCGGTGTCCACCGCCAGCGCCACGGTCCGGCGGCGGCCAAAGGACCGCAAGGCGCAGATCGCCCGAGCGGCGGCCGAGGCATTCAGCGCCAACGGTTACCACGCGGTCGGTATGGAGGCCATAGCCGCAAAGGTTGGGATCTCGGCCGCCGCCCTGTACCGCCACTACGCCGGCAAGTACGACCTGTTTCGTGGGGCCGTGCTGGCCCTGGGCCAGCAACTGGTTGATCGGACCGACGGTCTCGAAACGGACGATCCAGCCGCGACGCTGGATCTATTGGTCAACGCGCTCATTGAGGTGACCCTCGACAACCGCGCCGCCGGCGGCCTGTACCGCTGGCAGGCCCGCTATCTGCGCGCCGAGGACCAGTCCGTGCTCGCCGGGCAATTGCGGCTTGTCAATCGACGAATCCAGCAGCCGCTCATCGCGATTCGGCCATCGTTGACGTCTGCGCAGCGGTGGACGCTTTCGGCGGCGGTGCTCAGCGTGATCGGCAGCATCGTCGACCATGGCGCGGCGCTGCCGGCCGGCGAGATACGGGCGCTGCTGGCCGAGGCCGCGTCGGCGATCCTTACCGCCGAACTTCCGGGGCCCGGGGACGCCTTTACCCGGCCGGTGGCCTGGCGGATCTTTGCCCAGGATGCGGGCGCCTACGAGGCGTTGCTGCACGCGTCGATGGTGTTGTTCACCGACCGGGGATATTCGGAAACCAGCATGGCCCAAATCGCCTCGGCCGCCGGCATACCCGTTTCCGGGATCTACCGCTATTTTTCGGGCAAATGCGAGATCCTTGCGACCGGGTTGCGCCGCGCGGCCGACCGGGTCTCGGCGCATTTGTCGCCGATCCTGGGCGCGTTCACCGAACCGCGCCAGGCGTTGACGGTGCTGATGGACGCCTATGTGGCAACGTCGTTCGCCAATCCGGAACTGGCCGCCGTGTACTACACCGAGCGGTTCAATCTGACGGCCGCCGACCAGACGCTGCTGCGCAACGTGCAGCGGTCGACGATCGACTCCTGGGTCCGGCTGCTGACCGCTGCGCGACCGTCCGTCACGCCGATGCAGGCCCGGTTCCTGGTGCACGCCGCGATGGCCCTGGTGATCGACCTGGGCCGGATGGCGAACAACGACAAGTCCGCCTACGCGCTGGCGTGCGTGCGAAAGCTGATGCAACTCACGCTGTTTGGTGACCCAGCAACCGCAGCGCCGCCTCGATCGCGAGCGCGGGCACGTCGAGGGTCTTCGAGCGCAGGTCGTGGCGCGCGCCGGTGATCTCGACGACCTCGGTGGGCGCGGCGATCATCGCCGCGGCGTCGCGAACCTCGCCCGGCGAGCCGAACGGATCCGACGTTCCGTGGACGAACACGGTGGGCACCCGGATGTCGGGCAGGTGCTCGGTGCGGGGGCGCTCCGGCTTGCCCGGCGGATGGACCGGGTAGGAGAACAGCGTCAGCACGTCCACCCCGGCCTCGCGGCCGGCCACCACCATGGAGGTCTGACGGCCGCCGTAGGAATGTCCGCCGGCGACCAGCGGGCCGTCGGAAAGGCCGCGGCACACCGTGATCGCCTCGACGATCCCCGCGCGGTCGGTGGCGGCCGAGCCGGACGGTGGACCCTTGGGCCGGCGCCGGCGGTACGGCAGGTTGTACCGCACCGCGAGCCAGCCCCGTCGCGCCCATTCGTCGCAAACCTGTTGCAGCAGAGGGGAGTCCCGGTCGCCGCCGGCTCCGTGGGTAAGCACGACTACGCCCTTTGGGCGGCCGGCCGGTTCGCGTGCGGCACCGGCGATTTGCTCCAGGTTCATGACAGCCGAAACAGGGCCGAGACGGGACCGTGTCCGTGGCCCAATGGATAGGCGGCGCGCAAGCATTCGGTGACCCAACGCTTTCCGAAGTCGACGGCATCGGGCACGGTAAATCCGTGGGCCAGCGCGCAGGCGACCGCGGTCGCGAGCGTGTCGCCGCCGCCGTGGTCATTGCCGGTGGGCAAACGTTGCGAGTCGAACTCGTAGCAGGAGGCCCCGTCATAGAGCAGGTCGCAGCTGCGATCGGACGACCGCAGGTGACCCCCCTTGACCAGCACCCACCGCGGGCCCAGCGCGTGCAGCGCCTTGGCCGCCGCGCGCTGCGAGGTGGCGTCGCTGACCTCGATATCTACCAACAGGCGTACCTCGTCGAGGTTCGGCGTCACCAGCGTGGCAAGCGGAAACAGTTGATCGCGCAGCGAATCCAGGGCCTCTCGTGCCAGCAGCGCGTCTCCGTGCATGGATGCGCACACCGGGTCGACGACGAGCGGAACCGTCAATCCGAGCCGGCGCCAGGTGGCGGCCACCGCCGCGATGATGGTGGACGACGCCAGCATCCCGGTCTTGGCGGACTGAATGCCGATATCGGTGACCACGGCTTCGATCTGACCGGCGACCACCTCGTCGGGCACCTCGTGAATACCCTTGACGCCCAATGTGTTCTGCACGGTGACCGCGGTGACCGCGGTGACAGCATGCACACCCAGCAGCGCCATGGTGCGGATGTCGGCCTGGATGCCTGCGCCGCCCCCCGAGTCCGAACCGGCGATGGTCAGCACGCGCAACGGCGTGGTACCCGGTGGCGCCAGCGGCAGGAAATTCACTGCGTGATCGGCAGATACACCCGATTGCCGTGCTCGGCGAACTCGCGTGACTTCTCGGCCATGCCCTCGGTCATGGCGGCCTCGATCGCTTCCTCGCTGTCGAGCCCGTGTTCTGCCGCGTACGTCCGCACATCAGCGGTTATCCGCATCGAGCAGAACTTGGGTCCACACATCGAGCAGAAGTGCGCGGTCTTGGCGGGTTCGGCCGGCAGCGTCTCGTCGTGGAATTCCCGTGCGGTGTCGGGGTCCAACGACAGCGCGAACTGGTCGTTCCAGCGGAACTCGAAGCGCGCCGTGCTCAATGCGTCGTCGCGCTCCTGCGCGCGGGGATGACCCTTGGCCAGGTCCGCCGAGTGCGCGGCGATCTTGTAGGCGATCACCCCGTCCTTGACGTCCTTGCGGTCCGGCAGCCCGAGGTGCTCCTTCGGGGTGACGTAGCACAGCATCGCGGTGCCGGCCTGCGCGATGATGGCCGCGCCGATCGCCGACGTGATGTGGTCGTAGGCCGGCGCGATGTCGGTCGCCAGCGGTCCCAGCGTGTAGAACGGGGCCTCCTCGCACAGCTCTTCTTCCAGCCGCACGTTCTCGACGATCTTGTGCATCGGGATGTGCCCCGGTCCCTCGATCATCACCTGTGCGCCATGGGCTTTCGCAATCTTGGTCAGCTCGCCCAGGGTGCGCAGTTCGGCGAACTGCGCGGCATCGTTGGCGTCGGCGATCGAGCCCGGCCGCAGCCCGTCGCCGAGCGAGAAGGTGACGTCGTAGCGCGCGAAGATGTCGCAGAGCTCCTCGAAGTTGGTGTAGAGGAACGACTCCTGGTGATGGGCCAGGCACCAGGCCGCCATGATCGAACCGCCGCGGCTGACGATGCCGGTGACCCGCTTGGCGGTCAGCGGCACATACCGCAGCAGCACGCCGGCGTGCACGGTCATGTAGTCGACACCCTGCTCACACTGCTCGATCACGGTGTCGCGGTAGATCTCCCACGTCAGCTCGGTCGGATCACCTTTGACCTTCTCCAGCGCCTGATAGATCGGCACCGTGCCGACGGGCACCGGCGAATTGCGCAGGATCCACTCCCGGGTTTCGTGGATGTTCTTGCCGGTGGACAGGTCCATGATGGTGTCGGCGCCCCAGCGGGTGGCCCACACCATCTTGTCGACCTCTTCGGCGATCGACGACGTCACCGCCGAGTTGCCGATGTTGGCGTTGACCTTGACGGCGAAAGCCTTGCCGATGATCATCGGCTCGCTCTCGGGATGGTTGTGGTTGGCCGGGATCACCGCGCGGCCGCGGGCGACCTCGTCGCGCACCAGCTCGGCGGGCATCTCCTCGCGGGCGGCGATGAATGCCATCTCGGCGGTGATCTCACCGGCGCGGGCCCGCTGCAGCTGGGTGCCGCGGTCGCGGACCACGCCGGGCCGCGCCGGAAGTCCGGCAGTCAAATCGATCGCCGCATCCGGATCGGTGTAGGGCCCGGAGGTGTCGTACAGGTCGAAGTGGTCTCCGGTCGAGAGGTTGACCCGCCGGAACGGGACGCGCGCGCCGGGCACCCCCTCCACCTCGCGATAGGCCTTGCTGCTGCCCGCGATGGGCCCGGTGGTGACGGACAGTGCGTCTGTTGACAAGGTATCGGTCATTGTTTGTCATCTCCCTACGCCGGCATTACCCGTCAGGTTCGTACGGTCGACGGCCCTAAGCCGTCCTCTCAGCGCACTCGGCGTGCGCTCCCGCGCTTGATGGATCGTCCGCACGCGAGGTTACCCCCACTCCTGACCACACGGCAGGTGGGCCGGAGAGGACCGGTCCAAACGGTAGCCCGGGATACCCACCCAATGGGAGGATGCGAAAGTGCAACAGCCCACGCGAAGGGACGCGGCGACACCCGACGGGAACCGCAAGCAGCCGGCCGGCGCACCCGAGGCTGCCACCAGGTACCTGAACGTCGGCGCCTTCCGCTTCTGGTTCGTCGGTCAACGCTGGGAATGGTCCGACGAGGTGGCCAGGATGCACGGCTACGAACCGGGGACCGTGGCGCCGACGACGAAACTGCTGTTGTCGCACAAGCATCCGGAGGACCGGGCGCACGTCCAGGATCTGCTCGACTACGCCTTGCAATCGGAGGGGTCGTTTTCGAGTCGGCACCGGTTCCTCGACACCGCGGGCAACGTGCACGACGCGATTGTGGTGGCCGATCGCATGCTGGACGACTCCGGCGCGGTGGTGGCCACCGCCGGCTATTACATCGACCTCACCAACACCTTCGACGAGACCCGGCACGAGACTCGACGGGAAGTGCTCGACGAAGCCCTGCCGGACCTATTCGAGAACCGCGCGGCGATCGAGCAGGCCAAGGGCGTGCTGATGTATGTCTACCGGATCAGCGCCGAACAGGCCTTCCGCGTCCTGCAGTGGCGGTCCCAGGAGACCAACGTGAAGCTGCGAGCGCTGGCGAAGCAATTGCTCGCCGAAGTCACGACCCTGATATCCCCGACGGCCGCCGTCCAAAGTCAGTTCGACCATTTGTTGCTGACCGTGCACGAACGCATCCCGTCCGAGCCTTCCGGGTAGCGACTAGACCTCTTCCATCGCCTCGCCGAGTTCCTCGAGCAGGTGGTTGTGGTGGTTGCTCGCCAGGACGTGCCCGGCGGCGATGACCAGGGCGACGGGCCAGTCGATGAGTTCGAATGCCGCCAGGGCGGCCAGGCCGCCGAAGTAGGCCAATTGCTCCGGCCGCGGGATCTCCACCTGCCCCACCACCGGCACGTTCACCACGAAGGTCTCGCCCTCGCGGATCTTCTGCACCGCTTCGCGCTGGGATGTCCCCTTGCGCGACTTCTTTTCCGCCATCATTTGCCTTTCGGTAACGAAGGGTTTGCCACCTCGCCGGGTACTGAGGCCAACGTCGGACTTATGTCGACGACCGACTCCGTGGCCGATCCGCTCGTTTCGTCGATCGCTTTGGTGTTGCGGGTGCCGTTACTGGAACTCTATGCGCTGCTCTGGCGCGTCGGGGTGGTTGAGATTCGGCAGGCCGAACGGATGCCTCACCGTTCGTCGCGGACGCGTCAGGCCCGGGTGGCGGCGTGTCCGGCTGGTGCGGCGTGCCCCAACCTTCCGAAACACGGTTCAGAACGGCTATCCCGATGGTCGCCCCAGCGGCGGCCCCCAGAGCCTGTCCCCAACCGACCGGACCCAGCGGTGTGCAGCCGAGCAACTGGCTGACCGCCGGAATGCTGATCAGCGTTCCCATCGCCCCCAGCGAGCCCACCGCGGTAAGCACAACCAGCGGGGCGTGGGAATCGAGCAGGGTCTGGCCCAATTCGGCCCCCACCAGCGCGACCAGCGCCACGGTAGATGCCCGCTGCGGGCGCCCGGTGACGCTCGCCATCGCCCACGCCACCGTCGTCGCCGCGGCCGTGGTGACCCCGCGGATGGCCACTGCGCGCCAGAGCGCCGGCTGATCCGGGCCGCGCAAGCCGGGATCGACGGGGCCGCTGGGCTTGCTGACCGCCAGGGCGGCGGCCGGCAGCGCATCGGTCATCATGTTCACCAGGAGCAGCTGCCGGGTGTTCAGCGGCGACGTGCCGGTGATCGCGGCGCCGATGATGGCGAACAGCACCTCGCCGGCATTGCCGCCGAGCAACACGGACACCGCCGCCTGCACCCGCTGCCAGAGCTGACGCCCCTCCTCGATGGCCTGCACCAGCGCCTCGATGCGCGCGTCGACCAGCACCACGTCGGCCGCCAGGTGGGCGGGATCGCTGCCGCCCGCCACCACGCCGATGCCGACGGTAGCGGCCCGGATGGCCGCGGCGTCGTTTGAGCCGTCGCCGACCATCGCGCACAGCACCCCGGCGCCCTCGAGCGTCTGGACGACCTGCACCTTGTTCTCCGGTGTCATTCGGGCGAAAATCACCCGCTCGGTCACCACGCGCTCCTGGTCTTTGCGCGACAGCGAGTCCCATTCGGAACCGCTGATCACCTGCCCGTCGGTCACGGGCAGGCCCAGCTCCCTGGCGATCGCGACCGCGGTGATCGGGTGGTCGCCGGTGATCAGCTTCACGCCCACCCCCTGCCGCCGCAGGTTCGCGAGCAGGCCGACGGCTTCGGCGCGCGGGGTATCCGACAGGCCGAGGAACCCCGTCAGCGTCAGCCCGTCGCTGCAGAATTCCGCGATGTCGTCGGGATCTTCCTGGATCGCCCGAGACTCTTGCGGCGTCAGGCGGCGCCGGGCCACCGCGATCACCCGCAACCCGCCGGCGGCCAGCTCGGCGACCGCTTTCTCGATGTTCGAGTCGACGTCTTCACAGGCGGCCAGCACCACTTCGGGTGCACCCTTGACGGTCAGCTCCGTGCCGGTGACCGAGGCGGAGAACGACCTGCCGGAGCGGAAGGGAAGGTGAGCGTCAGCTTCGGTGTTCGGCGCGGAGCCGTTGAGCGAACGGGTGGCCGCCTCGACGATGGCGACGTCGGTGGCGTGCGCCTGCGGGCCGCCGTTGGCCGCAGGCGCGGCGTGCGCGGCGTTGCGCAGCACCTCCTCGGGCGAGTGCCCCGGCGCCGGGCGGACCTGCGCCACCCGCAGGCGGTTCTCGCTGAGCGTTCCGGTCTTGTCGAAGCAGACCACGTCGATGCGGCCGAGCGCCTCCACCGACCGTGGGACGCGGACCAGCGCGCCGAACTTGGTCAGCCGTCGTGCCGACGCCGATTGCGCCAGCGTCGCCACCAACGGCATCCCCTCGGGGACCGCGGCGACCGCGATGGCGATCCCGCTGGCCACCGCCTGGCGCAAACCGGTTCCGCGCAACAGCCCCAGCCCGCCCACCAGCGCGCCGCCGGTCATGCTCACGGGGAAAGCCCGATTGGTGAGCTGGCTGAGCTGGTGCTGCAGGCCGATGTCGGACGACAGGTCGCCGGACACCAGCTCGGCGGCCCGGCGCTCCTGGGTGTCGGCGCCGACCGCGGTCACCAGGGCGACCGCGGTGCCCGCCACGACGGTCGTTCCGCCGTACAGCATGCAGCGACGCTCGGCGAGGTCGGCGCCAGGCGTGGCGTCGACCTGCTTCTCGACCGACAGTGACTCGCCGGTGAGCGTCGACTCGTCGACCTCGACGTCGACCTCCTCGAGGATCCGGGCGTCGGCGGGCACCACCTCGTGAGTCCGGATTTCGATGACGTCGCCGGGCCGCAATTGCGCCGCGATGACATCGGTGTAGATCCGCTGCCCGTCCGGACCGGTCGCTACCGTCCTGGCCGGCGGGATCTGCTGCTCGAGGAGGCGGTTCAGGCGGTTCTCGGCGCGCAGGCGCTGACTGGCCGCCAGGATGGAGTTCCCGGTCAATACGGAGAAGACCAAGACGGCGTCGACGGGCGAACCGAGCACCGCGCTGGCCGCCGAACCCAGCGCCAGCACCGGAGTCAGCGGGTCGGTCAGCTCGGCGCGGACGGCCTTGAGGAGCTGCCAGAACGCGTGCGGGGGAGTTTCGGCCTGTTGCGCGCCCCGACCGGGCGCATCCTTTGTCGGCTTTGTCGCCTCTGCCGCCTCGGAGTCGGGCGGCGGCAAGGCTCTGCGGACCTGATCGACCGACATCGCGTGCCATTCGTGGACGGACGTCGGACGCGGCGCGTCCGCGGTCATGATCCCGCGCGCCAGCAGGTAACCGGAGAACATGCCGGCCGCCGCGCCGGTGGTCACCGGTCCGGGGCCGAGGCCGCGGATGCCCGGGATCATCAGAAGCGATCCCATGGCCGTCGCGCCGGCCGATATCCCGACGCCGCGCTGGGTGGCGGCCCTGGCCGCGGGAAGCGCATGCAGCACCCGCCAGACGGCCGCCAGATCCGGCAGTAGCAGATCGGCGCACCAGGGTGGTGGGCCGGCCCCCGGCTGCGGCACGATGCCCAACGCCACATCGGCGGACGAAATCGCTTGTGCGCCAGACGATGAGAGCACGGCCACCGTGCGGCCCGCCTGCTGCAGGTCCGCCACGGCGTGGGCGAGGGCGTCGTCGATGGCCCCTTCGATGGACCGGGCGGTGCCCAAAGGCCTCAAGTCGTCGAACGCCGGCCGCAACTCGCCGAGCGAATCGACGTCGACCGAGACCAGGTCCGCTCCCGAGCGATGCGCCTCTGCAACGACGGCCGCCGCCAATGGATCGTGGGCGGGGCGGAAAAGGGCCTCGACCGAGGCATCCGGCGCAATGGACGATATCCCGGGCACCCGGTGCCAGCCCGGCGGTTGGCCATTGTTCTCCAGGACCAGCTGGGCGCGGTTCCACGCCGCGGACAGCTCAGGCTCGTCGGCGCCGCGGATGCGCGCCACCCGCAAGCCGGTGGTGCACAACACCCGCGGGTCGATGACGATCGCGTCGACCCGGTCCAGGCGGCGCAGCGCGTCCGGCCGCAACGACAGGACGGCGTGCCGGTCGGCCAGTCCGCGTCCCAGGGCCGCGGCGAACGCCTCCGGCGTGGTGCGGCTGGCCTTGGGGGCGGTCACCAGCACGGCGGTCGCGGCCATGTTCAGGTTGCGGGTGGTGGCGCCGACCAGCCCGGCGCCGAGCGCCTGCACCAGCGCGAAACGGCCGGCGTTGCGTTCCACGGTTCTGGCGCGTGGTGGCCTGGGTGGCGACGCGACGCTGTACGGTTCGTCGGCGTGCCGGGCCAGTTCGGGTTCGTGCATGCGCCAGGCCCGCGCCTCGGCGCGGCATTCGGCGGCTTTCAGCGACTGCATCAGCAGGCCCACCGACAACGACGCCGGGGCCAGCGTGACGGTTTCGGCCGCCGCCATGGCCAGCGTCAGTACGGTGTCCGTCGCGGGCCCGCCGATGCGGTCCTCGAGCAGGCGCCGCAGCCAGGGTTGGTAGTCCAGTGCCACGACGGGCGCCTGGACGCCGATCGGCAATCGCGGCCAGCCCAGCGCTCGGCCGGCCAGCGCGATGCCCAGCCCGGCCGCGTTGGCGGCCACGGTCACGGCCCTGGTCGCCGCCACCACACCGTCACCCGGGAGGGCCGTCGCAGACTCTTTTTTGTTGAGCGGCAACGCTTTTCGGCGTCATCGATGATGCGGCAAAGGTCGCGCAGCGAGGTGTCCTGACCGCTGATGGTGACTACCACCCGCGACAACGGGTGGTTCAGGTTGGCCGACGTGACGCCGGGGTGGGCCCGGAGCGCGTCCAGCACGGCGCGCCCGGGCTCGCCTAGTTCATCCGAGCCCGCGTCGTCAAGGCCGCGCACCTCGATCCAGGCGCGGCTCTCGCCCCGCCAGCAGCGGCGGCTGAGCGTTTGGTGGGGAAGGTCACCGGTGAGCGCCCTGGCTCCTTCGCGCAGCGGAATCGCCGCGATTTGCAAACCCTCTTGCGCCAGCGCGGTGGTTGCCTGGACGACCGTCGTGAGAGCCCTCAGCGGTGTCGATCGCGGTAACGACGTGACAATGCTCAAGCGCTGCTCAGAGGGTTCCGTTTAGTTGGTGCTGCGCAACTCGGCGGCACCGGCGCGGCGGCCGGCCGCCTTCTTGGCCGCCGGCTTGCTGGCGGCCTTCTGCGGCACCGCCTTCTTCGACGGCGGCTCCGACGGCACCGGCTTGAGATTCGCCTTCGCCGCCGCGGGGCCCTCGGGCTTGCGCTGCATCCGATGCAACAACAGCGCGCCGCCGCCGACGGCCAGCAGCACCGGCCACTCGACCAGGCCGGCGACGCCGAGCGCACCCAACGCCAAGGCTGCCGCCGGCGTCGAGTGACTGCCGCTGCTGATCCCTCGCTTGATGCCCTCCGCGGCTCCCGTTACACCGCCGACGATTCCGTTGACCGCGGCGCCACCCACGGCGCCCGCGGCCGCTGTGGTCGCGTCCGCCGCACGACCCACGGTCTTGCCCACGTTGCGGACTGCCCCGCCGACGACACCCATGATGACTCCCTGGTATCTGATCGCTCTCACTGGGAACCGCGTTGGCAACCCGTTTACCCGTTGAACGCGAGGTTAACAGCAACAACGAAATTGTTCTCTGCATCTATAAGGCGAAAGCCTGCCACGTTACAAACGCCTGTACAACGAGCAACTTCTGGATTCTCCGCTGCGCGGCCCCGCACACGAATCGTTCACGCGGCTCAAACCCGGCTCACATCGATCAGCACCGGCGCGTGATCGCTGGGCGCCTTGCCCTTGCGTTCTTCGCGTACGATCTGCGCGTCGGTCACGCGAGTCGCCAACGCCGGTGATGCGAGGATGAAATCGATGCGCATGCCCTGTCTCTTCGGAAACCGCAACTGGGTGTAGTCCCAGTAGGTGTAGACCCCGGGGCCCGGGGCGAAAGGCCTTACCACGTCGGTAAATCGGGCGTCGACAATGGCGTTGAACGCGCGGCGCTCGGGCTCGGAGACATGTGTTGCACCGGCATAGAATTCGGTGCTCCACACGTCTTCGTCCGTCGGGGCGATGTTCCAGTCGCCGACAAGTGCGATCTGTGCCGCGGGATCGTCGCGCAGCCAGCCGGCCGCCGTATCCCGCAGGGCGGCAAGCCAATCCAGCTTGTAGCTGTAGTGCGGATCACCCACGGCGCGACCGTTGGGCACGTAGAGGCTCCACACGCGTACGCCGCCGCACGTGGCGCCCAGCGCGCGGGCTTCCGCCGTGGCGGCCACGTCGGGCTTGCTGGTCCAACTGGGCTGGCCCCCGAAGCCGATCTGCATGTCGTCCAGGCCGACGCGGGAGGCGATGGCCACGCCGTTCCACTGATTGAAACCGACGTGTGCGACCTCGTAGCCGAGTTCGAAGAACGGCAGGGTGGGAAATTGGCTATCGGCACACTTGGTCTCCTGCATGGCCAGCACGTCGACGTCGGCACGGGCCAACCAGTCGAGGACGCGGTCCAGGCGGCTGCGAATCGAGTTCACGTTCCAGGTGGCCAGCCGCAGGGCGCCGTCGGGCATGGCTAGACGGTATCCACTCTTCGGGCAAGGACGTAGCGGCGACGGTGGTGCAGCCGGAAGCCGAGCGCATCGGCGAGGTCGGTCGGGCCGCTGTCGTGGGCGCGCATGTGGCCACGGGTCGCACCGCGATCCGCGCCCCAAGCCAACAGCGCCTCGCAGAGGGCCGCTGCGGCTTCGTCGTCGTCGGCCCGGATTGACGACAGACCCACCCACCGGGTGCCGTCCGGCGCGTCGGTCAGTGCCGCACGCGCGACCGCTCCGCCCCGGTGGGTGCCGAACATCAGCTCGCCGTCGATGACGGCGGTGAGCGCGTCGACGGGAACCTCGCGCCGGTAGACCCGCAGCCAGGAGTCGTCGGGCCGAGCCGACAGGGCGATGGACGGGTCGGGTTCACGCACATCGGGGACGTCGCGAATGAGGACTCGTTCCGTGAGTTCGGCCGTCGCACCGGGCGGCAGCGGCAACAGGCGATCGGGGATGGCCAGCCGCGGCGTCAGAGAGCGACGGGCGTACCAGGCGATGATTTCAGGAATCGCGGAACGCGAGTTTGGCTGTGCCGAAATATCCAGTGGCATGGCGGAATTGGCGGCCGGGCCGGCGCCTTGCCCGGCCCGCAGCAGCCAGCCGTCCAGCCACGTGTGTTCGACGCCGGGCCAGGCCGACGCCGCCGCGTGCTCGAGCGCCCGGATCTCGGAGGTGCGTACGGGCGCGTCGGTCAGTGCCCGCAGCGCGACGACGTCGGCGGGCGCGAACTCGACCACCGCGCCCGTTTTCGTCCGCACCCGCACCAGCGGATCGACCGCCAGCAGGTGTCCGACCGCGTCGGTCAGCGGCGGGACCGACCCGGCGGGGCGCCGGTAGCGAACCGTCACCCGCGTTCCCAGGTCCGGCCACGAGACCATCAGTTACCGAACGGGTCCGGCCCCTCGCCCGGTAGCCACGACAGTCCCGGAACGCCCCAGCCGTGCGACTTCACGGCCCGTTTCGCGGCGCGGGCGTGCCGACCGATCAGGCGATCCAGGTACAGGAATCCGTCCAGGTGCCCGGTCTCGTGTTGCAGCATCCGCGCGAACAGGCCGGTGCCCTCGATGGTGACCGGGCCGCCGTCGGCGTCGAGTCCGGTGACCCGCGCCCACTTCGCCCGGCCGGTGGGGAACGACTCGCCGGGAACCGACAGGCACCCTTCGTCGTCGTCGCCCGGGTCGGGCATGGTCTCGGGAATGTCGGAGGTCTCCAGGATTGGATTGATCACGACGCCGCGGCGGCGGTCGGTCATGCCGCGGTCTTCGGCGCAGTCGTAGACGAAGAGCCGCAGACCGTATCCGATCTGATTGGCGGCCAGGCCGACACCGTGCGCAGCGTCCATGGTGTCGTACAGGGTGGCGATCAACTCGGGCAGGTCGGCCGGCAGCGAACCGTCGGCGGCGACGGGCACCGGCGTCGTCGGGGTGTGCAGGATCGGATCTCCGACGATGCGTATGGGTACGACTGCCATGGTCGGGTAGCTTAGGCGGGGCGACGATGCCCGATGGCTGGGTGCCCGCGAATCTAACGCCACGGCGATTTTACGGTTGATTTTTCGCCGTGGCGTTACGCCCGCAAGCGGGCGGTGCCCCCAGCCCGGCGACCACGTGGGCCTGAGCCGGGCAATCGCAGCGAATCGGCCGACTCGCGGGTCTGGATTACGGATTGAGGGTTCGCGGCGTGGTTCAATATTCGCCGAAACATGCCCCTATGTAAGTCAAGTCATTCGAGCACATTGAGAATCGCCGGAAGGGTCCAGGGGAAGCGATATGGACAGCGCCATGGCGCGGGCAAATCGATCGGGGGACGACTCTGAAATCGCCGATGGGCTCACCCGCCGTGAACACGACATCCTGGCATTCGAACGCCAGTGGTGGAAGTACGCCGGGGTCAAGGAAGACGCCATCAAGGAGCTGTTCTCGATGTCGGCGACGCGCTACTACCAGGTGCTCAACGCGCTAGTCGATCGACCCGAGGCGCTGGCCGCCGACCCGATGCTGGTGAAGCGGCTGCGACGGCTGCGCGCCAGTCGCCAGAAGGCGCGGGCGGCGCGTCGCCTCGGCTTCGAGGTGACCTGACGAGTCCGTTGCCTTTGCAGGCTCTGGCGCTTTCCTGGCTACAGTGGGCTCGATGAAAGAGCGCGTTCCCGACTCCACCGGGCTTCCCCTCCGGGCCATGGTGATGGTGCTGTTGTTCCTGGGCGTCATCTTCCTGCTGCTCGGATGGCAGGCGCTGGGTTCTTCCGGGAACGCCGAGGACGACTCGGCGTCGTCGGCCTCCAGTGTGACCAGCACCACCAGCTCGGCGGCCACCACCAGTAGCGCCCCGGCGAACCAGGCCGAGGTGCGCGTCTACAACATCTCTTCCAAAGAGGGCGTCGCCGCGCGCGCCAAGGATCAGCTCACGGCCGCCGGTTTCAAGGTGACCGACGTCGGCAACCTGTCGATGTCCGATGTCTCGGCCACGACGGTGTACTACACCGACGCCGACGGAGAGCACGCCACCGCGGACGCCGTCGGCCAGAAGCTGGGAGCGCCCGTCCAGCCGCGGATTCCCGCACTCAACGGCCAGCCGCCCGGCGTCATCGTCCTGGTGACGGGGTGACCTCCGCTGCTCGGAAAATCGGGGATCGTCGGGCTAGGCTTCCGCTATGCCTAAGCACCGCAACGTCGCTGCCGCCGCCCTGTCCGCCCTGTCTGCAGCCGCTTGCGGCGCGCTGGTAGGTGCGTGCTCGTCGCCCCAACACGCGTCGACGGTCCCCGGCACCACCCCGGCGGTGTGGACCGGATCAGCCGCCCCGTCGGCAACCTCGGGCACCGACGGCGCGGAGCAGCAGCAGCCGGCGGGGCGGAGCATAACCACCCAACTGAAGGGGCCCGACGGCGTTGAGGTCGCGACCGCGAAGTTCGATTTCAGCAACGGCTACGCCACGATCACGATCGCGACGAGCGGCGCCGGTCACATCACGCCCGGCTTCCACGGGGTGCACATCCACAAGGTGGGCAAGTGCGAGGCCAATTCGACGGCCCCGACCGGTGGCGCGCCCGGCGACTTCCTGTCCGCCGGCGGGCACTTCCAGGCGCCCGGGCATTCGGCCGAGCCCGCCAGCGGTGACCTGACCTCGCTGGAGGTCCGCAAAGACGGGGCCGGGATGCTGGTGACCACCACGGACGCGTTCGCCATGGAGGACCTGCTGACCGGCGAAAAGACCGCGATCGTCATTCATGCCGGTGCCGACAACTTCGGCAACATCCCGCCCGATCGCTACAACCAGACCAACGGAACACCGGGTCCCGACCAGACGACGATGACGACCGGTGACGCCGGCAAGCGGGTGGCGTGCGGTGTCATCGGTGCCGGCTAGCAGGGCCTTGAACAGAGGCCCCGGAAGAGATCGGGCCCGTATCGATTTCGCCCCCTCGCCACGGCCGACCATCGGTGTGGAGTGGGAGTTCGCGCTCGTCGACGCGCAGACCCGCGACCTGAGCAACGAAGCCACCGCGGTCATCGCCGAGATCGGCGAAAACCCGCGCGTGCACAAGGAATTGCTGCGCAACACCGTCGAGGTGGTCAGCGGCATCTGTGACTGCACCGCGCAGGCGATGGAAGACCTCCGCGACACCCTGCGTCCGGCCCGTCGAATCGTCCGGGACCGCGGCATGGAGCTGTTCTGCGCCGGCACCCATCCGTTCGCCCGGTGGTCGGCCCAGAAGCTGACCGACGCCCCGCGCTACGCCGAGCTGATCAAACGCACCCAGTGGTGGGGGCGGCAGATGCTGATCTGGGGGGTGCACGTTCACGTCGGGATCTCTTCGGCGAACAAGGTGATGCCGATCATGACGTCACTGCTGAAGTACTACCCGCACCTGCTGGCGCTGTCGGCGTCGTCGCCGTGGTGGGGCGGCGAAGACACCGGATACGCCAGCAATCGCGCGATGATGTTTCAGCAGCTGCCCACCGCCGGGTTGCCGTTTCACTTTCAGAGATGGTCGGAGTTCGAAGGCTTCGTCTACGACCAGAAGAAGACCGGCATCATCGACCATATGGACGAAATCCGTTGGGACATAAGACCTTCGCCGCACCTGGGCACCCTTGAGGTGCGGGTCTGCGACGGCGTGTCCAACCTGCGTGAGCTCGGCGCGCTGGTCGCGCTGACGCACTGCCTGGTGGTCGACCTGGACCGCAGGCTCGAGGCCGGTGAGACGCTGCCCAACATGCCGCCCTGGCATGTCCAGGAAAACAAGTGGCGCGCGGCCCGGTACGGCCTGGACGCGGTGATCATCCTGGACGCCGAGAGTAACGAGCGGCTGGTGACCGACGATCTCGCCGATGTGCTGACCCGGCTGGAGCCGACGGCGAAGTCGCTGCATTGCGCCGACGAGCTGCGCGCGGTGGACGACATCTGGCGGGCGGGCGCCTCATACCAGCGCCAGCGGCGGGTGGCCGAGGAGCACGACGGCGACCTGCGCGCCGTCGTCGACGCACTCGTGGCCGAGCTGGACATCTAGGTTTAGGTCATGGCGGATACCGAACCGATCGAGCTGGCGATGTTCCCGCTCGAGTCGGCGCTGCTGCCCGACCAAGACCTCCCGTTGCGCATCTTCGAACCCCGCTACGGCGCGCTGGTGCGGCGCTGTATCGACGGCGACGAACCGTTCGGCGTCGTGCTGATCGCGCAGGGTCGCGAGGTCGGCGGCGGTGATTCGCGTTGCGATGTCGGCGTCCTGTCCAGGATCGCCGAACACGCCGACCTGGGTGCGGGCCGATACGCGCTGCGCTGCCGGACCGGTGAGCGGATTCGGGTGTCCGAGTGGCTGCCCGACGATCCGTACCCGCGTGCGACGGTGACGCTCTGGCCGGACGAGCCGGGGGAGCCGGTGACCGACGCGCGGCTGCTCGATCTCGAAGACCGGGTGATCGCCTTGTTCAGGCGGATCGCCGAAGCTCGCGGTGCTCAGCTGCCGGAGCGCGAAGTGCTACTGGGCTACCAGAAGGACGATGCGGCCCAGACAAGCTTTGCCGGGCAACGCATATGGGCGTTGGCGTCCCGCATCCCGATCGGCACGGCCGACCGCTACACCGTGCTGTCGGCGCCGTCGGCCGCCGATCGCTTCGCCGCGCTCAGCGAGGCCGTGGACGCGCTTGCCGACATGGTGGAATTCCAGCTGTCCGAGTAGGGGGCAACGTGATGAGCGCCGATGTGACGGTCGACATCAACGACGGTGTGGCGGTGCTGACGCTGAATCGCCCCGAGCATCTCAACGCCTACAACGGCGACATGGGCAGGCTGCTGAGTCAGGCGTACCGGGACTGCGACGGCGACGACGACGTCCGCGCCCTCGTGCTGACCGGGGCGGGACGCGCCTTCTGCGTCGGCGCGGATTTCTCGGGCAACATATCGCCGTTCGACGCCCCGGCTGACGACAGCACGTTCTCGGCGTCGCCGGTCGACCCGGCCGCCTTCGAGTTGCGTAAGCCGGTGATCGCCGCGCTCAACGGCCACGCCATCGGAATCGGCCTGACGATCGCCCTGCAGGCCGACATCCGCATCGTCGCCGAAGACGCCAAATACGGTGTGGTGCAAGTACGCCGGGGAGTGATACCCGACTGCATGTCGCACTGGACGTTGGCGCACTTGGCCACCCTGGGGGTGGCCGCCGAGGTGCTGCTCACCGGGCGCACCTTCACCGGCGCCGAGGCGGTGGCGCTCGGTGTCGCGAATCGGGCGCTGCCCGCCGACCGGGTGCTCGACCATGCCTTGGAGATGGCCCGCGACATCGCGGCCCATGTCGCTCCGATGTCGGCGGCTTTGTGCAAGCGACTGCTGTGGGACAGCGCGATCCACAACTACACGCCGCGACAGGTCGCGGCGCTGGAAACCCAGCTGCACCGACGCGTGATGGGCACCGCCGACGCCCGTGAGGGAGTCAGCGCCTTCCTGGATCGCCGGCCACCGCGCTTCAGCTCGCGGCTTACGGCCGACTGGGCGCCCCTGCCAGAGCCCTAGGCGCTCAACAACTCGGCCAGCGCGACGCCGAGGTTGTGCAGGTTGGTTTCCAACGAATACGTCCGGTCGACCGTCCAGTTGAGGATGCCCCCGGACAGCGCGCCGACGAGGATGTCGGCCAAGGTTTCTGGGTCGTGTCGCGCGCTGACCTCACCGCGCGACACCCCCTCCTTGACCAGCTCGACGAAGGTGTCGTGCAGGTTGAATCCGCGCTGGATGCCGTAGCCGCTGGTGGCCAGCATCTCCCCGATCAGCTCGCGGTAGGTGTCACCCGATCCGACCAGCGCGGTGGCGATGTCGTCGAAAACGCCGACCAGGCGCGCCGGGATCGGTTGATCGCCGCGGTCGAACACGACGTCGTGCAGGTTGACCAGTCGTCGCTCCGCCAACGCCCGGATCATGTCCTGACGGGTGGCGAAGTGGTTGAAGAACGTCCGATTGGCGACGTCGGCGCGCTCGCAGATCTCCTCGATCGTTGTCGCCGCAACGCCTTTGCGGAGAAACAGGTCGAAGGCGGCCGTGAGGATCTTCTCCCGCACCTCGAGTTTTCGCCGTTGATGTCTGTTCACGATCTGTCACACAACTTCTCGGAGAGAATCCACCAGTCGGCCGCGCGCTGTTCGTCGCGAGCATAGGGCGCGTCCGCTTCGCTGACCCGGCAGTCTTCCAGATACAACGCTCCCTTGTCCGCCAGCTCAGGGCTGACCGCGGCCCACACCTGGGTGGCCGCACCCTGCTCGGGAGTGGAGAAGTCGAGGAACCCGTCGGTCGGTTCGCCGCGCGCCGCGCTGGTGGCGGCGGCGAGTTTACGTAGCCGCGAGAAATCCGACCGGGACGTGTACCGCGCCAGGGAGGTGGCCACCGTGCCGGGATGGACGGCGTAGGCGCGAATTCCCAAGCCCCGCAGCCGTCGGTCGGCTTCTATCGCGTGCAGGATGTTCGCCGTCTTGGACGCGCCGTATGCGACGAACTTGTCGTAATCCCTGCTCTCCCAGTTGGGGTCGTCGAAGTCGACGTCGCCCATGACGTGGCCCCCGGACGACAGGGTGACGATGCGGGCCTTCCCGGCGGCGGCCAGTTGCGGGACGAGGAGCCGGGTGAGTTCGAAGTGCCCGAAATGGTTGGTGCCAACCTGCAATTCGAAGCCGTCGCTGGTCCGGCCGAACGGAGTGAACATGACGCCGGCGTTGTTCATCAGGACGTGGATCGCCGGTGCGACGTCGCGGATCGCGTTCGCCGCGGCGCGAACGCTGGCCAGCGCCGTGAGGTCGAGCTTTACCGTCGAGATCCGGGCGCCGGGAACCTCGGCCCCTATCCATTGGGCCGTCTGCGCCAGGGCGTCCTGGTCGCGTGCGGCAAGGACGACATGGGCGCCCGCGGCGGCCAGCGCGCGTGCGGACTCCCGGCCCAGCCCGGACGACGCGCCCGTGATCACACATGCTTTGCCGGACAGGTCGATTCCGTCGACGACCTCCAGGGCGCTGCGGCGTTCGGTCATGCCCGGGCCAGCCGCCACAGCGGGACGACCACGTCGGGGTCGCATTCCTCGTCGACGATCCATTTGCACATCCGCCGGATCGGCTCGATGGCGTCCTGGGGCATGGCGACCGCGACGCTGCACGCGTAGCCCAGGCTGGTCAGCCGCTGGGCGCCGAACAGCGGCAACGTGTTTCGCAGCTCACGCTTGAGGGACTCGGGGTAGATGCCGATCGTCTGGGTGTAGGAGTTCACCGCCGCCGTGACCTGGTCCACGCTGTCCACCGGGACGACGTTGGCCACCCGCCCGGACAGCATCGGCGAATAATCCACGGCCTCATCGATTTGCGAGACCACGATGGCGCCCTCGCGGCGCTCGCCGCCGATGACGCGGTAGAAGTCGTCGGCCATCCGGGAGGCCTCCAGATGGTCGAGCAGCTCGCGGTTCGGATACCGCGGCGGGGTGCTGACAAACGCGGGCAACGACACCAGCTCCCGGTAGACCATTTCGCCGAACCGATTGGCGTTGGCCAGACCCTCGGCGTCCGTCCCGCTGAGTACGTAGATGACCCGGGCGTTGGCGCAGCCTTCCTGGTTGGCCACACCGATGTCGGTCGCGGCGCGCCGGGCCACCTCGCGCATCGTGTGTTCGTCGTCGAACGCCTCGCGGCCGATGATGGTGGCGCTGCGCTTCGGGTCCAGCGCGATGAGCTCCAAACCCGGCTGAATGTATCGGGTTACGTGCTTGACCGACGCCAGGCCGCCCCAGGCCACGATCTTCTCGATGTGGTGGGGTTGGTACAGGGTCTCTTCGACGGTCACGTCGCCACCCTTCCAATACCCCACCGCCAGATGCCTGGTGATCGGGTGATCCGGTGCGACGTCGGCCAGGGTGCGCGCGATGGCGATCGCGGTCAGCGGATCGTTGGACGGCGCCTTGATGATGACGTCCGATCGGGTGATCACCGAACGCAGGATGGTCACCGCCGAGACCAGTCCGCCGTTACCCGCCGGAATGTGCAACACGCGGGAACCGAAGGCGCGCACGCGCAGTTCGCGGCCGTCGCGCAGCCTGTGCGGGACCCATCCGTTGAGGAAGTCCAGGCCGACCTGGCTGTCGGCGATCTCGGTGACGTTGTCGCGGGAAAACAGCGGCTGTAGAACGCGATAGCTGTTCTGCAGCATCTCCGCCGGCAACACGTTGGCCACCAGGGAGGCTTCGTACGCCTCCTGCAGGTGGGCGTTCGACGCGAAGTCCAGCGCGTTGCCGAGCGCCTCGAGCACGTCGAGGATCTCGTCGAAGCCCACCTGGTAGAGGTCGCTCATCTCCGCGGGGCTGCTGAGCGGTAGCCGCTCGACGTATTTGCCCATGTCCGGTGCCTGGAACTGCGCGGCGCCCATGCGGGTATCGAACGGAACGAGGTCGTCGGTGATGACCCGGCCCCGCAGGAACAGCGGTACGGTGTAGGCGATCACAGGTCCACGCCCTTCATGAAGTTCACCGCCTCGTTGTGCACCTCTTGTGTTGCGGCGCAGGTGATCCGGTCGTCTTCGACGCCTTTCTTCTCGCTGTAGCGCACGATGTCCTTCTCGAAGGCGACACTGGCCTGCCCGCACGGGCAGGCCAGGTCCCAGTCGATGGTGACTTCGTCACCGGAGATGACGCCGCCCCAGTGCGCGCGCAGCAGGATGTCGTAGACGGCCGCGCGCCCGGTCTGCACGCCGGTGCGGGGAAGTGGCTCGCTGGTGTCGGGGTCGAGCACGAACGGGATCACCCACGGCGCGACGTGGTAGCGGCCCTGGCTGCAACCCCAGTGAAAGGTGCTCGACTCGGAGAAGCCGTAACCGATCTGGATTCGGTCGACGCCGAGAAAGTCCTTGATGACGTCCATGAAATCGGCCGGCAGCGCAACGCCTTTCATGCCGCCCCCGGTGAGGATCGCCGAGTCGGGGGCGAAGACGTTGCGCACCCCGCGCTCGAGACCGGCCTTGGCGATGTCGTACATCAGGTGGTAGGTGCCCAGCATGAACACGCGCTTGCCGCGCAGCTGGTCGCTGAGCCGGGTGAAGAACGCCTCCAGGTCTTGGGCTTGGCGCGCCTGCATGGCGATGAACTCGTCCTTGCGGGCGGCCAGCGCCGGGTCGATCTCGAGTCGATCCAGTTCGCCGCGGGACGCCGCCGCGCGCATCTTGGAGGCCAGGAACATCAGGTCGGTGTCGATCGCGCCCGGGTAGAGCGCGTGAAATTTCGTTTCGTCACCGCCGGTGAAGCCGCGCTTGATCATGTTGGCGATGCGCAGGTGACCGAGCTTGCCGTTGGCGAAGTTGGGCCAGACGACGTCCACCGAAGGATTGAGTTGTGCCTCGGTGGGTTCTTGCCCGAAGGTTTGGAAAAGGCAGATCTTCCACAGCACCATGCCCTCTTCGGCGCCCCGCTTGTCCTTGGGGAGTATCGAGATGGTGCCGGTGGTGCCGCTGGAGGTGATGACCTCCAGGGGAGTCTGTTCATCGAGTCGGTCGATCCAGTCGTCGATCCCGGTGCACCCGGCGACATCCACCTTGGACAGGTCGTAACTGGTGAGCTTGTCGAGCCACTTGGTCATCAGGTCGAAGCGCTTCTTGTCGACGAGCGCGGCCGGGTACGACTTGAACGCGGTGTGAGAAAAGAGCAGTGGCACAACGTCGTTGAATTCGTCGAGAGCTGTGATGCCGAGCCGATCGGCCAGCTTGCGCAGCATCTCGATGCGTTCGTAGTGCTCCCGAAAGCGGATGCCCATGGCCTGGCGTTGCAGCGCTTCGAGCTCGGCCCGGGGAACGCTGTGCATCCGGGTGTAGGACTGGCCGAAGAAGTTGATCGGGTCGTCCATGAATTGGGCAACGGACCGGGCCGTGGTTCGGGTGACTGTCATCTGGCGTCCTCGATTCGCTCGCGCTTGATCACGCTAGCGCAAGTGTGCAGTAATACGCAATATTACAGTCAACTGTAAAATCGATCGCGGCTCAGCGCCTGTGCCGCCTCAGAGCGAAAAGGGTTGCGCTCAAACCGTATTCGGAGACGGCGTGCTGAGCGCCGGTTGCGGCACGAGGGCGGCGACTTCATCGGGAACGGGCTTGGCAGCCACGTTTTTGATGGCGAAGCCGCTGATGACGGTGCCAATGAAGAACAACACGGCGCTGACCTGCATCAGCCGGGTGAAGCTGGCATCGGTCAGCCTGTTGGCAGTGATCAGTCCCACGCAGGCCACAGCGATCAGCGCGGACGTCCGGCCCGTTGCGTTTTGGATCGCGGCGGCGATTCCGCTGTGCACGGATTCGACGGAGGACAAATTGACCGCGGTCAGGGGTGTGATGGCAAGGACCATGCCGACGGCGAGCATGATCCGTCCTGGCAGTACGTCTGTGGCGACGTGGAATCCGTGCGTGGTGGGGCCGATGAGCAGCAGCCCCAACCCGGCCAGGGCCGGACCCGTCGTCAGGAAAATCCGAGGTCCCACCCGTGCGGCCATGCCGCCGACGCCGCGGGCGAACAGTAACGACATGATCGGGCTGGGCAAGGTCACCAGACCAGCGGCGGTGGCCGAGTACCCGGCCACCTCTTGGAGGTACAGGGCGAGGGCCAGCGAGCCCATCGTGATTCCGCCGTAGACGAACGCGGTGACCAGGTTGGCTCCAGCGAAATTGCGGCTGGTGAACAAGCGCAGCGGCACCATCGGGTGGGGGACGCGGCGCTGCCATGCCACGAATGCCAGCAATGCCACGACCCCCACCACCAAAGCCCCCCTGAGAAAGTCATCCCATCCATGCCGACCCGATTCGATCAGTGCATACACCGTGGCGGCCAGTCCGACCGACGACAGTGCGGCGCCGGCGACGTCCACGCGGGCGCGTTCGGAGGGTCCCGGCATCGGGCGCAGCCAAAACGTCAAGGCAAAACCGATGACCATCGGGATCGCCGACAAAACATAGATCCAGCGCCAGCTCAGGAAGTCCACGGTCAGTCCCCCCAGCAGCGGCCCCAGCGCAAAGGCGGTGCCGGTCCAGGCCGTCCAGGCCCCGATCGCCGCGGATCGGCTCGCGCGATCGAACGCCGAGTTGATCAGGGCCAGCGAGCCGGGGACCAGAAACGCGCCGCCAAACCCCTGGACGAGGCGCCCCGCGATCAGCATCGCCGGGGTGCCCGCGGTGGCCGCCAGCACCGAGCCCGCCCCAAAGGCCACCAGCCCGAAGCGCATCACCGGTATGCGCCCGAACAGATCGGAGATGGCACCGCCCGGCAGAACCGTGGCGGCCACGGCCAGCAGGTACCCGTCAACGACCCATTGCTGTGAGCACATGCCCCCGCCAATGTCACGTTCTGTGGCCGGCAGGGCCAGATTCACGACGGTGCCATCGAGGAAGACGACCATCGAAACCATGATCGTGACCGTCATGACCCGCGTCGTCGGCGCGACATCGCGGAATTTCACGAGTGATCCGGCCTTCCGCACAGCAGCGACGAAACCCTTCCCGGCAGACGGCGGTGCCGTGATCATCGCAGCCTCATCCCGGCGTCCGTGGTTATCGGGACGGGCCGCTCGTCGTTCATGGGCTCTTCTCCGTCGGGTCTATTCGGGCCGGGTGACTTCTAGTAGCCAACCTGGTTACAGCTAGTGGCGCGTCTGCAGCGATTGCGAACGCGTGACGACGCCGACGAGATGGTCACGAACGAACGCGCCGAAGGGTTCAAGCACATCGGCGTTAAAGGTGATGGCTAGAAATCAGCCCCGAACCGGCCGACGCCGGACCGAGAATAATCGAGCGACTCACAGAACTCGGACTCCCTCGGCCGCTTCGTGCTCGGCCAGCGATTTCAACGTGAGCAACTGTTTTCGCATCATCACCAGGTCGCCCCACGCGAGAACGTGAGCGACTGGCCAAGGCCCGCCAAACCACACCCGCACATGCAGCCGTGAGCCGGCCCCCTCAGGTTGGACTCGGTAGGTGACAGCTACGCCTTTGGACCGCAACGTGATCTGCTGGCCGCCGACGAATGACCGCAATGCGAACACCGTCATGAACCGCTGCCCGATTTCGAGGTGAACCAGTTCGGGGTTGCGTTCTCGGGGACTGCGGCGGCCGAGGTTGTCGAGTGCATCGTAGCTGTAGGGCGCTACGCGTAGTTGGCATAACCAGGAGAACACGATCGGTGGGGGCGCGGCGATGCTGATGGCGCGGTCCGCCTGGATGCTGGCGCGTGGACGGAGTGCGTCGCACGGCAGCTGCCGGGCTCGTTCGGACAGCCGCGCTCCCCAGGTCAAACCTGGAATCATCGAACAGCTTCTCGGCGTGAATGTGCCGCTGCGGCAATCTTTTTCAGCATCCGGCGCACCACGAACCGGTGCGCGCCGGTTTCGATAGCCACCACGCGAAAGAGCTTTCCGCGAACCCCGGGAAAGGCGGCCCAAGTCAGCGCCCGCAGCCTGACACCGTCGGCGTCGCTCTTGGGGTCGAGCTCGAACACCAGTCGGTAGACGGCGAAGCAAAGGTGCCGGCCTGTCAACGCCAGTCGTTGGTGCGGTATCGCTTCGTCGAGTTTGCCCACCTGCACCGTCGCCGGATCTGCGGGGTTGCGACACAACACGCGCAGCAGCGCCGACCACGTTTCTGCCACGGACGCGTCGACCGAGATAGCATGTTCATCGATATAGTAGAATCGTTCCATATAGAAGGACTGTACTAGATCGTGGCGCCTCCGCGGAAGCATGAAACCGATGTGATCCTCGACGCAACGCGTGCCCTGGTGCTCAGCCATGGACCGCGGGCGGCGAGTGTCGCGGCGATAGCCAAGGCCAGTGGCGCGCCGGCCGGCACGCTGTATCACCGCTTCGGCAATCGCGACGGCGTGGTGACCGCGGCCTGGCTGCGAGCCCTCGAGCGTTTCCAGTCGCGCGCACTCGCCGCGGCAGGCGATACGCCGGTAGACACCGCGACGGCCATGGCGGTGGCGGCGATCAGCTTTGCACGTGAGCTGCCCGATGACGCACGGCTGCTGCTGACGACCCGACCGGACGATCTGCGCGACGGCCAACCCGACGCAGCTTTTCGGCAGACCCTGGCCGCCATGAACGCACCGCTGATTGAGCGGGTGCGCGAATTGGCCGAGCGGCTCTACGGCAGCAGCGATCCGCGCGCACTCGACGCGGTGAACAGAGCGGTAGCCGACCTTCCCTACGCCGTGGTGCGCCGCCACGCCCGCGACGATCCGATGCCGGATTGGCTGGAAGCTGATGTCGCGAGGTCGGCGCGGGCAGTGCTACATGGCTTTGGCGAACGTGCGTAAGGCTTCCACCTGGATTGGATCCAGCGAGGGGCGCACCGTTTTACGCGCCGCCGCCAGGTCGGCGGCCGTCACGTCGGTGGCATCGATGGATCGCCGCATGGCGGTGAGCGCGGCCTCTCGCAGCAGCGCTACGCAGTCGGCGGCGCTGTAGCCGTCGAGTCCGGCGGCCACCTCGTCGAGGTCGACATCGGCGCTCAGGGGGATGGATTTCCCTGCGGTGCGCAGGATTTCGCCGCGGGCCGCGGCGTCGGGCGGTTCGATGAACACCAGTCGCTCCAGCCGGCCCGGGCGCAGCAGCGCGGGGTCGATCAGGTCGGGCCGGTTGGTGGCGCCCAGCACCACGACGTCGCGAAGCGGGTCGATCCCGTCGAGCTCGGTCAGCAGCGCGGCAACCACCCGGTCGGTCACGCCGGAGTCGAAGCTCTGCCCGCGCCGCGGTGCCAGCGCGTCGACCTCGTCGAGGAACACCAGCGATGGGGCCGAGTCCCGCGCCCGCCGAAAGAGCTCGCGCACCGCCTTTTCCGAGCTGCCCACCCACTTGTCCATCAGCTCGGAGCCTTTGACGGTGTGCACGCTCAGCTGCCCGGTGCTGGCCAGCGCGCGGACCACGAACGTCTTGCCGCACCCGGGCGGGCCGTACAGCAACACTCCGCGCGGGGGATCGACACCCAGCCGGGCGAAGGTGTCGGGATGCTGCAACGGCCACAGCACCGCTTCGGTCAACGCCTGCTTGGCCTCGGCCATGTCGCCGACATCATCGAGCGTCACGCTGCCCACGGTCAGCTCCTCGCTGGCCGAGCGGGACAGCGGCCGGATGACGGTCAGCGCGCCGACGAGATCGTCCTGGTTCAGCTTCGGTGGTTGGCCGTCGGCGCTGGCCCGAGACGCCGCCCGCAGCGCGGCCTCGCGCACCAGCGCGGCCAGGTCGGCAACGACGAAACCCGGCGTGCGGGCAGCGATCTCGTCAAGACTGAGATCGGCGGTGGGCACCGGCTTGAGCAGCGCATCCAGCAGCGCCTTGCGGGTGCCGGCGTCGGGCAGCGGCAGGCCCAGCTCACGGTCGCAAAGGTCGGGGGCGCGCAGCCGCGCGTCGAGTTGGTCGGGTCGTGCGGAGGTGGCGATCAATGCGACGCCCTCGGTGGCGACGGCGGTGCGTAGCTCGCCGAGGATCAGAGCGGCCACCGGCTCGGCGGTGGCCGGCAGCAGGGCGTCGGCATCGGCGATCAGCAGGACGCCGCCGCCGTCGCGAACCTTTTTCACCGCCGAGGCCACCGTTTTCAGCCGGTCGTCGGCGGCCAGCGCGCCGACCGCCGGGCCGTCGAGTTCGATCAGCCTGCGGCCGTCGCACACGGCGCGCACCAGCGTCACCTTGCCCACCCCGGCCGGACCCGACACCAGTACACCGAGATTGGCCGCGGCGCCGAGGGTCTTCAGCAGGTGCGGTTCGTCGAGCGCGAGTTTGAGCCATTCGGCGAGCTTGGCGGCCTGTGGCTGCGAGCCCTTGAGCTCCTCGACGAGGATCTCCGGGGTGCCGGTGCTCAGGTGTTCGTGCGAGTACAGCCCGACACCGGCCGGGACTCCGCTTCCCCAGGTGACCGACGAGTTCGGCTGAACGCTGGCCGGCCCGTCGGGGTCGACGGCCGTGACGGTCAACAGCTCCGAGGTCCAGCTGATCCCGACCGCGGCCGCCAGCGCGCGGGTGGCCGCCGACGTCGAGGTACCCGGGCCCAGGTCGCGCGGCAGCAACGACACGGCGTCGCCGATGGTCATCACCTTGCCCAGCAAGGCCTGCCGCAGGGTCATCGGCGTGATCGAGTTGGCGGCCATCGATGAGCCGGACAGCGTCACCGACCGCGCGCCGTAGACGGTGACCGCGCTGACGATCACCGCGGTGCCCTCCCGGAGCCCGGCGTTGGACAGCGTCACGTCGTCGAGCAGCACGATGCCGACCGGCGTGTCCGGGTCGGCCAGGCCCGCGACCGCGGCCGTGGTCCGCGACCCGGTCAGCGACACCGCATCCCACTCCCGGATACCCAGCGCTGCAACGGCATTCGGATGTATGCGGACGACGCCGCGCCGTGAGTCGACGGCGGAGGTGTTCAGCCTGGCGGTGAGGGTGAGCTGCTGGGCCCCGCCGCCGGGGATCATCGCAGGCGCCCGCTCGGCTTGCGCAGCCCCAGCCGCGTCATCGAACGGCGGCTCGGCTGCGCCCGGCGGTTCGCGCGCCGCACGGCGCGCCGTTGCTTGGGTTGGTCGTCCCACACCTCGGGGTGCTTGTCGAGCCAGCGCTTGGTGCGGACCGCGAACGGGACGTGGCACAGGTAGGCGATGATGATCACCCAGATCGTGATGAAGGGCTCCAACACGGCGGCGGCGGCGAACAGCACCAGCACCAGTAGCACTGCGGTGGCGTAGTTCTGCGGCACCCGCACGGTGTGCATCTTTCTCATCGGGATCCCGCTGACCATGAGTATCGACGTCCCGGTCACCCAGATGCACAGGAACCACACCGAGGTCCACCAGCCCTCACCGAACTGCAGTTTGAGCCCCATCAAACCGATCATCGAGACGGCGCCCGCGGGCGCGGGCATCCCGACGAAGAATTCGTGCGCGTAGGGGGGCTGGGTCCCGTCGTCCTGCAGCGCGTTGTACCGCGCCAGCCGCAACACGACGCACACCGCGTACAGCAGCACCACCACCCAGCCGACCGGCCACTTCGACAGCATCGACACGTAGAGGACCAGCGCCGGCGTCACCCCGAAGTTCACCGCGTCGGCCAGCGAGTCGATTTCGGCGCCGAGCCGCGTCTGGGCGTCCAGCATGCGGGCCACCCGGCCGTCGAGCCCGTCGAGGATGGCGGCCGCGACGATCAGCGCCATCGCCGGCACCGGCTGGTGTTGCAGGGCGAACCTGATCGCGGTCAACCCCGCGCAGATGGACAGCACGGTCATCGCGCTGGGCAGGATCTGCAGGTTCATCGCCCGCCTGCCGCGGGGCTTGCTGATCATGGCAGTTCGGCCAGCACGGTTTCGCCGGCGACCGCGCGCTGGCCCGCCTTCACCAGCGGTTCCGTCCCGGGCGGGAGGTAGGTGTCCAGCCGGGAGCCGAACCGGATCAGGCCATAGGTGTCGCCGATCGACAGCTTGTCCCCGACGCGTGCGTCGCAGACGATGCGGCGCGCCAGCAGCCCCGCGATCTGCACGGCCACCACCTCGGCGCCGGTGTCGGTCCGGATCCGCAGGCTGGTTCGCTCGTTGTCCGTGCTCGCCGCGGCAAGGTCGGCCGACCCGAACCGGCCCGGCCGGTGTTGCACGGCGATCACCTCGCCGCTCACCGGGGCCCGCTGCACGTGGGCGTCCAGGAGCGACAGGAAGATGCTGATCCGCGGCAGCGGCGCGTCCCCCATGCCGAGTTCGGCCGGCGGGGCCGCCGAGTCGATCACGCAGATCTCGCCGTCGGCGGGCGCGACGACGGCGCCGGGGCGAGTGGGCGGCACCCGCGGGGGGTGGCGGAAGAATGCCGCGCAGGCACCGGCGGTCACCAGGCCCGCCCGTCGCAGCCATCGCGAGTTGCGTCCCACGAGAGCCATCGCGAGACCGGCGGCGACGAACGGGCGACCGGCGGGATGAATCGGCGGGACGGCGGAGCGCACCAGCGCCAAGGCGTGCTGCGGGCTAAAAGCCGGGTCCTCGGCGGTGGGGCCCACGGTGCGGGGGCGTCTTGCCACGCGGCTATCTTACGGAGCCCGGCGGCTAGCTCAGGTCCCACACCTGCAGCCGGGTCCCGGCGGGCACCTCGACGACGTCTTCGGGGATGTCCAGCAGCCCGTTCGCCGACGCCAACCAGCGCAGGTGGTGTGAGGCCGGCGGGCCGTAACTGGTTACGCTGCCGGCTTCGCGATCGAGTATGGCGCGCCGGAATTGACGTTTGCCGCGCGGCGACGTCAGCGATTCGGCGAGGACCGCGGGCCGGTGCGGCCGCTCGGGATCGGGCAGGCCCATGGCCCTGCGCAGCGCGGGACGGATGAACACCTCGAAGGACACCAGCGCACTGACCGGGTTGCCGGGCAGGGTGACGATCGTCGCGCCAGCCACGCGTCCGATCCCCTGCGGCATACCCGGCTGCATCGCAACCTTCACGAATTCCACCCCTTGGTCGCCGTCACGCCCGAAGGCGTCTTTGACGACCTCGTAGGCGCCGGCGCTGACGCCGCCGCTGGTGATGATCAGGTCCGCATCGCGGGCGTATCGGTCGAGGAGCGCGCTGAACTGGGCGACGTCGTCCTCGGCGGTCACGACGGCGACCACCTCGGCGCCGGCGTCGCGCACGGCCCCGGCCAGCATGATCGAGTTGGACTCGTAGATCTGCCCGGGCCGCAGCGGGTCGCCCGGCGACACCAGCTCCGACCCGGTGGACATCACCAACACCCGTTGGCGCGGAATCACCGTCAGCTCCGCCATTCCCAGCGCCGCCGCCAGGCCGAGCACGGCCGGCGTCACCACCTGCCCCCCGCGCAGGACGGTGGTGCCGGGTGCGACGTCCTCGCCCGCGCACCGGATGTGCGCGCCGGGCGGGCGGGGCTTGCGGATCGCCACCGACTCCGCGCCGCCGTCGGTGTCTTCCACCGGCACGACGGCCGTGGCACCGGCGGGCACCGGCGCGCCGGTCATGATGCGGTGCGCGGTTTTGGGTTGCAGCGTCAATTCGTCGGTGCGCCCGGCCGGGATGTCCTCGACGACCGGCAACACCGCCGGGTGTTCGGGTGTGGCGTCCGACGTGTCCTCGGCGCGCACCGCATACCCGTCCATCGCCGAGTTGTCGAAAACCGGCAGCGCCAGCCGCGCGACCACGTCGTCGGCCAGCACCAGCCCCTGGGTCTCGGTCAGCGCGACCGCGACCGCCGGGCGGGCGCGGATCATCTCGGCTACGACACGCTGATGCTCTTCGACTGACCGCACCCGGCCATTATCGGCCTCCTCAGACGGGGAAGTTGACGCCGGTGAGTTCTTCGGAAACCGTCCAGAGCCGGCGTTGCAGGTCCTCGTCGTGGGACTGGGCGCCGCCGACTCGGCGACGGCACGCTCCCGCACCGCCCCCGGACAGGGCTGGGTAAGGTGAGAACGTGATTACCGGGTTGGCCCACGCCGGGGTCTGCGTGCCCGATTGCGAGGCCGCGGTGGCGTTCTATCGAGACGTATTGGGCCTGCGTGTGCTCTCGCCGCCGTACGTCATGGCAGGTAACGCCATTCGCGACGACATGGGCGAGCTGGTATCCGACCCCAGCATGAAGGCGGCCATCGTCGGATTCGACGACGACGGCGACCGCGTGCTCGAGGTGATCGAGTATCTCGGCGTCGAAGGCGGTGATCAGCGAGCCGCCGCGGCGCTTCCGGACTTGACCATTCATGGGTTGTCGCACGTCGGGCTGATCTGTGAGGACCTCGACGCCACCCGCGCCGAACTGGAGAGCAAGGGGGTGCGGTTCCTGGTCAGCGGGATCGCGGACGTGGCGCGGGTCCGCACCACCTGGTTCGTCGACCCGTGGGGCGTGGTGTTCATCCTGGTGGAAAAAAGCCGGCCCGAGCGACCGTACTTCTCCCAATGGGCCTAAAGCCGCGAGTAGGGATCATCGGCGCGGGTCCCGGGGGCATCGCGATGGGCATCCAGCTGGCCGACGGCGGGTACGACTTCACCATCTTCGACCGGGCGGACGGGTTCGGCGGGACGTGGCGGCACAACACGTTCCCGGGCGCGGCCTGCGACGTCCCGTCGCATCTGTACTCGTATTCGTTTGCGCCCAACCCGCGGTGGAGCAAGACCTACGCGAACCAGCCCGAGATCCTGGCCTACCTGGAGCAGGTCGCGGCCGACCACGGGCTGGCGCCACACCTGCGGCCCGGCACCGCGATCAGCACGGTGCGGTGGTCGGACAAGCTGCGGCGGTGGACGCTGACCACCGACCGTGGCGCCGAGCACGACTTCGACGTGGTGGTGAGCGCCGTCGGGATGCTCGACGTGCCCCACATCCCGGACATCCCGGGGGCGGGGCGGTTCCGCGGTCGCCAGTTCCATTCGGCGCGTTGGGATCACAGCAAGCCGACGGTCGGGGAGCGGGTCGCGTCCATCGGAACGGGCGCCAGCGCGATCCAGTACGTGCCGGCGATCGCGCGAGAGACCGCGCACCTGACGGTGTTTCAGCGGACCCCGATCTGGATCGCGCCTCGGTTCGACTTCCCGTTCACTCCCGAGCAGCACGAGCTGTTCGAGCGCGACCCGGCTGCCGCGCAGAAGCTGCGTGACGAGGCCTTCGACGCCTACGAGTCGTCCAGCTTCGACGTCGACGCCGCGCAGACGCGCGAGGCGACCGAACTCGCCCGCAGCTACCTGATGCGCAAGGTGGCCGACCCCGAGTTGCGCGCGAAGCTGACGCCGGACTATCCCGCCGGCTGCAAGCGGCCGCTGATGTCGCGCGAGTGGTACCCCGCGTTCGCGTTGCCCAACGTCAGGCTGGAAACGACCGCCATCGCCGAGCTGACCGAGCGCGGGGTGCGCACCGTCGACGGAGTCGAGCACCGCGTCGACACCGTCATCTACGGCACCGGGTTCAAAGCCGCCGATTATCTGGCGAGCATCGATGTGTACGGAACCGGCGGCCGCCACCTTCGCGACGAGTGGAGTGGGGGCGCGGAGGCCTATCTTGGCACGCTGATAGCCGGGTATCCGAACTTCTTTACGCTGTACGGCCCAAACACCAATGGCGTCAACTCGATTCTGTACATCCACGAGGCGCAGACGACGTTCATCCGCCACATCCTCGACGTCATGGGGGAGCGCGGCGCGCGCACGATCGAGGTCACACCGGCGGCGCAGCGCCGCTACAACGACGAGATTCAGGACGCCATGGCGGGCAAGGTCTGGCTCTTCTGCACCAACTACTTCCGGCATCCCAGCGGCAAGGTCGTCACCCAATTGCCCTACAGCGGCCGGACATTCTTCGAACGCACGCGCGAGCTGGTCGACGGCGACTACCGCTTGGGTTCTTAGCTCTTGGTGAGGCCGGGTCTTCCCCGATTCCTTCCGGATCGCCTGCGTGTCGCGGCCGCGGCGGACGCGGTTCCCGCCGCCTGATGGCGGCGAATCCTGCGGAGGCCCTCGTCACTTCTAGCCGTCGGCGAGGGGGGGAAACGCAACGGTGCGCGGGCGCGACCACGCAACCGACGCCCGCCTCGGTAATGGTCGCGCGCCCCTAGGCCGGCTCGCCGCAGGGCGCTTCGCGCCGGCGGTCGCGGCCGCAAACCGGGCGAGCTTGGGCGTCTCGGCCGCTTGACCCGCACCCCAGTCCTAATCGGGGCACTCATCGCGGTCTCGATTTTCATCCGCATCCACGCCGCAGCCCGCTTCGACGGCTTCTGCGTGTGCACGGCCAAACCCTACGTGTCACTTATGCCGCATATCGCCGCCCAGCACCGAAAGTTTGCCTACCATTAACCCGCCCAAACAGTGGCGGAAGGGCGAGTGACCTTGCGGCTCCAAGCCGGCTCGCAAGGCGCCGCTCTACCAGGCGTCCGGCTGAAACTCGGCGGTTATCTCCCGCCAGGACAGGGGTTCGCCGCAGTGCGCGCAGGTCATGCGCGGTTCGGCTGCGTGCCCGCAGCCGCGGTGGATCAGCCGCATAGGCGGAACATCGTTCTTGTACTTGTCCCCCCAGGCAACCAGGGACAGCAGCACCGGATAGAGATCGGTGCCCTTTTGGGTGAGCCGGTACTCGTACCTTGCGGGGTGGTCCTGGTATCGCACACGTTCCAGGACGCCCTCGTCTACCAGGACCCGGAGCCGGTCGTTGAGCACATTGCTGCCCAGGCCGAGCTTCGAGCGGAACTGGTCATAGCGGCGCTCGCCGCGAAAGCACTCGCGCAGGATCATCATCGTCCATCGCTCGCCGATCACTGACCAGGTGCGGGCGACGGAGCAGTAGAGGTCCTGCAACTCGTCGTGCTTCATACCATCAGCGTACGGCAAGTCAGACATTTTTCGAGTCTTATGAGCTTGACGGAGTATCGAGGTGGCGAGTCGAGTCAGACTCGATTAGAGTTCTACTCGGTCGGAGGCGGTTCAAATGCCCTACTACCAGTTCACAATTCCCGCCGGTGGCGCGACGCTGCAGCACAAGGCCGAGGTTGCGGCGGCGATGACGAAGGTCCATAGCGAGGTCACCGGCGCTCCTGGCGCCTATGTGTACTGCTCCTTCGTCGAGGTCGCGCCGGGAAGCATTTTCGTGTCGGGCGAGCCCGTCACCGGGTCACGGATGGTCGGCATCATTCGTCGGGGTCGGTCTACCGAGATCAAGGGGAAGCTCATCCACGGACTCGCGGACGCCTGGTGCGAGATCACCGGGGAGCCGAAGGAAAGCCTGGCGATCTTCATCCATGAGATCCCGGGCGCTAACGCTCTGGAGGACGGCGTGATCCTGCCCGAGATCACCGATGAACCGGGCGCCATCTACTAAGCGGTTCCCCGACACCGGATTCCGGCGAGTCCAGCACGACAGCCAGTCACCCCGTCCCGAACTCGCCCAAGGACGCAGCGTCGATGAAGCAGGCTCAGAAGATTCCGGAGACGTTTCTCGGCGTCGGTTACACGAGAGACCGCGCCGGGCTGCCGCTTGAGGCCGTGCGTGTTCCCGTCCCGCACCCGGCGGCCGGCCAGGTTCTCGTCCGCGTCGCCGCCTCGTCGCTCAACCCACTGGAATACAAGCTGGCCGACCTCAATTTCATGGGCCGGACACCCCCCGTCGCTCTCGGTCTTGACCTCGCTGGCGTGGTGGTCGCCGCGGGTGATGATGTGACTGGCGTAGCCGTCGGCGACCCGGTGGCCGCTATGGCCGATTTGAACGGTAACGGCGGCTGGGCCGCCACCGGCGCCAGCGGAGGCCGGAGCAGCTATGCCGTCGCGCACCAGTTCCTCACTGTCCGCAAGCCACCGTCGGTGACCTTCTGCGATGCGGCGGCGCTTCCGATGGCGTTCCTGTCGGCTTTTGCGGGTCTTCACCCGGCGGTCCGTGCCGGCGACACGGTCTATATCCCGGGCGGTGGCGGCGGCGTCGGCCATCTCGCCGTGCAAATGGCGGCGCGTGCCCTGGGAGCTGGACTGGTCATCAGCAGCGGCAGCACGCCGCAATCAATCGCACTGGCCCGCCAGTCCGGCGCGCACCACGTATTCGATTACAAGCGCGACGACATCGCCGCCGAAGTCGCCAAGCTCACCGGTGGCCGCGGCGTCGACGTCGTTTTCGACGCGACCTACAGCGAGCGGGCTTTATCGAGACCGCCAAGACCGTCAGGCAGAGCGGTAGCTGGATCGTTCTCGGCGTCGGCCCCGGGAAGACGACGCGCTTGGTCGAAACCCACAGCCCGGTGGATGCCATCCTGACCGAGCGGGGTGCCGAGCACGTCAACGTCAACCTGCTGCGCTACTTCTCCGAACCGGCCACGCTCGGCAGCGAGTCGCACGCCTTTCTTCAGCGCGGCATGGCTCTGGCGATGGAGTGGGCCGCGCAGGGACTTGTGGTCCCGCACATCGGCCAGACCATCGACAGCACTGTCGAGGCAATCAATGCCGGACTGCAGTCGCTGAAGGCGGGCCATGGCGTAGTGGGCAAGGTGGCGGTGATCGTCGAACGCGATGTCGCCCCTGCACACGTCTTTTGACCACTCGGAATAGCCGTGGCGGAGAGAGGAGATGCAATGGCCGACGAGCACTACGACGCAATAGTCATCGGGACCAGCCAGGGCGGCCGGTTCCTTCCCATCCAGCTGGCGAAGGCCGGCCAGAAGGTGGCGCTCGTCGAGCGTGACCAGCTCGGCGGCGTCTGCGTCAACACGGGATGCACACCGACCAAGACGATGGTCGCCAGCGCGCACCTGGCCCATCAGGCGCGCCGCGGCGCGGAGTACGGCATCCGTATTGGTCCCGTATCTGTGGACCTGGCCGCGGTGCGCGAGCGCAAGCGGGCCATGGTCGCCGGCGCGCGGCAAAACTACGCAAGCCGCCTGCCGCAGGACGGGATCGACCTGATCGAAGGCGAGGCCCATTTCACGGGGCCAAAGACGGTCGAGATCGCCTTGACGGGCGGCGGGACGTGGCGGATCAGCGCGGCCGTGATCGTCATCGATACGGGCACCCGGCCCAAGCGGCTGGCAACCAATGGCGCGGGCGACGTCCCCGTGCTCGATTCAACGTCAATCATGGAGTTGGACGAACTCCCCGAGCACCTGATCATCCTCGGCGGCGGCTACATCGGGCTGGAGTTCGGGCAGATGTTCCGCCGGTTCGGCAGCAAGGTCACCATCATCCAACGCGCCGCTCGCCTGCTTACGATCGAGGACGAGGACGTTTCGGACGAGGTCGCCGCCATCTTGCGCGATGACGGGATCACGGTCCTGACCTCGGCGACGCTGATCCGTGTTGAGCCGGCCGACAACGGACACGTGCGGCTGACCGTTCGCACCGAGGACACCGAGCGACAGCTCGAAGGCTCCCACCTGCTGTCGGCCATCGGCCGCATCCCGAATACGGAGGCGCTGACCCCCGAGGCGGCCGGTATTCGCCTCGACGACCACGGCTTCATCGAGGTCGACGAACATCTGGAAACCAGTGTTCCCGGCGTCTATGCAATAGGCGACGTTAAGGGAGGCCCGGCCTTCACCCACGTTTCCTACGACGATTACCGCGTTCTGCAGGCGAACCTCGTCAGGCACGAAAAGGCCAGCACACGGGACCGGATCGTCCCCTACACGGTGTTCATCGACCCGCAGCTTGGCCGCGCCGGCATGACCGAGCGCGAGGCCAGGACGCAAGGACGGGCGATCCGGGTGGCGAAGCTCCCGATGAGCGCCGTCATCCGGGCCATCGAGACCGGGGAGACGCGCGGATTCATGAAGGCCATCGTCGACGCGAACAGTGGCCAGATCCTGGGCTGCGCGGTCCTCGGCAGTGAGGGCGGCGAGATCATGACGATGATCCAGGTCGCCATGCTGGGCAAGCTCACCTACACCGCAATGGCGGACGCCATCTTTACGCACCCGCTCCTGGCGGAAGGCCTCAATACCCTCTTCACGATGTTCGACGCCGACGGCAATGCGTTATCCCACCGCTAGCCCGCCGACTTGCGCGCAGACGGCCCAATTCACACCGGAGCCTTCAGATGAACGGAGGAAACGGTGAAGACGGTCCGTATTTCCACCGCTGGCACGCACCGAAGGCACGACATCCCAAGTCTCTGAAAGCTGTTGGAGGTCAAGCAGTGTCGGTTCCCGGTTGCGAACCACTCAAGAGGGGCACAAAGAACATTTATGACCCCTACAAAATCAAGGCCTCTTCTGAATGCCGGTTGGCCGGCGCCGCTATCGCTGTTTGCTTTGGTATTGCGGGAGCAGCACCGGTCAGCGCCGACCCGAACCCCGTCAATACCGGCCCGAACCCGTACGGCACCCTCAGCTGTGAGTGCAGAGGGACGACACCGGCCGACAGCCCGGCTCTGCAAGCAGAGATAGATCGGGGACTCCGGGAGGGTCACTCTGCCTGGTTGCCAGGACTGCCGGGACCGGCTCAGCCGAGCCAACCCCGGTCGTGACTGAAGGCCGCCCAATACGTTAGCGCGGAGGCAAATTCGCCGCTCTTTGCCAACTACTGCACCCAGAAGTTGTCGTGGCGGATGAACCACTCCCGGCGCTCGTCGTCGGTCATGTCGGCCAGGGCCGCGAAGCCCTCGAAGTAGGCCTCGCGCGGTGCGCCGGGCGCGAACAGCATCAGGATCGACGCCGGTGCGTCCGCCTCGTTGCGGAAGCCATGGACGCCGCCGGGCGGGACATAGAGGAAGTCACCCTGATGGCCGTCGACCCACTGCGTGCCGTCGTAGAGCTTCATCGTCCCGGAAAGGACGAAGAACGCCTCGGACATGGCGCGGTGAAAGTGCGGTCCCGGCCCGCCGCCGGCCGGGGCGATGTCGACCCGATACAGGCCGTAGTCGCCGTCGGTGGCCTGCTGGCTGGCCAGGTAGTGGTACTTGGTCCCGAAGGTTTCGTGGTCGGGCGGCGCCCCTCCATTTTCGGGAGCTCGTTTGAGCCAGGCGCTAACCTCCGGCTCCTCCTCGGTGTAGCGGGGCGGCGGATAGGGCGGCACGACGAGGGACATAGTTCCAGTGTGGCGCCCTGGGAGGGTCAATCGAGTGGATAGACCACCCCGGTGAGCTCCTCGGAGACCGCCCACAACCGGCGCTGCACGTCCACGTCGTGGGACTTGTCGCTGGACGCCACCAGCTTGGGGTAGCCCCGCAGTTCGGCCAAGCCGTCGGGGCCGTAGTACTGCCCGCCGAGCACGCCAGGATCGGTCGCGGCACGCAACGTCGGCAGCGCTCCCATGGCGGCGTCCTGGAAGAGGGGTTCCACCAGCGGCGCGATGCGCTCAACCAGCGCAGGCAGGTTGCGGGTCAGCTCGGTCCGGGATCCGCCGGGGTGGGCGGCGACCGCGACCGTCGTCCCGCGGGGGGCGAGCCGCCGCTGCAGTTCGTAGGTGAACAGCAGGTTGGCGAGCTTGGACTGCCCGTAGGCGCCGACTCGGCTGTAGCTGCGCTCCCACTGCAGGTCGTCGAAGTGAATGCCGGCGCGGATGCGGTGGCCGCTGCTGCTGACCGTCACGACCCGCGAACCCGCGACGGGCAGCAGGCGGTCCAGTAGCAGGCCGGTGAACGCGAAGTGGCCCAGGTGATTGGTGCCGAACTGCAGCTCGAAGCCGTCCTTGGTGGTGGACTTCGGCGTCCACATCACGCCCGCGTTGTTGATCAGCAGGTCGATGCGGTCGTGATCGGACCGCAGTTGGTCCGCCGCGGCTCGGATGGACTCCAGCGACGTCAGGTCGAGTTCCTGCAGCGCGACCTCCCCGCGCGGGCTCGTGGCGCTGATCCGCGTGGCGGCGTCCTTGCCCTTGTCGAGATTGCGCACGGCCAGCACGACATGGGCGCCGTGCTCGGCGAGCGCGGCCGCGGTCTCGTAGCCGAGGCCGGTGTTGGCTCCGGTGATGACGACGACGCGACCCGTCTGGTCGGGAATGTCCGCGGCGGTCCACTTGGCCATGAAAAGCTCCTAAGCTAGTAAGGTAAACGGGGCGAGCGCTCCGGTTGGGTTCAACTATACGGAACGCACGCCCCGTTTTGTCAATGCCAATCGATGGGCGGGTGGTGAACAGATGGCGCAACCCACGCGGCTGCGCGCCGACGCGGCGCGCAACCGTGCCCGTGTGCTGGAGGTCGCCTACGAAACCTTTGCGGCGGAAGGATTGTCGGTGCCTATCGACGAGATCGCCCGGCGCGCCGGAGTCGGGGCGGGCACCGTCTACCGCCACTTCCCGACGAAGGAGGCCCTGTTCGCCGCGGTCATCGAGAACCGGATGCAGCAAGCCGCCGAGGAGGGTCACGCCCTGCTGAAGTCCGAAGGGCCGGGCGAAGCGATCTTCGCCTTCCTGCGCTCGATCGTGTTGCAGTGGGGTGCGACCGATCGTGGCCTGGTGGACGCGCTCGCCGGGTTCGGCATCGACATCGTGTCGGCCGCGCCCGGCGCCGAGGAAGCATTCTTGGCCGTACTCGGCGAGTTGCTGCGCGCCGCGCAGCAAGCGGGCACCGCGCGGCCAGACATCGGTGTGGGCGAGGTGAAGGCGATCCTGGTCGGGTGCCAGGCGATGGAGGCGTACAACTCGGCGGTGGCCGAGCGGGTGACCGACGTTGTCGTCGACGGTTTACGCGCGGCCCGGTAGCGGTGGATGCGGTTATAGCATCGCGAGGGTGGAAGGGCTGACGGCGGAGGAAGAAGTCCGAGTGGAACGGCTTCTCGACGCACAGGAAAAGGCGGCGCAGCTGTTCGACGAGATCGATCGGCGCGCGATGATTCGCCCGGGCGTTGGAGAGCAGCAGTTGTCCGGTGACATTCATGACCTCGCCGCGGAGATGTTTGGAGTTACCCGGCATTGGCATCGACGGATCGTGCGAGCCGGCGAGAACACCCTGCAACCTTTCCGGGAGCACCCTCCGGACCGGGTGATCGCCGACGACGACATCGTTTTCCTGGACCTCGGACCGATCTTCGAGGAATGGGAGGCGGACTTCGGCCGTACGTTCGTGTTGAGCGACGATCCGGACAAGAAGGCCCTCCGCGATGCGCTTCCGCGGGTGTGGCAGGCCGGCCGCGACTATTTCAACACTCACCCTGACGTCACTGGCGCTGAACTGTTCGACTTCGTCGTCGGGGTCACTCACGCCGAGGGTTTCGAGTTTGGCAATTCCATCGCCGGTCATCTGGTCGGGGAGTTCCCGCACAAGAAGATCGCCGGACCCGGCGTCGAGTGGTACATCATGCCCGGATCGGACAAGCCGATGCGGCGCACGGACCCAAGCGGCCGCCTCTGCCACTGGATCCTTGAAATCCACCTGGTCAATCGCGCCCGCGGCTTCGGTGGTTTCTACGAACAGCTGCTCGATCTGCCCTGAACGGGCTGCGCATCGTCACCGGGCCGGTCCCCGCCGCGGCGCAGCCGGGGGTGCCTCCACCGACGGTTTACGCGCAGCGCGATAACGGTTGGCTGTTCTTGCACTCGGCATAGGCGAGTGCTAAGAATGACGTTGGCACTCGCGACCGGTGAGTGCTAGGTCGGGACGGTGAGACCAGCTTTGGTCGTCCGTCGCGGGCACTGCGCCCGGCCAGCGTAAGTAACGGGGTTGCCGTCACCCGGTGACCCACGTTTCATTCCCAATCCGGAGGAATCACTTCGCAATGGCCAAGCAAATTGCGTACGACGAAGAGGCCCGCCGCGGCCTCGAGCGGGGCCTGAACGCCCTCGCCGACGCGGTACGGGTGACGTTGGGCCCCAAGGGTCGCAACGTCGTCCTGGAAAAGAAGTGGGGCGCCCCCACGATCACCAACGATGGTGTGTCCATCGCCAAGGAGATCGAGCTGGAGGACCCGTACGAGAAGATCGGCGCCGAGCTGGTCAAGGAAGTCGCCAAGAAGACCGACGACGTCGCCGGTGACGGCACGACGACGGCCACCGTGCTGGCCCAGGCGCTGGTGAAAGAGGGCCTGCGCAACGTTGCGGCCGGCGCCAACCCGCTGGCTCTCAAGCGCGGCATCGAGAAGGCGGTCGAGAAGATCACCGAGACGCTGCTCAAGTCCGCCAAGGACGTCGAGACCAAGGAGCAGATCGCGGCCACCGCGGCCATCTCGGCCGGCGACCAGTCGATCGGCGACCTGATCGCCGAGGCGATGGACAAGGTCGGCAACGAGGGCGTCATCACCGTCGAGGAGTCCAACACCTTCGGCCTGCAGCTCGAGCTCACCGAGGGCATGCGGTTCGACAAGGGTTACATCTCGGGCTACTTCGTCACCGACGCCGAGCGTCAGGAAGCGGTCCTGGAGGACCCCTACATCCTGCTGGTCAGCTCCAAGGTGTCGACCGTCAAGGACCTGCTGCCGCTGCTGGAGAAGGTCATTCAGGGCGGCAAGCCGCTGCTGATCATCGCCGAGGACGTCGAGGGCGAGGCGCTGTCCACGCTCGTCGTCAACAAAATCCGTGGCACCTTCAAGTCGGTGGCGGTCAAGGCCCCCGGCTTCGGTGACCGGCGCAAGGCGATGCTGCAGGACATGGCCATCCTCACCGGTGGCCAGGTCGTCAGCGAGGAGGTCGGCCTCTCACTCGAGACCGCAGACATCTCGCTGCTGGGCAAGGCCCGCAAGGTGGTCATCACCAAGGACGAGACCACCATCGTCGAGGGCGCCGGTGACCCCGACGCCATCGCCGGGCGGGTGTCCCAGATCCGCGCCGAGATCGAGAACAGCGACTCCGATTACGACCGCGAGAAGCTGCAGGAGCGCCTGGCCAAGCTGGCCGGCGGTGTTGCGGTGATCAAGGCCGGGGCTGCCACCGAGGTGGAGCTCAAGGAGCGCAAGCACCGCATCGAGGACGCGGTCCGCAACGCCAAGGCGGCCGTCGAGGAGGGCATCGTCGCCGGTGGTGGCGTGGCCCTGCTGCAGGCGGCCCCGGCGCTGGACGAGCTGAAGCTCACCGGCGACGAGGCGACCGGTGCCAACATCGTCAGGGTGGCGCTCGAGGCTCCGCTGAAGCAGATCGCCTTCAACTCCGGGCTGGAGCCCGGCGTTGTCGCCGAGAAGGTCCGAAATGCGAAGGCCGGCACCGGCCTGAACGCCGCCACCAATGAGTACGAGGACCTGCTCAAGGCCGGCGTTGCCGACCCGGTCAAGGTCACCCGGTCGGCGCTGCAGAACGCGGCGTCCATCGCGGGGTTGTTCCTCACGACCGAGGCCGTCGTGGCCGACAAGCCGGAGAAGGCGGCCGCCCCCGCGGGCGACCCGACCGGCGGCATGGGCGGTATGGACTTCTAAGGTCCCCGTACGAAAAAGCCCGGCCTTCTTCGCGCAGGCCGGGCTTTTTCGTGTCTGAGGGCGTCGAGTCGCCCAGTGTGAAGCTAGCCGCACATTCGGCGCCGAGCGTGCGGCTAGCTTCACGTTGGGTGGCGGCGAGCCATCTGACTGGCGGCCGGCCTTGTAGGTTCGACGCGTGGCTCTTCCGACTCCATCACCCACCAGCACCGCCGTTGTGACCGGGGCGTCGTCGGGCATCGGCGCCGACATCGCCCGCGAGCTGGCCGGCCGCGGCCACGGCGTCACGCTCGTCGCCCGCCGCGAAGACCGGCTGCGCGACCTGGCCGACGAACTCGCGGGCCGCGGCTCGAATGTCGAGGTGATCGCCTGCGACATCGCGGATTCCGCCGCGCGCGCCGGCCTCTTCGACGAGGTCGACCGTCGCGGGCTGACCATCGACATCCTGGTCAACAACGCCGGCATCGGCACCATCGGGTCGGTGACGAAAACGTCCGTCGACGACGAGATCGCCCAGGTGCGAGTCAACGTCGAGGCCGTCATCGACCTGACCACCCGCGCGGTCCAGCAGATGGTGCCGCGCGGACGCGGGGCGATCCTCAACGTCGGGTCCACCGCGGGCTACCACCCGTTCCCGGGGCAAGTCGGCTACGCCGCCACCAAGGCGTTCGTGAGGACATACACCGAAGGACTGCGCGGTGAACTCGCAGGCACCGGTGTCACGGTCGCGCTGCTGTGTCCGGGGCCGGTGCGCACCGAGTTCCTGCAGAACGCAGGCATGGATGAGCGGACCTTTGCGGACGCGTTCCTGAAGTTCCTGTGGATGCCGTCACGTGATGTGGCGCGCACCGGAGTCGACGCGCTCGACGGCGACCGCGGAACGGTGATCGCCGGGCTGCCAAACCAGCTCAGCACGCGCCTGTTCCAGTTCATGCCGCGACGGGTGCTGCTGCCGCTATTGGCAAACCAGCATCCGGGTCTGCGCAGGGACCGGTCAGCGAGCTGACCCGGGCCAGCGCCGCATCCAGCCCTCCACGGGAAGCGCGAGGGCGTTGCACAGCGTGCAGATCGTGCGGTACCAGCCGACGGCCGTGAGCAATTCGATCCGCTGCTCGTCATTGAGGTTGCGCCCCAGTGCTACCCAGGTCGCCTCCGACCACGAGCCGGTGCGCTCCAGTTCGTCCACGGCCTTGATCAGCGTCCGCTCGGCCGGGCCCCACCGCGGGTCGTCGGGGGCATCCTTGCCGCCGGTAACCAGCGCGTCGCACTCGTCGTCGCTGACGCCCGCGATCGGGCCCCAGAACGCCGCCTGCCCGCCCCACTCGTACTCGCAGCCCACGAGCGCGCAGATGCGAAGGATCGCGATCGTCCGCGTGCGGGGTGGCAAAAGCGCTGCGATGTAGAGGGATTCACCGAGCTTGCGCAGCCGGGTGGCCAGCGCCGGATGGCGCTGCAGGCAACGCACCAGAAGCAGCGGCTCGTAGGTGCGGTCCGGATGACCCCAGCTGTTGATGCCGGCGGCATCTTCGTCGCTCCACGGCGGAGCGAGTGGCGCGACAGCGGCTCACGCGAACGACTGTACGGCGTCAGGCGGGCAGCGAGAACACGACGCAGTCGTGCAGGCAACCCTTGGCCGCCTCGGGGGAGTCGGGGTCGGCGTCGCGGTGCAGCAGCGCGCGGGTGGGCACGACCCCCAGCCGGGCGGTTTCGTCATCGGAGTCAGTGACTTCGCCAGTGCCGTCGACGATCAGCGAGTAGCCACCGGGTTCGGGCGGGGGCCACAGCAGGGTCGCGTCGCGGCGGTGGGCCAGGTTTTCCCGCGTGCGGCCGCCGATGAGCCCGACGTCGATGATCGCCCCTGGGCCGTCCGGGTCATCGGGGAGGTCGCGCAACCGCGGCCCGACCGTCACGGTGTGCACGCGGTAGCCGTCGTCGACGGTGATCAGGTAGGCGAACGGGTAGTCGGTGAGAGCCGCGGCCAGCCGCTTGACGTCCACCTTCTTCTTCTTCGTGCGCATGGCTTCGAGGATATTCGAGATAAAGGCGGGCGCGGGCGCTACTCGGGCAGCAGCGGCTCCCGGGTGCCCGGGTCGGAAGCGACGGGGTCACGGTCGCCCTTGTTGAAGAAGCCCGAGTTGGGGATGTGTGATTCACGGCCGGCCAGGTTGCGGACGCCCGCGTCGTTGCCGCTGGCGGGGAAGAAGGCCTCGGGACCGTTCGTCGTGGTTCGCAGGGCCGGCGGTGTGGGGGTGGGTCCACCTGCAACGCTGGCGGCGCCGGCTTGCGCGCTGGCCGATTGGATGCCGCCGGCAATGGCGCTCGCGTCGGCCGGACCGGCGAGGGCGGCGCTGGCCGGGTTGAGCAGGCCCGCGCTCGCCAGGCCCGCATTGAGGCCGCCGGTAGTCGCGCTGGCCGAGCTGAGGAGGCTCGAGCTGAGGTTGGCCGCGCCGACGCCGCCCGTGACGTAGCTGCCAGAACTTAGCGCTTCCTGGCCGCTCTGACCCAGGAAGAAGCCGGTGTTGGCGGTGCCGTTATTGAAGAAGCCTGTGTTGACCGACCCCGAGTTCAAAAGACCGGTGTTGGAGACGCCCGCGTTCCCGATGCCGAAGTTTCCGCTACCGGAGTTGAAGAAGCCGACGTTGTTGCTGCCGGAGTTGAAAAACCCGATGTTGCCGGAACCGGAATTGAAGCCGCCGAAGCCGATCTGATTACTGCCGGTCAGCCCGATCCCGAAGTCGTTGTTGCCGCTGTTGCCAAAGCCGAAGTTGTTATTGCCGAGGTTGCCTAGGCCAAAGTTGTTGTTGCCCGAATTTCCGGAGCCGACATTCAGGCTCCCGGTGTTTCCAAGACCCAGGTTTGAATTGCCCAGCGAAAGACTGATAGGACCGAAATTGATTTGGCCGTTGTTGAAGGTGAAACCGATCTTCTGCAGGACCTGCTGCCAGGGCGCCAATTGTCCGACCGCCGCGGACGCGTCGGCGTGGTAGCCGAACATGGCCGCCACGTCCGAGGCCCACATCGCCTCGTACGCCGCCTCGGTGTCCATGATCGCCGGGGCGTTGAGTCCGAACCAGTTCGTGGAGGCCAACGCCTGCACCAGGGCACGATTGGCCGCCACCACGGCGGGCTGCACCGTTGCCGCCAGGGCCGACTCGAAAGCGGCCGCGATGGCCGCGGCCTGGCTTGATGCCGCCTCGGCCTGGGCCGCCGCCGCGCTGAGCCAGCTCACATACTGGGTTGCGACGGTCATCATCGCCGCCGCCGACGCACCCTGCCAGGAACCGTTGGCCAGATCCGATGTCACCGAAAAGAACGATGATGCTGACGACGCCAGGTCCTCGGCCAGCCCGTCCCACGCGGCGGCCGCAGCAAGCAACGGCGCCGCTCCGGGACCGGCGAAGATTAGTGCCGAGTTGATTTCAGGCGGCAACCACGCAAAATGCGGGCTCGTCACGGACCCAACTTAACCGGGAGGGGTCGCCCTTCGTGGCGTTATCGACCAGGTAGCGGCATGGGCTTTCGGCCGCGGACCAACTTGCCTGGACGAGCATCTGTCGGAACGCCATTTTCAGCAATTATTTCGCCGGAAACGATCGTTGTCACATATCCGTCGGCGGTCTGATCCAGTCGCCGCCCACCGGCGGGAAGGTCATAACGGATCACCGGCTTGTGCAATCGCAGCGCCGCGTGATCGATGACGTTGAGGTCGGCCTTGTATCCGACGGCGATGCGGCCGCGGTCGCCCAACCCGGCCACGCGGGCGGGTACGGAGGTGAGTTCGCGGACCGCTTCGGGAACCGTGAACCGTCCGGAGTTGCGATCGCGCGCCCAATGCGCCAGGAAGTACGTCGAATAGCTGGCGTCGCAGATCATGCCGTAGTGCGCGCCGCCGTCGCCGAGCCCGAGCACCACGTCCTCGCGGTGCAGCAGCTCGCCGACGGTGTCCAGCGAGTTGTTCTGCAGGTTGCTGGTCGCGACCAACAGCATGGCCCGACCGTCGTCGTCGAGCAGCCGGTCGTAGGCCTCCGCCATCGGGTCCATGCCGCGGGCCCGCGCCCGGGCCCCGATGCTGGTCGACGGGTCGGGCTCGTAGTCGGGGTTGTCGCCCAGCGGGAAGATCCAGTCCCACATCTGGGCCACGTACAGGATCGGGTGACCGTGGCCGGGCTTGTCGGCGAGGATGCGGGCCCGCACCTCTGGCTTGCGCATCTCGGCCACGCGCTCGGCCAGCGGCAGGTGGGCGATCTCGCGGTAGCTGGGGTAGAGCACGAACGGGTTGGCGCTCAGCTGCAGCCCGATGATCAGTCCGATCGGGCGCGGCAGCAACTGCGCGGTGATATCACCACCGGCGGAATTGGCCTTCTCGATCATCGTGATGGCGTCCGGCCACGTCGGGTCGCCCGCGTTGGCCACGACCAGGGTGAAGGTGACCGGCAGGCCGACGTCCTCGGCGACGTCGAACACCGTTTGCAGCACGGGCTGGTAGCCGCCGGCCGGAATGTCGGGCACGAACTGGAGCAGGCCGCCACCGGCGTCCACGACGCCTCTGGCGATTTCCTCGATCTCCTCGCGGGCGGCGTCGTAACTCGGGATCGGCGAACCGCTTTCGGTCTTGTGGATCGTCAGCCGCGACGACGCGAAGCCCAGCGCGCCGACCTCGATCGCCTCCTTGGCCAGCGCCCGCATCTTCGCGAGATCCTCGGGGGTGGCCGGCTCGCGGTCGGCGCCGCGCTGACCCATCACGTAGACCCGCAGCGGGGAGTGCGGCAAGTAGGCGGCCACATCAATATCACGCTGTCGCGCCTCTATTGCGTCCATGTATTCGGGGAAGGTTTCCCAGGTCCACGGCAGTCCGTCGGTCATGACGACACCGGGAATGTCTTCGACCCCGGCCATCACGTCGACGAGCACGTCGTGGTCCTCCTGGCGGCACGGCGCGAAGCCGACCCCGCAGTTGCCCATCACCACGGTCGTCACCCCGTGCGCCGACGATGGCGTCAGCCGCTCCGACCAGATTGACTGCCCGTCGTAGTGGGTGTGCAGATCGACGAAGCCCGGGGTGACCAGCAGCCCCGTGGCGTCGATCTCCCGTTTCGTGGTGGCGCCGTTAACGGCGCCCACCGCAGCTATGGCGCCATCGCGCACCGCGACGTCGCCGACGTACGGCTCACCCCCCAGCCCGTCGACGATGGTGCCATTGCGGATGATGAGGTCGTAGGTCATCTAAATAATCTACGACCGCGTCGGTGGGTCGTGCCAGGATCTTTTCCGTGATCGACCACATAGGAATCACCTGCGCCGACTACGCGAAATCGCGGGACTTCTACGACGCGGCGCTGGGCGCGCTGGGTTTCTCCCGGCAGATGGACGTCGGTCGCGCCAGCGGATACGGCCGCGACGGCAAGCCGTGGTTCTGGATATCCGACGGCGCCGGCATGGGGCCCAACCGGGAGGTCCACCTGGCGTTCGGGGCCGCCGACGAAAACGCGGTGCGCGCCTTCCACGACGCGGCGCTGGCGCTCGGTGCCGAGTCGCTCCACGCGCCGCGGCTGTGGCCGGAATATCACCCCGGGTATTTCGGGGCGTTCGTGCGCGATCCCGACGGCAACAACGTCGAAGCGGTGTGGCACGGGGGCCCGTAGGGTCGCTGGTATGGCCGACACCCCCCGCACCGATGCGCCTACGCAGGAACTGCTTCGCGACGCGTTCACCCGGTTGATCGAACACGTCGACGAGCTCACCGACGGGCTCACCGACGAGTTGTCCAACTACCGGCCGACTCCGGGCGCCAACAGCATCGCCTGGCTGATCTGGCACAGCGCGCGGGTGCAGGACATTCAGCTGGCCCACGTCGCCGGGGTCGAGCAGGTGTGGACGCGCGACGGCTGGGTGGACCGGTTCGGGCTGGACCTGCCGCGCAACGACACCGGTTACGGGCACGGCCCCGACGAGGTGGTGAAGGTGAAGGCGCCCGCCGAGCTGCTGTCCGGCTACTACCACGCCGTGCACAAGCTGACCCTCGAGTACATCGCCAGCGTGACCGCCGACGAGCTGTCCCGCGTCGTGGACACCAACTGGGACCCACCCGTGACGGCCAGCGCGCGGCTGGTCAGCATCATCGACGACTGCGCCCAGCACCTCGGGCAGGCCGCATATGTGCGGGGGATTCAGTAGGTTCTAAGCGTGCGATTCGTGGTGACCGCGGTGTTGTGGCTGGCCACCACGGTTGCGCTGGCCGTGGCGATCCCGGCGGTTTGGGCGCAGCGCAACGTGGTCAGCGAGGGCGGTTACACCGCCCGGGCGCAGGAGGCCGCGCGCGACCCCGCGCTGCAGTCGGCCATGGCGGCCGAACTCACCACCCGGGCGATGGCGCTCATCGCCGAACGCGGCGGGGGACGGTACCCGATCGACAGCTCGCAGGTGCACGACGTCGCCAGCGCCTTCACGGCCGGGCCAGAGTTTCCGCCGCTGTTCGCGCAGGCGAACCGGGCGGCGCACGCCTGGCTGTTCACCGATCCCCGGTCGGGCCGGACCGGCAATCAATGGGTGGTCGACGTGGCCCCGATGCTCAAGGACAGCTCGTTCCAGCAGGTTTTGAGCGATCACAACGTGACGGTGCCCGAGAACCTTACGGTTCCGCTCACGGTTTCGATGCCCGAGTCGTTGCGGCAGGGACAGCTGAGCCGGCTGGCAACCTGGGGTCCCTGGGTCAGCATCGGCGCGGCGGGGTTGAGCGGTCTTTTCGCGCTGCTGACGCTGGCCGCCGCGCGTCGCCGCGGCAAGGCCCTGACCTGCCTCGGCGTCTCGGCGCTGCTCGTCGGCGCGGCGGGATGGGCGGGCATGGAGGGCGGTGGCCGCTACCTCAACGACGCGCTCAATCGCACCACCGGCAACATCCGCCAGATCGCCGACGTGATGGTCATCCACGCCGAGGCCGGCCTGCGCCAATGGCTCGACCTGACGCTGCTCGCCGGCGCGGTGCTCGTTGGCGTGGGCGTGCTCGTCGCGGTCCTGGGCGGCCTCGGGAAGAAGGCTTGATTTCACCGAGATTGCCGTGGTGGTCGTTCTCCGGGCCGAAATCACAGCCTTGGCGGCAATCTCGATGCAAAGGTAGGGGTAAGCACCCACCAGCGCCCATTAGCGCCCATCAGCTCAAAGGCAACTCCGCCAGTATCGGTGTGGTGGGCTGTGGCGATCCGGCGCCGGGTTCGACAGTGAACGCCAGCGCCGTCGAGGATCCGAGGTTGGTGAGCGTCGCTTTCGTCGAGGGTGACACGGCCGCGGTGCCCATCGTCCCCGCCGACGTCGGGCCGTTGGCCCCGATCAGCCACATCTGGTAGACGGTGCCCGGCGACGGCGGCGGCACGTTGTTCATCACCAGCACACCGGCATTGCGGTCGCGGGAGAACATCACCGTCGCGGTCCCGTTGGCCAGCGGACGGGAGACCGTCCGCACGTCCGGGGCCGCCAGCACTTGTTCGGCGACGGTTGACTTCGCCGTCGGACGCATCAGAACCCCTACGCCGAACGCCGCGGCGCCCACCACGACCGCTGCCGCTGCGGATGCGAAAATGGCTCTGCGCCAGGTTAGTTGGCGCGCGTCACTCGATTTTGCCGGTCCGATTGTGGACAGCGTGGCCGCCCGCAGATGCGCCGGGGGTTCGGCCGCGGTCGCCGCCGACAGCACTGCCATCGTCTCGCGCACGGCGCGGACTTCGTCGTCGAATGCCGTTGCCACCGGCGCCGGCGCGGCGGCCACCCGCCGGTCGATCTCGGCGCGCTCCGCGTCCGACACGGCGTGCAGCGCATACGGCGTGGCGAGTTCGAGCAGTTCGAAATCGGTCGGTTCGGTCATGGCACGTCCAGGCAGCTACGCAGGCCGCGCAACGCGTCGCGGATGCGCGATTTGATGGTCGACAAATTGGCGGCCAGGCGCTGCGACACTTCGCTATACGTCAGCCCCTCGTAGTAGGCCAGCTGGATGCACTGCCGCTGCGCATCGGTCAGCCCCTCCAGGCACTGGGTCACCCGGCGACGCTCGTCACCGGCGATCGCCGAGTCGGCGACCGGATCGTGCGCCAAGGCGCTCGCGGGTACGGCGCTGGCCGCGCCGAAGCGAGATTCCCGCCTGCTGCCGGCCTCCTCGGCGCGCACCCGGTCGACAGCCCGCCGGTGCGCCATGGTCAGCAGCCAGGCCAGGGCGGACCCTTTGGCGGAGTCATACCCCGACGCGGTGCGCCACACCTCGAGATATATCTCCTGGGTGGTTTCCTCGCTGTACCCAGGGTCACGCAGTACCCGCATGACCAGTCCGTACACCCGGGTTTTGGTGAGGTCGTAGACCGTGGCGAAGGCGGCGCTGTCCCCAAGCGCGACCTGGCGCAACAGGGCGTCCAGCTCGTCGCTCGGCCGTGGCGGTCCGCTCATCGATCGGTAGCCTATCGCCCGCCATGACGGAAACGTCGGTCATCGTCATCGCGGTGCCGATCTGGGCGGCCGGGGGAAGAAGAACGCCGTCCTTTCCCGGTATTCGTCGAAGCCGGGACGGCCGGACATTAACTTCTCGGTCAGCCGGGCGCCGGTCACATACACCAGGAAGTAGGTCATGAGCAGCGGCGAGCCGACCGTGGCCAATGCCAACCAGCCGTTGATGGTGGTCAGCCACAAGCCCCACCACACCGTGGCGTCGCCGAAGTAATTGGGGTGGCGCGTCCAGGCCCACAGTCCGCGGTCCATCACCACACCACGATTGGACGGGTCGGACTTGAAGGCCCGCAGCTGCCAATCGCCGATCGCTTCGAATGTGACACCGACCAGCCACACGGCCACACCCACGACCGCGACAGCCCTAAGCGGTTCGGGCGTGGGACCGGTCACGGCCGACAGCTGCAGCGGCAATGAGACGAACCAGGTGATAGAGGCCTGCAGTAGGAAGACCTTCCGCACCACCTGGGCAAGCGTGGCGTCCCGGAGCAGTGCGGCGTAGCGGGGATCCTCCCCCTTACCGGCCGTCTTGCGCTGTATGTGCCAGCTCAGCCGCAGACCCCAGGTCGCGACGAGCGCCAGCAGCAGCCAGCGCCGAGTCGGGTCGCCGTGCCCGAGTGCCGCGGCGACGGCGGCGACGGCCACGAAGCCCACGCCCCATGCCACGTCGACGACGTTGTAGCGGCCGATCCGCCTGCCGATCGCGAACGTGACCGAATGCACCACGGCCAAAACCAAAACCGAAGCGCCGCAAACTTGCAGGAGGTTCACCGCATTCAGCGCGTGCAGTGCGTTCATTGGGTGCCCTCCCGTGCGAACGTCCACTGATAGACATCCAGATAGCCCGACCGGAAGCCCGCTTCCGAGTACGCCAGGTACAGCTCCCACATGCGACCGAACACCTCATCGAACCCCAAGTGCACCAGCCCATCTCGCCGCTGGATGAATCGTTCGCGCCAGAGCCGCAGCGTTTCCGCGTAATGCGGCCGCAGCGAGGTCGCCTCGACCGTGCGTAGACCCGTGTATTGGTCGGTGATGGCCGAGATCACCCGTGCGGACGGTAGCAGTCCGCCGGGAAATATGTACTTCTGGATCCAGGTGTGTGTGTTGCGACTGGCCAGCATTCTGGCGTGCGGCATGGTGATCACCTGGATGGCCACCCGGCCGCCGGGCCGTACCAGGCGTTCCACCGTGGCGAAATACGTTGGCCAAGAACGGTATCCCACCGCCTCGATCATCTCGACCGATATCACAGCATCGTAGGCGTCGTCGCACCCCTGCACGTCGCGGTAATCGCACAGCTCGATCCGCACCAGGTCCGACAGGCCCGCCGCGGCAACCCGAAGCCGCGCCAGCCGCTGCTGTTCGACCGATAGCGTCACCGAGTGCACGTGTGCCCCGCGGGCCGCCGCGCGGATGGACAACTCGCCCCAGCCGGTGCCGATCTCGAGGACACGGCTGCCGCGCCCGACTCCCGCCGAGTCGAGCAGTCGATCGACCTTGCGCCGTTGCGCGGCAGCCAGATCCTCCGGCTTTGGTGTTCGGGCCGGCAGCCCGGTGAACAGCGCGCAGGAGTACGTCATGGTCTCGTCGAGGAACTCAGCGAACAAGTCGTTCGACAAATCGTAGTGCTCGGCGACGTTGCGTCGGGCCCGCGCTCGGCTGGGAACCCGCCACCGAGGCCGGAAGGCCGGAGCGATCGGTCGCAGCCATTGCAGGGCGCTCGGCACCAGGTCGGCCACCGACGTGGCGAAGACCGTCAGCACGCCGGTGAGGTCATTCGACGACCATTCGCCGGCCATGTAGGACTCGCCGAAGCCGATCAGGCCGTACCGCCCGATTCGGCGTGCCAGCCCCTCCGGCCGGTGGATCAACAGGGTTGGCGCGGTTGGGTCGGCCGCGCCGACGACGGTGCCGTCGGGGTAGACCAGGCGCAGCGGTAAGCGAGCGGCGGCGCGCTGGAGCAGCTGGCCGGCGATGACCGCCGAGGCCGCGGCGAGCGGACCCGACGGCACCGTCGCGACCGCCGGCCAGCGGCCCCAATCGATTGCCGCCGAAGGCTTTTCGATGATCTCGGTGCTCATCGCGGTACCACTGGAACTCGACGTAACCACAACTTGATCCCCTGTATCCGGATACGCGCGGCCACCACCAACGGTGCCAGCGGCGAAATGAACTGCATGATGACGACTTGTCCCGCCGTCGCCGGTCGACGCCGTCCGCGCAGGTTGGCTGTGAACGCCGGCCGGTGGTCCCGGTGCAGCGCCACGGTGATGTCTACTTCGTTGCCGGGCAGCGGCGCTTGCACCAGGTAGTAGCCGTCCACCTGATTGAACGGCGAGACGTAGAACTCTTTGGCAGTCACGACGGGAAGGTCGGCTGGGGGCAACAGGTAGGCATGGCGCTCGCCGTACGTGTTGTGCACCTCGGCGATCACGTGACTCAGCCGGCCGTCTCGGTCGTGACACCAGAAGATGCTCAGCGGGTTGAAGACGTAGCCGAAGACGCGTGCCTGCAGCAGGGCCATGATGCGGCCCTCGGGGGCGGTCAGCTCATGGTCGGCGAAGAAGGCGGTGAGCCTCTCGCGCAGCGAGCCGTATGGCGGCTCGGTGAAATGATCTGAAAAGTGGTCCGAGGCCCGGAATCGCGCGAACGGTCGCAGCCACCAGGGCAGCCGGGGGAGGTCGTCGATGTCGACATACCAGCTGTAGCTTCGGTACTCGAAGGAGTGGTGCACCGGGGCCTGTCGCGAATGTGTGATCGTGGTGCGGTAGATGGCGGGCGTGAGCGTTTGAGTCAGCACGAGGCCACCGCCTCCCGCCGGGTCGCCGCGGGCCAGTCGGCGCCGAGGAGGCGGCCCGCGCGCAGCCCGGAAGCGGCGCCGTCCTCGTGAAATCCCCAGCCGTGGTAGGCGCCAGCGAAAACTACCCGGTCGTCGCCGAGGGTCGCCAGCTTCGCCTGGGCCGCAACCGATTCCGGCGTGTACAACGGATGGCTGTAGGTCATTTCGGCGACCACCGAGCCGGGATCCACTCGATCGTGACCGCCCAGGGTGACGAGGTAGCGGCGCTTGCCGTCTAGCCGCATCAGCCTGCTGACGTCATAGCTCACCACCACGTGGTCGTTTCCGGGTGTCACAAGGTAGTTCCACGAGGCGCGGGCGCGGCGGTGGCGGGGCAGTAGCGACTCGTCGGTGTGCAGTTGGGCACGGTTGGTCGAATACGGGATCGCGCCCAGGACAGCGCGCTCGGCCGGGGTCGCGTCGTCGAGCAACAGCAGGGCCTGGTCGGGATGCACCGAGATGACGGCGGCATCGAAAAACCGCGGCGCGTTGCGACCCGCCTGCACGATCACGCCGTCGGCCAGCCGCCGCAGCGATCCGACCGGCGTCCCGGCCGCGACCTCGTCGACCCGAGAGGCGATGGCCTGCACGTAATTCGCCGAACCGCCGGTCACCGTGCGCCACGTCGGGGAGCCGAAGACCGTCAGCATCCCGTGATGGGCGAGGAACACGAAGAGATACCTGGCCGGATAGCGCAGCGCGTCGTCTCCGGCGCAGGACCACACCGCTGCCACCAGGGGCGTGATGAAGTAGTCAACGAAATACGGCGAGAACCGGTGCCGGTTCAGGAAGGCTTCCAGCGTCTCCAGGTTGTCCTCAATACTCGGGCCACTATCGCCCAGCAGGTGGGATGCGGCGCGGTGGAAGCGGATGATCTCGGCGAGCATCAGCAGATAGCGGGGCCGCAGCGACTGCCGGCAGGCGAACAGCCCGCGAATCCCCAGGGCCCCGGCGTATTCGAGCCCGACGTCGTCGGCCCGCACCGACATCGACATCTCCGACTCTTGGGTCGCCACACCGAGTTCGGCGAACAATCGGCCGAGCGTCGGATAGGTGCGGTCGTTGTGCACCAGGAACGCGGAGTCGACGCCGATAACCCGGCCGCCGCCATCATCGACGTAGTGGGTGTGCGCGTGGCCGCCCAGCCGAACGTCTGCCTCGTAGAGGGTGACCCGGTGAGACCCGGACAAGACGTAAGCGGCGGTGAGGCCGGCGACGCCGCTGCCGATCACCGCCACCGAGCGCGCTCCTGGTTGATCCACAACAGTAATTCGGAGCCATCGACCTGGCGGACGGGCTGCTGTGCGCTTACCGACGCCTTAGCCGAAAGTGAACGAAAACACCTGCAGGCCCTTGCTCACCCGCATGTCGAGCTGATCGCGGTGCGCGGTGTCCCCAGGGTCGTTGCCCACGATCTGATGCAGGGTAGGAGCCCCGCCGATCGCCGTCTCCGTAGTTTTGCCGCCCCTGGTCACGCTGATGGTGCCGGTGCCGCCGACGACGGCGTAGACGTCCTTGCCGCTGTAGTTCAGCCGGATTGCGGCGTCGTCACTGTCGGCGGTGGCGCCCTGGTCGTCCAGGGTCCAGCGGCCGCGCAGGGCAAACCTGTCGTCGGGCAGGTTCGGCGGGTAGCCGAACGTGGCGGTGCCCGCCTTGTATTCGCCATCGCCGCCGTAATACACGGCCTTGCCGGCCCCCAGGTAGGTCTCCGGGGTCAGCCTGGTCCGCGGAGTGGTATCGACCGACTGCGTCGGTGCGGGTAGCCGCACGCCGGGATTGGCGGCTAAAGCATCAGTAAGCAACTCGCGGATCAGCTTTTCGCCCGTGTCGTAGTCGCCCTCGCCGAACTTGGTGTGGCGAACCGTTCCGTTCGCATCGATGAGGTATTCGGCGGGCCAATACAGGTTCTGGTAGCTGTTCCACGTCGCGTAGTCGTTGTCCAGCGCGATGGGGTAGGTGATGTGCAACGCGGCGGCGCCGCTGGCCACATTGGCGGGGACCCGTTCGAACGCGTACTCCGGGGTGTGCACCCCGATTACGACGAACCCGTCGTCGTGATACCGGTTGTACCAATCGACCACATGCGGGATGGCGCGCTGGCAGTTGATGCAGGAGTACGCCCAGAAGTCGATCAAGACCACCTTGCCCCGCAGGGACGCCAGGTCGATCGGCGCGCCACCGGGTGTGTTGAGCCATTGCGTGATCCCGGTGACCGCGGGCGCCGGCCCGCACTGCTGCAGCCGGTCGGCGCCCCCAAAGTCTCCGCCGCAGTCGGCCAGCTGGCCTCTCACCGCCCCACCCAGTTTGTGCCGAATGTCCTGGATGTCAGAGGCCCCTATTCCCCTTTGCATCGCCGTCGTGTAGTCGGGGACGGCGCGTTGCAGCATTGCGGGCAGGTTGAAGACCAGCGCCACGGCCAGCACGATCATCGTGATTCCGCCGGCGATCCGGATGAGGCGTTGCCGACGGCGGAATGCTGCGACGCGCTCGCCGATGCGCCGCCCCGCCAGCGCGAACACCAGCAGCGGCAGCGCGGTGCCGATCGCGAACGCCGCGGTCAGGACCAGGATCGGCAGGCCGATGGACGCCGTGCCACCGGCGACCACGATGGCGGCCAGCACTGGTCCCGCGCACGGCACATACAGCGCGCCCAGGGTCAGCCCCAACCCGAAACCGCTTCTGCCAGCGCCGGTTTGACTTCCCGTCAAACCCTGCGGAATCTTGGCGAACGGCCGCTCGATCAGATGCTGCAGTGGCGGGAAGATCAATCCGACGCCGATGACGGTCAACACCACCAGGGCGGCCCAACGGATCGTGTCCTGCGGCAGGTGCAGCGCCGACAACAGGGCCGAACCGGCCAGCGTGACCACGCTGAAGCTGCAGACCAGGCCGGCGATCACCAGATACGGCCTGGCCGCGGGGCTGCTCTGGCGGCTGCTGCCGGCCCCGGAAAAGAACACCACCGGAAGCACCGGCAGGATGCACGGCGAGATGCCGGTGATCAGGCCGCCGAGGAATCCGATCAGCGCGACTGTTCCCATGACTGCTATTCGGAGCGGGCCGCCGGGTTAGTCGGTGTAGGCAAGGGAACGGTCCACCTGGTGGGGTTCGACCGGCTTCGACGGAACCCTGGCGGGCCGGGAGCGCACGCGCATCGGCCACCAGAACCAGCGTCCCAGCAGGGCGGCGATGGAAGGCGTCATGAAAGCGCGCACGATCAGCGTGTCAAACAGCAGACCCAGCCCGATGGTGGTGCCCACCTGTCCGACGATCCGCACGTCGCTGACGACCATGGACGCCATCGTGAACGCGAATACCAGGCCCGCGTTGGTCACCACCTTGCCGGTGCCGCCCATCGAACGGATGATGCCCGTATTCAGGCCGGCATGAATTTCCTGCTTGAACCGGGAGACCAACAGCAGGTTGTAGTCGGATCCCACGGCCAGCAACACGATGACGGACATCGCGAGCACCAACCAGTGCAATTGGATACCGAGAATGTGCTGCCAGAACAGCACGGAGAGCCCAAAGGAGGAGCCCAGTGAAATCGCCACCGTGCCCACGATGACGGCGGCGGCCACCAGGGCGCGGGTGAGGATCAGCATGATGATGAAAATCAGGCACAGCGAGGAGATTCCGGCGATCACCAGATCCCATCTGGCGCCGTCGGAGATGTCCTTGAAGACGGCCCCCGTTCCGGCCAGGTAGAACTTCGCGTCCTCCAAAGGTGTTCCCTTTGTTGACTCCTCGGCCGCCGTGCGTATCTTGTCGATGCTGGCGATGCCCTCGGCCGATGCGGGATCCCCGCGATGCAAAATGATGAGGCGCGCCGCGTGCCCATCCGCCGACAGGAAGTTATTCATCGCGCGCTTGAAGTCTTTATTTTTGAAGACCTCTGGCGGCAGATAGAACGAGTCGTCGTTCTTGGAGGCGTCGAAGGCATGACCCATCGCCGTCGCGTTGTCGCTCATCTCGTCCATCTGATCGAAGATCCCGGACATGGTGCTGTGCATGTCCAGCATCATGGTCCGCATGTTCACCATGGTTTCGATCATCGGTGGGAACTGGGCGACCATCTGCGGCATCAGCCGATCCAGATCTTTGATGTCACCCACCAGCGTGTTCAATTTCTCGGTGATCTGATCCACGCCGTCGATCGCGTCGAATATCTGTCGAATCGACCAGCACATCGGAATGTCGAAACAGTGCTTCTCCCAATAGAAGTAGCTGCGAACCGGCCGCCAGAAATCGTCGAAGTCCGCGATGCGATCCCGTAGCTCATTGGTGATTTGCTGCATCTCTTCGGTGTCGCCGACCATGCGGTGCGTGGTGGCGACGAGCTGCGTCATCAAGTCGTACATCCGTTGCATGGTCGCGATCGTCTTGGTCATCTCGTCGGCCTGCTTGAGCATGTTGTTCATCTGGTCACGCTGGTATTTCATGCTCTGCATCTGACCGGCGTTTTGCATGCTCATCTGGAACGGTATCGACGTGTGGTCCATCGTCGTTCCGTCGGGCCGGGTTATCGCTTGGACGCGGGAGATTCCCGGGACGCGGAAGATGCCTTTGGCCAGCTTGTCCAGGACGAGGAAGTCTGTCGGATTCCGCATGTCGTGATCCGCCTCGATCATCAAGATCTCCGGCTTCATCCGGGCCTGGGAGAAGTGGCGATCCGCGGCCATCAAGCCCTCGTTGGCGGGGATGAAACTGGGCAGGTACTCCCGGTCGTTGTAGCTGGCCTTGTATCCGGGCAGGGTGAGCAGGCCGACCAGGGCTACGGCGAACGTCACGGCCAGAATCGGCAGCGGCCAGCGAACCACCGCGGTACCGACCCGCCGCCAGCCACGGACCCCGATCTTGCGCTTGGGGTCGAACACGCCGAAACGGCTGCCGACGGTGAGAACCGCGGGGCCCAGTGTGAGCGCGACCAGTACCGCGACCAGCATGCCCACCGCGCATGGGACGCCCAAGGTTTTGAAATACGGCATCCGGGCGAAGCTGAGGCAAAACGTCGCCCCGGCGATGGTCAAACCGGAGCCCAGGATGACGTGGGCCGTTCCGCGGTACATGGTGTAGAAGGCCGCTTCCCTGTCGTCGCCGGCCTGGCGGGCCTCTTGGTAGCGACCAACGATGAATATCCCGTAGTCCGTACCGGCCGCGATTGCCAGCGAAGTGAGCAGGCTGACCGCAAAGGTGGAAAGCCCCAAGAGTCCGAAGTGCCCCATCAGCGCGACGGCTCCCCGGGCTGCGGTCAATTCGAAACCGACCGTGACCAGCAGGAGAATCACGGTGGTGATCGAACGGTAGACGAACAGCAACATGATCAGGATCACGGTGATCGTTGTCGCCTGGATCCTGACCATGGATTTGTCGCCACTGTGGTGCAGATCCGCAGCGAGCGCCGCCACCCCGGTGACGTAGGCCTTGACGCCGGGCGGCGGCGGCGCACTGTTGACGATCTTGCGGACGGCTTCGACGGATTCGTTGGCCAGCGGCTCGCCTTGATTACCGGCGAGATTCACCTGGACGGTTGTGGCCTTGCCGTCGTTGCTTTGCGCGCCCGCCGCCGTGAGCGGATCACCCCAGAAGTCCTGGACGCTCAGCACGTGCGTTTTGTCTTCGCGCAACTTGCGAATCATCGCGTCGTAGAACCTGTGGGCGTCGTCGCCAAGGGGCTGGTTACCCTCCAACACGATCATCGCCGAGCTGTCGGTCTCGCCTTCGTTGAACGCGTGGCCGATGTGTTTCATCGCCCGGAATGACGGCGCGTCCGTAGGGCTCAGCGACACCGACCGCTCTTGCCCGACCACTTCCAGCGACGGGACGAACAGGCTGAGGACGATGGCAATCCCCACCCAGAACAGGATGATCGGCACCGCGAGGGTGTGGATCATCCTTGCGATGAACGGCCGTTCGGCGTGGGTGTTGGCGGCGTTGGCGAATTGGGTAGTCACGCGGACTTCACCAGACAGAAGGTGTAGGCGTGGACCTCGTTGGAGATTCTCTCGGCCTTGACCACATCGTCCACTGTGATGCGGCAACCGATGCTGTCGCTATTGCCCCGTGCCGTAAGGTTTCCCATCACGGCCGCCTTGTCGGTCGTGATGTGCAGCGACCATGGCAGCGGTGCCCCGTCGACGCGTTTCGGGTCGGCGTTGACATCGAAGTAGCTGATGTCCGCGACCGTTCCGGGTGGGCCGAACACCTCGTAAACGATCCGTTTCGGGTTGAACGGCTTGGGATTCTGCAGATTGCTGTCGGCATACGATTCGCGCTTCTCCGAGCCGAAGTAGCCGTGGACCCGGTACACGATGAAGCCGCCGATCACCAGTACCGCCAAGATGACCAGTGGAATCCACGTTCGGGACAGCACCTTGAAAATCTCGAATCCCTTTCAGCGGTTGGCACTTCTGATCGCCGCGCTGCGCCCGTCCGCCCGGGGCGTCGATACCGGGCAGTAGCGCAGCCAAGCCTTACCTAAGTAAATCATGGCCGGATCACCCCCTAGGCGGGACCGTTGGGCTCCTTCCCCTCGCGCCCTGGAGTGTAACGCATATCACGTGCGTAACGAGAAAAACTCCCGCTCCGATGAGCCCCTGCAAATCACGCAACGTGCGTTATACAAATCACATAATGTGCGTTATCCTCTGCCGATGGCGCAACTTGCCTTCCAGCGCGCCCGCACGGAGGAGAACAAGCGCCAGCGTGCGGCGGCGCTCGTCGAAGCCGCGCGATCGCTCGCGCTCGAGACGGGCGTTGCGTCGGTCACCCTGACCGCCGTCGCCAGTCGCGCCGGAATTCACTACTCCGCGGTGCGCCGTTATTTCACCTCCCACAAAGAGGTGCTGCTGCACCTCGCCGCCGAGGGGTGGGTGCGCTGGTCGAACGCGGTGTGCGAGCGGCTGGGCGAGCCGGGTCCGATGTCACCGGCGCGGGTGGCCGAGACGCTGGCCAACGGGCTGGCGGCCGACCCCCTGTTCTGTGACCTGCTCGCCAACCTGCACCTGCACCTCGAGCACGAGGTGGAAATCGAGAGGGTCGTCGACATCAGGCGCACCATTTCCGCCGCCGCGATCGCGCTCGCCGACGCGATCGAGCGCGCGTTGCCGGCGCTCGGCCGGTCCGGCTCCTTCGACATCCTGATCGCCGCTTACTCTTTGGCGTCCGCTTTCTGGCACATCGCCAACCCGCCGGAGCGGCTCACCGACGCCTATGCCGAGGAGCCCGAGGCCCTGCCGCCCGAGTGGAACATCGATTTCGCATCCGCCCTCACCCGAGTGCTCACGGCAACGTGCATCGGCCTCGTCTCCGAATCGCAATGAACGGAAAGGGGATTGGTGTGTGCGAATTGGGGGCGATCGAGTCGATGTGGGAGACGGATTTCTCGCCGGTTCCGGGGCCGAACCGGGAAACAACGCGCGCCCTCGCACCGATGCGGCTAAGGTACTTAGCGCACCAAAGCATCCGGTGTAACACGTGGGCAAGAGAGTTTTCGCGAGCAGAGGTCGAGCAATGGCTGAAGCGATCGAATGGACGGTTGGGCGCTGGACTAGCGGAAGGTAATTGGGTGGCAAAGACTCCTGTCGCCAACGCGGTGAAGAAGGTGTGGATAGCACTGGTCATCGTGTTTGTTGTCGCGGTCGCGGGGTTCTGCGTCATGCGGCTCCGGAGCGTCTTCGGCTATCACGACAATCGCCCGATCACCAGCGGCGCCGCCGACGACATCAAGCCGTTCAATCCGAAGCACGTCGTCTACGAGGTTTATGGCCCCAATGGATCCACCGCGAACATCAACTACCTGGACATCAACGCCCAGCCTCAGCAAGCCAGCAACGTGCCGCTGCCGTGGACGCTTTCCGTCATCACGACCCTTCCGTCGGTGAGCGTCAACGTCGTCGCGCAAAGCACCGGTAACGAGATTGGCTGCCGGATCATCGTGAACGACGTGGTCAAGGACGAAAGGTCGGTCAACGGAGTGAATGCCCAGACCTTCTGCATAGTGAAGTCCGCATGACCAACAACCAGGCCGCAGGGCTTCCCCACATGCCGATCTTTGCGCGGTCGGTCCACAAGTTCGCGCCGCTGATCGTCCTGGGCTGGGTAGGACTGGTCGTTGCCCTCAGCGTGTTCGTGCCCCCGCTGGACAAAGTCGGCAAGGAACACACGGTGTCGATGAGCCCGAAAGAGGCGGCGTCGATGCAGGCCATGAAGCGCGTCGGCCAGGTGTTCCACGAATTCGACACCGACAGCGCGATCATGATCGTTCTCGAGGGCGACAAGCCGCTCGGCGACGACGCCCACCATTTCTACGACCAACTGATTCAGAAGCTCGAGGCGGACAAGAAACACGTAGAGCACGTCCAGGACTTCTGGGGAGATCCGCTCACGGCGGCCGGTGCGCAAAGCAACGACGGCAAGGCGTCCTATGTGCAGGTCTATCTGGAGGGTAATCAGGGCGAGAGCAAGGCGAACGAATCCGTCCGGGCGGTGCGCCATATCGTGGACAGCGCGACCGCCGCCACCAGGGGTCAAGGCCTACGTAACCGGCGCGGCGGCCCTGACCGCCGATCAGTCGGCCGCCGGTGAGAAGGGCGTCATCAAGGTCACGATCATCACCTTCGTCGTGATCATCGTGATGCTGCTGTGGGTCTACCGCTCAATTGTCACCGTGTTCATCACCCTGCTGATGGTGGTATTCGAGCTGTTTGCGGCCCGGCAAGTTGTCGCTTTCCTGGCCTATAACGACATCATTGGTCTGTCGACCTTCGCGGTTAACCTGTTGGTGTTGATGGCCATCGCCGCCGGCACGGACTATGCGATCTTTGTCCTCGGCCGATATCAAGAGGCGCGCTCGTTGGGAGAGGACCGAGATTCGGCCTTCTACACCATGTTTCACGGGACCGCGCACGTGGTTCTGGGCTCCGGCCTGACCATCGCCGGTGCGATGTACTGCCTGAGCTTTACCCGGCTGCCCTATTTCCAGACGCTCGGTGTGCCCTGCGCGGTCGGAATGCTCGTTGCCGTCTTCGCCGCGCTCACCCTCGGCCCGGCCGTGTTGACGGTGGGCAGTCGCTTCGGTCTGTTCGACCCCAAACGCAGGATGAGGACCCGCGGTTGGCGGCGGGTGGGCACCGCGATCGTGCGGTGGCCCGGTCCGATTCTGGCCGTGTCGGTCGCGATCGCGCTCATCGGCTTGCTGGCTCTGCCCGGGTACAAGACGAATTACGACAACCGCAAGTATCTGCCGGACTACACCAAGGCGAACGTCGGCTATGACGCCGCGGAGCGGCATTTCCCCAACGCCCGGATGAATCCGGAACTGCTGCTGATCGAGACCGATCACGACATGCGCAACCCTTCGGGCATGCTGGTGCTGGACCGGATCGCCAGGGGTGTCTTCCATATCCCGGGTGTCGCGCGCGTCCAGGCGATAACCAGGCCGTTGGGAACGCCGATCGAGCACACGTCGATCCCGTTCCAGATCAGCATGCAGAACACGACGCAGGTCGAGAACCAGCAGTATATGCACCAACGCATGGCGGACATGCTCAAGCAGGCCGACGCGATGCAGCAGTCCATCGACACGATGCAGCACATGTACGCCATCACGTCGCAGATGGCCGCTGTCACGCACCACATGGACGGCCTCACGCATGAAATGTTGGACGTGACAAATACATTGCGCGACAACATCGCCAATTTCGATGATTTCTGGCGGCCGATTCGCAGCTACTTCTACTGGGAGAAGCACTGCTTCGACATCCCCATCTGCTGGTCGCTGAGATCCATTTTCGACGCACTTGATGGTCTGGATCAGATCACCGAAAAGTTCACGTATCTTGCGGGCGACATATCTCAGCTGGACGCCCTGATGCCGCAGATGCTGGCCCAGATGCCGCCGATGATCGCGACCATGACGACCATGAAGCAGATGATGCTGACCATGCACAGCTCGATGTCGTCGCTGTATGACCAGATGGACGTGATGAGCCAGAACTCGACGGCGATGGGACAGGCATTCGACGCCGCCAAGAACGACGACTCGTTCTACATACCGCCGGAAGTCTTCGACAACCCCGACTTCAAGCGGGGCCTGAAGATGTTCCTGTCACCGGACGGCCACGCGGCCCGCTTCATCATCTCCCATGAAGGGGATCCCGCTACGCCGGAAGGCATTTCGCACGTCGAGCCGATCAAGAAGGCGGCGAAGGAAGCGATCAAGGGGACGCCGCTGGAGGGCTCCAAGATCTGGCTCGGCGGCACCGCCGCGGTCTACAAGGACATGCGCGACGGGTCCAAGTACGACCTGATGATCGCCGGAATATCCGCGGCCTGCCTCATTTTGATCATCATGCTGATCATCACCCGAAGCCTGGTCGCCGCGATCACCATCGTGGGCACGGTGCTGATTTCGTTGGGCGCGTCATTCGGGCTCTCCGTGCTGATGTGGCAGGACATCATGGGCTTCGAATTGCACTGGATGGTGCTCGCGATGTCGGTCATCCTGCTGTTGGCGGTGGGGTCCGACTACAACCTGCTGCTGGTTTCCCGTTTCAAAGAGGAAATCCATGCCGGAATAAAGACCGGGATCATCCGCTCGATGGCCGGCACCGGCGCTGTGGTGACGTCAGCCGGCCTGGTGTTCGCCGCCACCATGGCGTCCTTCGTAGTCAGCGATCTGAAGGTCATGGGCCAGGTCGGTACCACCATCGGCCTGGGCCTGTTGTTCGACACGTTGATCGTGCGCTCGTTCATGATGCCGTCCGTCGCCGCGCTGATGGGGCGCTGGTTCTGGTGGCCGACGCAGGTGCGGACCCGCCCGGCCAGCCAGCTGCTGCGGGCCTACGGACCCCGTCCGGTGGTTCGCGCCCTGCTACTCCCCAAGAATGACTCGCCCGGCAGCAACGGCGAAGCGGCCGGCTCCGCGGACACCGATCGGTTCCGGACGAGCGCGCCGCACTACTGACGAAGCGGCGGTCAGGCGTAGGTGCGCAATTGCACCATCTTGCGCATGACGTCGCTCAGCTTGTGCACGGGCGCCGCGCACGTCAGGCAGTAGCCGCCCGGGGCAGCGGTTGATTCGATCCACCTGCTGCAGGACCTGGGCCTTGAGCCTGCGCAGGCAATCGATGCACAGAATCTCGACGATGTTTCCGGACGGGTCGAGGTTCGGCCGGTTGCACTGGTCCACGGCGTGCCGGTCTGCGTTGCCCGCCGGTCTCAAACTCGCGAGCGAATAAAGGCCAGAGTGGATCTAGGACCAGTTCCACACCGACATGTCGCCGGGCGGGTATTGGTTGCACACGTCGGTGGCTTTGGCGACGACGCCCTTGTTGTTGAAGAAGATCTTCATGTGATTGACCCAGGCGAACGTTAGCGGATCGCCGTTGTAGAAGTTTTCGGAATAATTCCTGCGGTCCTCTGGTGACAGCGAGTAAAACCAGTGCGCCTTGTCTATCGTTGCCTGCTGAAGGTTGGGGTGGTTGTTGAAGTCGATCATGTACCGCTGGTAGTACACCGGGCTGGTATCCCTGACGGCCGCCAGGTACTGCTCGGCGTCGCAGGTGGTCGCGATCTGCCTGCGGGGGACCGGGAAGTCTTCCGTGGAATCGGCCGCAGCGGTCCTGGGGAAGGTCGCAGCGGCGATGCTTAGAGCTACCAAAAGAGCAACAAAAACGGCGCCTGCACGCAGGCTGGAACTCAGCCGAGACATAGTGGCTACCGTAACACCTTCGGGCCCCCGCGGGTGGCCCGGGGCCAAATTCGTAGTCCATCTCACTATCCATCGCCATCAGCCACGATGACGTGCGCGGGATCCGGCCGCAGTTCCGGCGGGGCCTGACTGTAGTCGCCGAAGGGGCCGTCGCGGCGCTCGACCGCCGCGCGCACGCCCTGGGTCTGGGCGGTGTTGATGAAGTTGAGCGCTTCGGGGGTGTTGCGCATCAGGCCGTCGAGGATGCCGCCCAGCATCTGCGTGGACGCCAGGCCCATGTTCTCGTAGGCCTGGTTGACGACCAGCTTCTGCGCCCGTAACTGCGACAAAGGGATTCGCGCCAGCTCGGCGGCGATCTCGGCGACGCGCGCCTCGAGCCGCTCGAACGGCACCGCTTCGTTGATCAACTCGACCTCGGCGGCCTGGACGCCGGTCAGCGGTCTGCCGGTCAGCGAGTGCCACTTGACCTTGGCAAGGCTCAGCCGGTAGAGCCACATGCCGGTCAGATAGGCCCCCCACATCCGGCTGTACGGGGTGCCGATCACGGCGTCGTCGCTGGCGATCACGATGTCGGCGCACAGCGCGTAGTCGCTGCCTCCGCCGACGCACCAGCCGTGCACCTGCGCGATCACCGGTTTGGATGCGCGCCAGATGGCCATGATTCTCCGGACTAAAGCCGCGAAGATTTTGTATTGCAGGACTTGGCTGAGTTTCGTCAAGTGCTTTGGCTCCACCGATCGTCACGAATTATGGCCCCCGGGAAAACGCGTCCCCGCGTCTTAATCGGGGCAGGCCATGGACCGGGAATGGACGGCACGGCGTTTCACGACAGCCGCAGCGGGGTCACCGCCGGTCGGGCAACGCGAAGGCTGACCGTGATGCCACCGTAGCCAAATGCGCGGTCAGCAATGCTTCCGGGATTAACACGGTGGCGCGGCTAGCGGCTGCGCTCAGAAGCGCCGGACGAAGGTTGACAACCCTGCCGATGAATGCCGACTCGCGTACCAAGGGCTTGATTCGAGGCTGGCGGAATGCGGCGAAACGAGCGAAAGCGGTCGGCAAGTCAGTGCTCTGGTCGAGTAACGCAGCCAGGATCGCGGCGTCTTCTAATCCTTGGCAGCCGCCCTGGCCCAGGTGCGGACGCATCGGATGGGCGGCGTCGCCGATCAGTACGACCGATCCGCGTGCCCACTGCCGGGCGGGGGTGCGGTCATAGAGATCGTCGCGTAACACGTCGGCGGGCGCTGTTGCCGCGACAATGCTCGGGATGGGTTCGGGCCAGTCAGCGAGCTTGGTTCGCAGGTAAGGCAACTCCCCTCCGGGTGATGACTGCCCTTCTGGTGCGCGTTGGGTGGTGAACCAATACGTCAGGTCGGATCCCATGGGGACGTGGCCGGTTTCGACACCGGGTCCGAGTGTCTCACCAGCCAATTGCGGGTTCATGGCATAGCGGGCGATACCGCGCCAACCGGTGTAGCCGGCGTAGCGGTGGGTCAGCAGGCCGTTGAGGTGGCGAGCTACGAAGGAGTGGGTGCCGTCGGCGCCGATGACCGCATCGGCACTGCGCATGGTGGCGTCCGACAGCTTCAGCTGTACTCCGTCGCCGGTATGGACCAGCCCGGTGGCAGCCAGCCCGTATTCGACGGTGCCTGTCGTCAGCCCGCCAGTGAGGATGTCGCGTAGCACCGAGCGTTGTATCACCGCGAGCGGTTCGCCGAGCGCCCTGACGAACCGCTCAGCCGCAGGGCGGCGCAGCCATGAGCCGTCGCGCCAGCGCAGCGCACCGGCTGTGACCCGCGCGCTAGCATCGCGTACCGCCTCGCCCAGGCCGATTTCATCGAGCGCAGCTAAAGCGTTGGGCCAGATGCTGATTCCGGCCCCCGGCGAGGTGTCGGTGCGCTTTTCGACGACCGTGACGTCATGACCCCGCCGCTGCAGTCCGACAGCGGTCGCCAGCCCTGCGATACCAGCGCCCACCACCACGATCCGTTGCGGCATGTGTCGAACCTATCGCGAGCTAGTGATCGCCTCTGCAACCCGTTATCCAGGGCCTGAACGGCGGCGGCAGCGGCGAGTCCAGCGCTTGGCGCACCGTGCGCCGATGAACGTTGTGACGCTCGGCCAACTCCCGAATCGATAGGTCCTCGATCCGTCGATCCCTGCGGATCTGCTCGAAGAGCTCCACACGCGACCTCACCATTTGCGACCTCCATGCTGAGAAATCAGACGTGAAGATCGCACCCAGGGTGGGGCCAATATTCGTGAAGACACGCCGCACCCCACCAGCGGGCATGATCACCGCCCTGGTGGGGCCGAAATTCGTGAAGACCACAGGTCCAACCGGGGCCAACTTAGGTGATCACACTCACTTGGCGGCCCGACCGCGGGAGCAGGCATCAGGCGATTCCGAGGGCGGCAGCGGTGAGGTACCAGAGGCGTTCGGTGGCTTGGTCGGGGCTGGGGAGCGGGGTGATGCGAAGCTGTTGGGCGATGCCGTGGCGCAGTCCGCCGATGACGAAGGCGCCGGCGCTGTCGGGGTCGATGTCGGCGGGCAGCTGGCCCAAGGCTTGGCCGCGCCGGATGTTGTCCACGGCGTTGTCGCTCATGTTCTGGATATAGACGGCTTCGAGCTCTGTGAGCTGCGGGTCCAGGACGCCGCGGTTCAGCAGGATCGGGGCGAGCGGGTCGGCGAAATGGTAGGCGACGAACCGGCGGGTGCGCTCGCGCTCGCGGGTGCCCCAATCCGCCTCGGCGGGCAGGTGCGAGTCACCGATGGCGTGGCGGAGTCCTTCGTAGAAGCCTTCATAGATCGCTGCCAGCAGACCGCTTTTGGAGCCGAAGTGGTGATAAAGCGCACCGGTGCTCAGCCCGGCGCGGCGGGTCAGCGCGCTGAGTTCCATCACGCCGTTGCCGCGGACCAGTTCGGCGCGGGCGGCGTCGAGAAGGTGTTGACGCCCGGTCGGGGGGCGTGCCACAGTGGCAAGCATAACAGAACTCAGTTATGTTCCCGTTCCCGAGGAGTCCCTCATGAGTACCGAAGCGTCGTCATTGCTGGAAATGGGCGGTGATCTGGCCGGGACCTATCGCCGGACTCCGAGCAGTGGCGACAGTGTGGACGCGGTAGTCGCCGAGACGGATCTGGCCGCCGTGCGGCGCGACGGATATGTGATCCTGCCCGGCCTGCTGACCCCCACCGAACTCGACGACATCCGCGAAGCCGTTGCGCCGCTGCTGGATCGGCACGGCCGTAACCGGTTCGAGGGGCATACCACCCAGCGCGTGTACAGCGTGTTGAACAAGACCCGCACCTGCGATCGGATCGCCGACCACCCGCGCGTGCTGGCGTTGCTGGACCGGCTGTTCCTGCCGAACTACCTGCTGTCGATGCTGCAGGTGATCAACATCCTGCCCGGCGAGCAGGCGCAGATGCTGCACACCGACGACGGCTTCTACCCACTGCCGCGCCCGCGCGCCGCTCTAGGCGCGGCGACGATCTGGGCGATCGACGACTTCACCGCCGACAACGGCGCCACCGACATCATCCCCGGCAGTCACCTGTGGGGGCAGCGGATACCCGACCAGACCGAGCGTGAACCGGTGGTGATGAGCGCGGGGTCGTGTGTGTTCTTCGTGGGCACCCAGTGGCACGGCGGCGGAGCGAACCGCTCGCAGCATCCGCGCCTGGCTGTGACCGCCCAGTACTGCGAACCGTGGCTGCGCCCGCAGGAGGCGTTCACCCTGTCCACGACTCGAAACACGGTGCGTGCGGTGTCGGAGGACATCCGCCGCATGCTCGGCTACAGCATCCACCCGCCGTTCATCGGCCAGGTCGACGGCATGCACCCCAAACGACTGCTCGAACCCGGCGCCCAGCCGCTGTGAATCGCAGCCCATCCACCCCGAAAGCCTGTCAGCCGCAGGACATTTCGCAACGAAGGTTAGGAACGAATGCCCACGCTTGATGTACTGAATCAAGCAGTGGTCCCGCATGCATTGAATCCGGCCGATACCCTGCGGGTGTAGAGGCGCCAGTTATCCGCTAGCTTCGCAGCACAGGGATTCCCAGCTCCGCCTTTCCTGAGGCTGTTTGAGCAGCCGTAGCAGTGGCACGGTCGAGGTTGGTGAGTTTCTTCACTGCCGCTTCGCGACTGGTTTTCAGGCCGGCAACTTCACCCAGCCATGCGTTAAGTTCGGCTTCTTTGATGCGTTCGGTGAGGTTAGCGATGATCTCCACGACGCGTCCACGCTGCCGGGGGTCTACGCGAAGCATGGGGCATCTGATGCAGGCGTGTTCATGCTTACACGGGGTTCCATAAGGTCTGCCGCAGGTGCCCAGTTCGAGTTTGCGTTCGTGGAAGTGTTGGCGGAACTCGACCCATTCTTTTTCGCTTGGTTCCCGGTATTCGGCTTCAGGCCGGATGCTTCGTCGTTTGTCGATGTAGGTCCTGTAGGCGCGGATCATCTCATCGGGAAAGACAGCAAGATAGTGCTGTGTTGTTTCCAGACTGGCATGGCCGAGTACTTTGGCGGCGATATGCACGGGCAGACCACCCGTCACCGCTTCGGTGGCGAACATTCTGCGGAAATCGTGCGGGACGAACCGCATTGGTTCACCAGCGGCGTTGGTGATTCCAGCGTGGGCCACTGCCAGATTCAGGAGCCGGTGGACCTGCTCAAGGTTTAGCACGCTATTGCGGGCTTGTTGGTTGCTGAACCGTTGGAAAAGGTGCGGTAGCGGCGGTCCGTCGAGTCGTTCGGACGGGTCATAGCGGCTCACGGCCGGAACTCTGCCGCCGTGGCGTTGGCGGAGCCGAGTGATGATGGCCGCCAGCACATTGGCCAGCTCGGGCCCGATGAGCAGTACGCGTTCCTGGTCGTTCTTGGACGGAACAATTTGGAGCAAAGGAACAACTTCGCCCGTGTCTGCAAGTTGGTACTGAACGACCGCGAGCTGGGTGAGTTCGAGGAGTTCCTCGAGTCGAATGCCGGTATGGCGCAGCGTCTCGACGACCGCCCAGCACCAGAACGCGTCGTCTTCCGCCTGAGTGGCGTCACGCCTTTCCCCGGTGTCGAGCCGCTGCACCATCACTTTGGGCGACCCCATATGGCGAGCCGCGCGCTCTTTCGTGTACTGCGCCACGCGTTGATATGTCAGACCTGCGTGCTCGAACGTCTGCCCAACCCGGCTGCGCGACGCGCGATCCAATAGCTCGGACGTGCTGCGGCGCTGATCCTCGACCGCCTCGACGATTGCGTCCAGATGCGGCAGTCGCTCGCGGATCCGCTGATGCATGTCAGCGATTACCTTCTGCTTTTCCTTGCCCAGACCGATTGTTTCGCCGCGCCGAATCGGACAGGGCACTGCCCATTGCGCCCAAGTCGGATCCTCCAATGCCCACTCCGCGATGTCGAGATAAAAACTGCGAACAGTCACCAGGTGGGTGATGTAGAACCGCCGCGGCTTGACAACGCCCTTTGAAACCACCACGCGGAGTCGCTGCTTCCAGGCTTCGGCCACCTCTGACGGCAGGTGAAGCGTGTCGATACCGGGATGATGCTTTTCGATGTCCACCCAGAACAGCCCCACCAACACAGTGACGACTGATCGAAACGATGAGAAGTCCATCGGCGGCCGCCTCTGATCGAGGTAGCGCACCAAGACATCACGCACCGGACGACAAGCAAGGCGGTACGAATCCACAAGCTCGGCGGTGCTAGGTTGGCCGCGGCGTCGCAGTACCGCAGAGAATGATGTCGACTCGCTGAGCACACCCACCGACCTGAGGATGTCCCAGGCCTGCACTGATCCAGCCGGCAGCGGCTGACCCGCACGGCGATACTCATCGCGCATCTCAAGAAAATCAGTCGCACGCAGACCGTCGACCATGGTCCCGGTGTGTAGCACCATCCGCACGAGCGTCGTCATCGCGTCGTTGAGCCGCCCGGCTGATGCGCCCGCCTTTTGGGCGGCCTCATAGCAGCGGCTAAACGCTTCAGGGTCGATGACTTCGCGTACTCGGTCGTACAACATCGTTGGCTTGTAACTGTTGAAGAACATGTAGCCCGGTCTGATCGCGCGAAGGTATAGCAATGCCCGCAATCCGCGAAGAAGTTCATCGCGACTTCTCTCTGGCCCGCGCCGATCACTGATGTCCGCTGCGACTAGTTGGTCTGCCCAGGCAAAGTCGTCACCGGCCGCAGCGACCCATCGTTCCTGCCATCCGTGACCGCCAAAGGTGGCGAGCCAGTTGAGGATACGCGCCGCGCCGCCGGTCCACATGGCGGCCGCCCCTCGGCGTGATGGCCAATTCGGCAGCGTGGGAAGCAGTTTGAGTATCTCAGCAGCATCGAGGTGGTCAACGAGCGACGGCGCGCGCTGCTGAACATCGCTAACTTCTGAAGATTGGGATGGGCGCGGCGTAGTTGCGGTGACCGCTAGGGTGACAGTCATTTCTCTCGGCCGAACAGAATCGACAGGGCGGCGTCGTCGTAACCGGCCGCGACCGGCGGAGACTGGCAACGATCGGTTTCCGCGCGTTGCGTGAGGAACTCCGCAACCCGACGTATGACCTGTTGTTGCTCTTCCACCATGTAGATATCGGCGGTGGTGGACAGGTGGGCGTGACCGAGAATCGCTTGGACGTCACGCATCGTCAACGTTTGATCGCGGCTCATGCGCAGCGCGGCCGTATGCCGCAGATCGTGCATCGACCAGTTGGTGCCCAGCTGCTGATTGGCCCTCCGGAATACCGCGCGCAGCGCTTCGTAATCGACCGGATGTCGTGTGAGTCCGCCGCCATGGTCACGACGCCGCAGCGTCCACCACACCGGGTCATTCGATTCCAGCGGCGTGGCCAGATCGGCCAGATACAGCCTCAACCACACGAAGGCGTCTGGGCTGGCCGGCAGCCACTGCACTGCACCTGACCCTTTGCGACGCACTTGTATCAACTGTTCACCCCAGTCGACATCCGCGATGCGCAGACCAAGGATCTCACCAGATCGCGCGGCGCTACTGATGGTCAAACTCAGCAATGCCCGATCCCGATTCGATCGCAGCGCCGCAAACAGTTCCATCCAGCGCTCGTCCGATAGCGCTCGCGGCTGCTGCTTGGGCAGCCGAGGGTTATACGCCAGGCGCCCACCGGCCCGAAACGGTTGCAGTGGATTGTGGCCTGCGTTGGGACGCTCAGACGACCGGTGATCGATACGCACCGGGTTAAGAAGCGGCCCCTCGCCGGCATCAAGCCAGTACGCGTAAAAGTCGCGCAACACAGCATTGCAATGCCTGATGGTTCGTGCCCGATAGTTGTCATCCAGATATTGCTTACGGGTCAGTGGGTTGACCGTGCCCACAGTCGCCGCTGAGCGCGTCCGGGCATGCCGGCGCCACTTCGTCGTGGATTTGAGCCACAAAACGAAATCCTTCACCTCCGTCGAAGTCGCCCGGTCCCATTCCACTCCAACCGCTTTCAACCAGCGCCACCACCGCAAAAGGTCAAAAGCGTAGCTGCGGGTACTGAGCGGCGAACCGCCACGAGCGACGAACTCACGGAGGTAACGCTGAACGGGGTCGAGCTGAATGCCCTCATCGGTTAGGACGGTCCAAGGCACCGGACCATCCGCTGGCACTACCCGACCCCACCGCGGCACCACAATCGCGAATGGATCCCGCTCGATGTCTTCTTGCATAACACGACACCTACCGCAGGGGTGCGACAGCCTAGTTCCGCACCATCGGAGTGTCGCGTCTTAGTCCGGTCAACGGAGAACTTCTGCGTCGGCCCGGTCTCGCGCGCGGTGATCATGGCGAAGTCCTTGCCGGGGTCCCACTTGCCGTCGGTCATCATGACGTCGCCCCAGTGCTGGAAGCCGCCGCCGAAGTCGTAGCCGGCGCAGAAGGCGCGACCGGCGCCACGCAACACGATGACCTTGATGTCCTGGTCCCGCTCGGCCAGCCCGATGGCGGCCTCGATCTCGTCGGGCATGGGCGGGACGATGGTGTTGAGGTGCTCGGGCCGGTTCAGGGTGATGGTGGCGACCGCGCCGGCGGTCTTGTAAAGCAGGGTGTCGAAGTCGGGCATGGCCCAAGTGTGGGCTAGCGCTCCTCGACGGGAGGGTCGGGCTGCCGGTTTTCCGGCGATGACGCATAGATTCGGTTGCCAATTTTGAGATAAGGCGTCGTCAGGTAGGCCGAGAAGACAACGATCGCAGAAAAGATGGCCGCCACGACG